>JAPPNK010000010.1:101605-115834 GCA_028818695.1 Candidatus Poribacteria bacterium
CGTATTCTCCGGACGGTACACGACTTGCCACCGGCGACTACGACGGCGCAATGCGGATCTGGAACGCCGATACAGGCGACCCAATACGAACGCTTAAGGGGCGTACGAATTGGGTCTCTTCGGTGGCGTATTCTCCGGACGGTACGCGGATTGCCAGCGGCGACAGCACAGTGCGGATCTGGAATGCCGACACAGGCGATCCAATACGAACGCTTAAGAGATATGCGTATTGGGTCTTGTCTGTGGCGTATTCTCCGGACGGCGCCCAGATTGCCACCGGCGACCACGACGGCACAGTGCGGATCTGGAATGCCGATACAGGCGACCCAATACGAACATTTGAGGGGCATACATATGAGGTCAGGTCCGTGGCGTATTCTCCGGACGGCGCATGGCTTGCCAGCGCAGGCAGGGACGGGACGATTCGAATCTGGAGATTGGAGGATGCCCCTATTGCGGCGCAGGACACGACGTTCACGATCTCGCTGAAACGCGGTTTGAATCTGATCCACGTTCCTGTGAAGGACGAAACTCTGTCGAAGGTGAGCGATCTCTACAACGCTCTCGGCGGTTCGTCCGATGTGCGGCATATCATCTCTTATGTTCCGTCTGCGACAGGCGCCGGCAGATTTGCCGCCTACGTCGGCGTCCCAGGTTCTGTGGGCGACGCGGCGTTGTCGGATCAGACAGCGGTGATGGTGAATATGCGGAACGCGAAGGATGTTTCGTTCACGGGCGGCTTGTTGAACGACACGGTTACATTGACGGAGGGCATCAACCTGATCGGAGTTCCGCGCGCCGAAGCCGTGGAGAAGGCGAGCGGCGTCGCTCCGAATGCGGCAGCTGTCATTGTTTTAACAACCGATTCGTTTGGGAACGCCCAGTTCTCTCGCGTCGTTCCGAACACGCCGACGGATGTCGCGGCGGTCGGCGGTCAAGGCTATATTGTCGTTGCGAACGCGGACGATTCGATCCCTTACGCCGGCGAGGCATGGAAAGACCCTGAGGTTCCCGCGCCGGCGACAGCAGCTTCGACCGACGCGGTCAAGTTTGATCCGACAAGCGCGCCTGTTCTTCTGATTGAGGGCTTGTTTGCCCGCGAGGACACTCTGGAGCCTGTGAGCGGGCTTCAGGTGACGATCCGCAATCTTCGGACGGGCGAATCGGTCGTCGACGCGGCAGGCAGCGGCCGGTTTGTGAAGCCGATGATCGCTCTGCGCGGCGGCCGTTACGAAGAAGGCGACACGCTTGAGGTGTCTGTGGTTGATTTGAGCGGAACATTCGGCGGGTTGGCGCCTGTTCGAGCGGTTGTCGGGAAGGACGAGATCGCCGCCGGCCGTATCGACATTGGCAGGCAGCTGTTGAGCGCGGTTCCCTCCAAAACGGCGCTTCTGCCGAACTATCCGAACCCGTTCAACCCTGAGACATGGATCCCCTTCGATCTGGCAGATTCAAGCCGCGTGAAGATAACGATCTACAATTCGTCGGGTCAGACGGTTCGCGTTTTGGAGCTTGGGCAGTTGCCCGCGGGTTCCTACCGCAGCCGGTCAAAAGCCCCGCATTGGGACGGGCGGAACGCTTTGGGCGAACCTGTCGCCAGCGGCGTGTATTATGTCCGCATTGAGGCGGGATCGTTCACGGCGTTTCGGCGCATGGTCGTGTTGAAATAACCTTTCAAGGAGAATGCAGAATCGCCGTTGTCTTTCCTAGGGCAGCGGCGGTTTTGTTTTCATATGCCGGCAAAGACGATGAGCGTATTCTGTAGATTCCCGCTAAGAATCGTCCGGCGCATACGCCGGATACTTTTGAAGCAGGGCGCGAAGCCGCCTCTTCGTCGAGGCGGATACGGCGGACGGATCGGTCGCAAAGGCGGAACCGAGAGCTGAACGGCAGCCGCATTCGCGCTCGCTCGGAAGCCGTTTCAACGCGGCGCGTATGACCCGCTTTCCCGCGTCCACATTCCGAAACAGGTTTTTCAATATCATCTCCGCCGTCACCGTCTCATGCTCTGGATGCCACACGTCATAGTCGGTCACAGCCGCCAGCGCCGCGTAGCACATCTCCGCTTCCCGCGCCAACTTCGCCTCCGTCGCCGCCGTCATTCCGATGATGTCCATTCCCCACTGCCTGTATAGCTTTGACTCCGCCTTTGTGGAAAACTGCGGACCTTCTATGCAGATATAGGTTCCGCCCATATGCGCCGTCTCGTTTTCGTCGGCGCATGCCTCGCCCAAGACGCGCCGCAGAACAGGGCAAAACGGCTCGCTCATGCTCACATGCGCCGCCATTCCCTCGTCAAAAAAGGAGCTTTGCCGCCGTTTTGTATGGTCAAACAGCTGGTCGGGTATCGCAAAGGCGGCGGGCGGTATGTCCTCGCGCAGGCTGCCGACGGCGCTGAACGAGAAGACGGCGTTGACGCCCAGCGTCTTCAAGGCGTAGATGTTTGCCCGCGCGTTCAGCTGCGAGGGCGGTATCGGATGTCCGCGCCCATGCCTCGGCAGAAACGCGACCCGGCGTCCGTCCAGCTTGCCTAGAAGCAGTTTGTCGCTGGGCGGTCCGAAGGGGGTGTCGATCTCCGCCTCTTCTTTATCGGTTAGCCCTTCCATTTGGTAAAATCCGCTTCCTCCGATGACAGCGGTATCGGCTTGCATGAGGTTCCTTTCGCAGCGTTTGTTGAAGGGCGGCGGGCAGGGCGCGCGATATGTCCCGCGCGGTCAGCCCGTCGCCTTTTTGTCGATAAGCGATGTCGCCGGCCAATCCATGAAGATACGCCGCAGAAATAGTCGCCCTAAGAGGCGATATTCCCTGCGCCAGAAGCCCTGTTAATGCCCCGGTGAGAACATCCCCCGATCCGCCCGTCGCCATGCCGCTGTTGCCCGTCGGGTTCAAAAACACGTCCCCGTCCGGCGACGCAACGGCGGTCGGCGCCCCCTTCAACAGAACAACCACATCAAACTCCTTCGCCAGCGAACGCGGCGCCTCAATCCGCCTCTGCTCCACCTTTTCGGACGTCGATCCGATCAGCCGCGCCATTTCCCCCGTGTGCGGCGTCAAAACGGCGTCCCTGGGTAAACGCGCCTGCGTTTCAGAAAGCGGAGCCGCAATGTTCAGTCCGTCCGCGTCAATCGCAAGCGCCGCCGGCGGACGCCGATCCTCCGCCCACTCGGCGTATAGGTTCAGGAAAAGGCGGCGCGTCTCCGGATGCTTCGACAAGCCGGGACCTACAGCGAGCGCGTCGGCGTAGAGAATCGCCTCTCGGAGAGGCTTCGCGGCGCCCATGCCGAGCGTCCTGCTTTCTGTTTCAGGCAGGTAAAGCGTTGTCGCTTCCCGTACGGACGCGTCCACCGCATCCCCGAGCGAGGCTGGAACCGCCGCGACCGACGTCCCGGCGCCGACCCGAAGCGCGGCATGCGCGGCGAGCGACGCGGCTCCCGTCATACCCTTAGACCCGCCGACGATAACCGCCTGCCCAAAGTCGCCCTTGTGCGCGTCCGGCGGACGGTAATCCAGCGGCTCGGCGGCGTCCTCCTTTTCAACCCAAAAAATATGCGGACGGGCGCGTTCGACCGCCTCCTTCGGAAAGCCGACGTCTATCGCGATGAGCCGCCCGACCCGTTCAACGCCTGGGTACAACAGCAGCGGCGGCTTCGGAAAGCCGACGGCAAGCGTGATGTCCGCGCGGACGCAGCGGTCATCGAAGTCTGCCCAAACGCCTTTGCGGTAGACCAAGGCGTTAACGCCGCTCGGCATGTCGACTGCGAGAACGCGGGCGCTGGACCGGTTGGCGGCGACAATGAGGCGGGCGTACTCGCCGCGCGGCGCGCCTTCCGCCCCGACGCCCATGAGCGCGTCGATGATCCAGGCATGCCTGTCGAGTTGGAGGTTGTCATGGGGCGGCGCGTGGACGGGAACGCCCGCTTTTTGCGCCGCTTGGAAGCATTCGTAGGCGGGTCCGCCGGGGCGGATAGGCTCGGCGGCGAGATAGATTTGCGTGTCGGCTCCCGCATTTTTGAGTCGCCTCGCGGCGGCGAATCCGTCTCCGCCGTTGTTTCCGCGCCCGCACAACACGGCGGTCGATTCGCCGCGCCGAAGCCGCTTGAGGATCTGCCGAGCCGTCTCTTCGCCCGCGTTTTCCATCAACACGCGCGCGGGAATGCCCATATTTTCGATCGTGTATCGGTCGATCTCGCGCATCTGCTTTGCTGTCGGGACGGGTATCATCTGCGGGCGCTCCTTTATTTAGGCGAATATGGAGAAAACCGCTATGGATCCTCGCTGCGCAAGCGAGATGCGCGGTATCGGGAGGCCCGCTCCATCAGTTTCAATACCGTTTCCTCTAGAAACTCAGCGACAATATCATCCCTGTCGTTGGGTTCATTTTCGACGGCTGTATGACGCCGATCTGGAGCCTGTTCTGCTCGTTGATCTTGCCCGCGGCGATGGGGGCGTCAATGATCGACCATAGCCAGCCGCCCAGAAGGAAGACCGCCCCGACCTTTTCCAGTCCATCGTCGTCCTCAGGATCAACCGAGCCAAACGCCCGCTCGTAATTGTCCTCGACTGCAGCATGCCAGAGCAATCCGCCAAAGAGCGTAGAGGTGAACATTATGACGCCTTTGCCCGTCTGACCGTTGTTGACCTGTCCTGCGCCTGGTATGAATACCGAGAGCAGAAACGATATTGCAGGGTCTCTCCTGCCCATGAGACCTAAAGCCTGTATGGGCGTCTGGTCGGCGCGGGCAACCAGCCCCGTCATCGCCTTCATTTCCTTCTTGGGAGTCGCCGTCTCGCACGGCGGCGGGCAGGCTATATCGTCTGCCGCGATCGGCAACGAGATGAGCGCCGCGGAAAGCGCCGCAACTGCGAAGGTCAGCAGTGTGTTCATGATTCGTGTCCTTTTTTCTTTTCGGTGCAAGGTCAATCATGCCAGCAGGATACAGTATAGTATAATGATCTACTTTAGATCAACACTGAAATACGCGCTCACGTTATCAACAGCTAGTCCGCCGTTTCAACCGAAGCGGAAATGACGGCGGATGGACACGGCTGTTCGCGCAGGGTTAGTCCAGCAGGTCGTCGATCGCCTCCGTCGGACGGCCGACAACGGCGCGCCCGTCCCGCACAATGATCGGCCGCTGCATCAACGCCGGGTTTGCCGCGACCGCCTTCAGCAGCTCCGCGTCCGACAGCGATGGGTCGTTCAGACCGAGCGCCTCGTACTCGTCCTCCCCGTCCCGCAGAATATCGCGCGGTTTCAGATTCAACTTGCGCAGCGTCTCGGCAAGCTCTTCTGCGTCCAGCGGCTGCTTCAAATACTCCACCACGCGCGCCTCCACCCCCTTTTCGTCCAGATACGCCATCGCGGCGCGCGACTTGCTGCATTCAGGGTTATGGTAGATTGTCCATTCCAACATTTCGCTCTCCTTTGTTTGTTTAACCGGCCGCCTCAGGGTTCAAAATGAGAGCCGCCGCTCCGAGCATTCCCGCGTCGTTGCCATGCTGCGCGGGCAGAATGCGCATACCTTCGGCGCATTCGCGGAACGCCCGCAGCCGTATCTCTCTTTCTATATGCGGAAACAGAATGTTCCCTGCGTTCGCAATGCCGCCGCCGATGACGACCGCCTGCGGGTTCAAAAAATTCGCCAGAGAAGCCAACGCGATCCCGATATAACGCCCCGTCTCCGCGAAGATGTTCGCCGCGAGGGCGTCCCCTTTCCGCGCCGCATCCTCGATGATCTCCGGACAGCGGTCGTCCATCGCCTTGAGCGCGTCGATATGCTCGTCCAGCAGCGACGGGCGCGGATCGTCCGCCAAAGCCTCCAGCGTCCGCGCGATGATGCCGTTCTTGCCAGCCATCGCTTCTAGGCAGCCGAAGTTGCCGCATCCGCACAGCCGCCCCTTCGGCTCCACGGTCATATGTCCGATTTCGCCCGCCATGCCGCCTGCGCCGCGGTAAAGTTTGCCGTTCAACACGACGCCGCCGCCGATGCCGGTCCCGATTGTCATGCCGATCATGTCCGTAACGCCGCGCCCCGCGCCGTACATATACTCGCCGAGAGTCATTGCGTTCACATCGTTTTCCAGCATTACCTCTAAAGACGGGTCGCCCAGCGCCTCCTGTATGAGCGCCGCCAAAGGGACGTTGCGCCAGGACGTTCCGTCAGGGTTATACAGGTTCGGCGAGAACAGGTCGATGGTTCGGGTCGGGTCGATCAGCCCAGGGCATCCGACGCCGACGCCGGCGATGTCAAAGTTGCCGCGCGCCCGCTTCACGATAGCGGCGATCTGCTCGGCGACGCCGCGCGGTCCGGAACGCGCCTGGGTGTCCTCGGAGCCTTTTTGCGCCGCGGCGCCTGTTTCGGAAACGACGCCCCATTTGACGCGCGTTCCGCCGATGTCGATGCTTACTGCGTGTTTCACACTGCGCCTTCCGCTATAATATGTCCGCTTTAAAATACCAAAGAAACGGACAGACGGCATGCAAAAAGCGACGACCGAGACGCTTTATTTTGAAACAGGACCGCGCAACGCGCCGACGATGCGCGTTCAGCCCGGCGAACGGTTTCAGGTTCAGACGCAGCTGAACCGCGGGCCGTGGCTTGACTCCCATCCCGACGGCGAAGCGCTGCGCAAGCGTCTGCGCGGCGGCAACCCGTCCAGCGGCGCCGTTTATGTGGAGGGGGCGGAGCCAGGGCATGCGCTCCATGTACATATTGAGGCAATCGATGTGGACCCGCTTGGGTTCACGCGATACGGCGGCAGCACGGGCGCGATGCCTGGATGGATGGGTCCGTCGGGCGTCGGGGCGGCGGAGCGGATTGTGGAGATACGAGACGGGGAGATTCACTGGGGCGGCGGACGGACGCTTCCGCTGCGCCCGATGCTCGGTTTTGTGGGCGTCTCGCCGGCGCGGCAGACGTTTCACAACGGATGGGGCGGCGACTGGGGCGGCAACTTCGACCTTCAGGAGATCGCGCCAGGGGCGGAAGTGATTTTGCCGGTCAATGTGCAGGGCGCGCTGCTGCATGTCGGCGATATGCATGCCATTCAAGGAGACGGCGAAATTTGCGGCGCGGGCGGCATTGAAGCGTCTGGGACGGCGACGCTGCGCTGCGAGCTGAGCCGAAAACCGAGCGGCATGGTCGGTCCGCGCGTTGTGGATGAGACGCACATCATGACGGTCGCCATGGCGAAGCCGGCTGAAGACGCCTTTAGACACGCGCTCGCGGCGCTCATACGGTGGATGGAGCAGGAGTACGGGTTCAGCCGAAAAGAGGCGTTTCTCTGGCTAGGGCAGACGCTGGAAGCGCGCTGTACGCAGTTTGTGAACCCGACCTATACGTATGTCGCCAAGATACGGAAGGCGTTTTTGCCGAAGCCGTCGGAGCGGTGAGCCTGCCGCGGTCTAAGGAAGCATGTTAAGTTAAGGCGCGCCGCTCTCCGCCTCGCCGGCAAGGCGCAGGAGCGCCGCCGCCCAGGTCTCCCCCTCCCGCTTCACCTCATCCGCCGGTCCCAAAGCGGCGACCCTGCCCTCATGCAGCGCGGCGACAGCGTCTGCGAGCGGCTCATACGTTTCAGGGTCGTTGGAAGCAATCAGCATCGTTTTTTTCATGCGCTTGAATTCGGCTAAAATGCCGAGCGCGTCTGTCTTGGCGGCGGGGTCTAGGTCTGCAAGCGGTTCGTCCAGCAGCAATGCCGGCGCGTCCGTCAGCGCCGCCCGCGCCCAGTCGACGCGCCGTTCCTCGCCCGGCGACAGCCTCTCTAGAAGCCGTCCGCGCAGGCTTTCGATCTCAAACAGTTCCGCCGCCTCGTCCAGATCAGCGCGCTTTCCCGCGCAGGCGCGCAGATAACGCTCCACGG
Organism: Candidatus Poribacteria bacterium; assembly: GCA_028818695.1. Classification (GTDB taxonomy): domain Bacteria; phylum Poribacteria; class WGA-4E; genus JAPPNK01. The sequence continues at coordinate 109,466 of JAPPNK010000010.1, forward strand.
AGACGCCCGGCAGCGCCGTCTCCCGTTGACGCATCAGGGCGGCACTCTTGCGCAGGAGCCGCCGGTTTTTTGAGGCGGGGCGCCCGTTCGCCAGAATTTCGCCCGACGCGATCTTCAGGTCGCCTGCCAGAGCGCGCAGCAGCGTCGACTTCCCCGACCCGTTCCGTCCGACAATGAGCGTCGTTTCTCCCTCGACAGCGCGCATATTCACGCCGCGGAGGCGCTCCGCGCCGTTGAGTTTGACGGACAGGTTGACGGCTTCAATCATCAGCGGGGCGTCTCCATATTAAAAAACCTGCGCAGGCGTATCGGGCGCAGCCGGCGCAGGTTCAAAATCTTGGTGGAGCCGAGGGGAGTTGAACCCCTGACCTCTAGAGTGCGATTCTAGCGCTCTCCCAACTGAGCTACGGCCCCTGATATGTTTATATCATGCCTTGAAGATGGGGCGTTGGCAAGGCTATTTCTGGAGTTAGGCATTAAGTTGGGACAATTCTGGTTGTGAACGCGAATGTCTACTGTTGGACTCTAGATTCCCGCTTTCGCGGGAATGACGACTTGGGGAGCGGGAATGACGGTCGGCCTGGCGAATCTTTCCCATGGATCGAAACGCTTCATTCGATCAAATGTCCATGCTCGCCTTGCGGGAAATGGCGGAGAGGGAGGGATTCGAACCCTCGAAGGGAGTGAACCCTTAACGGTTTTCGAGACCGCCCGCTTCAGCCGCTCACGCACCTCTCCGCAATGAACGCGCGTCTATCTAGCCGACGCGCGCAAGCTGGCAAAAAAATCCTGCATCAGTTTCAGCGCCTCATCGGCGCGGCAGCCGCCGACCGACGGAACCGCCTTGCCCGTTTTGGCGTCCGCGAGCAGCGTATAACGGGAGCGGACGGCGCCGCTTTTCGGCTCGTCAATCCCGTATACGACGCGGTCGATACGCGCCCACTGGACCGCGCCGGCGCACATCGCGCATGGCTCAACGGTGACATACAGGGTCGCGCCGTCCAGCGTTTCGCTGCCTGTTTTCCGCGCCGCTTTTCGGATGGCTCCGATTTCGGCGTGCGCGGTCGGGTCTTGCCGCTCTCGCCGGCGGTTGGAGTCGCGCGCGAGCTCTATTCCGCCTCTTTCGATGACGGCTCCGACGGGTGTTTCGCCTCGTTTCATCGCTTCGCGCGCCTCTTTCAGCGCTTCGCCCATCCAGTGTTCGTCCCGCTTCGTCACAAAAAACATGGTTGCGCCGATTTCAAAAAAAGGTGGCGCGCCCGGGAAGATTCGAACTCCCGACTTCGTGATCCGTAGTCACGCGCTCTAATCCACTGAGCTACGGGCGCGCATTAATATGGCGGAGAGAGAGGGATTCGAACCCTCGGTGAGGCGTAAGCCCCACAACAGCTTAGCAGGCTGCCCTGTTCAGCCGCTCCAGCATCTCTCCGCAGGCTTGTTTGGAGGCGGCATGCGCCGTTCCGCAAAAATGGCGGTGGGAGCAGGATTCGAACCTGCGGTATCGCTTCCGATACAACGGTTTTCAAGACCGCCGCGTTAAGCCGCTCTGCCATCCCACCAAACACAGCATGCATATCATAGCGAAGGAGCGCCGCAGTGTCAACCTTATTTGCAGCGGGAGCGGATCGTCTCCCAATGCCGTATGCGCTCCCAAGACGCCATGCTCCTACTCCGACCGGCGGCTATGCGTTATAATCATTTTGTTACGCGAACGCATGACCGCGCAGAAATTTAAAGGGAGGTTCGCAATGAAGCGATTATTGAAACTGGGCTTGGCTTTATTCTTGGCGGCGTTTATATCGGGCTGCGCCGCTCAACGCTCTGCGGGGGATCCCTTCTTGCCCGAATTGGAGGCGCCTTTGAAAGCGACGGCTCCTGAGACGTATAAGGAATGGAAGAACGCTCAACGAATCATTGACGCCGCTGCGCGGGCGTTGGAAAAAGCGGCGCCGGCTGAGTGGAAGGCGTATCAAGCGGCAGCGGAAACGCAGAGAAAAGCGCCCGCATTGGAAATCTTGCGCGCCATAGAGCCGTCCAAAACGAACATATATGAGGCGGCGCTGGAAGCGCGCGCAACAGCGGAACGAAAGTTGGCGATCGCCGCTCGGTGGGAGTGGGAAAACTATGCGGCAAGGCGCAAAGCGTATGAAGAAAGACGCGCCGCCAACAAATGAACGGGCGCGCCGAACGATGCGCGCCTGAAGAAATGAAAGCGCCGGCGGAATGGATGAAGATGTGGACAGCCAGCTGCCGTTTCTTCTTTCGCGTTCATTTCCCGTCTTTCGGCTCTCTTTCCGCGCAGGCGGGAATCTTTGTTGTATCAATAGGGTTGCGCGCTGCGTCTCTTTGCTTTAGAGTATTTGCGTCAACTCTAAGAAACTTAATGGAGGCATCTACATGATTCGACGGTTCTTCACGGTTGCAGTGTGCGCAGCGGCGATGTCGTTCTCTGCCGCGCAGGCGTTCGATATGGACAAGGCGATCGGCATCTGGCTCTTCGACGACGGAGCCGGCAACACAGCCGAAGACAGCTCTAACAACGGACTGAACGGCGATCCCGAATGGGTTGAAGGCAAATTCGGCGGCGCGCTTGAACTGGACGGCGCCGGCGACTATGTCCGAACCCCTGACCACGCAAGCCCGCGCGAAGGGCTGACGCTCATCGCCACCGTCAAAAGCGCAGTGGCGGCATGGAACACCTCCGGCGCCATCGCCGGTAAACGCGACCTCTACATCCTTCACCCAAACGCCGGCAGCGTCAATGTCGCCTTCCCTGTCTGCAACGGCGGATGCTGGAACAGACCCGGCGGATGGAACGACGGCAACGTCGGCCCCGACGACATCACGGTCTGGCGCAGCTATGTCGGCACCTTCGACAGCGCCACCGGCGAGTGGAGAATCTACATCGACGGGAAAGTCGAAAGCGAAATGAGCCTCGACAAGACGCAACTGAATGAACACAACGGCTCCATGACGATCGGCTTTGACGACTGCTGCGGCGGCGGACGCTTCCTGAACGGCTCCATCGACGAGGTCGCCGTTTTTGGATACGCCATGTCGGAAGATGAGGTGGCGCAGATCGCCGATCAAGGGCTGAGCGCGACGCTGCTGTCGGTGGACCCGTCCGGCAAGGCTCCGCTCGCGTGGGCGTCTCTCAAAAAACGGGGGTCGCAGTAAGGTTGCCTTTGCCGCGCTGTCTGGTATGATGACGGCGCGGCAAAGGATCAACATCGGAAAGGACGCGCATGGCAGACGAATGGATTGAGCTGTTCAACGGAACCGACCTGACGGGCTGGCGGATGCGGAACCCCGACCGCGAGCATCGATGGGTCGCCCATGACGGCATCCTAGACAACACCGGCACAGGGGTCGACATCGTCACCGAGGCGGAATTCGGCGACCATGAGCTGCATATCGAATACCTTGTCCCTGAAGGCAGCAACAGCGGCATCTATCTGCGGGGGCGGTACGAGTTGCAGATACTGGACAGCCTCGGCAAGGAATACAACTACCCCGCCGAGAACGGGGCGTTGTACAACCAGAAAAGCCCGGATGTCGAGGCAAGCAAGCCGGCAGGCGAATGGCAGACGGTGGACGCCAAGATCGTCGGGATGACGCTGACGGTTCAGCTGAACGGACAGACGATCCACGACAACGTGACGATCAAGGGACCGACGGGCGGGCAGCTGTTCAACGACGACAACCCGACCGGTCCTCTCATGCTGCAGGGCGATCACGGGCCTGTGCAGTTTCGAAACATACGGGTTCGGGAGCTGTAAGCGCCCCGCCGTTTAGGTTCAAACCCCCCTTGTTAGGCGGGGTTTCCTACTCCCCCCTTTGTAAGGGGGGATGGGGGGTTTCCTTTTTTCGTCGTACCCGCAGTACAATTGGCAATTCCCGCGCAGACGGGGAACGGGAATCCATAAGCGAAGACGGTTTTATGCGTCCAGAACCCCCCAACCCCCCTTGTCAGGGGGGCTTTCCAGTCCCTTTTTAAGACGGCTTTCCTGCTCCCCCTTTGAAGGGGATAGGGGGTTTTCTCTCGCTTTTCCCGTATAAGAAAATCTTGAAGCGCCGGCGTTTGTGTAACGGCGAATGCGGAATCGGCTATAATGAAGCGTTGAAAACGGCGGAATCGGCAACACAGCTAGGAACAAGCGCATGATCCAAAACGCCATTGAGCGCATCATCAACCGAGAGAACCTGACCGAAGAAGAAGCGGCGCAGCTGATGGCGCAGCTCATGGAGGGAGAGGCGACCGACGCGCAGATCGGGGCTTTGCTGACCGCCGCGCGTATGAAAGGCGAAACGGCGGACGAGATTGCCGGCTTCGCCCGCGCGATGCGCCGGAAAGCGACGCGCGTCGAAACCTCCCGCGAGCCGCTCATCGACACATGCGGCACCGGCGGGGACGGCTCGCACACCTTCAACATCTCCACAACCGCCGCCTTCATCGCCGCGGGCGCGGGCGCAGCTGTCGCCAAGCACGGCAACCGCTCCGTCTCCAGCCGATGCGGGAGCTCCAACGTCCTAGAAGCGCTCGGCGTTCGAATCGACGCGCCGCCTGAACGGGTCGGGCAATGCATTGACGAGGTCGGCATCGGCTTTCTGTTCGCGCCGACATTCCACAGCGCGATGCGGCATGTCGCGGGACCGCGCCGAGAGATGGGCGTCCGCACCTTTTTTAACATCGTCGGACCGATGACAAACCCGGCGGACGCCAAACGGCAGCTGCTCGGCGTCTTCGACGGCGCGTGGACGGAGCCGATGGCGACAGCGCTCGGCAAACTCGGAAGCGAACGGGCGATGGTCGTTCACGGAGCGGGCGGGCTGGACGAGATCTCCACAACGGGACCGACGCGCGTCTCGGAGCTGCGGAACGGCGCCGTTGAGACCTATGAGATGGAGCCGCTTGAGTACGGCATACGGCGCGCCGAAATGTCCGACCTGAAAGGCGGAGACGCGGACGAAAACGCGCGCATTCTTCGCGCCGTCTTGGACGGGGAGGCAGGACCTGCGCTGGACATCGCCGTCTTGAACGCGGCGGCGGCGCTCAAGACGGCGGGCGTCGCCGACAGCGTCAAAGAAGGGCTTGAACGGGCGCGCGAGTCGATTCGTTCAGGAGCCGCCAAGAGAGCTTTGGAGGGGCTGATTCGGGCTTCCAGCGCGGACGCATGACGCGTAGGCTTGCGAAGGAAGGGAAGCGCGGTTAGCCTATGAACGACGCTTTATTGGAACCGACAGCTCAACAGGAGCAGATTTCGCGGTTGTATGTCAACGCCGTCGCAACAAAGGCTGGCTATGTCGTATGGCCTCCGCCAGAACATGATCGAGACGGCGTGGACATGCAGATCAGGGCTGGAGGTAGAATGCGGCCTGCAATCGATGTGCAGTTGAAGGAGACGATCAACCTTAAAGGTCCCACTGATGGAACATACAGGTTCCGGTTGAAAAACCGCAACTACAAACTGTTGCAGGGAGAAAAATATCGGACGCCTCGATTGCTGGTTGTCCTCCACATGCCGCGGGACAAAAGCCAGTGGATAACGATCGTGAACGACGGATTGACGCTGAGGCGCTGCGCTTATTGGCTGAATCTGAGAGAGTTCGACGAGTTAGACGAGAATGCGGATGACGACAAATATACCCTTGTCCACATACCGCAAGAAAATCGGTTTGACGATGTAAGTTTACGGAGGCTGATGGATCAAGCGCGAACAGGGAGAATCGAATGAGAACAGCATTGTTCGATGAAGAGGAACTGAGGGCGATTTCGCCGGATATTCTGGCGGCGTACGCTGTCGCCGCAGGATGGAAAATCGTTGGCAAATACGGAACCCATTGCGATGTGTATGACGCGGCCGACAAGCCGGAGCTTATTATCCCGCGCACGAGCCGGTTGGTCGATTACGCAAGCGGAGTTGCAGAGCTGATTCAGTATTTTGCGGCGTCGGCAGAAAAAGACGCGCAAAGCGTGTTCCGCGATTTGACATACGCCCGCTGCGACGTCATTCGAGCGAAGGTAGAAAGCGAAAGCGACAGCGCCCCGATCATTGATGCCGTGGGACTGATGAACGGCTCAAAAAATTTGCTAACAGCAACGCTGCGCTCGTTGGACAATCCAAAACCGACCTATCACGGTCCAATCGGAAAATATGCGAGTGTCTTGAACAACATCCGTTTTGGCCAAACCGAAAAAGGCAGCCTCGTCATGACGATGTTGACGTCCGACATCGAACCTGCCTCTCAAGAACAAGGAGAGCTCATAAAGACGCAGAAATATCCCACTGAACGGCGGATGACGCGCCGCTTGATGGGTAGTACCTGAAGGCGATGGTATTGGTATAATTTGTTTGATTTTCATTCAAC
>JAPPNK010000007.1 GCA_028818695.1 Candidatus Poribacteria bacterium
AACACGAAATGATTGACTTTGAACACAGATACTCCCGCGAAAGCGGGAATCCAGAATCATGACAGAAACCGTCCGCATTCGCATTCCGATTTGTCCCAACGAAAGCCTTCAGGTCAGCCGAACATCTTGCCGTACGCAGCCGATCCGCCTTATAATTTATGAAGCGTATGCTTTACCCGCCGCACATGTGAAGGCTGAACATGAAACAACCGCTTCCTCTCGCCTCTGTCGCAGATCCGATCGCGCCTGAAGCGCTGACGCCGTTCCGCAACCGAAACGTCTATATCGAAAACTACGGCTGCCAGATGAACGTCAGCGACTCTGAGGTGATCGCGTCGATTCTCGCCGGCGCGGGCTACGGTTCCGAAACGGACATGCGCAGCGCCGACATCATCCTTCTCAACACATGCGCCATACGCGAAAAGGCAGAAGAGCGCGTCTTCGGGCGGCTCGGCGAGATCTCGAGCCTCAAACGCAAGCGTCCCGATCTTGTCCTGGGCGTCTGCGGATGCATGGCGCAGCGCATCGCCGATCAGATCGCCGAGCGAGCGCCGTATGTCGACCTTGTGATGGGTCCCGACAGCTACCGCAACCTGCCCGAAGCGATTGAAAACGCGCGCGGCGCGCCCTATATCGACACGCGCCTAGACCCGCTCGAAGATTACGCCGACATCGCCCCCGTCCGCGCCGAAGGCGTCAAGGCATGGCTCACGATACAGCGCGGCTGCGACAAATTCTGCGCGTTCTGCGTCGTCCCCTTCGTGCGCGGGCGCGAGCGAAGCGTCCAACTGGAAAATGTCGTTGAAGAGGCGCGGAGGCTGGCGGACAGCGGCGTCAAAGAGATCACGCTCCTAGGACAGACCGTCAACAGCTACAACGACGGGCGGCATGACTTTGCCGATCTGCTCGAAGCGGCGTCGGAGGTGAACGGCATCGAACGCATTCGTTTCACCTCGCCGCATCCGTCCGACGCGACAGACGCCATGATCCGCGTTATGGGTTCCAATCCGAAGGTGTGCAGCCATATTCATCTGCCGCTTCAGTCAGGCTCGGACGAGGTTTTGACGCGCATGCGCCGCGACTACCGCGTCAAGGAGTATATGGAGGTTGTGGAAAAACTGCGCGCGAATGTCCCAGGCGCCGCGATCACGACAGACATCATCGTCGGCTTCCCTGGCGAGACGCCGGCGCAGTTTGAGGAGACCTACAGGCTCATGGAGCGCGTCCGATACGACGGCGCATTTATGTTTAAATACTCTGAACGGGGCGGGACGGTCGCGCAGAAACGGTATGCGGACGACATCGCAGAGGCGGAAAAGATTGAACGGCTGAAGCGCATCATCGCGCTGCAGGAGAGCGTCTCCGCCGAGATTTACGCCTCAAAGATCGGAACAGCGGCGGCAGTGTTGGCGGAGGGCGTGTCAAAGAGGAGCGGCGACGATCTTTTCGGCAAAACGGACGACTTCAAAACATGCGTCTTTCCGAAAGGCGGCGTCGAAATAGGCTCCATTGTCCAGGTTGAGATTGTGAATTCCACGCCGCATACGCTCATAGGGCGGAGCGCTTCAAGGGGAGGATAGCGCATGGCGGGCGATTCTGAAAAGCTGACGCTGCAGGTGAAAAACTTCGGACCGATCGCCGAGGGGGAGGTGGATCTGCGGCCGCTGACAGTGTTTATCGGTCCTAGCAATACGGGGAAGTCGTATTTGGCGACGCTCATTTACGCGCTCCACCGCTTCTTCTCCGGCGGAGATTCTCTGTTGTCGGATCGAATGTATGACCGTCGATATACGAGATTGCCCTATCTAGACCTCTACCCCAAAATTTCCCGCGATCAAGCGCTCCGTCTGTTTGAATGGTTTGAAGAATCTTATTTTGCAGAAGAGCGCGGCGCGCTTTCCAAAAAAGAGATGAACACACCGCTTCCAAACGACATTGCAGACATGGTCCGCCCACTGCTTTTTCCAGATGAGGAATTGTCTCCCGTTTTGGGGGAAGAAATAGCGCGATTTTACGGCGTTGGCTCGCTGGATTCTTTGGTTCGCTATCCTGGCGACAGCGGAGCCCAAATCTTTTTCCAGCGGCATGCTAACAAAGAGCTGACGCTTGATTGCTGTTTCAATATTGACGGCTCAAAACCTAGCATAACGACATCCATCCCCGACACAACCAGGTTGAGCCTTGATAACCCGCCGCCATACAGCGTTCTTCATTGGCATACTCTATACACCGGAACTTCAGACAGAACCACAAAAGATCGCGAGCGCAAGGCTAGAGATCTCCTTCGATGGCTGGCGGAGGCAGTATATCCTGACATAACAGGAAATATAAGCTGTCCCGTTCATTGTCTCCCTCCGGGGCGCACCGGAATCATGCATGCGCACTGTGTTATCATGAGCGCGATGATAGAGCGCGCAACCGTCGCCGGTATTCATCCCCCTGCCCAGCTGCCGACGCTCAACGGAGTTATTGCCGATTTTCTAATGACGTTGATAGCATTGCGATCTCAAAGACAGCGCGCGTCAAGAAAAGAGATGACAAAGTTAGCCGAGAGCCTTGAAAAGAATGTGTTGGGCGGCGCAGTCAATATAGAGAAGTCGCTGGTTCCCAACATGTACCCGTCGTTTGTTTACCGCCCCGACGGCTGGGATCGAGACTTGCCGCTCATGAACACAGCGTCCATGGTCTCGGAACTTGCGCCGTTGGTTTTGTATCTGCGCCATGTTGTTCAAGAGGGCGATACGCTCATCATCGAAGAGCCGGAGGCGCATCTGCATCCTGCAATGCAGACAGCTCTCATGCGGGAATTGGTGAAGGCGGTCCACGCCGGCATAAGGATTATCATCACGACCCACAGCGAATGGATGCTGGAAACGCTTGGCAATCTCACGCTGAAATCGGAGCTGCCCAATCGTCAAGGCAAGAGCGACTGCATCAAACCGGAGGATGTGGGCGTGTGGCTGTTTAAGCCCAGAGAGGACGACAGCGGATCGGTCGTTCAGGAGATCGAATTTGACCAGCAAACGGGCTTCACGCCTCAACAGCACAGCGACCTTATTGAGGCTCTCTACAACGAGTGGGCAGGCATTTCCAGCGCCATTGAGGACAACAAAGCCCAATGAGCGCCGTCTTGGAGTTTGTCCGAGAAAAAGTTGACGAAGAATGTATTGCGGACCAATGCTCCAAAGAAGGCTGTCGCGTCAACATAGCGCGCCAGCTGGAACCGTATCTCTTGATCGATATGGACAGCGAAGAATCGCCCGCGCCTAAACAGGGCAAACGATGCGATTATCTTTTTCTGAGCGATCCCGAAAGAGGACCACGCTGGATTGTTCCTATGGAGCTGCAACAGGGCAGTCCGGAAGCGGAGAAAATTTTGCCGCAACTGCAGGCGGGAGCGCGTATCGCCGAAGAGATAACCCCGCAAGACCTTGACCGTTCAAATGCGAAGTTTCGGCCCGTTGTCGCCTATGGCAAAGATAAACAAATGACGAGGAGGGAATCGAACCGCTTTAAAAGGAAGAATGTGTCTTTTCGAGATCGACGGGAGCCTGTGCGGTTTATGAGATGCGGCGAACGCTTGACAAAATCGAGGCTGGAAAATCCGTCATAAACCAAACAGACAAACCGCTTTGAAACGCCCTTGACCCTGCAAACTCTTGCGCCCCCCGCCCCTCTCTCGTATAATGCCTTCCGATATACCAGCCTATCCGTTCAGAGAGGACGACCGCATGGCGCAGCGATTCGACCCGCCCCAAAACTTTAGCGGCAACGCCCATATCAAAAGCCTTGACGAATACCGAAGCGTCTATGAGCGCTCCGTCGCCGACCCTGAAGCCTACTGGGCGGAGATCGCCGAGCAGTTTCATTGGCATGAAAAATGGACAGATGTCAAAAAATGGAACGAGCCATGGGTTGAATGGTTTGTCGGCGCGAAAACGAATATCGCCTATAACTGCCTCGACCGATTTCTCGGAACGCCGACGCAGAACAAAGCCGCCATCGTCTTCGAAGGGGAGCCGGGCGACACCCAGACGCTCACCTATCTGCAGCTCCACCGCGAAGTCTGCAAATTTGCCAACGCGCTCAAAAACCTCGGCCTCGAAAAAGGCGACCGCGTCGCCATCTACATGCCGATGATTCCCGAACTGGCAATTGCGCTCTTGGCATGCGCCCGCATCGGCGCCACCCATTCCGTTATCTTTGGCGGATTCAGCGCCGAGGCGATACGCGACCGCGTTAACGACGCCGAATGCAAAGCGGTCCTCACCGCCGACGGAGGATGGCGCCGCGGGCGCGTCATAGAGCTCAAAAAAGCGGTCGATGAAGCGCTCGCCGACAACGCATGCCCAACCATTGAGCGCGTCGTCGTCTTCAAGCGGTGCGGCAACGAGATCGAATGGAACGACGAAGTCGACGTCTGGTGGAGCGACGCCGTCGCAGACGCCTCCGCCGACTGCCCCGCCGAGCCGCTTGACGCGCAGCATCCGCTCTTTATTCTTTACACATCCGGCTCCACCGGCAAGCCCAAAGGCGTTCTCCACGCCCTCGGCGGATATATGGTGTACGCCGCGCACACAACGAAATATGTGTTCGACCTGAAAGATGAAGATGTGTACTGGTGCACCGCCGACATCGGATGGATCACCGGGCATTCCTACATCGTTTACGGACCGCTCGCCAACGGCGCCACCGCGCTCATGTTTGAAGGCGCGCCCAACTATCCCGACTGGGGGCGGTTCTGGGACATCGTCGAGCGGCACCGCGTCTCCATTTTTTACACGGCGCCGACCGCTATCCGCGCCTTTCTGAAACAGGGAGACGACTACCCAAACCGACATGACCTCTCAAGCCTTCGGCTGCTCGGCACCGTCGGCGAACCGATCAACCCGGAAGCATGGCTCTGGTACCATCGCGTCATCGGAAAGGAGAGATGCCCCATCGTCGATACCTGGTGGCAAACCGAAACGGGCGGCATCATGATAACCCCCCTGCCTGGCGCCGTTACAACGAAGCCAGGCAGCGCAACGCTTCCCTTCTTCGGCATTGAACCCGCTATCGTGGACGAAAAGGGGGAGGCTGTCCCGCAGGGCGAACAGGGGCTTCTTGTCGTCCAGCATCCCTGGCCGGGCATGATGCGCACCATCTACGGCGACCCCGACAGGTTCCGCGAATCGTACTGGGAAACGGTGCCGCATGCCTACTTCGCCGGCGACGGAGCCATGCAAGACGAAGACGGATACTTCTGGATACTCGGACGAGTGGACGATGTTGTCAATATCTCCGGCCATCGGCTCGGAACGGCAGAAATTGAACATGCGCTCGTCGGCCATCCGTCCGTCGCCGAGTCGGCCGTCATCGGGACGCCGGACGAGATCACCGGAGAGGCGCTGGTCTGCTTTGTGACGCTCATCGGCGGCATTGAAAAATCGGACGCGCTCAAAGACGAGATCGTTGATCAGGTCGCCAAAGAGATTGGACGATTCGCGCGCCCGAAAACGGTACGCTTCACGGACGCTCTGCCAAAAACGCGCAGCGGAAAGATCATGCGCCGCCTGCTACGGAAGGTCGCGGCGAACGACCCCAGCCTTGGCAACATCGACACGCTGGAGGACATCTCCGTCCTTGCGCAGCTGCAGGCGGAGGACGAATAAAGCAGTCTTTATAGGCGACGATGCTGATTTTTGAGGGTTCCGTTTTGGAATGTGGAGGTTGTCTAGGAATACTCTGGATTCCCGCTTGCGCGGGAATGACGGGCCGTCCGATGATGGCAGGTAAGGCGTGAGGTTTCTAGACTCCCCCTTGAGAAGGGGGGCTGGGGGGGTTTTAGCCGCACCCAGGAGGCTGCCAATAACAAAGCGGGTTCAGACGGCTCCGTCTAAGCGGCGGCAAACCAGTCCCGCTCCAGCTTGAAATAGACGCTTGGTTCCTGTCCGGATCGAAAGGCGCTCTTTTCTGCCTCTATTCGCTGAAAGCCGCATTTTTCCAGTATGCGGATAGAGGCGGGATTGCGCGCATGGCTTGCCGACCAGACGAGGCGAAAGTCGGTCTCCGAGAAAAAGCGTTTCAGCCCAAGCTTCGCCGCCGCCGAACCGTAACCGCGCCCCCAAAACGGCTTTCCGATCCAGTATCCCAGAACAGGAACATCTTCGTCTTCCAAACGAATGGAGCAAACCCCGACCAGATCCGAGCCGACCATCGCCGCATATGTCCAAACTTTTCCTTCCGTCTGACGGCGCATGTTACTGCGGATATAATCTGCGGCGCCATCGGGCGGGTACGGTTGCGGGATATTGTCCATCATAGCGGGTATGGCAGGGTCGGAGACATAACGTTGAACCTCCGGAGCATGGCGCATCGCCAGAGGCTCCATGCGAACAGCGCTCTCTCTTTCAGACATGTCAGGACTCCCTTTAGGCAGGCGTTGGAAATCACAAACGCAGCAGACGCAAGGTCATGACCGCCGTCCAATGGCTCAAACCGTCGATCTCTACCGTCTGGTATCCGCGGACGCCGCCCCATACCGGCTCCTGGTCGGCTTCAACGTCGCCGACGCGAACATATCCGATGCGCATGCCGAGATAGACGTCTGAAACGATGCGGTAATCGACCCCGCCGTAGAACGCGTACATAAAGGAGGCGCCGGACGCATCCGTTTGACGGCTGCCTTCAAACGCGCCTGGCCATGGCCATCCAGGCTCGGTTGGGATCGGACCGCCGCCGTCTCCGCGCCCTTCGTGTCCTGGGTCGCCGCCGCTGTCGGTCGGCTCTTCGGGAGGATTGAAGCCGTCGCCTGGTTCAGGAACCCCGTCGTACATCGGGCCGTACCAAGGTCCGTCATACACGGCATATTGGCGCGACGGAAGATCGACAAAAGCGGCTCCCGCCCCGATACCGACATACGGGACAACGCGGCCCTTCTTGGACGGGAAGTCGATATAAGCGTTCAGCGACAAGGCGCGGATCGTCAGCTCCTCATACTCGGAGCTGATCGTTCCCCATCCGCCGTACCCCCCTCCGCTGTATCCCCATCCATCGTACGGCGGAGATTCGGGCGTCTCCTTCTCATCCTCAAGCCAACCGCCGCCGTCGCTGTTGCTGTCCCCGTAATAAACCTGTCCAAATCCTAAGCGGGTTGTAGACCTGCTCCACACCTCTGCCTGCCCCGCCGAGAACATGAGCTCCAAACGGTGATTGTTAAAAGAGTAGCCGACCGCCGCTTCGCCCAGACCCGCCTCCTCCGTCTCCAGCGGCATATTCCGCGCGCCTGCATTGAAGCCGTACGGAAGCGGCAGAGGCGAATCGCTCCGCTCCAGCTCCAAACCGTCAAACCAGCTCGGACCCAAGCCGAAACGGACATAAACGCCCTCCCGCGAATCGTCCCCCGCCAAGGCGAAGGCAGGCAACAGAAAAAGGCAGATCAACATCGCCGGCGCGCGGCTTCTCATCTAAACGCTCCAAAAAAATCGTTCAATTCAGTAGGGCGGCCAATTCAATGCTAACATGCGGCATGCCTTGCCGCAAATCGACGCCGCATGGAGAATGGACAAGCCGCTTCCCGCGCAAGCGGAAATCCGCGCTCAATTCAAGCCTGAATGTCGGGGGAGCCGCCTGTCAATCCTTGATTGCCTCCAGCTCAAACAGCATATACTGCGCGGGAAAAATGAACGCGGCATGCCCCTCCCATCTTTGCGGGAACCGATTAGCCAGCGACGCGACGCCCAATATCCGATAGATCCGATAGAACGCAATCTTCCGCTTCACCCGACGAAACCGCGCCGACGAACGCAGCCCCGGCGGCGACGGCTCTCCCTCTGTGCAAAAATCAAAGCTGCGCGTCGACAAAAAACGGCGGTGGGTTGGATCGCCGTAGGCGTCCATGCTTGTATAGTGCGGAACGCGGATGCGGACGACGCCGTTTGGCTGTAAGATGCGGTGGAGCTCCGCCATCGCGGCAGGTATATTGTCTAAATGCTCGAGTATGTCTTGGCAGACGACAAGGGCGAACTGGTTGTCGCGGAACGGGTACGGAACGCGGTTCAGGTCGCAGACCACATCCGCGGCGGCGGCGTTCGGGTCAATGTCGCAGCCGATAGCGTTGGGGAGTTGATGATTTCCGCAGCCGAGGTTCAGTATGTCCATCTTGAATGAGATTGTAGCCGAAGCGCGTCAAAATTTAGAGCGGGTTTCCCCTCTTCAGTTCGATCTTTTCGTCGAGCGGCTATGTTCGCGCAGACGCGTGTTCGTCGCGGGCGCGGGTCGAACGGGGTTGATCGCAGCCGCATTCGCAACCCGCCTAGCGCAGCTCGGCTGGACCGTTTTCGCCGTTGGAGAGCCGACAACGCCGGCTGTCCGGGCGGGCGATCTGCTGCTCGCATGCACCGGTTCTGGGGAGACGCCGGCGGTATGCAGGCAGATCGAAACAGCGCAATCGCTTGGAGCGGAAGCACTCTGCGTGACAGGGAACGCAGAATCGCGCGCCGCGAAACTGGCGGCGTCCGTACTGGAAATACCGGCGGCGCCGTCAAAGCAGCTCGGCAGATCGTCGTTTGAGCAGGCGCTGCTGCTCGTTTTAGACGGGCTGGCGTCAACGGCCGCGCAGAAAGCGGGGATAGACCCCAGCGCCGTGTGGAGCAACCATGCGAATCTCTGACGCCGCTTCATTCTCCAAGCAGATACTTGACCTCAATCCCAATCGACCAGTGGTTCATGCCGCTGAATCTTGTGATGTTTGTGAGACCGATGATTGGATGTTTTTGGTAATAGGCTTCCTTTTCGATGTCGTCTACAACGGCGTATGTCCATTTCAAACCGATGAGGGTTTCGTTTGTGAGCCTGTAGTCCACGCCGGCGGACAAGATTTGCGTTGGAGCGGTACCGTTTAGATCAGCGTCTTGCAAGCCGTTGAACGTTTCGAGCGGCGGTGCATCCGGCGGCTGCGTTCCTGTAAAATTCGATTCGTAGTAAAGATCGCGTATTTTGACGAAGGAAAGACCGATTCCGCCGCCGAGATAAGGGGTGATTTTTCCGCCGGCAACAGGAACGCCGTAATAGACATTGAGAGCGAGAGTGTCAGTTTCCAATCCGCCGACGGAGGATTGGGAGTTGGATTGAATGTCGATGTCTTTATACTGGATGGTTTCTCCATAAAGGTAAGAGATCGAGTTGAAGTTCTGCTCTAGGCTGGCGTTGCGGCGGCTGTAGCGGAGCTCGAGTCGACCGCCGCTTTTGAACATGCGCCCGACAACGGCTTGGACAAGGTAGCCGGGGTCGGTTTCAAGATCATACAACCAACGGTAACCTTTGGGCTTCCCGTCGGGCAAATTGGAAAAGTCTCTGTGCGGATAGAGGGCGATGTCTCGATTGCGTCCGTTTTGCTCCATGACGGGCAGATTGTCCGCCCCAGCTCCAACGCTGAAGTACCATCTATCTTTCTTCATCTCATCGGCAGAAGCGGCGAGGACGGCCGCCCCCGCAACCAAGAGCGTTGTTAGAAATCGCATCGTCTGCGCTCCTACACTGACAGCCAACTTGCGCCCGCAACAGCCGTTTCATCAAACGGGCAAAAGAGCGGTTTTAAAAAGAAACGCCGGCGCGCGTTCACGAACGGGCGAGTCTTGTCATTCTCCAAGCAGATACTTGACCTCAATCCCAATCGACCAGTGGTTCATGCCGCTGAATCTTGTGACGCTGGTGAACCCAGGCTTCGGATGGATCTGGTACAGGTCTTCCTGTTCAATATCGTCCACAACGGCGTAGGCGTATTTCAACCCGACGAGCGTTTCGTTTGTGAGCCGGTAGTCCACGCCTGCAGATAAAATCTGCGTTGAAACGACGCCGGCGACATCCACATCTTGCAGGTTGTTGAACGTTTCAGGCGCCGGCCCGCCAGGCTCCGCCGTTCCCGCGTATTGAGATTCAAAGTACACATCGGTAGCTGTGGCGCGGGAAAGCCCTACGCCGAAGCCCAGATAAGGCGTGATTTTCTCGTCGGCGACAGGGACGCCGTAATAAGCGTTGAGAGAGAGCGTGTCGGTCAACAGATCCCCAATGCCCCACTTCGGCGTCCCAACAATCTCCGTTTCCCTGCCCTTGATTTCATCGCCGTAAAGGTAGGTACTCTTTTTTTCGCCATGCTCTAAGGCGGCGTTTCGGCGGTCGTAGCGTAGCTCAAGCCGCCCTCCGTTTTTAAACATGCGTCCGACAGCGGCTTGAAACGCTTGACCCGATTCGGTTTCCACAACGTAATGCCATCGGAATCCGTCCGGCTGTCCGCCGGGCAGATGAGAGTAGTCCAGGTCTGGATAGGCGACATCGTCGTAGCTGTATCCGTTTTGATCCAGCGTCGCCGTCAAGTTCAGACCCGCCCCGGCGCTGAAGTACCATCTGTCCTCCGCCTCTTCAGCCGAGGCGAAGAAGGCAGCCGTTGCCGCAACGAAACACACTGCCGCTATTCGCGTCATTTGCATGCCTCCGTTCCCAAAGTTCCTGCCGATTCTATCTGATCAAAAATGTATTGTCAACGCTCCGCCGACTCCACTCCGCCGGACGACAGGATCTGCGCCGACGACGAAGGGGCCGGCATCCATCTGAAACAGATGAGCAGACTGCGCCCGTTTGTTGATTCGGTGGGCGGAAATCGGCGCGTCAATCACTGACCACACCTGAAAGCCAAGAAGTATAAAGAATCCAGTGCGCATACGAGTATCATCTTCGAGTATTGCGTCAGCGAACATCCAAGCTCCAAACACAGCGCCCCCGAGTTGAATTGCGCCTTTTCCCCATTCCCCGTTGTATGCCTGGCCAGCTCCTGGAAGGACTAAGGAAAATATGAGAGCGAGACGAGGGTTTTTCTGAGGGGCGTATGTCATCTGGTTGTCTGTCATTGACCCGTTGGTCTTCATGCCCTCTATCTCCTCTTGGGCAAAGGCATGATGGGTTCCGATGAACGCCGTCAAGCACAAGACCGCGGCAATTTTCGCAGTCAAGGTCGGGCTTATAAATCGTGTCATTGGCAAGCTTCCGTTCCCAAAGTTCCTGCCGATTTCTACCTGATCAAAAATGTATTGTCAACGCTCCGCCGGCTCCACTCCGCCGGACGACAGGATCCGCGCCGACGACAAACCGCCCGGCGTCCATTTGAAACAGATGAGCGAACTGCTCCTCTCTGTTGATTCGGGAGGCAGAAATCGGCGCGTCAATCATGGACCACAAGGAGGAGCCAAGCCATAGCATGCCCCCAACTGCCAGATGGAGTAATTTTGACCAGCGCGTAATGGTCTCGCTGTTGCTTCTCCAGAGCGACACCCTTTCGTCTATTTGGCCAAGTACCAGTATGGCTCCTACCGCAAACCCCATGAATTGAACCGCGCCTTTCTCCCGGTCCCCGTTGTAGACCTGCCCAGCTCCTGGAACAAAAAACGACAGGGCGAATGCGGTACCAGGGTTTTTCTTATGAACAGCCAATTTCTGACCGCCGATCATCGGCTCTCTGGTCATGCGTTCTACTTTGTCTATGTCGTACACAAAGATATTGCCGTCCCTCATTTGGATTTTCAGAGACTTGCCCGGTATCTGCTCAATGATGATCCCGCGGAGAATGCTGCCGTCTTTCAGGTAAATGACATCTTCCATCGCCTGCTGCGCAGACGCTTGCGAAGCTCCCAATCCCATTAATGCAGCCAAGCAGAAAAGGACGCCAAAACGCCGCATGTTTTCTCCTATTCAGATTAGAGCGCGTATTTGAGGGCGAAGGCAAGCGACCACTGCCGGTTGCCGCTGAAAACGGTTGTGTTCTTCAGGTCTTCGATCGGATGCTCCATATAATCGGAAATCGATTCAATCTCTCCGATGACCGCATAGCTCAATTTCAAGCCTGTCAGGAGGGTGCGGGTGAGCTGGTAGTCGACTCCTGCAAGGATGTTCGTTGCGAAGGCGGTTTCTGAAAAGTCTTCGCACTGGGAGCTGTCGTATTCGCTCAGCGCAACTCCGTCGGCGTCAATGTAGTTGACTCGGAAGAAGAGATCGGAGATGTTCACTCGAGCGACGCCCGCCCCAACGCCTAGATACGCTTTAAAGCGGTCGGCGATCGGCTGGTCGTAATAGAGATTGAGAGCGGCGATGTCGTTTGTCAGGTCGCCGATTTCCGTCTTAAAATCGGCTACGACGCCGCTGTTGTTGGGCTGGATGGCGGATTCGTCCAGGAATGTCAGGTCTTTGAAGATCTGTTCAAGCGGCTGCGTTCGGCGGGAGAAAGCGGCTTCGATGCGGGGACCGCCTTCGCCTTCCTCGTACAGCATGTATCCGACGGCGGCTTCGTCAGGGAAGACATAGCCGGCGTCCGTCTCAAGGTCGTAGTACCATCGGTAGCCTTCAGGTTTGTCGTCGGGAAAACCTGTGTAGTCCCAGTCGGGGTAGCGGGTTGTGTCGAGGTTGTGTCCGCTCATATCCAGCGCGGGACCGAAGACGACTCCGCCGCCGATTCCGATGTACCATTGCCCCGCGTTCGCTGTCAACGCTCCAAGCGCCATGAATACGGCGGCGGCCGCCGCAGCTGTGAAGGCTTTCATATCCGTTCTCCGTTTCCTGCTCTTCATTTACGTTCATCAGATTATGGCGCAGATGGGCGGATTGTTCAAGACAAACGCCGCTCTTAGGGTCGGCGGCGGCCGTATTTGACATCCAATTCCCGAAGACGCTCCAAAGCCTCTTCCGTCGGCTCCTTTGCATTAAACTCGCCCGACTCATAAAAACCGCGCGTCTTCGCGTTCAGGTTGCCGTAGAAAAGGCGCGTGGATTCGTCGGAACTGCCGCGCCAAAACTGCGCCGGAATGATCGAATCCTCGCTTAAATACGGGCGGTCGGCGAATCCGTAGTAGATCTGCGCCGTTTTGCGTTCGCTCTGCGTGGGGCGCGTCGTCGCCGTGTGGAGCGCTCCAATGTTGAAGAGTATGCCCGTTCCCGCCTCGCCGTAGAGATCGCGCTTTCCGCCGCGCTCCAGCTGCTGATCATTCTCAAGGATCGGCTCGTCGACCGATTCGGGCGATATGGAAAAGCAGTGGGTCGTTTCGTCCACATCTGTAAAGTACAGCATCAGCTGCAGAAAACCGACGCGGAGCGGATGCTCCATCCAGTGGCGCGGTCCGTCCCTGTGCCAAGCCTGGTGAAACTCGCCCTCGTAAGCCTCCATGTTGCGAAGGCAGATCTCGGAAAAGCATGGGTTCGGACCCATCAGCTGCCGCAGCGCCTCCATCACAGCGGGATGCCGCACAATGCGGTCAAACGCCGGCGAGGTGAACAGCGCGTCGCAGTTGATCGTTTGATGATGCCCAAAGCGGTACCAGTGTCCGTTTGCGCGGTCGCGTTCGAACAGCGCCGTGAACTGATCCACCTCGGCGTCTGTCAAGATCTTTCCCAGCGAAACATACCCGTTCTGTTTGAAAAAACGCATCTGCGCGTCGGTCATACGTTGCCCTTTCCGCTGGGTTGGAGGCGCTGTCGGAGCCGCTCCATCTCCCGTTCCACCCGCTCCGTCCGCTCCTGCGGCGCCGATTCGTTTGCCGATGTCCTGTTCAGCTCGCGCTCCAGCTCCTTCTTCTCCGCTTTTATGTCCATCTGACGCGCTATGCCGCTGTACTTGTTCTGCGTCTGCGCCGCCTCATGCTTCAGTATCCACATCTCATGCTGCCGTTTCAGCCGTTCAATTTCATACATATCTTCTTCGTTGCTTTTTTTGAGCAGTTGAATCATCGCTTCAATCGAGCGCATATCTTTTTCGATTCTGCCGCATGCCTCCATCGCAACCACTTTTTGCCGGATGCGCTCTCTGGCTTTCTCCTCCTGGTTTTGTAAAAGCGCGCTCTCCGCCGCGCCTCCCGCCGCAACGGCGCGCCGCTTGTTTCGTTCCAATTCTCCGCCCCATTCTTGAAGCGTCTTCTCCGCCTCTCGGATATGGCGCCGCCGTTCTCCGATCTTCTTGACCTCGTTAATGACGGCGCGCAAGAAACGCTTGTCTGTTTTTGAAGATGTTGGAGCCGCCTGTTTGCGCGGAGGCTTCGTTTCCATTCGCTTGCGCAAACTGGCGAAGCGTCGGTTCTGTCCAAAATCCGGCAGCTTCATTCTAAATCTTTCGCCATCTGAACGACCTCCCGCAGCTTTTCAGTGAGCGGCGCGTAATCGTCCACAAACTTTTCAGACAAATCCGCCAGCTGACGACCCAGCGTGATCAACGACTGTTTCAGAGCCGCCTCAAGACTTTTCTCCAAATTGTTCATGGCTCTGCTCCGCTCCATCATCAACCGATCAAAGCTTTCGCCGATCTTCTTGACCGACTCCGCCACCGACCTATTCATAGCCGACATATTTTCATCGATCTTAGGAAGGTTTCGATTGATGTAAGAGGCGGAGTTTCCAAACGACTCCAGTTCGCCCCCCAGATTTGAGGCGCCCTCCGACAACGCTTTCAGCGCCGGCGCCAGCTCCCGCGCCGGCTTGCTCACCGCGGCGAGCGTCTCCTCCCGCGCCGCAATCTCCTCAACAACGCGCTCAAGACGCGAGGCGGCGTCGGCAAACAGAGCGCTCTGGTTCAACAACCCGCCCATCGCCTCCTGAAGATCCATGAACGTCTGACGACTGGCTTCCAGCGTTTCGCTGGAGAATCGGATGCGCTCGTCCAAGCCGCGGCTGATCTCGCCGGCGGCCATCTGAAACGCCCCAGACGCCTCGCTCAGATCGTCTTTCAGCTGCGGAAGCGCCTGATTTGCCGACGCGGCAGAATCGGCAAACGATTGAAACTCGCCCCCCAGATCGGAAGCGCCCTGCCGCAGCGCTTTCAGGGTCGACGCCAACTCCTCCGCCGGCGCCGCGAGACGCGCGACGCTCTCCTCCCGCGTCTCCAGCTCCGCCAACGCCGCGTCGAGACGCTCCGCAATCGAACTGAACGCGCCGCTCCGCTCCACAAACGCGCCCATGAACTCCTCGGACGCTTTCAGCGCTGCGATGGCGGCGTCCAGCTGTTTCGACTGCTCCTCCACCTGTTTTGCATGCGCCGTCTGCCACAGATAAAGGCGGCCGGCGGCGTCGTTCAGCTGCCGAAAGCTCTCGGCGCACTGCGCGTTGATCTCCGCGTTGAAACCTTCTACAAGGCTCTCCATCGCCGTTTTCAGCGCCGCAACCGATTGATCGGACACCTCCGCCTCAAACGCTTTGAAGTCGCCGCGCAGCTTCTCCGACTGGTCAACCAGGCGCGCGTTGCCTTCATGGAGCGCTTGAGCAATCTTGTCCAGCCGCTCCGTCAACGGCTCAAGCGGATCGGGCGCGTCCGCGTCCTTCTGCCGTATCTTGAGAACGACAGCGGTTCCCATGCCGAATACGGAGGTGATGAAGGCGAAGCGGAGGCCGTCTAAAAGGCTGCTCGCCCCTTTCTGCAGCTCGGCGATGCCGCCCGTTTCGGACAGCTGAATCCCAAGCAGGCTGAAGCAGACGCCGACGAAGGTTCCAAGCACCCCCAGCATTGTCGCTAGATGCGGCAACCGCTCTTTGTCGACCAACTTCTTATTTTGCCATATGACAACCGCGACGATGCCGGCGCACCAAACGGCAGGAAAAATATAGTTCATTCGCAGCTCATCTCATTCGGCGTCAAAGCTCTCCCGCGCCTCCTTAAAATCTTCATACAGCTCCTCAATCAGCTCAATGCGTTTTTCGGCGCTGATGCGTATGCGAAACTCCACGCGGCGCGACCTGCGCTTGTCCTCGCTCTTGCCGCTCTCTTTAATGAGCTTGCCGTCCCTGTCCAGACGCTTGCTGAACGACAGCCCGTTGGCGGTCATGCGTTCCTGTATCCATTCCAGGTTGTCTCTCACGACGCGCCTTGGGATCTGCAGAACATATTTGAGCGTTGAGCGGGTGCGGTCTTGGGACAGCTCCATGTTGTTGAAGTACGCCTCATTCGGCGATACAGACTCTTGCCACTCGCTGGAGGTATGCCCCTCAATGCGTATCTCTTCGATCTCGGATCGATACTTGTCCTGGGCGAGAATGCGAACATAGCGCGGGAAAAAATCGTCCAGAATCGCGCGGAACCCAGCCGGAAGACGAGAGCTGCCCTGCCTAAAAAGCATGCCGGGGTCTTGAAACCGAATCGAAAGCGTGTCAGGGTCGATCTCGGCGTTCCACTTCTTCAGATCGCTCGTTTGCTCAAATTCTTGGCGCAGGTCTTGTAGCAGCTCCTTCTGAAGATTGCGGTAGGTCTCCGCCGCCTCCTGGACGCTGTCGCGCTGCCGCTCCACTTTTTCTCTCTGCTTGTCCGCCTCCGCTTTTTTCTGCGCCGCGTCGATCATAAAACTGATCGAAACGAACAGAAAAACCGCCATCAGTACGGTCATCATATCCGAAATGGAGAGCCACTGACCCTCGTTTTGGTCGCTGTTTCGGCGGAAGAGATTGCGCATCGTTAAGACCTGCTCCTAGCATATTGGGATTATGGGTTTCTCGCCATGTGACCATGTCCAGGCTGCTTCCGGTGGCACCAGCGGCACAAAACCTTTAGGTTGGAGGGGTCGTTGTTCGCCTTGTTCCCGTCGATATGGTGAACATGCAAATTGTCTTTCTGATTTTGGCAATTATAGCCGCATTGTTGACATCTCCAGCCGACGTCGCTTCGGAGCTTGTACGAAATTTCGCTCCAGTTTGGCGTGTATGCATTGAGAGGAGCTGTTTCGTTATTGTGCCGAGGCCGCCATGTGGTCGGCGTTTCCTGATACATCTCAAAAAACTCATCCAGCCTGAAATTACGATAGATTTTGTTCCAATCCTGTCCGTGTTGGTTATAGCCCTTATACCGCAGCTTAGCGAGGCAGTTTTTGCAAACCTGCAACTTCCTATGGTCAGTTTTGACCCCACCGCCCCAACCATTCCTCACATTGACCTGGAAAATCCCGTCTGTCCGATTTGAGACGACATACCGATTCCCCCTGTCGTTTTTTATCATTTTTCTGAGAGTCGAACAATGCGCAATGTGAAATTTTGGATTGCTGCCAAAGGTGTCAATGTCTCGAATATAAATCAACACATGCTCCCCCTCGTGCCTTAAAGTGCCGTCGGGTTTGAAGACGATATCTGGGAGGGGCACCACTTTGTCCCCTCTAGGCTTTGGCATCGGCTTCCAATTGTCCCACTTAATGGAGGGACGTTTGCGCGGCTCGTACTTCGCATCCATCGCGCGGTGCAGGCGATTCAGACCAGCATGTTCACGGAAATTGGGCAACTTCATTCTGCGATTCCTCCCTCTTGAATGATGCGGACGATGCGGTTCTCGGCGTTCGTACGGACGCGAAACTCTACACGCCGAGACTGATCCTCATCTTCAATCTTATCTTCATTGCTGTCATTTTTGAAGCGGAGCTTGCTGGACGAAAGCCCGTTCGCTGTCAAATGCTTTTGCGTCCATTTCCGCTCGCTCGGAACAGTATTTAAGACATGCTCCAACACGGAGCGCGTCCGGTCTTGAGACAGCTTCATGTTCCGAATATACGCCTTATTCGGCAAAAAATCCCCCCACTTGCTGGAGGTATGCCCCTCAATCCGTATCTCTTCGATATCGTCTCGATACTTGTCCTGCGCGAGTATGCGAATATAGCGCGGAAAAAAGTCGTTCAGGATGCCTATAAACGGATCCTGCAGTTCCGCGCTAGCGTGCTTAAAAAGAACATCCGGGGCATGGAAACGCACCGATAAGGTCGGCTTGTCAATGGAGGCGTCCCACTCTTCCAGATCGCCTTCGAACTCTTGATACAGATCGTCGTACAGGTCGTTCTGAAGACGCTGGTAGGTGACGGCGATCTCCTTGATGCGGTCTCTGTCCACCTCAATTTTGTTTTTCTTCTCCTGCGCGTCCAGCATGAAACTGAGCGCGACAAACAGGAAAATGACCATGAGACCGGCCATCATGTCGGAGATAGAGATCCATTGCCCCTCGTCCTGCTGTTCGGGAAGCTGCGATTGGTCGTTCATCGTTCAAGCCTTCTTTCCAATGCCTGTTTTAAAATGTTCTCAGAACGACGGATCGCTCGGCGGAAAACGGCGGTTCAAATCTTCCGCTATCCGAACAACGTCACGCAGTTTATCCGTAAGCGGCAGGTAGTCTTCAACGAACTTCTTCGAGAGCGTTTCCAGCGCGTCGATGAACGTATTCAGCGCTTTCGTGAGTTCTTCGCCTAGCGCTTTGTCCAACTCCTCCGTTTGCTGTGCCATGTTCTTGCCTGTTGTTTCAACGAGTTGCGTTATATGGTTGTTCATCTTCGTTGCAGTTTCTGTGACGCTCTGGTTCATGTCCTTGTGGGCTTGCTCAATCCCCCGGCTTGTGTTGTTGACGCTGCGCAGAGCTTCGGCGGCGGCGCTTGAGATGTCTCCGCTAGCGTTTTGGACGCTTTCGCTCATCTCGGTTTGAACTCTCTGAAAGTCCGTTATCAGCTCCATCTGGCTTTCCATGTTTTCAAGGGAGCTCTTGGCGGCGTTGGCAAATTCCATTACAGCCGTTCGGATCTGTGTGTTAACAGTCGCTTGGGTTAGATCGATTTGACGGCGCTGGCTCTCCATACTTGCGAGCGCGCTGTCTGCGGCGTTTTTGAACCCGTCCGCGGCCGTTTCGATTTGTTCGTTGACGTTCGTTTGCGTCTGTTCAAGATGCGTTCGTTGGGTTTCCATGCTCGACAGCGCCGTTTGCGTCGATTCCTCAAATCCAGCCGCTGTTTGCTCAATGCGGGTTTGCTGAGTTTCCATGCTGTCAAGCGACGCTGCAACGGCGCCCTTGAACTCGTTCGAGGTCTCCAGTATCTGCGCGTTCACCCCCTCCTGAAACAACTGCATCTGGTTTCTCTGCTGACTCATGCTCTCAAGCGACGCATCAACCGATTTTTTGAAATCTGCCGCGGCATCTCTCACCCCCGCGTTGACGATCTCTTGATTTTTTTCAATGCGCTCGCGCTGACCCGCCATACTCTCAAGCGACGCATCAACCGAACTCTTGAAGCCTGCCGCCGTCTCCTGTATCTGCGCATTCACCGTCCGTTGGTTTGTTTCAATCAGCGTCCGTTGATTCTCCATGGTTCTCAACGCGGCGCCGGCGGATTCCGTAAATCCGTTCGCCGTTGTCGTCAGCCCGTTCGTGATCTGCTCAATGTTCTGCTGTATCGCCGGGAAGGCGCTTCCGCCCGCTCGCCGAGACCCGCCAGCGCCTCAAGATGTGCGTTCATCTCTTCGTTACGGCCGCTCAGTTCGCCCAGTGCCTCTTCTAGTCGGTCGGCGACGCCCGCAAACGTCTCGCTCCGCTCAACAACGACTCCCATCGCCTGTTTACAGCTCTCCATCGCCACCTTGCAGCTCTCCATTGCCGCCGTTGACCGCTCCACCAGCTCCTTATGTTCTTCCTGCCATGTGAGCATCCGACCGACCGCTTCATTGAGCTGCTTAAAGTTATCGCCGAACTGTTCGGTTAGCTTCTCGTTGAAATCGCGTATCACCCCCTCCAGTGCCTCGATGAGCGCTTTGGAGTTGTTCTCCGCCATCGATTCGGCAAATTTCTTAAATTCGCTGACGAGCTTGTCTTGCTTGCTGATGAGCTTTGTATGATTGTCGGAAAGGTCCTGGCGCATCAACTTCATCTGCGTCATCAGGGTTGTGTCGTTATCACCGACCAGGGCGCGCTCCACCGAATCGATCTTGTCTAAAAGCGTCGACTCGCCCTCTCCCGTGACTGCATTAGCGACAGCCTCCGTGTTCGCGTTGATCTCCTGAAAGCCGTTTTTCAGGAGATCAGCGAGCGTGTCGAGTGTGGCGCCTTCCGTCGTTGATACATCTTTCTTGCCTCGCAGCGCAATCTTGCCCAGAAAGATTCCCCTCAGTAAGACCGCAGTAGAGATTCCAGTTACGGAGGTGATGAACGCAGTACGGAGACCGTCCAGCAGACCAGGTATGCTGCCGTTGATGTCTCTTACGTCGAATCCCCATAACCCGTACAGGATCCCCCCAAAAGTGCCGAGAATGCCTAAGACCGTCGCGAAATTGGGAATAGACGCTCGATTAGGCTTCTTCCGCAGCAAAATCGCAAGAACGATTGAAACGACGACGATGAGCGCGCTATACGCCAGCGCTAGATTCAGCATTGAAATCTTCTCCGAATGTAAGGTTAATTTCAAAGACTAGCCTTAAACGCTGTCGGCGTCAAGAGAGACGCGGGGATTTGCCGCTTGAATCGGGATATGCTGTTAGACGGCTGAGGACGGCTTCCGCGCGGACTCTGGATTCCCGCTTGCGCGGGAATGACGGAGAGAGGGGCGGGAATGACGATCTGACAGGCGGTATGGGAAGGGATTTGGGCGCGTCCGCTCAAACATCGGTTTCGTTTAACGCGGAGGCAGCGTCCGCCGCAACCCGTCCAAAACGAGGCCGATGCGATGCGTCGGTATCGGCTCAAAACCGACCGCCCAAACGGGCGACTCTGGCAGAAGCGCGTAATCGTTCTCGTCCGCGTTCACAAAAAGCGGATCGCGCGCCTCCGCATAGTTGTCCTCCATGACCGTATGCGGCGCCGCCTCCGGCGCGATCTCATCCCGAACGCAGTTGTAGGTCAGGTTGCGCCGCACAACGTTGCCCTTCGGCGTCGCCGGCTCATCCTCCGCCACATGAACGAGCGTCGGGTAGCGCGTCGAATAGGGCGGCTCCTGATAATTCATCGCCCGCAGCTTTTCATACATGTTCCAAACGCCGCCGACAGAGATATGCGACTTCGCCCAACCCAGACCCCGCGCGTCGATATGGACGGCGACCTCGCAGTCCACAAAGACGTTGTTTTCAACGCGGTTGTCGCGCCCGCCGCCGATGAACGCCGCTTTTGTTACGCGCGCGAAGATGTTGCCGACGATGGCGATGCCGCTCGCCGCGTCGTCCAGATAGACGGCGTTCGCGCGGTGGCTGCCCATGCCTGCGATGTCGCGCAGCAGATTGCAGCGGATGATCGTCCCGCGCCCCGTCCAGTCGCGCCCCGTGTAGAAGCCGCCCACGTCGCCTGTTTCAAGGCACAGGTCGTAGAGCTCGTTGTATTCTAGAACATGGTCGTTTCCGCCGAAGAGAACCCCCGCGTGCGGCGCGTCATGGATTCGGCAGTGCGCGAGGCGGTTGCCTACGCCTCCGACGCCGACCGCCGGGCAGTAGGTTCGGCGCCATCGGCTGAAACGGCGTATATGGCAGTTTTCGACATTGTGGCGCGCGGGCGTCAGCGTTGCCCTGTCGCCGCCCGATACCCGAAGCCCAGAGTCGCCCGTCTCATAGACGTCGCAGCTGACGATGGAATGCTCTTTGCCTCCGGTCACGATGGCGCCGTCCGTCCCCGCGTTTCGGATGACGCAGCCGTAAAGTCCGCACCCTTCGCCGCCTTCTATGCGGACAGCCGCGCCGCGGGACGCTTCAAACGCGATCCGCTCAAAACGGACATGGCGCGCCTCCTTCATGGAGAGTACCCTGTCGGCGATGGAGACGACCGCCGTTCCCGCCTCAATGTCGCTGGGCGGGTAAAAGCAGAGAACGCCCGTTTCGCGGTCTAGATGCCATTCGCCGGGCGCGTCCAGCTCCTCCAGAACGTTCACAAAACGGAACCGCTGACCCGCCTTGTAGCCGTACACGCCATGCGGCGGCTCCGTTTCGATGACGCCGTCTTGGATGGAGGCGACGCGCTCATACGAGTCCGCCCAGTCATGCGTCCAGTAGCCATGAACCCAGACATCGCGCAGCCGCCAAGTTTCCATGCGCGCGTCTCGGCAGGAGAATCGATCCTCCTGCGGGCTTTCGAGACGAAGCCATCCGTCGTTCGGATACTGCGCCAGCGTCATCGGCTGGCCGTTGAAAAACAGCTCAAGCCCCGCTGAATATCCAGGGCGCCCCATTCCGCGCGGCGTCAATTCGCCGTATGCGTCAATACCCTGCGCTTTTAGATCGACGGCGACAACATGCTCCCGTATGTTTGGTTTAAGGCGCGCTCCCAGCTGTCGTCCGACAGGCTCAAATCCGCGCACGACTCTGCCGCCGCTCAGAACGGCCGTTTCCCCCTCCTGCGATCGGTACACGACAGGGGCGTCTGCCGTTCCGCTATCCTCCGCGGTCAGCTCAAACGGCTCGCTCAATTCATACCGCCCGCCGCGCAAAATGACGACCGCGCCCAATCGGTCCTTCCCGTGAAAACGGGAATCTTGGCGCAGCGCCCCGCGCGCTTCTTCTAAAGAGCCGAAAGGGCGCTCCTTAGAGCCGTCCGCTCCATGACCGCCTATAGGGGCGACGTATAGATGTACCGCGTCCGATGACATGGCGCTCCTCCGCGTTCGGTTTCCGTTATTCCGCTTCAAGACGGCGCGCCTCATCCAGCAGCGCCTGCAGGTTAAACTCCTCAATCGGGACGATCTCGCGGTCGGTCGCTCGGCGCAGCTTCGTCTCATAAGCGTCCTGCGCCAGGGTGCGCTCGCTCACCGTCACACGCGCCGGCAAACCGATCAGGTCCGAGTCCTTGAACTTCACCCCTGGCGACTCGTTTCGGTCGTCGTAAAGCGGCTCAAAGCCTTCGTCCGTCCACTTCTCATACAGCGCGTCCGCCGCCTCTTGAACCGCCTTCCCCCTCCCGACAGGCACAATATGAACCTGGAACGGCGCGACCGAAACGGGAAACAGAATGCCGTCTGCGTCATAGTTCGCCTCCACCGCCGACGCAAGCAGACGCCCAACGCCGATGCCGTAGCATCCCATGACGATCGGTTTTTGCCGTCCGTTTTCGTCCAGGAAGGTCGCCCCCATCGCTTCGCTGTACTTGACGCCGAGTTTGAAAATGTTGCCGACCTCAATGCCGTTTGCCGCTTCCAGCGCGCCGCCGCAGCTCGCGCACGGAGAGCCGTCCTGCGCCAGCGCAATGTCCGCGCAGATGTCCCACGCAAAGTCGCGCGGCATGTTCACATTTTTAAAATGAAAACCCTTTCGGTTCGCCCCGGCGACGCCGTTCGTTTGATCTAGCAGGGAATCGTCTCCGACAATGAGAGACGGCTCCGCGCCGATGGGCGACGCATAGCCAGGGACAATGCCCGCCGCGCGTATCTCCGAATCCTCCGCCGGACGCAGCGCCTTTCCAACGGCGTTCGCCAGCTTCGTTTCGTTCACCTCAAGATCGCCGCGTATGCCCGCAAAAACAAGCCCGTCCTCCGACATATACAGAACCGCCTTGATCGTTTGAGCCGTCGGAACGGAGAGAAAATCTGCCACCTCCGCTATCGTTTCGCAGTTCGGCGTCGAGACCTCCTCCATCGGCAGCGGATCGCCAAAGGAGCGCTTTCCCTTCTCAAAGACGGCGATCTCGGCGTTCGCGGTGTAGTCGCACCCCTTACAGAGCGCGAGCCGATCCTCCCCCGACGGCGTGACAAGCATGAACTCATGCGCCGCCGTTCCTCCAATCATCCCAGGGTCCGACTCCACCGAAACGGCTGGAACGCCGCACCGCTCAAAAATGCGCGCGTAAGCGTCGTACATACGCTCATAGGTCTCGTCCAGCCCCGCCTCGTCCGCATGGAACGAGTAAGCGTCCTTCATCTTGAATTCGCGGACGCGAATCAGCCCGGCGCGCGGGCGCAGCTCGTCTCGAAATTTCAACTTGATCTGGTACGCGGTGAGCGGCAGCTGGCGGTAGGAGCTGATCTCCGTGCGGGCGTGCGTCGTCACCGCCTCCTCGTGCGTCATCGCCAGCACATTTTCGCGCCCGTTATGGTCTTTGAACGCAAGCAGCTCGCGTCCCGCCAGCGCTTCATACCGCCCCGATTCCTGCCACAATTCAGCGGGCTGAACAAGCGGCATGTCCATCTCCTGCCCGCCGACAGCGTTCATCTCCTCGCGTATGATTTGCTCAATCTTCAGTGAGGAACGGCTTCCCAGCGGCATCAGCGTGAAGAGACCCGCGCCCAGCTGACGAATAAAACCGGCGCGCGCGAGCAGCTGATGGCTCGGTATCTGCGCATCCGCTGGATTGTCCCGCAGCGTGCGCCCAAAAAGTTGCGATTGACGCATCGTTCAGCCTTTTCCTGCGCGGCGCACCTCCGCCGCAATCAGATTGCCCGCCTCGGAGGTCGACATGCCCATGCGCCCCGCTCCTAGATCGGCGATCTTGCCGCCCGCCAGGACAGACGCCACCGCGCCCTCCACCGCCGAAGCCGCCTTCGCCTCCCCCAGATGGTCAAGCATCATTCCCGCCGCGGCGATGGCGGCGATCGGGTTGATCTTGCCCTGCCCTGTGTAGCGCGGCGCGGAACCATGGATCGGCTCAAACATGGAGACGCCCTCAGGGTTCAGGTTGCCCGACGCCGCGACGCCCATCCCTCCCTGAATGACCGCGCCCAGATCGGTGATGATGTCGCCCAGCTGGTTGTCCGTCACAACAACATCGAACCACTCAGGGTTCTTGACAAACCACATGCATGCGGCGTCCACATGGGCGTATTCGCGCTGAATGTCGGGATAGTCCGCCTCGCCGACCTCATCGAAGGCGCGCTGCCATGTGTCATGCACAAACGTGAGAACGTTCGTTTTGGCGACGAGATGGAGCTGCTTCATCTTGTCCCGCTTGCGCGCCAGCTCAAAGGCGTAACGCACAGCGCGCTCAACGCCAAAGCGCGTCGTAACATGAATCTGCGTCGACACCTCCTGCGGCGTCCCTTTGTATTGAATGCCGCCCGCGCCGGAGTAGATGCCCTCTGTGTTTTCGCGCACCACCACAAAATCGATCTCTTCAGGTCCCTTGTCTGCCAACGGGCACGGAACGCCCGGGTACAGCTTGATGGGGCGCAGGTTGATGTACTGGTCAAGATCGAACCGTATTTTGAGAAGAATGCCTTTTTCTAAAATGCCGGGCGCGACATCGGGATGTCCGATGGCGCCGAGGAAGATGGCGTTGAAACTGCGAAACTCCTCGACGGCGGAGTCGGGCAGAACATCGCCCGTGGCGAGATACATGTCGCCGCCGAAGCCGTAGGACTGCGTTTCGTAATTGAAGCCGAAGGTCTCGGCGGCGGCATCCACAATCTTCATCGCCTCGTCCGTTACTTCAGGACCGATGCCGTCGCCCGGTATCACGGCGATCTGGTGCGTCGCGCTCATAATCTCTGGGAATCCCCTCTATGCGGTTTCGACTCGCGTTTCTCAACGGCGGTTATGATACCACATCTCTTCCCTTCAGACAGGTTCTGCCGCGGAAATAAGCGCTTGAATTGGGATATGCCGCTGGATGTGAACGGGGACAGGTTCTGCGCTGTCGTTCACATCCTGTTCAGAAAATGCCGCCGTCTTGACGATGCTTGCTAGATCAGGATGACCTTGACGCCGTTTTGTTCGGCGTACCCTTCTGCCGCTTCAGAGATTTCATAGCCGGCGGCGACCGCTTCCGCGGCAGCTTGATAGACAACGCTCAGGATCTGAGCCGTTTCTTTTGCCCTGTCTATGTCGCTGGCGTCGATCGCGTTGGAGGCTTCAATCGCGATCCAAAGATCGTCTGCGGTTTGCGGAATTACGCCCTTCAGGATCATGTCGGTATCGAAGACTCTGCCCCGCTGCCGCTCGGTGATGATCTCCTCGTCCAGGGCGTCGTCGATCTCGTCGAAAAAATTGCCGTTGGACGGTCTCGCTACGCTGCGAATGACTTTAGTTTTGCGAATTTTGAGATGCTGTCGGAGTTTCGGAACCAGGCGAAAATCGAGCCTGACCTCTAGGGACTCGCCTTTCAACTGACCTATATCGTCCTGCATCCGCTTTTGCGTCTCTTGCATCTCCGCCTGATTCGCGACCACTGCGTCCAACGTTTTTCTCATGTCCGACTGCTCTGCCGCGAACCTTCTCTGCTCCTTTTTCACTTCCTTCAGCTCGGCGATGATCATCTGCTGCGTCTTCGTGAGACGATCCACCGCCTCAACCAGCTTTTCCTGCGTTGCTCGCATTCTCGCTTGCTCGGCGATGATCTCCTCCTGCGTTTTGAGAATCTCTGCCTGCGTTGCGCTCAAACGGTCCTGCGTTTCAAGCATCTCTGCCTGCGTTTTGAGAATCTCTGCCTGCGTTGCGCTCAAACGGTCCTGCGTTTCAAGCATCTCTGCCTGCGTTTCAGCCAAACCCTTCTGTGTTTCAGCCATGTTCTCCTGCGTTTGAATGGTCCGTTCAAGCAGACGCTTGATGTCGGCAACCTCTTCGGGAAGGCGCAGCAGCTCCATCGGCAGCAGCGCGCGCAGCAATTTATCCCGCGCCGCAGGGTCCGTCCTTACTTCCTCAATAACGCGCTCAAGAAGCGTGTCAAAACTGGTCGAATCGTCCATCCTGCTCTATCCTATCCTGCGCCGCAAACGCTATCGGCGGAAAATCAGCTGGACGGGCGAGCTGTGATCCTCGCAGCCGCGGTCGGTGGGCGCGTCCGCATCCTCTGCCGAGACCTCCACCAGCCCCGATTCGATGAGCCACTCTTCCAGCTCCTCGCCGCTGATGTCCGGCAGCGCCTCCCCGTTGATCATCAGGCTCGGCTGGTAAGGCTGACCCGTCACGCGCACCATCTCCATGTAGTTGGCGGGGATGTTCACAACGTCTTTGTCTTCGTATTCCAGCTCGTATTTTTTCAGGACAGCGCGCACGCCTTTGCTCCATCCGCAGGACGGCTTTAGCCATGCCACAATTTCAGGTCTCCGCGCATCTGCTTTCTTCGCCATCGAGACGCCCTTTCTATAAGTTGCGCCGATTCATCCGTTGATGTATTTATGGCATGAAACGGGTAAAAAAGCAAGGGGAATCGATATGCGCGGCGACAGCTGGGCGTCTCAAAACGGACATTACGACGCAAAGGCGCGCGAACGGAGCGCGGACATACTCATCATCGGCGGCGGAACGGGAGGATGCGCAGCCGCCTTAGCCGCAGCCCGCAGCGGCAGAACCGTCCTTTTAACAGAAGAAACGGACTGGATCGGCGGACAGCTCACCCAGCAAGCTGTGCCGCCCGATGAAAACCCGTGGATCGAACAGTTCGGAGCCTCTCGCTCCTACCGCCGGTTTCGAGAACAGGTGCGCGGCTACTACCGCCGCAATTATCCGCTCAAAGGCGCCGCCCTCCGCAACGAACGGCTCAACCCTGGAAACGGAAGCGTCTCGCGCCTCTGTCATGAACCGCGCGCCGCGCTTGCGGCTTTGAACGATGCGGCGGCGCCGCATATCAGCGCGGGAAGGTTGACGATTCTCCTAGAGCGGCGCGCCGTCAGTGCCTTAACAGACGGCGACCGCGTTCTCGCCGTCCTGACAAAATGCCTGCGCACAGGCGAAGAGACGGTACTGCGCGGCGAATATGTCCTAGACGCGACCGAAACGGGCGAGCTGCTGCCGATGACGCAGACCGAGTATGTTGTCGGCGCCGAGGCGCAGGCGGAGACGGACGAGCCGCATGCCCCGTCCGAAGCGCAGCCCGACAACCATCAGGCGTTCACCGTCTGCTTTGCGATGGACTTTCGCCCCGGCGAAAACTGGACGATTGAGAAGCCCGAAGAGTACGACTTCTGGCGCGCCTATGTTCCTGAGATGCGCCCGCCGTGGCCGGGGCGTCTGCTGTCGCTCGTCGGATCGCACCCTGTCACGTTAGAGCCGCGCCAGTACGAGTTCGACCCTGTTAAAGAGACAGGCTTGTGGCGTTACCGGCGCATTTTGGACCGCGCCAACTTTGAAGACGGCGCTTTTTCAAGCGGAATATCGCTTGTCAACTGGCCGATGAACGATTACTGGCTTGGGAATCTCATTGACGACCCCGACGCCGAAACGCATCTGCGCCGGGCGAAGCGCCTGAGCCTGTCGCTGTTGTACTGGCTCCAAACGGAAGCGCCGCGCCCGGACGGCGGAGAGGGTTGGCAGGGTCTGCGCCTGCGCGGCGACATCGTCGGGACAAAGGACGGCCTCGCCAAGTATCCGTACATCCGCGAGTCGCGCCGAATACGCGCCGAATTCACCGTCACAGAGCGGCATGTCGGGCTTGAAGCGCGCATGGCTGAAACAGGCGCCCGCCGAGAAGAGGCTGAAGCGGCTCCGTTCCATGACTCGGTCGGCGTCGGGAGCTACCGCATCGACCTGCATCCGAGCAGCGGCGGCAACAACTACATCGACATCAGCAGCCTGCCGTTTCAGATACCGCTTGGATCGCTGCTGCCGATTCGTATGGAGAATCTGTTGCCGGCATGCAAAAACATCGGCTCAACGCACATATCGAACGGCTGTTATCGGCTTCATCCAGTGGAGTGGGGCATTGGCGAAGCGGCGGGTCTGCTGGCGTCGCATTGCGTTGGGCTAAAGGAGACGCCGCGCGCCGTCCGCAACAACGCGGCGCGCCTGAGCGACTTTCAGCGCCTTCTGGATTCTTATGGGGTGGAGAGGAGCTGGCCGCGCGTGTCGGCGAGGTAGGCTCGCTGGGGAGCCGATGTACCATATGGTACGAACGCTCAACCAAAACGTACGTTTTCGTCAACTGCTCCGGCGTTGCTCCGCGGCAAGGCGCTTATGAGCCGCTTTTCAGGTTCGCCCATGTTTCTGCCAGCTTCCCTTTGGGCTGAACCGACAGCAGCTTTCGAATGTCGCCCTGGTAGACCGCCATTGCCTCCTCCTCGGTGAGGCCTCGGTTGAAGACGATCACATCATCCAGTGCGCCGACATAACCGTTCCCTATCAAGACATGCGTCAGGTCAACGTTCGTAAAAACTGGATCTGTACGCCCAAGCCCCCGCGGAATCCTCCGTTGGTCCCGGCAGCGCATTTCAATGCTAAGTTGGGAGCGATCCATACATTTTGATCAGGTCCATAGCCGGTCGTGATGAGATGAACCCAACTGCCTACTTCCGCATTCATATTGTGCGCGCCGCAGCCGATGCCGCCTACCATCCCTGATCGAAGGAGAACCCACGAGCTGACGCCGTGTTGCGACCCGGCAACAAAATCCACCAAATCGCCGTTTTTGTTATGTATGCGAAAGATGACCGCATCTCGTTCGCCCGGCTTCGGCATCTCCTTGATCTTGACGAAGAGGGAAAGGGTGACGCCTCCCTGCGCGTTCATCGGCTTTGGAAGCTTTGCCGCGGCGCCTTTTCCGCCTTGAAACGAGACAGCCCTTCCATAAGGGGGTTGTCTAAATATCCGCCGCGCGCTCATGGGCATCTCCATGCTGTGTCCGCCCGGCAGCGCATAGATTTTGATGGGAGGTTCCGTTCCGCCGCTGTCCATGCTCCACCACGCAAAGATGTCCTCCTCCACAATCTCCGCATGCGCAGAAAGCGCGGAGAAGAACAAGACGGCGAACAAAGCGGCGCATTTCGCCCCCGTTTTTTTGGCTGAAGGCTTGCTAGACGTTCGTTTCATGCGGGTCTCCTTTGTCGTATGTTGCTCGAAATGAAGCAAAAAGAGCGCCAACAATTGCGCCGCCGCGCGCCTGTCCGGCATATTCGCACATCTTGGTTAAAATGGACAGTATGAGAGCTCTAAGGCGACCAAAGAATACAGGTCAATAGGCAGTCTCTATAGGCGATGATTTTGATTTTAAAGAGCCGTTTTAAAATGCGAAGCTGTCTGGAAGAACTCTGGATTCCCGCTTTCGCGGGAATGACGATCTGCCCGATTTGAACAGGATTTTTGTATATCATCGCCTGTAGAGGCTACCGGTCAATAAAGCGTCTTGACGCCGCCCCATGTCGTCGAAAGCGTGTTGGCGGAGATGGGACCGCGCTGAAAATGAATCGTTCCAAACTGCGGATCCCCTGAGTTCAACCGATTCGCCCACCCGATCGTCCGGTCAGACTCGCCTGCGTCCACATCGATATAATACATATTCAGGCGCAGCTGCGCGTCCGCGCTGAACATCGCGTTCGTTTCAAGGCTAAACTCCAGCACGCTCCCGTCAGAGCTCCACTCGCCGAAAAAGGTTGTCGGATTGTCGACCGCCTGTATCTGAAAAAGCGGCGCCCTGAATCGCTTCGTCTGCCCGTCGCTCTGCGGCATCTCCACGACGAAGCGGTCCGACAGCATCGGTTCGCTTTGATTCGAAATGCGCTGATCGTCCCGTATTTTGACGGCGACATACAGGCTTCCGTCGCGCCATACCGCTTTGAACTCCGCCTCAAAGTCGGCGTCGCCTTCCCGCAGAGCGCCGCTCTCAAGATCGCGCAGAAGCGGCTCGGTCTCAATCTCTTCCCAAGACGGATCGTCCAGCGACCCGTCCACGATGGGCGCCGACTTGCCCTTGAAAGCGGCGTATGTCCATTCCGTTTCAGACGCCGCGGCCGTCCACCCAAAGGCGAGAGCCAGCAGAATGCAGATGCGCTGTAGGAGCGGTCTGCCTAGAAGCATCGATAGAATCCTCTTTTGAAAATGCGCCTGCCTGACCTACCCTCAAGCGTCAACGCCCGACCTACTACATCATGCGCTGCAAGGAGGGGATATGTCAACGTTTACAAGGCTTTTTTTGTTTACATGCGTTTAACCCAATCCTGTCCTTGGCAATCCCATTGCTTTCAGACGCTGCAGGGGAAGGGTTGCGCCAAAACCCGCAGCCGTCCATAATGCCCATCGACAAGAAGGGAGCGTGTGTGGCTGTACATAAAGACCAGGCTGTCGTCGTACGCACTTACGATCTCGGCGAAGCGGATCGGATCGTCACATTCTGCGCGGCGCAGAATGGGCGGCTCAGCGTCGTCGCCCGAGGCGCGCGCAAACCGAGAAGCCGACTCGCCGCCTCGCTCCAGCTGTTCAATGTCGGCGAGCTGGTTTTTTTTAAAAAGGCGAACCGCGATCTCCATTACATCAACACGTTCGATGTGTCCCATCCCTTCGGCGTCCGCATGCGCGACCCGCTCCATATCGCCTACGCCTCCCATCTAGCGCAGACCGCAGACGCCGCCGGCTTAGAAAACAACCCGAACCCCGACCTGTTCAACCTGCTTCGATCCGCTTTGTCCGCGGCGTCCAACGCCGCCTCGGTGGGACGGGCGCGGCGCATCGCCCGCAGTTTTGAGGCGAAGCTGCTGAACCTGCTTGGGTACCGGCCGAGGCTGGGAGGGTGCGTCGTGTGCCGCCGTCCG
Source organism: Candidatus Poribacteria bacterium (assembly GCA_028818695.1). GTDB lineage: Bacteria > Poribacteria > WGA-4E > JAPPNK01. Next base: position 31,152 of record JAPPNK010000007.1, read on the forward strand.
CTTGAACGGGGGGATGTCTCCATCGGCTTGCGCTTAGGCGGCGCCTTATGCAAGCGGCATGAGCGGAACGACCAGACCGTTGTTGTCGGGGAGAAGGCGCTGAACGCGGCGCGCCGCCTCTCAGAAACGCCCTTCGCCGAGGCGGCCGCCGCCCCCCTCGGACGGCGCGAACAGCTGGAGCTGAAACGGCTCTATCTGCTGCTCCTGTCGGAACGGCTTGAGCGCAAATGGACCGCTTCCGAGTATATCGACGCGCTAGAAAGCGGCATGAACGAAAATACGCCGCTGTGTTGAAGCGGACGATCCAGATGACGAAAGAAAAAGCGCGGAAAGAACGAATACAGACAATGAAAGAAGAGAAGGGAAACGAGATGAGAGTGGGCGATCCGATCCTGTTTGCGGCGATTGGGTTCATGTTAATGCTGCTGCCGTTCGCTTCGGCGCAGCAGGAGGCGGGTTGGTTCTCCGAAGCGCTGACGCTGCCGTCCGTTTCGAGAGGCGGGCGGTCTCCGATACGCACCGATCCGATTGAGATGCGCATCGTAAAGGGCAAATGGACGGAGCCGGCAGAGGGAGACGCTCTTCTGCGTCCCAGCGGCGAGCCGTACCAGCGCTCCGACGGCGAGCCGGTGCAGTGGACGCGCGCCGAAGCGAATGAAGAGGGCTGGATCAACGCAGGCTACGCGCTCATCGTCCTAGAAGAAGAGAGCGAGCGGACGGCGCTGCTGGAAGCCCACGGCCATGGCGGCGTCTATGTGAACGGGCGGTTTCGACCTGGGAACGGGTATCGATACGGCTACTTCCGCCTGCCTGTCCGCCTCAAAAAAGGGAGCAACGAGCTGCTTTTCATCGGCGGAGGAAGGCGCCGCGGAATCCGAGCGCGTTTGCGTCCGATGGACACGCCGGCGATGTTGAACAAAGGCGACATGACGCTGCCCGACTTCGTCGCAGGCGAGCGGCATGAGACTCTCGGCGGGGTCATCGTCATGAACGGCGGAGAAAAAACGCTGCGCGGAGCCGTCCTTTCGGCGTCCGTCGAAGGCGGGGAGGCGGCGGAGATGCCTATTCCGTCTGTTCCCGCGGTCAGCATCCGCAAAGTCCCATTTATCATGCGGTCCGAGTCGTTCCCTGACGACGCAACCGAAGCGGCCGTTCAGCTCACCCTGCGCGTCGGCGGCGCGGAGGTCGACTCGATCGAGTTCAAGATGCGCATACGCAAGCCGAACGAGAGCCGCAAACGCGCCTTTATCAGCAACATTGACGGCAGCGTTCAGTATTACGCCGTTCAGCCGGCGAGTCCAGCGTCGGGAAAGGCGGACGCGCTGTTCTTGTCGCTGCATGGCGCAGCGGTTGAAGCGATTGGGCAGGCGAACGCTTATTCGGGCAAAACATGGGGGCATCTGGTCGCCCCGACGAACCGCCGCCCCTACGGCTTCGACTGGGAGGACTGGGGGCGCATGGACGCGATGGAGGTTCTTGAAACGGCGCGGCAAAGGCTCAACACAGACCCCGCCAAAACCTATCTGACAGGACATTCGATGGGCGGGCATGGCGCATGGCATCTCGCCGTTACGTACCCTGACGCTTTCGCCGCCGTCGGTCCGAGCGCGGGCTGGATCAGCTTCCGCTCCTACACGCGCGCCCCGCAGCTGGACGAAGAGGACGCGGTCATAAACATCATGCGCAGGGCGGCGAACGGAAGCGACACCATCGCTCTAGCGAAAAATCTGACCGACATGGGAGTCTATGCGCTGCATGGCGCGAAAGACGAAAGTGTCCCCGCGCGGGAGGCGCAGCGAATGGCGGAGGTTCTAAAGGAATTTCACAACAACTGGATCTACCATGAGGAGCCGGAAGCCGGGCATTGGTGGAACCGCGACAACGAGCCGGGAGCCGACTGCGTCGACTGGGCGCCGATGTTCGATATGTTCGCCCGGCATGTACGCCCTGAAAATGCGGCGACGCGCGACCTGCAGTTCATCACCGCGAACCCGTCCGTCTCCTCGCAGTATCGATGGGCGGCAATTGAGGCGCAGGAGACGCCCATGGCGTTCAGCAAAATCAACCTGCGCCATGACCCGCACCGCCGGCGGTTCAAAGGGACGACCGAAAACGCCGCCCGCATCCGCCTAGACCTGCGCCATCTCATGCCGTCCGAGACGGTACTCATCGAGATCGACGGACAGGAAATAGAAGCGGAACGGAACGAGGCGGATCATCTCTGGCTCATGAAAGAAAACGAGATGTGGACGGCAACGACCTACCCGCCTTCAGACCAGCTCAAGGGACCGAAGCGTTACGGACCGTTCAAAAATGCGTTTCAGCGGCAGATGATCTTCGTGTACGGCTCATCCGGAACGGACGCCGAAAACGAGTGGGCGTATGCAAAGGCGCGGCTGGACGCGGAGCATTTCTGGTACCGCGGCAACGGCTCCGTCGAGATCATGTCGGACGCAGTATACGCCGCCCTGGCGCCGACAGGGCGCAACGTCATCCTCTACGGAAACGCGGACAGCAACGCCGCCTGGGACGCGCTCTTAGGCGGCAGCCCCGTCCAAGCGCGGAGAGGCGGCGTCTCCATCGGAGAGCGCGTCTATGAAGGAGAAGAAACGGCTGTTCTGCTCGTTCGTCCGATAGAGAACGACCCTGAAGGGCTTGTCGCGGCCGTTTCAGGAACGGGCTTGACCGGCATGCGCCTCACAAACCGCCTGCCGTATTTCGTGTCCGGCGTCGCCTATCCGGATGTGTTTATCGCGGATGTGAAGACGCTTGAGAGCGGCTTGGAGGGTGTCAAGGCGGTCGGCTTCTTTGGCATGGACTGGTCGGTCGAGTCGGGCGATTTCGCCTACCGCTAACCTTCGGTTCGCGCGAAGCGTATGTGGAACGGCGCCGGCGCTCCTTTTAAGGAGACGGACATTTTGAACACCGGCGCCTTCCACCGGTACGAGTATTTTGCGCCGACGCAGCTGACGCCGGTCGGGATATAGGCGGGCGGGACGTAAAAATAGAGCGCTCCCCGCCCGTTCGCCGGCCCTTGACAGACGCCCAAGAGCGATTCGCTGGATGCGTCCCAGCCGATCGTCAGCAGCTCCTCCTGCCCCTGCAGAACATGCAGGTCGCTGGCGAGAAACATGGGCGTCTCCTGTTCCTCGCGGATGACAAACAGCTTGGCGGAACGCGGCGGGACGCCCTGCGCCGAAAACGCCGCCTGATGCTCCCCAAAATACACCCCGTCCCAAAATTCGTACGCCAGGTACGGCTTTGTGCGGCTAAGGTTCAGGTCTTCCATGCGGATATGCGCGTCATGGTAGATGTCGGACAGGTTCACAACGCCGACGATCGTCCATTCGCCGAAGGCGGCTTGCAGCGGCATTGACCATGCAAGCAGGTCTTTCCCGGCGATCGGAACCGCCGTTGCCGATACGCCGGTGAGCGGGAGGCATTTGCGCAAAAAACTTGTTTCGTCGCTGTTCAGTTTCGGGAGATCGTCCGCGAGGCACAGATGCGCGCCCGACAGCAAACCGACGGCGATAAACAGCTGCGCCTCGTTCCGCGCCCGTTCCTCCACAAAGCGCAGCGGACCCAGCTCTAGGTTCGACCCGCCGGAGCGCATGTTCCATTTGGACATGAAGGCGCGCAGCAGCTCGCGCGAGCCCCATTGCCCGTCCCAAACGGGCGAGAGCGATTTGTAAAAGTAATCCAAGCCCCCGTTGGACAGCTCGGACTGGGCGAAGCGGGGTCCTTGAGGCGCGTCGCGGATGGAAAGTATCTTGTCAGGGGCGACCTTCTGCCGCGCCGACTCAAGCAGGTCGTATGCCGCGCACATCGCCTCCATTCGCGTCAATCCGCGCCGACTCCATCGATGCCGTTTCATGTCGTTGGGTATCAGATCCTGAAGCGGATGAATCGAGACGTAGAGCGCGTCGAGACCCCATTCGTTGTAAGCGGCGTCCAGCCGTTCCAAAACCCATTCGCGCGTCTCTTCGCGCGTCGGGTCGAGCGTCTTCGCCTTGGAGCCTGCGTCGTTTCCAAAAACGGCGGGGCGCCCGTTTCGCGCGCGGACGACAGCGTCCTCCAGCTCCTTGGGCGGGTTCTCCAAGCGGTAGATCGGCGTCTCCGCCCCGATGGAGAGGCCGGCGCTCCGGGCATGGGCGACCGAGTCGGCGACTCCGTCCGGAAAATGAAAGCGGCGCGCCTCTTCGTCCAAGGCGCCCCATTCGCCGCCAATGCGTATCTGCTGGAGGCCGCCGGGGCCGGTCGGCAGCCCGCCGCCGGACAGCCGCTCCACGAGCTTGCGCATCTCCTGCCCGATCGGCTTCTCGCTGGACGCCTCAAGGCGCGCTGTCAACGAGGGGAGCAGACGAGGCGGCGGAGCCTCCGACTCCCCTGTCCGTATCAAGCGCGTCTGAGCGTCTTTAAAAGGAGTCGATACGTCTATGTAAAACGGGTCCGACTCAATGACCCCGCCGGGGGGCGCTTCCGCCTCCTCGCATGATTGATACACGCGCCAGACGTTGATCGGATGCTCTTCGGTCGACTCGTCCATGAGCGCGGGACGGTACCCCGCTTCGGCGCGGTTCCACCATCTCCCCTGCGTCAAGAAGCCGAACGCAAGCGTTTTCTGCGTGTGCGGATCGTAGATCATCCCGTCCGAGACCGACTCGTCCGTTAGCTGATCGGGGTACACATAATCTTTTCGAATCGGGTACGCGCCTCTGGCGAGCTGTTTGGAGCCGTTTAAAAACACATAGCAGTCGGTCGGGTCGCTTCCGAGGAAGACGCCTTCTCCGCCTTCTTCGCCTGTTTCGGCTAAGACGATGCGGTCGATGCGGCGCGGCTTGGAGCCTTCGTTGCGAATTCTCGCCCGCGCCACCGCCCAAGGGGAGCCTGAGTAGAGCTCCACCTGCGTTTCAAAGACAAGGTCGTCTTCGCCGGCGAAGAAGCAGTGAACGACCGCGCCGTCGCCGTATTCGTCCGACGACGCGGGCTTTGCCATAAAGCGCCGTTCGCCGGAGTCGGTCGTCCAGCGCTCCGCTCCGTCCTGCTCCGCCCATCCGAGGCGAACCCCGCGCGCGACCCAGCGCCCGCTGGCGTTCCCGTAGCTCCAACGCCCCGTGTCGAGATCGTACGAGGCTTGCAGGCGGTTGTTTTGTAAGGCGACGGCATGCCCCCGTCGTGTGATGTTGACTCTTCCGTAGGCGGATTTGGCGTTTCGTTCGTTTTGCGCTCGTTTTTGCATCTCTACCCATGCGTTTCATGAAACCGTTTGCCGCGTCAGGCAGTATCATCATACATGAAGGCAGGGCGAATGTCCATCTATGCGGACATGCCGTTTGAGTTGAACATGCCGGCCGACGGAGGCGGACGGCGGAAGCGCGCAGGAGTACACGATGAACCGACAGCCGCGCGACCATGCGCTCTGGAGCTGGGGGCATACGGGTTACTATGCGCGCGAGGCGCGCGAGCTGGTTGAAGCGCGTCAAAACGGTCTGCGCTGGGCTTCCGCCTATTTAAAGCGGCATCTGCCCGACGGCGCCGCATCAACGCCTTTAACCGAAAAAGAAGCGAGACGCGCTGTCGCCGCCGAACTGCAGTTCAACAGCTGGGAGGAGCTGTCCGAGCGGGTTGTCCAGCTCGGCGAAGCGTCCATGAAAGGCGGCGCCCTTCAAGCGGCGGAAAATGCGGACGCTGAAGCCTTAGAAAAAGCGTTGGAAAAAAACCCCGAAGCGGCGCTCGCTGTCGCCCGCGACAACAACACCCTCTTAGAGATTGTTGTCGATCTGGACGCGCCTTTTAAAACAAAAGAAAAAATGGCGCGGGCGCTCATTCAGCGCGGAGCCGAAATGTCCAAAGCGCTCTGGACAAACGACCTGCAGGCGAGAGACATGCTCATCGAAGCGGGAGCCTTGAACGAAAGCTGCAAGCCCGCCTTTCTCTCGATGAAGTCGAACATGATGCATGCCGACTGCGCCAACGCCGCCCAAGACTGGCTTAACCGAGGCGTTGAACCGGTCGGCTTCTGGATGAACGCGGCGGCAGGGCGGATTGAGCCGCTTCAGCGTTCATTTCAACCGGAAGGACAGCTCCTGCCCGAAGCCGCCGAGACGCGCCCGAACCTGGCGGACATCGGCTGGTGGGAACAGACAGGACGCTCGGACGATCCGCGCGAAATACTGGGCGAGGCGCTATGCATGGCGCTTCTGAACGGACGGCTGGACGCTGCGCAGTTTTTACTGGATCAAGGCGCCGACGCGGGCTTTGCGCCGCCGGGTCTCGGCGGATGGCGCCCGCTCGATTTCGCCGCCTACGCCGCCTTCCCTGACGACGGACTCCCGCGCAACGACGCGGCGCTGCTGATCGCCGACCGGGCGGGAGGCGTGAACGAACCGGACAGCCGTTGGAACGCCGCTCCTTTAACATGGGCGGCATGGAGGCGGAACGCGCCGCTGGCGTATGCGCTGCTGGAGCGCGGAGCCGTCCCCGACAATGTCGCCGTATGGGGGACGACGGCTCTCCATTACGCGGCGCAGCGGCGCGACATCCCGCTCGTCAAGGCTCTTGTGGAGGCGGGCGCCAGGCTAGACATTCGAGATAAAGAGAACAACGGCGCGCCTCTAGACTGGGCGGGCGGGGATTCGGCGCCTGAAGAGCTGCGCGCCTTGCTGACATAAAACCGCGCCTTAAAAGATCGCGTCCGTTCAAATGCGCCGACTAAAGAAGCGAATTCGGAGAAAATACTTGACACGCCGCCGTTCTTAGGTTTAGAATATAATGCTATGCTGCTGCCTTTCATCTCCACCATTTTGCCGCGTTCATGCAGGAGGAACTATGCCCACGTCCGCGCGTCGTTCTTATGGCAAGATACCCGAAGCGCTGGAACTTCCCAACCTGATCGAAATCCAAAAAAAATCGTACGAAGACTTCTTACAGCGGAGCGTTGAGCCGGACGAACGCGCCGACATGGGCCTTGAAGCCGTCTTCAGAGAGATGCTGAAGGCGGAGGACTACAAGGGCGAAGCGTCCATCGAATACGTCTCATACTCGCTCGGCAGACCCAAATACGACATTGACGAATGTTCCGACCGCGGGATGACCTACGCGATCCCGCTCAAAGTGAAGGTGCGGTTCATCCTGAAGGAGGAGGACCCCGCCGGCGGAGACAAGCGCATCAAGGAGGCGCGCGAATCGGAGGTCTATATGGGCGAGATACCGCTCATGACCGAGCGCGGCACCTTCATTGTGAACGGCGTTGAGCGCGTCGTCGTCAGTCAGCTGCACCGCTCGCCGGGCGTCATCTTCAAAGAGGAGACGCAAACGAGCGGGCGCAAAACCTACACAGCCCAGCTGATTCCGATACGCGGCGGATGGCTTGAGTTTGAATCGGACACGAACAATGTGATCCACGCGCGCGCGGACAAGCATAAACGCCAGCCCGCCGCCGCCTTTCTTCGCGCGCTTTTCGCGTTTGAAGAGGGCGCGAAAGGTTCCGACGAAGAGATCGTCAGCGGCTTTTTTACACCCGAAAGCTACGACCTGTACACCCGAAAAGAGCTGGACGCCGACGAAGCGCTGGAATGGTTCGGCAAACGTCTCGCCGAGGACGCCGTTGATGCGGAGACGGGGGAACTGTTTGCCGACAAGGGAGACGTTTTAGACGAAAAAATCGTCGCCGAGGCGCTGGAATTGGAAGCGTCGCTGGTCGTGTACGACGCGCCGATTCTTGACTTCGCGCCTTCCAATTTGGACGGCATCGTGGAGCTGAACGCGGAGAACGCGCTTGATTACCTTGGCTTCCCGCTCGCCTCGCCTGCGGTTGACACGGAAACAGGGGAGGTGTTTGCGGAAGCGGGAGCCGAATTGACCGAAGAGATTGCCGCCGCCGCGGACGGCTTTGAAACGCGCCGCATATCTGTTTTGGTTCAAGAAGAAGCGGACGCGGACGGCGGCGAAAGCGGCGCGCTCGTTCCTGTCAATGTTGAAGAGGAAAACGGCGACGACGGGATCCCTGACGACAACCCCTTGAAGCGTCTCATCGGGCGCGTTTTAGCCGTCAACATACGCGACGCGCTTCTCGACAGCAACGGCAATCCGACTCTCTGCGCCGGGCATACGCTGGACGGGGAGCTGCTGCGTCTCTTGACCGACGAAGGCGTTACGCATGTTGTCGTCGCGCCTGAAACGATGGAGGCAAACGCGGGAAACTTGCATCTGTGTCTGGAGGAACCGCTCGCCGAGGATGCAGTTGACACGGAGACGGACGAAATGATCGCGGAAACTGGCGAGCCTTTGACGGAAGAGATTTTCGCCGCCGCAAAACGCTCCGTCGTTCAGTTTGACGCTGTCAAGTGGGCGGAACCGATTCTGAACTCGCTGGCGAAGGACCATACGCAGAACGTCGGAGAAGCGGTTTTTGAGACCTACTACTGCATTCAGCCGGGCGACGACAAGGTCGCGTATGACGCGGCGAAGCAGCGCATTGAGAGCCTCTATTTTCTTGAAGGGCGGTACGACCTGTCGCGCGTCGGACGGTACCAGATCAACAAGAAGCTGCATAGCCCGGGCGAAGAGATCGACCCGAGCAAGCGGGTTCTTGACCAGCAGGACATTCGGGCGGCGCTGCGTTATATGCTGGACGTCATGTACGGCAAGCGGGGGCTGGACGATGTGGATCATCTTGGAAATCGGCGGGTGCGCGCCGTCGGCGAGCTGATCGAAAACGCGGTTCGGCAGGGGCTGTACCGCATCGCGCGCAACATACGCGACCGGATGACGGGGCTGGCGCAGGAGATCGAAGAGAAAACGCCGAACGACTTCATCATTCCAAAACCGCTCGCAAGCGCGCTCAAAGACTTTTTTGGAAGCAGCCAGCTGTCGCAGTTCATGTCCCAAAACAACCCGCTGGACGAGCTTGTCCACCGCCGGCGCATCACGGCGCTCGGCCCGGGCGGCTTGAGCCGCGAACGCGCCACCTACGACGCCCGCGACGTTCACCACACCCACTACGGGCGCATCTGCCCAATCCAAACCCCGGAGGGACCTGGCGTCGGGCTGATACTGTACCTGAGCGTTTACACGAAGGTGAACGAATACGGCTTTCTCCAAACGCCTTACCAGAAGGTGGAACGCGGCAAAGCCGTCCCAGGCGCGATCGAGTATCTCACGGCGGACAGGGAGGACGAGTGCGTCATCGCCCCGGGCAACACGCTCCGGACGGAAGACGGCGCTCTTCAGGGCGGAAGCATCATCACCCGCCATCAAGGCGACTATCCGATCAACGACACGGCGAACGTCGATTATATAGACGTCTCGCCGAAGCAGCTGGTCGGCATCTCGGCGTCGCTCATTCCATTTTTGGAGCATGACGACGCGGTGCGGGCGTTGATGGGCGCGAATTACCAGGGTCAGGCGGTGCCGCTGTTGAAGCCCGACTCGCCTGTCGTCGGCACCGGCGTTGAGCGGAAGGCGGCGCTCGATTCGGGCGCGGTCGTCGTCGCCAAAAACGGCGGCGTCATCGAAAGCGTCACCGCGGACGAAATCATCGTCCGAAGCGACGAGGCGCGCCAAGACAGCCTCAAGCTGGAAGAGGGCGAATACTCGTTCAGCGACATGGGGTACGACGTCTATCAGCTGAAAAAATACAAGCGCTCCAACAGCGACACGCTTGTCGACCAGCGTCCGATTGTGCTGAAAGGTCAGCGGGTCGGGGCGGGCGATGTGATTGCGGACGGCAGCTCAACGGACAACGGAGAGATCGCGGTCGGGGCGAATGTTCTGGTGGCGTTCATGCCGTGGGACGGTTACAACTTTGAGGATGCGATTCTCATCAGCGAGCGGCTGGTGCGGGACGACATTTTGACCTCGATACACATTAAAGAGTTCGATCTTGAGGCGCGCGACACGAAGCTTGGAAACGAAGAGATCACGCGCGACATTCCGAACAAGAGCGAAGAGGCGCTGCGGAACCTGGACGAGGAAGGCGTTGTGCAGATCGGCTCCTATGTGGAGCCGTGGGACATTCTTGTCGGGAAGATTGCGCCGAAGGGCGAAAGCGAGCTGGGTCCGGAGGAGAAGCTGCTGCGCGCCATCTTCGGCGACAAGGTGAAGGAGTATAAGGACGCCTCGCTTGAAGCGCGCCCCGGCGCGGAGGGCGTCGTCATCGACACGCGCGTCTTCGCCCGAAAGGAGCGCGACCGCGACCGGCAAAGCGAGCTGCGCGAAGAGGCGGCCGTCAAGGAGGCGGAGCAGCAGTGCCAGAACCGCGTCTCGCTGATCCGTCAGGGTTTGAAGCAGCATATGAAGCGGCTGCTGATCGGAGAGACGCTGTCGGCGCCGGCGCCGGCGAAGGACGGAAAAGGCGACGTCGGGGAGCCGGGCGAGACGGTCACGGATGAGATGATTGAGGCGGCGCAGGACATTGACCATATCGTCGTCGCCGACCGGGAGGCGATGGATCAGGTGCGTCAGGCGCGCACATTCGCCAACGCGCGCATCCGATCGGTCAATGAAGAAAAGAACGAAAAGATCGAAAGGATACGCAAGGGCGACGAGCTGAAGCCGGGCGTCTTGAAGCTGGTGAAGGCGTATATCGCCGCAAAACGCAAAATCTCCGTCGGCGACAAGCTGTCGGGCAGGCACGGCAACAAGGGCGTCATCGCCAAGATACTGCCCATTGAGGACATGCCGTATCTGGAGGACGGGCAGCCTGTGGACATGGTGCTGAACCCGCTTGGGGTGCCTGGACGTATGAACGTCGGCCAAATTTTGGAAACGCACCTCGGATGGGCGGCGGAGAAACAAGGCTTCAAGGCGGCGACCCCGGTTTTCGACGGCGCCAGCGAGCAGGAGATTCAGGATGAGCTGGTCCGCGCGGGCTTGCCGCCGAGCGGAAAGGTGACGCTTTACGACGGGCGCACCGGCGAGGCGTTTCACCAGAAAGTGACGGTCGGCGTCCATTACATCTTGAAGCTGAACCACCTTGTCGCGGACAAGCTGCATGCGCGCGCGATCGGCCCGTATTCGCTGGTGACGCAGCAGCCGCTCGGCGGGAAGGCGCAGCTCGGCGGACAGCGGTTCGGCGAAATGGAGGTGTGGGCTTTGGAAGCGTACGGAGCCTCGCATCTGCTTCAGGAACTGCTGACGATCAAGTCGGACGATGTCGGAGGCCGCTCGCGCGTCTATGAGGCAATGGTGAAAGGCGAGAACACTCCCGACCCCGGCATACCGGAGTCGTTCAATGTGCTGGTGAAGGAGCTTCAGAGCTTGTGCCTGGATGTGACGCTTGAGGAGCCTGGCTCGGAGCGCATGCGCCAGGAGCCTGAACAGGAAGAAGAAACGGAGTCGCCGTTTGAAGATTCGCAGATCGCGACAGGCGATTGAACCTAGTCTGTACACAAAAGGAGAGATGATTTCATGTTGGACCGATTTTTAACGACTCGCAGCGCGCGTCGATTTGACGCCATCGGAATACATCTGGCGTCTCCTGAAATGATACGCGACTGGGCAAAACCGACCAACCCGCGTTCGTTCAACACCGGCGAGGTGAAAAAGCCCGAAACGATCAACTACCGGACGTTCAAGCCGGAGCGGGACGGGCTTTTTTGCGAGGCGATCTTCGGACCGGTGAAGGACTGGGAATGCTACTGCGGCAAATATAAGGGCGTGAAACACAAGGATGTCGTCTGCGAGCGGTGCGGAGTCGAGGTGACAAAGTCGGATGTGCGGCGGCGCAAGATGGGGTATATCCAGCTCGCGGCGCCGGTGACGCATATCTGGTTCTTCAGGGGCTATCCGAGCTACCTGAGCCTGCTCATGGACATGTCCCCCAAAGAGCTGGAGCGAGTCATCTATTACGAGGCGTATTTGACGCTGGACCCCGGCGACAGCCCGCTGGATGTCAAAGAGATCATCACGGACGAACAGCGCCAAGAACTGCTGCAGCAAGGCTACCGGTTCCGAGTCGACACGGGCGCAGCCGCCGTCAAGGAAGCCCTGGACAGCATGTCGCTCGAGGATGAAACGGCGGACCTGGAAGCGGAGCTTGCCGCAACCGCTTCCAAGATGAAGCAGCAGAAGATACGCAAGCGTCTCACCGCGCTGCGCGGTTTTCAAAAAAGCGGAAACCATCCCTCATGGATGATCATCGAAGCGCTGCCGGTCATGCCGCCGGAGCTGCGCCCGCTCGTCGCCCTGGACGGCGGCAGATTCGCCAGCTCCGATCTGAACGACCTCTACCGGCGCATCATCAACCGAAACAACCGGCTGCGCAAGCTGTCCGGCATGAGCGCGCCGGAACTGATCCTGCGCAACGAACGGCGTATGCTGCAAGAATCGGTCGACGCGATCATCGACAACGGAAAACATGGGCGCGAGATCAAGGGGCATAACAACCGCCCGATGAAATCGTTGAGCGTCATGCTGAAAGGCAAACAGGGGCGGTTCCGACAAAACCTGCTCGGAAAACGGGTCGACTATTCGGGGCGCTCCGTCATCGTTGTCGGTCCTGAGCTGAAGCTGCATCAGTGCGGTCTGCCCAAAAAGATGGCGCTGGACCTGTTCAAGCCGTTCGTCATACGCAAGCTCCAGGAGCGCGACCACAACGTCACGATCAAGCACGCCAAGAACATGGTGGAGGATCTGGACGACGAGGTGTGGGAAGCTCTGGAAGAGGTGATTGAGGAGCATCCGGTGCTTCTGAACAGGGCGCCGACGCTGCATCGCCTCGGAATACAGGCGTTTCAGCCGCATCTCGTGGAAGGAAAGGCGATACGGATTCATCCGCTCGTCTGCTCGGCGTTCAACGCGGATTTTGACGGCGATCAGATGGCAGTCCATGTTCCGCTCTCGCCGGAAGCGCAGATCGAGGCGAAGTTCCTGCTTTCGTCGACGCGGAACATTTTGAAGCCCGCGCATGGCAACCCCGTCGCCGTCCCAGAGCTGGACATGGTGCTTGGATGCAACTACCTCACCAAAGATGTGGAAAAGGACTCCAAGTACAGGCTTGGACGAGGCGGTCATATCGACGGAGAGACGAACGGCGGAGACGAGAAGCGAACGCTCAGCTTCGCCAACCCCGAAGATGTGATCTACGCCTACGACACAAACAAGATCGGCATCCATGAATGGGTCAATGTGCGCATCGATTCCAACGGGTACAGCGGCGTCATTCAGACGACGCCTGGTCGGGTTCTGTTTAACCAAAACATCCCGAAAGAGATGCTGTGGGAGTGTGAGGACATTCAAGGCGAAACGGTTCGACTGCCGTTCATCAACCGGGAAATGAAAACCAAGGAGCTGGACAAGCTGGTCTCGGAATGCTTTGAGCAGCTTGGAAACCGGCGCGCTGTGGAGATGCTTGACCATCTGAAAGACATCGGATTCAAGTACGCGACCATTTCGGGGCTGTCGCTTGCGATCACCGACTTTGTGGTTCCTGTCGACAGGGCGGCTCTGCGCCGTCAAGCCGAAGAGGAGGTGCGGCAGATTCAGGAGCAGTATCAGGCGGGCGAAATCAGCGACGGCGAGCGGTACAACCGCACCGTCGGCGTCTGGGCGAAGTTGACCGAAGACGTTCAGGAGAGCCTGTTTCAGACGCTTCAGAAAAGCACGCCTGAGCAGCGCATTCCGTCCCTGCCGTTGAGCGGCTCTCCAGAGCTGCCGGGGGACGCTCCGTCCGCGCTGCCGGAAGGCGAGACAGCCGCCCCGGCGCTGCCGAATCTAGACGGACAAGGCGGAAACGGCGAGACGGCAGAGAACCTGCCGCAGCCGCTGGAGACGGAAAGCTCCGCCGAAGAATCGTACGCCCGCGGTTTCAACCCGGAGCATATCATGGCGGACTCCGGGGCGCGCGCCCGATATGACCAGATGCGGCAAATATCCGGCATGCGCGGACTCATGGCGAAGCCGGACGGAAGCATCATTGAGACCCCGATCTTCACATCGCTGCGGGAGGGGCTGTCGGTACTGGAGTTTTTCATCTCGACGCACGGGGCGCGCAAAGGGCTTGCCGACACCGCTATCAAAACCTCCAGCTCAGGATACCTGACGCGCAAGCTGGTCGACGTCGCGCAGGATGTGATCGTCACTGAAGAGGATTGCGGCGCGATGGACGGCGTCCTCAAGACGATGATTGAGGCGGACGAGGAAGGCAGTACCCTGTCGCGCGTCGCTACGGGCAGAGTCGCCGCGAAGGACATTCTCGACCCTGCGGACGGCAGCGTTCTGATTGAGGCGGGCGAACTCATCACCGCGGAGAAGGCGAAACGAATCGACGAAGCGGAGGTGTATGAAGCGACGCTCCGCTCTCCGCTCAACTGCGAGGCATCAACGGGCGTCTGCCGCATGTGCTACGGCGCCGACCTGTCGACGCACCGTCTCGTCGACATCGGGGAAGCGGTCGGGATCATCGCCGCGCAGTCGATCGGCGAACCTGGAACGCAGCTGACGATGCGAACCTTCCACACGGGCGGAGCCGCGACAGCCGGGACGGCGGAAGAGGCGGTTGTGCGCGCCCGCGCGCGCGAAGGCAAAGCGGTCTTCCGCAACCTCGACACCGCGGAACGGCCGAACGGCGACCTGATCGCGCTCCGCAACGGACGCCTTATCATAGAAGGCGAAGGGGGGCGCGAAATAGAAAACAGGCGCGTCTCCGCAGGGTCGATTCTGCTGGTTCAGGACGGGCAGCGCGTCGAAAAAGAGACGCCGATTTTCCGCGAGCCTGACCATGTTCCTGTCCTAACAAAAGCGGCGGGAACCGTCCGATTCGACGACATCATCCAGGGCGACACGATGGAGGAGTCGATCGATGAAGCGACGGGGCAGCGCGACCTTGTCATCACCGAATACAAGGACAAGATTCCGCGCATCAAAATTGTGGCGGAACAGGGCGCGGACGCCGGGGAGGAGATCGAATCGTATATCCTTCCGACGCATGCGCGTCTCTCGGTGAAGGAGGGCGAATCGGTCTCGCCTGGGGACACGCTGGCGCGCGTTCCGCTGGAAACGGCGAAGACGTCGGACATCGTCTCCGGTCTGCCGCGCGTTCAGGCGCTGTTTGAAGCGAGCAAGCCGAAAGACCCGGCGATCATCACCGAAATCGACGGAGAGGTCTCCTTTGAAGGCAGAAGCCGCAACCAGCAGGTCGTCCGCGTCACGCCGAAGGACGCGCCCGAAAACTTCCGCGAATACAAAATATCGATCGGGAAGTTCATACGGGTCCAGGAAGGCGACCATGTCGTCGCCGGCGACAAGCTGACCGAAGGGCTTGAGAACCCGCATGACCTGCTGGATGTGAAAGGGCGCGACGAAACCTACAGGCACCTTGTGCGCGAAATCAAGGGCGTTTACAGGCGCCAAGGCGAACGGATCAACGACAAGCATGTGGAGGTGATCATTCGGCAAATGATGCGGAAAGTGAAGATCACCGACCGCGGGGACACCGACTTTCTCGTCGACGAGATGGTGACGCACGGCGCGTTTCAGCGGGAGAATCGGCGCATCCTCGGGACGGAGATCTCGCGCGAAAAGACGATCGCCATCGACGATATTCAGGAAGACTATCTGGGCGGAGTGTTGGCGGAAGATGTGGACGATCCGGAGGGAGGAATCCTGGCAGAGAAGGGCGAGAAGCTGACGAAGAAGCTGATTCAACAGCTGCGAAAGGCGTCCATCCCGGAGCGCATCGAAACGGCGACGCTGGAGGAGGCGGAGACGACCTATTACCAGTCGAAGTTGGCTGAGGATATTGTGTCGCCGAGTGGAGAAGTTCTGGCAACGAAGGGCGCCTCCGTCACGAAGAAGCTGGTTCAGATGCTGAGCAAGCAGGTTGTCGCTGACAGCCCTGAGCAGATCAGCATTGACGCGGCGGAGAACGAATACCGCGGATGGAAAATAGCGGCGGACATTCCGGCGCCGGCGGGTTACCTTTTCGCTGAAAAGGGAGGCGCTGTTACGAAGAAGCTGACGGCGCGGCTGCGCAAAGCCGGCGTCAAGACGCTTGAGGTCGCCGCGGAATCGGAGGAGTCGGAAACGCAGACGGCGACAGTTTCTCTAACGGAGGCGGATGAGAAGTATCACAATTCGACGTTGCCGGCGGACGCGGCGGCGCCTGAAGGCTTTCTCCTTGCGAAAGAGGGCGATGCGATCACGAAGAGTCTGGCGCAGCAGCTGCGGCGGGATTCGATTGAGACGCTCGAAGCGTACAGGGAGCTCCCCGCTGTCGAAACGATTCAGGTCGCCATCGAAAAGCCGTATGTGAGCGAGGTGAAGTTGATCCTGAACCAGGAAGCGCGGCCCGCGCAGGCGGCGCCGATACTGCAGGGCATCAAGCGCGCTTCGCTCAGCACCGATTCGTTCATCTCGGCGGCCTCCTTTGAAGAGACGACGCGCGTGCTGGCGAACGCGGCGGCATACGGCAGATGGGACGCGCTCACAGGGCTAAAAGAGAACCTGATCATGGGCAGGCTCATACCGGCGGGAACCGGCATCGCCTCGAACCGGCAGGTGGAAGCGCAGCCTGTTGAGCGCGTCATGCGGCAGGACGCCATCCCGCAGCTTCCGCCAGAGGACGCCGAGGAGTTCGACGCCGACAGCTTCGATGACAGCATCGACGCGGAGCTGTTCAGCTCCCCAGACGCGGTCTCGCAAGAAGACGAAGCGGACTACCCGCTCGACGAGACAACGGATGAAGAGCCTATCGATCTGGCGGAGGACGGCGAGACCTCTGAAGAATAAAAACCGCCCTGGGGCTGCCGCTCCGCGCGTCCGCGCAGGGCGGGTCGTTGCGCTGTCGCTTGTCTGGGCGGCCGTTCAGGGCGCTCTCGGCGGATACATGCATGGAGCGTCCATCGGGCAGATGGCGTCGAATCATCTCCCGATGGGCGCGCTCTTCTTTCTGGCGTTTCTCGTCTTTGCCGTCAACCCGCTCCTGTCGCGCGTCAGCCCAAACGGGAGGCTCAACGCGGCAGAGTTGACCGTCGTCTGGGCGATGACGACGGCCGCCTCCGCCGTTCCCGGTTACGGGCTGATGGAGTTTCTCTTCCCGTATCTAGCCTCCCCGCTTTATTACGCGACCCCTGAAAATCAATGGGCGGAGGCGGTTCTTCCGCATCTCAAAGAATGGCTTTACGTCTCCGATCCGAAGGCGGCGCAGGCATTTTTTGAGGGAATCGACGACCTAAGGCTGATCCCTTGGGGCGCATGGTTGAAGCCTGCCGCGTTTGGCGTCGGCTTCGGGCTTCTGTTCTTCTTCGCGGTCGGCTGCTGGGCGGCGATCCTGCGCAGGCAATGGTCGGAGCGGGAGCGTTATTCGTTTCCGCTTGTCCAGGTCGCCCAGCATATGACGCAGACCGATCCGTCGGGGCGCGCCTACAACGCGACCTTCCGCGCGGCGGGGTTCTGGATCGCGGCGCTATGCATGGTCGTTCTGCATGGACTGCGCGGGCTTCATCGGCTGGACCCGTCCATCCCTTCGATTCCTGTCGTCTTCTCCATACGTCATCTGTTTCCAAATCCGCCTTGGAACGCTCTCGTTCAGGGCTGGCCGCTTTGGCCGCGCATCTACTTTTCGGTCATCGGCGTGACCTATTTTTTGCGGCTGGATGTGTCGTTGAGTCTCTGGTTCTTCTTTGCGTTTTATAAGTTTCAGCAGGTCTTTTTCCGCGCCTTCGCCGTTACAGCAGTCAACACGCAGAATCAGGTGATGGGCGCCGTCGTCGTTCTGGCGCTCTTCTCGGCATGGCAGGCGCGCCGGCACCTAACCGACGTCCTGAAAAAAGCGCTGAACCCAAACGACCGCTCCATCAGCGACGCGGACGAGCCGCTTTCCTACCGCGTTGCGCTCGCTGGGACGCTTCTGGGGCTGGGCGGCATGGCGCTCATGTGCGTCTGGGCGGGGATGTCGCTCTGGATGACGTTCGGTTTTCTCACGCTGCTCTGGATACTGGCGACAGCGGCGGCATGGTATGTTTCCAACGCAGGGCTGCTGCTGGTGAATGTCGGTTTTTCGCCGCATCAGTTCTTTTTGACAATGCTGGGCGCGCGGCGCATCGGGGCGCGGAACCTCGCGTTCCTGGCGTTTGAGCGCTCCTCCATACCGCACTGGAGCTCCGAGTCGCTCATGCCGTATGCGATTCAGAACTTTCGGTTGACGGAGGCGCATGGTTTGCCGGCGCGTCCGCTGCGCCTTGGGCGGTGGATGAGCTTAGCGGTTCTGGTCGCTGTCGCCGCCGCGTTCGTCTCGACGATGTTCTGGACGCACGCGGAAGGCGCGCTCAACTTTGAAGGATGGATCTACCGCGGCCTCGGTCCTTTTCAGATGAACAAAATCGCGCGCTCCGTCATAAATCCGCAGCCGCCGAACGGTCCCGGGATCATGAGCGCGGCGGCGGGCGGCGGCGCGATGGCGTTTCTTCTCTGGATGCGCCACCGATTTCTATGGTGGCCCTTCCATCCCATTGGCTATGCGCTGGGAGTCACATGGGCGCCGTTTCATCTTTGGTTTTCAACGCTGCTGGGATGGGCTTTGAAGTTGACGCTGCTAAAATTCGGCGGCTTCGGCCTCTACCGTCGGACGCGCCCCGTCTTCATCGGGCTTATTCTAGGCGAATATGTGATGGCGGCACTGTGGGCGTTCATCGGGTTGAAAACGGGCGTCTCCTACTGGGGGCTTCCCCATTAAACCGACCGCGCCTCTCCAAACGCCTGCGTCCAGATGCGCGCTTGAGCGGTTTCGGCGGCAGTCTCGATAGGCGGCAGTTTTTGATTTTAAAGGGCCGTTTTAGAATGCGGAAGCTGTCTGGGAGAACTCTGGATTCCCGCTTTCGCGGGAATGACGCTCTGCCCGATTTGAACAAGATTTTCGTATGTCATCGTTTGTAAAGAATGCCATACGGCGCGCGGGTTGACGCGCGGCTCCGTCGAGGGTATGATGCCGATCAACCTATCAACAAGGCAAGGTGAGGAGAACAAATGGCCGAATACGCTCAACCCGAAATGCTGGTCGACACCGACTGGGTCGCCGAACATGGCGCCGACGACGGCATACGCTTAGTGGAGGTGGATGTCGACACCAGCTCATACGGCGAAGGGCATATCGAGGGCGCGGTGGGCTGGAACTGGCAAACGCAGCTATGCGACCAGGTGCGCCGAGACATCCTGACAAAAGAGGACTTTGAAGCGCTCATGAACGCTTCAGGCATCGGCAACGACACGACGATCGTCTTTTACGGCGACAACAACAACTGGTTCGCCACCTACGCCCTCTGGCAGTGCCGCTACTGGGGGCACAGCGAAGAGAAATTGCGCCTCATGGACGGCGGACGCATCAAGTGGGTCGCAGAAGGGCGCCCGCTCACAACGGATGTCCCCGACCACTCCTCCACGGGCTACCGCGCCAGCTTTGCGGACGACAACGTCCGCTCCTACAGCATGCATGTGAGCGCAGGTTTGAGCGGCGAGTCGATCAATCTCGTCGATGTGCGCTCGCCGGCAGAATTCACCGGCGAAGTGCTGGCTCCCCCAGGCCTGTCCGAGACGGCGCAGCGCGGCGGACATATCCCCGGCGCCCTGAACGTCCCATGGGCGTCCGCCGTGAACGAGGACGGCACCTTTAAATCGGCGGACGATCTGGAGCAGCTCTACGGAACGCTGGACCGCTCCAAGGAAACGATCGCATACTGCCGCATCGGCGAGCGCTCGTCCCACACCTGGTTTGCGCTGAAGTATCTGCTTGGGCATGAAAAGGTGCGGAACTACGACGGCTCCTGGACCGAATGGGGCAACATTGTCGGGGCGCCCATCGCCAAGGGAGAATAACCCTACTCCTCGTCGGCGGAGTCGAGAAGAGCGAGCTTTTTCAAAAACGCCTCCATGTCTTCTGCGGCTCCGTCCGGCGGGCTGGCTAAATCCCGCTCCGTGAGCATCTTATTCACCTCCAGCTCGGTGAGCGAGGTGATGAGAAGAGGAATGCGCCCGCCTTCCTCCTCGTCGGAGATGTAGCACTGGTAGCGGGAGCCTTCTTTGAGACCCGGCAGAATGGTCGTCTCCGCCAGCTCTCGTTCCAGGTATCCGATCGGGCTGTTGTCCTCGTCAACAACCGCGATGCGGTGCGGATGCCGCGCGTCTTGGAGCCGCCTGTATAAAAACACCTGCTGCTTCGGCGCGACGATGACATCCGGGGCAAACTTCTCATCCCGTTCGATGTAGGTGTCGTAGGTTTCGCCGCTCTCTTCGTCGTCTATTGCTTCGTCTGCGCCGCCGTTTAATGCGTTGTCTCGTTCTTCCATGTCAACTCGCTTCGTCAATGGGTCTACGGGGCAATGGGCAGGGGCTGTTTTTAAAGCGGATGGTGCCGGAGGTCGGACTTGAACCGACATGGGCTTTAAGGCCCGGAGGATTTTGAGTCCCCTGCGTCTACCAATTTCACCACTCCGGCAATGGTGCCGAGAGAGGGATTCGAACCCTCACAGGCTTAAAGCCCACTAGCTCCTGAGGCTAGCGCGTCTACCAATTCCGCCATCTCGGCAAAGCATAGGTTACGATAACATGCGCGGGGCGGGATGTCAATGCAAATGCGCCGACCTCATGCGTAAAGTTGGAACTTCACCGCGAAAGAACCGCGACGACCTGCGGAAAAGCCGCCGCGCCATGCGCTGTTATCCCGCTCCCCTTCTCGTCATTCCTGCGAAAGCAGGAATCTTAGCCGTTGTCTGAACTAGGATTGTAGGATTGACAAGATTGACAAGATGATTGCCGAAAACCGACGCTCCGCCCTCGATATGCCTTCCGTCTCATCTCTCTCGCCATGCCCGCATCCCGTTCCGGAAAAACCCCCGCATGCGTCTTTGGACATATCAAGTATAATGCGTTTCAGGTTGAGGAGGCGGGGCGTTGACCGCTTTAGCATGGGACGACAGCTATCGAGACGAGTTGAGAGCGCTGGAATCGAAAGGCTTGCTGCGCCGTTTTCGCGTATCGTCCGCCGCAAAAATGGACGGCAGGACGCCTCTCCAGTTCGGCTCCAACAACTACCTAGGCTTGTCAACGCATCCGCGCGTTGTGGAAGCCTCCATCAACGCCGCGCGGCAGTACGGCGCCGGCTCAACAGGCTCTCGGCTGTTGAGCGGCAACCATGCCCTGAACGCGAAGCTGGAACAGGAACTCGCCGATTTTAAACAAACTGAAGACGCTGTCGTTTTTTCAAGCGGCTATACGGCAAACATCGGCGCCGTCCCCCGTCTTTTCGCGGACGGCGATCTGATCCTCTCGGACGCGCTCAACCATGCCTCGCTCATTGACGGCTGCCGCCTCTCCAAAGCCGAGAAGCGCGTCTATCCGCATCTAGACGCGGAAGCGGTCGACCGAATCCTTCGTCAAGAGCGCCGAAACGTCCGCCGCGCGGCTATCGTCACGGACGGCGTGTTCAGCGTTGACGGAGACCTCGCCCCCCTGCCCGCTCTTCTAAAATCAGCAGAGCGCCGGGGAGCCGCCGTCTATCTGGACGATGCGCACGGGTTCGGCGTTCTCGGCAAACGCGGGCGCGGAACCGCGGAGCATTTTGGTCTTTCAAAAAACCGGTTCCTCGTCAAAATGGGAACCTTGAGCAAGGCTCTCGGCTCAATGGGCGGATATGTGTGCGCGTCGGCGGCGGTGTGCGGCGTCTTGCGTCAGGGCGCGCGCTCCTTTGCGTTCACGCACGGACTGCCGCCGAGCGCGCTGGCTGCCGCGTTGGAGAGTTTGCGCATCTTGCGCGAGTCGCCCGATCTGCCGGCAAGGGCGCGTTCCAGGGCGCGCCGCCTTCGCGCCTGTTTGAAGGGCGCCGGCTTTCGGTTGACGGAGGCGCCGGCGGAAACGCCTGTCATCGCCGTCTTGATCGGGGAAGCGGAGCGGGCGGCGCGCCTGGCGGAGCGGTGTTTTGAAAAGGGGCTTTACGCGCCCGCGATACGCCCGCCGACCGTCCCCCCTGGCTCAAGCCGCCTCCGCATGTCTGTCATGGCGACTCACACAGACGCGCAGATTGACGAGGCGGCGGCGATTCTAACTGAAGCGGCAAAAGAGGAGAGGCTCATATGAACGGCGATATGCGCGGGCTGTTTGTAACCGGAACCGACACGGGAGTCGGCAAGACGGTCGCCGCCGCCGGCTTTGCGATGACGCTGCGCGCCCGCGGCGCGGATGTCGGCGTCATGAAACCCTTCGCGTCCGGCGGGCGGGAGGACGCGCTTTTTTTAAAGGAAGCGGCAGGCGTGGACGATTCCCTAGACGAAATCAACCCCTGCTATTTTGAGGCGCCGCTCGCCCCGTCCGAAGCGGCAAAGCGGGAAGGCAAAACGGTCGACCTGCGCCGCGCCGCCGAAATGTTCTGGCGCCTGTCCGAACGGCATGAGTTCATGATCGTCGAAGGGGCGGGCGGGCTTGCCGTTCCCGTCTCGGATGTGTTGACGATCGGCGACCTGCAGCAGCTGTTTCCGCTGCCGCTCTGCGTTGTGGCGCGCCCGTCGCTCGGTACCATCAACCATACGGCGCTGACGGTCGAATACGCCCGCTCGCGCGGATGGGAAGTGGAAGGAATCCTTTTCAATGGGTTGACAGAGGAGGCGGGCGTCGCCGAAGAGACAAATCCCGCCGCCGTGGAAGCGTTGACAGGCGCGCGAATTCTAGGTATTCTGCCGGCGCTTCCGTCTGTGAATGTAGAGGAAGGCAGAGCGGAGGGCATTGCGGAAGCGTTTCAGGAGCATATCGACACGCCGTCGTACTGGATCGACAGGAGGTGATTATGCGGGCATCGGACGAAAAAGAGCTGGTTCGTTTGACGGCGGAGGACATCGCGTTTTTCCGCGAAAACGGCTATCTGGTGAAGCGAAATGTGCTGGACGAAGGGCTGATGAAACGGGCGCGCGATCATCTGTGGGAGAACGCTCCGCCGCAGC
Organism: Candidatus Poribacteria bacterium; assembly: GCA_028818695.1. GTDB lineage: Bacteria > Poribacteria > WGA-4E > JAPPNK01. Next base: position 54,074 of record JAPPNK010000007.1, read on the forward strand.
TGTTGCGGGAAGACCCCGACACATGGATCGGTCCGTTTCAGGAGACGAACGAGGACAACATGGACAAACGGCATGGGTTCCGCTGGAACTTCCGCCGTCCGGGCGGCGAGGAGTGGATGATACGCCTTCTGGCGACGGACCCGTCCGTGTACGGGATGGCGGAGCAGCTGCTGGGAAAAGGTTTGCTCCAAGATCCGAAGCGCGTGCGCGGCATCTACTGCACGCTGCCGTACGGCGAAGGTCCGCGCCGCGGGACGGGCTGCCATGTCGACGCCCATCCGTTCCATCTCGGCGCCGTCGGATACATTGACGACGTTCCGCCGGACGGCGGCGGCTTCAATGTGTGGCCAGGAAGCCACCGCGAGTTTTACCCGATGTTCCGCTCCCAATATAAGATGGAGCCGACGGAAGGGTACGACGTTGTGCGGCGCAAAGTGAGCGCGCGCGAGCCGGTCGACCTGCACGGATCGGCGGGCGACGTCGTCTTCTGGCACCACCGCATCGGCCATATGGCGGGGCATAACTATTCGCGGCAGATTCGGCAGGCGGTTTTATACGATTACCGCAAGACGGACCTAGCCCAAACCCAAGAGGAGCCGCCCTGCGTCGACATGTGGCGGGACTGGATCGGCGTAGAATCGGACGCGGATTAAGACAGCGGCAGCCTCTATAGGCGATGATGTACGAAAATCCTGTTCAAATCGGGCAGATCGTCATTCCCGCGAAAGCGGGAATCCAGAGTTCTCCCAGACAGCCTTCGCATTCTAAGCGGCTCTTTAAAATCAAAATCATCGACCATAGAGAGCGCCAAGACAGCGCCGCGCTTGACACAGCCGGCGCATCGAGTTATGAATAGGTTGCGGCGCACATTAAAACAAAACGTCAAACAAATGGAGACGCACATGCGCGCTTTTAGAATAACGGCAGCCGCGGCCTTTGCGGCGTTCGCGCTCACGCTCAACGCCCAAGACGGGCTGGAACTGTATATCAGCTTCGACACCGATCAACCGAACGACGAATCCGGAAACGGACGCGACGGCGAACTTGTCGGCAGACCCGACCTGATCGACGGAGTCGTCAAACAAGCATGGGAATTCGACGGAACAAGTACCGTCATCAACCTTCTCGACCAAATCTTCAAAGACCCCGATGCCGAACTGTCGATACGGTTCTACATGAAGCCGAACGACATGAACGGCCAGCGAATCATTTTCGACGAAGGCGGCGCATGGACAGGCTTCACCGTGCGCATCTTTGACGGGATGCTTCAGTTCGCCACCGTCTGCTGCGGCGCGGATCATCCGCCCCCTGAAATCATCGAAACGGACGCCCCTGACGACGGCCAATGGCATGAGGTTGCGGCCGTCTTCGGACAAGGGAAAATGTTTCTTTATCTGGACGGCATCGAAGCCGACATGGCTGAAACGGACTGGGAGCAGCTCAGCGGACATGGGCAGCCTGGCGCCATCGGAAATCTAAGCCCCGGCGACACCGCATTCGGCGGCGGGCGCGGCTTTTATTCGGGCGGGCTGGACGAATTCCGCCTCTACTCGCGCATGCTTTCGGCGAACGAGGTGGCTCTGAGCGTCTCGCCCGCGGGGCGTCTGGCGCTCGCATGGGGCGAGGTGAAGTCCCGCGGCGGCGCCTCTCGGTGATCAAACGCCGGCTTTATTCGCCCGGCCCGACGCCGATACCTCCCGACGCGCGCCAGGCGATGTCGGCAGATATCGACTACCACCGCAGCGCGGAGGCGTCCGAGGCGGTCAAGGAATGCGCCCGCCTGTTGAAAACCGCGTTCCAGACCGCCTCCGACGTCGCCGTCTTCGCCTCCTCCGGCACAGGCGGAATGGAGTGCGCCCTTGTCAACTGCTTCTCGGCGGGCGACCCTGTCCTCGCCGTGCGCAGCGGCAAATTCGGCGCCCGATGGGTTGAGATGGCTCAGGCGTACAGCCTAGACGTCCAGCCGCTTGAAGCGGAATGGGGAGACAGCGTGGACCCCGCGGCGGTCGAAGCGGCGTTGAACGCCCGCCCTGAAACGAAGGGCGTCTTGGCGACCTTGTGCGAAACCTCCACCGGCGCGCTGCATGACATCCGCGCCCTCGGCGAGATTGCGCGGCGGCGGAACGTTCTGCTGATTGTGGACGCGGTGAGCGCGCTCGGCGCGGATGAGATGCGCATGGACGAATGGGGCGTTGACGCGCTTGTCAGCTGCTCGCACAAGGGGTTGATGACGCCCCCAGGCGTCGGGCTGTGCGCGTTGAGCGGGCGCGCCGCGGAGGCGTCCAAGAACGCAAACCTGCCGCGCTACTACTTCGATTACGCAAAAAACGCCGCCCGCTTCGCAAAAGGCTCTCCGCCGTTCACTCCCGCGATTTCGCTGGTGTACGGACTGCGGGCGTCGCTTGAGACGATGATGTCCGCGGGCGGTATGGAGGCGTCCTGGGCGCGGCATGCGCGTCTCGCTTCGGCGATGCGCGCGGCGGCGGCGGCGCTGAACCTGCGGCTGTTTCCGCGCGTCCCGTCGAACGCGCTCACGGCGTTCCGCGCGCCCGATGGAATCGATAGCCAGGCGTTCGTTGAGCGTCTGCGCCAGAACCATGGAGCCGTCTTTGTCGGGGGTCAGGATGCGTTGAAAGGGCTGCTCATCCGCGTCGCGCATCTGGGCTGGATGGACGACTTCGACATCGTATCGGCGGCGGCGGCTCTGGAGCGCGGGCTGTCGGACGAGGGCTACCGTTTTTCGCCAGGTTCGGCGGTAGAGGCGGCGCAGCGCTCGCTTCTTAACAGCTAACGCCATTCCCGCGAAAGAACGCAGGGCGGACGTCTTAAGTTATGTGTCGGTCGTCTTGGGCGCTTTGGCGAGCCGTTGCCGCAGCTTCTGCAGCTCGTTGTCGATCTTCACGTTCTGAATGTTGGTCTGCAGGTCTTTCCGGTTGACAAGCTCCCTCACTTCCGCCCGCGCCTCTTCGCGCCTTGCGATCTCTTTTTGCCTTTCAATGATCTCCCGCGCGTCCCTGATTTCTGGCGAACGTTTCGCGTCGCCGAGGTCGGAGCGGATCCGCGCGGTACTCTGGCGCAGCTCCCATGCTCTCTGCTCGCCCTTGATACGTTCAATTTCCAGCTTGTAGGTCTCCGACGCCTCTTTGAGCGAGTCCACCCTTTCCGCGACGCTCGCCCGCTGCGCCTCATACCCTTCCGCAAGCTCCTGCGCATGCTGCCACCGCTCAAGATGCCGCCGCGCGCTCGCCTCCAGCCCCTCCTGCATGGCTTGCTCCGCCGCGTCGTGCGCATCCTGCGCCTTTCTCCGCTGCGCATCCCGCTCCTCCGTAATGCGCCGCTCCTCATGGATCGCCTCGGCGGCTTGAAACTTCACAGCCTGATGCTTCTGCTCCATGTTCGAAAGAAGATCGGTTATGCTTTTCTCGGAAACGTCAGGGGCGCGTTCGTTCGCAAAGAGCCTGCGGATCCAATTAAACATCGGTTTGTCCTGTTTCAAACCCGTATGAAATCCTCATTCGGCTCCTGCTCCTCCTGAACAGCCTGTATGTCCGACTGCAGGATTCCGGCTTCGTCCATCACATCTTCGTGGACATAGATCGGCGCGTCGGCTCGGAGCGCAAGCGGTATCGCGTCGCTTGGGCGAGAATCCACCTCTATCGTTTCGCCGCCGCGCTCAATATAGATGATTCCATAGAAGGTGCCGTCCTTGATGGCTTTCACCGCGACCGATTCCACGCGCCCGCCGAGCGTCTCGACAAGGTTCATCATCAGATCATGCGTCATCGGTCTGGATGTTTCAAGACCTTCCAGTTTCATGTGAATCGCGGAGGCTTCGGCGAATCCGATCTGTATGGGAAGCAGACGTTCATCGTCCTCTGTTTTAAGAAAAATCACGACCCCCTGCCGTTTCGGGTCGCTGGATAGGAATGCAACTTCAACAGAAAGCATGAGAGCGCCTCGTCGTCTAACGGTTTGAGCGTGTTGCGCGTCTATGAACGCTTCTATTCTCATCTTATTATACTTCGCCGCGGGCGCCAAGTAAAGCATTTTGCCCGACCTTAAGGCTTTAATTGGGACATGTCGGCGCGCGAATGCGAACGTTGTCTGTTGGACTCTGGATTCCCGCTTTCGCGGGAATGACGGCCCGGTTGGCGGAGCCTTTTTCCCATAAATAGAGCGATCATTCGTTCAAATGTCCCAACTTTCAGCATGAGCTCAGTTTTGCTGAAGTTGGCGCTCTTAACAAACGATGAGATTCACATTCAACGATGCCGAACCGTTTTTTCAACCCAATCGGGGCGCGCTAGATACCACTCCACCGTTTTGCGCAGCCCCGTCTCAAACGGCGTATCGGGCTGCCAGCCTAGGTCCGCCGCGATCTTTGAGGCGTCCATCGCATAGCGGGCGTCATGTCCAGGACGGTCTTTGACAAAACGAATCTGCTTTGCCGTCTCGCCCTCTTCGCGCCCGCGGAGCTCGTCGATGATTGCGCACAGCTTCCGCGCAAGGTCGATGTTGCGCCATTCGGCTCCGCCGCCGACGCAGTACGCCGACCCCGGCTCGGCGCGCCGAAAAACGGCGTCGATGGCGCGGCAGTGATCCTCCACATGAAGCCATTCGCGCCGCTGCGTTCCGTCCCCGTATATGGTCAAGGGGTCGCCGGCGTCCGCGGCGCAGATCATCTTCGGCAAAAACTTGTCCGGGTACTGCCGCGGTCCGTAGTTGTTGGAGCAGTGGGTGATCGAGACATTTAGCCCGTATGTTTTTCCGTAGGCGCGCGTCAGGTGATCGGCTCCCGCCTTGGACGCTGAATACGGATTGTTCGGACGGTAAGGCGACTGCTCCGAAAAGGCGCTCTGATCCTCAAGCGAGCCGAACACCTCGTCCGTGCTGACAAGATGAAACCTCTTAAGCGCCCCGTAACGCCGAGACTCTTCCAACATAACCGCCGCGGCGGTGAAGTTGTCATGCGCTGTCTGAATCGGGTCCCATATCGATTCGTCCACATGGCTCTGCGCGGCGGCGTGAATCACCCCGTCGATGCTCTGTTCATGCAGCAGGACCATCGCCAATGTCGAGTTGGCGGCGTTCCCCCGCTCAAAATGCAGGCGCGGATGTTTCAACAAGCGGCGGATGTTCGCCTTCCCGTATGCCAGCTTGTCGAGAACCGCGACATTGTCGTCCGGATGCGTATTGAGCCAGTACTCCACAAGATTGGAACCAATGAAGCCCGCCCCGCCGGTGATGAGTATGTTCATCCTGTGTAACGGACATTCCGCCACGGCGAAACAAGCGGCTGTCCGTCCTCTGGGCTGTGGAGATCTCCGTCCTTCGTCCATCCGCACTCCCGCGCCTCCAGCTCTTGAATGAGCCGCCCGCGCCACAGGTTGAACTCGCCCGCGCGTTCAGGCTGATCGGAGAGGTCGTTCAGCTCGCCGGGGTCCTCTTCCAGATCGAAAAACTGCTCCGTGTCGATGAGCGGCAGCCAGATATACTTGCGCTTGCCGTCCGTCACATAATGCATCTCCTGCTCGCGCGAGTAGCAGGCGCTATGCTCCCCGTGGATGTAGGGGCGCCAGTCGATCTGCTCGCCGCGCATCAACGGCAGCAGGCTGCGCCCGTCCAGATAGCTCGGCGGCTCTACGCCGGCGGCGTCCAGTATGGTCGGCATGATGTCGCGCAGCTCGACCGGCTTGTCCGAGACCGGCAGGCAACGGCGCAGGCGCGGCGGCGGAGAGACGATCATCGGAACGCGCGCGCTGCCCTCGTAGGCGTAAGTTTTGCGCCATAGATGGTGGTCGCCGACCATATCGCCATGGTCGGAGGTGAAGAGTATCCAGACGTTGCGCGCCGTTTCGGGCTGATGGCGCGAGAGCCAGTTGCGCAGCCGCCCAATCTGCGAGTCGATGAAGGAGATTTCGCCGTAGTAGCCGGCGCGGGCGCGGCGGATGCGGAACGCGCTCTGTTTTCCGCGCCAGGCGTTGATGTTTGCCGCTTCGTTCGGCCGGTCATGCATATGCGCCCAGTCGCCGACATACGGCTTCGGCGTTTTTTGCCGATCGTACATTTCAAAAAAGGAGCGCGGCGGAACATACGGCGAATGCGGACGCGCAAAACTGATATTCAAAAAAAACGGGCGGGTGAAATCGCGGTTCGCCAAAAAATGAAGCGAGCGCGTCATCGTCCACGCCGTCGGATGCAGATGCTCCTCCGTATGCCACGGCCGCCCGATCCAGGAGTTCCAGTCGACGCCGTGGTCGTCTGGGGAGATGTCCCGCTTTTTTTCGCGGTCGAACCATTGGCGGTATTCGTCGCGCTGTCCGTTTTGGCGCAGCCTGCCCGATTCGTCCAGTTCGCGCGATTGAAAGCCCATGGAGGCGCGCTGCGGATTGAAATGCCCCTTGCCGACCAGATGCGTCTGGTAGCCGCTGTCGGCGAGGTCGCCCGCCAGCGTATGCGGAAAGTCGTTTGGAAATCCGCCCTGTCCGCGCCCCATGCCGAGAACGCCCGTGTGCCACTGCGACAGCCCCGTCATGAGCGTTGCGCGCGCGGGAATGCACGACGGAACAGCCGTATAAGCGCAGCGAAAGCGCGTTCCGTTCGAGGCGAGATGGTCTAAATGCGGCGTGTCGACGACAGGGTGTCCGTCCGCGCTGAGGCAATCGCCGCGCATCTGGTCGGCTGTGATGAGTATGACGTTCGGTTTGTCTTCAGGCATTGCCCCGCTTTCTTTTTTGTTTAAAAGAGTCCGCCTCTCCCCGCTCAAGCGCTGTCCGCAGGTTTCCGCCCGCCGAATGGAGCAGCCGCTCCGCCGCTTCGGCGTTGACGCCCCGTTTTAACATGACGACCGCCGCCTTGACAGAGCCGCCCTTGTCCAGCGCCGCCTGCGCCGCCGGTTTCTCCGCCTCTCCGAGCGTCATGACGAGCCGCAAAGCGCGCCGCCGCAGCTTCCGGTTCGAGAGTTGAACATTCACCATCCAGTTGTCGTACACCTTGCCTGTCTGAATCATGGCGATGGTGGAGATCTGGTTCAAGATCAGTTTCGTCGCCGTCCCCGCCTTAAGCCGCGTCGAACCGGCGATGATCTCCGGTCCGACGACCGCGCAGATCTGCCTGTCCACAAAGCTGTCCAGGCTGCGGTTCGGCGGCGCGCAGCATAGCAGCGCCGTCTTTGCGCCGAGGCGCTTCGCCTCCTTCAACGCGCCCAACACATACGGCGCCGTCCCGCTCGCCGAGACGCCGATGAACGTGTCCAACGCGCAGATCCCGATCTCTCGAACCGCCTGCGCGCCGCCCTCCGGCGAATCCTCCGCGCCTTCAACCGCCTTGCGCAGCGCCGCGTCGCCCCCGGCGATCAAGCCGACGACCGTCTCCGGCGGAACGCCGAAGGTCGGAGGACACTCCGCGGCGTCCAATGCGCCGAGGCGTCCGCTCGTTCCCGCCCCGGCATACACAAGACGTCCGCCCGCCCGAAACGACGCCGCAGCCCATTCCGCCGCAGCCGACACATCCTCCTCCGCCGCCGCCGCCGCTTCCGCCGCCAGCCGATCCTCCGCATGAAAAACGCGCAGCGCCTGCTCAACCGAAAGACGGTCGATGCCGACCGAACGCGGATTGCGCCGCTCCGTCTGCTTCAAGCGGCAAAGACGGTCTGCGCAACCGTCTTCACAAAGTTGGCGCCCAGACGCTTATACCCCTCCGCGTTCGGATGCAGCTGGTCGGGCAAAAATTCGTTCAGCTCCGGACCGAAGATGTCGAGACCGCTGAAATAATGCACATTGTCGTCGCCGCATGACTTGAGCGCGTCGACCGCCGCCTTCACCTCGGCGCGCATGCCTTGAAGCGAAAAGCCGACGTTGTTCCGGTTCTCTTCGCGCGGCGGGGAGTAGATCGGCGAGATGAACGCGAGCGGTATGTCGGGGTGTTTTTCGCGTATCGTCTGCGCTGTGCCGATGACAGCCGGGCGGAACGCGCGCGGACTGAGGCTGTTGGCGCCCTGAATGTTGATGCCGCAGCAGATAGAGATGTAGTCCGCCTCCATATCCCTGATGAGGCGCGCGATCATCGGGTCTAAGTGGCACTGTCCGCCGAAGCCGAGGCAGGTCAGGTTGAAGTCGCATGCCCGCGCGGCGACGCCGGGCCAGGTGAAACAGGGCGAGGAGGCGGCGCCGCACTGCGTGATGGAGCTGCCGTAGGTGATCCAGCGCGGACGCCGGTCGTTGAACGCTTCAACCCGCGCGCCGTCCGAAAGCTCAATCGATTTCAGTCGAAACTGCCCGCCTTGCGGAAGCCAAAGCTCCACCCGTTTTTGATGCGCAGGCAGCCCTTCAAACAGAAAGCTCTCCTGCCCAGCCAGCGGCGCCGTCTCAACATAGCCGCCGTCGATGCAGAGGTCGATGGGGGCGGAGCCGCCCTGCCGCACGACGCTGCCGCCGACGGAGCTGGCGTCCGTGATGAAGGAGATGCGGACGCCTGCTGGAGCGGACGCCGGCCCCTCAATGCCGCCTGGGAACAGGGCGCGCTGCTCATACGGGATGCGCCAGGGCATCGTCCATTCTTCGGCAATATGCAGCTCCACGACGCCCTGCCATGTGAGCCTCGAATCGGTCGGTTGTAACGAGTAAGCCATGCGCTTTTTCTCCGAACAGTACGATGAATGGGTTGCTTGCTAGTATCGCAGATTGCGCCGCGCTTGTCATGCAGCCCGCATTTGGGTAGTAAGCTTATACGGAGGTTTATTTTTTGACCCTAAAGCGTCCGCGCCGCCCGCCGCCATTCCCGCGAAAGCGGGAATCCAGAAACCTACCAGACCGCTTCCATATTCCAAAACAGCTCTCTAAAATCAAAATCATCGTCTGTAGAGATTGTCCGCATTTGATCGCCCCAACATACCGCGCCTTCCGCCTAAGACCTGGCGCTAGTCGTCCGAAGCGGAGCGCCTTGAACGGAAGAGTGCGCATGGGACGACCATCTCGCCTAAGGAGACGCCCCCGCTTTGAAAACCGCCCTGTTCCTCCGCGCCCGTCGAAAAATAGAACCCAGGATGCGCAAAGGCGCACTGCGGCGTGCTCGGATTTGGAAAACGAATCGCCTCCGAGTTGAAGTACGCCGCGCGGGACATACGCGCCTCGCGCTCCGTCATGGACGCAACGCCGATCCACCGCGGATGAATTTCGTTCAGATTCTGATTCGCCAGAAACGCCGGCTGCGTCGTTTCGCATGTCCCGCCGTTTGAAACGACCATCACGACGGCTCTCGGCGGTATCTTTTTTAAAAAAGAGTCGAGATGCTCCTCCGCCGCCTGCAGCAGCTCGGCGCGCGAATCGCCGGCGCCCTTGCGTTTCATCGGGCCGGAGCCTTTCAGGACAATGTTCGCCAGAACGACCCCGCGCGTTATTTCTGGAAAATGCAGATTCGACGACCCGACCGTCTCAACCGAGTGGATCGACTCGGCGGCAAGGCGGTCTTTCAGCAGCGGTCCAGGCGGGCCTGAATCGCCGATCGACGGGAAGCGGCCCAGCAGAAGCGCGCTCGTGTTGTACTTCCAGCTGGTCGGCAGCAGAGCCAGCATCGGGCGCGTCCATTCCAGCCGGTGGCGCGGCAGAGCCTTTGACACAACCGGCGCGATCAGCTCCCATTCGTCCCAGCGCAGCCCCTGAAACAGGCAGACGACCGCCAGCGGCATGCGGGAGCGCTCGCTCAGCCGTTTCCACTCCGGCAAGAAGAAGACGTCTAAAAAATCGACGGTCAAAGCGGGCGGCGGCGCCTTGCGCGAAATCCAACGGACATAGCCGCGCTCCACCGCATACGCAAACGCAAGATCGCAGACATCCAAAATGCGCCCCGCCTCCTCCAGAAGCGCCTCCGGCTCCCCCGACAGCATCGCCGCCCCGCGCGAAAGGCGGCCCAGCAGCTCGTCCCGAAGCAGCGACATCGGCGTCAAACAGCGCGGATACAGCTCCTCCATCCACTGCTCAATCTCAAGGGAGTTGAAGCGGCTTTCCCAGTTTTCGGCGTAATACTGCTCCACCAGCTCCGACAGCCGAAGCGTCGACATGAACAGATCGGCGGCGTCGTTCAGGCTGCGGTAGTAGGCGGGGTATCGGGCGCCCAGGTGCGTTTGGCTCAGGACGCGCCGCAGTTTCGCCAAGCGCGTTTTGGAGATGGAGCCTGGGCTGTCGACCGCGCGGGGCAGCAGGACGCGCAGGCACTGCTCCGTCAGGTAGCCGGAGACGGTCTCCTCGGCGGCGATGCGGAGCGCCGTCTCGGTTTTCTTGCCGCCTTCTAAGCCGATCAGGTTAAAAAAAAGCTGCTCCCGTTCAGGCAGCTGCGTAAGGGAGCGTTCGGCGATGCGCACATGGGAGACGGCGCGTTCAGGGTCGTTTTGGAGTATGTCGCTGCAGACGTTGGAAAGTTCCTCTGGGCTGTGGTTGGAGTATTTTGCCCAGGTGGCGGCGTTGAAAAACTGAGGGAGGAGCAGCTGCGGGTTGGAGCCGTATTTGCGTAGAAAATGAGTCGTCCAGATGAAGGCGGCAAAGTCGGGGTCGCGGGCAAGTTTCTGTTCGATGGAGACGCTGCGCTGGATTGCCGCTTGAACCGCCTCGGCGGCGGGTCGGTTGCGCGTGAAAAAGCCGATGAGTCGATCGTCTTCTTCGGTCTGACGCCAGAGTTCCAGCGCTTCTTCTTCGCTCATCGGCTCGCGCAGGGAGCGTCCTAGAAACGCCTCGGCGATCATCGCGGGCGTTTGAGACGCGGGGACTTCCTCGCCCCATGCCGCCCGCCGTTCGATCAGTCCGGGCAGCGCGTCCCAGAAGTCGGCGCCGCGCAGCAGGTCGACTCCCGCCGGCCATGCGCATTCGGGGGCGGCGAGCTCCAGCGCTTTGAGGGGGGAGATGTCGACGAAAGCGGCTCGGCTTGTCAGATCGGCGGCGGGCTGCAGGCTGGGCGGTTCCCCCGACAGAACGACGACCGCCAGCGGAAACGCCCCCTCGGCGTCTTTCAGGTCCTCTAAGGCGTCGCGCAGGGACAGCATATGTTTGAAAAAGACGAGGCGGTAGGTTCGTCCGCGAAACGGCGCCCAGAGCGCCCCCTCCATCAATCGGTTCGGGTCGCGCACAAATAGAAATCGGGACGGCTTGCCCTCCGCCTCCGCCTCCGCCTCTAGAAGCGATCCGATCAGATCCGCCTGCCGCGCCGTATTTTTTTTGCTTATGTTCATTCCCCTCTCTGCATACTATAGCGCATTGACCGCATTCTGACAACGGCGATCCTCTCACGTCGTCATGTCGGCACAAGCCATGTCCCACATGAAGCATGTCCCCGTTAAAACGGGGAACGGAGCGGGAATCTTAAAAGAGCCGTCTGCCGTCCAAGCGCGGCGCCCTGTCCGCCTTGACGCCCCGCCCAGCGCAGTTTATGCTCTCAACAGGAAAAGGAGGCGTCCATGAACAAGTACCTTTCTTGGATCGGCGCGCTCTTCTTGATTGGCTGCGTCGGCGCGGCGGAGGCGGCGGATCCCGACCCGTCGCACTATATTTCCCGCCTCGGCCTTCCCGACGGCGCCAAGCTGCGCATCGGCAGAGGGAGAGCCAACTCGATCGCCTACTCGCCCGACAGCAAGCGACTCGCAGTCGGCGGAACCCATGGCGTCTGGATCATCGATGCGCAATACGGCAAGGAGGTCGCGCTGCTTCAAGGGCATACAAGACCGGTCAAGTCCGCGGAATATGCGCCGGACGGCAAGACCATTGCCAGCGCCAGCGAGGACAGGACAGCGCGCATCTGGGACGCTGAGACCGGCGCGCTTCTCCATACGCTAGAACACAGGAGAATTGTCAATTCAGCCGCGTATTCCCCGGACGGCAAAACCATCGTCACAGGATGTTTTGAAAACAAGATTCGAATCTGGGACGCGCAGACCGGTTCCCTTCTCAGAATCATCGAAGGACATACGGACGAGGTCAATTCGACGCAGTATTCTCCTGACGGCGGCTTCATCGTGAGCGGCAGCGGCGACGGCACAGCGCGTATCTGGGACGCGCAGACCGGCGCGCTCCTGCGCGTATTTGAAGGACATACGGAGAGGGTCACATCAGCGGCGTACTCTCCGGACGGCAAAACGATCGCCACTGGAAGCTATGACGAAACGGTTCGCGTCTGGAACGCCGAGACCGGCGCGCTCCTCCATACGCTTGAAACCTATGAGAGGGAAAATACCGCGTCCTATGTGTACTCGGTCAAGTATTCGATAGACGGCAGTTTCATCGCAGCCGGCGGGCAGTTTTTGCATGTGAGTCTATGGAATGCCGACAACGGCGCGCCCATTCGCCCGTTCGATGGATATAGGAGTGTTGGAGATGTCGCCTTTTCACCTGACGGGCATAACATTGCTGGAAAAACTTCGTCGGGCACGGTCAAAATCTGGAATATCGAAATCGGCGCCTTGATCTATACGATAGGCGGGTTTAGAAGCGGCGTCGAATTCGCCTCGTTTACGCCGGACGGCAACGGAGTCGCCGTTATTTTCTTACTCGGTTTACGCATTTTTGATCCTGAAACCGGGGCGTATCTCAAACGGATCCCAAATATCGGTGGATGGGAAGCAGCCTTTTCGCCGGACGGAAAGTTTGCCGCCGGCGTTGAACCAAGCAGGATGATAAACATCGTTGAGGTCGAAACCGGTTCAAGGGTCCATACGCTCAAAGGGCATACTGATCAGATCATTTCCGTTGCATATGCGCCGGGCGGGAGATTCGTTGTCTCCGGAAGCCGCGACCAGACGGCGCGTATCTGGGACTCTGAAACCGGCTCGCTTGTCCATACGCTGGCAGGCCATTCAGACTGGGTTTCATCGGCGGCGTATTCGCCGGACGACAAGACGGTCGTCACCGCAAGCCGCGATCAAACGGTTCGTATCTGGGACGCCCTCACTGGAGCGCATCTCAAAACGCTTGAAGGGCATACCGACCGAGTGTACAGCGCGGCGTATTCTCCAGATGGAAAAAGAATCGTCAGCGGCGGACGCGACCGAACTGTTCGAATTTGGGACGCCGAGACCGGCGCGAATCTCAAAACGATCAAAACATATGTAGTCAATTCGGTGGAGTATTCCCCAGACGGCAAGACGTTCGCAACTGCAAACTATGACGGAGCCATCAGGGTATGGAACTCTGCGACGGGCGCGCTTCTCAAAACATTCATTGGTCATAAATACTGGGCTCATTCGGCGAGATACTCGCCGGACGGGAAGTCGCTCGTCAGTTCAGGACAAAGCGGCTCCGTTTTTGTCTGGGACATCTTTGACCTCTAACGGCGTTGAAATGCGGAGTGGGCGTTCTGCTTCGTTAATTCATTAACAATGAATGCGCGAATCGGTCGTTCGAAGGAGGAGGCGAATGACGACAGAGACGACTCTGGAATGTTTCGATGCCGGGCGCAAAGGATCGGGTCCCGAAAATCTAAAACGATGGTTAAAGGACCCGGCGTCCTGGGCGGCGGAGGCGATGGACCTGGAGCTGTGGAGCCGACAAAAAGAGGTGCTGCGGTCGGTGTTTTCAAACAGGCGAACGGCGGTGCCGGCGGGGCATGGCGTCGGAAAAACGTTTGTGTCGGCGGCGGCGTCGCTGGCGTTCCTGTATCTGCGGCAACCCTCCAAGGTGATCACAACGGCGCCGACATGGACGCAGGTGCGCCAGCTGCTGTGGAGCGAGATCAACGCGCTGTACAAGGACCGCCTCGCGCCGGCGGACTACCCTGGCTCCGCCTCTCAGACGCGCCTGCAGATACAGGACGACTGGTTCGCGCTCGGCATCTCGCCGGCGGACCGAGTCCGTTTTCAGGGCTTTCACCAAAAACATGTGCTGGTCGTCATCGACGAGGCGCCGGGCGTCCGCCGGGAGGTGTATCAGGGCGCCGATTCGCTCATGAGCGCCGGCGACGCCCATATGTTGATGATCGGAAATCCGACCGAACGGCAGGGGCATTTTTACGACGCATGCCGCTCAGACGCTTGGAATGTGCTGCGGATGGGCTGCTTGGACTCGCCGAATTTCACGGGCGAGGCGGTGTCGGAGGAGCTGAAATCGCGTCTCGTCGCGCCTGTCTGGGTGGAGGAAAAGGCGCGCGAATGGGGAGAAGATTCCCCTGAATACATGTCGAAAGTGATGGGCTACTTTCCGCAGATTTCCAGCGACCAGCTCATTTCGCTGGAATGGGTTGAGCGGGCGGTTGAGCGTCATGAGGCTGGAGCGGCGGAGGCGGAGGGCGCGCTGCGCATGGGCGTCGATGTGGCGCGCTACGGATCGGACGCGACGGTTTACACGTTGGCGTCCGAGAATCGAGTTGAGCGCATCGAAGAGGAGCGGGGGCGAAGCGCGATGGAGATCGCGGGCCGCGCCGCGCGTTTGAAGAGCGACATGGGGGTTCAGCGCATCGCGGTGGACGACATCGGAGTCGGCGGAGGCGTGGTCGATCGGCTGCGGGAATTGGGAGTTCCTGTCGCGGCGGTGAACGCGGGCAGCTCCGCTCTCGACAAGAGCCGTTTTTTGAACAAGCGCGCCGAGATGTGGTGGACAATGCGCGAATGGATACGGAACGGGGGAGCGGTTCCGCGGCATGGGCGGCTGATGGAGGATCTGACGGCGGCGCGGTACGCCTACTCGTCGAAGGGGCAGATCAAGCTGGAGAGCAAGGACGAGATGCGGAAGCGTTTAGGGCGCAGCCCCGACTGCGGCGATTCGCTCGCTTTGGCGTTGTCGGTTGGGCTGTCGCCGTCGGGGTTGGCGCGGTTTGTGTCGGGAGGCGGAGGCGGGCGGCTCCTTCCTGTTTAAGCGGACAGGCGTTCCTTCCTCGCCGCCCTTGCGCTAAAACGCCAATTAAGATACAAAGACCCGCAGCTTCAAACAAAACACGTTGGGAGACGTTATGAGCGTACGTTTTGGCATCGTCGGTTTAGGCATGGGTATGAACCGAGCCAACCAGGTCAACTCCACCGAGGGGGCGGAATTGACCGCCGTCTGCGATCTGGACGAAGGGCGGCTCAAAAGGGCGGTTGACCAGTTCGGATGCGCGGGGCATACGGACTACAAAGAGATGACCGAAAGGGACGACCTAGACGTCGTCTGGGTGATGCTTCCAAGCGGAATGCATGCCAAATTCGGCATTGAAGCGGCGAACAACGGCAAGCATGTCATCACAACAAAACCGATGGATGTGACCCTGGAAGCGTGCGACGCGCTCATCGCCGCCGCTGAAGAGAACAACGTCCATCTCATGATCGACTTTGAAGAACGGCACCGCCCGTCCAACCGGCGCATCAAAAAAGCGATCGACGACGGGCTGCTCGGAAAAGTGATACTGGGCGAGATTCGTCTCAAGTGGTGGCGCAGCGCCGGCTACTACCATGGCTGGCACGGCACATGGGCGCTGGACGGCGGCGGATCGCTGGCGAACCAGGGCGTTCATCAGCTGGACCTGCTCGCCTGGTTCCTGGGCGAGCCTGCCTCCGTTTACGGACACTTCGGCGTTTACGGCGGGGAGGAGCATCGAGAAGTGGAAACCGAAGACCTTGTCCATGCGCATGTGAAGTTCAAAAGCGGCGCGCTCGGCGCGATCCTGACGACGACAACATGCCCAAAGCATCAACAGACGCAGGTGCAAGTACACGGAACGAAAGGCATTGTCGGCACGGGACCGGATGTGTGGGAGTTTGTGGAAAGCGGCGTGGAGGTCGATCCCGGCCCAAGCCCGCGCAACACAACCGAAGACGCCCTTCTTGTCATTCAAGAAGGCAAAAAACCCGCATGCGACGGCAACGACGGACGCCGGACGGTGGAGCTGTTCAACGCGGTGTATGCGTCAGGACGGGCGGGCAAAGAGATTCAGCTGCCGCTGTAATGCGCAGTGCGGATGTCCAATCGAATGAAAAAGTGGACGCGCTCCTTCATCAAGGCGGCGACGGACGGCGCGCTGGATCTGCTCTACCCGATGGACTGCCGGCTGTGCGGGCGAAAGGGCGTCGGCTCGTCCGTCCTGTGCATGGTCTGCTGGGAAAAGATCCCGCTTTGGAACGGCGCAAAATGCGGAAGCTGCGGCGCCCCAAGCCCGGACGATCTGGACAAATGCGGCTACTGCCCTCAGAGTAAAGAGGCGAATGAGGCGCTCGGAAAGATACGCTCGGCGGGGCATTATTCGGGGGTTTTGCGCGCGGCGCTGCTGGCGATGAAGTATGAGCGGAAGCCGCATATGGCTTCGCATTTTGCGGAGATGATCGTTCGCGTGGAGCCGCCGTTGTACGACTGGGGAG
The DNA here is from genome assembly GCA_028818695.1 of Candidatus Poribacteria bacterium. Classification (GTDB taxonomy): domain Bacteria; phylum Poribacteria; class WGA-4E; genus JAPPNK01. The sequence goes on from JAPPNK010000007.1 coordinate 70,377, forward strand.
TTTACGAGGCGGTTGTGTATGCGCCTGGTCACCGCATCCGCCGTTTGGAGCGCGGTTTTGATCAGGCGGCGCTGATTGCGCGGCGTCTGGCTCAATTGATCGGCTTGCCGGTCGGGTCGGGCTGGCTGCGCCGCGTGAAACGGACGCGCATCTTGGCGCGCGTCGGCGATTTTGAGGCGCGGCGCAGCGAGCTGGAGGGCGTTTTTAAAGCGAAACTGCCGGCGAAGGCGAGGGGGCGGCGGCTCCTTCTGGCGGACGACATCGTGACGACAGGCGCCACAACCGGAGAGATTGCGCAGACGCTTCGGGAGGCGGGAAGCGGTCCGGTGGATGTCGTGAGCGCGGCGCGCGCATATCATCCCGCCCCGTTTGATCATGAGGAGTCGGCGCTGTTTGACAGGTCTGGAAATTGGATTTAACCCCGCCCGCTTCTTTTGGGGCTATACGCTTGACTAGCCAGAGGCGTATAGCCCGGTTGTGTTTCAGCGATGCGTTTTTTCGGACTGTTTCGCTTTCTTTGTGCTGCTCCGCTCACAGAGACGACGCAAATTCCTTCTCTTCTGCGTTCATTCTGTAGGCGTTGGTCCTTCGTATATCCAGACAGTTATGTTTTTTCTTCCCCATGCTGTGTGTGTTCTGAGGAAGAGTTTTACCGGTTTGCCGTTCTTGTCATAACGGAATTCGAAACCGACCTCATGGAGTTGCCAGAGATAGTCCTTAGATATTTCGCCATGCCCCGCCTCGCTGAAGAAATTTCGGGGAGCGAGATCGCTTGTGTATAATATCGCCACACTCCTTTCAAAATCGATGTTCAACAGTCGGTACCACATAAATGCCAATTCCATATCCCCATCGGCGGGACGGTATTCCAGCGTGATTGTCCCCGCCTGCTCCCATCCGACAGACTCGCCCTGGGGAAATATGTCCAATACGCCGCCACCTCTGCCGATCCATATGTTGTATGCATTATGGCCAAGGGTTTCACTTTCCAGAACCCACCTTCCGCGGTGTTTCATCGCCCAGTTTCTCAGTTTGCCTAGATTGACCGGGAGCTTGTCCAACGGGGCTTGCATTACCCCTTGGTTGGCGACGGGTTCCAGGGACAGTTCGTCGAGAAGAGTTTCCAACTCGAGGGGGCCAGATGTCTGCGGAGCGGGGCGCGCTTCTATATCTAGTTCTTCAATGCTTTCGCGACAGCCCCATAATACGAGCGCGACCGCGGCTGCAGCAATCGTGAGAGTTCGTTTCAGCATCATTGGCATTCCCTTCTGTGTTGATCCAAATTGAATGCGCTGCGTTTCAAGCAGTAAGTCGGTCGCCACGGGAGAATTCATTTTATTCCATGGGGTTGAACGCCATCCGCATCTGGACAGCGTCGATGATTTCGTTGCGTTTATACGGATGAACCATGGGAGGCAGTTTAGGCGATACGCCTTTGAAGAACTCACGGATCGACCAGAGTTTCAGGCGCGGATATTCGACTCCGTCGACCGTGATGTCGCCAAGGCTGAACGCAATGCGGTGCATATCGCCCGACTGGATCGGTTCCAGGGTGATGAAGCGTCCGATGGCGGCTTTGTTCAGCTCCATCGCGCCGATGAAAGCCCGGAGGTCGTCCGGTATCACTTTCAGACCGCTCTTGACCTGCGCCAAAGCCGCCCGTGCATTGATAAGTTCGTCGGGAGCGTCCGGACTTTGCGCCAACTTGCCGCGTCCATCAACGCCCCCGTCGCCCGTCTGCCTGGTGTTCGGCGCAAAGCCGGGCAGCCGATCCACAGCCCATGCCTCAAAGTCAAAGCGGTTCTCCCGCGCCATCGCATACGCCTCGTCTATGTTCTTCGGGATGAGGTGCGCCGGGATGCTCAGGTCTTTCAGATGCGGCCGTTCGCGGCGTATGAGATCAATGGCGAAGGAGCTGATGTCGATGCCGATCCAGCGTCGGTTGAGAAGATACGCTGCCTCTATTGTCGTACCGCAGCCGCAGAACGGGTCTAAGACAAGATCGTCCTCGTTGGACGACGCCTCTATGACTCGCTCCAGAAGCGCGAGCGGTTTTTGTGTTGCATAGCCCAATGAAGTTGATCGCTCCATCGACTGAAAGACCGTGTTGATTTCCCATACACTGTCGCACAGTTTACTGGACTTGCCCGTCCATCCTGAAATTTTTGCACTTTTTATGCGGATCGGGTTGAAGTGATTCCGATCGCCGCTCGAATAAAATAGAATTGTATCATGCTTCCGTGGGAAGAAACGCTTTGGATGTCCGGTTCCTTTATACCACCATACGATTTCATTTCGGAAGTTGTCATGCCCGAAGATGTCATGCATGAGAACTTTGAGGTAGTGGCTCGCTGTCGGATCGCAATGCAGATAAATAGAGCCTGTGTCTTTTAGAATACGCCGCATTTCTACCAGCCGCTCCGCCATATACGTTATGTATGCGAGCATGCCGCTGCCGCCCAGCGCATGGTACAGCCCGACGACCGCGCCGTGACCCGGACGTCTCGGCGCATTCTCAAATCCTGCATAGCGTTCCGCAGCGGCGCGGTTCCAAGTCCATGTATCGCAGAACGCTCGGAACTGCGCCTGATCCTTGTCCAGCCCTGCAAAGAGCATGCTGTAGTTCGCCTTACTATTGAATGGCGGGTCTAGATAGATCAGGTCGACGCAGTTGTCCTCCCACTGCCGCATCCAGTCTAGGCAGTCGCCGTAATAGAGCGTGTTGGCGTCGGGAGGTGATCTATCGGGCGTGGTGGACGCGTTCATTAGGCGTCCACCTTGAGAACACAGGCTGAAAAAATTTGAAACGACTGGCGGCTTAGATTAGCCTTATGGGCGAGATGGGAGGTGGCGGGGAGAGGTGGCGGGGAGAGGTGGTCGGAAGATTCTGTATCTTTTCACACCGCTCATGATGCCCAAGTTGTCGCCCGTCCATATGGTGCGCGAGGCAAAGTTGGCTGTCGGCGTTTGCTGTTTCATATCGGCACTATACATGATGGTTTGCCGGCTTGTCTTCTGACTCCGTATTTTCAATTTAGACCGCTTAAGGGGTACAGTCAAAGCCTACCAAAAGTCGCTGAATCTACATGTCGTCTATGTTGTATAGACCATACGCTAAATTTTCGGAAGTAAGGTTTTTAAACGTTTGGCTCTTTTAGTCCATACATTTCCCAATAAAACTTAATATGGCGCCGCTGTAGATTCTAGGCGCCTGCGATCAGTACCTCATGCGTCCGCGCTGGAGGACGCCCGAATCAGCCCCTCCAGCGCTCTCTTGGCGGCCCCTGAGTGAATCGACTCGCCCATCGCCTTTATCGTTCAGTCTGCCCCCGCATATCGAACCAGACCGCCGCGACGAGCGCGCCTCCCTTCATGATGTCCTGCCAGAACGGTCCCCAGTTGGCGAGGCTCATTCCGTTGTCGAGGCTTGTCATGACGAGCGCGCCCAGCAGCGACCCCGGCACCCCGCCCCGTCCGCCCATCAGGCTTGCGCCGCCGATGACGCACGCGGCGATTGCGTCCAGTTCCAGCAGTTTCCCCGCCTCTGGGCTGGCGCTGCCGACGCGCGCCGTCAAGATGAGACCCGCCGCGCCTGCGACCGCGCCCATCAGGCTAAACACCGCGAGCGCGATTTGGCGCGTGTTGACGCCGGCAAGGCGCGCCGCCTCTTCGTTGCCGCCCGTCGCGTAAATGCGCCGTCCAAAGGGGGTCCAGACGCTCATTCCCCAAAACAGCGCCGCCAGAGCCGCGACCGCCACAAGCGGCGCCGGCAACCCCCACCCTGGCGGCACATTCGCGTTCCCTAGCGAGCGCGCCCAGGCGTCCGCCGGCAGCGGTATCGTCAATCCGCCGGTGAGCGCCAGCATCCCGCCTTTATACGCCATCAACCCCCCAAGCGTGACGATGAAGGAGGGTATGCGCTGATACGCCGTCAAAAAGCCGTGAAACGCGCCCAGCCCAGCCCCTAGAACGACAACGCCCGCCGCCGCCAAGCCGGACGGCAAACCGAGGCGAGCGACAGCGACCGCCAGCGCCGCGCCTAAAAATCCAGCCAGCGAGCCGACCGACAGATCGATATGCCCCGCCGCGATGACGAGCGTCATTCCGACGGCGAGTATCGCCGTGACGGAGGACTGGCGAGTCAGGTTTGCGAGGTTGCGCGGCGATAAAAACAGTCCGCCCGTCGCAACGGCAAAATATGTCCAAATCAGCAGCAGCGCCGCCGCCATGGCGTATGCGCCCGGCTTTTTCATCCTTCTCATTTTAAGGTTCATTCTCGCGCGTATCGGCGCCGACCGCCGCCGCCAAGACCGCTTCCGCCGACGCCTGCGCCATGTCGTCAAAACGCGCCGCGGCGCGCCCGTTTCGCATCGCAAGTACGCGGTCGGAAAGTTGAAGAATCTCCGTCATGTCGGACGACGCCATGAGAACGGCGGCGCCCTGTTCCGCCAAACGGCGCGCCAGTCCGTGTATCTCCGCCTTCGCCCCGACATCCACGCCGCGCGTCGGCTCGTTCAGCAGCAGTATGCGCGGCTGCGTCATGAGCGCCTTTCCGATCGCCGTTTTCTGCTGATTGCCGCCGCTGAGGCTGCGCGCCTCCGCCTGAACGCCGGGCGGGCGTATGTCCAACCGCCGCGCCATTTCCTCGGCGCGCCGACGCCGCTCCTTGCGGTTCAACAAGCCATGCGGCGCGATCTCGCCCAGTATCGGCGCCGTCAGGTTCGTCTCAATGCTCTCGTCCAGCCAGAGGCAGTCCCGCTTGCGGTCTTCGGTGAGGAGCGCCATGCCCGCCCGCATCGCTTCTATCGGGCTGCGTATCCGCGCGGGCTTGCCGTCGATCTCAATCCGCCCCTCCGTCCGCCCTCTCCATGCGCCGAAGACGCTCAACAGCAGTTCGGAGCTGCCGCAGCCCATCATCCCCGCCAGACCCAGTATCTCGCCAGGGCGCGCTTCAAGGGACAGATTATCCACCTTCGCCCGACCCGCGCCTGTGTATGCAGACCAGTTTTGAAGCGTCAGCGCGGGCTGCGTCTCGGACGCTTTTTTCACATGCGTACGGTTTTTGAGCTCGCGCCCGATCATCTTTTCCACCAGAAAAGACGGCGTCAATCCGTCCATTTTCCAGGTTCCGACGCTTTGTCCGTCGCGCAGAACGGTCGCGCGGTCGGCGATCTCAAACAGCTCCTCTAGACGATGCGAGATGTAGATCAGCGCCGTTCCGCTCCGTTTGAGCCGTTGAAGGACGGCAAACAGCGTCTCCTTTTCGGTTTGGGTTAAGGCGGAGGTCGGCTCATCCAGCGCGAGTATCTTGGCGTCCCTTGCCAGCGCCTTTGCAATCTCCACCATCTGCCTTTGTCCGACGCCCAGCTGCGAGACGGGCTGCGCAGGGTCGGCGTCCAGTTGAAGCGTCTCCATCAGGCGGACGCATTCGCTTCGCATGCGCCGTTTGTCGAGCAGCCCGCGCCGCGTCGGTTCTCTTCCAAGCGCGACGTTCTCTTCAATGGACATCATCGGGGCGAGGGCGAGCTCTTGGTGGATGACGGCGGCGCCGGCGTTTTGCGAGTCGCGCGTATTGCGGAAGCCCGCCGTTTTTCCGTCGATTCGCAGCTCCCCCTCGTAGGAACCGATCTGCCAGCGTCCGCTGAGAATGCCGATCAAGGTCGATTTCCCGGCTCCGTTTTCTCCGCAGAGGGCGTGTATCTCGCCGTAACGCGCCTCAAAAGAGACGTCGTCCAGCGCCAGAACGCCGGGGAAACGCTTGGAGACGCATACAGTTTGAACGGCGGGCGGCTGCATAAGGGCGCGTCCTGCAGATGTCGTTGAGGCGAGTCTATACAGCGGCGCGCTGATGCGCAAGCTCTCCGCCCCGCCCGCGTTCACATGCGATCGAGCCTCGCCTTACGGCTCTTCGTCTTCCTCCCCGTCCTCCTCATTCGGCGGCTGCCTTTTGAGACGCTCCTGCTCGTCAAAGCGGCGGAAGACCTGCTCAACCTCCTCGCGCGAATGGCGTTTGCGGACAGCGTTGTAAGCGTCCTGGGCGCGCTGGGCGTCTCCCGCTCTGGCGAAGGCGCGCGCCATGCACAGCAGCGCGTTCATGTAGCCTTCGGGCGTCGCCTCGGAGAGGGCGTACTCCATCTTAAACGCGCTCTGGTATGCCTTGGCGAAGTCGGCGTATGCCGCGGACATCTCCGCCTCTAAGTTGGGCGGCGGAGGGGGAGGCTCCATGCCGCGCGGAGCGTCGGGCGACGCCGGCGCGTCAGGCGGGCTATGCGGCGCGGACGCTTCCGCGGTTGGAGGCGTCTGTTTTGCCGCTTCAGCGGCAGCGGCGGCGCGTTCCTCCCAGATGGACGGAAATGCGGGCTCTCCCCGCTCTAGCAAATTATAACGGTAGCTAGCCACCTTGTCGCCTGCAGCGAACGCCTTTTGAAACTGATCCGCCGCTTCGTATATCATGTCCAGACGCTCATAAGCGTTGCCGAGAAGCATATGAAACTTCGACCTGGAATGCAGACCGTCCTCAGGCAGAATGCGCGAGATTGCGGAGATCGTCGCCTCGGGAAAGTCGCGGTACAGATCGCTTATGGCGTAGGACACCGCTCTCTCGTTGTCAGGGTAATGCTTGATCAAAAGCCGCGCCGATTCGACTGCGTCCACATTCGCACCGGCTTTCAAGATCAGCGCCTCAAGAGAGGTCGGGTCCTTTGCCAGGACGCGGTTGGCGTACTCGATGGCGTACTCTTTTTCCATAGGCCACTTTTCGCCTCTGATCCCCCAGTCCGAGCTATACAGATACTCGGCGGCGGCCATGTCGTCCATCCCTTCGACCAGTATTTCGATCACGCCGCGCGGCGTCCTTCCGTTCTCTTTGCGATGGATGTCGCTGCTGCCGTACTGGTCATAGAGATACTTGCGGATGCGGTTCATTTTTTTGGATTGGCTCGGATCGTATATCCAGCCGGAGCGGTTGATCTCTGGCATATCGTCCCGCGTCGTCTGAATCTCAGGGCGAGAGTTGGGTTCTGGCGGTTTTTTCTCCTGCCCCTGTTCTGTTTCCTGCGCGCCGCCCGCTGTTGCCTCGGGAGCGACCGGCGCTTTGCCGCTCTTGCTCGCGGCTGTCTTGCGGACAGAAGGCTCCTGCGTGGATTCCATCTCGGCAGGATCTGGGTCGTCCGCGCGGAAGAGAAGAGCCCCGGCAACTGCCAGCGCCGCCATTAAGACGGCGCCGACAAGCAGCGCGCTGCGATGTAATGGGCGTTGCGTCGTTTTCATCGTCTTGACCGTTCCAAACCGCGTTTACGGCGTCTAGGAACAGCATAACGCCTCGGCGTTAGCGCCGCAAGCCGCTCACTCATCCTCACCGTTGTCGTCGTTCTCCTCCTCATTCGGCGGCTGCCTTTTGAGACGCTCCTGCTCGTCAAAGCGGCGGAAGACCTGCTCAACCTCCTCGCGCGAATGGCGTTTGCGGACAGCGTTGTAAGCGTCCTGGGCATGCCGGGCGTCGCCCGCCTTGGCGAAGGCGCGCGCCATGCCCAACAGCGCGTTCATGTAGCTTTCGGGCGTCGCTTCAGAGAGTCCGTACTCCATCTCAAACACATCTTGGTACGCTTTGGCGAAGTCGGCATACGCCGCCGCCATGTCCATCTCCGCGCCGGGCGGCGGGGGCGGCGGAGGCTCCACACCGCGCGGGGCGTCTGGATGGCCATGCGGAGGCGGCGGCTCCATGTCCCGCGGATCGGGCGGACTTTCAAAGTCGGGCGCAGGAGACTCTGCGGGGAGAAGCGCCTGTTGCGCCGCTTCGGCCGCCCGTTCTTCCCAGATGGAAGGGAAGTTTCGATGTTCTGCCGACACCATGCTTCCTAATCTAATAGTATACGTATTCGGAATGAGGCTATAATGATGCGCCGCCTCTTTGAACATGTCCAGCCGCTCATAAGCAATTCCCAGAAAATTGTGCACCCTATGAGAGCTGTCCTTCGGCACGGTCGGCTCAATCATTGCAATCATTTCCTCAGGATAATTGTAATAAAGCGTAGCCGACACTTCGTACAAAGCCTCCTCGTCGTCAGGGTACAGCTCATAGAGCCGGCGGGCGGCAGCAGCCCCATCAACTTTCTCTTTGCCCAACGAGCGCGACAAGCTGGTCTTCAAAATCAACGCGTCGCGCGAAGTCGGATCCTTGGCAAGCGCGCGGTTTACATAGATGTACGCGTACTCTTTTTCAGGAGTCCATACCCATCCTTGGGGCGGATACGCTAGGCTTCGCGCCGCTGTCAAATCGTCCAGACCCTCCACCAGCATTTCAATGAGCTCAGGCGGCGCCTCGTTTGGATAGCGCGTGGACCCCGTCAGCTCAAACAGCTTCTGACGTATCCGATTCTTCTGATCTGAATACTTAGGGTTCCATTTCACAGTTCTGAATCCTGAGTTAATGACATGCTCTTCCCGATCGGAAAGGTCCATGTTCATCAACTCGCTGCGTCTTTGTTCGAGCTGCCGCTCAAGCTCTTCGCCTTGTATGCCCCGCAGTTCCAGTTGCGTCCGCATGAGACGCGCCCATCGATTGAGATCGGGGTCAAGAGCTTCTTGTGTCGGTTTCGGCGCGTCTTGGACGGCTTCTTCCGAAACGCTGCTGGGGGTTGTATGAGAGGGCGGCTCTGCCGTCTGTTCGCTTGAAGGCGGGGCGTCGAAGATCGTGTCTTTGGACGAATCTTCGGCGAAACGGAGCGCGGCAGTAAACGCCAACGCGGCGGTCAAAGCCGCCAAACCTGCGAACAGAACGAGGCGCGCCCTGCGGTATAATGAGCCTTGCGTCGTTTTCATCGCTTTGACCGTTCCAAACCGCGTTTACGGCGTCTAGGAACAGCATAACGCCTCGGCGTTAGCGCCGCAAGCCGCTCACTCATCCTCACCGTTGTCGTCGTTCTCCTCCTCATTCGGCGGCTGCCTTTTGAGACGCTCCTGCTCGTCAAAGCGGCGGAAGACCTGCTCAACCTCCTCGCGCGAATGGCGTTTGCGGACGGCGTTGTAAGCGTCCTGGGCATGCTGGGCGTCGCCCGCCTTGGCGAAGGCGCGCGCCATTCCAAGCAGCGCGTTCATGTAGCCTTCAGGCGTCGCCTCGGAGAGACCGTACTCCATCTCAAACGCATCCTGATACGCCTTGGCGAAGTCGGCGTATGCCGCGGACATCTCCGCCTCTAAGTTGGGCGGCGGAGGGGGAGGCTCCATGCCGCGCGGAGCGTCGGGCGACGCTGGGACGTCAGGCGGGCTATGCGGCGCGGACGCTTCGGCCGGTGGAGGCGCCTGCTTTGCCGCTTCAGCGACAGCGCGTTCCTCCCAGATGGACGGAAATGCGGGCTCTCCCCGCTCTAGCAAACTATAACGGTAGCTAGCCACCTTGTCGCCTGCAGCGAACGCCTTTTGAAACTGATCCGCCGCTTCGTATATCATATCCAGCCGCTCATATGAATTGCCGAGAGTGAAGTGGAAACGCGAATTGGGATGCAGACCGTCCTCCGGCAGAAGGCGCGAGATTGCGGAGATCGTCTCCTCGGGAAAGTTGCGGTACAGATTGTCGACAGCGACGGACACCGCCCTCTCGTTGTCGGGATAATGTTGAATCAGAAGACGCGCTGCATCGACTCTCTTGTCATCTGGATGAACATAAAAATTGTGTGTCGATTCGGCGGCGTCCACATTGCCTCTTGCTTTCAAGATCAGCGCCTCAAGGGAGGTCGGGTCCTTTGCCAGGACGCGGTTGGCGTACTCGATGGCGTACTCTCTTTCCCTAGGCCATTTCTCGCCTTCGATCCCCCAGTCCGAGTTATACAGATATTCGGCGGCGGCCATGTCGTCCATCCCTTCGACCAGTATTTCGATCACGCCGCGCGGCGTCCTTCCGTTCTCTTTGCGATGGATGTCGCTGCTGCCGTACTGGTCATAGAGATACTTGCGGATGCGGTTCATTTTTTTGGATTGGCTCGGATCGTATATCCAGCCGGAGCGGTCGATCTCTGGCATATCGTCCCGCGTCGTTTGAATCTCAGGGCGAGAGTTGGGTTCTGGCGGTTTTTTCTCCTGCCCCGGTTCCGTTTCCTGCGCGCCGCTCGCTGTTGCGTCGGGAGCTTTGCCGCTTTCGCTCATGGCAGTCTCGCGGACAGAAGGCTCCTGCGCGGATTCCATCTCGGCAGGATCTGGGTCGTCCGCGCGGAAGAGAAGCGCCGCGGCAACTGCCAGCGCCGCCATCAAGACGGCGCCGACAAGCAGCGCGCTGCGATGTAATGGGCGTTGCGTCGTTTTCATGGTTTACTCCTCCCCATTATAATCCAAGTGTGTGAAGTGATTGTTGTGCAGCTGGTAAGTTGTCCAATGATCCTCCCAATGCTGATGCTCATCCTTGTCGCCGTCGCCGTCAAGGTCGTCTGTGTGGAAATCCACAACTTCGGTTCCCAAGTACCAACCCCTGTGGCTCTCGAAAGTGATGGATTCGTGGCCGTAGGATACCATCAAACACGCTTCGCCGGCGGGCGGGTTTGATGGTATGCCTTCGTACATGTAATCATCGCCCAAGCCGATCGCATGACCGATCTCATGGGCAATAGTGATGTCGAGAAGTTTGGCGGCGTCCTCCGCGCTGTATCGCCTTCTTATCTCACCATCGAATATGATGCAGACCCCTTCGTTGCCGTAGCTGCCGGATTTCAACCGTTGCATGCATACCCCTATCGTGCCTTCCTTCAGCTCCTCCTCATCTTCCTCACTTAGCTTTTCATTCACCTCTTCAAGCGTGTCTACTTTCACACGGACCCTGTACTGCCCGTTTACGCCTGGTACGCCTCTGCTGGAGAAGTTCACGACGCCGCTGCTCCTTGCCTCATCGGACAGTATCATATAGATGCCGATTTCATGAAAGTTGGCATACTGAAAAGAGCCGCTGTTCAGCGTGGAGTAGACCATAACCTCTTTTTGAGTCGGGATCAACCTTTGGTGTGTGCCGCCGATCTTGAAGCCGCGGTACTCTTCGTGAACGGAGAAGCCGTCGCCTGTATTTTTCCCGTGGTTCACGCCGTTTCTTTTTCCCGGTTTATCGCGATCCAGCGCGGTGTTATGGTAATCGAATGCGGCTCCGCGCTCCCATGCGTCGGCAATCCTGTTGCCTCTCCATAGGATGAAGGAAAGTCCTCCTATGGAAAAGCGAAACGCGGGTTCGTCATCTTTCGGGATCTTGATGGGTGGGTCAGTCAGCTTTGGATCCTTATAAGGAGGAATGGTGAGTTCCGCATGAATTGTGCCGTAGGCGGCGTGGTCGTTGCAGATGATATTCACAGGAAACTCTGTAATTGTAAGGAAAGTCTCCCATCTGGCAGTGATCGCAGTGGCGCTGCTTCTCGTCCACGTAATTCCCGGCAAAGGCTTTTGCTCCTCGGCAAAATAAAGATCCACGCCGTCGTGATCTTCCCAGTTCGTGTCGTTCATGTACCGACCTTGGTAGCGCGTCACATTGGACAAGTGAAATGTGATGCTCCCTCTTTCAGAGGTTGCGTCTGTGCTTGCGGTGAAGATGATCGTTTCCGTGTCCGAGCTGTCTCCGACACCGGTTGTTGGAATCCAGCCTTCCCATTCGTCTGGAGGCGAAAGCGTGATTTCGTAGGGCGGCAGGTCCGGCTGATTGTTGATTTCGCCGTTGCCGGGCTGCTCAGGAAGACGGTTGTTGACGATGGCATGTCCGCGCATCAGAACGACGCTTGCGAGAGCAAGCAAGAGGAAGAGAGCGGTCAGCGCAAATTTAGCGCGGTTGGCGCGAAAATTGTGGGGGGGGGGGAGGGGCTTGACATTCTTCATGAAACATCATAGTTTGCCCTTTCTCGGCAATTTTGTTTTGGCATTCGGCAGTCGAGACGGTCCCGACCCGAACGCCTCCATTCATCATAGCGAAGATTATTTTGCGCATCAACATCTTTTTACAGGGCAACAAACTCCGCCGCATTTGTATCGTAACAGCGATTCGCCGGCGCGTCAACCGCTTCTTTGGCAGTACGCTTATACGGGGCATTCATGTTAAGACTCTAAAGCGTCCGTCCCGCCCGCCGTCATTCCCGCAAAAGCGGGAATCCAGAATCCCTGCAGAAACCCTCCGCGTTCGTATTCAGGCGTCAACTTCCAAGCTGGGCGGCAACATCCCCGCGCCAAGTACGCTATGATTTGCCCATGGACATAACCCGCCCCGCCCGTCTGACAGCAGCGCTCTTCGCTTCATTCGCTCTTTTGACATGCCTCTCCTGCGGAGGCTCCGCAAAGAACGGAGACGCGCCCGATCAACAAAACGGCGCCGAGGCGAACCAGCAGTCTGTCGGCGTTGAACTAGGCGAATACGCCCCGCTCTTCTCCCTGTCCGACCAGAACGGAAAGACCGTCTCCCTTGCCGATTACCGCGGACAGGCGCTCGCAATCATATTCTACAGAGGGCATTGGTGACCTGTCTGCAGGAAGCAGCTCGTGGAGCTGCGCGAAGCGAAACGCCGTTTTCAACAGCGCGGCGGAACCGTCCTGGCGGTCAGCGTTGACGCGCCTGAAAAGTCGCTCGAGCTGGCGAACCGCTTGAAGATCGACTACCCGCTGTTGAGCGACCCATCGCGCAAAACGATCAAGGCGTACAAGGCGCTTGACCCTGAAAGCAACCCGTTTTTTGACCCCGATACGCGCTATCCTAACATTTCCAAAGCGGTTGTTATCGTCGTGGATCCCGACGGAGCGATCCAATGGAAATATGTGTCTGCAAACCTGCACGACCGCCCAACCACAAAAGAGATACTAGACGCTGTCAAAGCCGCCGCAGAGCGCCGCTCCCCTGAATCTGCCAAAAAGGAAACGCCATGAGCCAATCAACGCCTTCGACGACCTCCCGTCCGTCCTCCCGCAGGGTTGTCTTTATGGACGACAACGGCCGCATCTGGACGGAAGAGGCGCCTCTCCCTCCGCTCGGTTTTGGCGAGCTTCTGATTGAAGTACGCGCTTCTCTCGTCAGCCCCGGCACCGAGCTGGGCGGCGTGAAAGGCAGACGCGCCCGCCGTAAAGAGAACCCCGGCAAACGCGCCTTCGGATACTCCAATGCGGGCGTTCTCGCCGCCAAGGGGGAGGGCTGCGATCAGTTTGAAATCGGCGACCGGCTCGCCGGGATGGGCGGCGGCTACGCTCTCCACGCGACGCATGCGAATATCCCGCAAAACCTGTGCGCCAAAATGCTGGACAGCGTCTCCTATGAAGAAGGCGCCGCGTGCCATCTCGCCGCGACCGCTCTCCACGCGGTACAGCGCGGTCGAATCGGCATCGCCGAGAATGTCGCCGTCGCCGGACTCGGCATGGTCGGACAGCTTGTATGCCAAACGGCGCGCATCGCCGGCGCGCATGTTCTTGGACTGGATGTGAACGCGCTGCGGCTGGAAACGGCGCTGCGGGCGGGCGCAGACCGAGTTGAAAACGCGGCGGAAATGAACGTCGACGCCGCGCGGGAAGAGTTCACGAACGGGTACGGCTTCGATTGCGGCGTCATTGCGTTTGGCGGAGACGCAACCGGCGCCTTTCGACAGCTGCGCTCCCTTTTAAAAATCTCCCCTGACGGACATAAGATGGGGCGCATCGTCATCGTCGGCGGCGCGTCCATACAGCATGGGTTCGCCGCGGGAGCGGGCAACATCGATGTCGTCAGCGCCGCGCGCACGGGACCAGGCTACCATGACGAAGCGTATGAACGAGGGGCGCATTACCCGCCCGTCTTCGTCCCGCGCCCGACGCAGCGCAACCTGGAGACGGTTCTGCGCTTCATGGCGGAAGGGCGGCTGGATGTCAAAACGCTCATCACCGACATGGTTCCGATTGACAGGGCTGCCGAAGCATGCGAAAAATTGATCCAGACGCCCGACCAAGCGCTGGGCGTTGTGTTCACGATGAACGGGTATGAGGCGGGAAGCGATTAGGCAAGAGCGCGGATGACGCGCTAAGACTCCCGTTTTCACGAGAACGACGAAGCAGTAAGATTCCTGTTTTCACAGGAATGACGGAAATGGAGCGAAGAATGAAGCGTTTCGGCGAACGCGCTGCGGCGAAGGTCGCGGACATCACGCAGCTGGAGACGGACGCTGTCGTGAACGCGGCGAACAGCTCGCTCATGGGCGGAGGAGGCGTCGACGGAGCGATCCACCGGGCGGGGGGACCTGCCATTTTGGCTGAATGTAAAGAGCTGCGCCGCGCAAAATATCCGGACGGCTTGCCCGTCGGCGAGGCGGTCGCGACAACCGCCGGCGACCTGCCCGCCCGGTATGTGATTCACACCGTCGGGCCGGTCTGGCATGGCGGAGAGGCGGGCGAACCTGAAAAGCTGCGCAGCTGCTATCGAAACGCGCTCAAAACGGCGGCGGAACTTGGCTGCAAGACGGTCGCCTTTCCCGCGATCTCAACGGGCGTGTTCGGCTACCCGCCTGATCAAGCGGCGGCGGAGGCGTCGGCGGCAGTTTCCGCTTTTTTGGCGGAGGATGATACGCTCGAGCTGGTCCTGTTTGCGTTGTTTAATGAAAAAGCATATGATACGTTTGTTGAACACGCCGCATTTTGACGCGGCAAGCCGTACGAAACGGGTCGGAGGCGGTATGAGGAGCGCTTTGAGACATACGCTGCGTTGGGCGGGCTTTCTGGTTTTATTCGCCGGCGTTTGGAGCGGCGCTGTTTGCCATGCGCAAACCGTCATCGAATCCCCCGACGATACTGCCGTCACAGAGGACGATGTTCAGAACGACGACAGCGGCAAAGACTTAGAACTCGAAATCACATTTGAAGAGCCCGTGACGGGAGTCGTAGACGGCTCTTCCGTCAAAAATGTTAGGGCGATGGATGTCCCGAACGACGACAGCGGCAAAGGTCTGGACGTCGTATGGGAGTATGAAGGCGAGCCGAGCGAGAGCGTCGTTGGGTTCCATATCCTGCGCAGGGCGAACGAGCCAGGCTCCACTTTAGAGCAGATCACCGCCGAGCCGCTCCCGCCGACAGCGCGCTCTTACAGGGACGCCTCCGCCGCGCCCGCCCGAAGAGACCCGCTCTTCACCCGCGAAAAAGCGGTTTCGTATATCTACGCCGTTCAGACAGCGTATGAAGCTGGCGTCGCCAATTCACTGGAAAGCGCCCCCGTCGCCGCCCGCTCCAACTGGTTTCACACGGGGCGCTCCTGGCTTCTCGCGGCGGCGCTGCTGTTCTGCGGAACGCTCATCTTCTTGACCCACCGCTCTCGTCGGGGCGATCCGCCGCGCATACGCCGCATCGACGGTCTGGAAGCGGTTGAAGAGGCGATTGGACGCAGCACCGAGATGGGCAAGCCCATTCTCTACGTCGCCGGCATCGGCAGCGTCCAGCAGATGGCCACCATCGCCTCCATCAACATCTTCAGCCATGTCATCAAAACGGCAGGCGAATATGCGACGCGAATTGCGGTCCCTTGCTACGACCCGATCGTCATGCAGGTCATGCGCACCGTCGGCGAGCAGACCTATCAAAACATCGGGCGGCCGGACGTATACGATCCCGACAGCATCTTTTTTGTAACCGAAAGTCAATTCGCCTACGCCGCCGCGGTGGACGGCATCATGGTCAGAGAAAAGCCTGCCGCTATTTTTCTGCAGGGCGTCTTCTACGCCGAATCGCTCATCTTGGCGGAGACGGGCAACAGCATCGGCGCGATACAGATTGCAGGCACCGACAGGGACGCGCAGCTGCCGTTCTTCATCGCCGCCTGCGACTACACGCTCATCGGCGAGGAGCTGTTCGCCGCCAGCGCCTACCTCTCCCAGGACGCCCCGCTCTTGAGCGCCATTCGCGCCCAGGACATCGCCAAGGCGGTTCTGATGGTTCTGATGATTGTCGGCGTCGTCATGGCGCTGTTCGGATCCCCGGATTTAGCCGACATCTTTAAGGTGGAGATGTAGCATGCGGATGCAGATACCGCTCGCGGTCTGCTTTGTCATGGGCGTTGTCATGCTGGCGCAGTATTTTGTGCCGCATGCGTGGTCTCAGGAGCTGAACAGGCGCGTTTATGACTGGATGCTTCTCATCGGGGTGTTCGCGCTCGTTCTCGGCGTCGCGAGCCTTGTGAAGCTCCACTGGCAGCGCGCCGCTCGCCGCGAAGGCGACTGGAAATACAGCGTCGTCGCTCTTGTCGCCCTGTTCGGAATGACGGCGGTCGGCGTCATTGAGGGACACCGCCAGCCCGCCAAACAGATCGTAAAATCGAAGGTCTCCGAGTACAGCGCGGAAGCGTCCTATGAGCGCAACGGCCTCGTCGTCATGCTGAGCGCCGGAAACATCGCCGCCAAGTCGATCTTGAAGGGGGATCGGCTGCGGCTCCCGATGGCGGACGGCTCCTTTTCAGAAGGCAAAATTGTTGAGAAGCCGACAGACGAAGCGTCTACAGAAGGCGCGCCGCCCGTCGTCCGCGTTCAGGTCGACAAATGGAGAAACGGAGACCCGCCCGCTCAAGGCGGCGCCTTCACCATTCGCCGCCCTGGCTTGGATATTTTCCTTTGGCTCTTCGCGAATGTCCAAGTGCCGCTGGACGCGACAATGTTTTCGCTGCTCGCGTTTTTCATTGCGTCCGCCGCCTTTCGCGCCTTTCGCGCCCGCAACATTGAAGCCTCGCTGCTGCTCGTCTCGGCATGCGTCGTCATTCTCGGTTTGACCCCGCCGTTCATCCACTGGTGGAACAGCGCGTTCGGCGCCGTCGACTGGCTGCAGTGGCTGACGGGCTTCCCGTCCGCGGCAAAGGACTGGGTGCTGGAGACGCCCAACCTCGCCGCCCGCCGCGCGATTGTCCTCGGCGTCGGACTCGGCGCGTTGGCGCAGTCGTTCCGAATCATCCTCGGCATTGAGCGCACCTACCTAGGAGGCAGCGAATGATTCTAGAGCGGCTGCAGCAGCTGGACAGGCGTTGGGTGTTCTTGTTGGTGGCGCTGTTTGTGATCCTTCCAACCATCTTCTCCGTCACGTTTCCGGTTCCGGTCTCGCCCTCGACGCAAAGCGTGTACGACAAGATCGAATCGCTGAACGAGAACGACTTTGTGATTCTCTCCTTCGGTTACGGTCCGTCGTCAATGGCGGAGCTGCAGCCGCAGGTGGAGGCGGTCCTGCGCCACTGCTTCCGAAAAAAGCTGCGCGTCATGATGATGGCGCTCAACGCGGACGCCCCGCCCCTAGTCGTCCAAACCGTAGAGAAGGTACAAAGCAGCGACGAGTTTTCAGACAACGGAGTCAGCCGCATCAAACCAGGCGAACACTATGTGGACGTCGGATACAGGGTCGGCTACTCTCTCGTCATTCTGCGCATGGCGGGCAACATTCCGGGCTTCTTTGAAACCGACACGCGCGGAGAATCGCTTGAGGCGCTTCCCGCCATGGAGGGAATCTCCACCTTCGCCGACGTCAGCCTTGTCATCGACTTCGCAGCCGGCGACACGGTCGATTACTGGATCGTGTACGGCCATGAGCCGCATGGCGTTCCGCTTGCCGCCGGCGTGACAGGCGTCATCGTCTCGCAGATGTACCCGTTTTTAGATTCCGGCCAGCTGCAGGGCTTGCTCAGCGGAGCGCTCGGCGGAGCCGAATACGAAGCTCTAGTGAACGCCCCCGGCGACGGTATGAAGCGCGTCTCCGTTCTTTCATTCGCGCATTTTCTCGTCATCGGTCTGGTCGTCTTGGGTAACGCGCTCTATCTGATGCGCCGACGTGAAGAAGGAGGCGGCGACTCGTGACCTGGGAAACAATCGGCGTCTGGATCGCCGCATTTTTGACGCTCTGCCTCTACAGCTTTCTCTACAAGGACAACCCGTTCTATAAATTCGCAGAGCATCTCTTTGTCGGCATGTCCCAGGGTTACTGGATCGTTTACAGTTACTTCAACGGCCTCTGGCCGTATGGGATTGTTCCGCTTCAACGCGCGACGGTCGGCGTCGACGGAGAGCCGGCTCAACCGATAGAGTTCATCGTTCTGATACCGTTTCTGATCGGGCTGCTGTTTTTCGCGCGTTTCTGGGCGGGGAAAGGATGGCTCACCCGCCTGCCGCTCTCGTTCCTGTTCGGAGCCGCCGCGGGCATCGCTATACCTTTAACCCTTGGCTCCCAAATCTTTCAACAGATGTACGCGACCATCGAGCCGTACAGCAAAGAGAGCGCGCGGCAGCTTTGGCCCATGGTGAACCTGTCCATCGTTCTAATCGGGACGCTCGCCGCGCTCACCTACTTTTTCTTTTCCATTGAACATAAGGGAAGCGTCGGAGCGGTCTCGCGCCTCGGCATTTGGTTTCTCATGGTCGGCTTCGGCTCCGCCTTCGGCAACACCGTCATGAACCGCGTCACGCTGCTGATTCAGCGGGTTGAGTTTCTTGTCAACGACTGGTTCACCCCGCACGTCATCGGGCTTTTCATGGCGCCGCTCGGCGGCGGTTAGGGCAGGGATGTCATCGGCGCGTTGAAGGTTTCAAGAAAGCCCGTGTGCGCCTTCGCCGCTAAAAAGGTCGCGTCCTCCATGACGGCGCGGTGAAACGGTATCGTCGTATGCGCGCCCTCGATCACAAACTCGTTCAAGGCTCGGCGCATTCGCGCGATCGCTTCGTTTCGGTCGGAGCCATGCGCAATCAGCTTCGCCAGCAGCGAATCGTAAAACGGCGGAGTCGAATACCCGGCGTAGATATGCGTGTCGATGCGTATCCCTGGACCGCCGGGGGGAACATACTTGGAGATTGCGCCGGGCGAGGGCGCAAACCCGTTCGCAGGGTCTTCGGCGTTGATGCGGCATTCAATCGCATGCCCCTGAATTTCCACATCCCGCTGGTCAAAATCGAGCCGCTCCCCCGCCGCAATGCGCATCTGCCATTTCACAAGGTCAAGCCCCGTCGCCATCTCCGTGACGGTATGCTCAACCTGAATGCGCGTGTTCATCTCTAAAAAGTAGTAGTTCATCTCCGCGTCCACCAGAAACTCGATCGTCCCGGCGCTGCGGTACTGGATCGCTTTGGCGGCTTTGGCGGCGACGTTTCCGATCTCGCTGCGCCGTTTTGCGTCCAGCGAGGACGGCGTCTCCTCAATCAACTTCTGATGCTTGCGCTGAACAGAGCAGTCCCGCTCGCCGAGATGCACGATGTTGCCGTAATGGTCGGCGAGTATCTGAACCTCGATATGGCGGGCGTTTTCGATCAGCTTTTCTAAGTACACCTCTGCGGATCCGAAGGCGGCTTCCGCTTCCGCTCTGGTCGTTTTAAACAGGTTGACGAGGCTGACGTCGTTGTGGGCGGCGCGCATGCCTCTTCCGCCGCCGCCGAGAGCCGCCTTGATCATGACAGGGTATCCGATTTCACGGGCGACGCTCAGCGCCTCCTCTTCGGTTTCGACCGTTCCGCGCGGTTCCTGCTGCGCGCGCCGGCGCCAGCGCGGGGGCTTTGAAGAGCTGGGCGTCAGCGGGACGCCCGCCTCCTGCGCCGCCCGCCGGGCGGCAATCTTGTTTCCCATCGTCTCGATGTTTTGAGGCGTCGGTCCGATGAACGCGATGCGGCACTCGCCGCAGATCTCCGCAAACTGCGGATTTTCCGCCAAAAAGCCGGCTCCAGGATGAATCGCGTCCGCATTCGTCACCTCCGCCGCCGAGATGACCGCCGGAATATGCAGATAGCTCTTGGACGGATGCGGAGGTCCGATGCAGACCGCCTCGTCCGCCAGCTGCGTCGGCATGGAGTCGCGGTCCGCCTCCGAGAAGACAGCGACCGTTTTCACCCCCAGCTCCTTGCAGGCGCGGATAATGCGAACGGCAATTTCGCCGCGGTTGGCGACAAGCACTTTTTTAAACACGATTCCGCCTCGGTGTTGAGCCGTCGTTTAGCTGAGCCGTTTCACCCTGAAAAGGGGCTGCCCGTACTCCACAGGCGCCGCGTTTTCCACCAGAACCTCCACAATTTCGGCGTTGAAATCGCTCTCAATCAGGTTCATCAACTTCATCGCTTCAATGATGCAGAGCGTTTCGCCTTCTTTCACATTGTCGCCCGCCTCCACGAACGGCGGCTCGTCCGGGCTGGGGCTGCGGTAAAATGTCCCAACCATCTGCGCCCTGATCAGGTCTAGGTCGCCCCCGTTCAGGTTTTCGGCGGCGACGCTCTCCGGCGTCTCTGTCGCGTTAGACGGAGCCGGCGCAGGCGCGGCAGGCGCAGCGTAAGAAACCTCCGCCGGTCCGCGCCGCAGCACAATCGAGCGGTTGTCCCGCCCCTCTTCTATGCGCAGCTCGGACAGGTCATGCTTCTCCATAAACTCCACGTACCGCTCAAGTTCGCTCATATTGATAGGGTTGCGAGTGGATCGGCGCACCTCATGCCCTTCCGAGATATTCGCCGGTGCGCGTATCGATCTTGACAACATTGCCAATGGAGACGAAGAACGGCACCCGCGCCTTCACCTCGTTTTCAAGAACCGCCGGCTTCGAACCGCCGCTCGCCGTGTCGCCTTTGTCGTTCGGTCCCGTCTCCACAACCTCCAGCTCCACAACAGGCGGCAGCTCCACTGTTATAGGCGTATTTTCCTCGTCAAACTGAATCGTCAGCTCCATCTCCTCCTTAAGATACGGCAGCCGCTTGCCCAGCATCGCCGACGGTATCGGAACCTGCTCAAAAGTGTCCATATCCATCAAATACAGCGCGTTCCCCTCCGAATAGATGTAGCTCATTTTCTTTGTGTTGAGGCGGACAATGTCGATGGAATGACCGGAGCGGAAGGTGTTTTCAAGCGTTGAGCCGTCCGAGACGCGGCGCAGCTTCGTGCGGATAAACGCCCCGCCCTTTCCAGGCTTCACATGCTGAAAAGAATCGATCTGAACAAGCTCCCCGTTGTGACGAATGACGAGTCCGTTTCGGATGTCTGCTGTGGTGGCCATATGCGCCTTTCCTTGATGCGTTCAACTAACTACAGAGTATATGAATCATAGCGTCCAATGCAAGTCGATAACTTTCCGCCCCAAAGCCGGCGATGGAGCCGACCGCAATCGGCGCGATATACGAATGCCGCCGAAACGACTCCCGCGCCCCGATGTTGGACAGATGAACCTCAATGACGGGAACCTCCAGCGCTTCCAGCGCGTCCCGCAGGGCGACGCTCGTGTGCGTGTAGGCGGCGGGGTTGATGACGGCGCCATCCGCTTCGCCAAGATGCCGCCCGATAAAGTCGACCAGATCCCCCTCGCTGTTCGCCTGAAACGCGGTGAGGCGCAGACCCGCTTCGTCCGCCTGCTTCTGCGCCCGCGCGTTGATCCCTTCCAAAGTCGTCGTTCCGTAAACCTCCGTCCGCCGCCGCCCCAGCAGCTGCAGATTCGGCCCGTGTATGAGCAGGACATGTTTCAGGCGCGTCATCGCTTCGCCGCCTCAATTGCCGCCTCCGCTTCCTTTTCGGTGAAGTCGCCGCGTATTTCGGCGGAGCCTATTTTTCGGCTGACGATGAACCGCAACCGGACCCCCTGCGGCGAAACGACCGCTTTTTTGTCCATCTTCATTGCGTCGACCATCTCCATCGGATCAATGTCGCTCGGCATTTTCGATGGAAGGCCCGCCGAACGCAGCAGGGCGCGGTGCCTGTTGCAGAATTCCCTTCCGACAAGCCCCCTCGCGGCGGACATCTCCGCGGCGCAAACCATGCCGACGCTGACCGCCTCTCCATGCAGAAAACGTTTGTAGCCGGTGATCGTTTCAAGCGCATGTCCAAACGTATGCCCGTAGTTCAGCGTCGCGCGGACGCCCGATTCGCGCTCGTCCTGCTCTACGATTCGCGCCTTGATCGCGCAGCACTCCGCCGCAATCTGCGTCATCAAGAATGAATCGCGCCGCAGAATATCCGCCATCCGCGTCTCCAGCGTATGAAACAGCCCCTCGGACGCAATGACGCCGTAGCGCATGACCTCGGCGACGCCGGCAGCGTACTCCCGCGCCGGCAGCGTCTTCAGCGTCTCAACATCGATCAGAACCAGCTTCGGCTGATGGAATGCGCCAATCAGGTTTTTGCCTTTTGGATGGTCGACCGCCGTTTTGCCGCCGACGCTGGAGTCGACCTGGGCGATGAGCGAGGTCGGCATCTGTATGAACGGGACGCCGCGCATGTAAACGGCGGCGGCGAAGCCCGCAATGTCGCCCGCGACGCCGCCGCCGAGAGCCGCGACGAACGAGTCGCGCCCCATGCGGTTTTCCACAAACTGATCGAGCAGGTCCGCGGCGGCTTGAAGCGTTTTATGCTGCTCGCCGTCCGGCAGGTCTGCCGTCCATGCGTCGTATCCCGCGGCGTTTAGGGAGTCGACAAGCGCGTTTCCATAAAGCCGTTGAATCTGGGCGTTGGCGCAGACGGCGATCTTGGCTCCCTTTGGGGCAAAATCAAGCAGCTCTGGGAGGCGGGAGAGCGTCCCCCGCCCGATATGGATCGCGTAGGAGCGTTCGCCGAGGTTCACCTCAACGCGGCGCGCTCGCGGCGCGTTCTGCAGCGCTTCAAGGATCGCATCCGCCGTCTGCTCCGGGGTCAGCCGCCCCGTCTGTATCGTCAGGTCCGCCTGAAGATACACGGGCCGCCGTTCCTTGAGAAGCGCGCGCGCGCGTTCCAGCGGGTTTTCGGTTTGAAGAAGCGGGCGCGTTCCGTCGTTCCGAATGCGCTGCAGAATGACCTCCGGCTCGGCGTCTAAAAACACGACGTCGCCTGTTGCGCGCAGCGCTTTTCGGTTCTGCGGACGCATGACAGCCCCGCCTCCTGTGGCGATGACGCGCGCCTGCATCTGCGCCGCCCGTTGAACCGCCTCGGTCTCAAGGTCTCGAAAGGCGCTTTCGCCCTCCTCCGCAAAGATGCGCGGTATCGACTTCCCGGCGCGCTGTTCAATAAGATCGTCCGTGTCGATAAAGGCGCGCCCCGTCTTTTCAGCGATCAACTTGCCGACGGAGGTTTTGCCGATGCCCATAAACCCCGTCAGGACGATATTGCGATCAGAAGTTTCGCGCATATTCCAGGTATCCGTCGACATTCCGTTTCATTTCGCTGAGGCTGTCCCCGCCGAATTTTTGCAGAAACGCCGTTGCCAGCACAATCGCCATCATCGCCTCGCCGACGATGCCCGCCGCCGGCACCGCGCACGAATCGGTGCGCTCCTTCTGCGCGATGAACGGCTCCTTCGTCTGAATATCGACCGATTGAAGCGGGCGCGCCAGCGTCGAGATCGGCTTCATGGCGATGAGCGCGACGACCGGCATTCCGTTTGTGACGCCGCCTTCAAGTCCGCCCGCCCGGTTCGTTTTTCGGTAAAAGGCGCGCCGCGCGTCGTCGTAAAAAATCTCGTCATGCGCCTCGGAGCCGGGGACGCCCGCGACGCGCATCCCCTCCCCGATGGAGACGCCCTTGATCGCCTGTATGCTCATCATCGCCTGCGCGATTCGCCCGTCCAGCTTGCGGTTCCAGGCGGTATGGCTCCCCAACCCAGGCGGAACGCCCCGCGCGACAACCGCCGCAACGCCGCCGCATGTGTCGCCGTTCCGCTGCCGCTGGTTGATATACTCCATCATCTTCTGCTCCGCCTCCTTGTCGGGGCAGCGCAGCGGAGAGTCGTCAAACTCGGCGTTGCTCTCTAAGGCGTTGACGTCCACATCCGCCTTCACAGGTCCGATCTGCAGGACGGCGGAGAATATCTGTATGTTGAACTCGTCCAGCAGCCGCTTCGCAATGCCGCCGACAGCAGACCGCGCCGCCGTTTCGCGCGCGCTCGCGCGTTCCAATACGTTTCGGAGATCCTGATGGTTGTATTTCAAGCCGCCGACCAGGTCGGCATGCCCAGGGCGCGGGCGCGTCAAGGTGCGTCTGTCCGTCACCGCGTCCGGTTCTGGGGACATGATCTGGCTCCAGTTTTTCCAGTCGCGGTTCTGTATCCACATGGAGATCGGGCTTCCGAGCGCGACGCCGGCGCGTACGCCCGCTAAAAATTCCACCGCGTCGCTCTCGATCTTCATGCGCCCCCCGCGCCCGTAACCTTTCTGCCGCCGCGCGAGATCAACGTTCACATGTTTCGCTTCAAGCGGCAGACCGGCGGGGACGCCCGACACAACGGCGGTGAGACCCTTGCCATGCGATTCGCCTGCGGTGACCCATTCAAATCTTGGCATGCCTTTCTCCTTACTCCTTGTTTTGCGCGGCGGAGCGGGGCTGGGAGACCCACCCGCGGATGTCCATGCCGCTAAACTCGTCCGGCTGCTCCGCCCAGAAGGCGGCCGCGCCCGATTTTCCAGCGCACACGCTCATTTCGATGCGCTGCCCTGGGCGCACAGCGATTGGCAAGCCCCCCTCCTGCCGCGCCGTCGTTCCGTCCGCCCGCATGCGCTGCATATACACATCCTGAAAGGTCTGCTCCTCCAGCTCGCGCCTGTAATCGTACCATACGATCCAGAAGCCGTCGGCGGCGGGGGCGATGCGCGGGCTGCGCTGGCGCCCTCCTTCGACGCACACCGGCGCGCCGTTCGCCTGCCAGGCGGCGCTTCCGTCCGGCAGAACGCGCTGCGCGTAGATGTCTTCGTAATGGTCGCGCAGGTCTGTCCAGACGGCGTATGCGCCTCCGTTTCCGTCCGGCAGCGCCGCAACCTCAATCTGCGTTCCTGGCGCCTCGCAGAGGGCGCGCCCCTCCTCAGACAGGAGCCGCTTGCCGCTCGGATCAAACTGCTGAACATAGATGTCGAGATTCATCAGCGCGTCCCCCTGCGGCGAAACTTCGTTTCGATGGTCAACCCAGAAGACGAAGGCTCCGCCCGCTCCGTCCGCCGCGACCGCCCCCGACGACTGCCCGCTCGGGTTGAGACATGCGCGCGTTCCGCCCTCGCCCCATAGCGGCTTCCCTTCAGGCGACATCCGCTGCGCGTACACCTGCCATGCTTCGATTTCCGGCACATCCCACCAAACGACGACGCATCCGTTTTCGTCAGCCGAGACGGAGGGGTCGTACTGGTTGGAGGGGGATGAGCTGAGCGCCGTTCCGTTCGCTTCCCAGAGAATCTCCCCGCTTGCCGAGACGCGCTGCCCGTAAATATCCAGATTCGCGTTTCGCCAGTCTTCCCAGACGATATACAGCCCGCCCTTTCCGTCGGGAGCGATGCGGTGATCGCTCTTGGGATGTTCATGCTCGGCGACAACGACCGTCTCCCAAAGCGGCTTGCCCTCTTTGTTGAACCGCTGCGCGTACAGGTCTCTTTGAAGGTTCGGCATGCTCAGCCAGACGAGGAAAAATCCGCCGCTTCCGTCCGGCGCGACAGCGGGCGTCCCCTGGTTGCCCGCCGCCGAGACGAGAGGGCGGCCGTTCTCTTCCCAGAGAAGCGAGCTGTCCGCGTCGTACGCCTGTCCAAACAGCTTGCCGCCGTCCCGCGCGTCCTGCCAGACCGCAAAGAGCCTTTCGTCGGAGAAGGCGGCGGCAGGGGCGCGCTGCTGCGCAAGATCCACGCTGACCGACAGGCTGACGCCTTCCGACATACAGAGCGGCGCGAACAATGCGAGCGCGATGAACGGCGCCGTTCGTTTCATGCTCCAAGCCTCCCCTGCGGAATTCGCGTCAATCCATGAATATCCATGAGCATAATGTAAGGAGTATAGCGCCTTTTGCCCGCCTGCGCTGCTAGAAGTCCGCGATCAATCCGATGAGCGCGAGCCGTTTGAACTGCAGGACATCCTCAAAGACGCCGCGCTTCCAGCTAAAATGCCGCGCAAACACATTCTCGCGGTTCAAAATGTTTTGCACCTCCAGAAAGAGCGACGCGCCCCATCCGCGCGCCTCAAACCGCCGGTCTATCCGCGCGTCCAGGCGGCTGTAATTCGGATATCGGCTCAGGTTGCGTTTGAGCGGGTCGGGAAGCGGCTCATAGGTTCCGTCCGGCAGGGCGCGCACAGAAAACTGCGTGAAGGGGCGCCCCCCGACAAACCGCCATTTTCCGCTGATCCGCCACGCCCCGCGCAACGGCGCCCCGCCCTCCGCCGTAAAAGCGCGCCGGTAGTCGAAGTCGCCGCGATGCCAGGGTGCCGCCGCCGAATCGCGCGCCCAGACCCGCGACAGCGACAGCTGAACGGAACCGCGCGCCCGCCCCCGGCGCTCCAGCAACAGGTCGACGCCCGACGCGCGCCGCTCCCCGCGCGACGCCATCTCTCCCGACGCATAGACGCCCTCCCCCTCCAGCAGGACCGGCAGGCGCCGATACCGCTTCTCATACGCTTCCACGAGCAGCCGCCCCGCGCTCCAAGGGCGCTCTAGGCTGAAAATGAAATGGTCAGCCATGGCGCTTTGGAGAGACCGATTGCGCTCATGCAGCGTCAATTCGATGGCGGTCGGATCTTGGCGGTGCCGCGCGGCGGAGAGGCTCAGACGCGCGCTGTCAGGCAGGCTGAATTGAAGGGAGGCGCGCGGCGCGATTCCGCCCGCGCCTGTCAGGCTAAAACGGCTCGCGCGCGCCCCCGCCCGCAGAACGGCATGCCGACCAAGCGGCTGGTCGCGGTGAAGAAAGGCGCCGACCTTCCATGCCCGTTCCGCCGCGTTATGCGCGCGCGCGTCAAGCCACACGATGCGCCCCTCGTTTTCGCTGAACCCGCGCCACGCTTCAGACAGAATCTGATGCCGAAACTGGTCGCGCCGAGCCGTCAAGCCAGCTTGCCACGCTCCGCCATGGAGCGCGTCGCCCGTCTCAACAATCGCCTCCAGCGCCGTTTCCCGCTCCGCCGCGTTGTTCTCATACGCGAGCGCGTCAATCGGCTGCCATGCGCGCGTTTCGCCGCCGCGCCGCGTGTGAGAGAGCGTCGCTCTAAAGGCGGCGTTGTCGGCGAGAGCGCCCGTCCAGGTCGCGCCCGCCGCAGTCATCGAGCCGCGAAAAAGAACCCTGTCCGTGTTTCGAACCCATTTGACGTCCACATTGCTGCGTCCGCCGAGGGCGGTGAGGGCGATGCGTTGGCTCGCGCCGGCGTCTAGGACGATTTTTGCATGCGCGTCCTCATATTCGGGAACAGCCGCGAGGCGCAGAGGCTCCCGTATCAGGCTCAAAAAACTGCGGCGGGCGGAAGCCGCCCATGATCCGTTTCCGGACGGAAGCGGTCCCTCCAGCCCGCCGCCGAATCCGCCGATGGAGAGTTCCATTTCGCCGGCGAGGCGCCGCCGGTTGCCTTCGCGGAAGGCGATGTCGAGCGCGGAGGAGAGCTTGCCGCCAAACTGCGCCGGGAACGCGCCTGTGTAAAAGTCGGCATGGCGCACAAAGTCCAGGTTGACGAGTCCAATGGAGCCGCCCGTTTCGCCCTGCCAAGAAAGATGGCTCGCGGTCGGCAGCTCTATATGGTCGACTCGGATCAGGTTTTCGGACGGGTTGCCGCCGCGCACGGCGATGTTGTTCGTCATGTCGGAGGTTTGCGCGGCTCCGGGCATGGCTGCCATGACGCGCTGGATGTCCCACGCGGCGCCGACCTCTCGCAGCATCGCCTCTTTGCGCAGGGTGAAGGCGCTGCCGGCGGAGCGGGGCGGGGCGTTCCGCCTCGGAAGCGCGACGCGCACCGGCTCCAGCTCCGTCGATCTGTCTAGCCGTATTTCGATCCGCTGAACGCGCCCGGCGGAGACAGTCGCTTGGAGCAGCGCAGGGCTGAACCCGTCGGCGGAGGCGCGAAGCTGGCGCTCGCCCGGCGGCAGGTAGAACAGGAACTCGCCGCGTTCGTCGGTCTGCGCGGTTTGCCCGTCCGCTTCGATGCGCGCGTTCGGTATCGGCTTTCCGCTGACGCGCTCCCGCACAACGCCCGTCATTGGTACGGTTGGGGGGGCGGTCGGCTCCTCCGCCCCGGACAGCAGGAGCGTCAATATGAACAGGGCGGCTAACGGCGGCATTCTTTTTTCTTAATCCTTCCGCTTTTCGATGGATGAAAATCTACGGCTGCCCATCTTCCTTTTTCTTGGGAAACAGCTTGCCCGTCAACTTAGGCAACCAAAGGCTCTGCAATTCACACAGGAAATTATCCAGCGCATGGACGGCTGCCGTCACCCAAAATGCCTTCCAAAGCGATGTTCGCATCCAATGCGCGCATGTGAAGCCGTAGTAAAAGCCGGCAGGTATGGAATTAAACCCCCTCCTTACGGATAACGGAATATGAGCTAAAGCAAACCCGATCGCCGACACTGTTATCTGCGCATCCATTTCAAATCCAAAATGCCGAAGCAACAGAATGACGAGTACTTGATTGAGGACGGTCTCAAAAATAGGGGCGTAAACAAGCGATTCAAGAAGATCGGTCTCCTTCTCAAAGCTGAACTCTAGTCTCAACGCAGCAATTTTATATGTTTGAGAAGAGTCGTCTGGCAATTCGGCTTTTCTTGATTCCGATCTTGCCCCTTTTAGCTGGATGATTTTAATGCCGTAGATTGTTAATCTGACCGCGTCATTATTTTCCCGCATGTCCAAATAAAATTTGACAAACTTTATAGTCGTATGGACGCTGATAGAGGCGCGTTGAATAAGGAACCCTGCGGCGTATGACTCCAGCCCGATGAAAAACCACATTGACCATGCGGGCGTTGAGCCGTACCGCCCCAGAAGCCAATCCGCCGCCCAACCAATCGGTTTCAGCAACAGAACATATGCCAACGCGCATGCCGCCAACGCCGCCAGTATCTTCAACAGCAGCTTTCGCGCGTCGCGGTTCATTGCTTGAGGCGGCGATATTTCTGAACTTTGTTTTGCGTTCGCGCTTGCGTCACATACAGGCTGCCTTGCGAGTCGACCCAGATGCCGTGCGGCCATCCTGAAAATTCGCCGGGGCGGTCGCTTTTTTCGCCGCCCCACTGGGCAATCACTTCGCCGTCGAGAGAACGGACGCTCACCCTAAACTCCAGCTCGGCGAGGTAGAACACATCCTCAACCGGATCAAAAAAGACGGTGTCGGGCTGCGCCAGACCGCCAATCTCGCGCAGATAGTTTCCGTCCTGGTCGAAGATCTGAATGCGCCGATTCGGACGGTCGCACACCCAGACATGCCCCTCGCGGTCGATGCGCACATTATGCACCAGCCTGAACTGCCCCCGCCCTTCTCCGTCTTCGCCCCATGAATGCAGCAACTCGCCCGACGGGCTGAACCTGTGGACGCGCCGGTTGCCGTACCCGTCCGAGACGAACAGGTCGCCGTCCGCGTTCATCGCGCAGTCGGTCACCATATGGAACGGCTTGCCGTCGTTCGGCGTCCCTGGCGTTCCGAGCGTCTGAACGAGCCGCCCGTTCGGGTCGAATTTGAACAGCGCATGGACGCCCATATCGGCGCAATAGACGCAGTCGTCGGGATCGATGTAGATCCCATGCGGCGATTCGAACAGCCCGGCTCCCCATTCCGCGATGAACGCGCCGTCCGGTTCAAAGACGGTCAACGGCCGCTCTCCGCGCGCAAACACATAGACGCGGTCTTGCGAATCGCAGGCAACGCCGATCGTTTCGCCCCACTCTCCTCCGTCGGGCAGCTGTCCCCAGCCCTCTTGAAACTCATATCGATGCGAACCTGTTCCAAAGATCATATGCGCCTCACATTTCCACAAGCGCGCGTCCGTTCTCGATGCGCGCGGGGTAGGTTCGTATGCGCGTTTTTTCAGGGTCTATGAGCGAACGCCCTGTGCGCAGGTCGTACTCCCAGCCGTGCCATGGGCAGACCAGTATCTCGCCGATTTTTCCAAACACGATCTCTTCGCCGGGCAGGCATGGCAGCGCCGTCCCTGTCGCATGCCCGTCCGAGAGCCGCGCGCCCTGATGCGGGCAGACGTCGCGCGCCGCGTAGATCGCGTTCGGCTGGCGCACCACCGCCAAAGCCCGCCCGTTCACCGCGACGCGCCGCGGCTCGCCTATCGGAAACGCCTCCGCCGGCCCGATGTCAAAGGTTCTGGAACTCATAAAACTTCAGGGCGTTGCCGCGCATGATTTTTTGACGCAGATCGTCCGGCACAACGCTTGGAATCGCCTTGTCGGGCGCGTCAAAATCCCAGTGCGGATAGTCGGTCGCAAAAAGCAGAAACTGATCGCAGTCGAGCATCTTGAAGATGTCGAGCAGATAGGCGGGATCCTCCGGCTCCTCCATCGGCTGCGTCGTCGCGGCGAAATGGCGCCGTATGATCTCGCTTGGAAACTCGGTCAGCCACGGCACCTCGCTGCGCAGCCCGCGGTAGTTTTTGTCGAGTCGCCACATGAGCGCCGGCAGCCACGCAAACCCGCCTTCAATGAGGCAGACGCGCGTTGAAGGTATGCTTTGAAACACCCCCTCGCACACAAGGCTAATCAGCTGCGCCTCAAACGCCTGCGTCATTCCCGTATGATCCTCAATGTAATAGGAGGGCCAGCCGGCGGCGGTGATCGGATTGCCCGTCCCGCCGCCGAAGTGAATGCCGACCGGTATGTCCATATCTGCCGCCGCTTCAAAGATCGGTCGAAACTCCCGCCGTCCATACGGCGCATGGGAGCGTACCAGCAGCAGAACCTGGTTGAAACGCCTGTTCTGCGCGGCGCGGCGTACTTCAGCTGCGGACGCCTCCGCGTCGTATGCGTTGACCGTGATGGACGCATGCCAGCGCTCATCCGCCGAGAGCCACACCGCTTCGACCCATTCGTTGACGGCGCGCATGGCGGCGTTGGCGAGGTCCAGGTTCCGTATGCCCGACACGCCGACGAGCGGGTTCAGGACCGCCGCGTCTATATTCCAGGCGTCCAGCAGCTGTTCGCGCATGAAGTCGGGGTCGGAGCCTGGCTTTCCGCCGCCGGGCGGCCAGGCGTCGCGCCGAGCCGCCAGCTCGTAAAGCTTCGGAAGGTGTGACACGGGCGGCATCTGCATCCCAGAGCTGCGGATATAGGTCTGCCACCGCTCCGACATATACGGCAGCAGGTCCGCAATGGAGTTGATGTAGTTGTGCGCGTCCGCGTCAATGACCGCTTGCGTCTTCATACGGCTTACTTGCCCATCTCCTTGAGCGCTTTCAGGCATCGTTCGACCGCTTCGAGCGGCGGGTAGGCGTTGCTCTCATATTCGACGATGTACCACTCCGTCCCGGCGGTCGATTCGCAGAGGCGGAAGACCTCGTCCCACGGCGCTTCGTCCTGTCCGATGACCTGTCTGAAAGCGGCGCCATGCCCTTCCTTTTCGGCTAAGGAGGGGGAGTACGGTTTAAGGTGAACCGTCAGCGCGCGCCCAGGGTAGTCGGACAGCGTCTTCACCACGTCGCCGCCGCCCGACATGGCGTTGCCGATGTCCAGCTGCATGGCGACGCCTTTGTTCGTCGCGCTGAAGAAGGTTTCCCACGGCAGCTCGCCGTCCAGCGGCTGAAACTCAACGCTATGGTTGTGGTAGCCCGTGACCATGCCCTCCTCGGCGAGCCGGTCGGCGACCTGGTTGAACTGAACCGCCAGCTTGAGCCAGTCGTCCCGCGATTGGCGCAGGTTGCCGGGGATGCCCGGCACAATGACATATTTGTTGTCGAGCGTTTTGTTGAAGGCGATTGTGTCGTCGATCTGGTCGTCCGCGACGCGGTGGTAAGGGGTGTGCCATCCGCAGCATTTCAAGCCGAATTCGTCCAGATAGCCTTTCAGCTCCTCGGCGGCTCCCTCCTTGCCGATGGGCGGGTCGCCGGCGAATTCGACGCCCTCATAACCCATCTCCGCGACCGCTTTGAGCGTTCCGCGCGCGTCGTTGGCAAAGTCATGCCGCACCGAGTAAAGTTGAACTCCAATAGGCAGTCGCGCCATCTACATTTCTCCGGGTGTGTCGTAAGTTTATGCGCCCAGTATAGCAAAGCGGGAAGGCGTTTGCAATCGGCTGTCTGACCTGGCAGTTTCTACAGGCAATGAAATTCATTTTGCGCGGCGGCTCGCCGATCAAGACAGTCATTCCCGCGCAAGCGGGAATCCAGAGTTCTCCCAGACAGCCTCCTCATTCCAAAACAGCTCTCTAAAATCAAAATCATCGTCTATAGAGACTGCCCGTTCCGCGCCGCCCTTGACGCCTTCGCCCCTGCGCTCTACAATCTTAGACAATCCGATCATGAACAACCTGGCCAGTTCCGCATCTGTCAAAAGCACGGAGGGCGTCAATGAGTGAAGAGCGGCATTATCCATCTTCCCGCAGTCAACATCCTCGGCTTCTGGAAAAGTACGGCGCCTACTGTCAAGGCTGTGGACGCAATTTTAGCGGCAAACCCAGCGCCCTAGAAGTTGACCACATCCGTCCAAAATCCGACGACGGAACGGACGCATTTGAGAACTTAACCCTGTTATGTCCCGCATGCAACCGAACTAAAAGCGACAAGATGACGTTAACAGGTTTGCAACTACACAATCGGCGCGAAGGAATTTTACTGCCTAAAAACGAAGCTAACTTGAAACTGGGACGCGGCGCAAACAATGAATGGCGGACAGCGCTTGTGGAGGCCCTGCAACAGCTGGTGCAGGCGGCTCCTGAGGAGTGGGAGGCGCTGCAGAAGGCGCAAGCGGCGCAGTGGTCGGTGGACGCGACGCTACAAGAGGCGGCTCCTGAGGAGTGGGAGGCACATCAGAAGGCGCTGCAAGCGGCGAAGACGGCAGAGCAAGAGGCGATGGCGACATCACAGGAGCGAGGTGTAAGAGGCTCTGCGAAGGCGGAAGTGGCGTATCAATCGGCGTTTGAGGCGTATTATTCGGCAACGACGGCGCTGGAGTTGGCGGCGCCTGGAGCGGGGGATACGCTCAGCGACGCGGAGGCGGCGTTTCGGTCGGCAAAGACAGCTCTGGAGGCGTTGGTTCCTGATAAATGTAAGGCGTTGCTGGAAGCGGAGGCAGCATTTCGGTCGGCGGCTCCGGATGCGTACAAGGAGTTTTTCAAGGAATATTGGGCGTATATAGAGGCTTTGGTTTCTGATGAGTGGACGGCGAAAACGGCTCTGTTGAAGATGCGGGCGCCGGAGGCTGAGGGGGTTAGAAGGGCAGTGTCGGCTCTGCTGACGACAATTCCTGAGGAGCGGGGCGCGGTGGTTAGAAGAGCGGTGTCGGCTCTGCTGGAGGCGGCTCCTGAGGAGTGGGCGGCGGTAGAAACAGCGCGGAAGGTGTATGTGTCGGCTCTGCGGGCGGCGGCTGGGAAGGCGAAAGTAATTGATCATCCCGATAGATGGGAATGGCAAGAGGCACTGCTGCAGGACGCAGCATTGCAGGAGGCGACGAAGGCAAAGGAGAAGGCGTGGCGGATTCTGCGCGCGGCGGCTCCTAAGGAATTGGCGGAGTTGGCGGTGTTGACAAGAAGGCAGGCAGCTCCTGATGAGTGGAAGGCATATGAAAAGGCCGCGTTGATAGGATATAAAGAGGTGATTGACGACGGGCCTTATGACTACAAAGAGGCGGCAGCTGAATATGACGCGGCGGCGGCGAGAGGGCGCATGAAACGCGCGGCGCCAGATGCGTGGGCAGAGCTGAAAAAAGCGGCGCGCGCGTTGAAACACGCGGCGCCTTATGAGTATGCTGAATGGGATGCGCCGAGTCACCGCGAGCCGTGCGATGAATGGGCCGCCTATGAAACGGCGATGGCTGCGTTAAGAGATGCTGATCCTGATGTATATCAGGCATGGGAGAAGGCGGATAAGACGCTGCGCGAAGCTGAGCCGTTTAATCCGCGTATCGACCGCCTGGACTGGCGAGCCGTCGAGTTGCCACGCTTTAAGTGGGACGCATCGGCGTTGCCTCTGCAGGAAGCAGTGCGGGCTGAATGGGATGCAGTGAGAAAGGGGACAGCGCAAGCTGAATATGACGCGGCGATGGACGCCGCAGAGGCAGATTTGCGAGCGACTGCGTATGAAACGGCGGCGCAAGCAAACGGGGTTAAGAGAGCGAAGATAGCGTTTGAGGTGGCGAAGCAAGTTGCATATCAGACGGTAAATGATGTGGGGGCGCCGCGAGCTGAAAAGGAGGCGGCACGGGCTGAGTCGAAGGCTGCGCGTGCTGAATTAGAGGCGGCATGTCGCGCGGCGTGGGATGCGGCGGACGTTAAATATAAGGCTGATTTAGAAGCAGCAATGGAGGCGGCACGGGCAAAGGCTCAGCTGAAGGCGCGGGCGCCAGAGGTAGAGGGTTAAGAGAGAGGAGAAGGCGCTTAAGAGGACGCGGTCGGCGCATGAAACGGCGCGGAGTGAATCGCGCAGGGCGTTGCTAGCTCTGCGGTTTGCGGCGCGGGATGAGTATTCAGCGCTGCAGAATGCGTGGATAGGTAATGAAACCTATTAACCTTTATTACGGCGATTGACAAAAGAATAAGCGCAGCATTGGTTGCACAAGCAGGTCGTTTCCGCTGTTCATCGCCGTTTTTTGTCATGACGCCCCAACTTTATGCATGAGGTTGACATGCGAAGGCAGACGGTTTCTCCGGCGCCTCTAGATTCCCGCTTGCGCGGGAATGACGGTCTGGTTTGCGAAGCCTTTTCCCCCATGAATAATAAAGGCTTTGTTCGATCAAATATCCTAGCTTTCTGCCTAGTTCAGACAAACGCAGTATGCGCGGACATACGCAATTTCGCGTTATGAGCGCTGCGGGCGCAAGCACGGTCCGCCTGCGCCCGCCGCATAGATCAACCGCGAAGGATGTACTCCTTGCCCGCCTCCGTCTCAAATGCGGCGGAGCCGTCCTCCTGCGTCGTCGCCTCGGCTCCCTCCACAACGACGCCTCCCTTTGAACGGACGCGGCATGCGTTGCCGAGAATGGACAAAAGACGCGCCTCCTTTAAGCCGCCGTTCTCCCACTCGATATCGACCTCAAAGCCGCCGCGCGCCCGCAGACCTTTTACCCATCCGCTCTGCCAGGCAGACGGCAGCGCCGGCAGCAGCGCGATCTCGCCCGCATGGCTTTGAAGCAGCATCTCCACAACGCCTGACGCGCCGCCAAAGTTGCCGTCGATCTGAAACGGCGGGTGCGCGTCAAACATGTTCGGGTAGGTTCCCGTCGCAATGAGGCTCTCCAGCATCAGATAGGCATGGTCGCCGTCCTCAAACCGCGCCCAGAAGTTCACCTTCCACGCCTTGCTCCAACCTGTGCCGCCGTCCCCGCGTATGAGCAGCGATTGCTTCGCCGCCTCGCACAGGTCGGGCGTCCCGCGCGGCGCGATCTCGCTGCCCGGATGCAGCCCCCACAGGTGCGACACATGGCGGTGCCGCTCGTTCGGGTTGTCCTTGTCTTCAAGCCACTCCTGCAGCTGCCCCAGCCGCCCGATCTGGTTCGGCGCGATGCGCTCATGCATCTCCTGGAGCCGCGCGCGGAACTCCGCGTCCACATCCAGGATCGCGCTCGCCTTCGCGCACGAGTCGAACAGGGCGCGGATGATCTGATGGTCCATCGTCGGGCCGGCGACCAGCCCTCCCAGCTCCGGCGAGTTGGACGGCGTACTGATGAGCCGTCCTGTCTTCGGATCTTCGATGAGAAAATCCACAAAAAACTCCGCCGCGCCTTTCATGAGCGGGTAGGCGCGTTCCGCCAAGAACGCCTTGTCTTCAGTGAACAGGTACCGCTCCCAAAGATGCTGGCACAGCCATGCGCCGCCTGTAACCCAGATGCCGTGGTTCGAGGCGTTGATGGGCGCGGCGCCGCGCCACATGTCGGTGTTGTGGTGGAGTACCCATCCGCCGCATCCGTAATGTTCCTGCGCCGTTCGTACGCCTGTTTGCGCGACGTCGGCGATCATGTCGAACAGCGGCTCGTGGCATTCGGACAAGTTCGCCGCCTCCGCCGGCCAGTAGTTCATCTCGATGTTGATGTTGACGGTGTATTTGCTGCCCCAGGGCGGGTTTTTGCTCTCGTTCCAGATGCCCTGCAGGTTGAGCGTCTGCGTCCCAGGGCGCGAGCCGCTGATCATGAGATAGCGCCCGAATTGAAAATACGCCGCCGCCAGTTCAGGGTCGTTGTTGTCGGCAAACGCTTTGATGCGCGCATCGGTCGGCCGGTCGGGGTCGTCCGAGTCGCCGAGGTGAATCTGAACGCGGTTGAAAAGCGCCTGATAGTCGTCAATATGCTCTTTTTTGGCGGAGTCGTAGTCGGCTTGCAGGGCGAGGGCGGCGCGTTCGGCGCACAGCTCGGCAGGGTCGGCGTCGGCGGTTTTGAAGTCGCGCGCCGAGGAGGCGCCCGTCAAAATGAGAGTCGCCGACTCCGCCTCTTCGATATGGGCGATTCCGTCCGCAATGCTGACGAGTCCGCCTTTTGTCTGAATGTGAAGCCGCGCCTCAAAGCGCGTGATCCCGTTCTCCACCTTGCCCCGCATGACTAGCGCCTCATCCGACAGCGGCTCCGTTTCCGCCCCTTCATGGGGCGAATCGAGCCGCGCGGAGAAAGAGACCCCCTTGCCGCCGCCCTGAATGCGGATAAAAATCGCTTGGCGCGGCGCGCTTGCAAACATCTCCCGCGTCCATTCGATGCCGTTCTCATCCGCATATTGAACGGAGGCGACCGCTTTGCCGATGTCCAGCTCGCGCCTGTAATCTTGGACATGTTCGCCGCCTTCAAACTCTATGATCAGGTCGCCGAAGGGCTGGTAGGACTCCTGCCTCAAAGGTATGCTCATGAATTCGCGCGCGGCAAGCTCTTCCGCCTCGCGCTGCTTGCCGTCGAACAGCAGCTGGCGTATGGCGCCGAGATGTTGGACGGCTCCTTCATGGGCGTAATCGTGCGGCTGCCCCGACCAGATGGTGTCCTCGTTGAACTGTATGCGTTCCGCGTCCGTTTTGCCGAAGATCATGGCTCCGAAGCGCCCGTTTCCGATCGGATGCGCTTCGACCCACTGCTCGGCTGGCTTGTCATGGTAAAGTTTCATAGGCGCCCTGTTTTGTTGTTGTTTGGCTCATGTTATACCACGCCTCCGCCCCTCCGTCTTTACCGCAGAGCGCGGGGCAGTCTCTATATGCGATGTTTTGATTTTAGAGAGCCGTTTTGGAAATATGAAGGCTGTCTGCGAAGACTCTGGATTCCCGCTTGCGCGGGAATGCATGTCCTCGCGGAAGCGGGGAACGGCATGGGTCGGCGCAACGCCGTGTAGAAAATGGATTTCATTGCCGATGGAAGCGGACGCGGCGGCCTGCCATAAAATGCGGCTCCCCGCCGCGGTCTAGATGGTGCCAGCGCGGGGAGTACCCGTAAATGAGCCAGCCCTCCCGTCCGTTCGGGTCGTCCATGATCAGCGCTGGGTGCCACGCCAGCTCCTTATACGGAACGGCGACGGAGAATGCGCGCATGATCTGCGCCGGCATTGTCCAGTCGATTCCGTTCTCCGACGTTGAGACGTATATTCCGCTGTGAAACGGTTTCATCGGCGGATTGCCGCCGGCGTATTCGCGCCATGCGTTCATATTAAAAAACATGACATACCGCTCCAGCGCCGGCATCCATACGACATGCGGGAAGGTCGCGTCCGCGCCGATATTCAGCCCCGACATGACAGGGTCGTCCAGCCCGCCCATGCCAGGTTCGCTGAACGCCCCGCCGCGCCATTTTTCCCAGTCTTCAGGCGCGGGCGGCTTGCCGTTCTGGATGGAGGCGCGGGCAACGCAAATCTGAACGCCGCGCCCCTCCGCCCGCGAATGGTCCACATAATACAGCAGCAGAAAATCGCCGCCGCGCCCAAGCGTCAAACACGCCTCCCCCGCCCCTTGATCAGGCATGCCGCCCGGCTCCTTCGCCTGACGGCTGCGCAAAGCGACTCCCGTTTTAACAAACGACAGCCCCCCGTCCATCGAGACGGCGGAACCGATCTGCGCGTAGTAACCCGGCACCCCAGGCCCGACATCCGCCATGCCTTCATGGTCTTCGGCGTGGTATACGGCGTAGAGCGTTCCGTCTGGGAATCGGTGGACTCCGCAGACGCCGGCGTATCCGTTGTCAAACTCGCCGGGGCGCCCTGGCGCGAGAACCTGCGCGCCCGCCCGCAACGAGCGCATGTCCTCTCCTTCAAAGAGGTAAACGGACGTCCCCGCCGTGACGAGAAGACGCAGCGGACGGCGGCTCAACAGGACGGACGCCGTGTCGGGGAAGTAGCTCAACCCCCCGTCCATCGCGTCGGCGCGCGTCAACAGCGTCTCCTGCGCGGACAGCTCCATCTGAACGCCGCCCGTCTCGACCGTCAACGGCTCCAATCCCCAAGCCGCGCATGCGAGCTGGCAGACCGCCGCCAGCGCGGCCGAAAACGCCGCCGCGCGTTCAGTCCTGCCGCTCTTGGTACGGCACATCGCGGACGCGCGCCTGTTGACGGCTCAGCTCCTGCTTCAGCTGCGTGACAATCAGCGCGTAGTCGGGGTGATGGTAGACGTTGTTCATCTCGCGCGGGTCCTCATGCAGATCGAACAGCTCCCACTCCGGCGGCGTCGCTTCGCCGCGCGTTCCAGGGTTGTCAAGCGGATCGCCGTAGTAGTAGATCAGCTTGTAGCGGTGCGTCCGCAAGCCGTAGTGCGCCGCCACATTGTGATGCGCCCCATGCATCCAGTAGCGGTAGTACATGGAGATCTGCCAGTCTTCCGGCACGACGCCTTCCAGTATCGGGCGGAAGCTGCTGCCCTGCCACGGGATCGGAATGTCGACCTCGGCGTAATCCAGGAAGGTCGGGGCGAAGTCGACGTTCAGGATCATCTCGTCCGTCACGACGCCAGGCTCAATCCCGGCGGGGTAGCGGATGATGAACGGCATGCGCAGCGACTCTTCGTACATGAACCGCTTGTCGTACCAGCCGTGATCGCCCAGGAAGAAGCCCTGATCGGAGGTGTACACGACGATCGTCTCTTCGGCGATGTCCTCCTCTTCGAGGTAGTCCAGCAGCCGTCCGACATTGTCGTCGATGGAGGCGACGCAGCGCAGGTAGTCCTTGATGTACTTCTGGTATTTCCAGCTCGTCTCTTCCTCTTCGGAGAGTCCTTCTGGAACCGGTTCGTTTTTCAGGTCGCGGGCGTTCAGGTCTCTGCCGACGCGCATTTCCGCGTTCTTTGCCGCGGCCGCCCGGTTGGAGTAGTCGTCGAAAAGGTTGTCCGGCTCAGGGATCTCCTCGTCGGCGTACATGTCCGCGTGTTTCTCGTCAGGGTCCCACGGGCGGTGCGGCGCTTTGTGGTGGCACATCAGAAGAAACGGCTTCTCCGGGTCCCGATTCCGCATCCATTCAAGCGACAGGTCGGTGATGATGTCGGTCGTGTAACCTTCGTAGTTTTTCCGCTCGCCCATGTCGATCATGACAGGGTCATGGTAGGCTCCCTGCCCGGGCAGGACGTTCCAGTAATCGAACCCTGTCGGGTCGTTCGCCCCGCCATGTCCGAGATGCCACTTGCCGATCATGGCGGTCTGGTAGCCGTTGCGCTGGAGCAGCTGCGGGAAGGTGAGCTGCCGGCTGTCGAGCGGCGTCGCCAGGGTGGTGACTCGGTTCACATGGTTGTAGGTGCCGGTCAGGATCGTCGCGCGGCTGGGCGAACAGATCGAGTTGGTGCAGAAGCAGTGGTTGAACAGCATGCCTTCTTGGGCGATGCGGTCCAGGTTCGGGGTTGCGTTGATTCGGCTCCCGTAGCAGCTCATTGCGTGGGAGGCGTGATCGTCCGACATGATGAACAAGATGTTTGGTCGGGTATCGGCCAAATGGTGTCTCCTTCCGTGTTGCTTAGCGAATGCCCGATTGCCGTTTGAGCGCTTCGTTGCCCAGGCGCGTCACGGGCGGGGTGTGCGATTCGGGTCGGCCGAGCTCCGCCTCGGCGCGTTCAGGCGTCCATAGGTCGCCCGCGCGCGCGGCGGCGCATGCTTTCAGTCTCAACCTTCCGATCTCTTCAATTCCATGAGTATCCACAAAAACGGTCTCTTCTTCAACCAATTCAAACACGCTCACATCTGCCGCGCCTCCGACGCGCAGGCTTCCAATCTCATTTT
Source organism: Candidatus Poribacteria bacterium (assembly GCA_028818695.1). Classification (GTDB taxonomy): domain Bacteria; phylum Poribacteria; class WGA-4E; genus JAPPNK01. Next base: position 110,319 of record JAPPNK010000007.1, read on the forward strand.
CCAGCCCGACCGCCTTTGCGGGAGCGCAGGTGACAGCGCGAATCACGTCGGTTAAGCTCATGCCGATGTTCAAAAACTTGGACGCGGTCGTCGGCAGGTCGAACGCCGGACCATGAACGCTCAAACTATGCAGGTCGCTGCTGATGACATCCGGCAGAAAGCCCCGCTCTATAGCGCGCCGCCCCGTCGGGTAATGAAAGCTGCCGGAACCATGCCCAACATCGAACAGGACGCCCCGCTTGCGCGCCTCCAGAACATGCGGCAGCAGGGAGTCGTCCGGCTGCAGTATCGTGTCGCCGCGCCCTTGAAAGCAATGCGTCACAATGTCCCCAGGGCGCAGCAGGTTCAACACATCCGGCAGCGGAACGCCCGCGGCGATATGCGCCATGACGCGCGTCTGCGCCATTTCTGCCGCGGCGACGGCGAGGCGCAGCGGCTCCACGCCGTTTTCTCCGACCTGCGCCGCCCCCTGCCGCACCTTGATCCCGACGACCGTTTCAGGGTATTCCAGCGCCGTCTGCGCGGTCAGCTCCACATCGGCAAAACGAAGATCTTCCATCTCTCCGACGAGCGGATAGGTCAAGCCGATGCCGGAGATATGGACAAAGGCGTAGACTCGCGCGGCGGCGGGCTTGGCGATGAACTCCACAAAGCCGGGGAAATTCGCCCAGCCCGCCGAGCCGGCGTCCACCGCGGCGGAGACGCCTGAAGCGAGGCAGAACGGATCGGGCAACACGCCCCAGGTCGTCGCGCCCCAGTAGGCGTGCGTGTGCAGGTCGATCCAGCCGGGGGTGACGATCTTGCCCCTGCAGTCGAAAACGCGGTCGTTCTCTTGCGCGTCGATGCTCTTTTCGATGGCGTCAATGCGCCCGTCTCGGAGGGCGACATCGGCGGCGGCGTCTATTCCGGCGCCTGGGTCAAGGAGGCGCCCGCCTTTCAGAAGCAGTCGGGGGAATCGTTCGGGTTGAGTTTCTCGCAAAGGCTTTACCGCCCTTTCATGGCATACAGCGACGCCGTCCATTTTAGCATAGATTGGAGCAGAATGCGTTTCTATGTTCATGGCGCGGCGCGCAGGGCGGCGGAAGGCGAGTTGGCTCGCCCGTCATTCTTTGGGGGAGCTCTCCTGCGCTGCTGGGCTGTTTTCATTTCCGTCCGCCGCTTTTATCTTCCCCCATTGCGCTTTTTTTTTATCCGCAGGATCGACGGAGAGGAAGCGGCTCTTGCCCGCATAAACCCATGCTGAAGAGGCGCTTGGCGTTCTGATGCGCACTATCTCCCGCGTCTCTATATGGATGCGGTAAAGGCTCCTGGGCGAACCCGGCGCTTCTGCTTCTGCCATCGTATAAAGAACCCACTTGCTGTCCCCCGACCAGTCCTGCATATTTGCCCAATAGCCGTCTTTAGGGAAGGTGAGCCGCTCTAGATTAGAGCCGTCTGGGTTGATCATATAGATGTGAACGCCGGCTCCCTCCCCCTCTTCTTTCACCGGGCGGCCGGAGCCTTCGAACGCGATCTTGCTGCCGTCCGGCGACCATTCAGGATACGCATAGGACGCGGCGCTGTTCGTTAGATTGACGGCTCTGCCCCCGTTCGAGCTCATGACATAGAGATGGTCGGGGAAGTGATCAATGCCCAGCGCCGCTCTCTCTTCTTCGCTGGGGGGATAACCGTTGAAAGCGATCTTCTTGCCGTCCGCAGAAACGGTCGCCCAGAACTCGTCTCTGAACGGCGTACTGGTGAGATTTTTTATTTTCTCGTTGCGCAAATCCAGCAGAAAAATGTCCGATTGACTTCGGTTCGGGCCGTTCAAGTCTTTTCCGCGGCATGCGAGCCGCCTTCCGTCTGGAAACCACCAGGCGCCAGAGATGGAGATGTGTTCGTAGCCGATGTTGTCGAACCGCTCTCTCATATTGACGACCCGCCCCGTTTCCAGCTCCAGAAGGAAAGGCGTGTAGCGGTTGTTCTCGAAAGCGCTTATCCAGGCGTATCGCCCGTCTCGGCTAAATCTAGCAGACCCGAAATTGCCTGTCATCCAGAGCCGTTCGTTCTGGCCGTCCCAGTCGATGAGGCGAAGATTTCCATCTCGGTTGATGCAGAGAGTCGGTCGCTTCAATTTCGTCACATCTTCCAGCGGCACATAATCTTCCGCCGGCGCGGACGCGCACAACAGAAGCGAGAAGAGCGTCGCTGCAAGAAATGCCCAGCGTTTTGAGATCATCAAGAAAGTCATGTCATGCTCCTTTCTGCAAGAAGGGAAGCGTCCGCGCCGAGCGCATGTCTCGGCGCGGACGCGGAGCGGTTCATTCCTCCTCTTCAGGTTCAGTTCTGAGTGGAGTTGTAGCCCTCCACCCAGAACAGATCAGGCGCCCCATCTAGTTTAAATTCCCGCGTTTCCGTTGTGTAGGATTCCGATCCCGGACTTTCCCCATTTGGCCAATTCTCCTTGTCATCGTCTGAAGGCGTAACGACAGTCGATCCGTAAAGGTAGTATTGCATCTCTTCGCGGAGCCTTGCCGGCGGTCTCGTTTCATTCATCGGCCACCAATCTGCCCTCATGGTTCGATAGAATGTCTCGCGTCTGACGCCATCGTATGTGACGTCCAAGTACCACCTAAGATGCGGCTCATTTCGGTTGCCAGCTTCGTCAGCTGCAAATTCTGTGGAAATTTCCAATCCATTCCCGTCCTCATCCACCTCATACAACTTCACGTATGCGTAAAGATGCGCTGTGTCGCCGGGAGTCTCATTGTAGTACCTGATGCCATGCGTCCAATTGACGGAGCATCCCCACGCATCCTCGTTTCCATCGAGATTAGAGTCTGCGCGGAAAATCCACATCCAGTGGATGTTCATGTCAATAGAGAGGCGCAATCCTCCGTCGTCTCCCTCTTCCGTGAGGATGTTTTTCTTTTTTCCTTCATGGACGTGGATCGGGATTTCGTAGACAGCCGCGTCGTCCTGATTTGTTGGATCGCGAAAGGAGAACGCTCTTGCGACGATGTGGTACTTCCTGCCGCTTTCCAAACTTCTTCCCTCGCCGCCCTCGCCTTGCGAAAAGGTGTGGGGGAAGGAGGCTGTGCGATCGGGCCCGTCGGTCACATGAACAGGATTCACAAATTTATTCTCGGGTGTTTCCAGTTCCCAAACTGCTGGGTCCATGATGAACCATTCGACTCGGTCGAAGAGGACAGTGGTCCACGCATCAGAGGTGAACGACTCGCCGACGACGACATTGTATGACTCGTTTTCGGAGTCGTAGTGCGGCCCCGTCATATCACCGATCATGTTGGGGAGGTTGGTTTTTCTCCAAACGATGAGCCAGATTGTTTTGATATTTTTGGCTCCGTTTGCGTCGTAGGCGGTCGCTACAATGTAGCGTCGGATCCCATATGGCGCGCCCATCCCATCCAGATCAGGGGTGAAGTCGCTGGTTGTGCCGGGGCCTGGGTCTGTTTCCTCCTGTAGATTAGGTGTACGACCACTGATGTCCGAGTTTCCATTCGACGCGTTCGAAGTCGACATCGGTTGTGATCTCGAACATGTTGTTCATATCTTCGAAGACGTGAACGGGGCTTGAGTAAGAACCCGAAGGCGAAGACGAGACGATCTGAATGGCGCTGGCTTGCGCGCAGACGAAGAAAGCGGCCGTTGCCGCAGCAAGCAAGGTCAGAGCCGCTTTACGCAGCCGACTTTCGCGGGGGGGGGGGGGGGGGGGATTTGGGGGGGGGTGGGGTTTAAAACAAAGCGACCGGGTTTTAAAATAAAGAATTTTAATTTAGACGATTGTGGGTGTGTAAATTTTAAAATTAATAAAAAATATTTCAA
>JAPPNK010000032.1 GCA_028818695.1 Candidatus Poribacteria bacterium
CCAGTGAGCGTTCGGAGATGCTTTCCTGTTTCCGCGTTCCATATCCGAATCGTCTCGTCGCTGCTATTGCTGGCAATGGTCCGACCGTCCGGAGAATACACCACGGAATCGACATCCCAAAGCATATTTATCTTGATCGTTCGAAGAAGCGTCCCAGTGCGCGCGTTCCAGATATGAACCCCTTCTCCGAAGACGTTGTTGCTGCTACTGGCAATATTCCGACCGTTCGGAGAATACGCCACGGAATCGACACCGCCCGTATGTCCTGTGAGCGCTCGAAGAAGCTCCCCTGTTTCTGTGTTCCAAATCCGAATCGTTTCGTTCATGTAGCCGCCGCTGCTGGCAATATTCCGACCGTTCGGAGAATACGCTACGAAACCAACCCCACGCGTATGTCCTGTGAGCGTTCGGAGAAGCGCGCCTGTTTGGGCGTCCCAAATCCGAACTGTCTCGTCGCCGCTGCTAGCAATCGTCTGACCGTCCGGAGAATACGCCACGGAATTGACCCTGCTTATATGTCCAGTGAGCGTTCGGAGATGCGCGCCTGTTTGGGCGTCCCAAATCCGAACTGTCTCGTCACCACTACCGCCGTTGCCGCTGGCAATCGTCTGACCGTCCGGAGAATACGCCACGGAATTGACCCTGCCCATATATCCGGTGAGCGTTCGGAGATGCGCTCCTGTTTGGGCGTCCCAGATCCGAACCGTCCAGTCGACCCCGCTGTTGCCGCTGGCAATCGTCTGACCGTTCGGAGAATACGCCACGGAATCGACTCGGCCCGTATGTCCAGTGAGCGTTCGGAGATGCGCTCCTGTTTGCGCGTCCCAGATCCGAACCGTCCTGTCGCCGCTGCCGCTGGCAATCGTCTGACCGTCCGATGAATACGCCACAGAATTGACCCGGCCCGTATGTCCAGTGAGCGTTCGGAGATGCGCTCCTGTTTGCGCGTCCCAGATCCGAATCGTCCTATCGCCGCTGCCGCTGGCAATCGTCTGACCGTCCGGAGAATACGCCAAGGAATCGACATCGCCCGTATGTCCAGTGAGCGTTCGGAGATGCGTCCCCGTTTGCGCGTCCCAGATCCGAATCGTCCTATCGCCGCTGCCGCTGGCAATCGTCTGACCGTCCGATGAATATGCCAAGGAATAGACACTGCCCGAATGCCCTTTGATCAGAGCGAGTTCCATGCCGGTTCGCGCGTCATATATCCAAATGCCAACGTCGCCGCCAACTGCAAGCGTCCTTCCGTCCGGCGAGTATGCGAGCGCTTCAATTGTTCCTTTGCCGAGGCGGGCTTTGGCTCCGTTAGGCAGACTCCATTGTGTGTATTCCTCAAAGCAACCGGGCATGGGCGTCTGCGCGGAGGCGGCGACAGCGCACAGCGTCCAGAGCCATGCTACCGTCCAACGAAACGGGAATCTGCGGGCTGCGTTCATGGGCTGTCCTCGCGTTTGATGTCGTTTCATGAGTGTACGGACAATAGGGCGCGAAGTCAAGGGGATGCGCCGTCTAACTTCTCTCGCTCGCCGCCTGTTTGTATAAGGCGCGGCGGGCTTGCGTTTGGCGGGAACGCTCCAAGGATAAGGCGGGAGCTTTGTGGGGGGACATGACGCGGACGGCGTCTTCGGGCGTTTCATGGGTTCCATGTCCGACGGCGGCTAGCATTGCGGCTCCTAAGGCGGCTGTTTCGGGATATTCGGAGACGCGCAGCTTTTGAACGCCTAGCGCGTAGGCTGTGAAATGGGCGTAGAGGCTGTTTTGGTCGGCGGCGCTGACCGCGAGGGAGGATGGAGGAGCGCAAGCTTTCAACGCGAGCGACTCTATGCGCGCCGCCGTCTCATATGCGGACGCCTCCCAGAACGCTGTCCGGAGGGCGTTCGCGTCCAGGTCATGCGCCGCGGCGATCCATGCGCTTTCCCAGCTCTCCCCGCTCAACGGAAGAATGGGCGGCGCGTCTTCGATAGCCTCCCGCGCGGACGGAACGGAAACTGCCGGCAGCTTGAAACCCAGTAGGCGTTCCAATTTGGCGCGCCGTTCGCGCAGGGGGAGTTGTCGGTGAAAGACGCGGCCGCCTCTGCCGGCGATGCCGACCGCCGCCGGCGCGTCCAAACAGGCGAATGCGGAGCCGTTCGAGGCTGCGCCGACGCCCAACGCCCGCCCAAGCGGATCGCTGCGCCCGACGATGACCGGTATGCCGATCTCCACGCCAAACGCCTCGCGCGCCTCCTTCGCCGCGTAGCCGGAGTTGCGGAACGAGACCGTCATGCGCGGCAGCTGGGACGGGCGCAAGCCGACCGACGACAAGCGGCGAGGGCGCGCTCTGCCTGTCCGCCAACGCACAAGCCCGGCGAACGAAAGCGGGTCGGAGCATACCTCGCCGCACAGCTTCATTCCGATGTAATCCTTTGCAAAGCAGACCCACTGGATGCGCTTTTTGCCTGCGGTTCGTCTCATTGCCCAGCGTATTTTGCCGGGGTATGCGTTCGCGCGGCGGTCCTGTTCGCCGATTGCCGGGAGCGCGGGTTCGGCGCATTCATTCAAAAAGGCAAGATGGCGGCGCCCCGTCAAGCCGACTGCGGCGACTTGGGAGGCGTCCAGCCCTTTTTCTTGCGCTCGGCGCCAGCTTTTCAGGACTGCGGCGCTCCATTCCTCAGGGTCGTATTCCGCCCAACCATGGCGAGGAGAGCGAATCGCAAAGCGGGCTATTTCATATGCGGCGCAGCGGCCGTCAGCGGTATAAAAACCGGTTGAGGCGCGCGACTCGCCTATATCAATGCCGGCAAACAGCGGCTCCGCCGAATCCATTCTCCCGCCCCTTATCCTTTAAAGTCGAAGGTCTCGTCTGCCGATTCAACCACCGCGGACGGAGCGACGCCCAGCGAAGCGTCCGCCGCGCCTGTTAGCAGGTTTGTGGGCGATATGCGCCGCCGACGCTCCAAGATGCGCCGCAGCCGCTCTTCGCCGAGAGCGCTCCGCGTCTCCGACAGCCGCTCCTCAAGCGGAACGGCGGAACCGCGCCGCAGCGCCGACGGGTCGATCAGCGTCACGCGCCGCTTCTTTAACTGAAGCAGGAACAGATCGCCCGTCCGCAGATACAGCATTCCGCCGCCATGCGCCGCTTCAGGGGTCGCATGTCCGATTGCCGCCCCGTAGGAGACTCCCGAATAACGCCCGTCGCTCATCAACACAACAAGCGGGTTCAGGTCGGCGTTGTGGTTGATGTACTGCGTCGGGGAAAACTGCTCCGGCATGCCGAATGCGGCGGGACCCTGCCCGCTGATGAAGATGATCATCTTCAGGACGCGCTCTCGAACCATCGCGTCGAACAGCTCGCCGTAGGAGAGCCGCTCCGCCTCAAAGCCGGGGGCGTTGAAGCATGCCAACGCCTTCAGATTCTCATGCGAAAACGCCTGCCGGTCGCGCAGGGAGTTTAAAATGTGCGGGTTCAGCAGGGCGTCGGTTGCCTCTTCCTCGTTCTCGAAATAAAGCCCGAAATGCGCCTTTTCGTCAAACGCTTCGATCTGCTCCGCCTTCATGCCGCTGATCTTGACGACCGCCGTCTCAAAAAAGTTGCCTCTCAAGACGTCAATGCCGCTGTAGGATCGGCGCGGCTTGGAGAGTATCACCGGGTTCTCCGTCACGCCGGACGCCGCCAAATTCCGCGCGTCCGAAAACCGCTCGCGCCAGGTTGTTCCCGCCGCCGTCGGCGCGTCTAAATGAACGGGAACGCCGTTTTGTTGAAGCTCGTAGAGAACCGTCTCCATGCCCCGTATCTGGCCGTCGCAGCACTGCTGCGCGAGCGCAAAGATGTCCCGCCCCTCCGTCAAGGAGTAGTCGAACAGGTCGGGTATCGGATGCGCGTCAATGATCGTTTCCAGATCGGACAGGCTGAACCGAACGCCCGCGTACGTCATCGCCGCAATCAGATGCATGACAAGATTCGTTGAGCCGCCGGTCGCTGAAAAGACGCGGACGCAGTTCTCAATGTTCGCCTTCATGACGCTGGCGACGCTGTAATCGGGGTCGTTGCAGTAGCCAAGCAGCGCTTCGACCGCGACATCAATCTGCGCCTGCGTCGGCGGCTCGGTGAGCAGCTCAAGGGACGGGTGAACCATTCCAAACGCGCTCATCGCATGGCGGGACGAGTTGCCGGTTCCGTTGAATGCGCAGATGCCGCCCTTTCCGTCGCAGGTGTTGACAGCGAGGTACTTCAAAAAACGCTTCTTCTCCAGCTCCGTGATGACGCCCTCCTGCGTCATTCGGTCGAAGATGCCCTTGAACGCCTGATCGGAAGCGCACTGAAGAATAAAGGCGGCGGTTCCGCGTATGTCCTCGGCAAAATGCGGCTTGTCCATCTTCTCGGCGCGGACAGCCGCGTCCTCCAGCTCGGCTCGCAAGCTCTGCGGTATTTCTCCCCCTTTAAGTACATGCGCGGGCGCGAATGTTGCGAACACGGGGGCGTCGCCCCGCCGCTGCCGCGCCATGTCTAAAGCCGCCAAGCCGCTCAACACGCCCATCGGGGTTTTGTCGCAGCCCTGAATCACAAACGCGCCGTGGTACGACTGACCCTCCATCTGGTTCACGATCATGGCGGCGACAGCGTTGCGCGACTGCAGCGAATAGCACATGCCCATGTTGCTCTGGGCGGTTCCGTCGCAGACGACGGGGATGGAGAAGTAGAACGGAACGCCGCCCTTCTTCCAGATCGCATACGCCGCTTTCAAGACGGTATCCCAGTCGACCACATGCGCTGGATGGTCAAGCGAGCCGCCGATGACGCCGATGCGCGGCGCGTTCTCTTCCAAGCGGTCGTAGATCGCCTCAAGCGGGTAGTCTATGTCGTTGAATTTCAGCGCATACCGCGCCCTGTCCAGCAGCCCCGCGACGGTGATCGGCTCGTTCGCTTTGCCTTGAATGTTCTCGGCGTAGCTGTTCGCGCCTTTGAGTATTTTGAGTTCCCGCATCTTCGACTCCTTCCACAGTCGCTCGCTCCGCGTCTATGCTTCAAGCGTCTCCAGCGGACCGAGAGCGACAAGCGTTCCCTTCGCAAACGGATCTTCCGCCAGCAGCGTCTCCACATCCTCTTTTGTTACGGACAGGAGGCGGTTCACCGCTTCGTCCGTGTCGATATATTCGCCGCGGTACGCCCACGCCATGCCGACCGGCACGAGCCTTCCCATCGGCGTCTCGGAGTGAAGGACGATAGACGAGGCGCCTTTCTGCTTCGCGCGTTCGATTTCGTCTTCGGAGACGCCGTTCTCGACAGCGTCTTTCAGAATGTTTTGAACCTTCTGGACAACTTCGCCCGCGCGCTCAGGGTCGCAGGAAGCGTAGGCGCGGAACGTCCCGAACCGATCCTGCGCAGAATGCCCCATTGCGGCAGAATTGGCGACGCCGGGGTCGACCAGCCCCCAGTAGAGACGCGATCCGACGCTGTCGCCTAAGACATCCGCCAGGACGGCCGCCGCGCGCCGGCGTTCATCCTGAAGGCTCAAACCGGGCCAGAACCAGATTAGATGTTCTTGCGTGAACTGGTTGTTTTGGACAACCTTTGTTTCAACGGCGCATTCAAGCTCCGGCGTTTCGCGTCCGACATCGAACGGGACCCAGTCGCGCGTCGCTTCGTCGATTTGGCGAACGGCGGCGTCCCAGTCGAACGCGCCTGTCAACCCGACCATGATATTCCCCGGCGAATAACGCCGCTCAAAATAGGACATCATCTGATCCCGTTCCAGGACGGAGATCGATTCGGTCGTGCCGAGGACGCTGTTGCCGGACGGGTGGCCGTTCGCAAACAGCTCCAGCCCCTCCCAGTACGCGACGGACGCAGGGTTGTCCTTATACATGGCGATCTCCTCCAAGATCACCTTCTTTTCCATCTCAAAATCGTCGTTCCGAAGGGCGGGGCGCATCATGTCGGTCAACAGGTCGATGAGGCGCGCTTGGCATTCCGGCAGGACGCGGCCGAAATAGACCGTGTTTTCGGTTGAGGTGAAGGCGTTGTACTGCGCGCCGAGTTCGTCAAATTCGCGGTTGATGTCGTCCGCGGAGCGCCGGTCGCCGCCTTTGAACATCATATGTTCTAGGAAGTGGCTGACGCCGCTCACTTCGGGCGTTTCGTCGCGCGAGCCTGTCTTGACGAAATAGCCGCATGCCATGGACTGCGCCGCCTCGTTCCGCTCGCCGACGACGACCAGCCCATTGTCCAGTTTTGTATGCATGAACTCCATCATGTTTTCTCCTCAGATGCGTCTTATATTTCAAGCGTTTCCAGCGGGCCGAGAGCGACAAGCGTTCCTTTCGCAAACGGATCTTCTGCCAGCAGCGCCTCCACATCCTCTTTTGTTACGGACAGGAGGCGGTTCACCGCTTCATCAGTGTCGAGATACTTTTTGCGGTATGTCCATTCTATGCCCAGCGGCGTCAGCCTTCTCATCGGCGTTTCGGAGCGCAGAACAAGCGACGAGGCGATCTTCTGCTTCGAGCGGTCGACTTCGTCATGAGCGACGCCGTTTTCCGCCGCATCGCGGAAGATGTCTTGAACCTTGTGGACAACCTCGCCTGCGCGGTTCGGGCTGCACTCCGCCCGCGCCGAGTAAAATCCGTATTGATCCGCCGCGTAGGCGCCCATGGAGGCGGATTTGGCGAGACCTGAATCGACCAGATTCCAGTACATCCGCGAACCGACAGCGCCTCCCAGAACGCTCGATAGAACCTCGGCGGCGCGCTGCTTGTCGTCTTGACAGCTCGGTCCCCGCCAATACCATCTCAAATGCTCTCTCGACAGCGCGTCGTTCTGCGCGATATGCGTCTGATGAATGCAATGATGCGGCGGATACTCTCGTTCAACCTTAAAAACAGGCCAGCCGCGCGTCGCCTCTTCAACCTGCTGGACGGCGCCGCCCCAGTCGAACGCGCCGGTCAACGCAAACAGCATGTTGCTGGGCGAATACCGGCGCTCATAATACGCCGCCATCTGATCCCGCTCCAGCGCCTCGATCGATTCCAACTCGCCTAAAACGTTGTTGCCGGACGGATGCCCGTTCGCAAACGCCTTTAGCCCCTTCACAATGGCGGTCGCCTTCGGGCTGTCGGCGCACATCGCAATCTCTTCAAGGACAACCTTCTTTTCCGTTTCAAAATCTTCCTTGCGAAGAGCGGGGCGCAAGAGATTGGTCAACTGGGCGATGAAACGCAACTGAAATTCAGGCAGAACCCGTCCATAAAAGATCGTGTTCTCGGATGATGTGGAGGCGTTATACCACGCGCCTATGCTCCTGAATTGCTGATGGATATTCTCTCCAGGTCTGCCGCCTTTGAACATCATATGTTCAAGAAAATGGCTGACGCCGCTCTCCTCGGGCGTTTCATCTCTGGAGCCTGTCTTGACAAAAAAACCGCACGCCATGGACTGCGCCGCTTCGTTCCGCTCGCCGACGACGACCAGCCCATTGTCCAGTTTCGTATGCATGAACTCCATCGCGTTCTCTTTCATTGTTATTCAGGCATCTCAAGCCGCCGCGGACCGAGAGCGGCGACCGTAAAGTTTTCAGGCGGAAACTCCTTCAGATGCTCCGCAATGGACGCTGGATCGACCGCCTCGATCTGCTCCCGTTTCTCCTCAAGACTGCGGACTCTGCCTAGATAGTAGAGATCGGTTGAGATCGCTCCCGCCCTTGCGCCTGTCGACTCGCCGCCCATGACAAGGCTCGATAAGAGGCCGGTGCGCGCCCGCTCCAGCTCCTCTTCAGTGACGCCCTCCGTCAGCCGTTTCAGCTCGGCAATGAGCGTATCGAGCGTTTCTTGGGCGCGCTCAGGGGTGGTGCCGGCGTATGCCTGCGCATACCCGCAGCCTTTCAGATAGCCGCCGCTCGCCCCGACAGCGTACGCAAGCCCGCGCTTCTCGCGCACCTCGGTGAAGAGACGCGCGCCCATCCCTCCGGACAAGACGCCCAGCGCCATCCGCGAGACGTAGATGTCGGGATGCTCCAGCGGCGCGGCGGCGTATACGGCGCCGATATGCTGCTGCTGCGTGTCCTGCTCAATGTGGACATAGCAGCCGTCGGCGCGCCGTATCGGTTGAGGGAGATCGGGCGCCGACCCGTCCCATGCGCCGAACCGCGCCTCGACCGCATCCTTCAGCCGCTCCCAGTCGAACCGCCCCGCAACGCTCATGATGGCGCCGGTCGGCTTGAAGCGGCTTTTCTGCGCCTCCGCCATGTCTTCAGCCGTGAGCGACTGCAGCGATTCCTCCGTCCCAAGAAACGACAGCCCATACTCGTTGGTGAAATAGGCGCGGTTCAGGTGAATGAACACATTGCGCTGCGGTTGGTCCTCCAGGGAGGCGAGTTCTTGAAGCGCCAGCGACCGAACAGGCTCCAGCTCTTTCGGGTCAAGCGCGGGGCGCAGGACGATGTCCGCCGTCAGATCCAGCGCTCTCTCTAGATGGTCAGACATGACGGCGCCGCCGAACGAAAAGGCTATTCTGTTCGGCCCGCCGGAGCGCTGCATTCCGATCGCGTCCAAGGCGTCCGAAAGCGCGCGGGAATCCAGATCGCCCGCGCCGCGGTAACACAGGTCCGACAACACATTCGACAACCCCTCTTTCCCTGACGGGTCGCCCGCCGAGCCGGTCGGCATGCGCAGGTTGAAAGCCGCCGCCCGTATCGCCGGGCGAATCTCTGCCGCCAATGTCAAACCGTTTGAAAATGTATGCGTCAACACATCCTGACTGCTCATGTGAGCTCCTTATTTAATATCCGATGGCGGCTCCGTCGCGCCGCGGGTCTGAACCTGCATGGTATGCGCCGCTCTCTTTGTCTAGATAAATCGTCTGCGCTCCGCCGAAGAAGCCGTCGGTACCGGCGACCGCATGCCCCCGTTTCGCCAGCGCTTCTATCAGCTCCGTCGGCGTCCACGGGTCAAACGAAACGCCTGCGCCATGTCCATTATACCGCCAGCGCGGCGCGTCGATGGCGTCCTGTGGATTCAGCATGAAGTCTAGCATGTTCGACGCGACTTGGACATGCCCCTGCGCCTGCATATCCCCGCCCATGACGCCGAAGGCGGCGAGCGGCTTGTCGTTTTCCATGAGCATCGCTGGAATGATCGTATGCCGAGTCCGTTTTCTGGGCGCAATGCGGTTGACATGGGACGGGTCCAGCGAGAAGCTGGCGCCGCGGTTTTGAAGCAGAACGCCCGTCTCCCCCGCCGTGACGCCGCATCCCCAGCCCATGTAGAGGCTGTTGATGAAGGAGACCATGTTGCCGTCCGAGTCGGCGGCGCAAAGATAGACGGTGTCCGACATGCGCGGCTCGCCGTGCGTCGGCTTTTGGTTCGCCCGCTTCATTGAGATGCGCTTTCGCTGCGAACGGGCGTAGGATTCAGAGAGCAAGCTCTCAACCGGTATCTCTTCAAATTCAGGGTCGGTGACATACCGGTTCCGGTCGTGGAAGGCGAGTTTGAACGCTTCGATCTGCAGATGGAGCAGGTCGGGCGACTGGAAGCCCATCGCTTGGGCGTCTTCTAAGGCGAGTATGTTGAACGTCTCTAGAGCGGCGATCCCCTGTCCGTTCGGGGGCATTTCCAATATCTGCGCGCCGCGGTAGTCGGTTTGAATCGGCTCCGTCCAGGTGGATGTGTGCGACTCCAGGTCTGCTTTTGCGAGGAGGCTGCCGCGTTTCTGCGCCGCATGGACAATCGCCGCTCCGACCTCTCCGCCGTAAAACGCCTCGGCGCCGCCTTCTCCGAAGAGGCGCAGCGTTCGCGCTAGGTTTGGGTTAAGGAAAATCTGCCCGACGCGCGGCGCCCTGCCGTCCATGAGCCATGTCGGCGCCGAATCGGCGTCTGAACGCAGCAGACCTTCGGAACCGCGCCATGCGTTTGCGATCTGCGGCGTCAGGGCGAAGCCGTCTTCAGCCAAACGGACGGCGGGCTTCATGAGTTCGCTCAACGGCATGCGTCCAAAGCGGGCGGCGGCGTCCGCCCATCCTGCGGCCGCGCCTGGAACCGTAACGGCGAGCGCGCTGCGCGGACCGATCTCAGCCCCTTTGCCCAAACGGCGCTCGTACTCGTCAAGAGTCGCCGCTTCAGGGGCGCGTCCGCTCGCGTTCAAGCCGTAAACCTGATTCGTCTCCGCGTCATAGATGAGCGCGAACGCATCGCCGCCGATGCCGGTCGACATCGGCTCCGCAACGCACAACGCCGCCGCCGCCGCGACCGCCGCATCGACCGCATTTCCGCCGGCGCGCAGAATGTCGATTCCCGCCAGCGCCGCGACAGGCTGACTCGCCGCGACAACGCCGTTCTTTGCGGCGACGCATGAACGGCTTGGTCCAAAACGATTCGCGCGGTTATACGAGGGCGCATACGGCATCGGGCGTTCCCTTCAACAGCGTTCATGACAGCGAGAGGCGGTAGAGAGAGCCGTATTTTTCGCGCAGATAATGGACGAAATAGCTCCCGTTCGGCGGCTCGCCCGTCGCCCGCTTGATCAGCTCGGCGGAGGAGTAGAGCATTCCCTGCCGGTGAATGCGCTCCCGCAGCCATTCCAGAATGCCGGCGAAATTCCCCCGCTCAATCTCATCGTCCAGATCGGGTATGTCCTGCCGGATTTTCCACAGCAGCTGCGCCGCGTAAAGATTGCCGAGCGTGTAGGTCGGGAAGTAGCCGATCCCGCCAAACGCCCAGTGGATGTCCTGCATGACGCCCATCGCGTCGTTCGGCGGATCAATGCCGAGGTAGCCGCGCATCTTTGCGTTCCACGCGGACGGGAGATCGTCCACCTCAATGCGCCCGTTGATCATTTCGTTTTCGAGCTCAAAGCGGAGCAGGATGTGGAAATTGTAGGTGATCTCGTCCGCCTCAACGCGAATCAAACCTGGAGTCGCGCGGTTGACAGCGAAATAGAAATCGTCCAGCGAGACGTCATCGAATGCGCCGCCGTACGCCTTTTTCAGCTTTGGAAGATACCGCTTCCAGAAGGGTCGGCTTCGCCCGACGCTGTTTTCCCAAAAGCGGGACTGCGACTCATGAACGCCCAGCGAGACGGATCTGCCGCGCGGCGTGTAGATATGTTCCGTCAGGAGACCCTGGCCGTAGAGGCCATGCCCCGCTTCATGCAGAACCGCAAAGAAGGAGCTGAGCGGATAGTTGACGTCGTAGCGCGTCGTCATGCGGACGTCGTTCGGATGCGAGCCTGAGCAGAACGGGTGCGCCGACACATCCAGCCGCCCCGCTTCAAAGTCGAAGCCGATCTCCTTTGCCGCGAGGATTCCAAAGCGGCGCTGCTTGCGGGGCGAGAGCGGGCGCGTCAAGAGCGATTCGTCTGGACGGACGGAGCTGCCGAGGATGGCGTCCAGCAGCGGTTTGGCCTCCTTACGGATCGGGTCGAACATGGCGTTCGTCGAGGCGTTCGTCGCGTTTGGTTCGTATGCGTCCAGCAAGGCGTCGTACGGGTTGTCGTCGTATCCGAGGAGCTCCGCCGTTTCACGTTGCAGCTTCACATTCCGCTTCAAACAGGGGGCGAAGGCGGCAAAGTCGTTTTTTGGACGGGCATCTTTCCATATGGTTTGCCCTTCCGCGCGGGCGCGCGTCTTTTCTTCGATGAGCGATTTCGGCAGCTTGGCGGCGCGGTCATACATGCGGGACATCTCGCGCACATTCGCCGCCTGGTCGGGGTTCAGCCCGTCCGCTTCCGACAGCTTTTTCAGCGCGTCGCCCAGTTCGGGACAGGTCGCCATTTCATGTATCAAGCCGCTGAGGAGCGCCATCTGTTCGCCGCGCGCTTCGGCTCCCTTGGGCGGCATCTGCGTCTTCATGTCCCAGCCGAGCGTTCCGCCAATCGCCCGCAGCATGCCTATTTTCCGCGTTCGCTCAATGAATTGATCGTAAAGTTTCATTCGAGACATCCCCTGCCAATGGATATTGCGTTAAACAATGCATAGCATACCGTTGACGCGCCGAGCGTTCAAGCAGCGGCTTAAGATTCCCGCTTGCGCAGGAATGGCAGAGTGAGAAGAGCGGCATGAAAATGGGAGGGGAGACGCATTTTTGCGGATAAGTTTAGCGCGGCAGTTGCGTTTTTGGCGAATGCAACTCATAATAAGAGTGTGGAAGGCGGATAGATGCGTTTTGGATGTTGCGTCGCATTAGCCTCGTTTGTGCCTCCGACATCGGGGGCGGGGTCGATTCAGGCGGGGAGCCGGTATGAAGCGCAGACGGCGGCCGTCCCGGCGGCGCTGCGCGCTCTGGAAGAAGCCGGGTGCGACTTTGCTGAATTCGGCGTCGGGATGGTTGGACCTGAGCTGCCTGAAGAGTCGTTCAACCTGTTCCGTTCCGCTTTAGACGGCGCCTCCATCAAGGCGGAATGCTTTAACAGCTTCATCGCTCCGCATGTGAAACTGACAGGGCGCGATCGCGACTGGAGCCGAATTGAGCAGTATGTCGCCGTTGCTGCGGAGAGGGTCTCCGCCGTGGGAGGCGGGGTGATTGTCTTTGGAAGCGGAGGCGCGCGAAACGTGCCGGACGGATTTCCGCGGGAAGAAGCGGAGGCGCAGCTGGAAGAGTTTTTGCATATGTGCGCCGACAAAGCGGGCGCCGCCGGCATTCAGATCGCCATCGAACCGCTCAACCGGCGGGAAAGCAATATACTCAACACGGTCGAAGAAGCGGATGCAATGGCGAAGCGGGTGAACAGGCCTGAAATCGCCGTTCTTGCCGATTTTTACCATCTCATGGAGGAGCGGGAGCCGTTTGAAGCGATTGAAAATTGCGGCAGCCGGCTCATCCATGTTCATGTTGCCGATACTGGGAGGCTTTACCCTGGCTCGGGGCGGTACGACTATCCGCGTTTTTATGAGGCGCTGTATGAGGCTGACTACGATCGGCGGATCAGCGTTGAATGCAACTGGAACGATTTTTCAGCTGAGGCGAAGCTTGCAGCGGCGTATCTTCGCGAATCGTATGCGGATGCGGTGGAGCGTTTTACCCGTTGACGCTGAATGAAAGAAAGCGTATGATATGGTTCCTAAGACAGCGTCGTGGAGGAAGAGACTCATGAGTCCTGAGGAATCGAGCAAAGAGGAACGATCAAGACGCGCCTCGCCAAGGAGGGATTCTGAGCGGATCAAGGAGCTGGAGGGCTTGATCGAAATCATGCAGGCGGAGATCAACGATTTGCGCAGAAAGCTGAGCTCCGCCGCCTCCGAACACACCGAAAATATGCTTTACGAAGCTGAACGGGAGCTTGTCAAGCTGCGCAGGCGCAACCGCGATCTCACCTCCAACCTGTCCGAGACCAAAGAGAGCCTTGAGCTGCTGCGGGAAAAGGTGGATATGTTGAGCGCGCCGCCGAACAACTACGGGGCGTTTCTCGGTCGGAACGAAGACGGAACCGTCGACATCTCCCTCATGGGCAAGAAGATGCGCGTCAACGCGGACCCTTCTCTTGACGCTGAACATCTAGAAGCGGGGCAGGAGGTGATCGTCAATTCCGCCTACAATGTGATTGCGGCGGCGGAACCTGAACGCAGCGGCGAGGTCGTTCGGATCAAGCAGACGCTGGACGGGGATCGGGCGCTGCTGGAAGCGCGCGGCGGAGAGGAGCGCGTCGCGCATATTTCAGGCTCGCTCAAATCGGCTCCGCTCAAAAGCGGAGACCGTGCGCTGCTCAACTCCTCCACCGGCCTTGTTGTCGATCGGCTGCCGCAGGCAGATTCTGAAGACCTGCTCTTAGAAGAGGCGCCGGACGTTTCCTATGAAGACATTGGCGGGCTTGACAACCAGATTGAGCAGATACGGGACGCGGTGGAGCTGCCGTATCTTTACCCTGACCAGTTTAAAGAGTTCAACCTGGGACCGCCGAAAGGGATTCTGCTTTACGGGCCGCCGGGGTGCGGCAAGACGCTCATCGCTAAAGCGGTCGCCAACAGCATCGCTCAAAAGGGGCGCGAGCTTTCCAACAACAGCTCCATCCGCGCCTACTTTATCAACATCAAGGGGCCGGAGCTGCTGAATAAATATGTCGGCGAGACGGAGCGTAAGATACGCGAGGTGTTCCAACGGGCGCGCGAAAAAGCGCAGGAAGGCATGCCGGTTGTCATCTTTTTTGACGAGATGGACTCGCTCTTTAGGACGCGCGGGCTGGGCATTTCGTCCGATATGGAGTCGACGCTGGTGCCGCAATTTTTAGCGGAAATCGATGGCGTGGAGGCGCTGCGGAACGTGATCGTCATCGGCGCGAGCAACCGGCAAGACCTGCTTGACCCCGCTGTGCTGCGTCCGGGGCGTCTGGATGTGAAGATCAAAATCGACCGGCCCGATATGGAAGCGGCGCGCGACATTTTTAAAGTGTACCTAACGCCGGATCTGCCGCTTGCGCCCTCGGATCTGCGCCCTGGGGAAACGGCCGTCGGGCTTGTTGAGCGGATGATCGACAAGGCGGTTGAGCAGATGTACGCCGAAAACGACGAGAGCAGGTTTTTAGAGCTGACCTACGCGCGCGGCGAGAAGGAGACGTTGTACTTTAAAGATTTCGTCAGCGGGGCGATGGTGATGAATATCGTCGCCAGAGCGAAGAAAATCGCCCTGAAGCGGTATGTGGACGGCGGCGAAAAGGGTATCTCCTTCGAAGACATCCGCTCCGCTGTCAAGGACGAATTTAAAGAGAACGAGGATCTGCCGAACACGAAAAACCCGGACGAATGGGCGAGCATCTCTGGACGGAAAGGCGAGCGCATTGTGAATGTCAGGCGTCTGATGAATGACCAGAGCGAGCAAGAGAAACGCAAAGTTCGAGTCGCTGCCTCAGGACCGTATCTGTAAAGGCGGAGCGTTTATGGCTCTCATCAAAGCGATGGGCATCGAGACCGAGTACGGGATCGCGGTGCGTCACGCCGCCGATTTTGACCCTGTCGCCGCGTCCACAATGGTTGTCAACAGCTATAAGGGGCGCGATCCGCGACGTTCGGCGACATGGAATTACGAGGAGGAAAGTCCTCTTATGGACGCGCGCGGGTTTATGAGCGAGGTTGTGAACCCGGACGCCGGCGCGGACGACGAGGCTGCGCCCGCTGTGAACGACATTCTCACCAACGGCGGCAGATACTATGTTGACCACGCGCATCCAGAGTATTGCACGCCTGAATGCTCCAACGCGCGCGACCTGGTGATCTACGACAAGGCGGGCGAATTGATCCTGGAGATGAGCTGCCGGCTTGCCGAGCAGATGCTGGAGGAGCCGCGCGAACTCGCCATTTACAAAAACAACTCCGACGGAAAAGGGCATAGCTACGGGTGCCATGAGAATTACCTTGTCGACCGAAAGACGCCGTTTCAGTCGATTGTTGACGGCTTCACGCCGTTTCTTGTAACGCGGCAGGTTTTTGCCGGGGCGGGGAAGGTCGGCGCCGAGAACGGAGGCGCGCATGCCGATTTTCAGATTGCGCAGCGCTCCGACTTCTTCGAGACGGAGGTCGGGCTTAGCACGATGGTCGACCGGCCGATCATCAACACAAGAGACGAGCCGCATGCGGACGAGAAGCTGTACCGGCGCTTCCATGTGATTGTCGGGGACGCGAACATGTCGGAGTTTGCGACGTACTTAAAGGCGGGAACCGCCGCGATAACGCTTCAGATGATTGAGGACGGGCTGATTCGAGACCAGTTCAAGATGCGGGAGCCTGTCTCTGCGATGCGCGCCGTGTCAAGAGACCTGGACTTTGAACGCGACTATGCGATGGAGCATATGCGGCGCCTGTCCGCCATCGACATTCAAAGGCGGTATCAGCGGCTGGCGGAGCAGTATGTGGTGGACAGGCGGAACGTGGATCAGCGCCATGAGGTAAACGCGGATGTTGTTCGCCAGTGGGGAAATACGCTTGATCTGTTGGAGAGCGACGCTTCGCAGTTGGACAGACGGCTGGATTGGGTGATCAAGCGCTCCTGGCTGACCGCTTATCGGGACAGGTACGACCTTGAATGGACGAATCATCGGATGCGCATGTTGGATCTGCAGTACCATGATATTCGTCCGAGGGCGGGCATTTTTTACCGTCTTCAAAAAGCGGGGCGCATCGATCGCATCATTTCTCAAGAAGAGGCGATTCATGCAATCAGCAATCCGCCCCTAGACACGCGCGCCTACTTTAGGGGAACATGTCTCAAGCGTTTTCCTGAAGCGGTTCATGCGGCGAGCTGGAATTCGCTCATCTTTGACACGAACGAACGCGATTTGCGTATGATACCGATGTTGCATCCGTTGCGGGGAACGCGCACAATGGTGGGGGAGATGCTCCAACAAAGTGAAACCCCGACGCAGCTGCTGGAATATATTGAGTCGAAGTCGAAAGTCAACCCGTAAGGAGGAAACGCGATGCCGAAACCTGAACAGAAACAGGCCCGTCGGGATGAAAAAGTCCGCGAGAATCCCGAACAGATTGAAAACAAGCGCGACATTGTTGAAAAAGGAAACGCCATCAAAGAGGACATCGACAAACTGCTGGATGAGATCGACGAGCTCCTCGAAGATTCCGAAGAGTTTGTTGAAAATTACATCCAGCGCGGCGGCGAATGATCCATCCCGCCGAGCTTCAATTCAGCCTTGAACGAAGGCAAGGGGCGGAGCGCGCCGATTTTGTCGCGCTGCTCCGCTCCAATTGCCCGGAGCTGCTTCGTTCTGCGCTGCCGCAAGGAAGCGTTGAAACCGCCCCGCCGCTGACGCATGGGACGACGATCCTGGCGGCGAAATATGACGACGGGGTTCTCATCGCCGGGGACCGGCAAGCGACCGCAGGGTACGAGATCGCCGAGCGCGAAATCGAGAAGGTGATGGAGATGGACCATCTTTCCGCCGTCGCGATTGCGGGAGTCGCGGGACCTGCCGCGCAGATGGCGAAGCTGCTTCAAACGCAGATCGAATTTTATGAGAAGGTGGAAGGCATCCCGCTGAGCCTCGAAGGGAAGGCGAATTACCTGACGCATCTGTTGACGCAGAATCTGCCCGCCGCGATGCAGGGGTTTGTCGTCGCGCCGCTTTTTGCGGGGTATGATCTGAAACGCAGGACGGGGCGCATCTTCAAATACGATCCGGCGGGGGGGCAGTATGAGGAGCGGGCTTACTGCGCGACAGGCTCCGGCGGAAAAGAGGCTTACATCGTTCTCAAAAAAAGATGCAAGGCGAACATGACGCGCGAAGAGACTGTCCATGCGGCCGTCGAAGCGCTCCTAGACGCCAGCGACGAAGACATCGCCACCGGCGGTTTCGATTTTGTGCGCGGCGTCTATCCGACCGTCAAAACCGTCTCGGCAGAAGGCGTTCAGGACGCGCCGATGGAGGAGATACGCTCCGCCGCGGAGACGCTTCTTGAGCAGTGGCGCGCCGACTACGCCGCCCGTCGACAACCGTAAACAGCCCTAAAGGAACGCGATGTCCACGCCGCTTTTTGCGTCGCCAGAACAGATCATGAACGAAAAAAATGAGCTTGCCCGCGAAGGCATCAAATACGGGCGGGATGTCGCCGCCTTGGAGTATGCGGGCGGGATCGCCATTGTCGCGCAAAACGCCAGCCGAACGCTCTACAAAATCTCCGAAATCTACGACAGAGTCGCCTTTGCCGCTGTCGGAAGCGTCCCTGAATACGATCTGCTGCGCACCGTCGGCATCGAACAGGCGGAGCTGAAAGGGTTCACCTATAGCCGAGAAGATGTGACGGGGCGCTGGCTCTCCAACCTTTACTCGCAGTACATCGGCAACGTCTGGCGGCAATTTGACGCAAAGCCGTTTGAGGTGGAGCTGATCGTGGCGGAGCTGGGGGAGCCAGGGTATGCGCAGAATCAGCTGTACCGAATCTCCTACAACGGCATTTTGAGAGACGCTCAGCGGTTCTGCGTCATTGGCGGAAAGGCGAATCTCATATCGGCTTGGCTTGACGACAATTATGAGCCGGGTTTGACGCTGCATGCGGCGGTTCGGCTTGCGGCTGACGCGATTCAACATGCCCAAACATCCGACGAGGAACCGATCTCCAGCGGCGGCCTTGAGGCGGCGTTTTTAGAGGAATCGCGGGGCAGGCGCAAATTTCGGCGGGCGCAGCGGGAAGAGCTCGCCGAAGCTCTCGGCGAAAACAGCGCGTCCAACTCCGCCCCCAACGACGGACCGGCCGGCAGCGATGTGGATTGAAACGAAAAGCCAGCTTGAAAACGCTGTTCAAAGCGCCGTCCAAACCGCTATGGACGACGGGGAGCTGACGCTCAACAGCCTGCCGGAGATTTCCATCGAACGGCCGAGAGAGGACGCGCACGGCGACGCCGCAACCTCCGCCGCGCTCAGCCTCGCGCGGGAGGCGAAGATGAACCCGCGCGTCATCGCCGAGATTGTCGTCAAGCGGATTGAACCGGGCGGGGCGGTTGAGAAGATCGAGATCGCCGGAGCGGGCTTTATCAACTTTTGGCTCTCAAGCGCATGGCGCGAACAGGCGCTGCGGCAGGTTCTCAGCGAAGGCGCCGAATACGGCAGATCCAGCCGATACGCCGGTCAAACCGCGCTGGTGGAGTTCGTCAGCGCGAACCCGACAGGTCCGCTCACGCTCGGACATGGGCGGCAGGCGGTCATCGGCGACGTCATCGCGCGGCTCATGGAGGCGGTCGGGTACGACGTCACGCGCGAGTACTACTTCAACGACGCCGGGAGGCAGATGCGCGTTCTCGGCGAATCGACGCGGGCTAGGTATCTTGAGCTGCTCAACCTGCCGGCTGAATTTCCTGAAGACGGGTACCAAGGCGAGTATATCCGAGACATCGCGCGGGAACTGATCGCGGAAGAGGGGGATCGGTTGGCTGGCGAGGAAGATGTTGCGCCGTTTCGGGCTGCCGCTGTCGAGAGGATCTTTGAACAGATTCGCGCGACGCTCAAACGCATCGGCATCGTGTTTGACGTTTACTTCAGCGAGCAGACGCTTTATGAACGGGGACTGATTGAGGACGTTGTGGAGGAATTGCGCGCCGCCGGCTGCGCCTACGACAAGGACGGAGCCGTCTGGTTTCGGTCGACCGCGTTTGGCTTGCCGCAAGACCGGCCGATCATCCGAAGCGGACCGGACCGAGAGCCGACCTACCGCCTACCCGACATCGCCTACCACCGCGAAAAGATTCGGAGAGGGTACGACCGCATCGTCGACATCCTCGGAGCGGATCATATCGACGCCTATCCGGACGTCTTTGCGGGCGTCCAGGCGTTAGGCTGCGACATCTCATGCATGAAAGCGCTCATCCACCAGTTTGTGACGATTGAACGGGACGGCGAAACGGTCAAGATGAGCACGCGCCGCGCCAACTTCGACACGCTGGACGATCTGCTGGACGAGGTCGGCGAGGACGCTGTTCGTCTGTTCATGATTCACCGCAACATGAATTCTCATCTGAACTTTGACATCGACCTTGTCAAGAAAGCGTCCAACGACAATCCTGTTTACTACCTTCAATATGCGCATGCGCGGGCGGCAAGTTTGTTTCGGCAGGCGCGGGAGAGAGGGGTCGCGGAGCCGGGCGTTGACAACGCGGACCTGTCGCTGTTGAAAGAGCGGGAGGAGACCGATCTCATCAAGCGGTGCGCCTATTTTCCCGCCGCTGTGATGAGCGCCGCGGAGCTGTTTGAGCCGCACTCGATACCGCACATGCTGCGGGAGCTGGCGGCGGCGTTTCATCTGTTTTACGACCGCCGGCGCATCCTGAACCCCGCGGAACCTGCATTGACAGAGGCGCGGCTGCTGCTGGTCAAGGCGGTTCAAACGACGATGGCAAACGGGCTGAGCCTGCTTGGAGCGCGGGCGCCGAATCAAATGTGACCTTGAGGCGGCTTGGCGCTAACATTATGAGCGCAACGCCATCAACCGAAATGGACGCGCGGAGAAGAACGAAATGCCAACCTATGAATACCGCTGCAATGAGTGCGGCGTCAAGTTTGAACGGTTTCACAGCATCAAGGCTGACCCGATACGCGACTGCCCTGAATGCGGCAAGAAAGGCTCCGTCACGCGGCTCATCAGCGGCGGCGCGGGTCTCATCTTTAAGGGAGACGGGTTCTACATCACCGATTACCGCAGCGACAGCTACAAATCAGCGCAGAAAAAAGAGGCGGCTGCGCCCGGCGACTCGTCCGCTAAAACCTCCGAAAAAAGCGGCAAGAGCGATTCGAAGAAAACGTCCGCGTCGGAGAGCGGATCGTCCAGCTCTTAATTCTGACGGCGCGTGTCATTCCCCCTTGTCAAGGGGGGTTAGGGGGGTTTAAGGCGCGTGGCGCCTCTGGATTCCCGCTTGCGCGGGAATGACGATTCGGCTTGTTCAGCTTAATTCGGAGTTGTCCACAGATAGACAATGCCGTCGTAGCCGGCGGTCGCTAGGGCGCGTCCGTCGGGCGAGAACGCGGCGTCAAACACCTCATCCGTATGTCCCTCTAAGATATGCAGCGGCGAGCCTGTTTGGACATCCCAGAGCCGCGCCGTCTCGTCGG
>JAPPNK010000026.1 GCA_028818695.1 Candidatus Poribacteria bacterium
ATCGTCCCACCTTCTAATGGGCCGATTCGCTTGGCTAGTCAAGCATATAGTTCCCCTTACAAAGGGGGGGAGTGCAGGAGCCTTGACAAAGAGGAAAGTGCAGAAGCTTTGACAAAGGGGAGTATGGAAGCCCCCCTGACAAGGGGGGTTTGGGGGGTTCAGAAAGATGCGCGCGTTTTGCGCGTGAATGACGGAAAGAAGGCGCGGGGCTAGCCGAGATACTGCCGATCAAGGCAGCGGAACTGAACCGCCTCGGCGATATGCTTCTGCTCAATCATATCCGAATCGGACATGTCGGCGACGGTTCGAGACACCTTTAAAATCTGCGTATAACCTCTCCCGCTCAGACCCAAACGGCGAAGAATATCCGCAAACATCTTCTCCGCCTCGTCCGTCAAAATGCACGCCTGCCGAGTCTCCTTAGAACGCATCATCGCGTTGCAGTAGACGCTCGTATTTTTGAAACGGTTCCGCTGCGCGTCGCGCGCTTTTTGAACCCTTTGGCGCGCCTCGGAGGACGGCTCGGCGTCGACAGGGTCGCTCATGTCTTCAAACGGAACGGCAGGCGCGGAAACATGAAGGTCGATGCGGTCTAGCAAAGGACCGCTGATGCGCGCCTGATACCGCGCGAGCGCCGACTGCGAGCAGGAGCAGACCCGCCTCGTATCTCCGAAATAACCGCACGGGCAGGGGTTCATCGCGGCGACGACCATCGCGCGGGAGGGAAAGGTGAGCGATCCCCAAGCGCGGGCAATGGTGGATGTGCCGTTTTCCAACGGCTGACGCAGCGCCTCCAGAGCGTTTCGAGAGAATTCAGGCAGCTCGTCCATGAACAGCACGCCGTTGTGCGCGAGGCTGATCTCGCCGGGCGCCGGTATTCTGCCCCCGCCGATGAGACCCGCCATCGAGGTGGAATGGTGCGGGCTGCGAAAGGGGCGCGTCGTCACAAGCGGCGACCCAGACTCCAAAACGCCGGCGACCGAATGTATCTTGGTTGTTTCAAACGATTCTTCAAATGTGAGGCGCGGCAGGATCGACGGCAGCCGCTTCGCAAGCATCGTCTTCCCGGAACCCGGCGGACCGATGAGCAGAATGTTATGTCCGCCGGCAGCCGCCACCTCCAGCGCTCTCTTAGCGAGCTCCTGTCCGCGCACATCCGCCATATCGGGCAAGGCGCGGTCCGAGTGGTCGAACATGTTTTTGAGATCGACCTGCGTCGGTTCAAAACCGCTGCGGTCGTTGAATTGCCGCGCCGCTTCCACAAGCGTTTCGGCTCCGAACACATCGATGCCTTCGATGACGGCGGCCTCTTCGGCGTTCTGTTTTGGTAATATAATCGCTTTGACGCCATGTTTCGCGGCGTCCGCGGCGATGGCGACCGCCCCGCGTATCGGTCTCAAGAAGCCTTCAAGCGAGAGTTCGCCCAGCGCAAGCGTCTCATGGCTGGCGGACATCCTGATCTGTTCCGAGGCGCCGAGAATGGAGAGCGCGATGCCGAGGTCGAACGCGGAGCCTTCTTTTCGTATGTCGGCGGGAGCCAGGTTGACGGTGATGCGCTTGGGCGGCAGGGCGAAGCCTGAATTGCGGATGGCGACCGTAACGCGCTCGCGGCTTTCGCGCACAGACGCATCCGGCAGGCCGGCGAAAGTGATGCCCGGCAGCCCGTTGGCGAGGTCCGTCTCGATCTGCACAATGAAGGCGTCCACGCCCATGACGGCGCTGCTGCGTATAACGGCGACCATGCGACTCCCATCGTTTTAGAATGCGGAGGGCAGTATAACGCAAGCGGCGGTTTTGTTGAAGAGCAAGAATCTCGCAATTGCATCTTAGACGGACGACGTCCGCGTTCGCATGCCGACATGCCCCAACTAAAGCCTTGAGGTCAGAATAATTCGGACATCATGCTAAAAATTGGGGCATCATCGCGAAAAACCGCTGTGACCAGCGGAAAAGCCGCCGCGCCGCCTGCAGTCATTCCTGCGAAAGCAGGAATCCAGAGGCGCCGCAGAAACCGTTCGCGTTCGCCAGGCGGAATGTCCCAACTAAAGCGCTAAGGTCTGAACATTTCGCTTGACCCCAGCGAAAAGGGGGTATATGATTATCGTTGGTCGACAACGCGCATTCTCTTTTATTCGGCGCATCGGCTTCAGATTCGAATGTTCAGGCAGGCTTCAGGAGCGTTCTCAGCCCACCCTTCTTGGCTTCGTTGCGTATTTTAGATGTCGCCGTTTCGTGTTGCGTTTGCATTCGGCGGCGCGCGGTTCCCACTTACTATTGGCAATTCGTCAGGCAAGGCACATGAAATGAGAAAATACCAAAGAGAGCGTTCTTCGTCGTCGAAGACGTATGATAACGATGCGCCGCGGCTGGATGTGACGCAGTTGCATGAAAAAACGGTTCAGGAGCTCTACGCCATCGCGCGCAACCTGAAAATCGCGGGATACAGCGGCCTGCCGAAACAACGCCTCATCGCGCGCATCATGGAGGCGCAGAGCGAAGGCGGCGAACTGCTGGAAGGCGAAGGCGTCCTGGAAATCCTCCCCGACCAGTACGGCTTCCTGCGCTCCGTCAACTACAACTACCTCCAAAGCCAAGAGGACATCTATGTCGCCGCGACGCAAATTCGGCGTTACGGCTTGCGTCCTGGGCATGTGGTGCGAGGACCGATACGCCCCCCGAAGCGGCGCAGCGATCATGACAAGGGCGAGCGGTTTTTCGCCCTCCTGAAGATCGACTCGGTGAACGGACGGGAACCGGAAGCGGTGAAAGAAACCCCACTTTACGACAACCTAACCCCGATCCATCCGACGCAGCAGTTCGCGCTCGCCTCTTCCAGAACGACTCTCTCAACGCGCATCATCGACCTGATGGCTCCTGTCGGCGCGGGGCAGCGCTCCTTGATTGTCGCCCCGCCCTTCGGCGGCAAGACGCACCTGCTGCGCGACATCGCCCACGGCATCGAAAAAAATCATCAGGAAGCGAAGCTGATCGTTCTGCTCATCGGCGAGCGGCCTGAAGAAGTGACCGAAATGGAGCGCACCGTCCACGGCGAAGTCGTCAGCTCCACCTTTGACGAACCGCCGGATCGGCATGTGGCGGTTTCCGAGATTGTCATTGAGCGGGCGAAGCGCGAGGTGGAATTTGGCGGCGATGTGGTCGTCCTGCTGGACAGCTTGACGCGCCTCGCCCGCGCCTACAACCTGATTGCGCCGCACACGGGCAAGACGCTCTCTGGCGGAATCGACGCCGGCGCCATGATGGGACCGCGCCGCTTCTTGGGCGCCGCCCGCAACCTTGAAGAGGGCGGAAGCTTGACGATACTCGCGACGGTGCTGGTCGACACCGGCAGCCGAATGGACGAGTATGTGTACGAGGAGTTTAAAGGAACGGCGAATTCGGAGATACATCTCGACCGCGAGCTGTTTGAAATGCGCCGTTTTCCGCCGTTGGATGTGAAGCAATCGAAGACCCGACGCGAGGAGCTGTTGCTTGACCCGGCGGCGTTGAATAAGATATGGATCCTGCGGCAGTTCCTGAATAAACTGTCGCCGGCGGAATGCATCGAGCTGTTTCAAGAGCAGATGCGCAAAACGGAAACGAACGAAGAGTTTTTGGAGTCCATGCGGAAAGGTTGAGGCATGAAAAAAGGAATACACCCAGAGATGAACGAGGCGGTAATCCAGTGCGTATGCGGCGCCTCTTATAAGACCATGTCGACAGCGGGCAACACCCGCGTTGAGATCTGCGCCAGTTGCCACCCGTTCTTCACGGGGCAGCGGCGCGTCGTTGATACAGAGGGGCGCGTAGAGAAGTTCGAGCAGAAATACCGCCGCTTCCGCGAGCGTCAAGCGCGGGAAGCTTCGTAGCAGCCTGTCCGCCGTTTATTCAAGAGAAGGGGGCGGTCGATTGTGCTGGCTGATCTTTTTATCACATTTTTGAAGCTTGGCGCGTTCATTTTCGGGTCCGGGCATGCGCTCGCGCAAGCCATGCAGAACGAAATTGTGTTTGAGCGCGGATGGCTCACCGAAGACCAGTTTCGGGAGGGCTGGGCGGCAGGCAACGCTCTCCCCGGCCCCATCGCGCCGAAGGTGGTCGCCTACACAGGCTATCTGCAGGCGGGGATGATCGGCGCATATGTGTCAGTGATCGCGTATCTCCTGCCCTCCGTAACAGGCATGGCGGCTCTGGCGGCGGCTCTAGTGTATGAAGGCGGCGACGAAGGCTTTGTCGGCAAGCTCCTGAAGGGGCTAAAATCGGCGGTGCAGGGTATCAAACCGGCGGTGCTGGCGGTCCTGCTGGAAGCGTTTTTGAGCTATACCGGCGTCTCCTTTCCGAAGGGGGCGAGTATGTCGGCGCAATGGATGCCGTTGTGCGCAGTGGCGGCGGGATCGGTTCTCCTGCTGGTCGGAATGCGCATGATGGCAGAAGGCGACACAGTTTTTCTGCTGTCGGACGGGCGCGCGCTGGCGGTGTTCGCGCTGTCGTTCATCGCAATGGCAGGCTTGGGATGGAGCGCGATCTATATCATGCTGGGCGCGGCGGCGGTCGGTTTGAGTTATATGCTGTTTTAAGCTGGAAGCCGCATGTCGTTTTTTTTAAAAGAAAAATTGTCCGAAGCGGAGGCGCGTTTTCAGGAGATTGAGGCGCAGCTGTCCGACCCGAAGGTCTATGCGCAGCAGGGCGAAGCGGAGCGGCTCGGCAAGCAGCGGGCGGAGCTGGAGCCGATTGTGGAAACGGGCGCGGAGTACGAGAAGGCGCTGGAAGGGCTTCAACAGGCGCGCGAGGCTCTCGAGCTGGACGACAGCGAAGAGTGGCAGGCGCTGGCGCAGGCGGAAGCGGCGGAGCTGGAGGCGGCCGTCGAAACGCTGGAGCTTCGGCTGAAGACGCTTTTTTTGCCGAAAGACGCGAACGACGATAAGAACATCATGCTGGAAATTCGGTCGGGTACGGGCGGGCTGGAAGCGGCTCTCTTCGCGGCGGATCTGCTTCGAATGTATGCCCGTTACGCCGAACGGATCGGCTGGAAAGTTGAGACGGTCAGCTCAAACGAAACGGAGCTGGGCGGTTTTCGAGAGGCGATTGTGTCCGTATCGGGCGAGCGCGTCTATAGCCGCCTGAAGTTTGAGAGCGGGATTCACCGCGTTCAGCGCGTCCCTGAAACAGAGTCGAGCGGGCGCATTCACACCTCTGCGGTCACGGTTGCGGCGCTGCCGGAGGCGGAGGCGGTTGATGTCGATCTGGACCCAAACGATGTGAAAATGGAGCGTTTTCGTTCAGGCGGACCTGGCGGTCAGCACGCGAATATGACCGACTCGGCGGTGCGTTTGACGCATGTTCCGACCGGCATCGTCGTCGTTTGCCGAGATGAACGGTCGCAGCATAAGAATCGAGCGAAGGCGGAAAAGGCTCTCCTCGCGCGGCTTTACGACCATAAGATGCGCGAGCAGAACGCCGAACGCACCGACGCCCGCAAGTCGATGGTCGGCTCAGGAGACCGCAGCGAGAAGATACGCACCTACAATTTTTTGGAACGGCGGGTCACTGACCACCGCATCGGCTTGACGCTGTACCAGCTGGAGACGATCTTAGACGGGGGGCTGGACGCGCTCATCGATCCGCTGATTGAGGCTGATCAGACGGCGAAGCTGCAGTCCTCATTGACAGAATGAGCGCTCAAAAAACATGGCGCGCCCTAGAACTGATCGAATGGACGGCGGGTTACTTTGAGCGCGCGGGCATCCCGACCGCCCGTTTGGACGCCGAGCTGCTTCTCGCGCATGCGCTGAATCAGAACCGCATGTGGCTCTACCTAAACTATGAGTATGTCGTGTCGGGGCAGCCGCTGGACGCCTATCGGGAGCTGGTGCGGCGCCGGCATGCGCGGGAGCCGGTCGCCTATTTGACGGGGCGGCGCGAGTTCATGTCGCTCTCATTTGAGGTGAACCGCGGAACCCTTATTCCGCGCCCAGAGACCGAAACGCTGGTGGAACTGGCGCTGGATTGGCTGCGCTCGGAGGAGCGGGAATGCCTCAAAGTCGCCGAGAACGAGACGGATCAGCGCGTCCAGCTGGCGGACATCGGCTGCGGAAGCGGGGCGATCGGCGTCGCGCTGGCGTATGCGCTTCAAGACAACGGCGCAGCGGTCGTCTCGACAGACATCTCCGAGGCGGCGCTGGAGACGGCGCGGCGCAACGCTGAATCGGCAGGCGTCGGCGGAAGTATAGAGTTTCGTTTGGGGGACGGCCTCTCCGTTTTTCATGCGGGGGAGCGGTTCGATGCGGTTGTGTCGAATCCGCCGTATGTTCGCACGGCAGATCTGGAGCGTCTGCCGCCGGAGTCGCGTTTGTATGAGCCGCGCGAGGCGCTGGACGGCGGGGCGGACGGGTTCGCCGCGCTGCGTCCGTTGATTTCAGGCGTCGGGGGGTTTTTAAAGCCTGGCGGTTTTGCGGCGTTTGAGGTGGGGGAGGGTCAGGCGGAGCAGGCTCTCGCGCTGTTTGAGACGTCAAAGCTGTTTGAGTCGGCGGAGACGGCGCTCGATATGTCAGGGATTGAGCGGGTTGTTTACGGGCGCAGAAGAGGTTGATTCGTCCGTTTCGGCGTCCTCGATCAAATACCCGTCAAATAAAAGAATCTAGGCTATGAGCGGCTTTTGGGGCTGATCCGTTCGTTTGGCGCGTCTTCGATCAAATACCCGTCGGAGTGTGCCGGGTCTCGCATTGCCGGCAAAGCGCGGTCTGCTTTCCGCGGTCTTTCCCGTAATTTATGATCCAGTTGGATCCGCAGTGGATGCAACGAATGTCATGGCGGTATGAGCGTGGACGGAACATACGCGGTTCTCCTGTTGAACCAATTTACATCACCATCGCATGAGCGTACCGCCCGCCTAACGATTCGCTTGACGCCCCCGCCAAATTGTGTATGATAGAACTCCAATGAACGGAGGCAGCTATGAGCGAGTGGCGGATATGGCATCGACGGCCCGCCCATTCTGAAACGGGCGAAAGTGACGATATACGCAGTCGACAGGCGTGGAACAGGGCGTTCCCCATCGGAAACGGACGGCTGGGGGCAATGGTCTTTGGCGGAGTGCGGCATGAGCGAATACAGCTGAACGAAATCTCGCTCTGGTCTGGAAAACGGCAGGACGCCGACAATCCCGACGCGCTCCAATACCTGCCCGAAATACGCGAGCTGCTGTTCCAGCGCCGCTACGCCGAAGCGCAGGCGCTCACCTATGAACGGCTCGTCTGCAAAGGGCATGGCTCCGGGCGCGGCGGAGGCGGAAACGTCGAATACGGATGCTATCAGACGCTCGGCGACCTGTGGTTCGACTTCGACGTTCCCGACGAAGCGGAACTGTCCTTCTATAGTCACGCGCTCGACCTTAAAACCGCAACGGATACAATTAGCTACAACATCGGCGGAATCGGGATGCAGCGTCAGGCGATTGTCTCTGCGCCTGATCAGGTTCTCGCCATCCGCATTGGGAGCGTAACAACCGGCGCGCTTGGATTCACAGCGCGGTTGGACAGGATAGAGCGCGCCGAGTCGGCCGCGCATGAACCGGGAACGCTCACGCTGAGCGGACAGTTGAACGCCGGCGAAAACGACCCGAATGGGATGCGGTTCTACGCTGAGGCGCGCATTTTGGCAGGAGGCGGCGAAATGCGCGTTGAAGGAAACTCGGTCGTCGTGTCCGGCGCAACTTCTGCCTTTATCGTGTTTTCCGCCTCGACCGACTACCGCGACGCAGCCGACCTGAAAAAGCCAACGCTCCGCGTGGAGGCAGCCGCCAAGAAATCATTTCCCTGGCTGCGCCACGACCATGTCCTAGACTACCACCCGCTGTTCGAGCGCGTTCGGCTCACTCTTCCTAAAACGAAGGGCAGCGACAGCGTGCCGATCGACAAACGCATCGCCGCCTTGAAAGAGGGGGAAGCCGATCCAGGTCTCGCCGCGCTCTATTTTCAGTTCGGACGGTATCTTTTGATCAGCAGTTCGCGCCCTGGGAATCTCCCGGCAAACCTGCAGGGCCTCTGGGCAGACGGCGTACAGACGCCTTGGAACGCGGACTACCATACGAACATCAACGCGCAGATGAACTACTGGCACGCCGAGACGACGAGCCTGCCGGAGCTCCACACGCCGCTGTTCGACCTGATCGAGAGCCTGCGGGAGCCTGGGCGCAAAACGGCGCGAACCCACTACGGCGCGCGCGGCTGGGTCGTTCACACCATCACGAATCCCTGGGGTTACACCTCGCCGGGCGAGCATCCGTCTTGGGGGCAATTTCCAGCGGCGGGCGGCTGGCTCTGCCTGCATCTATGGGAGCATTACGCCTTTAGCAAGGATGAAGCGTTTCTGGCGCGCGCCTATCCTGTCATGAAGGAATCGGCGCAATTTTATATCGATTTTCTGACGGAAGAGCCTGAGACGGGCTATCTCGTCACGGCGCCGTCCAACTCGCCCGAAAACAGCTTCCAGACCGCTGACGGGCAGCGCGCGAGCGTCTGCTTCGGACCGGCAATGGACACGCAGATTATCTGGGAATTGCTGCGCCGATGCGTCGAAGCGAGCGAGATACTGGGCGTGGACGAAGCCTTCCGCAGCAAGGCGCGCGCTGTCATAGACAAACTTCCGCCCCCCGCCGTCGGCAAGCATGGACAGCTTCAGGAGTGGATGGAAGATTTTGACGAGCCGGAGCCTGGACATCGGCACATCTCCCATCTGTTCGCGCTGCATCCAGGGTCGCAAATTTCTGTCCAAAAAACGCCCGAACTGGCGGAAGCATGCCGCGTCTCGCTGAACCGCCGGTTAGAACATGGCGGCGGACATACGGGATGGAGCCGCGCGTGGGTTGTCAACTTCTGGGCGCGCCTAGAGGACGGCGAGAAGGCGCACCGCCACGTCATGGAGCTGCTGCGAAAAAGCACTCTGCCGAACATGTTCGACACGCATCCGCCGTTTCAGATCGACGGAAACTTCGGCGGGACGGCTGGAATCGCCGAGATGCTGGTTCAAAGCCACGCGAATGAGATCGCGCTGCTGCCGGCGCTTCCGAAGGCTTGGGATAAAGGGTCTGTAAAAGGTTTGCGGGTGAGAGGCGGCGCTAGAATGGATATCGAATGGGAAAACTGCAAGGCGGTCCGCGCCGATCTGATCGCCTTCCGCGCTCATACGCACCGCGTCCGTCCGCCGAAAGGTCAGCGCATCGTTACGACGTTCGCCAGGGAAGGCTCCATCGAAACTGGCTACCAGGACGGAAACGTTGTCGTGGACGTCTCCCCCGGCGCGGTTGTTCAGTTTCTGTTTTCATAATTCTGCTTCGCCCTCTTCCATCCTTTCCGCGCAAGCGGGAATCCAGAATCTTCCCGCGACGCTCAAACCCCCCTAGCCCCCCTTGTCAAGGGGGGAATCCGACGCGGCGCCGCCTTCGCATTCAGGATTGTCTGAACTCAAGACGATCCAGCTGCCTCATCTGAAGCGGAGCGCTATACTAAAG
The DNA here is from genome assembly GCA_028818695.1 of Candidatus Poribacteria bacterium. Taxonomy (GTDB): domain Bacteria; phylum Poribacteria; class WGA-4E; genus JAPPNK01. The sequence continues at coordinate 9,503 of JAPPNK010000026.1, forward strand.
CGGACGATGAAGATTAGGGCGGCTTATGAACAGTTTATGTGAAGCAAGGCAGACCGGCTTTCCCGACAGCGCCAAGCGGCGCTTTTGTATAGACGCCGTTAGACGCATCGCTTCGCTGTCCGGCGGGCAATCTAAAGGCGCCGGCGCGGTCGTTCCATATCGGTTTCAGCATTCGTCTGCATGAAAAGCAAGATGTCTATCAGTTTCGTTGAGGCTCTTTCTACAGACAACCTAGCCGGGATCAAAGCGGCCGCCAAAACCGATGTCCACTGCCATGCATTTTTTAGCGCGCGCTTAGACCATGTGGAACGCTGGACGGGGGTCTCTTTACCCAAACCTCCTCTCAAAATGAAAGGGGTTGAGGGAATGATGGAGTATGCGGACGCTGTCTTGGCACCCAGAATCAAGCATCGAGAGGGTCTAGAGTTTGTTGCGGCGGCGGGAATACGCGACGCAATTCAAGATGGAGTCGTTCTGCTTGAAATGAGCTTTGACATTCGGCAGGCAGAGTTCTATCCCAACGGGTTAGAAGGCTTATGCGGATGGATTGAAACGTTAACCGAAGAGTGTAAGACGCGCATCGATCTGCGACCGGAGCTGGGCTTTTCTCGAGGTTGCGCAGGCAATGCAGACCTGATGCGTCTGGCGCATGACGCCGTAGAATTAGGCTTTTTTCAATCCATTGATCTTTATAGCCGTCCAGAGGTATGCCCGCCTGAAACGATGAAGCCGTTGTTTTCAAAGGCGCGCGCCGCTGGAATGAAATTGAAAGCGCATGTCGGCGAGTTCGGAGGAGCGGAAGAGGTTTTGCGGACGGTTGAGATACTGGAGCTGGACGAGGTTCAGCATGGCGTCGGAGCTGCGGAATCGGTTGAGGCGATGCGGCGGCTCGCAAGCCGTCAAATTCAACTCAATGTGTGTCCAACAAGCAATGTGACGCTGGGCGGCGCGCCTGATCTAGCGTCGCATCCGATCCGCGCTTTATTTGACAACGGCGTCCATGTGACCGTCAATACGGACGACCTGATGATATTCAATCAAAGCGTTTCGGATGAGTACCGCAATCTATACCGCGCAGGAGTTTTCAGCGCCCAAGAGCTGGACAGCATACGGCAATCGTCTCTACAATCCATAAAAGGAGATACGGAATGGACAACTTGAAAATCGGTTTCATCGGCGCGGGAGGCTTCGCGCGTCATACGCTCTACCCGGCGCTGCATCTCGCGCCGGTCGCGCTTCAGGCGGTGTGCGACGCCGACGAAGGGCGGCGGCTCAGCGCGGCGGGCAAATTCGGAACGGGGCGCTCCTACGCCGACTGGCGCGAAATGTGCGGCGAAGAGGATATCGAAGCGCTCATCATCTGCATGGGTCCAGACGCGCGGCAGGGGCTGGTGAAAGACGCTCTCGCCGCCGGCTACCACGTCTTCACTCCAAAACCGCCCGCCCCGTCGCTCGCCGACACGATCGAGCTGGCGGAAGCGGCGGAAGCGGCCGGCAAGACGATGATGGTCAACTTCCAGCGCCGTTTCAGCGTCGGCGCGCGGCAGGCGAAAGCGATCTCCGAAACGCCTGAATTCGGCGGACTATCCCAAATATTCTGCTCATTCTGCAGCGGCAAATACGGCTCCGTTCACCACTATCTGCTCGACTTCGCCATCCACCACTTCGACCTGATTCGCCGCTTGGCGGGCGAGCCGAAGACGATCGCCTCCTTCGGCAACGAACGCCACGGGCAAGGCTCCTTCGCCGTCTCGATGGAGTTTGAAAACGGCGCCGTCGGATTGATGCAACTGAACAGCCAGCGGCTCTGGAGGCGCAACTACGACCGCATCGAAATGACGGGGCATGAATCGTATATCGTCCTGGACGGCTTGTGGACGATCTCGCACTACACCGCCGGCGGCAACACATTCACCGAAAACTACTCGGACGAACGCAACAGCGAACTGACCGGCGACAGCGTTAGCTTGACCGAGTTTGTGCGCGCCGTCCGCGAAGAACGCGAGCCGCAATGCAGCATACAGGACTGCGTCAAAACGATGCGCCTTTACGACGCCGTTCTGTCGCGCCGCCGCGGCCTCATTGAGATCGGCTAAGGAAACGGCGTGGTTCTATTCTACATCGGCAAGGTTCTGGAGCTGATCGGGCTTGTCTCGCTGGTTGTCGGGCTGTACGTCGGCATGGGGAATCATCTCGGCTTCATGTCGCCGCTCGGCCCGATGTCGGCGGAGAAAGCGATGGGCATTGAGCTGCTGTTCTTTTTGGGAGGGCTGGCGACGTTCGGCGTCGGGCGGTGGATTGAAAAGAAAGCTTGAGGCGCCGCGTTCATACGCAGATGGACGGCATAGGGCGCGGGTATCGGCCGACCTCTCTGTCATTCCCGCGCAAGCGGGAATCCAGAGTCCAATAGACAACGTCAGCGTTCCATGCCGACATGTCCCAACCAAAGCCTTAGATCAGATATCGGCGCTTGAATTGGGGCATGTTTGGATGTGGACGCCCGCCCTTTGCGTCTGTCCGCCGCCTGCGGTATGATGCTTTTCAAGTGCGCCCATGAACCTAACCCGAACAAAGCAAAGGAACGCGCATGGCAGCGACAGGACGCGCGGTCGTCGCAACCGGACGCCGCTTTGAAATACGAGAGTACCCCGTCCCAGAACCGACCCCCGACACGCTCGTGCTGCGGCAGGAGCTGGCGGGCATCTGCGGCACCGACATTCACAACTGGCAAAACGGCATTCAGGGCGAGATGCTGCTCGGACACGAAAACGTCGGCGTCATCGAAAAACTGGGGCGCAATGTGAAGACGGACTATGTCGGCGCGCCTGTTCAAGAGGGCGACCGCGTCATCCTCGCGCCCGGCGCAAAAGGCGGAGCCTACGGCTTTCAAAACAACCCTGACAATGAGCCGCGCTTCCGAGGCGGATTCGCCGACTACATCCATCTGTGCCTGCCCGGAACCTGCTTTATCAAAACGACCGCGCCGCCCGAAGCGGCCGTTCTGATTGAACCGTTCACCGTCGGCATACACGCCGCAAGCCGCTCCGGCATTGAAATCGGTGACTCGGTCGTCGTACAAGGCTCCGGCGCCATCGGGCTGGTGACGCTCATCGCCGCCAAAATGAGAGGCGCGGGCAAGCTGATCATGGTCGGCGGACCGAAGGGGCGCCTGGAGCTGGCGAAACGGCTCGGCGCCGACATCGTCATCGACATCGAAGAGGTGAAAACAGCGGAGGAGCGGCGCGAGATCGTCATGTCGCACACGCCGAAAAGAGCGGGCGCCGACGTCGTCTTTGAGTGCGCCGGCTTCCTGCCGGCGACGCCCGAAGGCTTGTCCTATGTCCGCCACAGCGGCGCCTTCATTGAGGTCGGACACTTTGTCGACATGGGCTCCATTGAGTTCAACCCGAACCAGATGCTCATGCGGCGCAACCTGCGCATTGAAGGCATCTGGGGGTATCGGCTGGACGATTTCCCGCGCGCGCTGCCGATCATCGAGAAAAACGAGATTCCCTTCGCCGACATGGTGAGCCATCAGCTGCCGCTGGAGCGCGTTCTGGACGGGTTCAAGGCGCTGGACGGAACCTATCGGCTTGGGGGCGAAATGGTCGTCAAGATCGCGCTCGGGGCGGGGTTATGATCAGCGAGACATCATTCTTCCTGCGAAGGCTGAAACTCAAAGTGCGGTTCATTACGTAAAGTTCCATGCCAAGGAGTTATGTACCAGACCAAACTTAAGGTTAGCAATCTGCTAATTCACCAAAACCTAACCACATAGAGAAGGTGGATTCTTGAAAAACTTATTTAATGCGACAGAGACTAGTCATTCCGTGTTTCCATCCTTGCCCGATGCGCAATTCGACATTCTCTATGCGGATCCGCCTTGGGACTACAAAGGCCAACTTCAGCACGCTGGCGCGGGAAACGGAGACAGTGGCGGAGCCATTCGGCACTACCCTACCGTGACACTTAAAGTCTTGAAGACGCTCGAAATACACAGAGTCGCGGCGCCCGATTGTTTGCTGTTCATGTGGGCGACCAACCCTCACTTGGACCAAGCCATTGATCTCGGGAAGACATGGGGATTTAGTTGGGCAACGGTCGCCTTTGTTTGGGACAAGATACGGGTTAATCCCGGCTTCTACACCATGAGCCAATGCGAACTGTGCTTGGTGTTCAAGAAGGGGCGCATCCCTCAGCCGAGGGGAGCGCGCAATATCCGCCAACTTGTCAGCGAACGTCGACGCGCGCATTCGCAGAAGCCCGATGAAGTCCGTCGGCGTATTGATCTGATGTTCCCCAACCTTCGTAAGCTTGAGTTGTTCGCCCGAGGCCCCATCGCTAATGGATGGGAGGTTTGGGGCTTAGAGGCTATTTCATGGTAGCGCGAGAGCATTTGGAAGAACGTGACAAATGGCAAGACGAAAGCGCAACTAGGGGACAGAAGGCAGAAGATGCGTTCTTTGACGCTATGCAGGATCATCTACGGTCGGAAAGCAATCTAGTTATTGAGAAGTCACCACGCGACCTAGAGGGGATCTACGGGAAGCATCTCTCAAGCGGGCGGCCCCATGGCGTACGTCCAGATGCAGTGATTCGCCATACACCATCAGGACGCGCGATCTTCATTGAGATCAAACGCCAGCGAGCAGCAGGCAACGCTCACGAACGAGCTTGCAAGTACTTTACACCAGGCATTCTTTACTCCGGACGCCAAATCGCCAAGCAGCCACTAGGCGTTATTCCATTTTGGTGGGTGTTCACAAATGGGATTGCTAGCCATCCGCGCTATGTGCAAGAAATCACACATTGGTTTCGAGGAATCGAGGGGCATATGTTACTTTGGGAGCCTCGCGATCCTGCTGTCATCGTAGCGCATTTCGATGCCCACATTCGACCTCTTCTGCTACCGAGTATGAATCAATAATTTGCGGCGGACAAGATAGAATGCAGAGCGGAACGATGGAAGGAGCTGAAGCATGAGCAGCGTCAAACGAATCGGAATCGTCGGAGCGGGCGGAATCTCTCGCGCGCACGGCAACGCATGCAGGCAGCTGGAGGATGTCCAAATTGTCGCCGTCTGCGACATACGCCCCGAAGCGGCGGAGCGTTACGCCAACGACTACGGAGCCGACAAACACTACGGCTCTCTTGAGGAGATGCTGAAAAACGAAGAGCTGGACGCCGCCGTCATCTGCGTATGGGGCGCTTTCCATGCGGAGGTCGGCATTCAGATCGCCGAGTCGAAGGCGGCAAAGGCGATCTTGTGCGAAAAGCCGTTCACCTCTACAGGCGCCGAGGCGGCCGCCTTTGTGGACGCATGCGAAGAGAACGGCGTTCTGGTCGCCGAGGCGTTCAAGTTCCGCCATCACCCAAGACACATGAAAGCGAAGGCGCTCATTGAGGAGGGAGCCATCGAAGAGCTGACGACCGTCCGCAGCACGTTCTGCATCGGCTCGCGCAAGGACGCGCGGACGCCCGGCAGCAACTGGCGCTGGACGAAATCGCAGGGCGGCGGGAGCATCTACGACCTCGCTTGCTACAACATTCACCACGCGCGCTACATTTTTAACGCCGACCCTGTGCGCGTGTTTGCGGCGGAGCAGCCAGGCTTTGAAGTGGACGACGCGGCGTATATGCTGTTCGTCTTCCCGTGCGGCGGGACGGCGCAAATCTCCGTCGGGTGGACATCCTGGTCGGCGGAGTATATTGAGATCGGCGGACAGGGCGGGTCGATGCGCATGGACGCGGTGTGGAACTGCGGCGGGCGCGCGACGTCGCTGCGTCTGCAGGCGCGCAGCCGCTCCGAGACCTTTGAGTTTGAGCCGTACGATCAGTTCGCCCTGCAAATGCGCCACCTGCTCGACTGCCTCGAAACAGGCGAAACGCACCGCATACCCGCCCGCAACAGCGTCGGACAGATGAACACGATCGACGCCATTTTTGAGTCGATGAAGACTGGCAAAGCGGTTGAGGTTTCCAAGGAGGGCGCGGAATGAAGCAAGCGGCGCTCATCATGTTGACAGCGGCGCTGGCGTTGTTGGGTTGCGGGGATGCAGAGCAGAATGCTGCGCAAAAGGCGCGCCGCGCGGCGGTTGAGGCGGAAGAGAAGGCGCGCCGCGCGCTCATCAAGGCGGCGCCTGCAGAATGGGAGACCTATCGAAAAAACGGAAGGGAGGCGTATCGGAACAACGGTCTCTCCCCAAGAAAGCAAGTCATTCTCGCCGAAATCCCAGACGGAGGTTATGACATTGAATACTTAAGCTTCTCAGTAAAAAAGGAGCGGGACGCGCTCATCAAGGCGGCGCCCACCGAATGGGACGCCTACATAACGGCGCACAACGCTGCGAATGCCGCGCGGGAAACCATGTGGACGGCGGCGCTTGAGGCAGAGGTCGCGCTGCGGAACGCGGCAAGCGATGAATGGAAGGGATGGGAGTCGGCGATCTATTTAAAAAGACTCGCCCAAGCGGCCGACGTCAATCCAATCGAAAAGGCGCTCATATTGGCAGAGGCGGGGGGCAGATTCAAAGAGGCAGAGACGGCGCTCAAACAGGCGGCGCCCGAACAATGGAAAACATACAAGGCGGCGTTGTCGGAGGTCAAGGAGCTGGGGCGGCGTTAAAATGACGACCGGCAGGAGCGTTACTTTAGCCAAAACAGAAAAGGAGGGCGCGGAATGAGACGCGCCGCATTCGTCATGTTAACAGCGGCGGCGCTGGCGTTGTTGGGCTGCGGGGACGCAGAGCAGAACGCCGCGCAAAAGGCGCGCAGCGCAGCGGTTGAGGCGGAAGAGAAGGCGCGCCGCGCGCTCATCAAGGCGGCGCCTGCAGAATGGGAGGCGTATCGGAATAACGGCGTAGCCGTGCAGAAGGTGTTCCGCACCGCCGAGTTCCCAAACGGCGGCTATGTCATTGAATACTTAAGCTTCTCACTAAAAAAGGAGCGGGACGCGCTCATCAAGGCGGCGTCCGCCGAATGGGGCGCCTACATGACGGCGCACAACGCTGCGAATAGCGCGCGGCAAACCATGTGGACAGCGTTGACAGAGGCGGAGAGCGCGCTGCAGAACGAGGCAAGCAATGAATGGGAGATATGGGAAGCGGCGCTCATCGCTGAGAGAGAAGCGGCGCTCATCGCTGAGAGAGAAGCGGCGCTCATCGCTGAGAGAGAAGCGGCGCTCATCGCTGAGAGAGAAGCGGCGCTCATCGCTGAGAGAGCCGGCAAGGCGGCAAACGGCGCCGTTGCCAAGAGCGCAGCCAAGAGCGCCGAAAAGTGGCGGGCAGTGGCAGAGACGGCGCTCAAACAAGCGGCGCCTGAACAATGGAAAACATACAAGGCGGCGTTGTCGGAGGTCAAGGAGCTGGGCGGCGCAATAAATAAACGCGGATATCATAAGACCGACTCTGGATTCCCGTTCCTGCGGTAAAACATGCGGGAACGACGACATGGGGAGACAGGATTCACTTTAACCAAAACAGAAAACGGAGCAGGAAAGCGAGCAAGCATGGCAAACATACCCATCGGCATTCAACTTTACACGGTGCGCGATCAGCTGGCGAAAGAGCCGAAAGAGACGCTCAAAGCGGTCGCCGACATCGGATACGCCGGCGTGGAGGGCGGTCCGCCCGGCGGAATGGACGCCCAGGCGTTTCTTGAGACGCTGGACGATCTCGGCATGACGCTCATCGGCGGGGGCTGCTCCTCGGCGGAGCTGCGCGAGAATATCGAAGGCGTCGCCGAACGCTCCAAGGCTCTCGGCGTGACGCGGCTCATGACGGGCGTCGGCGGCGAGCTGCGCCGGCTCAACAACGACTGGAAGCGGGTTACGGAGCTGCTGGCAGAGGGCTGCGCCAACGCAGCCGAGGCTGGGCTGGAGATACTGTACCACAACCATGCCTTTGAGCTGGAGGGCAAGGTAGCCGTCAACGGCGGAGAAACGACCGGGCTGGACTATATGCTGGAGAACATCCCCGCCGAGCATATGGGCGCCGAGCTGGACACCTACTGGATCCAAACAGGCGGCTACGACCCCGGCGCCTACATCCGCAAATACGCCGGCAGGCTTCCGCACCTCCACATCAAAGACAGGGCGCCCGCGCCGGACGACGCCCAATGCCCCTTCGCAGAGATCGGACATGGCATACTGGACTGGGACGACATCTTTGAGTCGGCGGAAAAAAGCGGCGTCGAGTGGCTCATTGTGGAGCAGGACAGGTGCGTCCGCCCGCCCATCGAGTCGGCGCGTCTCAGCTTTGAGTATCTGAAGTCGCGCGGGATGGTTTAACAAAAACGAAAGGGAAACGGATATGAAGCGCGCTTTGGCGGTACTCCTCGCGGTTGCAGCTGCGGCTGTCGTCGGTCAAGAAAACAGTCAAACGGATCAAACGATCTTGCAGCCTCGACTCGTTCAAACGGAGACGGTCCGACGCGGGCGCATCGACAAGAGGCTGGAGTGGTCGGGAACGATTGAGGCGCGCTCCGCTGTGCTTGTGATGCCGAAGGTCGCGGGGGAGATCGTGGAGCTGGCTGTGGAGGTCGGCGACAGGGTTGAGAAGGGGCATCTGCTGGCGGCGGTGGACGACGAAACCTTGAGGCTGGCGGCGAAGCAGGCAGAGGCGCAGTACGCCGCCGCCCGCATCGCGCATGAGCAGACGCAGGCGCTCGCTAGAATGCGGGCAGAGGCGCGCGTCGCCGACGCCCGGGCGTCAGCGGAAGCGGCGCGCAAAGCGCTGGAGACAGCGAAAAAGATTGGAAAGCGGACGGTTCAGCTGAAAGCGGCGCAGGCGCAGGCCGCTCTCGACGCGGCGCAGGCTTCGCTGGACAAGCTGAAAGCGGGGGCGCGAAGCGAGGAACGGGAACAGGCGCGGTCGACGCTCTCGCTGGCGGAGGCAAATCTGAAGCAGGCGGAGAAAGCATACGGACGCGCGCGGCGGCTGTTTGACGAGGGCGCCCTCAGCGAGCGGGACAGAGAGGCGGCAGAAACGGCGTTTGACGTCGCCCGCGCGCGGCGCGACACAGCATCCGAGGCGCTGAACGCCATCGAAAACGGCGCGCGGTTTGAGGACGTTGACGCGATGCAGGCGCAAGCGGCGCAGGCGCAGGCGGCGCTGGACCTCGCCATGACGCAGGTGAACGCGGAGACATGGGAAACCGATCTGCAGGCGGCAAGAACGGCGCTCCAGCTCGCCGAGTCGGGCGAAAAGATTGCGCTCGCGCAGGAGAACGCGCTCAGCTGGAAGGCAGAGATCGACACGGCGCTGGCGAACCGCGCGCTGGCAGAGGCGCGCTGGAAGCTTGCCAACAAGCAATGGCTGGACGCGGTTGTCGCCGCGCCGATCTCGGGAGTCGTGTCGGAGCGGCGGGTGGAGCTGGGCGGCATTGCGTCCCCCGCCTCGCCCGCGTTTGAGATCATGGACGTTCAGACGGTGAAGGCGGTTGTGGATGTGATCGACGCGGACCTGCCGAGCGTCTCTCTCGGCATGCGCGTTCAGATTACGGCGGTTGGCGCGCCGTCGCCTGTGGAGGGGCATGTGTACGTGATTCCGCCGAAGTTGAACCCTGTCACCCGTTCGGCGCGGATTGAGATTGTCGCGTCCAATAAGACGGGGGCTTTGCGTCCTGGGATGTTCGCGTCCGTGTCCGCGGCGGTTGATGAGCGGGTCGACGCGGTTGTCATTTCGATCTCCGCGGTGGTTGACGGGGCGGTGTTTGTGTCGGAGGAGGGGATCGCCGTTCGCCGTCAGGTTCAGCTCGGGCTGCGGGACGGCGACAGAGTAGAAGTGACGGAAGGGCTGAACGGCGGCGAACTGCTGATTGTCGCGGGGCAGCGGCGGATATCGGAGGGCGAGGCGGTGCGTTCAGCGAATCCATGAGAGGCGGCAAACGAAACAAAGGCGGACTCAGCTTTCCCAGATAGAAAGCTCCTTGCGGTCTATCCGGTAGCCTCTACAGGCGATGATATACGAAAATCCTGTTCAAATCGGGCAGATTGTCATTCCCGCGAAAGCGGGAATCCAGAGTTCTCCCAGACAGCCTCCGCATTCTAAAGAGGCTCTTTAAAATCAAAATCATCGCCTATAGAAACTGCTGTCTACCCTCTCTGCCTCGCGCTTACCGCCGTATTTTGACGCGGCTGTAGAGCATCCCAGGGAGCTGCTGCGCCAGGTCTTTCAGCTCAAGCGTCAGCAGCGTTGTCAGCACCTCCTGGGCGGGCAGCCCGGTCGCCTGCGCGACGGCGTCGATATGCATCGGCTGATCGGTCAACGCCTCCCATACCGCCGCCTCCGCCCCTTCCAGGTCAGGCGGCGCGGAGCCTGACCGGCGCTTCGGCTCAGCTTTCGGTTTCGTCTCGCTTTTTGGGATGTTGAACGGCGGCGCTGCCGTCTCCCGTCTTTCTTCTCCGCTCGGTTCTTGCCGCGGTCTGGCTGCCGCGCGGGGTCTAGGTTCCGTTTTAGGCTCCGCCTTGGGTCTCGCCTCGGTTTTCGGTTTCGCCCTGGGTCTGGCAGTCGATTCGCGCTGCGCGGGCGTCCCCAAGCGCGTATAACGCATGCCAGGGTGCTGACGCGCCATCTCCCTCTCTTCAAGTATCTGCAGCGCGGAGAGGACGACCTTCTCATGAAGACCTGTTGAATGTTTCAGCGCATCGATATAGGTCGGCTCCTCCGACAGCGCTTTCCAGAGCGTTTGCGCGGCGCTTTCAAGGTCGATCGCTGTCTCCGTAGGCGCTGGGCGGCGAAGACGCTTCAAAATGCAGCCGGCGGATTCCACCGGCTCGGCGCCCTCTTCAATGAGCATGTTGGAGCCTGCCGCCAAGGGCGAGGCGCCCCACTCCGCCGCGAAGACGGTTCTGCCGGCGTCCAGCGCGTGGCGCGCCGTGATGAGCGAGCCGCTGCGCATCTGCGCCTGCACAATGACGGACGCCCAGCACATGCCGCTGATGATGCGGTTGCGTTGTTCAAAATTCGTTTTTCTTACGGGATAAGCCATCGGCAGCTCCGAGACGAGCGCGCCCGATTCGATGATCCTCTCGGAGAGTTTCTTGTTTTGAAACGGGTAAATATCGGTCCCCAGCCCGGACGGCAAGACGGCAATGGTGCGCCCGCCGCCATCCAACGCGCCTTTGTGCGCCGCGGCGTCAATGCCCCTGGCGAGGCCGCTCACGACAACGATCCCCGCCTCGGCGAGGCCGTATGCGATCTGATACGCCGCTTCAAGCGCGTCGCGCGAGCCGCTGCGCGACCCGACCATCGCCACCGCGCTTTCGCCGACGCCCTCCAGCGACCCGCGCGCGTACAGCATCGCGGGAGGAGCGTAGATATGGCGCAGCAGCGGCGGATAGTCGGCGTCTCTAAAATGAACGAAGCCGAGGCTCGGATCGCGGAGCAGCGCCGCCGTTTTGGGGTCAATTCCGCGATGCTCGTCTTCTGGATCGTCTGCCGCTTGGCGCGCCGCTCGTATGCCCGCAATAACCGTAGACGACAGCCCCGCCTCTCGCAGTCCGCGTTCGGGCGCCTTCAAGACATAGTCGGCTCGTCTGCCGTAGTAGCCGACCAGCTTGGCGATGTTGACGGCGCCAAGCCTCTCCACCTCATTCAACAAGACGACAGCGCGCGTCTCATCGTCCAGTTCCATTCTAGGCATGGACGGGCTTAGCCTTCTTCGGCGGGAAGCTGCTCTTTGGGAACATACTGGTACGCTTCCACCTCGTAGATAAGCCGTTCGCCGTTGTCGCCGCCTTGGCTGGAGGAGCCTCCTCCGCCTGCAAAGAAGGATGTCGGGCGTTTGATTCGCACGCGGACTCCGCCGGCGGTCGCGTCAATGTTCACTTTCGGGTTGCGCGGCACCGATCCATGTTCCCACTTTCGGACAGTTTTCCATTCGTCGTCTTTGAGATACTCCAGCGCGATCCACATCCCTTGCTGCAAAGGCCTGTCAAGGTCTTTAGATCGGACGGCGATCTGGTTCACCTTCGTCGGCTGTTTGAAGCGCACCTCGGCGACGGTGTAATACTCGGCGTCGCGCCAGTCCGGGTCGTCTCTGTCGACCATGGGCGTTCGCGTCGGGGCTTGCGTGTAGACGTTTCCGTCGTTAAACACCGGATTGTTGGCGACGGCTCCCGCTGAGTCGAGCGCCAGATTTGAGCTCAGCTCGCCGCTGGCGGCGCCTCCGATCAACGCCGCGCATCCGCCCAGCGCCAGCGCCAAAACAGCCGCCGCGCATATTCCGTAAACGATTCGAGTTTGCATTTTGCGCTCCTTTTCTTGGCATTGGATCGGCAGATTATCATAAAGGAGAAGGCGCGTCAAGAAAAGGTCTCTGGGGTAGCCTCTACAGGCAATGATATACGAAAATTCTGTTCAAATCGGGCAGAGCGTCATTCCCGCGAAAGCGGGAATCCAGAGTTCTCCCAGACAGCCTCCGCATTCTAAAACGGCTCTTTAAAATCAAAATCATCGCCTATAGAGACTGCCTCTCTGCGGGATAGCGCGCTTATACGGAGCTTTTATTTTTTGACCCTAAAGCGTCCGCGCCGCCCGTCGTCATTCCGCGCTGTCCTCAAACCCCGCATGTTGACAAACGCCCATTCATCCGCTAACCTATATTTAGTTGAAGGTGGAGAATGCGATGGAGCAGCAAGCGCAGTCCGATTCCGCAATTCGCAGTCAGATACGCCTGCCGTTTTCAGAGGCGGTGCGCATCAGCTTCCAGAGCCTCAAAATACGCTTTTGGCGCTCCATCATCACAACGCTCGGCATTCTCTTCGGCATCGCCTTTCTGGTCGCCGTTATTTCAGGCAACACCATCGAAGCGGCCGTGCAGGCGGACGAAACGCAAACGGTCGACTCCCTAGCCCAAGAGGCGGAGCCGTCCATACCGCCGCACCAGGTCTGGCTCGTGATCATGTCGCTCATCGTCTGCGTCGTCGGCATCTCAAACGCGATGCTCATGTCGGTGACGGAGCGTTTCCGGGAGATCGGAACGATGAAGTGTCTGGGGGCGCTGGATCGGTTTGTCGTGCTGCTGTTTTTATTGGAATCCAGTTTACAGGGCTTAGCGGGAGCCATCGCCGGCTCCATCGTCGGGACGCTCTTTGCGCTGCTGGTGAACCTGCGCGCCGCCGGATGGAGCCTCTGGCGCGTTTTTTATCAGTTCCCGTGGTTCACCGATGTGAACGGCGCCCCGCTTGGAGTCGCCCCCGTCATTCTGATAGGTTGTCTCGTCGGGATGGCGCTTGCGGTCATCGGAGCCGCAGGACCGGCGTTCCGCGCCGCCAAGATGCCCCCCGTTGAAGCGATGCGCGTTGAGGTTTAAGACACAAGGAGACGGAGCGGATGGCGGCGAACGACATCGTCGTGAGCGCAATCGGCGTTCATAAAGAGTATCGAATGGGATCCGAGGTCGTCCACGCGCTGGACGGAATCGACATCGACATCTACCGCGGCGAATATCTGTCGCTCATGGGACCCTCCGGCTCCGGCAAATCGACGCTCTTCAACATGATCGGCGCCTTAGACCAGCCCACTAAAGGCGACGTCTTCATCGAAGGCGAAAACATGGCGCAGCTGACGATGGAGCAGCTTGCCTGGATACGCTGCAACCGCATGGGGTATATCTTTCAGTCCTTCAACCTGCTCATCGTGATGACCGCGCTTGAAAATGTGACGCTGCCGATGATCTTCGCCGGGCTGTCCCCCAAACAGCGCGAGGAACGCGGCAAGGAGCTGCTCTCCATCGTCGGTCTCGGAGACCGATGGAGCCACCGCCCGACGGAGCTCTCAGGGGGACAGCAGCAGCGCGTCGCCATCGCGCGGGCGCTTGCAAACGACCCTGACATCGTTCTCGCGGACGAACCGACCGCCAACCTGGACACCAAAACGGGGCGCGAAATCATCAACCTGCTCAAGGAGCTGAACGAATCGCAGAACGTGACGATCGTCAGCGCGACCCATGATCTAAAAATGCTGGACGTTTCCGACCGCGTCGTCTATATCCGCGACGGCAAGGTGGAGCAGATACGCGCCCGAGACGAGATCGACATCCATGTCGGCAGCCTCGCCGGCGAACACGAATAGCCCGATGCTGCATGGACGAAACGATCCGCTTGAGCTGGAAGGCGCCGCCGCCTTGCCAGGGGAGCGCGTTCAGGGCTATCTGACGGTCGGCGAATCGCACGACGGGGCGGCGGCGCGCGTCCCGTTCGTTCTCATACGCGGACGCAACCCCGGCAAGGTCGTCTATATACAGGCGGTCAGCGACGGGGACGAACTGAACGGCGCGGCGGTCGCTCATCGACTTCTGCGGCGTACGGATCCTGAACAGCTTTGCGGCGGACTCATCGTCGTTCCGGTCGCCAATATACAGGCGTTTCGCGCGCGAACCGCCTACAACCCTGTCGACGGACGGAAACTGAACCGCTGCTTTCCAGGATGCCCCGACGGCTCCGCAAGCCAACGGCTCGCCCACGCCCTTTTTCAAGCCGTTCTGAAAGCCGACATCTGCATCGACCTTCACCAAGGCGGCGTCCGCCCTATGATAGACGAGGTGCGGGTTCGCACAGCCCCTGACCATCCCGCCCATTCCGCCTGCATGGAGCTTGCCCTTCTGTTCGGCGTCGGTTACATACTGGACGAGCAGGGGCCGGCGGGGCAGCTCGCCCAAGAAGCGCCCGACCGCGGCATCCCGGCCATCGACCCTGAACTGGGCGGCTGCCACGGGTTTGACGAAAACAGCGTCCAAAAAGGGCTGCGCGGCGTCATGAACATACTCCGCTATCACGGGTTGATCGAAGGAGAGGCGGATGTCCCGGCGCGGCAAACGCTGGTGCGCGGATTCGTCTCCGTCCGATGCAACCGAGGCGGGTTTGCCGACCTGCATGTGAAACTATACGACCGAGTTGAGGCGGGGCAAACGATCGCAACGATGCGGAACCTGTTTGACGAGCCGTTAGAGACGATTGCGGCGCCCGTTTCAGGCGTCGTATGGACAACGCCGCTTTATCCGTCCGCCTCCGCCGGCGAGTCGATCCTGACCATCGGGGCGAACCCTGAAACGGTTGAATGGCCTCCGCCAAACGCCGACGGATGAAAACGGCATGAAGGAAACGCAAGGCAAAACGATCGCCGCCGGCCCGTATGAGAACCGCCCCCTGCCCTACGCAAGCTCCTCGATAGACGCGGACGAAACGCGCGTTCTGTTTCTGTCAAACCGCGCCGGCGGATGGAACCTCTACAGCGCGCCGATCGCTTCGGGCGCGGCTGTTCAGCTGACCGATTCGGGAAAGGTCTGTCCGTCGTCGCCCGTATTGAGCGCGGCGGAGCCGTATCTGTATTATGCTGCCGGCGGAAGGGCGGCGCGGCTTCATCTCGATACATTGGAGGAGCGGACGCTGGCAGATTTTGACGGCGCCGTTCTGGATTCGCTTAGCCTGAATGCAGACGAAACGGTGCTGGTCGCTGTCGTCCGAAAAGACGCCTCGGACGCCCTCGCCCGCATTCAAACGGACGGATCCGACGCTCGCATCTTTTTTGACCCGCCCCGCTCCATACGCCGCGCGCATTGCTGCCCCGCCAACCCGCTCTGGGTTCTTTATTCAAGCCGCTCCGAGCAGCGCATGTGGACCGTCACGATACGCGGATGGAAAGACCGCCCGCTCTATCTTCACCGCCCAGATGAAAGCGTTGAATGCGAAGCGTTTTTGGGAAAATCTGAAACGGTACTGTTCATCGCGCGGAACGGCGAATTGAAGGCGATTGAACGGAACGGGGAGCGCCTGCGCCCCGCCGCCGACATCCAAGCGCGTTCCGCCGCCGCCAGCCGATGCGGACGCTGGATCGCCGTAGAAACGCTCGACCCGCCCGGCGTCTTGGCGCTGATCAATGCCGAAACTGGACAGACCCGCCCGCTTTTTCATATCAACAGCGGCGGGAAACGGATGCGCCTTTCGTTCAGCCCTTCTGGGCGACGGCTTGTCTTTGAAGAGCGCATCGCCGGCCGTTCAGCGGCGCGCGTCGTTTCTATGTCGGCTGCAGGGTTGCAGCCGTCTCGTTGAACTGCGCAGCGGCGTTCAGCGCTTGAATTTCAGGCAGCCTCTACAGGCGATGATATACGAAAATCCTGTTCAAATCGGGCAGATCGTCATTCCCTCGAAGCATGTCCTCGTGAAAACGGGGAATGGGGAGCGGGAATCCAGAGTCCTCCCAGGCAGCCTCCGCATTCTAAAACGGCTCTTTAAAATCAATCATCGTCTAATAGACTGCCGAGTTCCACGTAACGTGCCATGGAATAACGGAGATATTTATAAATGTCAAAATTAACGCTTGATAGAGGATGAATATCGTCAACAAAGCGCATGGATTCCTCAGCGAGAAGCCATAGTTCAAGCCCGAACGACAACGTTATGCTTCGAGCGAGCCGCTTCTCTTCGAAGCCTGCGTTGCGCTCCATGGCGACTGACTTCCACTCTTTCGCCGCAATCAGCTGCTCTAAGGCTGCTGCCGCGCGAGCTTCTAAGCTGCGGCGTTGATACGCTGGACGAATGTTCTTAATGTCGATCGCTTCGATAAAACACTCCGTGATCTTATACACAACGATCTCGTAGATCAGGGTGTCAACATCCATTTCTCTATTCTCATCATGTCCCATCGCAGGGAGAAGTACATCTGTAAACGCCTTGGGCAACTGCGGCATGTCCGCCGCCTCCCATGCGTATCGAGCGGCTGAGGCGGCGTCGGCTGCAGAACGCTTTGCTTGAGCGTCGGAACCGCCATTCGCTAAGACTGCTTGCCACTCATGGACAGCCGCAACCCGCGCTTGAGCGGCTGCGCGCCATTCTTGGTATGCCGGCAGCGAGCCGACATTCGGAATCTTGAACCGAACCCAATCGGTCTCCCATACGGACAAACCCGCTCTCGCTTCTTCCAAAGCCGCCGAGACCGAATCTAATCGCCAATTGTCCTCCCGCCTCCCGCCGCTTTGAGCGACATAAGGCGGGAGCGGAGCTCTCCATTCAGCGTCTATCGCCGCAGCGCATGCCTCCGCAAAAGCGGCATAGGAAGCATAGCGCGATTCCCAAACCGGCTTCATTGAAACGAGCTGCCCTAGACCGCTCGCGGCGGCTTCGCGATAGCCGACTTCTGCCGCTAATCGTTTTGCCGCGGCAACGCGCCAATCCTCAACAGCGGAGCGCAAGGTTTCATGCTTGGAAATCTGCGCCGGCGTCCACTCCGAAACATCCACTCTACGCGCAAGCTTTTGACCGATCCGTTCGGCTCGTTCGAGAATGCGCTTTGCTTTCGCCGCGGCATCTTCCGCCTCAGATAAATCAGGACGATTGCCTATATCTGTTATATCTGTAGGAGGCAAATATGGAGGAGGCAAAGCGGCTCGTATTGAGCCTGCCTTCTTAATCAACGCCGCATGCGCCTGAACCCGATCCCGCATCGCTTTCTGCAACGGCTCCCCGCTTTTGAGCGACGCTAGCCATGTCTTTTCAATGTTTAACACCGCATCGTGCAGCAAAAGCGATTCATCTATATTTAGAACCGGGTTCTCCTGAACATAATGAACAAACTTGAAGCCGTTTGATAAGCGCGCCAAATAGTCGATCAACGCTTGCCGCCATTCCACGCAAGATTCAGACACCAATATGTGCGCGCCTCTTGAGCCTATTAGGCCTTGCTCGTCAAGCGTCTTATTGAATCTATCTAGCCCAAGGTTGTTTTCCTTAATTATAATGTTATTATCCATATAGGGGAACAGACTCGGAGCAGCATAGATTTTACAGACCAGATTCGGAAAGGCGTCTAAATCTATCAGAACAGCGATATCCGCTAGCGAACCTAGGTCTGTGGCAAATTGCATGAGTCTTTTATAACGACCGAGCGGGACAACTACATCCTGAATGATACTCAATTCTTCAAGCGATCTTAAGGTGACCTCCTCGCTCTTTGGCAAATCCACAGGCAAATCCACAGTTGAGCGCGGGAGGGGAGGAGGCTTTGTAAAACATCCTACAAACAACAACGCTGCCATTGCGATTCTCCATATGCGCATCATTTCGCCTTTCCTACGCTTAATGCCAAGGCGCGTTCAGATGAGCGGTACGATCGACTAAAACCGCCGTATCTCAACCGTCAGATTCGCCAAATCGATGAGCGCCGCGCTCGAATCGCCCGTCGTCCATGCGCCCGATCTGCCAGGGTTCACAATGAGGCATGGCTCCGTTCGAACATCAACCGTATGCGTATGTCCGTAGATGACGACATCAAAATCGCCGCTCTTCGCCAGCGAGTCGACCAGCGTCTCCTTGTGCGTCAAGAGCAGCCGCCTCCCGCCGAACTCAAACAGATGCGGGTCCTCATGGATGCGCCCGACAGATTCATACATCGCCCGCAAGCCGAACCGCTCCCCGTCGTTGTTTCCGAAGATGCCGAGAAACGGTATGCCCCGCTCTTTCAACGGCTTGAAACAGCGCGCGGTGAACGGCGCGATGTAATCCCCCCCGTGAAGTATCAAGCTCGGCTCTTCGGCGCACAGCAGCTGTACGCCTTCGCTTAGCTTTTCAATGTTGTCGTGCGAATCGGATAGGACGCCGATCTTCATGCTTGCCTCCATTTTCGGCTGCGCGTTTGCCGCATGATACACGCTTCAACGGCGCGGCGCATGATGGGAAGAAACAGGGCTGTCTCTATAGACGATGATTTTGATTTTAAAGAGCCGTTTTAGAATGTAGAGGCTGTCTGGGAGAACTCTGGATTCCCGCTTTCGCGGGAATGACGCTCTGCCCGATTTGAACAGGATTTTCGTATATGATCGCCTTAGAGGCTGCCAGAAACGGACAGAGGCTCTTCAACCAAAACCCGTTAACTGCGGTAAACCTCATAGGACAGGTTCGGGAAAAGGTTGTCGCGTTTCTCTATCTCCCGCAGCCATGCCTCGTCCATCTCCCCGCTCTTTAGGTCTTCGTAAAGCTTTGTGAACCGCGCCAGGTGCGTATGAACCCGCTGGACGGCGTATTCCACCGTCGTGCCGGTCGTGATGATGAACGCCCAGTCGCTGCTCTGCGCCAAGAGCAGCTCCCGCGCCGCCTGATTCAACGCCCGCCGGCGCAGCGCGTCCGGCTCAACAAACTGCGCCGCCAGCTCCGTCATGCGCTCCCCCGCCTTGTTTAAATGCGGATAGATCCAGTCGTTCTTTTCGTTCAGCCACACCTCAAATGTCCCGTTCTTCCCCCAGCTCGACAGCGCCGGCTCGGCGACCTGATTCACAGGGTACATGTCCAGATAGTCGCTCGGAGAAACGAGGCGCGCCGCGTCCTGATCAAAATGGATCTTGCGGAACAGATAGTCCAAAAACAGCGGACCCTCAAACCACCAATGCCCAAACAGCTCCGCGTCGTAGTTGGAAACGATGAGCGGCGGTCTGTCCATATGCGGCGCGAGCCGGTCGATCTGCTCCTGCCGTTTCCGCAGAAAGTCCTCCGCATGCTCCGCCGCCCGCTTCCGCGCCCAGCCTGGGTGGTAGGTCGCCTTCTCGTCCGTGTCCCCTGTGATGCGGTAGTATTTGATGCCCATCATATGCCGTATGTTCGGGTCATGCAGATACCGCTGTATCTTCTCATGGGGCAGGTCGAAGCCGATGTCTCTGTAAAATTCGCGGTAGTCGGGATGTCCAGGGTAACCTGCCTCGCGGCTCCATACCTGATGCGTCGTTTCCAGATCGCGCCCAAACGCCGCGACGCCCGACCGCGTCGTCAACGGGGCGTATAAGCCGTACAACGGCGCCGGCTCCGCGTTCAGTATGCCATGCGCCTCAAGATAAAAATAACGCAAGCCGCATTCCGCTAACAGCTCCTCCAAGCCGGGCGCGTAGGCGCATTCCGGCAGCCAGATCCCCTGCGGGGCGCGCCCAAACTTCTCCCTGTATTGATCGACCGCAACCTGTATCTGCGCCCGCTGCAAGACGCGGTTTTGCATCAACGGCAGCAGACCATGCGTCGCGCCGCACGCGATGATCTCTAGAGAGCCGTTGTCCTGGAAATGCCGAAACGCTTGAACAAGATCGCATCCGTAATCGTCCCGAAAACGGCGCAAAGAGTCGGCAAACAGCTCATAATGCATCTCCGCCAGCGGATAAAACTCGCGCGAGCCGCGCAGACGCTTCATCTCGCTCTCAGCCAGCTCCATGCGCTCCTCAAGATACCGAATGTAACGCTTCTGCAGGAGCGCGTCGGACAGCATCTCCGCCAGCGGCGGCGTCAACGACATGGCGAGGCGAAACGGCGCGCCGTCGCGCTCCAGCCCCTCAAAGACACCCAGCAGCGGCAGATAGGTCTCTGTCGCCGCTTCAAAAAGCCAATCTTCCTCCATGAAGCGCGAACGCTCCGGGTGCCGCACAAACGGCAGATGCGCATGCAGCGTCAATGCGAGATAGCCGCCCGCCATGCTACTGAACCGTATGCGAGGAGGAGGGGCGGGCGCGATTCAGGTCTGGCGTCAGGGCGTCCGTGTCGGCTGTTGGGGCGGGGTCGGGCTGCGCTGTCTCAATCCGCGTTCCGTTCTCATCCGCGGTTGCTTTGCCCCATTCCGCTTGCGGCTCCGTTTTCTCATGCCTGTCTTGGGTTGAATTCTTTTGGAAATGGTTTTGAATTGAACGGGCGGCGGGCGGTTCCTCTCCCAACTTTCCGACAGGGCAAAAACGCGCCTCCGTCCAATTCGCCGCCCCAGGGCGTTCGATATGCCAGTTGCGCGTCCCGTCGACTAAAGCGACGCGCTCCTCAATCCCGTCAATGGCAACAACCAGCTCCCAACGAGCGCCCTCATAGATGCGCATCGTTTCGGGTCTAGCGTCCCAGTACACGACGATGCGGTCGGGACCGACCGTTAGAACCGTCAAGGCGTCCGCCATGTAGCTTTCGGGCAGCGTTTTAAGGACGGGCGCGCCGACATTGACTTCCGGTTCCATCATATCAACCCGTTTCGCCGGCGGCTGCGCAGAGGGATCCATCGGCGCAGACCAAGACGGCCTGACATCAGAAGAGACGGAAAAACTGGATGCGTTCTCATCGACAGGCGTCGGACGCGCGGCTTTTTGAGACATGTACCTCAACCTCTCGCTTTCTGCGGCAACAAGGCTCATCGCTGACCTTAGCGCTTTAGTTGGGACATTCCGCCTGGCGAACGCGGACGGTTTCTGCGGCGCCTCTGGATTCCCGCTTTCGCGGGAATGACGGCCTGGTCGGCGGCGCCTTTTTCCATGATAAAGGCTTTGATCGTTCAACTGTCCCAACTTTCAGCATGAGGTCAGTCATCTGCGCCTCGATTTGATTGTAGCGCGCGCCTTGCGCAGTTTATAATAGAAACGATGCTTAAAATATTCAACCGCACCATCGATGCCGCCGTACTGCTCTGGTTTCCCGCCGGCTTAGCTGTCATATGGACGCTTGAGTCGCGTCTGGACGACATGTACGCCGTCTGCGTCTTTCAAAAAGTTCTCGGCTACCCATGCCCTGGGTGCGGCATGACCCGCTCTGTCGCCTATCTGCTCCACGGACGCTTTGCGGACAGCTTCGCGCTCCATCCGCTCGGCGCGTTGACCGTTCTCAGCGGCGGCGGCGTATGGCTGTTCTGCCTCGGCATGCGCTTCAAAGGCTGGGGCTTGCCAAGATCAACCGCCTATCTCATCTTCGCAGGGCTAGCCGTCTTCGCGCTTGTCTGGATCGTCCGCTCCTACTTTTATATCTCGAACGGACTTCCAGACTATTTTAAATCAACACACATGGACTGCGACTCACCAGCAAGCTCAGGTCGTTATGCGAGAACGCCGCTCGAAACGCCTCTTTCGCCGCTTCCATGTTGTTCGGATCGAAGACCCGCGTTAAGCCAATCTGCAATGCAGGCGCAAAATCCTCCGGCAGCAGCGGCTTCACCCGTTCGCCCATTCCTGTTACGCCCGTCGTCGGACTCGGCTGGCAGCCGGAGAGCGCTGTCGTCATGTTGTCTAAAACGAGAATGACGATCGGGGCGCGGTTGTACGCCGCATTCGCCGCGGCCGGCAAGCCTGTATGAAAGAAGCCCGAATCGCCGGGGCAGGCGATCACGCGCGTATGCGGATTCGAATGCGCAATCCCGCATGCGATGCCGATGCAAGCGCCCATCGCTGTTTTGACGTCCAGCGTCTCCAGCGGCGGAAGCATGACCCGAACCGCGCACCCTGGGTCTGCCAGCACAACGCCTTTCTCCCCCCGCTCCTCCAGTACCGCCCGCAAGGCGCGAAAGGTTGGATCGTAGGGGCAGCCCTCGCACAGCCCGGCGCTCACAGGCGGGACGAGAGAGGACGCGGAAAGGGGCGGAGCGTTGAACCGCGTAAACGCCGACGCCGGCGGAGCGTCAACGCCCAAGAACGCCGCGATTCCCTTCGCAATCTGCGGAGCCAGCAGCTCTCCCTCTCTTGGAAAAAAACCGCCGCCCGACGCGGTACGGCGGCCGACGACAACCGCCGAGATCCCCCGCTCATGCGCCAGCGCTTTCGCCTGCGTTTCAATGATCGGATCGGTTTCTTCCAGCGTCAGAACGCGCTCGCATTGTTCTAAAAAGCGCGCTGTCAGTTCCGCAGGCAGCGGATGCAGCGTTCCCAGATCCAGCCGCGCGATCGGCTCCTGGCATTCGATCCGCTCTAGGACAGCGTCCAACTTGGAAGCGGCAAAGCCTGCCGACAAAATGCCGACCCGCGCCCCTTCAGGGAGAGTCAGGCGGTTGAAGGGCGAGCGCTCAAACTCTTCCACGGCCGTTTCCAACTTCGCATGCAGGGCGCGCCGCCGTCCGACAACATTGGACGTCGTCGCGATCCAGCGCCGTTCCTGTCTGTCCAGCGTGATATCGACAGGGGAGGGGGAGGAAATGGGGGCGTCTGTTTTGAGGGTCAAATCAGGCGCAGGGCGGCCGTCGTCCGTGAAGGCGAAGCTGCGCGTCTCTCTAAGGACAATCGGCAGCTCCAGCCGTTCCGATAGGTCGAACGCATGGCGCATCATGGCGCTTGCGTCCTGAATGCGCGTCGGCTCCAGCGCCGGCAGCTCCGCAAAGAGCGCCAACGTTCTCGAATCCTGTTCGTTTTGGGATTTATACGCGCTTGGATCGTCTCCAATCAGCAGCGTTAAACCGGCGCGCGTTCCCAGCAGGTTCACCGCCATGAGCGTGTCCAGCGCCACATTCAGCCCGACGCCCTTCGCGCAAAAAAGCGCCCGCAAACCGGACGCCGCCGCCCCCCAGCACAGCTCCAGCGCCGCCTTCTCGTTGATCGACCATTCGGCGTAGATGCCGCGCTCCTTAGCGACGCGCAGCAGCTGCGTCAACACAGCTGTGCTTGGAGAACCTGGATAGCCCGCCGCGACGCGAACCCCCGCCTGAACCGCCCCTTGAAACAATGCCTGCTCGCCGTTCATAAGAGCATCCTACCACAGAGGGGCGGACAGCGAAAGTCGACTATTCATGGGAAAAGCGTCGCCAGCCGAATCGTCCCCCGCTTCCGCGAGGACATGCATTCCCGCGAAAGCAGGAATCCAGAAGCCGCGCCCCATGCCGTCATTCCCGCGCAAGCGGGAATCTAGAGGCGTCGCAGAAGACGTCCGCGTTCGCATGCCGACATGTCCCAACTTAAGACGTAAGGTCAGTTGGACGTCCCTACAGACGACGGTTTTGATTTAGAAGCTGTTTGGAAGGCGGAGGCTGTCTGCGTGAAACTCTGGATACCTTCCCCGTTTTCACGGGGACATGGCTTTCGCAGGAGGAATGACGGGTTGCGCCGCCAGACGCTTCCCGTAAAATGAGAGCCGTCCTTTGCTCAGAGCGTCTCCGATCCGCACGCAATTTGAACTTCATCGGCGAATGCGGTATCATACCAATTTGACAAAGTATGATGGACGGAGCGAAAAGCGTTTTGCCAAAATACATCTCGGCGCATGTGATCGCATGCATGCCGCATCAACGGCTTCAAAAACTTCTGCGCGAAATGCAGGCGGAAAAGGGCGACGTGCTTTGCCTAAAAGCGTATTGCGACACGCTCCAAGGGCGCATGGTGTGCGAGTTTGAAGCGCCGAACGGAGCCGTTCTCGCTGAGTGGCTCAAGGCGCGCAAAATCGCGTACCAGTGGATCTTCCGCGTCGAATTTTTTGCCGAAAACGGCGAGGTGGAACGGTATGCGTAACGGGCGGCTCTTGGCGGCGCTCTGGATCGCGGCTCTCGCGGCTGTCCTGCTGTTCGACTGGGGCGTTCAGCAGGTCTCGCTCGTTTCGTTTGACGAGTCGGCTTCCCCCTCCGCGGAGGCGGTTGAATAGCGATGCGGCAGTTGGCGGCGGCGGTCGCGCCGTCTGCGGGCAAAGGCTCGCGCATGGGCGGCTCCGTCAAAAAAACCTACATCGAACTCAAGGGGCGTCCGCTCGCCGCGCACACGCTGGAAGCTTTAGCCGCCTCTCCGCTGCTCGGCGAGATCGTATGGGTCGCCGCCGAAGAGGATGCGGAACGTTGCCGCGCTCTGCTTGAAGAATGGGGTTTGGACAGCAGGTTCAAGGTCGCCGCCGGCGGGGCGTCCCGTCAGGAGTCGGTGTACCGCGGCCTGTTGGCGTTGACAAGCGATGCGCCGTATGTGTTGATTCATGACGGAGCGCGCCCATGCGTCGCAACGGAAACGATACGGCGCTGCTTGGAAGCGGCGGAAAAACATGGCGCGGCACTCGCGGCGGTTCCCGTCAAAGACGCGCTCTGGAGCGCCGACGCGGACGGACATATCGGCGCCTCCGTCGCGCGGGGGGGGCTGTGGCGGGCGCAGACGCCTCAAGCGTTCCAGCGCGAGCTGATTGTCCAAGCGCACGAAGCGGCGCGGCGAAACGGCTTCGAAGCGTCCGACGACGCGGCGCTCGCCCTGCGCTTCGGCGTTCCGCCCAAGATCGTCCTCGGCGACGAGCGGAACGTCAAAGCGACGACGCCGGACGACCTGGCGCTGATTGAGCGCATCCTGTCGGCGCGGAAAGGCGGGTGATATGGACATCCGCGTCGGCGTCGGCTGGGACATTCACCGCTTGGAGCGCGGGCTGCCGCTCGTCCTGGGCGGGGTGGAGATCCCGCATACGCATGGGCTGCGCGGGCATTCGGACGCGGATGCGCTGACGCACGCGGCGGTGGACGCGCTGCTGGGGGCGGCGTCTCTGGGCGACATCGGAACGCTTTTTCCAGACACAGACCCCGCATACGAGGGCGCGGACAGCCTTGAGCTGCTGAAAGAAGCGGCGCGGCGCGTCCGCAAGCGGTTTGCGATCATGCATATCGACTCGACGGTGAAGGCGCAGATGCCGCTTCTCCGCCCGCATATACCGAAAATGCGGAAGCGGATGGCGGAAGCGGCAGGCATCGAGATCGAACGCATGAGCGTCAAGGCGAAGACGGGCGAACGGGTCGGGCCGGTCGGGCGCGGCGAGGCGATTGAGGCGGAAGCGGCGGCGACTCTGCGCTTGATAGAAGGCGCGCCGTCTGCCTCCAACGACAGCCCGTCTTCTACATCGTTCCCGCGCGAACAAGAATCTTAAACATAGAAAGGAGACCTGCGGGCATGGGCATTCGGCTTTACAACACAATGACGCGGCGCCTGGAAGCGTTTGAGCCGCTGAAAGAGGGGGAGGTCTCCATCTACTGCTGCGGGCCGACGGTGTACGATCTGATCGGGATACACAATGCGCGCACGTTCGTTTCGCTTGATCTAGCGCGGCGGTATCTGGAATACCGCGGCTATCGGGTTTCTTATGTGCAGAACATCACCGACATTGACGACAAGATCATCGCGCGGGCGAATGAACGCGGCTCCGATCCGCTTGAATGGGCGCAAAAATATGCGCAGGCGTACCAGGACGATATGAAAGCGCTGGGCGTCAAACCGCCGAGCGAGCAGCCCCGCGCGATGGAAACGCTGGAGGAAATGATCGACATGATCGCGGCGCTGGAGAAGATGGGCGCGGCGTATGAGACCTCGTCGGGGGTCTATTTTTCGATTGCCTCGTTTGAACGGTACGGCTGCCTGTCGGGGCGCAACCTGGACGAACTGCGGACGGGCGCGCGGGTCAATGTGGACGAGGAAAAACGGGACCCGCGCGACTTCGCCTTATGGAAACGCGCCAAACCAGGAGAGCCTGAATGGGACAGCCCATGGGGCAAGGGGCGCCCTGGATGGCACATCGAATGCTCGGCGATGGCGCGCAAACATCTCGGCAACACGGTCGACATCCACGCCGCCGGCGAAGACCTCATCTTTCCGCACCACGAAAACGAAATCGCCCAAAGCGAAAAGGCGAACGGAGAGCCGCTCGCCCGCTACTGGATGCACGGAGCGCTCATGCGCATCGGCGGACAGCGCATGGGCAAGTCGCTCGGCAACTTCATTCCCGCGAGAGAGGCACTGGAGCGGTATCCCGTCGCGGCACTGCGCCTTTTCTACGCCTCAACGCATTACCGCAAGCCGCTCGACTTCACCGAAGAGGCGATTGAGCGGCAGATCGCGCCGATGCGCAGGCTGAACCGATGCATCGACGCGCTGGAGGCGGCGGCAGAAGCGGCTCCTTCAAACGGACAGACCCGCTCCGAGGCGGCGGACGCCTTCCATGCGGCGCTGCGGCGAGCCGAAGCGGCGTTCATCGAGACGGTGGACGACGACTTCAACTTCCCCGGCGGCTTGGGCGTCCTGTTTGAGTTTGCGCGGACAGCGAACCGCTTTCTGGCGGAGGGCGGCGCCGATGAACAGGGCGCAAAGCAGATTCTTGACGATGCGCAGCGGTGGATGAACGCGGCGGCGGGCGAACTGCTCGGCGTCAGGGAAAGCGGCGCAAAGCAAACGGACGAGACGGACGCGCGGCTAGAAAACGCGCTCAAAGCGGCGCTGAACTGGCGGGCGCAGGCGAGAGAACAGCGCGACTGGACAACCGCGGACGCCATACGCGGCGGCTTAGAAGAGAGCGGCGTTTCGGTGACCGACTCCAAAGAGGGCGCGTCATGGGAGCTGCAGGAAGACGCCGCCGCAAACGCCGCCGCCGAACGCGCCGTGGAGCTGCTGGCGGAGCTGCGCGCCGAGGCGCGGGCGCGGAAAGACTGGGCGGCGGCAGACGCCATACGCGACGCGCTTTCAGAGGCGGGCGTGTCGTTGACAGACCTGCCCTCCGGCGGCGCGGAATGGAGCTGGGATTAACGCGGCGGCTGGCGTCATAGGCGGGAATGACGACGCCCGGCGCGGCGGTTTTCCACTGGTCATCGAGGAACGAGTCGGCTTATTCAACGAGTCGCGGCTTATTCAGCGGGGCGGCGAATGACGACCGAGCGGTTGACAGACGTCTCTACAGGCGCGGAAGTTTGCCCGTCGCGCCAGCGAACCGAAACGGAGGCGCGCCGCGCGTCCCCGACGCCAAACAGCAGCCGCATGTCGGAATGAGAGCCGTAGCTGCCGTCGCCGACCGGCTCGTCCATGACCGCCGTTCCGCCCTCCGGCGTTACCTGAACGCGCGCGCCCTGCGCCCAATGCGCCGGCTCCAGAACGACGCGAATCCATCCGTTGAGATTTCCCCCGTCGTTGCGGTAGAGCGCGGCTCGCCCATGCAGGTTGTTGACAAGTATATCGATGTCGCCGTCGTTGTCGATGTCGCCGAACGCGGCGCCTCGGCTCACCGCGGGGAGAGAAACGTCCCCGCTCCGCGCCGAAACATCCTCAAAGGTTCCGTCCCCCCGATTTCGGAACGTCAGCTGCGGCTGCGCATACTCGCCGCTCTCCGACCATTCCGCGATGTTGTCATGCAGATGCCCGTTCGCGATGAAGATGTCTTTCCAGCCGTCGTTGTCGAAGTCGGCAAACGCGCAGCCCCATGAAAGCTTCGGCAGGCTTGGGACGGCGATCTCGGAGGGGAAGGAAACGTCGGTGAAAAAGCCGTCCGGATCGTTGCGGTAAAGCGCGTTCACCTGGTCTTGAAAATTCGTCACGAGCAGATCGAGCCGTCCGTCGTTGTTGAAGTCGGCGAGGTCGACGCCCATCCCGTTTCCCATCGCGGCGTCTTCGGTCAGGGCGGTTCCGGCGATGAAGCCGATCTCTTCGAAGGTTCCGTCGCCTTGGTTTTGATAAAGAAAGTCGGGGTTCATGTCGTTGGCGATGAACAGGTCGGCGTCGCCGTCGTTGTCGTAGTCGGCTGCTGCTGCTGCGAGTCCCCGCCCCGCGAGCGCGATCCCAGCCTCGTCGGAGATGTCGGTGAAGGTTCCGTCGCCGTTGTTTCTGTAAAGCGCGTCCTGCAGCGGCAAAAACCGCTCCGGCCCGCAGTACACCCGTATCTGATCCAAGGCGCACTCGTCCAGCTCTTTCTGATAGTCGATGTAGTTGACGACGAACAAGTCCAGGTCGCCATCGTTTTCCATGTCGAAGAAGACGGCGGCAGAGCTCCACCGCGGATCGGCGACGCCCGCTTCCTGCGCGGCGTCTGTGAAGGTTCCGTCGCCGTTGTTTTTGTAAAGGGCGTTCTGGCGGAAGTTGCATACGTAAAGGTCTTCCCACCCGTCCCCGTTGTAGTCGCCGACAGCGGTTCCAACGCCGAAGCTGCTGCCGCCGACGCCCGCTTCCTCCGTCGCGTCTATGAACATTTTGGAGGAGCCGGCGCCCTGATTTTTGAAAAGCTTGTTGGAGGCGCCTTTCCCCTGAAAATCGCCCGCGTTCACCAGATAGATGTCGAGCAGCCCGTCTCGGTTGTAATCGAAAAGCGCGCAGCCGGAGCCGAGCGTTTCGGGGAGCCGCCGTTCGCCTTTCGCGCCGTTGTCATGCAGAAAAGAAACGCCCGCTTCCTGCGCCGTCTCTTTAAAGGACACCCACGCCGCCGCCGTTGAGAGAAAGGTCAAGGCGAACGCGCACATGCAGGCGCCGAGCGCGCGCTTCATCGTTTTGCCCGCGTCTCGATGAACTCCCGCGCCGAGAGGACATCCGGATGCTGCGGATCTTTTTGCAGAGCTTCATCCAGCAGGCGGCGCGCCGCGTCAACCTCTCCGCGGACATGGCGCACAACGGCAGACGCCGCGGCGCTTTGGGCGCTCTGCGCGGTTTCATGCGCCTCCTCGGACAATTTCAGCGCCTCGTCCAAGCCGCGCCCGTTTTCAGCCAGAAGACGCGCCAGGTCCATCTTCGGGAACGGCGACCCCGGCGCGATGCGCATGCTGGCGCGGAAGTCGCTTTCCGCCTCTGCCGTGTTGCCGAGCCGCGACTGCGCCCTTCCCCTGCGCCATAAACCGGGCGCCCATTCCGCGTTCATTTTAAGCGCCTCGTTGAGCGTTTGAACCGCCTCCTCCATCCGATTTTGCGCCTCAAAAACGCGCGTCAACTGCTGATAGGCGTCGGTCATATCGGGGCGCATCTGAATCGTTTGGCGGAAAAGCCGCTCCGCCTCGTTCAGCTGCCCGCTTTGGAATTCGCACACGCCGAGGTAGAGCAGCGCTTGGGGCGAGTTCGGGTCCAGTTTCAGCGCCGCTTGAAACTCCGCGCGCGCCCGTTTCAGCTGTCCTAAGCGCAGGTAACAGAAAGCGAGGTCGCGCCGCGGAACGGCGTAGAGCGGGTCCGTTTCAACGGCGGGGAGCAGACGCGCAAGCGCGCTCTTCCACTCTTTTCTGCGCATGTAGTTCAGCGCCTGAACGTAATAGGTTTCCGACTTGGCGCGGCGATATTTTTGAAGCGCTTTTTGATAACCCTCGCGGTCGCCGAGGCGGAGCATCGCCTGCGCGGCGGCGTAATGGTAGGTCGGCTCATGCGGGTCCAGCTCGGCGGCGCGCAGATACCGGTCGCGCGCCGCGTAGAGGCTCCCGCGCCGCTGCGCGATCTGCGCCCGTCCAAAAAACGCCTTCGCGTTGCGCGGGTTCAGCTGGATGGCGAGCCGGTATTGTTTGTCCGCTTCGTCCAGGCGGTTTAGGCGGAGCATCGCCGAGGCGAGGTTATGGCGTCCGGCGGCGTTGTTCGGCTCAATTTCAAGCGCTTTTCGGCACCATTCTGCCGCCTTCTCATGCTGATTTCGCTTGGAGGCGATGGCGCCTAGAGAGAGCATCCAGGAGGCGCGGCGCATCTGGGCGTCCGTCTCAAGGGCGCGCAGATACGAAGCCTCCGCCTCCTGATGCCGCTCAAGCCGCATGAGCGCGTCCGCCAGCTCGCCGAGGAGCGACCCGTGATGCGGCAGCGCGGCGGAGGCGATGCGGTAATGTTTCACGGCGAGCGCGTTTTGATCCAGATGCGCGGCGGAAGCGGCGGCGCCGATATGCGCTAGCGGCATTTCTGGATGCGCTTTTTCTATGTCAAGGTAAAGTTTCAGCGCCTGTTCATATTTTTTGGCAGTATACGCCTCTTCAGCCTGCTTGACCAGCTGCGCCGTCTCTTCGGGATATTTGGACGGATCCCATGCCTCCTTGCGGGCGCTCTGCTCCGCGCTTGAAAGTAGGCATGCGGACAGCAAGGCGGCCGCGATGACGCTTATCGCTCTGCGTTTCATACGGACAGCATAGCGCCTTCGGGCGGGCATGTGAACCGCGCCTGCCTCGCGGTAGCCTCTACAGGCGATGATGTACGAAAATCCTGTTCAAATCGGGCAGATTGTCATTCCCGCGAAAGCGGGAATCCAGAGATCTCCCAGACAGCCTCCGCATTCCAAAACGGCTCTCTAAATCAAAACCATCGTCTGTAGAGACTGCTCCGTTGAGTTTCTCTTTGCGCTTTTCCGTCAAATTGTGTATGCTATTGTATGCAGCCAGAGCGCTGCGCAACATTATACGCACAAACTCAACACGCATAGGAAAGCATGATGCGTACCATTGCCGCTCTTTTTCTCGCCTCTGCCGCGCTTGTCAACCTCCACGCCGCCAGTCATGGCGACCATGCCGAAGAAGCGTTTCAACAGCTCAAAAAAACGAACGACGCCTACGCCGCCATCGACAATGGCTCCTTCGCATGGGAAAAAACCATATCCTTCTCAACCCCGCAAGGCGACCGCCTCATTGAGCCGCTGAGCCAGACCGATACGCTGGAGATCTTGGACGGCAACCTCGCCCGGTCCGCCACCAGCATGCCTCATCCGACCATCCCCACGCTATTGGGCGCCGTTCTTATCAACAACGGCAGCGTTTGGGTCGCATCGCCCGGCTTCGCGGAGATCATGGAGATTGACTCCGCGCAGGTTCGGACAGGGTTTGCCGCATACACCTTTGCGGACGAGAACGGCGGATTTTCAACGCGCGGCTTCCCAGAATCTGCGCATTCCATTGACGAGATTGCCGCTCTTGAATTGCTGCCGGACGAAATGCTTGATCTGAACGGAACCGAAAAAACATACAAAAAGCTCAAAGTGTCGCTCAAACCTGGCGCGCATGAAAAGGCGCAAGAGAAAACATTTCAAGAGAAAGTGGGCGAACTCGGAATACTCCATGCGTTCCTTGCTCTTGACCTGTATGAGCTGGGCATGCTTCGGGTTCAAATCGATGGGCCGCCCATGGAAGCGACTCTCTGGATCGATCCTGAAACAAATCTCATTGCAAAACAGACCTTTGACGCTCCCGCCAAAGCCAGCGGACAAGAGATGTCATTCACCTACACCATCGTACAGACCAGAGCGCTACTCAACGATGAACCGCCCGCCGAACGGTTTGCGCCAAATCCGAAATGGGCAGTGGTTGATACGTTCGGCAAACGGAAACCGGAAATTGGAAAGCAGGCATTCGACTTCACGCTCAAAGACCTGAGCGGAAAAGAGACGACGATCTCTGATCTGAAAGGCAACGTCGTCGTTCTCGACTTCTGGGCGACATGGTGCGGACCCTGCGTCCAAGCGATGCCGCATCTCCAAGAGCTGCACGACGAATACAAGGACGACGGACTGCTCATTTACGGCGTCAACAAGGAGGATCCTGGAGAACCCGCAAAATTCTTTGAAGAGGGCGGATACACCTTCCCGACGTTCATCAACGCAACAACCGCTTTCGTCCGATACCATGTCGGACCTATACCCACCACATATGTGATCGGCCGCGACGGAAACATTGAAGCGGAGATTGTGGGATACGGCGGCGAAGAAGACAAGCGGCTTGAAACAGCGTTGAAAAAAGCGCTCGCCAAAGGCTCTGAAGAAGCGCAGTGAACCGCGCCGCGCTGGAGGGGAAGGCTTAACGCGCCGACCCCCTCCAGCTCGCGCTCATTTCTCTCCGATTGCGTAAAGCGCGTTGTAGGTGCGGATGTAGAGACGCCCGTTTGAAACGGCCATGGACGCGGAGGTCGTTTCCTTCATGTCGCTGAATCCGACGGATTCGTATGTCCGCCCAGCCTTCACAACCGTGACGACGCCTCTTCTGGAGATCAGGTGGATTTTTCCGTCCGCATAAACCGGCGATGAGCGGTAGTCGCCGCGCGCCGCCTCTACATGGTAAAGCTGTTCGCCCGTCTCGCCGTCCACGCAGACAAGAAAGCCGTTGATTCGGCAGATATACACAAGCCCGTCGTAGATGAGCGGCGAGGGGACATCGCCCGTCGTGTCGACTTTCCACTTGAAGTTCACATTGGCTTTCAGCGGACCTTTTAGACCGAAGGTGGAGCCTCGTTTCGCTGTCGGGATGACGACGATGCCGTCCCGCGCCACCGGCGACGCCACAAAGCGGAACCCCGAATTGTAGTTGTTTTTCGGATTCAAGCCGCTGAGGCGCCACAGCTCCGCGCCGTCCTTCAGGGCATGTCCCGTCGCGTAGTCCGCGCCATGTACAATGAGAGCTTCCTGTCCGTTCGCGCGCCATAAAAACGAGGAGGCGTACGACTGCTTCGATTCGCCGCGCGCGTCGGTGGCGCGTTTGTGCCGCCATATCTCCTTGCCGTCGCTTTTGTCGAGCGCGACGACCAGCGAATCGTCGGCGTGGATCAGCTGCAAGTAGAGCTTGTCGCCGTCCAAAACGGGCGAGGAGGCGAATGTAAACCCGACCTTAATGCGCCCGTATCTGTTTTCCAGGTCCAAAGCCCACGCCTTGTTGCCTTTGAAGTCGTAGCAGGCGAGGTCGCCGTTGCTGGCGAACGCCCAGACATGTTTGCCGTCTGTGACGGGCGAGGGAGAGGCGGCGTTTCCGTCTCCGCCGCGCGCCGACCAGTTTTCATCCGCAAAGCTTTTCTGCCACAGGATATCGCCGTCCAGGTTGAGGCAGAGCAGCGCCACCTCCTCCTTGTCGGTCAATCCAGCGGTCAAAAAGATGCGGTCTTCCCAGACGATCGGCGTCGCGCCAGCCGCGCCGGGCAGTTCGCGCCGCCATAGAATGTTCTTTTCAGCCGACCATTCGGCGGGAAGATTCGTTTCAAGGCTCACCCCGTCGCTGGTCGGTCCTCGCCAGGTGGGCCAGTTCTCCGCCGCCGTATGCCGCGGAACGATGAACGCCGCCGCGCACAGAACCGCCGCGATCCATGTTGTATGACGCATGCTCAAACTCCTTACAGTATGCGTGGACGCCCTTAACATAAAATGCCTCAGCGGGGGCGTCTGCTCCGCTTCCTATTCCTTCATGCGCAGGCAGTAGAGCGACTTTTCGCCGCGCAGATAGATGTCGCCGCCGAGAATGATCGGCGAAGCGCTGAAGCTGTCCTCCAGCATGTTGACGCCGATCATCTCAAATTTGGGTCCTGCTTTCAAAACGAAGGTGAACCCGTCCCGCGTTGGAATATAAACGCGCCCCGCCGCGCCGGAGGGAGAGGCGTAAATCATATCCTCCGCCCCGTCCAGCCCGACCGGCCCGAAAAGCAGATCGCCGGTCAGGGCGTCCCGCGCCGAGATGTCCGCAGGCCGCTTGTGGTAGTAAAGGATGTTCTGGTAAAGCAGCGGAGACGGAACATACGGCGTGTCCCTGTCCGCCTGCCAGACGACCGCGTCCGTTCCCGTAATATCCCCCTTCGCCTTGTCCAGATCGATCGCCAGCAGGGCGTTGCCGCGGAAGCCGCTCGTCAAATAGACCATGTTGTCCTTCGCGACGGGCGACGGAATGGCGTTTGTCGTCATGCCTTTGCATGACCAGAGCAGGCTGCCGTCGCTGAGATCGTAGCTGCGTATGTCGTTTGTGCCGTTCACGATCGCCTGCGCCGTTCCGTTGCGCTGCACGATGAGCGGGGTTGTCCAGCTGGTGGGTTCGTCGCGCGGCTCTCTCCATATTTCGTCGCCGCTGTTTTTGTTGAAGGCGGCGATGAACGAGTCGCCCTCATGGTCCCACAGTATGAGAAGCGTGTCGCCATGCAGGGCGGGCGAGGAGCCTTCGCCGAAGCCGCGGCGGGTGCGCATTTTTCCGAGGTTTTTGCTCCATTTGAGGTTGCCGTCCAGGTCGTATACGAACAGCCCGTAGGAGCCGAAATGCGCGATGAGTACGCTTCCGTCTGTGGCGGCGGAGGCGGAGGCTAGAGTGTTGGTGCGGTGTCCGCCTTCGTTCGGGGGGAGGGAGGCGGCCGTTTTGCTCCACACTTCGCTTCCATCGCTTCGGTTGTAGGCGGAGACGATGAAATCGAACATGCCGCCGTTTTGGGCGGCGGAGAGTACGTAGATGCGCTCCTGCCAGACGGCGGGGGTGGAGTGTCCGACGCCTGGGAGGGGGGTTTTCCATTTGACGTTTTTCGTTTCGCTCCATTCGATGGGCGGGTTGGCGTGTTCGTCGGCGGCGCCGTTGGAGCTGGGACCGCGCCACTGCGGCCAGTTTCGGGAGTGTTGCGTTTCATGACCGGCGGCGAGCAACGTGTATACCGGCCAAAGAAGAGCTAAGGCGAGAGCAAAGCGTTTCATGAGCGTCTTTCTTCAATGATGCAACTGCGTTCGATACGGCGTTGGCGTTTACATGCGCATCATACGGCGCCGCAGCGCAGGATGCAAGCGGCAGGAGCTGACCTTAAGGCTTTACGGCATGCAAAACGCAGACGTCGTCTGTTGGTCTCTGGATTCCCGCTTTCGCGGGAATGACTGCTAAAAAAAAGAAGGAGCGCGCCCGCTCAAACGGGATGGGGCGGGCGATGGGACTTGAACCCACGACCCTCAGCTTGGGAAGCTGACGCTCTACCGCTGAGCTACGCCCGCGCCGCTTTTCATGTTAACCGAAAGGCAGGCGCGGCGTCAACTGAAGGCGCCTGACCTTAAGGCTTTAGTTGGGACATGTCGGCATGCGAGCGCGGACGTCGTTTGTTGGACTCTGGATTCCCGCTCCCCGTTTTCACGAGGACATGCTTCGCGGGAATGACGACAACGGGGCGGCGCGGAGGCTCTTCGCCATGACGCGCCAACTTTAGGCGTGAGGTCGGATTAAAGAGTTGACATTCGGCAGCCATGCTGATAGCCTAATTATACGCCGCACAGGCGCCGCATTTGCGATGAGGATTGGAGCCGCATATGACGCCCGACAAACCTGCCAACAAACCTCCCTACCCTGGTACGCTCACTACAGCCGACGGAGCCGAAACGGTCGTCTGGGTTGAAACGAATATCACCCAGTCCGCGTGCGCCTACCCGATCACCTCATCCTCCAAGATGGGCGAAGGGTACAATGTCGCCGTCTCCAACGGATATCAAAACCTATGGGGCGACACGCTTCTTTTCTTAGAGCCTGAATCGGAACACAGCGCCGCCAGCGCCTGTGAAGGGTTCGCTGTCGCAGGCGGGCGAACGACCACCTTCACCTCCGGTCAAGGTCTCGTCCTCATGAAAGAGGTTCTATACACCATCGCGGGCAAAGGCTTGCCGATGGTTTTCCACATCGGCGCGCGCGCGATGACCTCGCAGTCGCTCAACGTCCACGCCGGACATGACGACGTCATGGCGGTCGCCGACACCGGCTGGGGAATCGTCTTCGGTATGAACGCGCAAGCCTCCGGCGATCTCGCCGCCATCACTCGACGCGCCGCTGAAGACTGCAGCCGACCCATCATGAACGTACAAGACGGCTTTTTGACAACGCATACGGTCGAGTCGGTACTTCTCCCCGAACTGGAACTGCTCAAAGAATATATCGGCAAGCCCGAAGACCGCATACGCAATTTGTTTACGCCGTACGACCCGATCATGTCCGGCACGGTGCAAAACCAGGACTCGTATATGAAGGGCAAGATCGCCCAGCGAACCTATTACGCCGAAATGGCAAGCGCGCTCCAAAACGCGATGGACGAATGGCATCGGCAAACAGGGCGGCGATACAACCTGGTGGAGCCGTACCGCATGGAGGACGCCGAATACGCGCTCGTCGGCATGGGCGGCATGATGGAAACGGCGATGGCGACCGCCGACTATCTGCGCGAACTCGGCAAGAAGGTCGGCGTTGTCCACGCCGCCTCCTTCCGCCCCTTCCCAAGCGAACAGATCGTTGAGACGCTCAAACATGTGAAGGCGTTTGCCGTCTTAGAGCGTATGGACAACCCGATCGCGCAATCGAACCCGCTCACCGCCGAGATCAAGGCAGCCTTTTCGGACGCAATCAGCGGACACCCTGGCTATCCTGAAATTGACCATATCCCGACGATCTATTCCGGCTCGGCGGGACTCGGCAGCCGCGACGTTCGACCGGGCGACCTGATCGGAGCCTACACGCACATGTGGATGGGGAAGGAGCGGCGCTATTTTGTGCTGGGCATCAAGCATGAGCTTGCTGTCGAGGCGCCGTTCGATCCTGACATCCGCCCCGCCGGCTCCTTCTCGATGCGGGGGCATTCGGTCGGCGGCTTCGGCTCCGTCACAACAAACAAGGTGATCGCCTCGTTTCTCGGCATGCTCGGCATGACGGTGCAGGCGTATCCGAAATACGGCTCCGAAAAGAAAGGCTTGCCGACCACCTACTATCTGACCGCCGCCAAGGAGCGCATCCGCACCCACTGCGAAATGAACCATGTTGAGTTTGTGCCGCTGAACGACGTGAACGCCTTCCATCACGGCAACCCGCTGAAAGGTCTTCAGGAACACGGCATGGTGTTCATTCAGAGCGACAAGCGGGACCCTGCGGCGGTGTGGGCTGCGGTGCCTGAATACGCCAAGAAGGACATTCAAAAGAAAAATATCCGCGTCTTTGCGCTGGACACGGTGAAGATCGCGCGCGAGGTCGCTCCGACCGCCGACCTGGAAATGCGCATGCAGGGCATTGTGCTGGCGGGCATCTTCCTGCGCGTCTCGCCGATCCTGCAGTCGGACGCCATCGACAAAGACGGGCTGTTTGAACGGGTTGAAGTCGCTCTGCGCAAGTGGTTCGGAAAGCGCGGCGAGGCGGTCGTCCAAGCGAACGTTCAGGCGGTTCAGCGTGGATACGACGAGGTGTTTGAGATACCGAAATCGATCATTCTTCCGCTCGAAAACGGAGAGGCGGAGTAAGGATGCCCAAAATCATCGAGTATGTAGAGTTCAACCAGACAAACGGTGCCTGGACAAGCCGCAAAATCCATGACGGCGGCGACTTCATCATGGAGCGCGTCAACCAGGACGAGATCGACGTTGACATCGCCGCTATCGAAGAGGGGAGGCGCCCGGCGTGGACGCTGCTGGGCTTGCCGAAGATCATCGTGAACGGAGAAACCTTTCGGGAACGCGATCAGATCTAAAGAAAGAAAGGATTCCACATGAGCGACGAAATCACCATTCCGAAGGCAGCGCCGACAAACGGACGGCAAGAGCCAAAACTGCTGGATATTGAAGAATTCAACCGGCGCATCGTCGGAGCGTACAACCGAGGCGTCGCCGAAATCGAACTGGAAGCGGACGACGACACGGCGTTCAGCTTTGTGCCAGCCGCGACCGGCAAGCTGCGCGATTTCAGCTACATCGCGCCCGACATACCGCTCTACGATCCCTCCAACTGCATCGGCTGCATGGAGTGCGTCATCGAATGCCCCGACACTGCCATTCTGGGCAAGGTGATTCACCCCGACTCGCTGGAAGAAGAGCTGGCGAAGATAGACGACCCAGAAGTGCGGGAGATGACGCGCTCTCGGTTTGTCAGAACGCGCAAATACTACGACGCTTACGAGAAGAAAAATGAGGGCAGCGGCGCCCTGTTCGGCATTTTCATCGACCCGACGAAATGCAAGGGATGCGCCGAGTGCGTTGAAGCGTGCGACGACTACGCGCTCTCCATGCTTCAGAAGACCGACAAGAACGTTCCGCAGTACCAGGAGGCGTTCCGCGCCTTTGAAAATCTGCCGGAAACGCCGGACGCTTACATCAACGAGCGTCTTGCGACCGATATGATGCTGAAGAACGACTCGCTGCTGTATGTGGGCGGGGCGGGTTCATGCGCCGGCTGCGGAGAAGCGACCGCGCTGCGCATGATGCTCGCGTCCACGGGCTTCAAATACGGGCCGGAGAATATCGGCATTGTTGCGGCGACCGGCTGCAACACGGTCTACACCTCCACCTATCCGTATAACCCGTACCGCGTCCCTTGGACGAACTCGTTGTTTGAGAATGCGCCGACCGACGCGATGGGCGTGCGCGCCAGGTGGGACCAGCTGGGCTGGGAAGACAAGAAGCTGTGGGTCCTCGGCGGGGACGGCGCGATGAACGACATCGGCTTCCAGGCGCTCTCGCGGATGCTCATGTCGGGGATGGACATCAACGTTTTGGTGCTGGACACGCAGGTGTACTCCAACACGGGCGGGCAGGCGTCCACCTCCTCCTACACGGGGCAGAACACGAAGATGTCGTACCATGGCAAGGCGATCCCCGGCAAGACGGAGCGGCGCAAGGAGCTCGCGACGATCTGCATGATGCATCCGGATGTGTATGTCGCGCAGACGACCTGCGCCGACTTCAACCATTTTTACAAGGCGGTCGCCGCGGCGAACGAATACGCCGGGCCGGCGATCATCAACGTTTACACGACCTGCCAGCCGGAGCATGGCGTCGCGGACGAGCTGGCGATGGCGCAGGCGAGGCTGGCGAAGGAGTCGCGCGCGTTTCCGATCTTCATCTACGACCCGCGCGCGGGCGAGACGATCAAGGAGCGGCTTGATCTGAAAGGCAACCCGACCGTCAAAGAGGACTGGTACACCATTCCGAAGACGGGCGAGGTGATCGATTTCATCACCTTTGCGCGTTCCGAAGGGCGTTTTGAGAAGCACTTCGACGCGGAGGGCAATCCGTCGCCTGAGCTGCTCGGCGCGCAGGAAGACCGGCGGCAAAACTGGCGCATGCTGCAGGAGCTGGCGGGGATCCTATAAACCCCGCGCATGTTCGGCGGCGGGGGAAGCGTTTCTTCCGCCGCTTCCGCTTCTCTTTCGCCGTTCCAAAGGACAATCTTATTTGAGCTGGCGGCATGGCGCGAAAGCGCATTCGTCAAACGCGCATGAATGCCTGCGTACGCGGCATTCAGCGAAAGGCGGAAATGCGATGACAGACGAGCCGATCGAAGACAAGGAAAAAGAGGCGCCGGATGGAGCGGTTGAAGCGGCGCGAGTGAAGGGTCTATCGGCGATGTTTGAGGCTTCCATTCCAAAGGAAGTCCTAGACATGATGCGAGAGACCGAAGAGGAATCGGTCCCGTTTTTATATCACGGAAGTAAAAAACGGCTTCCCAAGTTGAGAAAAAAGAAGGCTCAGGCGCCGCCGGGAAGGCCTTGCGAAGAATCTTTGGACGCAATCTATCTCACGCCCGATTTTCTTTTCGCGCTGGCATGCGCGGCGCGTCCCCCTGGAACAAGCCATATAGACATGATCAAGCGAACCATCCGCTTTGAACAGCCCGATCAGTTTGATCCCGACGAGACGATTTATATCTACTGTGTGCATTCAACAAAAATACCAGGCGACAAGAAAATCGTTATCGATCCATGGCAGGTTGCCGCAACGGTGGATGAGATCGCGCCCGACAAGACGATCGTCTATCGATCCAGCGAGCTGTTGAAGCATTACCGCGTAGAAAAATAGGTGGAACGACGGCGCAAGGCGCGTGCCGTTTTTTGTTTCCATGATGATCGTCTTGCCCGCCGCGCTGTCATCCCGCGAAAGCGGGAATCCAGAGTTTTCCCAGACAGCCTCCGCATTCCAAAACGGCTCTAAAATCAAAACCATCGCCTAAGAGACTGCCGAAGAGAAAAAAGCGTTGCGCTGTGCCAACGCTAGGAGTAAAGTAGAGAGCGCTTCAGAGTTGAGGCGATTGAAGGGGCGTCCATAACAGATAAAGGAGCGCATGATGTCGCGGAATATTTGCATCGCCGCCGTTCTCTTTGCGGCGCTTCTTTTGGCTGTGTTTGTTTGGCTGTGGGTAGACGCTGAGTGGGGCATTTCTTCCGCGCCGCCGAATACGATGCCGCCCGAAGCGGATCTGATACAGACTCCCCCCGTTCCGCGTTCCATCAACGCGGATAAACCTGACGGAGAAGCCGAGGAGACGGAGGTCAGCGCAGCTAACGGCGGTCGCTCCCAAGATTCTCTGTATCAGTTCAAGGACTGGGAGGCGGCGCTCGATTACTGGGCAAATCTGGTCGCGGAAGAATTCGAGATGCTGCTGCGCACAGAGTCGTTTAACCATCCATTCGATCTGGTTGGGACAGCGTATCACACCGTCCTGGATCGCGTCATGGATAAGGAAGATCCGCTCTCTAAAGCTCTAACGCCATACCTCCCCCTAAACAATCTTCCTGGGCGGATACCGACCGATGACATCGGGCCTGTTCGCTTCCTGATACGGACAGGCCACATGTCCCCCGATGTGTTTAAGATTCGGTTGAAGCTGCCGACCGGCGAGATTTACATGGCGGACAGCAACGAGCATGTCGTCATGACTTATAAGGTTTTGCGTTCGCTCTATCCTTTTGAAAAGGAGGGTATAGCGTTTCTTGAAAAACAGGTCTTGGATTTAGAAGCACGGCTGTCGACGACTCCCAACGATGCTGCGCTGCAACAAAAGCTCGACAGGAAACGCGCAGAGCTGGAAGAGATGAAGCAGCCAAAATATGTGACTCACTGGAAAGGAGGGGGAGCGGCGAACAGGGGTCAGCCCGGCTTTAGAATCACCGAGATGGATTTCGGGATTCTTCGCCCAGAGGGTATGAATCGGGAGACTTCAGGTTATCGGGGTAGACTTTGGGGCTTTACGGAAGAGTTTCGGAGGAAGTATCCACATTTGAAGTAGACTTTGGGGGTTTTGCCTGCAAAACGGCAAAGCGCATCGGCAAATCTGAACCGCAGACGACGATGTACGAAAATCCTGTTCAAATCGGACCCATCGCCATTCCCGCGAAAGCGGGAATCCAGAGTTTTCGCAGACAGCCTCCACATTCCAAAACGGCTCTCTAAAATCAAACCGTCGTCTGTAGAGGCTGCGCATGTAAAAGAGTATGTGTAAAATCCCAGCGCCTGTGATACCATAACAGAAACAACAGGCGCGGGCGCGAATGAAAGACGCAAACGATCATCGGCTATTGAAACGCATCGATAATGGAAACGTCAAAGCGGGCGTTGTCGGGCTGGGGTACGCCGGGCTGCCGCTCGCCATGGCGATCGCGCGGCAAAACATACCGGTCATCGGGCATGACACCAACCCTGAGCGGGTTCAGGCGCTCCTGAGCGGACGTTCCTACATCGCGGACGTCGACTCGGAAGATGTGCAGTGCGCTTTGAACGACGGCATGTTCACCGCCGATATAGACCCGCGCCGCTTGCGCGAAGCGGACATACTTCACATCTGCGTCCCGACGCCGCTCAGCAAAAGCAAAGAGCCGGACATGTCCCATGTGCTGTCGGCGACGCAGACGATCGCGCGCCTTCTGCGCAGGGGGCAGCTGGTCGTTCTGGAAAGCACCACCTATCCAGGCGCCACCGAGGAGCTGCT
Source organism: Candidatus Poribacteria bacterium (assembly GCA_028818695.1). Taxonomy (GTDB): domain Bacteria; phylum Poribacteria; class WGA-4E; genus JAPPNK01. The sequence continues at coordinate 51,343 of JAPPNK010000026.1, forward strand.
GCTTCCTAGCCTTGAAGAGAGCGGGCTGACCGCAGGGCGCGACTTCTTTCTCGCCTATTCGCCTGAACGCATTGACCCCGGCAACAAGCGGTATCGGCTTTCCAACACGCCGAAGATTGTCGGCGGGGTGACGCGGCGGTGCGCCGAGCTCGCCTCCCGTTTCTACGAACGCTTCATTGACGAGGTTGTCCAGGTCTCCTCCACCGGCGCCGCCGAAATGACAAAGCTGCTTGAAAACACGTTTCGGAGCGTCAACATTGCGCTCGCCAATGAGATGTCGCTTGTGTGCGACCGGCTCGGTCTGGATGTCTGGGAGGTGATCGACGCGGCGGCGACGAAGCCGTTCGGGTTCATGCCGTTCTACCCGGGGCCGGGGCTGGGCGGACACTGCATACCTGTCGACCCGCACTATTTGGCGTGGCGGGCGCGCGAGCTGCAGTTCCATTCGCGCCTCATTGAGATCGCGTCCGAGATCAACGGCTCCATGCCGCAGCATGTGGCAAGCAAGGTGAACAGGGAGCTGAACGAACGGCAGAAGTCGATCAAAGGCTCGCAGGCGCTGCTGCTTGGGGCGGCGTATAAGTCGGATGTGGCGGATGTGCGCGAATCGCCCGCCATCGATGTCATGACGCTGCTGTTGAGACAGGGCGCGCAGCTGGTTTACCATGACCCGAACGTGCCTGTTGTGTTCTGCGAAAACAAGCGTTTTGACAGCTACGAGAACTGGCCGCAGCTGCTCGATTCGATCGACATCGCCGTCATTTTGACAAAGCACAGCGCCATCGATTATTCGCCCTTATTGGACGCGCCCTGCCCGGTCATCGATACGCGCGGCGTTCTGCGGGAGTTGCGGGCGTCCAACCTCGCCTAATCTCTTATTTTCCGCCGATTGCGAATCGGTCACGGGTTGATCTGCTTTAGAAACGCTTTTTCGCCGCCGCGTATGGTGAAGACGACGGCGCTCTTGGTCGGATGGCGGTTTTCGTTGTATCGGGCGATGATCGTTCCGCCCATGTAATTCTCCGCCGCGGCGATCTGATCGCGTATCTTGACAGGGTCGAAGCTGCCGGCGCGCTCCACCGCCTCGGCAAGCAGCTTAACGGCGTCGTAGCTGACGGCGACGCCTCCGATCGGCTTTTCGCCGTAAGCCGCTTCGTACGCCTCCACGAAGGCGCGCGCGCTCGGCTCATCCGTATCCGCCGAAAAATGCCCGCTGAAGTAGCTGCCTTCGATCTCGGCATTTTCGTCGTTGAACAGCTTCTCATTGTCCCATGAGTCGGCGCCCAGAAAGACGGTCGGTTCGCCCTGCGCGTTTTGAATCTGCATCTCCCGCGCCTGCTGGGTGACGCGCGCGATGTCGTCTATAAAGCCGGCGATGAAGAGCGCGTCCGGCTTCGCCGCGGCAACCGCGTTGAGCGGCTCCGTGAAGTCAAGCGCGTCCGGCTCGTGGAACGCATGCGCCGCAATCTCGCCGCCGAGCGCGCGGAAATGGTCCGCAAAAAACTCGGACACCCCCTCCGTGTAGAGATCGCCTCGGCGCGTAATGACCGCGGCGGAGCCGATATTCAGCGTCTCTCTGGCAAACTGCGCCATCGCGCCGCCCTGAAAGGCGTCCGTGAAGGCTGCCATGAAGACGAACCCGCCCGCGTTTGTGACGTTCGGATTCGTCGCTGTCGTCGCGATCATCGGAACGCGATACCGCTGCGCCAGCTCGCCCGCCGGAGCCGCATGCGCCGAACGGTTCGGCCCGATGAGCGCAACGACGCCTTCTTCCCGAATCATTCGGGCGGCGGCTTCGACGGCCGCTTCTGCCGTGTCGAGGCGGGTCTGGACGGTCAGTTCGACCCGCCTTCCGAGCAGTCCGCCGTTCTGGTTGATTTCAGCGGCGGCGAGCTGCGCCCCGTTCACATACTCATCGCGCTCGCCGGAGACGATGAAGCCGATTTTGACAGAGTCGGAGTCGCCCGACGGGTCAAGGATGTCTTGAAGTTGTCCGCATCCGATCAGCGCCGCCGCAGCCGACAAAGCGATTAGGACGCGCCGCATGTTTCTTTGCCTCCGCATGGCTCAACGCCGCTCATCTGTCCGTCATTCGTCTTTGGATTGAAGCCGAGCGGCAGCGTTCGGGTCGCCGATATGCAGCGTGTCGTACGCCTGCTGGGAGGTCTTGAACGGTCCAACGCCCCGATGGCCGTGCCAATCTCCCTGATGATGCATCGGATTCGGCAGCCCCGCCGCCTTCTCCCGAGACGCGATATGCGCCTCCATCCGACCCGTCAGCGCCTCCACAACGTCCGGGTGCGCGTCCGCCAGGTTTTCGTTCTCTTTGGGGTCGGTGTGAAGGTTGTAAAGCTCCACCGGCGGCTTGAAATGAAAATCCGGCTCCAACGCCCGTATCAGCTTCCACTGCGGCGTCCGCCAGCCATGCTTCCGCATCCACGTGCATTCGGTCAGGTAGATCTCCGAAGCATGCGACGTTACCTCGCCCCGAATCATCGGCAGCAGGCTCTGCCCGTCAAACGCAATCCCCGCGTCGATCCCAGCCAGCTCCAGAAGCGTCGGCGTCAAGTCCATGTGCTGCGTGAAGCCTTTCACCCGCTTGCCCGCAGGAACCGCTCCAGGATAGCGGATGATGAGCGGAACATGCAGGTTCGTGTCGTACAAACCATGATGGTCAAACCAGCATTCGTTGTCGTAAAGCGACTCTCCATGGTCGCCGTTCAGAACGACAATCGTCTCGTCCATGATCCCATGCGTTTCCAGCGCCGTGAAAATGGACTGAATCGCCGCGTCCATATACGCGACCGCGCCGTCATACTGCGCGATGACGTAGTCCTTGTCCGAAATGCCGGGCGGCATCCAGCTGGCGAAAAAATCGCGGAACGGCTTGAACGACATGACAGCGTCCATCGACCGGTTGTTCGGGTCCGATTCGTTCCCGTGGTAAAACATGCGCTCATACGGCGCCGGCGGGAGATACGGCGCGTGCGGGTCCATGTGGCGCAGAAACAGAAAGAACGGCTGATCCTGCCCCGCCAGCCGGTCGATCTCCGGCAGCGTGACGCGGTTCAGGTTCTCCGCCTTTGGGCTTCTGCCTTCGTTCCAGCTCCCCCAGCCGGCGTAGCTGTGGTAGACGTCAAAGCCTCTTCCGCCGGCGTTGCCGCCGAATCCGACGCAGACGGTGTCGTACCCTTCTTCGCGCAGGATTTCAGGCAGCGTCTTCACTCCCTCGCGCAGCCCGCCGCGGTGGCGCAGCGCGACAATCCCCGTGTTGAAGCAGTCCATTCCTGTCAACATGGAGCCGTAAGCGGGCGTCGTCGGAATGTGCGCGCTGTACACGCTTTCAAAAAGCGTTCCGCTCTGCGCAAAGCGGTCAATGTGCGGCGTCGTGAGCTGATCATACCCGTAGCAGCTCATGTGGTCGGCGCTGAGCGAGTCGACGCCAAGCAGGACGATGTTCGGTTTTTTAGACATGCGATCCTCTCCATCCATGTTCGGTTGCATGCGCATACGAACACATGATGGCACAAATCGCGCCGCGCTTAAACCCTTTTCTCCGAACCCGCCCCTTGTATTGAGCGCCGCTCATTCTTCAGAGGCGTTCTCTTGCGACGCCTCCGCGTCCGCCTCTTTGATGTTTCCCCACTGCTCATGCTTCTTGCCCGAAGGATCAACGGAGAGAAAACGGCTCTTGCCCGCCAAAACCCATGTCGGAGAATCGCCGCCGGGCTTGATGAGCTTCTCCTTTCGCGTCGCGACATGCGCGAGATAAACGCCAAGCGGCTTTGGATTCTTCGGATCAATAGACCCCCCGAAGTAAACGATCCACTTCGAATCGGGCGACCATGCCGCCTGGCTGATATAGCTCCCGTCCTCCATGAAACGCTCCACACCGGACCCGTCCGAATTCATCATGTACAATGCCAAGTTGAGTGGATCGTCGCGCAAGCTTCCAAACATGATCTTTCGCCCGTCCGGCGACCAAGAAGGATAAACGTCTGTTCTTGGATCGTCGGTGATGTTGACGATATTCGACCCGTCGCTGTTCATGACATAGATATCGTATTTGACGTTTGCGTCGTTCGCCAGCATCGGTTCTTCCAATGCGTCGAACGCGATTTTTTGACCGTCCGGCGACCATGACAGGATATCAGATCCAGGCTCCCGCTCCGGAAAATCGGTCAATTGAACATACTTCCTAGTGTAAATATTCACCTTGTAAAGATTCGTTCTAATGAGGGCGCTCTGGTTATACCATGTGTTGATAATCGTAACCCACTTCCCGTCGGGCGACCAGGAGGGATGCGTGAAAAACCCTTCTTCTCCTTTAGGAAGCCATTCCAGCAGGTTCTGAACATCGCCGGTCCTCAGATCCAGCAGGTAGGGGATGTAGCTCCATTCGTCTTTATCGAACACGACCACGGCGGCGCGCTTTCCGTCCGGCGACCAGTAGGCGCTTCCTGAAAACTTCGCCTTTCCGTCGCCCATCCAGAGTCGGTCGTTCCCTCCGTCCCAGTCCATGAGGCGAATCTCATACCCTTCAGGCGTCGCATAGGCGATGGTCGGCTTGTCCAGCTTCGTCACATCCTCTTTCGGTTTCGGCGGGGGCAGGGCGGCATGCGCAGGCGGCATACTCGCGCAGAGCAGCAGCGAGGCGGCTGTTAAACAGGCGGCGAATCGAATCTTCAGCATGATGGGTCCTTTCGCGGGTTGAGGCGCAGGGGCGGGATTGCCGCCCCCTGATCCCGGCGGCGTCAATCAGCCACCTGATGGGCTTTGCGGCTGTTATTCACCTCCGTCTCGCTGCCTGTCGGAGGCACGCCGACTCCATTTCCTCGGTATTTCACATCCGACGTCCTACGGATCAAAGCCTCCTCTCTGATCACATCGTCCCGTGCGCCGAACCTTGTGTATGAGTACCCGCCGTAGTACCACCTGAGCTTCATACTCACCGGAGATGTCAAGGACCCACTGACGCTTGATGAGTACGCAATGTCCAGGGTGATCACATCTTCAATATTTTTGGGCTGAATGAAGTGCATCCTGAACCACACGTTTGTGTCCGGCGATTGGTACCAGCCAAGCTCTCCGATGAACAATTTTTGAAGATCAGTCTCGTCGTTGTAGTAAGAAGCGGAGTGCGAAGTGGTCAGCTCGTAAGTGTTGTGCCTGCCTTCGATAGGCGTCCAGCTATCGATGGAAGCCGTAACCGATTGCCAAACATGGCCGTTTCCGGCATACACGTCCACCGTCAATGTGACCGGTTCGCTGCTGACCTCCCTGCCGGCGATATTGGCGTATGCCGTCACAATGATGTCGTACTCCTGGTAATCGCTGTGAAGGAGGTCTGGTACGGAACTGAAGGTGTGGGAGATGTAGCTTTCCTTGTCGTCCGGCCCAGAGCTGTTGTCTGTCTGCGGATCGTCAAGTTCAATGTCGTATTCGACGCGGGTGAAGGGAACGTTGGTGGTAACGCAGATGGTCGTCTCCTCGCCTTCCACAACTTTTTGCGGAGTCGCGGAGTAGTAGTTGATCTCAACCGGATCCCAGACCGTCACGTACGCATACCCCGTGGCGTCGTCGTCTCCGTTGTAGGCGACCGCCTTGACGTCAACAAAGTTGCCGGAGGTGGAACCCAGACCGGCGTAGTCGTATCCGGTGAGATAGTCGTACGTCTCGGTTCCGTCTCCGGTGTGCGTGGCGACATGTTGACCTCCCACATAATATTTGATGGAGGTGAACCCCACGTCCGTGTAGACATGGATGTAAGAGGAATCTTCCCCTTCGATCACGTCTGAGGGGGAAGCAGTTATGGAGGTGATCTCAATCGCGCTCGCTTGAGCGCAGACGAGAGCGGCGAACGCTCCGACGAGGAGACTCAGGAGCGCTTTCGGGAGAGAGGAGAAGGTTGCAGGCAGCGAAGCCTGTTTGAAGAAGGTTGCTGCGTGTCGGATCATGTTGACCTTTCTTGTTTTGCGATTCTTCCTGCTGAAGAATCGCGATGCTCTATCGCAATGCGTCACCGTTTGACGCAACGCCTTCTTAAAGCAAATACGGCGCCAACTTTGAAACCTAGCAACCGTGCGGGTTCTCCCAAAACCCAATTTTGAAACCGACAAAAATATCGACATAATTGTCGATATTTTTGTCGGGTCCAAGGTATCACCGCTTGAAGCGGGATATGTCGATCTCGTGTTTTTTAACCTTATACTGCAGCATTCGTTCAGTGATGCCAAGACGCGCAGCCGCGCGCGACTGGACGCCCTTTGCGGCGCGCAGCTCCCGCTCAATCATCATCCGCTCCAGCCGCTTTATCGCGTCGGGCAGGTTCATCTGCGCGTCGCCCTCTTCGCTCCGGTCTGCCGATTGGGGAGGAGCGGTCTCGCCGCTGCCGCCGTCGCCGCTCTGCCTCATCTCTTCCGGCAGATGCTCTGGGCGAACGACGCCGTCCGCCGCAAATGTCGACGCGCATATAATCGCATTTTCCAGATCCCGAACATTTCCAGGGTACTCGTAACATGAAAAGGATCGACAGCGCCTCCTGCGAAAACTGAACCGGCTTGCCGCCTTCGGCATACTTTTCTGCAAACGCCTCGATCAGCAGCGGGAGATCCTTGCGCCGTTTCCGCAGCGGCGGAATCCTGAACGCAACCGCTTTCAGTCTCTGGTACAGATCTTCCCGAAAAGCGTCCTTCTTAATTTCCTCGGGAAGGTTCTTATTGGTCGCCGAGATGATTCGCGCGCTGATAGGGATCGGTTTTCCAGCTCCTCCAATCCGTTCAATCGTCCGTTCTTGCAGCGCGCGCAGCAGCTTCTTTTGAACCTCCGGCGACGCGTCCCCGATCTCATCTAAAAAGAGCGTTCCGTTCTGCGCCCTCTCAAACAGTCCGATGCGCTTCTGATTCGCCCCGGTGAACGAGCCGCGCTCATGGCCGAACAGCTGGCTCTCAATGAGCGACTCCGGTATCGCGGCGCAGCTCACGGCGACATACGGACAGTTGCTGCGATGCGACTTCTGATGAATCCACTTCGCCAGCATGCTTTTTCCTGTGCCGGTTTGCCCGTATAGAAAGATGCTGACATCCCTTTTAGAGGCGCGTTCCAGCCGTCTGAGTACAGTCAGCATGGGGCGCGAGACGGCGATGAATTTGTCTTTGTCCTCGGAAGCGCTCTGTGTTTCTTGTTCTGGCAAGATCGCCTGCCTTTCTTTTGTAACGGCTCTTTTGTTCTGCCTCCAAGATCAACTGAGCCAGAACTTGTATAGACTATATCACAGCCTTTTTAACCGCGCACCTTTAGCGGCGTTCTTAGCAAATAATGAATTTTATATTCGCTTTTATGGCGCCCGTTCAGACGAGCGGGACGAAGCGCGCGCCCTTATCAAGAGATGTCCAGCGCGCTTGCCCCGTCCGTTTTCTTTTGAGACAATCTCGCATGTCAACGCCAGAGGAACGCCCCATGAACGCCCTAGAGATACAGATTGCGGAGCCGTATAAAGCCGAGCTGCGCGAAGCCCACCTCCCGTCGCCTGCGCCGACCGAGGTACTGGTCCGCGCCTTATACAGCGGCGTCAGCTCCGGCACCGAGCTTGCCGTCTATACGGGCATCCATCAGTGGCTCAAAGACCCCGACTATCCGGAGTGGCGCTTCCCGTTCCGCGCGGGATACAGCGCATACGGCGTCGTTGAGGCGGTCGGTTCGGAGGTGTCGCGCGTGTCGCCGGGCGATTCGGTCGCCTATGCGGGCAGGCATGCCGCTCTCGGCGTCTATCCTGAGGAGGCGGTCTGGCGCGATCCGCACGGCGCGTCCCCGGCGGTCGCCGCGCTCGGATGCGTGGCGCGGTACGGATGGGGCGCTGCCGCCCGCGTCGGCGCCGTCATGGGAAAAAGCGTCTTTGTGATGGGACTCGGCGCGGTGGGGCAATTCGCGGCGCGCTCTTTCATCGCGGCGGGCGCCTACCCGGTCGTCGGACTGGACCCGTTTGAAAACAGGCGCAAGGCGGCTCTCCAGGGCGGAGCGTCCGCCGCGCTGGACCCGACCGCGGACGGGTTCGAGGCGCAGGCGGCGGAGCTGCTGGGCGAAGCGCGCGCCGATCTGGTCGCGGACGCGACCGGCTCCCCGCAACTGACGATGAAAGCCGCCGCCCTCACCAAAGACGGCGGAAAATGCGTCGTCGTCGGATCGCCGCGCGGACTCGCGGACGGCGTCAATTTCTACCCCGACCTGCACCGTCGATGGATCGAAATGATCGGCGCGCACGGCGACTTCCTATGGTCGCCCACCGCGGCCGCCCTCGGATGGAACGTCGACAAGGCGATGGACTGGATACTGGCGCACATGGCGAACGGACGGCTCAATACGGACGGGCTGCCGTCCCGCATCGCCGACCCGCGCGACGCCCAAGATGTGTATGAACAGCTGCTCAACCGAAAGGGAGAAGCGGTCTGCGTTTCCTTCGACTGGTCGCGCGTTTGAAGCGCCTGTGCGCCTGCGCCGTTCTATGGACGGCTGCGCTCTCCGCCGGCGCGTTCGCGTTGATTCAGAACGGCGCGCCTGTCGCGTCGATCAGCGTCGGACCCGATGCGTCAGCCCTAGAGCAGAGCGGCTCCTACGCCTTACAAAGCTTCTTTTTCAGAGCGACGGAGCAGACGGTCATCCCTGAAACGGCGGATTCAAGCGAAGCGCGGCGCGGCATGATCGCTGTCGGCACCCCTGAAACGCATCCGCTCATCGCTCGTCTTGTTAAGGAAGGGAGACTTTCCTTAACAAATGGAGACGGACTGGGCGAAGGGTATTTGCTCCGCGTCATGAACGAGAACGGCGAGGAATGGATCGCCGCGGCAGGCGAAACTCCCCGCGGTGCGTTCTACGCCGCCGGGAGGCTCATTGAGCTCGCCCTGGAGCGCGCGCTCGGCGTCTCGCCCGTCGACCAGGACTTTCCGATACCGCGCATCGACAACCTAGAGATCGATCTGGACGAGGAGCGTTCCGTTCCGTTTTACCCGATACGCATGACGCTCGAAAAAGAAAGCCCCGGCTGGCTCGGCAAGATGCGGGTCAACATGAGCGGCGCGGAGGGCGTCTGGACAGGCACCGGCATTGACGACGGCATCGGAGCCGCTGTGCAGTATGTGTTGGGGTTTGAGCGGTATCAGGACAAGCCGCGGGCGCAGCGCGAAGCGGAGATCTTGTCGCTGCGCCGGCGCTTTTGGGAGATGAAGCGGCGCGGGGTGGAGCCGTTTCTTTTTATGTACTTAACCGGCGAACCGACAAAAGCGCTCATACGCGCTCGACCGGATATGCTCGGTCCGAGCGTCCCGTACCCCGCGTCTCGAAACGGCGTCGATTACCGCCCGTTCTGCTGGTCAAATCCGGATACGCTCGCCTTTTTTGCGGAGCTGTCGCGCGAAATCGCCTTAACCTACCCGAACCTCACAGGCTTTCATCTGCGCGCATGGGGGCGCGAAACGCGCGCATGCGAATGCGACGAATGCGGCGGCTCCGGCGAACGGGCGCAGGAGCTGCTTTGGGACGTGTTGGAAACGGTCATCGACGCGGCAAGATCGGTACGCCCTGAAATGCGCTTTCTCGTGTCGGGATACAACCGCTCCTGGCTCAAAGACCCTGACGGAAAGCAGCTGCGCAGGCTGCCGGCGGGAACCGTCCTGCTGCAGAAATGGGGCGCCGACGGAGAGCCGACCGCCGACCCCGGCATCGACCCAGAACTGCTCCATCGGGTGGACGCGGCGGGGCATCGGCTCGCAGTTCTGTCGCATGATGTGGAGGAGACGCAGCCGCTCTGGATGCTTGAGGCGGAGCTGTTTGCGCGGGGCGTCCTGCTTTACGCCGAAAACCCGACCCTGCGCGGACTGGGCGGCTTCACGCTTCAAGGACAGACAGGCGCCCTGCGCCTAGACAAGCGGCTCTCGGCGCGCATGAACTGGCAGCCGTCGCTCGAAGCGCTGACGCTCATCGACAACATCTTGGCGGTTCGATACGGGCGGGAGGCGGGCGCGAATCTGGCGGAGGCTCTGCGCGAGAACGCCCGCGCCCTGTCCGACTTTTTTTTAGATTACGCGGGCATCTTGACCGCGACGGGCGGCTATCGGCGCGGCTCAAAATGGTTTGCGACGCGCATGTGGGACCTGTTCGGCGAACGGGCGTTGACCGACATTTTGAACCTGCCGGACGCGGAGGCGGCGGACTATGCGCTGCGCCGCCTCGGCGAGCTGCGCGCTTTACAGGACCCGGCGGCGCAGGCGGCGCGGCGAGCGGCGTTGACAGCGGCGCAAACGGACGCGCAGCTGGAGGATGCGGTTCAGCTGATGGAGGCATGGTCGGCTTATTTTGCGTGTCGAGAGGCGCTGGCGCAGGCGGCGCGCGTCGGCTTTCAGCCCAAAACGGACGAGCCGCTCCTCCTGAAACGCATGGCGGAGGCGGAGCGGCAGCTGGAGCGGACGCGCGCCCTGCTGGACGCCGTTCAGCTCTACACGCCGCTGATCCACATCAGCGCGGAAGGGTCCAAGCGGGAGCTGCTCTCGCGCATTGAGGCGGAGCAGGCGTATCTGGAGCAGTTCGACGCCCGAACGTTGATACGGCCGATGGACGCGGGGAAGGAGCCGTCTCTCGGCGCGTTTGAGTTGACGGACGCGCTGATGGCACCGAGTCCCGTTCAGGCGGGCGGCGCGGCGCTTCTGTTTCGTCTCGGCGCCGGCGCCGATTCGGTCGTTGCCGATATTTATGCGGCGTCCGGGCGGCGGGTTGCGCGGTTGGAGGGCGGGCAATTTCCGGCGGGGCGGGCGGAGCTGTTTTGGGACGGGCGCGGCTCGGACGGGAGCCTCTTGGCAAACGGCGCATACTACTTCCGCCTCACCGCCCGACTGAACGGCGACATCCGCCAAGCGGTCGGCAAGTTCGCTGTCGCCCGTTGACTCGGTCGATGAACCGCCGCATCATGCGAATCGAGACGAGACGCCGCAACGCAAGGAGCTTCCGATGATCATCGACGCGCACACCCACTTTTACGACCCGACGCGCCCTGAGGGAGTCCCATGGCCGCCGAAAGAGAACGCGCTTCTCTACCGCCCGACGCTGCCTGATCGGTTCAAGGCGCTCGCCGAGCCGCTCGGCGTGACAGGAACGGTTGTCGTGGAGGCAAGCCCGCGGATTGACGACAATCAATGGATCCTTAACCTGGCAAAAGAGGAGCCGATGATCGTCGGCTTTGTGGGAAAACTGCCTCTGGAAATGGAGCATTTGGAAGCGTATCTGAAACGGTTCACGCGCAATCCGCTTTTTCGGGGAATCCGCGCCCACGCCTCCGAACTGGGCAGCAGGGGGGCGGTGAAGGCTCTGCGCCTGTTAGAAAGGGCGGACCTGTCGCTCGATCTGCATGTGAACGCGGAGTCGCTGCCGAACGCGGTTCGCGCCGCGGCGGCGTTTCCGAAACTGCGCATCGTGTTGAATCATACCGCGCAGGCGCGGATTAACGGCGAACCGCCGGACGACCTCTGGCTGGAACGCATGAAAGCGGCGGCTCAGCAGGAGAATGTGTATTGCAAGGCGTCTGCGCTGGCGGAAACGGCGGCGCAACAGCCGGCGCCCGCGGAGGCGGAGTACTACCGCCCCGTTCTGGACGCGCTCTGGGAGCTGTTTGGAGAGCGGCGGCTCATCTACGGCAGCAACTGGCCGGTCTGTGAACTCGGCGCCGATTACGAGACCGTCTTTCAGATTGTGGACAGCTACTTTTCTGAAAAGGGAGAGCGCGCGCGTCAACGCTATTTTGCTGAAAACGCGCGCGCCGCTTACAAGTGGATCGACAGGCGGAACCTCAATCGCGCCGCTCAATGACGCCCAGGTCCATCTCGATCACCTTGTAGCCAGGATCGCTCGGGTTGCCAAACCCGTACCGACGAACGAAATTGAACAACGGACCCTTGCCGCTTAGGATCTTAATCTCCGAGCGCACCCATTCCAGCTCCTCGTTCAAGGGAGCCTTCTCGCTTTCGGACGAGGAATCGTTCAGCTGTTTCAGCAGCTCCTTCTCCCGCTCTCGAAACGCCGCCAGCTCCTTCTTGCCCGATTCGGTGAGCTTCCCCCGCTTTTGAAACTTCACGACCAGCTCCGTATTCTCCTTCAGATCGTGGACCTTGCCGTTCGGAAGCTTGATCTCGTTGCGCAGATCGGAGGCGGGCAGCTTGCCGATGCGCGCCAAAAGCTTTTTTCCTTGCCATGCGGACCTTGGAATGTCTCCGAGAAACGGCTTGATCGCCGCTCTCAACTCAGGATACTTATTTTCCTCGTAATATTTTTTAAATACCCTGGCTGCAGCCATAGCCACAGACATACCGCGAATGGCTTTCTGCGTTGGAGGTCGCTGCCACTCCATTTGCAGACCTTCCTTCATGACCTGGTCGTATTCGATGCCGACCAGATGCGCGTATTCTTCCATGGCGTCTTCCCATGTCTTGAAGTCATAGGCGGATTGAAAATCGACGCTTTCTTTCTGCTGTAAAGCGGGCGCGCCGCCGCCTTCAGACAACGCTTCGGAAGTTTCAGGCGCAGGGCGGTAGCGCGGCGTCTGATCTTCAGGTCTCAACCCGTTGATGGACTGCGCTGTCGAGTCGCGCCGCTCGATTTCATCTTCAGTATCGTCCGCCCATCTGCCGCATCCATTCAGCGAAAGCAGCCACCCCGCCGCCAACAGAACGCATGCGATTTTGCCAATAATATTCATGACTTCTCCTTTATGTTACGGCTGTAAGGAAAAATGAGCGTCAGCTCTATTTTACTGAAAATGCGCGGCGCTTACAAGCGGATCGACCGATCTCATGGGTAAAGCTGGGACATTTGAACAAATGATCGCTTTATTTATGGGAAAAAGGCGCCGCCAACCAGGCCGTCATTCCCGCGAAAGCGGGAATCCAGAGGCGCCGCAGAAACCGTCCGCGTTCGCCAGGCGGAATGTCCCAACTAAAGCGCTAAGGTCAGGATCGACAGACGAAGCCTCAATCGCTCCGCTCAATGACGCCCAGGTCCATCTCGATCACCTTGATATTGGGATCGTTCGGATTGCCAAACCCGTACCGGCGAACGAAATCGAACAACGGACCCTTGCCGCTTAGATTTTCAATCTGCGGACGCAGCCATTCCAGCTCTTCGTTGATCGATTCCCTCTCGCTTTCGGACGGGGAATCGTCCAGCTGTTTCAGCAGCTCCGCTTTCCGCTCTTTAAACGCCGCCAGCGCCCGTTTGCCCGATTCGCTGAGCTTCCCCCGTTTTTGAAACTTCACGACCAGCTCCGTATTCTCCTTCAGATCGTACATCTTGCCGTTCGGAAGCTTGATCTCGTTGCGCAGATCGGAGGCGGGCAGCTTGCCGATGCGCTCCAACATTTTTACCGAATCCCATTCTGCCTCCGGGACATCCTTGTGAAACGGCATGATCGCCGCCTTTAACTCAGGGTACTTATTTTCGTCGTAAAACCGTTTAAACACCCTTCCTGCAGCTTCATGCGCCATGAAAATGCGAACGGTTTTTGGACTGGGCGGCCGATTCCATTTCGTTTTCAGACCCTCTTTCTTGACCTGCTCGTATTCAAGACCGACCAGATGCGCGTATGCTACCAGGGCGTCTTCCCATGTCTTGAAATCGTAGGCGGGTTGGAAATCGGCGCTTTCTTTCTGCTGTAAAGCGGGCGCGCCCTCTCCTTCAGTCAACGATTCAGAAGCGTCCGGCGCAGGGCGGTAGCGGGGCGTTTGATCTTCAGGTCTCAACCCGTTGATGGACTGCGCTGTCGAGTCGCGCTTTTCGATCTGATCTTCGTTATCGTCCGCCCATCTGCCGCATCCGTTCAGCGAAAGCAACCATCCCGCCGCCAATAGAACGGACGCGATTTTGCCAATAATATTCATGACCTCTCCTTTATGTTACGGCTGTAAGGAAAAATGAGCGTCAGCTCTATTTTACTGAAAATGCGCGGCGCTTACAAGCGGGTCAACTGACTTTAAGGATTTAGCTGGGACATGTCGGCATGCGAACGCGTCCGCCCCTTCAGGATTCCCAGACCTTAGCGCTTTAGTTGGAACATTCGCCTAGGCGAACGCAGACGGTTTCTGCGGCGCCTCCGGATTCCCGCTTTCGCGGGAATGACGACCCTCTGGCGCAGCAATGTTCTCCAATAATCCTGTCAATCTTTCCAATCCTAGTTCAGACAAACAGCGCGTCCAACCCTTCTAGATTCCCGCTTTCGCGGGAATGACGACCTTCTGGCGCAGCAATCTTTCCAATCCTAGTTCAGACAAACAGCGCGCCAGTCTCTTCTGGATTCCCCCTTTCGCGGTTATTTGGCAGATGCCGCGCGCCGACTCTTGACGATTCCGCTCTTTTTTGGCATGATGCATTTGTATGACGCCGGCGCATGTTCAACAAAGGAAAGAAGCATGGCAAACGAGCAATCTCCTCCAGACTACACATCCCGCGTCCCGCAATACGAATTTGCCGACACATTAGAGGAGCAAGAGGCGCAGCTCGCCGAAAACCCGCTCCTGAAACGCATGAACGAATCGCGCAAATCGTATGAAGGCGACCCGCACCGCCCGATCTACCATTACGTCAACCCCGAAGCGATGCTGAACGACCCGAACGGGCTTTGCTTCTGGCAGGGGCGGTGGCACCTGTTTTACCAGGCATACCCGCCCGAAGACACGCGCCAGCACTGGGGGCATGCCGTCAGCGACGACCTTGTCCACTGGCGCGACCTGCCGCCCGCCATCTATCCGAACCCCGAACACTGCTGCTTCTCAGGCTCCACGCTCGTTGAAGAGGACCGCGTCATCGCCATGTACCACGGCACGCGCGTCGGCAACATGGTCGCCGTCTCAAGCGACCCGCTCCTGCTCAACTGGGAAAAAGTGTCCGGCAAGGCGGTCATCCCAGGCTCGCATCCGAGCGGCTTTCCGCTTCCCTACCGCGTCTTCGATCCATGCATCTGGAAAAAGGACGATGTTTACTACTCGCTCTCCGGCGGGACGCTCCCTCACGGGCCGGACGGACGCCCCGTCCGCGCCAACTTCCTTCTCCGCTCCAAAGACCTCGCCAACTGGCAGTATCTCCACCCGTTTGTGGAGAACGACCGGTTCACGCTGAACGGCGACGACGGCGCATGCCCTTACTTCTGGCCGATCGGCGATCAGCACATCCTGCTTTTCTTTAGCCATATGAGCGGCGGACAGTATCTCATCGGCGACTACGACAAAGGGCGCGACAAACTGGTCGCCACGGCGCATGGCAAGTTCAATTTCGGTCCTGTCGGTCCCGGCGGCGTCCACGCGCCTTCCGCATGCCCCGACGGCGACGGCGGGGTCGTCGTCCTCTTCAACATGAACCCCGCCAAGTCGACGCACCGCTGGAACCAGATCATGACGCTTCCGCGCCGGCTGACGCTCCCCGAACGCAACCAGCTGGTCATTGCGCCCATTGAGGCGTTGAAGTCGCTGCGGCGCGAGCATACGCATGTCGGGCAGACAACGCTGCCGGCAAACGAGGAGGTCGTCTTTGAAAATGTGAACGGCAACGCGATGGAGGTGGAGGTGGAGATCGCGCCGACGGGGGCGCAGATGATTGAGCTGAACATGCTCCGCTCGCCGAACGCCGAAGAGGTGACGCGCGTCATGTTCTTCAAAGGGAGAGACCACCGCGGCGGCGATGTGTTGACGATCGACTCTTCCCGTTCGTCGATCCTGCCGGACGCGCGCTCGCGGGCGCCGGAGACGGGACCGGTGCGCATCGGCGGGGACGAGCCGATACGCCTGCGCGCCTTTGTCGACCGCAGCGTCATTGAGGTGTTCATCAACGAGCGGCAGTGCGTTGCGCAGCGCGTCTATCCAGGGCGGGAGGACAGCGTCGGGGTGTCGCTGCGCTCGCAGGGCAGCGATTCGGTCATGAATTCGCTGGACGCATGGCAGATGGAGAACATTTACGCATGAAGGTTTGCCGGTCGATGAGGCGGACGGCTTTCTGGGCGGCGCTTGCGGCCGCGGCTTGCGGTCTGTTGTCGGGCTGCGAAGGCAAGCGCATCTCCGATCTGGGCGCCATTTCGGGGTATACCGAATTTAGAGCGGACGGCGTCTATCTGCGGTTGAACCTGCTGACGGCGGAAGGGTCGCATCTGGTCTGGACGTCGGACAATTTCAGCGGCGGCGGCGTTCTGCATGAGTCGGAGCTGGACACGCGCGTTCAGGTCTATTCGCTCAAAGACGGACAGCGAAACAAAAAGGTGTTTTCAGGGCGGCTGCGCTCCCTGCGGTGGAACGCGGCGCGTATAAACTCCTTCCGCGCTCTCGTCGGCGTCGTCCCTTCGTCGCTGACGGAGTTTGACCCTGAAGCGGACGGGCCGACGGGCGAAATCGATGCGACGCTCATCACGCCGAATCAGGGCGAGTTTGAAACGACGGTGTACGGCGCGCAGATCTATCCGGCGTCGCTCTTTTTAGACAGATGAAAGAGAGGAATATGGCGCGCTGGGCGGTGGAAGTCGCCGCAAAACAACATGAAAACGACAGCGAAGCCGCCCGCCTGCTGGCAGAAGCGCGCGACCTCGGCGAAACAGGGCTGAAAACAGCGCGCGTCTCCCGCATGTACTGGATCGAAGCGGAAGGCAGCGGACGGCAAGAGGCGCAGACGCTGGCGGAGTCCCTGCTCGCCGATGCGGTCCTGGACCTTTACAGCGTCAATGCGGACGCGCTCGCCTTTCCAGACGCGGCGAACGGCTGGATCGTCGAAATACGGCACAAGCCGGGCGTCGCCGATCCCGTCTCTGAAACGGTCGTCAAGGCGGCAGCCGACCTCGGCGCGCTCCCGCCTCTCCATGCGGAGACGGGGCGCAAGGCGTACCTCGTCGGTCCGCTGAACGAGACGCAGGCGCGCTCGCTCATTGAGCGGCTGCTCATGAACGCTGTCATACAGACCTATGAACTGCGGCATCTCCGCGCCGCGAAAGGATGATCATATGAAACGCCCCCCGTTTTACGCCTTCTGCATACTGGGCGCCCTTGCGTGGATGTCCGCGCTGTCGGCGTTCGCCCTGTCTGAAGAAATCGCGGCGCTCATCGCGCGCCCGACGCAGCTGAACGCGGATGTCGGCTCCCCGAATCATCCCGCGACGACCGACAGCGAACAGGCGCAGGCGTTTTACAACCAAGGGCTGGGATGGACGCACAGCTACTTCTGGATCGAGGCGGCGCGCTCCTTCCGGCAGGCGCTTGAGCATGACGAAAACCTTGCCCTCGCCCATGTCGGCATGGCGCTCGCCTACCGGCAGCTCGGCGACATGGAAGCGTCAAAAGAGCGCATGGCGCGGGCGATGGAGCTGCGCGAGCAGGCGAGCGACCGAGAGCGGCGTTACATTGAAGCGCGGCAGACGCAGTGGAGCGCCGATCAAGCGAAAGGGGAGGAGCGGGGAAATCTGATGAATCAGTACCGTTCCGAGTTGACGCGCCTGGTTGAAGATTATCCGTGGGACGCGGAGCTGTGGGTTGCGCGGGGGCAGGCGGAGGAGTCGGGAACGCGCGGCATCGGACAGCGCGGGCGCGCCAAACAGGCGGCTTGGTATGAGGCGGCTCTCGCGCGAGACCCGTCCCATATCGGCGCGCTTCATTACTTAACCCACTGCTACGAAAACATCCGCGCCTATGAGCTGGCGGTCAACCGCGCCGAAAAATACGGCAACCGGGCAAAGGCGGCTCCGCACGCGCAGCATATGGTCGGGCATGTTCTGCCGCGCGCCGGGCGCTGGGAGGACGCCGCCCGCCGTTTCGCCAGAGCGCATCGGCTGGAAATGAACTACTTCAAGGCGGAGAATGTGAAGCCGGGCGTGGAGTGGCACCATCTGCATAACCTGCATCTTTACGGGATGGCGCTCATGCGGCTCGGAAAGGAGCGGCAGGCGCGGCAGATCCTGCAGCGCGCCCTGGACATACGCAAGGGCGGCGGAGAGGCGCGCCGATACTGGGAATGCTTGCTTCATTTTGAGCGGTACGACCAGGTTCTGAAATTGACAGGCGAATGGGAGCAGGACAGGAATTTCGCCGAAGCGTACGCTATCGAAGCGCTGCTGCTTGCGGGTCAGCTGGAGAAGGCGCGGGAGCGGCTGGCGGAGCTGGAAAAGGATGAGAACTCGGAGCGGCGCCTGGAGCTGTTGAAGGCGAAAACCGCCCTGTTTTCAGAAGACGAAGAGGAACGGAAAAAAGGGGAGGAAAAGCTGCTGGAACGCGCCGGGCAGATGTCGCGCAAGGCAAGCTTTGACGGCTGGGGCGACGGACTCTTCAACATCGCGCGCATGATGAAGGCGGCGCAGCTCGCCCAAAACGACGCCCTGCTGCAAGGTCTGACCGCGGAGCTGCGCCGAATTGACCCCGTCTACGACCCGCTCCAATGAAAACGCTCATCACCGGCGCGACAGGGTTTGTCGGCAGCCGACTGACGGAGCTGCTGGTTGAACGGGGAGCCGAGGCGACCTGCCTTGTGCGGAAGACAAGCGACCTGCGCTGGATCGAAAATCTGCCGGTTCGGCGCGTTGTGGGCGAGCTGTCGCAGCCCGAAACGCTCAAAGCCGCGATGGAGGGTCAGGAGCGCGTTTTTCATCTGGCGGCGGTACTGAAGGCGCCGTCGCTCCAGGTTTTTGACGCCGTCAACCGGCAGGGAACCTTCAACGCGATGCAGGCATGGACGCAGTACGGCGACCCAAGCGGGCGGTTCGTCTATTGCAGCAGCCTCGCCGCCGCGGGACCGACGCAGCGCGGACGGCGCATCAATGAGACGCATCCGCCGCGCCCGATCAGCGACTACGGAACGACGAAGCTGGCGGGCGAAGAGGCGGTTCGTCAACTCGCGGGCGGGCGGCTCTCCTATGCGGTTGTGCGTCCGCCCGCCGTGTACGGTCCGCGCGATACGGACATCCGCATCTTTTTTCAATTGATACGCAACGGCGCCGCGCCCCGACTCGGCCGCGGCGACCGCGAGATCGACATTCTCTATGTGGACGACCTGGCGGAGGCGCTGATTCTCGCGGCGGAGCGTCCGGAAGCGCATCGGCAGACCTATTTTGTGAACGACGGCGGGACGCATACGTGGGAGAGCATGTCGGAGGGGATTGCGTCGGCTCTGGGCGTCCGTCCGTTGAAGATACCGATTCCGATGGCGTTGGCGAAGTTGGCGGCGCGCGCGTCGGAGCTGCTGTCGACGAGCGGAAAGACGCCGACATTCAACCGCCGTAAGCTGAACGAGATGGCGCAGGAGGCGTGGATCTGCGACGCCTCCAAAGCGCGCCGCGAACTCGGCTTTGAGCCGAAGACGGACGCAGGAGCCGGCTTTGAGCTGACAGCGCGCTGGTATGAGGAGCATGGGTGGAAATGAGCGCGGTTCGCCGTCCGCGCAGAAAAACGCGCGAGCGCGTCTTAAAATTGAAAATAAAATGGTGGAGGCGGCGAGAGTCGAACTCGCGTCCGCGAACGCCGCTGAAAAGGCTCTACGTGTTTATCCCGCGTTTAATGTTCGCTTGCGCCGTCCCCGCGGGCAGGGAATGCGTTCGCTAGCCGCATTTGATGTCGCGTCAGGCCGCTTGCGGCGCGCTCCCGACGCCTAGCCTACTAAACAACGCCCGACATGCTCCTCATAGGCAAAGAAGCAGCGGACGGCCGCTTTACTTAAGCGGCAAGCGCCATTTCATGGTTGGCATTTTGATTGATTCCGCCTTTTTTACGAGGCCTGGCGGACCCTCGACATGCAACCTTTTCCGCTGATCGATCGCGTCGAAACCAATTACGCCCCCGTCTAGGTTTGAAACAACAACGGCAGCGCAGAGCCATGACCCCCGCGCCGCTCGCTTCTACATATATCATAACGTCATTCGCAGCAAACAGCAAGCGAAATGCGCAAAATACGGCGGATTAGGATCAAATCGCCGCGAAATATGCGCCATGCGGCGAATTAATGTGGCTCCGACAGCGGTTGTCAAGGGCGAAAACTGATCTTAGGGCTTTAGCATGCGAACGCGGACGTCGTCTGTTGGACTCTGGATTCCCACTTGCGCGGGAATGGCGGTCTAATTGACAAAACCTTTTTCCATAAAGAGAGAGGTCGTTCGTTCAAATGTCCAACTTTAGGCGTGAAGTCAATGAAAACAGACTCTCTCCGCGGCGCTCTAGATTCCCGCGCCCGTCTGCGCGGGAAGACAGCCTGGCAAGCGGGGCTGATCGGCAGTTTGAAACATTCCGCTCCAAATTCCTAACTTAAAGGGCTTGGTCAGTCAAACAGTTGCGCCGACCGGCAATTCATGGGATGATCTTTTCATGCCAGTATGTTATTTTTTGAAAAGTGCGCTATACTGGGCGCATCAAGCTCAACCTTTGAAGGAGGCGTTTATGTTTTACAGATCTAAATGGTCGCCGCTGGCTGCTGTTGCGGCGGCGCTGCTCTGGGCGGGATCGGCCGCCGCCGGCGTCGGAATTCCGGACCCCGATGTATCGTGGCTCTTTGATGAAGGCGAAGGCGACATGGTCGGCGACTCCATCGGCGAAGTCCACGGCACAGCGTCCGGCGATTACGCCTGGGGCAACGGAACGATGATCTTCGACGGCGTTTCTGCCGGCGTCAAGTTTCCCGACTCGCCGCTCATCAACACAACCGGCCCGTTCATGAATCGCACCGTTGTCGCCATCTTCAAGCCGACCGACGCAAACAACAGCGAAACAAAACAGGTCGTCTTTGATGAAGGCGGACGAACGCGCGGAGCCGTCATCTATGTCTTCGACGGGCATGTATATGCCGCAGCATGGAACCGCGCCGAGTATCAATGGGCGGGTGAATTCCCAATGGCTCCCGTCCGGAACAACCAGTGGCACGCCGCCGCGTTTGTGATCAGGGACGCGATCAACGCCGTTGAAGACGGCAGATTTGAAATGTGGGCGGACGGCGAAATGGTCGCCTCGCTCCCCGGCGGGCAGCTCTTCGCCCATGGCGACGACACCGGCGTCGGACACACGAACCAGAATACCGTGTTCCACGATGACGACGGAACCGGCACCAACCGCGACTATTTCGCCGGCGAAATCGACGAAATCAGCGTTTGGAACGTCGCCCTGCTCCCAGAGGCGCTCATGCAGCGAGCCACCTCCGTGGATCCTGCCGGCAAACTTGCCCTTCAATGGGGATCGCTCAAATCGGATCGATAAGGCGCAGTCTGAAAGGTCGGGGTTCCTCCAACGGCGCCCCGACCCTTCGCAACATAGAAAGGAGAAAACCATGCAGCGGACGATGCTTTGCGCGGCGGTCCTGTGGATAGCCGCCGCGACTGTTCTCCCGGCGGCGACGCCGGTCGTTGAGTGGCTGTTCAACGACAACGACAACCTCGGAAACGACTCCTCCCAAGAAGGAAAAGTCCACGCGACAGCCCACGGCGCCGACTGGACGGCGACTCCAATCGACGGAGGCGCTCTGCTGGACGGCAAAAGCGGCTATCTCAGAGCTCCCGATTCGGCGCTCATCAACACAACTGGTCCTTTCCCGAAACGCACCGTCGTTGCCGTCTTTAAAGTGGACGACGCCCGCATTTCAACCCGCAAGCAGGTTGTCTTTGAAGAGGGCGGACGAACGCGCGGAGCCGTCATCTATGTCTTCGACGGCGAGGTCTACGTCGGCGCATGGAACCGCGCGGAATATCACTGGCAAGGCGAATGGATCAGCGCGGGGATTCAGTCGAACCGCTGGTACCATGTCGCGCTTCTCATTCGAGACGCCAAGGGCGCCGTTGAGGACGACAAGTTTGAGATGTGGCTTGACGGATCGCTCGTCGAAAAGCGTCCGGGCGGGCAGCTCCACGCCCACGGAGACGACACCGGCATCGGCGCTGTCGTTCAAAACGTCTTCTTCCATGACGAAGGCGGATCCGGCACTCTCACCGACCATTTTGGAGGCGTCATCGAAGAGCTGCGCATCTACAACGAATCCCTGACGCGCGCCGAGATGGAAGATGACGCGCGCTCCTTCTTGTCGGTTGAATCAAGAGGCAAGGTCGCCGTCCGATGGGGTGTGTTGAAAACCGACTAAGGCGGGTTGACGAACCTGTCTAGAAACACGCCGTAGCGCAAGCCGCGCGCGCTCACGATCATTCTCTCGCTTTGGAACCGTTTCATGACGGTTTCAGCGATGAGCGCGCCGGCTAGGATCACGTCGGCGCGCTTTGGGTCTAAGCCTTCGATCTGTGTCCGACGCTCCGTCGGCATCGAGGCGAACAGCGCAATCTGCTCCGAAGCGTTCCGGCGCGTGAGCGCGCATCCGTGCGGGGAACGGTCGGAGCCTCCGGCTCGCAGGGCGATGCATGCCAGCGTCGTGATTGTTCCGCCGACTCCGATGAGCTCCTCTGCTTCGTTGGCGGGCGGCGCGTCTTCAAACGCCTCGGTCAGGTATTCTCTCAGGGCGGCGGTTTCGCTTGCGGCGGGCGGGTCGTTTTTCAAAAACATCTCCGTCAGGCGCACCGAGCCGACATCCAGGCTGGCGACCTGCCGTATCCTGTCGGCGCCGACGGTCAGCTCCGTACTGCCGCCGCCAATGTCCGCGACGACGCACAGCGCCTCCGGCGGTATCGGCAGCGAGTCGTCCCGCCGGACGGCAAGGTAGGAGAGCCGCGCCTCCTCCTCGCCCGGTATGATCTCCACCTCGACGCCATGCTCCTCCTGCGCCGTGTCGACGAATTCGGCTCCGTTTTCGGCGTCTCGGAGCGCGCTCGTCCCTGTGACGACAATCTCCTCCGCCCGCTCCTCGCCGCATATCGCCATAAAACGCGCGACGGCGTCCAGCGTCCGTTTCATCGCTTTGGGGGGCAGTTCGCCGGCGGCGTAAAAACCCTGCCCCAACTGCGTGATGACCGCTTCGTCGCGCACGATTTCGTAGCCGCCGGACGCGCGCGTCTCTCCAATCAGAAGCAGGCAGGTGTTTGTTCCGATGTCAATGACGGCGCGCCGTTTCATCCGCGCCCATGGGAAGCGCGACGATCTGCCCATTCATGGGGTCTCCTTGTTGCGCGCGGCGAACGATCTCCACCGTTTCAAAAAGTCGGACCGCGCTTTTGTTTGCCTGCGCCGAAGCCCCGCGCACAGCAGCTCCAGCGCGCGTTTCTCTTCAAAAGGAAGAGAGGGGTTGTCGTTCAGAAAACGCTCAATATACTCCTCTTGAAGCGCCGCGTCCCGGTCGTCTCCAAGCAGATCCTGAAACTCAATCAGCGGCTCCGTCAAACGGCGCGCCTTTTTCGGCAGCTGCCCGCTCAACGCCTCCACCGCATAACGCAGACGCTTCGAAGCGATGCGCATCACATGCAGCCTGTCCATATCGGCAGAATCGATGTTTTCGCCCAGCTGAATAAGTCCTTGCAAATGCCGCTGAACGAGCCGCCGCCCCTCGACGCTCAACTTCGACTGCGCCTCAACCCGCTCAATGCGCCGATTCATCGGATGAAGCGCCTCCAGCAGAGCCGCATACTCCGCCTTGAACTGATCAATCGCGCCGTCGTCCAGGGTTTGGCGGCTCTGTTGAAACGCCTTTTCCCTGTCGTTCGACGCGAATTGGGAGAGACTCGGACAGTTCGCGTCATGTATGAGCTGTTGAAGCGAGTCCAGTTCGCGCGTTTGGTTGGAGGGTCGGGAGACGGCGCGAGCCGCTTTTTCCAGCGGTTTCAGCGTCTCCTTGCCGAGAACGGAGCGGAAGGTTTGCAAGACCGAACGCAGGCGCCGAGAGCAGACGCGAAACTGATGAACGCTGCGCGCGCCGCTGTCTTGGCGGAGCGTCTCCTCGCGTTCGTTCCATTCTCGATGAAGTATGAGGAGCGTCTTGTACGCCGCCGCCTGCATCGTGTCGCCGGGGCGCAGATAGCGTTGTTTTGAGCCGTCGTCATGAACGAAGCGCGCCTCTCTCGGCAGGGCGAGGTTCCATACCGCCGCCGCTCGGTTCGCCGCCGGCGCCGCCCTCTGCGCGTTCGGACCTGCGATGTAAATTTGAAGCCTGGGTCGCGTGTCGTCCACGAACGCGACGGCGCATTCGGTCAGCGCCTCGGCGGGGCGCGACAACGCCGCCGCGATAAAGGCGAGCCGCTGCGCCTCTTCGCTCATCTGGGCGAAGCGCATGCGCGTTTCGCTGTTGGCGCGTTTCGGGTCGCCCAGCGCCGCCGCGGACAGGGCGGCTTGCGCGTGTTCGCTCGGCATATCAGGGGGAGGGTCAGGGCGTACGGTCGGGTTTGCGCGCGCCTTTGCGGCTAAAAGCGCGATCGGGCGCGCGGCGCCGGGCAGATGAAGCGGTTTTTGGCAGGCGTCAAACAGCCTTGTCGCCGCCGCTTCCGGTCCGTCGCTCTCGCCGTTTGGAGGAATCTTTTGAGGCTGGTTCATTTTATGAGCGCGTTTGTAAAACGATGCCGCGTTTTTTTGCCAGGTCCCGCGCGAGCGGAGTCACCACTGCATTTGAGGGTACCACAATTGTTTGAGTCGCGCTGCGCAGATTTTCGATCATCGCTTCGGTGATGAGCGGGCGCTCGCTGCTGTTCGGCACATGCAGCGTCGCTCCGCCGCCCGCCGCGTTCAGATCCGCCGCCGCGGCGAGATGAATTTCGCCCGGCGCCGTCCATTGAACGCCAAGGCGTTCGCATGCGCGCCGTATCTCCTCGACGGCGCGCCCGGCGGGCGAATCGGACTCTCCGCCAAAACCGAACCCAGGCGACGCAAACGCCGCCGCCCCGTTTGAAAGAGCCGTCCAGATCCATTCAGCCGGCAGGTCGTCCAGAATGCAGCCCGCCAGTTTCGCCGCGTCGCCGAGGCTCAACGTCGGCGCGGCGACCGCTTGAATGCCGGCAGGCAACGGATGCGGCTCGCATCCGCACACCGCCTCAAAACCATGCTTCCGAACCGCCTCGTACAGCGTTTCAGGCGCCCGATGCGCGCAGCCGACGATTGAAACGGAGCATCCGTTTTGGAGAAGCAGACGCGCCGCCTCGTCTGCCGCTTTCGGGGAGGCGGCGGCGCTCAACGCAACGGCGACGGACGGCGCAGACGCGGACTCCTCCGCCTCTTCCGTTTTCGCGTCCGCCTTCTCAAGCGTCTCGATGATGATGCGCCGAATCAGCCGCTCGTCTATGTTCATCTAAACCCGCTTTGGTGTGAAATTCCAAACAATTTTCAACAGATGATCAACTCAATGCCTTCGCCGCCCCGCAAGCCGGCGGCGTTTGCGTCGTCCGTATCCAGATGCGCCTGCGCGATGACATCTGGATGTACGCGTATGCGCACGTTGCCGAGCGTCAAGGACCTGGCTCCGCCGACGCGGATTTGCACGACGTCCTGGTTTTGAACGCCGTAGTAGTCGGCTTCGGAAGGGTTCAAGTGAATATGGCGCGTCGGGGAGATGGCAGCCCTGATGTAAAGCGATCCTTTCGGTCCGACCAGCGTGATCGATTCGGCGTCCTCCAGGTCGCCGGAGGTTCGTATCGGCGGGTTGATGCCAAGCGCGACGCAGTCGGTCGGCGCCAGCTCTATCTGGGTGTACCGGCGCGTCGGGCCGAGGATGCGCACTCGTTCAATGGCGCGCATGCGCGGACCGATTGCCGCGACCGTTTCGTTGGCGGCGAATTCTCCCGGCTGGTACAGCGGCGCGTAGGAGGTGAGCCTGCTTCCCGGTCCGTAAAGCATCTCCAGATGCTCCTGCGTCACATGCGCATGGCGCGCCGACACGCCGACAGGGATCAGGCGCAGCCCCGCCGTTGTTCGGCACGCTTCCGCTTCTTCCGCAAAACTGCGGAACTGGACGCGGTCATGCTCGCCGTTGAGCCTGGACGCGTTCACCGCGGGGGCGTTCAGCTCGCTCTTCACGCGCGCTGTGATGAGATCAACGAGAGATTTATCCACCAATTCCGACTGGCCGCAGGCTTATGTTCATGTTCACAAGAACAGCATACCAGCCTTCGCCCGCATGTTCAACCCCGCCTTCCGACCCGGCGGCGCTGCGCGGGAACGGAATTTAGACGGCAATGAAGGGAGCGGTCCGTTGGGCGGTCCTTTCATTCTTCGGGAATTCTACAGCGGCGTTTCCAGTTGACGCGCTAAGCGCCCCTCTATATAATCTATAAAAATAAGAAGGGCAGGTCAGCGGAATCGTCATGATCAAGGCATGGGCAATTGCTCTGTGCGCATTGACGGCATGGGCAGCAGCAGCTGCCCAGACAACGTCGTCGTCTAAAGAGGTTTTTCAGGTGGAAGACGGGCGCGTGGTTGAAGGAACGGCGCTCGCTACCAAAGCGGACTTGGAAGCGACCGAAGCATCGCTCCGCGCTGATTTAGAAGAGACAGAAACAACGCTTCGTTCAGAAATAAAAGCGAGCGAAACATCGCTCCGCGCTGATTTGAAAACGACAGAAACTACGCTTCGCTCTGAAATAGAAGCGAGCGAAACAACGCTCCGCGCTGAGATAAAAGCGAGCGAAACATCGCTCCGCGCTGAGATGCAGGTTCTCCGCGCTGAGATGCGCTGGATGCTTGGACTATTGACCGCCGCATTTTTAGCAGTGGCTGGGTTCTTCTGGAAAACTCTTTGGGACATGAAGGCGCAACTTTCAGCAATTGCGGAACGGCTGCGGATTGCGACTCCGATCATCGACCCGACGCAGGACGAACAAGGGCGTTTTGATCTCACCGCCGCAGGAAATAAGACGGAATCGGGATGATCAGTGAACGGGCTGAATAGGACGGATAAACGGCGGGCGGCGAAGCATGGCAAGGCAAAATAGCGACCGCTATCCGCCTCCCCGCAGCCAACATCCACGGCTGCTGGAAAAGTACGGCGCCTACTGCCAAGGCTGCGGATGCGATTTCACCGACAAACCCAACGACCTAGAAGTTGACCACATCCGACCCAAATCGGACGGCGGAACGGACGCATACGAAAACCTAACCCTGCTATGCCCTCCATGCAACCGTTCCAAAAGCGACACAATGACGCTGACAGGCTTGCAGCAGCGCAATCGGCGCGAAGGCATTTTACGACCCGAAAATGAAATCAATCTGAAACTGGGGCGCGGCGCAAACAATAAGTGGCGGGCGGCGTTTACGGCGGTCCAGGAGCTGTTGGCGGCGGAGGCGTCTGATGAATGGGCGGCGTATAAGATGGCAGAGGCGCAGTTGGCTCGGACGTATCCTGATGAGTGGATGGGGTTGGTTGTATCGGACTGGACGGATAAGCGGTCGGCGGACGCAAGGCTGGAACGTGAGAAGGCAAAGCTGAAAATAGCAGCGCCGCCTGATGAGTGGGCGGCGCTTGAGGAATATGAGTCGAAAATGGCCAAGCTGAAGACAGCCAAGCTGAAGGCGGAGGCGCAGTTGGCTCGGACGTATCCTGATGAGTGGACGGCGTATAAGGCGTATGATTCCTCGGAGGTGCGGCAAGTGGCGACGTTGCACGGGGCATTGTGGGTGGTGAAGGGAGGAGCGACACATGAGGAGGCGTATCAGAAGTATCATGCGCTGAAGGCAGAGGCGAAGGCAGCGCTGAAGGCGGCGATGGGTGCAGCGGCGCCAGAAGAATGGGCGGCGGCGCATGATGAATGGAAGGCGTATGAGTCTGCGTATAAGGAATATGAGGCGATGTATGATGATGCATGGGTTTGTCCTGAGATATGGGCGGGAAAGATGGCGTCTGATGCTTTGTTGGGCAGTGAGCAGCGTTCGGCGCTATACGGGACGCCGGAGGGGTCGGAAAGGAAGGCGGCAATGGAGGAATATATGGCGGCGCATAAGGCTGAATATGAGCGGCATATTGAGGAGTATGAGGCGATGACGCCTGATGAGTGGATGGATGTGAAGATGTGTTATCTGTGGGGAGAATTTGGGAGTCCTGTTTATGATGCGGAGAAGGCGCTTCGGCAGGCGGCGCCTGATAAGTGGGCGGCGTATGAGAAAGCGAAGAAGGCGGTTGACATAAGGATGGTTTGGGCAGCGAATATTTCTGATGTATATAAGGGATGGACAGCGGCGATGAATGCATTGGCGGCGGCAGCGCCTGATGCGGCGGATGTGTATTTTGCGCTGCGGTCGGCGTATCGGGACGCGCAGGCGCGCAAGTGAGCAGGGCGTGTATAACGGATAAGCAGCGAGCGGCGTTTGCGGCGGTTGAGGAGCTGTTGACGCAGGAGGCTCCTGATGAGTGGAAGGCGTATCAGGCGGCATGGGAGGAGTGGGAGGCGTATGCGGCAATGCCTGTTGAATGGTCGTGGACAGCGCCGAAGGCTCCTGATAAGTGGACGGCAAGGGAGGCGGCGTTGGAGGCGGCATGGGCGCAGGTGAAGGCATATGCAGGGATGCCTGATGAGCAGACAGTGCGGAAGGCGTTGATGGCGGCGCTGGAGATGAAGTGGACGGCGGAGGCGGCGGAGGCAGCGTATACGGAGGCAGATGGTGCGGCGGAAGCTGCGTACAGTACGCTGGAGGATGCGTGGGCGGCGCTGGAGGATGCGGCGCCTGATGTGTGGGCGGCGGCATATGAGGAGAGGGTGGAACCGCCTAATACGTTGGCGGCAGCATATGAGGAGGGAATGGATGCGGGGGATGCGTGGGGGGCAGTGGCGGCGGCGGCGCCAGATGCATTGGCGGCGTATAAGACGGCGGCGGCTGAATATGAAGCTGCGATAGATGTGCGGGAGGCGTATCGCGAGGCGGCAGCCGAACTTGAATCGGAGCTGGATGCGGCGTATAAAAAGTTTGAGTCCAAGATGGCTTCGATGACGGCGCGGGCGCTGAATGATTCTGCTGTGCATAAAGCGTATGGGGCAGCGCGGGAGGCGCTGGAGGCGGCGGCGCCCGCGGCGGCTAATGTATATTTTGCGCTGCAGTCGGCGTTTCCTGACGAGTGGCGGGCGTATCACGAGGCGCGACGGCCGCGCAAGTGAACGGGGCTGAACATGGCGGATAAAAGGCGGGCGGAAGCAGCCCTAAAACCTCTCAAAAAAGAGCCGCCTATTTCCGATCTCCGCCAGCCATAAACGCGGACATATCGCGTATCATCTCCTCCATCTGTCCGTCCATGTCCACGATGCTTTTGAAGTAATATCGATCCAGCTCATCGATCTGCTCTAGCAGCAGGATGCATTGATCCTTGACGCGGACGCTTTTTGAAGCGCGGTACAGATCGGTCAAAATGTCTCTGGCGATCACGCTGTAAGCCTGTTTTTGCTTTACTCTCCTGAAGAACGCATGGATGAGGGCGATATGCAGCTGCGCCGCTTCATAGGCGCTTTGAGATTCTTGCGCTTCAATCGCGTCGAAATGCGCAAGCGCGCTCTCGAAGTCTGAAACGGGATCTCTCGATTTCCAATTGAGAGCTTCTGCGCATCCTTTTGTGTAAGATTCCAGTCCGGCGCTAAGGTTTGCGTTTGACTTCGACAGCGCGTCGTTCGCGTCCGTTACGCGAACGCGCGCGGACACATAATCATGAACAACCGCGGCGAATACCAGTATGGAAACGCCTGCTAACAAAGAGAACAAATGCTTTTTTCGGACGCTGCGCATGCTGCCGCTCCCATCGCTGTCTTGCTGTTTGCTGTCTATCACACTATACGCTGCGCTGCGCCTTGCTGTCAACGGGGGCTGACCTTAATTTAGTTGGGACATGTCGACATGCGAATGCAGACGTCGTCTGTTGGACTCTGGATTCCCGCTTTCGCGGGAATGACACAATCGGCTCGGCGTGTTGGCGGGTTAAACCAACAAAACCTAAGCGAACGCGGCGGCAAAAAACTCGCGCCGAAACGGAATGATGCCCGTTTTCGTCGCGTCCGGGTGAATGCGGTTCGTCAGCAGCGCGGCGGCGGCTTTCCGCTCTGGATGCCACTGCAGCGCCGTTCCCGTGAAGCCCGTATGCGTTCGGCGCCCGTCTTCAAGGATGATCCAGGCGAGGGAGCGGGTCGTTTCGCCGTCGTCCGCCGCCGGTTCCGTCAGCTGCCGGTATACGTTTTGCGAATAGACGGGTTTGCCCTCGTTCAGCAGACACCGCGCATAGGTTTCCATATCCGACAACGTGGAGAAAAGCCCCGCGTTGCCGCTGACTCCGCCTAAAAAATGCGCGTTCTCGTCATGGACATCCCCGCATATGACGTCCGCCCTAGGCGTGTAGTTCGCCTTGCGTTTTTGGGCTTCGGCGGCGCCTTCCGTCGCGGCGCACTCCGAAGCCCATTCTTCCGGCGGGTTGAAGCGGGTTCGCTTCATGTTGAGCGGCTGAAAGATTCGCTCCGACGCTTCTCGGTCCAACGAACGCCCCCCCGCCCGCGCAATGAGCCGTTCTAGAACGATGTAGCCGAGGCAGCTGTACACGATGCGCCCGTCCGCCGCGGACGGCTCCATCCGCCCCAGCCGCTGCAGGACGCGCCCCCGTTCGCCTGGGTCAATGTAAAGCGGTTTCCACGCGGGCAGCCTGGAGGTGTGCGTCAGCAGGTTTCGGGGCGTAACGTCCGCGCGTTCAAATTCAGGCAGCGTCTCGCAGACGGGCGCGTCCAGATCGATTCGCCCCTCTTCCGCCAGCATGAGCGCGACGGAGGCGCATGCGATCGGCTTTGTGAGCGAAGCGAGATCGAAGACGGTGTCGAGCCGCATCGGTCGCGGTTCAGGTATGACCATGCGCCGCCCCGCGCAGAGGCGCAGCGCCGGCTCCCCTTCCCGCAGAACGAACGCCGCCGCCCCAGGAAAAATGCCGTCCTGAATGCCCCGCTCTATGAGCGCCTGAAGTTGTTCCCGTTTCGTCGCTGTCATTTCATGCCGCCCTATAGTTGACCCGTTCCGCAACCTGCTTTACACTGTTTGCCGTTCATTGTCAACCCGCTCAGTCGAAACAGGAGTGAACATGGCCACCGCAAACCGAACCATTAAAGTCGGCGTCATCGGAACCGGCGGAATCTCGCGGGCGCATTACAACGCTTATCAGAAGGCGGGCGGTTTTGAGATCGTCGCCGTCTGCGACAAGATACGCGCCGCCGCCGTCCGCGCCGCCAACGAATGGAACGTGCCGAAAAACCGCATCTTCACCAGCTACAACAAAATGCTGGAGCTGGACGAGATCGAAACGGTCAGCGTCTGCACATACAACCAAGCGCACGCGCGCCCGACCGTCGCCGCTCTCCGAGCCGGCAAACATGTCTTCTGCGAAAAACCGATGGCTGCAAGATTGACCGACGCTACCGCCATGACGAGAGCCGCCAAAGAGACCGGCAACATACTCCAGATCGGGCTGCATAGCGCCTTCCGCCCCAACGTCCAATTCGCCCGAAAAGTTGTCCAAGAAGGCATACTCGGCGACATCTACTACTCCGAGACGGCGGGCTGCAGACGGCGCGGCATCCCAGGCCACACCTTCATTTACAAAAAAACTGCAGGCGCCGGCGCCGTCGTCGACATCGGCGTTTACAACATGCACGAGGCGCTTTACATCATGGGGTACCCGAAGCCTGTTCGCGTCTCGGCGATCACCGCGGACTACCTCGCCCGCCAAAATCCCCGATGGGACGCGATGGATGTCGAAGAGTTCGGCGCCGCGTGGGTGCGCTTTGAAAACGGCGGCGTCATGGTGTTCAAAATCTCATGGGCTGTCCATGCGGACACGCTCGGGCCGCTCTTCTTTTTAGGAAAACAGGCGGGACTCTCCATGAGCGGACCGACCGTCTTTGCCGACGAGGTCCCAAAAGATCTGAAAAAACTGGCGAAAGCAGAGGGCGCCGAGCTGGATCCGAACCCGCCCGAAGGCATGACCTCCATCCGCGTCGGCGGCTTGGGAGGCGTGGATGTGTGGACGGCGCAGATGACTGCTTTCCGCGAGTCGGTGCTGACCAACTCCCCTTCCGTCCTGCCGCCTGAGGGCGTCCTGTTGACGAATGTCATCATGGACGGCATGTTCCGCTCGCACGCGACCGGCAAGGAGGTAACGGCGCGCAACCCTGAACTGTAAATCTGCGCGGCGCATGTTGAATTGCCTACAGCGTCTCCTCTATGGAGGACATGGCTTAATGTCAAAGCGGACGGCGTCTGCGGCGCTCTGGATTCCCGCTTTCGCGGGAATGGCGGGTTTTGGGCGCCGTCCATTTTTAAAAAAAGAGATACAACCAAGGAAACTGCATGAAACCGAACATACTGTTCCTGTTCGCCGATCAGATGCACGCCTTCGCCATGCGATGCATGGGAACGGACGACATCCACACGCCCAACCTTGACCAGCTCGCAAGCGAGGGGGTTCTGTTCCGAAACTCCTACTCGAACGCGCCCGTCTGCACGCCGTACCGCGGGACGCTCTTCACCGGCAAATACGCGAGCCAGACAGGCATGTTCGGCAACCAAGCGGCGCTCCCAAAAGGCGAGCCGACCCTCGCCGACAGCCTGAACGAAGCCGGCTATCTCACCAGTTATGTCGGAAAGTGGCACATCGGCGACACATGGAACCAGTGGGTTCCGCCGAATCTGCGCGGCGGTTTCACCGAATTCATCGGCTATCAGGCGCACAACAACTTCATCGAAGATGTGTGGTTTTTTGATGAGGAAGGGAACAAGCGGGAATTTGACAAGCACCGCACCGACGCGACAACCGACATCGTCATCGAGAAGCTGGAGAACTATCAGAAGCGGGCGGAGAAGCCGTTTGCGCTGTTCGCGTCGTACCAAAATCCGCACTACCCTGAACAGCCCGACGCGCAATACGAAGCGCTGTATGAGGGGGTTGAGATTCAGCGGCGGCCGAACAGCCAGGATATAGAGCCTTACACGGGGACGCACAGCCCGCCCAGCCCGAAACCGCGCGAGAACGATCCTGTGTACCAAAAATACGGGGGCGATCTGGGCGCCTATCTGCGGGCGTACTATGCGATGGTGACGCAGCTGGACGACAATGTCGGGCGCGTCATGCGCGCGCTGGACGAGCTCGGTTTGCGAGACAACACGATCGTTGTGTTCACCTCCGACCACGGCGATATGCAGGGCAGCCACGGGCTGAAAAACAAAAGCCTCGCGTGGGAGGAATCGAGCCGCGTTCCGCATATTGTGCGCGCGCCGGGCGGCTTGGAGGGGCATGTCTCGGACGCGGTTGCGTCGGGCATTGACCATTATCCGACGCTGCTCGATTTTGCGGGCGGAGAGACGCCGTCCGACAAAGAGGGCTTCAACCTTGCGCCGCTCATACGGGGCGAGACGGCGGAGACTCCGCAGACCGTTTTTTGTGAAATGAGCGGCTGGGGCAGCCGACGCGCCTGGCGGATGATTCGAAAGGGACCATGGAAGTTGACATGCAACTGGGCGGACCCTGAAAACGGTTCGGAAGGCGGTTTAAGAACCGTTCATCTGTTCGACCTCTCCGTCGATCCGTATGAGATGAACAACCTGGTCGACTCGGAGGCGCATCAGACGCTCCGAACGGCGCTGCAGTCGGAGCTGAAAGCATGGGCGCTTCGGGTGAGAGCGAAATAAGGCGCATCGGGTGAAGCGCTAGCCCAGACTCTCTGATTAGCAGCCTCTACAGGCGATGATATATAAAAATCCTGTTCAAATCGGGCAGGTCGCCATTCCCGCGAAAGCGGGAATCCAGAGTTCTCCTAAACAGCCTCCGTATTCCAAAACGGCTCTCTAAAATCAACGCCATCGCCTATAGAGGCTGCCTCCAGACGGCGGTTGTTGGAATCTCACCGCCGCCTCTTCGGGGCGCCGCGCCCTAGTTTCAGGTTCGGATCGTTCTCGCGCAGAAGATGTCCGTCCCGCCGATTCTGGATCTGCAGACCCGTCAAGGTCATTCTGTCCATCTTGACGCGGTTGCATGGCGGGCAGAGCAGCGTCAGGTTGTCGTAGGCGTCGCTTCCGCCGTCCGATTTTGGGCGGATATGATCAACTTCTAGGACGCGCGGATCGAAGCGGTAGTCGCGCCCGCAGCCCTGGCAAAAGGCGCCAAACTGCTCCAGCAGCTTCCCATGCTGCGAACGCGGACTCGGATGGCGGGGGCGTTTTCGTCCTGTCGGCGTTTGAATATAAGCGGCCGTCTCGTCTACGCCGTCCGTCCGCTTGGGCGGCTCCGTTTCATAATGGACGGCGTCAAAACCGAAACGCCCCTGCCGCTCCAGATCGGGATTGACCTCGTCCGCCGCTAAGCCTTCCTTCGCAAACTCAGACAAAACCAGATCATGCGCTTCATTCCAAATGTCCATTCCAACCCATTGACGCTTTAATTTTTCAGCCGCGACAAGCGTCGTCGCGCAGCCGCAAAACGGATCCAACACCATATCGCCCTCATTCGAGGAGGCTCCAATGATGCGCATATACAAGTCCAGCGGCTTTTGGGTCGGGTATCCCGTTCTTCTGTTTCTTGAAACGGGCGGGATGTCGAAAAAAAGATCGTTCACCTTTGTTCCTGGATAGGCGTCAGCATATTGCTTGATATTCGGCGTTCCGCTTTTTGACCATTCGATCATGTCCTCCTTCTCTAGCTTCTCTAGCCTTTCGTGGATCGATGCGATCTCTCGAAAGCCGGGGATGACGTTCTGATCAATCCATTCCGCATAATTGCCCGTTTTTGGAACGCTCCAGCATCGTCCGATTTTGGTCGGGTCATACCCTTTATACGGCTCTCCGCTTTTGCCGCTTGACACCCCAGGTCCTGTTAAATCCGTGCGCCTGTATTTTCCCCGATCATCGCTGTATCTAAAGGTTTTTCTAATGTATTCGGGATCGTCCACATACACATTTTTCCATGTGTATGTTTTCGATTTCGTATAAAAGAGGAGGATGTCGTGGATTCTGCCGTACCGTTTCCCGTCGCCCCGTCCGAGCGTTCGTTTCCACACGATCTCATTTCTAAAATTCGCGTGTCCGAAGACGGCGTCCAGCAGCATTTTGAGATAGTGGCTCGCCGTCGGGTCGCAATGGAGGTAGAGGCTTCCGTCATGCCGCAGGACGCGATGCATCTCAATGACGCGGACGCCCATGAAGCACAGATAGGCGGCGAGGTCGTCCCCGTAAACCTTCTTCGCCGCCATGACCGCGTTCCAGACTTCAGGGTGATCGTCCCTTATTTTGGTAAGCCATTCGTCATGGATGTCGTCGCGCCATGACCATCGGTCTTGGAAGCTGGCGCCGGCGGCGAGGCTGTCGGGCGTCGCGTGGAAATCGCGCGATTTGTTGAAAGGCGGATCGGTGGCGACAAGGTGAACCGTTTCGCTGTTCATGCCGCGCAGGAAGGCGAGGTTGTCGCCGTGGTATAAAGTGCGGTTTTGGAAGTTAGGCGCGGGCATACGTCTCTTTCGGCGGTTGAATGGACGGAAGCGCATGTTACCGCTCCCGCTGGACGCTGTCAAGAAGCATGCGCTGACCTTAAGGCTTGGTTGGGACATGCTGCGCGGAATGGACGGGCTGGCGCAGATGACGAAAGCCCCCTCCAAGCGCTACAATGAACAAGAAGCCGAACGGCGCAAAGGAGGCAGCATGAGCAGTCCTGTCGAAACCAAAACGATACCCATCGCTGGAATGAACTGCGCAAACTGCGCGCGCTCCATCGAACAGAGCCTGTCGCGCCATCCGGGCGTCGCCTCCGCCTCCGTCAGCTACGCCAATGAAACGGCAATCGTCGCATACGACCCAGGCGCCGTCAGCTTTGACCGCATCATCGAAGCGGTTCGGCAGCTTGGCTTTCGCGCCGCCCGCGCCGACAACCCCGACGACCTCGCCCAAGAAGAAGCCGCCCATGTGCGCGCCGACCGGCGCCGATTTGTTGTCGGCATGCTTTTCACAGCCCCGCTCTTTGCGCTCAGCATGTCGCGCGACTTCGGACTGATCGGAGAATGGGCGCATGCAGACTGGGTCAACATGCTCATGTGGGCTTTGGCGACGCCTGTTCAGTTCTACACAGGCAGCTCCTATTACGTCGGCGGATACCGTTCGCTCCGCGCCGGCTCGGCGAATATGGACGTCCTCGTCGCTCTCGGCTCCACGGTCGCATACGCATACAGCGCCGCCGTAGCGCTCCTTCTCGCGTCGGGCAGCTCCGCCGCCGGCGGTCATGTCTATTTTGAAACCTCCGCCGTCATCATCGTTCTGATTCGTTTGGGCAAGCTGCTCGAATCGCGTTCAAAGGCGCAGGCGGGGTCTGCCGTCCGCTCGCTTCTGTCGATGCAGGCAAAAACGGCGCGCCTTCTCTTGGACGGCGGCGAGGAGCGCGATGTGCCGATTGAGCAGGTCTCCCCAGGCGACATCGTTCTTGTGCGCCCCGGCGAACGCATTCCTGTCGATGGGCGCATCTTGGAGGGCGCGACGGCGATCGACGAATCGATGATGACGGGCGAAAGCATGCCGGTCGACAAGGGAAAGGGAGACCCTGTTTTAGGCGGAACCGTCAACGGGCATGGCGCGCTCAAAGCGGTCGCCGAGCGCGTCGGAAGCGACACCGCGCTTGCCCAGATCGCGCGTCTCACCAAACAGGCGCTCGCAAGCAAGCCTCCCGTTCAGCGTTTGGCGGACCGCGTCTCTGCGGTCTTTGTGCCTGCCGTTGTGTTGATCGCGCTCGCGTCGTTTTTCGCGTGGCATTTTGGGGCGGGGGAGGGGTTTGCCGTCTCCGTTCCGCGTCTTGCGGCAGTGCTGGTGGTTGCCTGTCCGTGCGCGCTCGGTCTGGCGGCGCCGATGGCGGTCATGGTCGGCGCGGGAAGAGGCGCCGAAAACGGCATTCTGTTCCGAACCGGCGCCGCCGCGCAGCGTCTCAGCCAGGTGAACGCCGTTCTGCTCGACAAAACGGGAACGCTCACGCGCGGACGCCCAGAGGTCTCCGACATACTCTGCGCGGACGAACAGACGGAGCCTGAAGAGGCGCTGCGCCTCGCCGCCGCCGTTGAACGCATGAGCGAACATCCGCTGGCGGAAGCCATTGTGCGCAAGGCGAAGGAAAGCGGCGTTGAGATTCCGGAAGCGTCCAACGTTCAGGCGGAAACGGGCTGCGGCGTCCGCGGCGAGCTGAACGGAGAGGCGGTGCGCGTCGGCAGCGGGCTGTGGATGCGCCAGGAAGGCATCGACATCTCGCCGTTGGACGAGGAAGCGCTCGCGCTGTCGAGGTCGGCTAAGACGGTCGTCTGGGTCGCGCGGGGAAGCTCGATTGTCGGCGCCGCCGCGCTTTCCGACACGCTCAAACCGGGGGCGCGTTCCGCCGTTCAGCAGTTCAAGGATCTTGGTCTTCAGACCGCCATTCTCACGGGCGATCATCGGGACGCGGCGCGCGCTGTCGCCGAGCAGGTCGGCATTGAAACGGTCATCGCCGGCGCGCGCCCGGCGGGGAAGGCGGAAGCGGCGCGCCGACTGCGCCAAAAGGGATCCCGAGTCGTCATGATCGGAGACGGCATCAACGACGCGCCCGCCCTGGCGGAAGCGGATGTCGGCATCGCTGTCGGAACAGGCGCGGACGCGGCGCTGGAGACGGCAGACATCGCGCTCATTGGGGACGACCTCGCCGCGGCGGCGCGCGCCGTGCGCCTCTCCCGAAGCATGATGCGCGCCATCAAGCAGAACCTGTTCTGGGCGTTCGCCTACAACGCGGCGCTGATTCCGCTCGCCGCCGGGGCGTTTGCGCTTGTCGGTTTCTCTTGGAAGCTTCATCCGATCATGGCGGCGGCGGCGATGGCGTTCTCCTCGCTCACCGTCGCCGCAAACAGCCTCCGCCTGCGGTATGCGCGGATAGACGCATGAGCCGTCCGGCGCTCCTTGCGGTTTCGGCGCTGGCGCTCGCCGGGTGGACAACGGCTGCTTCCTGCGCGTTTCTGGACTCCTTCGCCGAAGCGCGCCTGATGGGCATGGGCGGCGTCGGCGCGGCGCTCTCGAACGGAGCGGCAAGCCTCTGGACAAACCCCGCCGGACTCGCCCTGCTAAAAGACGCGGAACATCCGCGCTCCGCCAGCGCCGTTTACGCCCCGATCGCCTCCAATCTGGACGACGGAAACGACCTCGCCCAGAGCATGCTCGCCTATGCGCAGTCGCCCGGCGTCGGCGTCGCTTGGAAACGTCTGCAGGCGGGAAGGCTGTACTCTGAAAACAACCTCGCCGCCGGCTACGGATGGAAGGCGCTGTCGGGCGAGGAGGGAAAGGGGCGGCTGCTCGCGGGCGTCAAGATCGAGATCGTCTCCTGGGACGCGGCGCCGACCGCTCCCTCCGGCGGCTCCGTCATCGAAAATCTGAACGGGCCGGCGCGCATGAGCGTCTCCGCCGGGCTGATCTACACGCTCGCCTCGCGCGGCGGTTCGCATGTCCCTATCGGGTTCGCCGTCCGCCATCTGAACCGCCCGGACGTCAGCTCCGCCGCCTCAAAACGCCCTGAACAGCTCCCCGCTCAATACCTGCTGGGCATCGGCGCCGTCAGCGAAAAGGCGCTCTGGGGCTTGGACATCGAAATGAGCGGGCGCGACGTCGATGTGCGCACAGGCGTTGAATGGAAAGCCGTCTCGAATGCGCTGCGCCTCCGCGGCGGCTTTCGCCTTGAGGGTCTCGCCTACGGAACGAACCTGACCTTCGGCGCGGGGCTGCGCGTCTCGCCGTCCGTGTCGCTCGATTACGCCTTCTGGCTGCCTGTCGGCGGAACGGGCGCGCGCCCGCAGCGCGTCAGCCTAGAATACAGGTTTTGACGATGCGCGTATGGGCGTGGGGAGTCCTTTTTTGGGTTATGGCGGGAGCCGCGGCGGCGCAGCTGACCGACCCGCTCGGCAACCCGCTCTTCTTCGGACGGGGAACGCCGATTTACGACCTGAACGCCACCTACGAACTGCTCGGCGGCGGCTCCTCCATCCATCGAAACAAGCTCTTTGGAGAAAAAACGGGCGGGCTGAACTACTTCACCTTCAACAGCGACCGCCCAAGCGTCCGCCACCAGATCTCCGTCGGCAACTTTTTAACCAAATTCTCCTCCTTCACCTTGAACCGCGAGCTGTTCGACGCCGCAAGATGGACCGTGACGGTTCCAAAAGCGCAAGGCTCCTCCACCGTCTTTCTGGGCAGGCTCACGAACAACACCTTCACCCCCAGCGGCAGTCCGATCGTGAACCGAACGATCTCCAGTACGGGCGACTGGTTCATGACGGGTTTGCGCGTCGAAGCGAACCTCGGCTCATGGACATTCAACCTAGGGCGGTTCGGCGAGGCGACGGCGCCGCTGCCGCAAATCGGAGTCAGCTTCGCAAAAAGGTTCTTCACCAACTACGATCTGTCCGACGCGGCGAACCCGTTTCAAGGCGTCGTCCAAGGACCGCCGCCCGACCGAATCGTTCTCCGCTTCAAGGACGACTCGCCCGAAGACGGCGGCGGCGCGCTCATCTACAGGGCGCGCGTCTGGATCGACGGACAATTGCGCTACGACATCGCCGGCGGAAAAGAGCCGCCGGGCATACTCATGGACGAGCAGAACGCGAGCCGCGTCGCCGTCGACAGGACCTCCCGCCGCATTGGCCGAGCCGCAGACGGAACAGCGGTCTTCTCCTATGTCTTTCCGCTGCTCAATCCGCAGGACATCCAGTCGGTTGAAATCGCTGTCGAAGCGGCGAACGATTACCGCATCGAATTGCTGACGCCGCCGGAGTATCCGAGCTCGGAGCCGCTGTTTGAACGCAGGGCGCAGGCGGAAGGCAATGTCAAGGACGGCTCCAACCGTACGACGGAGCGGTTCTTCTTCGGCAGCTTGACGGACGAATCGACGCTTGGAATCGACCTGCAAACCTCGCTTCTCGGCTTCTCCATCGAGGCGGAGCGGGCATGGCACAACCGCGTCTATCAATACCCGCTCTACAACGCGGAGCGGAGCGGCGTCGGCCGCGGCGCATGGTTTGTGGATATGAACAGGCGTTTCGGTCCTGTCTTTTGGAGAGGCGAATACACGCACATCGACCCGTTCTACACCGCCGCCAACTTTGTGGACGACAACGACAACGACGATCCGTACCGCGACGCGCGCGAGGCGACCGTCCCGTTCGCCGGCAGCGACAAGGACGACCGCGACCGCGACGGCGTCAAGGACTGGGACGACGACTTTCTGATGTTCTTCGCCGACCCGCCCAGCTTCGTTCTTGGGTTGAGCCGAGAGTCGATCGATTTCAACAACAACGGGACGCCCGACAACCTAGAGGACGACCGGCTTCCGAATTACCGGCTCGATTACGACGAGGGGACAAACGGGTTCCACACCTACGCCGTCATGAACGCGCCGGCGCTGGAGGGGCTGCGCGTCATACCGGGCTACTATGAAAAAAACGCGCTTCTGAACGGAACGAACGCGCGCGGCTTCTACAACATTCTCAGCTATGAGCCGAAGCGAATACGCGACTTCGGGACGGTCAGGGCGCGGCACACGCTGCGCCGGTCCAAAGACCAGATACCGGATAATTTCATACAGCGCGGGCGCGAGGTGGTGGACGATCTGCGGTTGAGCGACTACTTGGGGCATATTCTCACCTTCATCGTCAACTACGACCAGATCAAGAATTTGACGATCGCCGCCAAGTTCAAATATGAAAACAACACGCTATACAATCTGCGGGAGAACTCCATCGACACGCAGCTCATTTACCAGCTGCGGTATGTGTACGAGGCGCCGAACGGGATGACGTTGTCGCCAGCGTTCCGGAGCGACCGTTCGATCGGGTATCGGGAGCCGTATCAACGCGTCGCCGAGATCGATTCGCTGCGGAATGTGTTTATACTCACCTTTGCGCATAAGGTTGCGGACGAGCTGTTGCTGAGCGCGGGGCTTCAATACCTGACGTGGCGCGACTATACGGAGGCGCGGAACGATTACAATCGGCGGGTCGGTTTTTTGGAGCTGGTGTTAAAGGGCTCCGCTTTCGGGCAGCAGTTGGGGCTGATTGGCGCCATTGATTACTCGACGCAGAGTTACCTGCGCCCTGTCGGGGGCGATTCCCGCCAGACGCAGATATCTGTCAGCCTGTTTTTGCTGTAAGACGAACGCCTCCGCCGCATACGAAACCCCAGCCCTCTTGTAGATAGGGCTGGGCTGACCTTTTTAGTTGGGACATTCGCCTGGGCGAACGCAGGCGGTTTCTGTGGCGCCTCTGGATTCCCGCTTTCGCGGGAATGACGGCCTGGTTGGCAGCGCCTTTTTCCCATCAATAGAGCGATCATTCGTTCAAATGTCCCAACTTTACGCATGAGGTCGGGGCTGGGGGTTTTCTGCCATGCCGTCCTTTCCGCGCAGGCTCATGACATATAACGCGCCAGCAGCGCCGCTGTCACCGTCGCCCATATCGTCAATCCAGCGAGACACATGATCCATCGCATCTTCTTTCCTTTCCGCGCAGGAGCCTTGAACTCAAGCCGCCGCCAGAGGCGAACCCATCCAGGCGCGTATTTTTTGAAACGCGCTGGTCTTGATCTGGTGGACGCGCTGCCGCGTGACGCCCATCTCGCGGGCGATCTCGGCGCAGTTGTATTCTTCCAGCAGTTTCTCTGCGACATACCGTTCATTGGGAGCCAATCGTTTGATGAGGTTGTGAAGTTCGCGGGCGTCCATTTCGCGCCAAAGATGCTCATCCCGCGCGACGCGCCCCGGCGAGAAGCAGGACGCGCGTGAAACGGAGGCGTGCGCCTGATGGTCAAGTTCGCATTCGCCTGGTTCGGCGCCTTCGGGAGACAGGTTCTGGGCGTAAAGGGCGGCAGAAAGATCGTCGCCGCCGTCGCGCTTGCGTTCGCGCCACATGCGTTCGGGGATCGAAAACGCGCCCGAATTGCGCCGGCAGTAATGAAGCGCCGCCCATCGAGCGCGCGGTATCAGGTAGGCGATAAAAGGCGCGCCCGACGACGCGTCGTACTTGGACGCCGCCTCCACGCACGCCATCCACGCCTCCTGGAGCGCGTCCTCAATCAGCTCCGACCTCCCAGCCCGAAGGCAGACATGGCGCACGACCTGCTCAAGGTCGCGTTTGAGGTTGGGATCGGTCAAGCGTTCGTTCCGTTCAGTGATGGTCATGTTCATTAAACATTCGCCTTTCGCTGCGCTCATACGCGCATGTTAGATAACGTTTAGGCTAACAAGTTAGCCAACATATACCCTAACGAACGCCGTTTGTTTAGGTTACAGCCGTTTCGGTTTTTTTTGAGTCGGGGGCGAAAAAGCCGCTTGGAGGTCTCGGCGCGGGAAGGAGGAAGAGAGAGGGGCAGTCTCTACAGACGATGGTTTTGATTTTAGAGCCGTTTTGGAATGTGGAGGCTGTCTGGGAGATCTCTGGATTCCCGCTTTCGCAGGAATGGCGTACTTGACGTAACCTGAACGATAGGCGAACGTTACCATGTACGTAACCGAAACACGCGCTTATCCGGCAAAGGAGACGACCCATGAGCGAGCGAGACGGCGCCCATACCCTCCATGAAGAAAAGATGTACAGCTTGCGCGACGCGGCGCAACTGCTCAACATGACTGAAGCGGCATTGCGCATGCGCATCAAACGCAACTCGATACAGGCGGAGCAGGAGCCGATGGGCGACCCGAATTCGGGGCGTTACAAGCTCATGATTCCGCAAAACGAAATGACGCGCCTGATGCAGCGACTGGAAGCGAAAACGCAGCGCGGCGAGTCGACCTCCGCCGCCTTGACCAGCCCGGCGCCGGCGCCCGAAACGCAGCGCCCCCCCATCCGCACGCCTCATACGGAGGATGTCCGACTGGAGGACGCGCTGCGGCGCATTGACCAGATGGAGCAGGAGCTGCGCCACGCGCGGGAAGAGCGCGAAATGATGCGTCAACTCATACAGTCTATGCAGACGCAGTTCGCGCTTTTAGAAAAGTTGGCGGGGGCGGCGTTCGACCGTTCTTAGCCGCGCCGCGCTATAATAGTAACGTGAATCGAGGCGGGGCGGGCAATGCGGGACGAAATTGAACGGCAGCTGCGCGACGGAGCCGAGCTGAAACTGCGCGTCGCAGAGGAGCTGTCCGGACAGATACAATCTGCCGCTGAGGCGCTCATCGAATGCGTTCAAGGCGGAGGCAAGGCGCTCTTTTGCGGCAACGGCGGGAGCGCCGCGGACGCGCAGCATCTCGCCGCGGAGCTGATCGGCCGTTTTAAAAAAGAGCGCGCCGCCATACCGGCTGTCGCGCTCACAACCGACAGCTCCGTTCTCACCGCGCTCGGAAACGACTACGGGTATGAGCGCGTCTTTTCTCGACAGGTGGAGGCGCTCGGACAGGCGGGCGATCTGCTTGTCGCCATCTCCACCAGCGGACGCAGCCCGAATGCGCTCCTTGCGGCGAAAGCCGCCCGCCGGCGCGGCATGAAAACCGTCGCGCTGACAGGGCGGGGCGGAGGCAAACTGGGCGCGCTCGCCGACATCTGCATACCGATACCCTCGACGGACGCGGCGCGCATTCAGGAGGCGCATATCGCCGTCGGGCATATTCTGTGCGACCTGCTTGAACAGCGCATCGGGGCGGCGTCATGAGCGTGTCGCTTCACGCCGCCGTTCTCGCGGGAGGCATGGGAATGCGCTTCTGGCCGTTGAGCGTTCCGGAACGGCCGAAGCAGTTTCTGCGCCTTCTCGGCGAGCGCACTTTTTTACAGGCGACCGCCGACCGCGCCGCGCCGTTGACGGGCTGGGATCGGATATGGGTGTCGACAAGCGCGCCGCTGGCGGACGAGGCGGCGCGGCAGCTCCCGAATCTCAACCCCGACCGGTTCGTTGTGGAGCCGACGGGGCGCAACACGCTTCCGTGTATCGCGTTGACCTTCGGGGCGGCGCGGCGCAGCGATCCAGAGGCTGTGGCGGCGGCGCTTCCGTCCGACCACCGCATTGCGGACGCGCCCGCTTTTCGCTCCGTGTTGGGCGCGGCGGGAGAGATCGCGGAGCGCACAGGGCGGGCGGTTCTGATCGGCTGCGCGCCGACGCGGCCGGAAACAGGGTACGGCTATATCCGTTTTGGCGGGCGCGCGGCTGAAGCGAACGGCGTTGAAGCGCGGCAGGTGCTGCAGTTCACCGAAAAACCGGACAGAGAGACGGCAGAAGAATTTCTTTCGTCGGGCGAATATCTGTGGAACTGCGGCATCTTCGTGTGGAAGGCGTCCGCTTTTTTTGAAGAACTTTGGAGACGCGCCCCAGAAATCGCCGGACCCATTGAAGAGGCGCTGGAGGAGCCTGACCGGCTGGACGCGCTCTACCGCGCCTTGCCGTCCGTCTCCATCGACAAGGGTCTCATCGAAAAAATGGACGGCGCGCTCGTCATACCGGCGGAATTCGGCTGGGACGACATCGGCAGCTGGTCGTCCGTCTGGTCGGCGCTTCCGCATGACGCGGACGGAAACGCGGCTCAGGGGCGGCATACGGCGCTGGACACGCGCAACTGCTTGATTTTCAGCCAAAACAAGCCTATTGTAACGTTGGGCGTTGAGGCGCTGGCGGTCATCGAAACGGACGAGGCGGTCATGGTTTGTCCGCTGGATCGTTCGCAGGATGTGCGGGAACTGGCGCGTCTCTTTTATTCGCAAACGAACAACGATTGAGCGAGCATGGCAAAAAAAGCGTTGATCACAGGCATCACAGGGCAGGACGGCTCCTACCTCGCCGATCTGCTGACCGAAAAAGGGTATGAGGTGTACGGCGTCGTTCGCCGGGCGAGCGCTTTCAACACCTCGCGCATTGACCATCTTTTCCGCAACACGCAGGAGCGCTCGCGGCTGATCTACGGCGACATCACCGACACGACAAGCCTCATCAGCGCGATTGAGGCGGCGGAGCCGGACGAGATCTACAACCTTGCGGCGCAGAGCCATGTGCATGTGAGTTTTAGCCAGCCCGAATATACCGGGTGC
Organism: Candidatus Poribacteria bacterium; assembly: GCA_028818695.1. Lineage (GTDB taxonomy): Bacteria > Poribacteria > WGA-4E > JAPPNK01. The sequence goes on from JAPPNK010000026.1 coordinate 96,215, forward strand.
GTGACGGGCATCGGCGCGGCGCGTCTTCTCGAAGCGATGCGGACGGTCGGCAGCCCCGCGCGGTTTTATCAGGCAAGCAGCTCCGAAATGTTTGGCAAAGCAGCCGAGACGCCGCAGACGGAGCAGACGCCGTTTAGACCGAAAAGCCCCTACGGCGCGGCGAAGCTTTACGCGCACTGGATCGCCGTCAACTACAGGGAGGCGTACGGGATGCGCGCCAGCTCCGGGATCCTTTTCAACCATGAAAGTCCGCGGCGCGACCCGCGCTTTGTAACGCGCAAGATCAGCATGGCGGCGGCGCGCATCAAGAAAGGGCTTCAAAAGGAGATTCGGCTTGGAAACCTGGACGCGAAGCGGGACTGGGGCTTCGCGGGCGACTATGTCCATGCGATGTGGCTCATGCTTCAGCAGGAGGAGGCGGACGATTATGTCGTCGCGACGGGCGAGATGCATTCGGTGCGCGACTTTCTGGAGGTTGCTTTTGGCTATCTAGACCTGGATTACCGCGATTTTGTGGAAACGGACCCGCGCTTCATGCGTCCTGCGGAGGTGGATGTTCTCTGCGGGGACGCTTCAAAGGCGCGGGCGGCGCTGGGCTGGACGCCGAACTACACGTTTGAGGACCTTGTGCGGATGATGGTGAACGCAGATATGCGCGCTTTAGAAGAGCCGCGGTAGGGGCGAGAGCGGTCCTTGAATCAAACCGCCGCGCTGCTGATTGTTTTCGGCTTCACGCTTTTTGACCATGCGGGAACTCCCAACGCTTATGTGATTGCGATGGCGGTTGCAAAGTCGGAAAGTTGGGACCCATATGCGGTGTTTGCGGCGGGGTTTCTGTCGGTTCTGCTGTATGAAAACGCGGTGTACTGGCTCGGCAGGTATGTGCGCCGGACGAAGGGGAAGGCGCGCGGCCGTTTGACGCGGTATGTTCTGCAGTCGGCGCATCATGTGAATAAGTGGCTGGAGGACGGCTCGCTTTTGTGGCTAATGTTTGGGCGTTTCGTCGCGTTCGCGGGTCTGTATGTGCCGTTTGGGGCGGGGCATATGGGGTTAAAGTACGGGCGTTTTTTGGCGTGGACGACGGTCGGAAGCGTCTTGCAGATGTCGGCGTTCGGCATTTTGGCGTATCAGCTTGGGCGGCAATTCGAGGACTTGATCAAGAAGTGGGGCTGGACGGGTCTTGCGGCGGCGGTTGTGTTGATGGGGGTCTGGTCGTTGTTGAAGCGTCTTCGGCGGCGGCGGAAGCGTCGGCGTTCGGCGGAGGGGGGCGTTTCAGCGGAGCAGGCTGGCGATGAACTGCAGAATGATAAGAGCGATGATAGGCGAGAAGTCTAGCCCGATGCGCATGGAGACGGGCGACAAGACCTCGCGTATCGGTCCGAGCAGCGGCTCGGTCGCCTTGGAGAGCAGCTCATAGAAGCGGTGAACGCTTGGATGCCCCTCTCCTCCGATCGTGAACCATGAGAATAGAACGGTGATGAAAATTGCGATCGTGTAAACATGGATCACAAGTTGCAGCAGCTCAACGATGATTTCAACGACCGGGTTAGAAGGCATGTCTATAGGATAACGCGGTCGGGGGCGGAGGTCAAGGTTTCGGCGGCGCGCTTTCCGCCTTGACGCGCCGCCCAGCGTCTTTTATGCTCATAAACAGGCTCAAAAGGAGACGCCCATGAACAGGTCCCTCTCTTGGATCGGCGCATTCTTCTTGGTCTGTTGCGTCTGGGCGGCGGCGGCGGCGGCGTCGGACCCTGAGCCGTCGCCTTACATTTCTCGTCTGTCGCTGCCGGACGGCGCCAAGATGCGCATCGGCAAAGGTCGGGTCAACTTCATCGCCTATTCGCCGGACAGCAAGCGAATCGCCGCCGCGAGCGCCATCGGCGTATGGATTTACGACGCGGGTTTCGGCAAGGAGATCGCGCTGCTGCGGGGGCATACAAGGCGCGTCAACTCGGCGGCGTATTCCCCGGACGGAAAGCGGATTGTCAGCACAAGCTGGGACGGCACGATTCGGGTGTGGGACGCAGCGTTCAACCGCGCGGAGGATGCGCTTCTTTATACCCTTCAACAAAGCGCTAGAGCGGCGGCGTATTCCCCGGATGGCAAGACGATCGCCAGCGCCGGCAGCGACAACGCGATTCGACTATGGAATGCGGGTGACGGCGCGCTTCTCAATACGCTGGAAGGGCATATCGGCGAGGTACATTCAACAGCGTATTCTCCGGACGGCAAAACAATCGTGAGCGGAAGCGGCGACGGAACGGCGCGCATCTGGGACGCCGAAAGCGGCGATCTTCTCCGCGTCCTTGAAGAGCGTTCGTCCAATGCCGGAGGCGCGTTCGGCATCGGGTCGGTCGCGTATTCTCCGGACGGCAAGACGATTGTGAGCAGCGGCGGTGAAGCGCGCATCTGGGATGCCGAGACCGGCGATCTTCTCCATACCCTTGGAGCGGCGGATCCTTCTGTCGCGTATTCGCCGGACGGGAGGCTGATAGCATTCAGCGGGTTCTACGAAGGTCGGAATGGAATTGATTACGGGATTCGTATATGGAACGTCGCCTACGGCTCGCCTCTCCAGCCATTCGATTTAAACACTGCCCACAATTGGGTCGCGTTTTCCCCGGACGGGCATAACTTAGCGGCAGGGAACTACTCTGGAATTTATATCTGGAATATCGAGATCGGCGAACGCATCCATAGAATCAGCGGACATGGGAGCGACGTTCAGTACGCTATGCTCACGCCGGACGGAAGCGGGATCGCCGTTGCTCACTTCACAGAACCGCTGCGTATATGGGATCCCAAAACCGGAGCGCTCCTCAAAGAGGTTCAAAAGGCTGACGGCAAGATGGGAGCCATTTCGCCGGACGGAAAGCTCGCAGCCGACGTAGAAAACTTCGGCGAGACGATACGCATCATTGATATTGAGACCGATTCAGAGATACATACGCTCAACGGGCATACGAAGCGGATCACTGCAACGGCGTTTTCGCCGGACGGGAAAACGCTTGTCTCTTCAAGCAGCGACAAAACTGTTCGGCTCTGGAACGTCAAGACCGGCGCTCCGCTCCACACGCTGAAAGAGCATACAGGCGCGGTCTATTCGGCTGCATACTCCCCCGACGGCAAAACGATCGTTACCGCCGCCGGCGATAAGACGGTACGAATTTGGAACGCCGAGACCGGCGAACTTCTGAAAACATTGAAAGAACATACAGGCTGGGTCTATTCAGCTGCATACTCTCCTGACGGCAAAACGATCGTTACTGCCGGCCGCGATATGACGGTACGAATTTGGAACGCCGAGACCGGCGAACTTCTGAAAACGCTGGAAGGACATACAAATGATGTCGTCTGCGCGGCGTATTCCCTCGATGGAAAGACGATCGCCAGCGCGGGCGACGATCTGACGATACGCATTTGGAACTCCGAGACGGGCGAACTTCTGAAAACGCTGGAAGGGCATACCTCCCGCGTCAAATGGGTAGGGTATTTGTCGGACGGCAAGACGCTCGCCAGCGCCAGCGATGATGGAACCGTCCTTATCTGGGATGTGTCCGATTAAGATTCCCGTTTTCACGGGAATGACGATCTGGAGGGGCGCGCGGGAAGGACGATCTGAGAGGCGCGCGGGAAGGACGATCTGGAGGGGCGCGCGGGAAGGACGATCTGAGAGGCGCGCGCGGGAATGACGATTTAAGGAGCGCGCAGAATGACGGTCTGATCGGAGGAATGACGCGGAATGTTGAGGCGCGGGAAAGGCGCTCCCTTTGACGATTCCCGCCGCATGTGGCACTATAACCTTCAACGTTGTCGCTCAACAGGCTGGGAAATATGCATATCCCGCGTCATCTCGTTCCATTTGACACGCGGCGCATTCAGCGCATCGAAACCGACTTTCTAATCGTCGGAAGCGGAAACGCGGGGCTGCGCGCCGCCATCGAAGCCAGCGGCGAAGGCTCCGTCGTTCTCCTCTCAAAAGAAAACGTCAACGAAGGCGCCACCCGATACGCCCAAGGCGGAATCGCCGTCGTCATGAACAAAGAGGACACCATCGAAGCGCATGTCCGCGACACGCTGGACGCCGGCGCGGGGCTGTGCCATCTGCCTGCCGTTCAAACGATGGTCGCGGAGGGCGTCGACCGGGTCGCCGAGCTGCTCGAATGGGGCGCCGAATTTGACCGCGACAAAGAGGGGCTTGCCTTCGGCTTAGAAGGCGCGCACAGCGTCCGAAGGGTCGCGCACAAGGGCGACTCCACCGGCGAAGAGATGCAGTCCGCACTCGCCAAAAAAGCGCTCTCCCATCCCAACGTCTCCGTCTTAGAACACACCTTCGTCATCGACCTTCTCACCGACAGCGGGGCGTGCGTCGGGGCGTTGGCGCTGCGTCCAGACGGCGAGCTGACCGCCGTATTCGCCAAAGCGACGATCCTTGCCGCGGGCGGACTCGGGCAGCTCTACAAACGCACCTCCAACCCGTCCGTCGCGACGGGGGACGGAATGGCGATGGCGTTTCGCGCGGGCGCGGCGCTGACCGACATGGAATTTTTTCAGTTTCATCCGACCGCGCTTTATATGGAAGGCAAGCCGCGCTTTTTGATCTCCGAGGCGGCGCGCGGCGAGGGGGCGCAGCTGCTCAACATACGCGGCGAGCGGTTCATGATCGCCTACGACGAGCGGGAGGAACTTGCCCCGCGCGACATCGTCACAAGGGCGGTCTTGGCGGAGACGATGCGCGCGCGGCACCCGTGCGTCTATCTAGACCTGACGAAGCATAGCCGAGAGTTTTTAGAGAAACGTTTCCCGAACATACTCTGCACGCTCCGCTCCTACGGCGTTGAGATCTGGCGCGATGTGATCCCCGTTCAGGCGGCGGCGCATTTCATGATGGGCGGCGTCTGGACGGACAGGCGCGGGCGCACCTCCCTTCCGAACCTGTTTGCGTGCGGCGAGGCGGCATGCAGTATGGCGCACGGAGCGAACCGCCTCGCCAGCAATTCGCTTCTGGAGGGGCTTGTGTTTGGCAGAAGAGCGGGGCGCAGCGCTGTCAAGGCGGCGAGGCGGCATGAGGGACCTGTATGGAAGCCGCTGTCGGCGGACGCTTCCGAGACGCCTCCGCCGCGCGGCGCGCAGGAATTGCGGGAGCGGCTTCAGGAGCGTATGTGGGAAGAGGCGGGCATTTTGCGCTCGGCGGAGAGCCTTGAGAGCGCGCTGAACGCCTTAGAAAAGATGCCGTTGAGCGGCGGAACGGACCGCGCAGACATCGAATACAGCAACATGCGCATCTTGGGAGAGCTGTTGGCGCGGGCGGCGCTGGAGCGGGTTGAATCGCGCGGGGCGCATTTTCGGTTAGACCGCCCCGAACGCGACGACGCAAACTGGAAACGCCGCGTGTACTTCGCCCGCGGCGAAAACGGAACGGTACGCATGCGCGTCAGCCGACGCGGGCCGAAAGGAGAAAACAGATGACGGTCGCTTGCAGTTCGCTTTGTTTCACGCAGCAGTCGTTTGAGCGCGCGTGCAGCCACATGGCGCGCATGGGTTTCAAGACCGTTGATGTCGCCGTTCTTCAGAACTGGGCGCACTTTAGCCCGAAAGAGCTGGCGGAAGATCTGGACGCGCAGGTGGAACGCGCGCAGGAGGCGATGGCGGCGGCTGGGCTGAAAGCGGCCGCCCTGAACGCCAGCGCAGGCGCGAGCGACCGCAAAACAGAAACGAAGCGGTTCAAGGCGATCTGCGAGTTTGCGAACGCGCTGGAGGCGCCGGTCATCTGTTATGCGGCGCCGCTCGGCATCATCGAGTATGAGAAGACGCTGGCGCGGTACGGGCCGCTGCTTGAGACGGCGCAGAAAGCGGGCGTTGCGCTGGCGGTGGAGGCGCATGCGCGCACGCTTTTAGAGATGCCGGAGGACGCCGCGAAGTTCTGCGACGACCTGGAAGGAATGCGGTTGACGCTCGACCCAAGCCATATGTGGGCGGGCGAAAATCAGGGCAAGCCGTTCGATGCGCTGTACCCGTATGTGTCGCACACGCACTGGCGCGACAGCGGGGACGCCTGGGAGCGGTGCCAGGTTCCGGTGCGGGAGGGGGTCGTCGACTTTGCGAGCGTGTTGAAAGGGTTGTTTCAGACCGGCTACCGAGGCGCCTATTCGGTGGAGTATATCGACACCTTCCCAAATGGCGGAGAACGCAACATTTTGACGATGAAGCGGCTTTTAGACGAGTGGGTGCGGCTTGTTGAGAGGTCGTTTTCGGAGTCTTGAAGTTGGCGCGCCGCTCTTCTGATAGAGAAAGGGCGGACGTTCTTGCCAAACGATCCAAAGCGTCTCTTGTTCAAGAACGCTCAGATTCCCGCAAACGCCCGTTAGCGCCATACTGAAGAGCAGGACGCAACGGAGCGAAAGGAGGCATCCATGATACCCTACGGCGAACCGGGTCCGATGTCCGACCGAGAGCGGTATATCTTCGACTGCGCCGGCTATCTCGTCATTCCGAACGCGCTCACCCAAGAGGAGGCGCAAGCGGCGCTGGAGGCGTGCGAACGGCTTCACCGAGACCTGCCCCAAGACCAGTGGCGGCAGATTGGCGGCGCCTACGAAAAGGAGCCTGCCCTAGAAGCGCTGATTGACCATCCTTCCATTCTCCCGAAGGCGAGAGCGCTGTTCGGCGACCGGTTCATACTCCAAAGCAGCTGGGCGACGGCGGTTCCGGCGGGCTTCCGCGGCGGCGGCTTCCATGAGGACGGCTCCAGCGCTTACCCGTTCAGCAAGCTGGCTGAAGCGACGCCGCTGATTCAGCTGCGCACCGGGTTTATTTTGACCGACCAGAGCGAGCCGGGCGTCGGAAACCTCGCGCTCATACCCGGCAGCCACCGCGCCAAAGCGAGCCTCCCCGACGGCGCGAACCGCCGCAACCTCCCGAACGCCCACGTAACGACCGGACCGCCGGGAACCGCCGTCATGTTCCACCAAGGAACCCACCATTGCGGAACCGAAAACGAGCGCCCTTACCCAAGACATATGTACCACACGATCTACGCGCCGCCGTGGCTGCATTTGACCGACCGATGGGGCAACTGCGAGCGGTTTTTGGAGCGGACGACGCCGATGCGGCGCGCCCTCGCGGGGGTATGGGGCGACGAGACGGCGTCGTTTCATATGCCGCCGCTGCCGTGGCAAGAATGGGAGGCGGAGCGCGGCGCCGATGCCTGACCTCTCCGCCTATTTCAAGCTGTTTTTGGAGCTGCTGCTGTCGCCGAACGGGATGCTGACCGCGGGGGCTGCAGTCGCGGCGGCGTGGCTGGCGCGGCTCTATTTTAAAAAAAAGCGCATACCGGGGCTGGTTGTCGAAACGATCCCGGAGGACACATGGTTCGTTCATCGGGACGACAACCGCCGCCTGTCGATCGTGATCGCGCTTCGGCTTGTGAACAAAAGCGGGCGCGAGGCGCGCATTCGGAGCGTCCGTTTCAGCGGCTATTCCGCGGCTCAAGAGGCGCCGCCGATCCTGCTGGAAGGGGCGCAAACGAGCGCGCCGCTGCCGTATCCGAAGGGGGAGCAGTACCGCGCCGGCATGGAGTTCCGCATTCCGCCGTATTCGACGCAGACAGCGTGGGCGTTGTATGTGTCGAAGAGCGTGGATCTGCGGAATCGAATGTCGGCGCCGCTTACGATACGCTCCATGGACGGGAAGCGGACGGCTCTGCGGGTGGAGCTGCGCCGGCATCCGTGGCAGATCGCGCTCTATAGCGCCGCATGAGGATGGAGGTGTTGTCCGCCATTTCAAGCAGCATGTCGTATTTCGTAATAAATAATGGGTGGGCATCGCTATAATTTATCGAACGATTAATGTAAAATAGTTGCCATTTCGGCAATGTCAATGCTAACCTATACACGTTATGGAACGGGTGTCGAACTCGAAGTGTGAAAGGACGGACGATGAACGAAAACTCAACAAATGAAAGACAAACCGCAATTGATGCGGTCATCGCCATCTTCAAAAAAGAAGTACCTGATGAGTGGGCGACATATGTGGCTGCGCAAAAGGCTTTACACGCCGCAAACACAATCGGCCTTGCCAGAGACATAAACAATGCCGAGGCTGCGCTAAAGGACGTCTTTGAGAAACTAGGAACAGATGATTCACAAGTCGGCCGGTCGGAATTTGTCACACGATTAGCGTTGGAGGCATTCCACCCAAGCCATCACGCAGCAACTCAAGCGCTTCGGCATGCAGCAGCAGACATGTACGCAAAAGCCGCGCTTCAACTAAAAACGGCAGCACCCCAGACATTTGAGGCATACATGGCTTTGCCAAAAGTGTCTGGAACATCAACTCAAAATAGGAAAGACGAAAAATGAAGGGGCTATCCGTTCGGCGGCTCCTGTTTGCCGTGACCGATGACCTCTTTCCGCCGCTTGATCCAGCCCTTGTCGGTCAACAGAATGATCAGCTCCTCGTGCGACTTTTTGCCTTTATGCGCGTTGCATGACGCGCACAGCAGCTGCAGATTGCTGATATGGTCGTTCCCGCCCTTCGCGCGCGGGACGATATGATCCACCTGCAGATGCCGCGGTTCAAAATGCGTCTCGCATCCGTTGCAGTAACCGCCCTGCTCCCCGTAAAGATAACGGCGATTCTTGGCGCTGTTGTACCGCGGGATTTTGCCTAAGTCGGTCCGGTTCGGTATGTCGGTTCGATGCGCGCCTTGATACATCAGCCCGACCTCCTCCCGCAGACGCGACTGAACAAGATCCGCCGCCTTTTCGGAGATGTCGATGCCGACCCAGCGACGCTGGAGCTGCTCGGCGGCAATGCATGTTGTCGCGCAGCCGCAAAACGGATCCAAAACCATATCGCCCTCGTTCGAGGACGCCTTGACGACGCGGTGGAGAAGCGCCAACGGCTTCTGCGTCGGATAGCCCGTCCGCTCTTTCGACTGCGAACTAATTGGCGGAATGTCAGTTATCAGGTCGCTGGCATAGCGTCCCTTGAGGGTTGAAAGGTACTTTTTATAGCGAGGCATCCCGCCGCGTTTCTTCGGCCAATAGATGAGACCTGCCTCGTCAAGCGCCTTGCATTTCTCTAGTTGGTTAAGCGTCTCGTAATTGGCTGGCAAGCGACGCTGCAGCTCTGGCGGAAACTTGTCTCTCACAGGCGGCGCCCATGCGCGTCCGGCGGAGGGCGACACGCCGTTGAACATCTCATACGCAGCCGGTCCACCCGCTCTGCCGCCCGTTAAGTCCCCTGTTTCCCATTTTCCATATTCATCTTCGCGCCAATCCGCCCCGTAGCCTGGCTCAAACGCATCATACTGCTGATTCCACGTGCGCTTTTTACCCCGGCTATAGTACAGAAGCCGATCGCAATTTTGGACATACCGGGTCGGGTTCAAGCCTTTGCCGCGCGTGCGCTGCCATGTGATCTCGTTCTGATAATTTTCTTTCCCGAAGATGTCGTCCATCAGCAGTTTCAGATAGTGGCTCGCCGTCGTATCGCAATGGAGATAAATGGAGCCGTCCGGTTTCAACAGCCTGCGCATCTCCATGATGCGTATGGACATGTAGATCAGGTAGCTCATCATGGAGGCGCCGTGTATGTCGCGCGTCGCGGTCAAGAGGGCATAGAGGCCTGGATACTCATGCTTGATCTCGCCATGCCAGACCAGTTTGACGTCGTCCAGCCCCCATGTGTCTTTGAAGGCGGCGCCGGCGGCTTTGCTTCCGATGGGCGCGGCGTAGTTCGCCTTGCTGTTGAAGGGCGGGTCTAAGTAGATCAGGTCGACGCTGTCGGAGTTCATGCCGCGCATGATGTCCAGGTTGTCGCCCGTCCAGATCGTTTGTGAGGCAAAATTAAGCGGCGCGCGTTTCTTGTCCATCTGTCCTCCTGGAGAAAGCGCAACAGACCTTGACGCTTCCAAGTTACATGAACGCTCAGAATTGCGCAAACAGAACCGTCTGCAGAAGTATTTTCGACTCGATATGCCGAAAAGCGCTAACTAACGCCTCCTATGCGAAAACGAAAACCACCACTCCGACGCCGTTTCCCACCAACTTCCTGGCAGACCGTCCGGCGGCGCAAGGCGCACATACAGCCCAGTCTCAATCTCTTCGGAACCTTCCAGTATCGCCGCGATAGAATGAAAGCGGGTCGCCTCCTTCACCTCAAGAAGCCCGACAGGCTCCAAACGCACGCGCGACAAGCGCCCCGTCGCAGGGTGCGTCTCCTCCTCGGCGACCCGAAACACCATCAGGCGCGTTCCCTTCGCCGCCTTCTCGTCGGAGCCGAGGTTGGTCAGCGCATGCTCCTCGGCGATCTCCAGCGTCTGACCTGTGACGTAGTAGGGGCTTTCCAGCGCGCGGCGCGAAGCGCAGCCCGCCAGCGTCAAACAGATCAGCGCCGCCGACAACAACGAAGCGCGCATTTATTCGCGGTTCGCCCCGACAAGCGCAAACCGAATATGCGCCGACAACGCCGAATTGGCAGCGCGCAGATCCGCGCCCTCCGCGTCGGGATACATCACATGCGCGGCGACCGCCTTTTTAACCCAGGACTCCAAACGCTGATCGTACGGGACAAACTTTTCGGGGTCCGCCGTGCAAGCGGGGTATTCTTCAGGCAGATCCTCCGCCTTCTCCACATCCTCAAACAGATAGCCGCACGCCGAGCATACAAACATCGCATTCTCCTTTTAAAGAAACCGCTCACAGGCGCATTCTACACAGCGCGGCGCCGGCATGCAACCCGCAGCCCTGACCTTATGTCTTTAGTTGGGACATATCGGAGGGCGGATGCGGACGGTTTCTGCGGCGCCTCTAGATTCCCGCTTTCGCGGGAATGACGGTCTGGTTGGCGGCGCCTTTTTCCCATCAATAGAGAGATCATTCGTTCAACGGTCCCAACTTTATGCATGAGGTCAGGCAGCCCCGCGTCCCGCTACACAATCGACAGCATGCGGTTCAACGCCGTCAACGCCCACTCGGCGACCGCCGGATCGACCGTGATCTGGTTGACGACCCGATCCTCCAACAGGTTGTCCAAAACCCAAGACAGATGCGGCGGATCAATCCGATTCATCGTCGTGCAGAGGCACATGTTCGGATCGACCGACACGATCGTCTTGTCGGGATGCTCCTTCGCCAGTCGGTTCACGAGGTGCAGCTCCGTCCCGATCGCCCATTTTGACCCAGGCTCCGCCTCCTCAATCGTCTTGACGATATAGGCGGTTGAGCCGTAGAGGTCCGCCTCGCGCAGCGCTTCATGGCGCACTTCGGGGTGGACGAGTATGTGGATGTCCTCAAACATTTCGCGCATGCGCTGAATCTGTTTGACGGTGAACAGCTGATGGACGGGGCAGTTTCCCTTCCACAGCACGATGCGGGAGCGTTCGATCTGCTCTGGCGTGTTGCCGCCGAGGGGCAGGCGCGGGTCCCAGACCGTCATCTCGTCTAGGGGGATGCCCATCGCCCATCCGGTGTTGCGTCCGAGATGTTCGTCTGGGAAGAAGAGCGCTCGCTCCGCTTTGTCAAACGCCCATTCTAGGACGGCGGCGGCGTTGGAGGAGGTGCAGACGGCGCCATCGTTCTCGCCGACAAACGCTTTCAGGTTGGCGGCGGAATTCATATAGGTGATCGGCGTCGCCGCGCCGGGGGCGATCTCCTCCAGCTCGTCCCAGCACTCTTCGACGGCGTCAATCTCCGCCATGTCCGCCATGTGGCATCCCGCTTTCAGGTCGGGCAGGACCACTTTTTGGTTGGGCTGGCTCAGGATGTCGGCGCTTTCCGCCATGAAATGAACGCCGCAAAAGACGATGTATTCGGCGTCGGCTCGCTCTGCCGCCAGTTGCGACAGCTTGAACGAGTCGCCGCGGAAGTCGGCAAATTGGATGATTTCGTCCCGCTGGTAATGGTGTCCAAGGATGACAAGGCGGTCGCCCAGTTCGTTTTTGGCGGCGCGAATCCGCTCTTCCAGCTCTTCATCGGTCAGCTGATAATATTTTTCGGGTATCGGCAAAAAGTACATGGTCAACCCTTCCTGTAAGTCGAATTTGCCTTGAGGCTGCCGCTTGAGATTTCGGTACGGTTCATGTTGGGAGCTCTCTTGGGCTGCGCCTGAATTCTCGCTCAGTCGGCTTTCTGTTCCGCGTCGTTGAAGACGACGTAGACGTCTCCGTCCTGCACTTCGACCGCGTATGTTTTGATGTTGATGCCGGGCGGCCAGACCCCCGCGCCGTCGCACAGCCGAAATTCCCAGCCGTGCCATGGACAGACCACAGTGCCTTCATCTGTGATCCAGCCGGTCGCGAGCGATCCGCCCATATGCGGGCAGGTGTCGTTGATGGCGACAGGCTGCCCGTCCCGCAGCAGCACGGCGATATAATCGCCGCCCCGCTGGATGACTCGATTTTGCCCTTCTTTCAGTTCAGACAGCGGGCAGACTTTCATGCGTTCCACAAAACTCTCCGTTAGGTCGGGATTGCATATTTTGCCTATCTTAGCGGAAGCGGGGCGCAAAACGCAACTTTTTATTTTGACGGCGCTTGAGTTGGGCATGTTCAATTCATTCGTTCAAGCGCCCAACTTAAGAGGATGATCAGACAACGGAGCTTGAAATGCAACCGCAAATGCGTCATAATAGAAATGAACATACAACCGATCGCGCAAGCTGCTAACCAAAGGCGGCGAAAAACATGGCGGCTGATCAAAGCGCCTTGACCCGCTACCGATATATGGAAACCGTTCAGGGCATACCGGTTCTCGGCTTGAAGGAGTACGTCGTCCTGCCGCTCGGCGCGTTTCCCAAGACGGGCTTGAGAGCGGGTCGAAAACGGAGCATCAACGCCGTCCGGTGGGCGTTGCAAAACAACAACGGCAAGGCGCTGCTTCTGGCGCAAAAAAACGCCTCCACCTATCCAAGCACAGACGACTTTTACGATGTCGGCGTCGTCGCCGAGCTCACCGAGCCGATGGAGGTCAACGAGGAGATTCAGTTCATACCGATTGCCAAGTCGCGCGCTGTCGTCACGCGCCTGGACGACAGCGGCGACATTCTCACCGCCGATGTGCGCGTCGTCCAAGAGGGACCGATACCCTCGTCCGAAAAAAGTGAGGCGGAACAGCTCTCCCAAAAACTGCTCACGGCGTTCGAATACTACTGCTTAAAAGCAAACCGAGAACTCAGCTCCGACGATCAGACCAACCTCGCCAGTGAGACGGAACCGGGGCGCTTCGCGGACCGCATCGCGTTTTACTGCTACAAACCGAAAGATTCGCGCAACCTCCATCTGACCTACCAACAGCTCCAGCGCGTTCTGGACGCGCTCGACCCGCGCGAACGGCTCCAGACCGTGTATGAGATGACGATGGAGCTGCTTGAGGAGCTGCTTGACCATGGCTCCATTGAGGAGACTCTCAGGGAGTTGCTCGTTCAACTGTCCCTACTTCAGAAGACTTTGCTCCAACTTCAGAAGACTTTGCAGGATTCCCATTTGCTCGTTCAACTGTCCCTACTTCAGAAGATTTTGTTCCTATTTCAGAAGATTTTGCAGGATTCTTTTCCGACCTTAAAGCCTTAGTTGAGGCATGTCGGCATGCGAATGCGGACGTCGCACGCTGAACTCTGGATTCCCGCTTGCGCGGGAATGGCGATCCGATTGGCGAAGCCCTTTTCCGTAAATGAAGCTGCCCGCCTGTCCAAGCGCCCCAACTCAAGAAGCTGATCAGACGGGGGTACTTGCAATGCAGCCGCATATGCGTCATAATAGGAATGAACATACAACCGATCACGCAAGTTGCTAACCGAAGGCGGCGAAAAACATGGCGGCAGATCAAAGCGCCTCGACCCACTACCGATATATGGAAACCGTTCAGGGCATACCGGTTCTCGGCTTGAAGGAGTACGTCGTCCTGCCGCTCGGCGCGTTTCCCAAGACGGGCTTGAGAGCGGGTCGAAAACGGAGCATCAACGCCGTCCGGTGGGCGTTGCAAAACAACAACGGCAAGGCGCTGCTTCTGGCGCAAAAAAACGCCTCCACCTATCCAAGCACAGACGACTTTTACGATGTCGGCGTCGTCGCCGAGCTCACCGAGCCGATGGAGGTCAACGAGGAGATTCAGTTCCTTCCGCTTGCCAAGTCGCGCGCTGTCGTCACGCGGTTGGACGACATCGGCGATATTCTCACCGCCGATGTGCGCGTCGTCCAAGACGGATCGATACCCTCGTCCGAAAAAAGAGAGGTGGAGCAGCTCTCCCAAAAACTGCTCAAGGCGTTCGAATACTACTACCAAAAAACAAACCGGGGACTCAGCTACGACGATCAGACCAGCCTCGCCAACGAGACGAAACCGGGGCGCTTCGCCGACCGCATCGCGTTTTACTGCTACAAACCGAAAGATTCGCGCAACCTCCATCTGACCTACCAACAGCTCCAGCGCGTTCTGGACGCGCTCGACCCGCGCGAACGGCTCCAGACCGTGTATGAGATGACGATGGAGCTGCTGGACCTCGCCTCCATTGAGGAGAAGCTTTCGGCGCAGGTGAAGGAGCAGGTCGAAAAAACGCAGCGCGAATACTACCTGAGCGAAAAACTGAAGGCGATCCAAAAGGAGCTCGGACGCGACGGCAGCGACACCGAAGAGCTGCGCGAACGCGTCGAAGAAGCGAACATGAGCGACGAGGCGGAAGAGAAGGCGCTCAAAGAGATTGACCGGCTCGACATGCTGCCGCCGATGTCGTCCGAGGCGGGCGTCGCGCGCAGCTATGTGGACTGGCTGCTGTCGCTTCCGTGGGACAAGAAAAGCGACGCGACGGTCGATATCGGCGTCGCCGCTGAAATGCTGGACGAAGACCATTACGGGTTGAAGAAGGTGAAGGAGCGCATCCTTGAGTACCTCGCCGTCATGAAACTGGCGGGCGAGTCGCGCGGTCCGATTCTTTGCTTCACAGGTCCCCCCGGCGTCGGCAAGACCTCTCTGGGCCGCTCCATCGCGCGGGCGACAGGGCGCGAGTTTGTGCGCATGTCCCTCGGCGGAGTGCGCGACGAAGCCGAAATACGCGGACACCGCCGAACCTACATCGGAGCCATACCGGGCCGCGTCATGCATGGCATACGCGACGCGAAAACGAAAAACCCGTTCTTCCTGCTGGACGAGGTGGACAAGATGGGGCGCGACTTTAGAGGCGACCCCGCCGCGGCGCTCCTGGAAGTTCTTGACCCTGAGCAGAACAACACCTTCCGCGATCATTATCTGGACGTCGCGTTCGACCTGTCCGACGTCATGTTTTTGACGACAGCGAACGTCCTGCCGGCGATACCGCCGGCTCTGCAAGACCGCATGGAGATCATTGAGCTGCCTGGGTATACGGAGTTTGAAAAAGGCAAGATTGCGCGCCATTTTCTGATTCCGAAACAGATCAAGCAGCACGGCTTGCAGGACGCGGACATCCGCATCACGGACGGGGCGGTCAGCGCGGTCATTCAGTCCTACACGCGCGAGGCGGGCGTGCGCGGCCTTGAGCGCGAAATGACGAAGATATGCAGAAAGATCGCCCGGCAAATTGTGGACAACTCGCCCAAAAAGAAAGCAAAAGAGCGCAAGGACGACGCCGAAAAAGAGAACGCCAAAGAGAAAAAAGGCGTCTCCGTCACGGCGCGCAACATCTCCCAGTATCTCGGACCGCCCCAATATACCGCGACAAAAGCGGAGCTGACCGACCATGTCGGCGTCGCGCAGGGGCTTGTCTATACGCAGGTCGGCGGCGATGTGATCTCCATTGAAACGACCATGATGCAGGCGTCGGCGGACAAGGCGGAGCTGACCCTGACCGGCCGACTCGGCGAGGTGATGCGCGAAAGCGCCCAGACCGCCCTCAGCTGCATACGCTCCAAGACGAAGGAGTACGACCTTGAGTCGTTCGACTTTAAGCGTTGGGATATGCATATCCATGTGCCGGAGGGCGCCGTGCCGAAGGAGGGACCATCCGCCGGCATCACGCTCGCGACGGCGATGCTCTCCTCGTTGACCGGGCGCCCCGTGCGCAAGGATGTGGCGATGACGGGCGAGATCACCCTGCGCGGCAATGTGCTGCCGATCGGCGGAATCAAAGAAAAACTGCTTGCGGCGCACCGCGTCGGCATCAAGGAGGCGCTCATACCGAAAGGCAACGTCAAGGACCTGGAAGACATCCCGTTGGACATCCGCCAGGACATGAAGATTCAACCGGTCGATCATATTGATCAGGTCATTGAGCGCGCGCTTTTGCCGAAGGTTGTTGAAGAAAGCGGCGTGGACCCGCCGGCTGCATTCCCGGCCGCGCCGCCGAACCCGACTCTTCCTCCACCGAATTGACCTTCGGCTTCGTTCTCGATGGACTTGCGCAAGCAGCTCATCACCGCGCTGGGGTTGGCGGCAATCCTGGCGGTTCTTGCGGCAGCTTATCTGTTTCTGAACGGAAACGGAGACGAGAACAGCCGCGAACTGACGCCGCTCGGCGACGCATACGGAATCGCTCTCGCCGACATTCAGAAGGCGCAGTTTCGATACGCCGACCCGTCCCTGCCCGATATGACGCTGGAGCGGGTCGACGGCGAATGGCGTCTCACGGAGCCGATACAGGCGCCCGCCGTACAAGAGCGCGCTGAAGCGCTGCTCCGCTTTTTGAAACAGCCCGTCCGCAAGCGCGTTCAGGGCGACATGTCCGAATTCGGGCTGACGGAGCCGACCGCCTCGGCAACGCTTCATACGCCGTCCAAAACGTTCTCCTTTCTGTTTGGGCGAAAAAGCGTCAGCTACGGAATGTATGTGAAAGAAAAGAGCGAGAGCGAAGCCTTCATCATGGAGGCGTTTCTCATAGACGATATACTCGCCTCGCCGTCCGATGTGCGCGACCGCAGGCTCATGCAGTTCTCGTCCGACAAGGCGGCGCGCGTTCAGATTGAGCGCGGCGGCAAGCCTGTCGTCTCCATAGAGCGCGCCGACGCGGACGCGGACTGGCAGCTTGTTTCGCCGGTCAAGGCGGGGGCTGATCAGGCGGCTGTTCAGCGTTTTCTGGACGCGCTGTTGAGCCTCAACGCCGAGCAGTTTCTTCCGCCGGTTGAGACGAGTCTGTCCGAGTGGAGCGCGGCGGTCGAAACGTTTGATGGCGCGCGGCGCGTTCTTCATATGGAGCGGAGCGCCGTCGAGGGGCGGCTTCTTGCGGTGGACGAGAACGGCTATGCGTATGAGGCTGCCGATTCGTTTTTGACGCTGCTGCCAAAAGAGGCGTTTGCGTGGCGGGAGAAGCGCGTCGCCGACTTTCAGCGCACCGAGACGACGCGCGTCGACGTGGAGAATCGATACGGCGCGTTTGCGCTGGAGCGTCCGTCGACGGCCGGCAACGAATGGCGCATCGTTCAACCAGCGGAGCGCCCGGCGGACGGCGGGCAGATGAGCGATCTGCTGTTTCAGCTCGATTCGGCGCAGGCGCTGCGCATCTTGAGCGAGGACGGAAAGGACGCGGCGGCATACGGCTTCAACCGCCCCCGCGTACGTATACGTTTTAATGGCGGCGCGACCATTGAGATTGGGGCGGCGGTTGAAGGCGGGGCGGCGGTCCGCTCCTCCAAGTCGCCTCTGATTGGCGCGTATCGGATGGAAGACCTGCGCGGATGGATGGAAGGTCCCGCGGCGTTCCGAAGCAAGCGCCTGTTCGATCATGAAACAAGCGATGCGAAGCGCATTGAGATCGACAACGGGGGCGAATCGTTCGCCCTGGCGCGGGGAGGCTTTGTGCAGTGGCGCATCGAGAAGCCGTACCCTGAAGCGGCGAACACCGAAGCGGTTGAACAGATCAACATCGGGCTGCGCGATCTGCGCGCCGCGCGGTTTTATTCGGAGCCGCCGCCCGTTTCAAAGACGGGCTTAGACCGCCCGCGCCTGACCGCCGCGTTGACGCTTAAGAACGGGCGCAGGATCAAGCTGCTTTTTGGAAAGGAGGCGCCGGACGGCGTTTACGCGCGAATGGAGGGGGACGCGGACGTTTTTGCCGCGCCGAAGGAGGCGTTTGAGCTGCTGAACGCAAGCCTGGACGATCTGCGCGCGAAGCGGTGAAGCCGAACGGAATCGTCGCGCTGCTGACCGATTTTGGCGTTGCCGATCCGTTTGTCGGCGTCATGAAGGGCGTTATTTTGAGCGCGGCGCCAGGGGCGTCCGTTGTGGACATCGCGCATGGAGTCGCGCCTCAAAATGTGGAGGCGGGGTCTCTTTTTTTGGCGTATTCGGCGCCGTATTTTCCGGTCGGAACGACGATCGCCGCGGTCGTTGATCCAGGCGTCGGGACGAGTCGGCGCGCTGTCGCCGTGGAGACGGACCGCGGCTGGCGCGTCGCCCCTGACAACGGGCTGCTGACGCGGCTGCTGCGTTCGGAGAGGCGGCGCGCCGCCGTGGAGCTGACGAACGCGGCAATGCTGCTGCCGAATGTGAGCGAGACCTTTCACGGACGGGACATCTTCGCGCCGGCGTCGGCTCGGCTGGCGGCAGGCGTTCCGCTTGAACAGATGGGCGAGCCTGTCGACGATCTGGTTGAGCTGCCGATAGATCCGCCTAAGAGGCGCGGGAGGGTCGTCCATGCGCGCGTTCTGTTTGCGGATCGGTTCGGCAACCTGACAACGAATCTGTCGATGGAGGAGGCGCCGGGCGGCGTTGAACAGGCGTCGCTGGGCGAGATGAATTTTGGAGCGCCGCGCTTTTCGTACGGATATGCGGAGCAGGGCGCGCCCGTGTGCGTCTGGAACAGCTTCGGGCTGCTTGAGCTGGCGCTGAACGGAGGCAATCTAGCGGCGCATATCGGCTGGAGCGGCGGGGAGAGGCGGACGGCGACGGCGGTCTTGGCGTCCGCCTCTCCCTAAAGTCCCCGTCACTGAAGCCCAGCCGCCGCCCGAAATTCTGCGTCGTCCCTTACGCCGGCAAACATCGGCATTTCCAGAAAGCGCTCCGCAACCATATCGGGATTCTGGTTGATCGAAGTGTTCCGCGCCTTCTTCAGATGATGAAGAGCCTTGCCTCTGTCCTTCTCGCCCGCCAAGACGGCCGCCGCCAGAAAAAGATGCGTTCCGGCATGGGCGATGTCGCCCGCGTCCTCAACCTCAGTCGCTTTTTCCAAAAAGTAAGCGGCTTTCCGGTACTGCTCTGTCCCAAGAATTATGCAGCAGCCGATGTCATGGCACGCCCACCAGAGCTGGGAGATGTCGACAGGCTCGCCGGCGCTCCGTTTTTGCAGCTCCGCTTCGATATAGGCGCGCGCCTCCTTCTCCGTCTCGCTGAATAGATCCCACTCTTCCCGCCGCCCGTAAATGATGAGTCGATTCGAGACGCAAGCCAGCCAGAATTCGAAATAGCCGCTCCAATCGGGGTCGTCGTTCGCCTGCTCCAGAGCGGCTTGACGGCGCAGCGCGTCGTCCAGCATCCCGTTCGCCCTGCAGACCTCCATCCATGACTGTAAAAAGATGCAGCGGGCGTTTCGGCTCGCTTCGGGGCTGTTGAGCTCCCGCCCCGCCTCTTCGTAGAGCTGAAGCCACTCGTCCAGCCGCCCTTCCGCCGCCCAGCAAGCCGCCTGGGAGGTGTCGCTCAGCGCCGTTAGGGCGTAATGATGAGGCGAAGCGGCGCTCGCCCAGCGATATAACCGCTTCATCTCTTCAATCGTCTCCTGATTGCGTTTCAGCGCGGCGAGCGCGTCCGCCATCTCCCAGTGCGACCAGTACCGCTCGTCAACGTCTAAGTCGCTCTTGAGATAGCGGCGGTGGAGCTGGACGCGCTTTTCCCATCCGACGCGCCCTTTGTACCCATAGATGTCATGCGCGAGATGCGCCAGCTCGCGGGTGAGCGTTTCCTCCAGTGCCCGCTCGATCTTGTTGAACGCCTCATTCAACAGTCCGCCGGCGGAGGCGGGGTCTTTTTCATCTTGCGCCAAGAATGCGTCAAACGCGCGGCGCGTCTCTTGGATCGAATCTGCCGTCGAATTTGTCATGGGAAGGTCTCCTTGCATGCTGCGGTTTCAAGTTGAAGCGACCGACGTGTGATTAATACACCGCGCGCCTTCGCGTCGGCAAACAGCCGACCTCATGCGTAAAGTTGGGACATTTGAAACGAATGATCGCTCTATTGATGGAAAAAGGCGCCGCCAACCAGGCCGTCATTCCCGCGCAAGCGGGAATCCAGAGGCGCCGCAGAAACCGTCCGCGTTCGCCAGGCGGAATGTCCCAACTAAAGCGCTAAGATCAGAAACGCCGCTTGACAGCGTCCTGCGGCGCGGTATAAACTTCAGAGACGCATTGGCGGAGAGCGATCATGCCGTATTTAAGAGGATCGGAAGGCGATTTGTTTTCGGCGAACTGGGGCGAACTGCCGGCGGCAGCATTGGAGTCTGAAGCTTTGATGCAAAAGAGCTCGTCGTCAGAAGTTAGCGATAGAGGCGCGGAGCTTGTAGCGGAGTTGAACAGCGCAGGGGCTGCCCTTGAGCAGGCTCAAGCGGCGCATATGGACGCAGTAGAACGCGGCGTTCATCCAAAAGCTGCCCGGCCGCCGCTCATGAAGGCGGCTGAGCGTTACGCCTCGGCGATTCGTCTGCTGAAGCGGCTCGATTTCGGAAAAGAGGCGGACGCCCTGTTGGCATCTTATTACATATCCCGCGGCATGATCGTGTTGACGCTGAACATAATAGAGCGCGAAATGAAGGAGCGCAGCCCTGTCCATCTTAATAGGGCGATTGACGACTTTCTTAAGTCAGCGAAATTGAACCCCGACGCCAGGACCTACCTGCGCCTGGGCGAAGCATATGCGCTGGAGGGCGATCTGGACGCCGCGATTGAGAGCCTTGAAAAAGCGACGCGGTTAGATTTCGATTGCGCGGAGGCGTACCTTTTAAAGGGCCTCATCCACCAAGAAAGAGGCGAAGCGGAAGACGCCCACGAAGGTATCTACTACGCGATTGCGATCAACCCTGACCTTTACAGAGAAGAATTTGAGCCGATCATGCAGGCGGAAAGGGAGTCGGAAGCGATATGGGACGAGCTGCTGAGCCGGCCCGAAGCGCAGGAGATGCTGCAAGAATGGGCGGAAGAGGCGCGGGAAGCATATCGCGCAGGCAAAACGACGCCGATCGTTTTTGAAGACGAGTGATGCGCTCGCGGCGCTGTCCTCGATATTGGAAAGAATACAACCGTCTCCAAAAGCAGCTACAAAAGCAAGCCGACAAAGCCCTGCGCCTTTTCAACGCCTACCCAAGCCATAACGGCCTTAACTATAAGTCTGTCGCGCCAGGTCTATATTCTATACGCATCAATCAGAAGTATAGAATTCTCGGCTTCTTGGAGGGAAGCATCGAAGACGGAGAAATCGTGTGGTTCTGGGTAGGACCGCATGCTGAGTGCGATAAGCAGATACAGAGATGGAGGCGGTCGAGATAAGTCTTTCCCAAAAGCCTTTCTTAGCGTCGCTAAGACGCTGTCGGCAAGCGGCGCTTGACATGCCCAGAGGCGCGGTATAGACTCATACACGCATTGGCGGAGAGCGATCATGCGGTATCTAAAGAAGCCGGAAGGCCGCTACGACTTCTCAGCGGTTGAAAGGGAATTGGAAGGCGCGGACGCCGCCCTTGAGACAGCGGACGCGGAGATCGACAACGCAGACAAGCGCGGCGCCAGGCGCGCGCTCATGAAGGCGGTGGAGCATCTGAACGCGGCGGTGGAGCTGTCGGTTCAGCTCGACTTTGGCAAAGAAGCGGACGGCGTGCTGGCGCGGCTTTACTACTGCCGCGGCCATGCTGCGGCTTTACTGAACAAATTAGAGCGCGGCTCGGTCAACATGACTAGGGCGATTGCGGACCTCGTCAAATCGGCGGAGCTGAAGCCCAACGCCAGGACCTACCTGCGCTTGGGCGAAGTGTATGCGCTGGCGGACAACCTGGACGCCGCGCTTGACAGCTTTGAAAAAGCGATCCGCCTAGACTTCAATTGCGCGGAGGCGCATATTTTAGCAAAACTCATCCGCGAAAAGAGAGGCGAAACGGAAGACCCCTACGAAGACATCGAGGAGCCGATCGTCTTTTAGAACGATGCGCATCAGGCGGAGATAAGCCTATTCCCAAAGCCTTCCCCGCCTCATTCAAGCCCCGCCGCCGCCCGAAACTCCGCGTCCTTCCTCACATTCTTAAACGCATATTCGTTTAAGAAATTCCGGCCGATCATGCCGCGGTTCGTGTTGAGCGTGAAATCGGTCGCCCTTTTCAGATGACGGAGCGTCTTCTCCTTGTCCTTCTCGCCCGCCCAGACGGCCGCCGAGAGAAAAAAGTGCGTATGAGCGTCGCTGTCTTCAACCAGTATCGCTTTTTCCAGAAACTCTGCCGCCTCATGAAACCGCCCCGACCAAAGCATGCAGCAGCCGATGTTATGACACGCCCAGCGCAGCTGAAAAATGTTGATGCTCTTCCCGCCGTCTCGTTTCTCCAGCTGCGCGTCGATATACGCCCGCGCCTCTTCCGCCGCCGCGTTAAATACCGCTTCATCCCGTCCCCAGTGGATCAGCAGGCGGTTCTCGATTCCCGCCAGCCAGAAGCGGAAATGGCCGCTCCAATCAGGGTCGTCGTTCGCTTGCTCCATAGCGTCCAGATAACGCAGCGCGCCGTCCGTATCTCCGCCAAACCCCCGGGATACTTCCATACCCGCCTGTAAAAAACTGCAGCGCCGATATCGGCTCACTTCGGGGCTGTCGAGAATCTGCGCCGCCTCTTCGTAGAGCTGAAACCATTCGTCCAGCCGCCGTTCCGCCTTCCAGCAGCGCGCCTGCGTTGTGTCGTCCAGCGCTTTCAGGGCAAACTCATGCGGCGACACTTTCCGCGCCCATCGGTAAAGCCGCTCCTGTTCCTCAACCGTCTCCTTGCTTCGCCGCAGGACGGCGAGCGCGTCCACCATCTCCCACCAGGACCAGAACCGTTCCTTGTCGTCTAGGTCTCCCTCCAAATACCGCCGATGCAGCTGAACGCGCTTTGCCCAGCCCAGCTTTCCTTTGTAGCCGTAAACCTTGTGAGCGAGATGCGCCAGCTCGCGCGTCAGCGTTCCCTCCAGCGCCGTCTCGACCTGATCATAAGCCTCGTTCAGCAGATTGTCGCCGGAGGTTGGGTCTTTTCGCGCCTGCGCTGTAAACGCATCGAAGGCGCGGCGTATCTCTTGGAGCGGGTCTGTCATGGGGGGTCTCCTGTTGAAATTTGGGACTGCCGCATGATACACCATGCGCCTTCGAATCGGCAAACGCGGCGCTTACAATGGGGCGCTGTTTCGGATATGATAGAAAAGGCATATTGTTTCAATCGTAAGGAGCCTTTTGCATGGCAGGTTATTACCGCTCACCCGCGTTGTTTGGCGACGATGTCACCTTTGTTTGCGAAGACGATCTATGGATCGTGCCGGTCGGCGGAGGAATTCCGCGCCGCTTGACATCCAACTTAGGGCCTGTTTCGTGGCCGCGCGTCTCGCCGGACGGAACGCAAACCGCGTTTATCGCGCGGGAAGAAGGGCCGAGCGAAGTATACATCATGCCGTCCCTCGGCGGAGAGGCGAAGCGGCTCACCTACCAGGCAGGCAACGCCGCAACCGCCGCATGGAACCCAGAAGGCGAGATCGTTTACTCCTCCAACGCGCATGGTCCCTACGCCCATGTCCAAGAGCTTTGGACCGTCTCGCCGGAGGGAGACTTGCCGAAAAAACTGCCCTACGGACCCGCCGCCCGCATCGCCTACGGACCGGACGGACAGGTCGTACTCGGACGCCATGCCGGACGCGACCCGTCATGGTGGAAACGGTACCGCGGCGGAACCGCCGGACAGCTCTGGATCGACGCGGACGGAGACGGCGTCTTTGAACGGCTCAACCCTGTCGACGCGAACTACACCGCTCCGATGTGGATCGACGGGCGCGTCTATTTCATCGCCGACCATGAGGGGTTCGGCAACATCTACTCCTGCCTGCCGAACAGCGAAGACCTGCGCCGGCATACCGACCATGAAACGTACTACGCCCGCGCGGCGTCCCGCCATGAAAACCGCATCGTGTACCACGCCGGCGCCGATCTGTTCTTTTTAGACCTGAACGACGGCAAAAACCGCAAAATCGAGATCGACTACCGCAGCCCGTTCATACAGCGGCAGCGCAAGTTTGTGAACGCGTCCCAGTATCTGCATGGGCATGCGCTGCATCCGGACGGGCATGCGGTCGCCGTCGCGGCGCGGGGAAAGCTGTTTTCGATGGCGAACTGGGAGGGCGCCGTCGCGCAGCACGGCGAGCGGGACAGCGCGCCCTTTGCGGCGCGGCGCCGACTCGCGGGATGGCTGAACGACGGCAAGCGCATCGCCGCGGTCTCGGACGCGGGCGGCGAGGAGACGATTGAAATACATGCCGCAGACGGCAAATCGGAGCCTGTGCGCCTGGAGGGGCTGGACATCGGGCGGCCGAACCGTCTCGAAGTGTCGCCCAAAAAAGACCAGCTCCTGCTGACGAACAACCGCTTTGAGCTGCTGCTCATCGATCTGGAAGAAAAGACGCTGAAGGTACTCGATAAGAGCGAATACCGCGGCGTCGGCGGAGCGGTCTGGTCGCCGGACGGGCGCTGGATCGCCTACGGGTTCGCCGCCACCCGCCAGACCGCCTCCATCAAGATCGTCGATGTCGAGACGGGCGAGGCGCGCGTCGTCACCCACCGCGAGTTCATAGACGGCTCGCCCGGCTGGGACCCTGACGGCAAGTATCTTTACTTCATCTCCAATCGGGAGTTCAACCCGATCTATAATGAGCGTCATTTTGGACTCACTTTTTTGAAAACGATGCGTCCGTATCTGCTGACATTGAAGGCGGACGAGCTGAACCCGTTCATCCCGCAGCCGCGCCCGATCGACAAGAAGGACGAGAAGAAAAAGAAGGACGGCAAGGAAGAAAACGCGGAAAAGAAGGAAGGAAACGGGAACGAATCGGAAAACAGCGAAAAAACGGATGAAAAAGCCGAGGAGAGCGGCGAGAAAAAAGAAAAGAAAAAGGACGAGAAGAAAGAGAAGCGCATCGAGATCGACTTTGAGGGCATTGAACGGCGGACGATCGCGTTTCCGTTCCCTGCCGGCGTGTACTCGCAGATCGACGGGATTGAAGGAAAAGCGCTCATTGTGTCGCGCCCGTCGCCGGGGGGCGGTTCCGGAATCGAGATGCATTCATACGAATTTAAAAACCAGAAAAAAGAGGTTCTGGTGAAGGGCTTGGACGGGTTCAGCCTGTCGCGCGACCGCAAGACGCTCTCCTACCGTTCCGGCAACCGAATCCGCGTCGTCAAGGCGGGAGCGAAACCGGGCGACGGCGGCGGAACGAACCGCGCCGAGGGCTGGATCGACCTGAATCGCGTCAAACCCTCCGTCGTTCCTCTTCACGAATGGCGGCAGATGTACCGCGAGGCGTGGCGGCTCCAGCGCGACCATTTCTGGACGGACGACATGTCCGGCGTCGACTGGGAGCGCGTCTATGAGCGGTATCTGCCGATGCTGGAGCGCGTCGGAACGCGAACCGAGTTTGCCGATCTCATGTGGGAGATGCAGGGCGAGCTGGGGACGTCGCATGCGTATGAGATGGGCGGCGATTACCGTTCGCATCCGGACTACGGGCAGGGCTTTCTCGGCGCCGACTTTGAGCGGGTTGAAAACGGGTTTGCCGTGCGGCGCATCGTGGAGGGGGACTCCTGGAGCGACGGCTCCGATTCGCCGTTGAGCCGCGCGGGCGCGAAGATCAAGCCGGGGGATGTGATCGCGTCGGTTGCGGGCTTGCCGGCTGCGGAGCTGTCGTCGCCGAGCGAGGCGCTGGTGAACCTCGCCGGACAGGAGACGGAGCTGGTCGTCCGCGGCGAAGACGGCAACGAGCGCGTCGTCGTCGTGAAGCCGATCGGTTCCGAAGCGGGCGCGCGTTACCGCGAATGGGTCGTCCAAAACCGCCGATATGTCCATGAGCGGACGGACGGGCAGGTCGGGTATGTCCATATACCGGACATGGGCGTGCGCGGATACGCCGAGTTTCACAGGGCGTATCTCGCGGAGCTGGACTTCCCGGCGCTCATTGTGGATGTGCGGCACAACCGCGGCGGACATGTGTCGCAGCTGCTGCTGGAGAAGCTGGCGCGGAAGCGCATCGGATACACGCAGCCGCGGTACGGCGAAGCGCGGCCGTACCCAGGCGACTCGGTGCTGGGACCGATGGCAGCCCTGACAGATGAAAACGCCGGCTCGGACGGCGACATCTTTTCGCACTGCTTCAAGCTGATGGGACTCGGACCGCTCATCGGGATGCGCACATGGGGCGGCGTCATCGGCATCAGCCCGAAGTCGCGCTTTGTCGACAGCGGACATACGACGCAGCCTGAGTACTCGTTCTGGTTTGAGGATGTGGAGTGGGGCGTGGAGAACTATGGGACGGACCCTGACATTGAGGTTCCGTATGCGCCGCATGATTATGTCGCCGGCAGGGACCCGCAGATGGAGCGGGGGATCGAGGTCATTTTGGGGTTGATAGAGGAGAATCCGCCGCGCGCGCCGGAGTTGCAGCGGCGTCCGCGCCTTACGCTGCCGACGCTTCCGCCCCGCTCGGAGGATTGACGCGCCTGCGCGTTCGCCAACCGCCGTTCAATTTCCAGAGCTGTATCTTGGCGTTTGGAATTGACGCCGAAGTCCAATTCTGGTTAAATTAAGAACGGCATGGGAGAAGTTTTTTGGCGCATCGGCAAAAAAGATGTTGATCCAAAGAAGAACCTGCGCTATGCTTGAACACAACCGAGAATTGTTTCGACACACGGCGGAAAACCGCCAGAAAGGAGTACGCAAATATGCGTCATTTGAATAAAATCGCGCGATCGCTCATGACCCCCCCCCCCGCGAGAGTCGGCTGCGTAAAGCGGCGCTGACCTTGCTTGTTGCGGCGACTGCCGCTGTCTTCGTCTGCGCGCCGGTCGGCGCTGCTGTGCCAGGTCAGCGGCCGCCAATTGATGAGCCGCCGACAATTAAGATTATCTCCATCGGCCCTTACTTCAGCGGATACGACTCCTTTGAAGGCGACTACCGCAGCATGTACGTCAACACCAACATGAACTTCGACACCGTCGATTGGTACGTCAATGACAGCTTTGTCTGGACATCCGATGGTCCGAACAAGACGAGCGTCTTCAGCCATGACTACCCCGATCTCGGTTCAACGACCGGCGCAGCCGTCGTCGTCAAAGCCGTAGCTACCGACGCCGACGGCAACACCGACACTGACCAGGCAACCATCAACGTCTGGACGAAATCAGAAACGGTCGCGATAACTTCTCAAACCAACGATCAGGACTACATTGACGCCGCAATAAGCAATATCGCTGTCCAAACGGACGTGGGCTTTTACCGCGTCGACTGGTCCATTGACGGAGGGTCTCCAATCAGCGACAACGGACCTGATCTGGAAAGCCAAATCATGTACGACTTCTCAACCGTTCCGCACGGCAAAACCGTCACGTTCACGGCGACCCCTTACGGCGTCAACGCGGACGGCGAAGCTGTCGCCGGCGAGGCAGCGACGATCAAGATCACTGCTTGGAAAACAATACGGATCGATTTTGATTACCAAACAAGGTGCGTGGAAGGCGAGAGCATTCGGTTGTCGGCATACACCACCGTTCCCTTCACGCGGGTTGAATACACCGTCAACGGAAAGACGGTTGAGCCGGACTACAGCGACGGACCTTTGGACACTTTCAGCCAGACGTCGTACTTGCTGGATTTAAGAGACGAGGAAGGCTCCAGAGAGGGAAGTACCTATTCGACGACAGCGGTTGCGTTCGCCATGGTTGCGGGGGAAGAGATAAGCAGCGAGAAGGATATCGGCCAAATCACCGTTTACGCCGACCGCGGCTACATTTGGAAAACGACGACAGCAAGTATCGACTCGATTGATGCCACCAACATGAATGAGCATGAGTACATACTGAGAACGGAGCATACCGTCAGCTACTACAACGACACTGGAGAAGTCCAGGAGCAGGACATCAAGACCTCTCTAGCATGGGCGGAGGGGTTGGAACCTGACAAAATGGGTGGATGGGAAGGCGTTGAAGATTTCCATGACGCCCAGGAGGAGCGCGTTTTCTACGGACAGGCGGATATCCCGCTCCAATATTTACCGCGGACGTTGACACCAGGGAGATGGTACAGCGTCGCGGCGTACACGAATCTGGTCTCCGACCAAAACGCCCAGGTAAGTGTCGATTCTGGCGATGGGGTACAATACGACCTGGACATGAATCTTCCGCCCACCGGGCAGTACGGTTATAAAGATAACAAGAGCAATGAGGCGAAGTTCCTTTTCGAATGATTCTGACGCGCGTTCGATCAGGAAAGGAATTGACCATGCGCCGCATATTGCTCTCTGCGATCTTGGCAGCTTTCGAGTTGCTGACGCCGCTCTTCGCCGAAGCGCAGCTTCCAGCTCCCAGGGAGGATGCGGCGAAGCTGACCAAGCCGACCATCTGTTACAACTCGTACGACAACTACGAAATTCGGCTCATGGACTGGGACGGGCAGAACGACCGACTCTGGCTGGGCGACGGGAAGATAAGATTCTCAAGCGGAATGCAATGGGCGCCGAACGGCAAACGCGCCGCTGTGATGACCTTCGATTCGGAGGACTGGAGCTACACGCCGCATGTGATCGACCTGAAGACTGGGCGCTCCAAAAACCTGATGGATTTAGGGATTCCCAAATCCAAGGAAGGATACCGCAGATTGTCTTGGTCGCCGGACGGGCGTTGGCTGACGCTGGTCGATACCTGGTATGTCACCAATATCATCGTCCATGGGTACCTCTATAAAGTGAATGTCGACAACGGAAATTTTATCCGTCTCACCAAACAACCATGGATGAATCCCGATCTTTCGGCATGGTCGCCGGATGGCAAGAGGATCGCGTTCGGCGCTTTGAAGGAGCCTAAAGTAGAGGGCTTCCCTTCCAACAGCGACATCTACGCGATGAACGCCGACGGTTCGGATATGGTCAACTTGACAGACCATCCCGCATGGGAAGAGTACCCGGCATGGTCGCCGGACGGGAAAAAGATCGCGTTTCGCGCGTACCGGGACAATGAAGACCTTGAGGTTGAGCGTCCGGTGGGGCGGGTGGAGTTGTACATCATGGACCCTGACGGCTCGAATGTGGAGCGGCTTACCCACAATGCGGGTTGGGAAGGCGGGGTCAGTTGGTCGTCCGATTCCCAATGGCTTGTTTACCGGGCGGGACCTGTCAATCGGGACGATCCAACGTTAGAGGGCGTTTACCGCATGCATATCCCGACAAAAAAGACCGTTCTGATCAAACAGGCGCGTGTTCGGGGTCCGATGTGGGTTTTGGCGGGCAAGAGCCGCTTCCTTTCCGTTGACCCTGCGGGTAAAAAAAAAAGCGCAATGGGGCAAAATAAAAGAGGCGGGCGGCAGCCCGAATAATCCAACTTCGCAAGACGGCGAATGACAATCGGGGAAGGTTCATACCCTCGCGCAGGCGGGGATATGCCTTCCCTTTCCATCTTAACAAAACCGCGCCAGTTCCGCCACCCCGCATTTTCTGATATAGTGCCGTTGCAGCCGACGCGCTCTCATCAACATGGAAAGGTTGCTTATGAAAAAAGTTGCGATACTCGGACCGCGCAACGCGGGGCTGATTGACGCGCCGGACCCGAAGCCTGTCAAAGACTGGGCGCTTGTCAAGGTGCATTCCACCCCTATGTGTACCGAATACGGCATGTTTCTAGGCGGACGCCCGGCGCAGTATATGGGGCATGAAGCGGCGGGCGAAGTGGTC
The DNA here is from genome assembly GCA_028818695.1 of Candidatus Poribacteria bacterium. GTDB lineage: Bacteria > Poribacteria > WGA-4E > JAPPNK01. Next base: position 126,090 of record JAPPNK010000026.1, read on the forward strand.
GAAATCGCGCAGCCGTGCCGCGTCAATGTCGGCGACCGCGTCGTCGTCCAGCCGCAGTACCCATGCGGAAAATGCCAGCTGTGCGTCACAGGCGACTTCATCCACTGCCAGAACGGCCACAACTTTGACCAGTTCACCGGCGGACCTGAAGGGAAAGCGACCTACGCGCAGTACATTTTAAAACCGTCCTGGCTCCTCTCCCCCATTCCCGACGACGTTTCGTACGACTACGGTTCGCTGGCGGTCTGCGCGCTCGGTCCCTCCTACGAAGCCTTCAAAAAAATGGGGGTGAGGGCGTACGACAATGTTCTCATCACCGGACTGGGTCCGGTCGGCCTCGGCGCCGTCGTGAACGCCCGTTTCCTGAACGCGCGCGTCATCGGCGTCGACCTGGAACCGTGGCGGCAAACACGCGCCGCCCAGATGGGAGCCGAAGCGGTTCTCGACCCGCGCAACGAGGACATACTCGACCAGATACGCGGACTCACGAACGGCATCGGCGTCGACTACGCGCTCGACTGTTCAGGCAATGTGAACGCCGAGCGTCTATGCATCGACGCGACGCGAAGGCGCGGAAAGGTCGCCTATGTCGGAGAGTGCGGCGCGCAGCTCTCTATCCGCGTCAGCCCCGACCTGATCCGCAAAGGTCTCACCGTCATGGGATCATGGCACTACAACCTGGGCGGCGCGCAGGACATCATGCGCATCGTTCAACGCTCCGATCTGATTGAGCTGCTCATCAGCCACCGCTTTCCGATGAGCAAGATACAGGAAGCGTTTGAGACGTCCGCCTCCAAGCAGTGCGCCAAGATCATCCTCCACCCTTGGGAATAAACTTGCCCCGCAAAGGAATTCGGAATGAACGTCATTCTCATCTCGCTCGACACGACGCGGGCGCAAAGCCTCTCCTGCTACGGGTACGAGAGGCTCACGTCGCCCTATCTTGACCGCATCGCCGAGGGCGGAACCTTGTTTGAAACATGCGTTTCGCCGCACATACCGACGCATCCGGCGCATACGACGCTCTTCACCGGGAAGGATGTGTTCACGCATCAGATCATTACCCAGGGCGGCAAAAAGAATCTGGACGAGAACATTCCGACGCTCGCGCAGATCATGCAGCGCCATGGTTATTTCACGGTTGCGGCGGACAACCTTGGACGCTGGTTCTCGCGCGGGTTTGATCTGTACGAGGGCTACTCATGGACGATGAAATATAAAGGCGCGCGCAAAGCGGAAGCGGTCAACAAAACAGCCTTCAAGGTTCTGGACGCCGCGCGCGGTCAGGACAAGCCGTTCTTCGCCTTTCTGCATTACTGGGATCCGCACACGCCCTACCTTCCGCCTGAGCCGTGGGAGCGCATGTTTTACAGCGGCGACGAATGCGATCCCAACAACCGCTCCATGGACGAGGTGTACGACTGCGAGCCGTTCAAATACTATTTCATGAACTGGATGTTCAAACCGGACGAGGACGACCCCGAAGACCGCTCAAAGGCGCGCCTCTGGACGGACCGGGACTATGTGAACGCGCTGTACGACGCCGAAATCGCCTACATGGACCATACCATGCAGCAGCTCTGGACATACCTGGACGACGCGGGCTTGACCGAAAACACGCTGCTTGTCGTCACGGCTGACCACGGCGAGGAGCTGGACGAACACAAGCTCTGGTACGATCATCATGGAATGTATGAGACGAACATCTGGGTTCCGCTCATCTTCAGGCATCCTGGCAGCGTCCCAAGCGGCGCCCGCCTGAACGGGCTTGTCACGCTCAAAGACGCCGCGCCGACGATACTGGGGTTCTGCGGACTTGAAAACGCCGCCGCGGACGCCCAGATGGAAGGCGGCTCGCTCAAACAGATCATCCAGAACGGCAGCCATGAGGGCGTCCATGAAGGCGTTTACATCACCGAAAACGCATGGATGCGCAAGCGCGGTTGGCGCACCGACCGGTGGAAGTTCATTGAAGAGACGGGGCATACGCCTGAAGTGTATAACCTGTCCAAGAACGAGCTGTACGACCTGAAGGCGGACCCCGGCGAACTGAACAACCTCATCAACGAGCGTCCGGAGATTGCCGCGCAGCTTCTGGCGGAGATGTGGGAGTTCATCGACCAACGGCTCTGCGAGACGGGGCTGCCCGATCCGACTGAAGAGCAGGAGATCACTCTGCGGAGAATCGGCAGTCTGGAGACAGCCGTTCCGAGAAACCAGATACTCTAACGCGGAGCGTTTAAAAGTGGCGCTGGCGGCGTTCATTTTAAGCTTGATTGCGCTGCTTCTGGCAGCCGGGCGGTGGGCGTTCGACATCTGGCAGGGCGGCCTCTTCAACCGCAGGGGGCGGCGCGAACGAGTCGCCCTGCGCGTCGAACTGCTCGCCGACGGCACCAACAGCTTTTTGACGCGCGGCGGCAGCACGCTTGTGTTCCTGTCGCTGCGCGTTTACAACGAAAGCGAACAGCGCGACGCGACCGTCTCCAAAATCGAAGCGGATATACGGCACAAACGCGCGTGGAAACCGCTGCGGTTTTGTCCAAGCCCCGAAGCGGACATCTTCGGCAGCCTCGTCCGCAACGCCCTGCCGACGCATCTCACCCCCGGCGCTTCGGACGATTTTTATGAGGCGTTTCAGCTGGACGACCTTGTCTGGAAGACGAACGCGCGGACGCGGCTGCGCGTGTACGATTACACCGGCTCCTCCGCCTCGGTGGAAGACAGCGTCTCGCTTCGTCTCGACGACCGCCCGCCGCTTGACATTTTGTTCCAGACCTTAGATCCGCCGTCTGTCCGGCGGCTCAAGCCCAAAGAATAAAGCCCGTTTCAACATGGCTCGCCAAGTTTGGATGGGACGGCAGGACGCGCGCCGTGACGCCCACATGCCCGCTCAACGAGACGCGCATCTCGCCCGCAAACACGGCGTTTCGCCCCGCCGAACGTTCCGGGCAGTATTCCAGGTCAAAATACTCCATCCCGCTCATCGGCGCGGCGATGTTGGTCAAGCTCAACCGCCCGGCAACCGCCTGAACGCGCAGGTCGGACGGAAGCAGCCCGCCGAGGGCTATCTCCGCCTCCACCGGCGCAGGCTCGCCTGCGGTCAGCGCGTCGGGCGCGTCAATCTGCGTTCGAATGATCTTCACATGCTTCCACCGCTCCTCGACGCGCCGTTTCCATTCGCCCAGCTCCTTCGCCGCCGCCGCCTCGTTTTTCTCTAACCGCGCTCGGCGCTGCGCCGCGGGGCGGTACGCCTTTTCCACATAATCCCTCACCGTCCGCCGCATGTTGTAACGAGGCGCGAAGGTCTGTATCGACTGCTTCATTCGGCGCGTCCATTCTCGCGGGATGTTTCCCTCATCGCGGTCGTAGAAGACGGGAACCGCGTCGCGCTCCAGCGTCTCGTAGAGAAGGTTGGCGTCCATCAGGTCGATCTCTTCGTCCGAAAGGCCGTCCGCGCTTGGGTCGCCGATCGCCCATCCCGCCAGATGCCGCCCCATTTCTTCCGCTTCCTCGTACGCCTCCGCCCACCATCCGTCCAGGACGCTCAGGTTGAGAACGCCGTTTGCTGCCGCTTTCATTCCGCTGGTTCCACTCGCTTCATAGGGGCGCCTCGGCGTGTTGAGCCAGATGTCAACGCCGGCGACCATGAGCTCTCCAAGCCGCATGTTGTAATTTTCTAAAAACATCAGCCGCCCTTGTATTTCGGGGCGGTGCGAAAATTGAATGACGCGCTGAATGATCTCCTTGCCGCCGCCGTCGTCCGGGTGCGACTTGCCGGCGATGATCAGCTGAACGGGCCGCTCCGCATGCGTCAAGAGAGCCGTCAAACGCGCCTCGTCTCGAAGCAGCAAGTAGAGCCGCTTGTAGGTCGCCGCGCGGCGCGCGAACCCGATCGTGAGCGTCTCGGTGTCCAGCGCTTCATTCGCTGCCTCGATCTCTGAATGGCGCGCATGCCGTTCCCGCAGACGCATTTTGAGCTGCGCCCGCGCATATTCAATCAACCTCTCGCGGCAGCGCTCATGCGCGCGCCACAGCTCCGACGCGCGAATCGAATCCACATTTTCCCACACCTTCTCCTGCGCCGGCTCCGTCTGCCAGCGCGGTCCCAAGCGCGAATCGAACAGCTCGCCCATCTCCTTAGAGACCCATGTCGGCAGATGAACCCCGTTTGTAATATGGTCAATCGGCGTCTCTTCGTCGGGCAGCTCTCCCCATACGCTGCTCCACATCTTCCGCGAGACGTCGCCATGCAGCCGACTCACCCCGTTCGCATAGCTGGACATGCGCAGCGCTAGGTCTGTCATTCCAAACTTCTCTGGGTCGTCCGTCGATTGCCCCAGCTTCCGAAACGCTTCCCAGGAGATCCCGATCTCATTCAGATAAGGACGCAGTCGATTTTCCATGAGCGCGGACGGATAGGCGCGGTTGCCCGCTGGAACAGGCGTGTGCGTTGTGAACACATTCGAGGCTCGAACCCGCTCCAGAGCTTCCGCCTGAGACGCCCCCTGAGCGGTCAGCTGCCGCAGCCGCTCAACGGACAGCAGAGCCGCATGCCCCTCGTTCATATGGAAAACGTCCGGGCGGATGCCGAGCGCTTCCAGGGCGCGCGCCCCGCCGATGCCGAGCATGATCTCCTGCGCCAGGCGGCGGTTCTCGTCCCCGCCGTAGAGCCTGTCCGTAATAGCGCGGGAGTTCCGCGAGTTCCTCTGCATGTTCGAGTCAAGCAGAAGCAGCCGCGTCCGTCCGACGTCCACATTCCAAACGCGCGCCCAGACCGTTTCGCCGTCGATCTGCGCATTGATATGGATCGGATCGCCGTTGGAATCCTTCGCCTCTTCCATCGGGAGCTGCGTCGCGTCGTTATACGGGTACGCCTCCATCTGCCAGCCGTCCGGCGTGAGCCGCTGTTGAAAGTAGCCGCGGTGGTAAAACAGCCCGACGCCGACCAGCGGCGCGCCGAGATCGCTGCTCGCCTTTAAATGATCGCCCGCCAGGACGCCCAGCCCGCCTGAATAGATGCGGAAAAACTCCGCCAGAGCAAACTCGGCGCAGAAGTAGGCGGCGAGCGGAAGCGGCTCGTCTGAAAAAGCCGGCGGGCGTCCGCAGTACGCTTCAAACGCCTCGCATTCGCGCTGAAGGCGGAACAGTATCGCGTCGTCCGCCGCCAGCTCCGCCATACGCTCCGCGCTGAGCCGCTGCAGAACGGCGGTCGGATTGCCGTCCAGCTGTTCCCATAATTCAGGGTCGATCTCTTCAAAAAGCTCCCGCGTTGAGCGGTTCCAGCGCCACCAGAAATTGCGCGCCAGACTGTTCATGGCTTCCAGCGGGGCGGGCAACTTTGAAACGCTTCGGAAGGAACGCAACGGTTTCATAGACAATCCCAGCCCTTGTTTTTTAGTGAGGCGACTCTATGCCTCCCATGATCAATTGTACGCCAATGATCACCAGAGCCGCAACCAGCAGGCGCATCAAGACAACCGCTTTCGATTTTTTGGCGAACCATGCGCCGAACTGCGCCCCCGCGACCGCGCCCAGAGCGAGATACGTTGTCCGCGTCAAGTGCGGAACAAGCGCGCCGCTGCTCAAATGAACCGCGACGCCCACAAACGACGAAAAGACCAGCGCAAATTGCGTCGTCGCGACAGCAATATGCGCCGGGAAACGAAGCCACTGAACCAGCGCCGGCATGCGAAGCGCCCCGCCGCCGACGGCGAAAAAGTTGGCGATGAAACCGATGACGGCGCTTGAGGCGACGGCGGCGTCCAAGCGGTATGCGTAGCGGTACCGCGTCCCGTCCGCGTCGATCAGCTCGCGGCGGACATTCGCATGGCGCGTCTCTTTGCGCTTCGACAGCTTCGCAAAGAAGGTCTGAACCGCCAGACCGATCAGCGCGAGGCCGAGCAGCAGGCGAAAATGGCTCGCGTCCACAAATTGTATCGCATAGGAGCCGAGAGCCGCAAACGGCGCCGTCGCGGCGGCAAAAAGCCATCCGGAACGGTAGTCGATCCGTTTCTGCCATCCAAAGGCGGCGGCCGCCGAGAGCGACCTGAAAAAGACAATCGCAATCGCAATCGCGTTCACGACCTCTATAGAATCGTTTGGATAGAGGAACATCAGCAGAGGAACGACAAGAAATCCGCCGCCAGCTCCAACCGCCGATCCGAACGCTCCGATGAGCGCGCCCAGTAGAATCAGGTATGCGTCTAACATTAAGCGGCGCTCCTTTTATTAAGGTTACGGTCCGCCGACGATCCATTTTTGATGCAGTCGATCAAGCTCTCCGTTTTCTTTCAATTGCTTCAACGCCGCGTTGATGCGCCCTGCCAACTCCTCGCTGCCTTTCATCATGGCGATCCCGTACTGCTCCTTTGTCAAAGGACCGCCCACCAGTTTGAATCCGCCGCGTTTGGCGGCGACCGCTCTCGATGTCGGTTCATCGTTCACGACCGCGTCGACCGATCCGATCTGAAGCGCCGTAAAGGCGAGTTCAATCGAGTCGTATTCTAGAACCTGCGCTTTTGGAACCTCGACCGCTTTAAGGTATCCCGTTGTGCCTCGCGCCGCGCCGATATTGCGCCCCTCCAGATCCTCAAACGAGTTGATCTGCGTCTCGTCTTCCCGCACCGCCACAACCTGCGCGGCGTCGTAATAAGGGTCGCTGAACAGGAACGTCTTTTGGCGCTCTTCTGTGATGGTCATCGCTGAGATCATGGCGTCAAACTTGCCTGTGCGCAGGCCTGCCAGGCCGCCGTCAAATGTCTGATGCTGAAACCGGGTTTCGAAGCCGGCGATTTCGCCGATGGCGCGGAACAGGTCAATGTCGTACCCCACCAGTTCCCGTTTCTCATTGACGTACTCGAACGGGCGGTAGGTTGCGTCGGTTACGACATGGACGACATCGGGGTTTTCGGTCCGCTTGGCGCAGCTGAGAAGCATCGCCATCAGGAGCGGCATGAACGCCGCCGCAATGCGGTAGATTGAAGACATTTTTTCCGCCCTCTCCGTTTCGCTTTTAATAACGGGCATAACGATAGCCGCAGACTCCGACAAACGGCAATTGATTATTTTCCTGACCCCATGACTAAAGTTGGGACACCATGACGAAAGAGCCGCGACAACCAGCGGAAAAGCCGCTGCCCCGCTCGTTGCCATTCCCGCGAAAGCGGGAATCCAGAGTCCAACAGACGACGTCCGCGTTCGCATACCGATATGCCCCAACAAAGCTTTAAGGTCAGGACTCATGTTGCGTTTTCGCGCTGGACGGGGCATTCTATGTCCGCTGCGCAGTTTGTCCGCATTAAAGAAAAGGTTTGCGTTATGGAAAACATCCTGTCATGCCGCCCCGCCTCCTACGGCCCGCATCAGAGCGTCGCTTACGACCATCTTGCCGAGATCGGCGTCAAACATGTGGAGCTGCCGATACCGGCGCCCGACAAAGTGGACGAAGCTCTCAAGCAGTTGGAGCGGCGCGGGCTGTCGGCGGCGACCTCGCAGGGGCGGCTCGACATTCAAAACCCGAACATCGCCCAGGAGTTTGAGCAGACGGCGCAGATCACGCGCCAGCTCGGAGCGCAGCTCATCTTTGTGAGCGTCAACGCGGGAGCGCTGAAACGCTCCGAGGCGTATGCGCGGCTGCGCGCTGTCGGCGATGTGTGCGCGCGGCATGGCGTCACGGTCGTCATGGAGACGCACCCCGACATGATCACAAACGGAACCGTCGCCCGGCAAACGATGCAGGGCGTCAACCACCCGAATATCCGCGTCAACTGGGACACCGCGAACGTCTATTTTTACAACGAAGGCATCGACGGCGTGGAGGAGATGAATAAGACGGTTGAGTACATCTCGGCGGTTCATCTGAAGGACACGAGCGGCGGATACCGCGAATGGTATTTTCCGGCGCTGGGAGAAGGCGTTGTGGATTTTCCGAAGGTGTTTAGAACCTTGAACGCGCGCGGTTTCTATGGTCCGTTCACGATGGAGCTGGAAGGCATTCAGGGGGAGAATCTGACCGAAGAGGGAGCCAAAGAGCGCGTCGCCTCGTCCGTGCGTTATCTGCGCAGCATCGGAGTTTTGGGGTAAAGGCATTTCCGCCGCTGCCTGTTCTTTCTCTGTCATTTTCGCGCAAGCGAGAATCTTGGGCGCCGCTTAAGCAGGGGCGACCTCTACAGACGATGATGTACGAAAATCCTGTTCAAATCGGGCGGATCGTCATTCCCGCGCAAGCGGGAATCCAGAGTTCTTCTAGACAGCCTCCGCATTCCAAAAACGGCTCTTTAAATCAACATCGTCGCCTATAGAGACAGCCTCCCGCGCTTGCCGCTTGACCTCAACCCAAAAATCTGATACGATACGCTTACATATGAGAATGCAACCTTTCCCTTGAGGAGACGTTTGATGGCAGACAAAGTGCGCGTTGGGTTTATCGGAGCCGGCGGCATCGCCGGGAACCACCTCGGAAACCTGCGCAATTTTGACGACGTTGAGTTCGCCGCCATGTGCGACGTGGCAAAGGAGCGCGCTGAAGGACGCGCCAACGACTTTGGCGGAAACCCCTACACCGATTTTCAAGAAATGCTCGAAAAAGAGGAGCTGGACGCGGTTTATCTCTGTCTTCCGCCCTTTGCGCACGGAGAGCCTGAACTGGCAGCCCTTGAGCGCGGCATCCCGATCTTCATCGAAAAACCGATCGACGCGGACATCGCCTCCGCGATCGCCGTCCGCGACAAGGTCGCCGAAACAGGCGTTCTCACCAGCGTCGGCTACAACTGGCGGTACAGCGACGCGATCCAAAAAGCGCGCGAACGCCTGACCGACTTCAAAGTCCTCGGCGCTCTCGGCGCATGGATGGGCGGCATGCCAGGGACGCCCTGGTGGCGCGTCAAGGAACTCTCCGGCGGCCAGCACATTGAACAGACGACGCATGTGTTTGACGTATGCCGGTTCCTGCTGCGCGGCGAAGCGGTGAGCGTTCATGCAGTCGCGGCAAAAGGCGGCATGACCGAGGTTCCCAACTACGACATCGAAGACATCAGCTTCGTCAACATCGCCTTCGACAACGGCACGATTGCGAACATTCAGTCCGCCTGCTGCCTGTCCGGCTGGGGGCGCGTCAAGATCGAAGTGTTCGGAAAGCATCTCGCGGCGGACATCACGCAGGGGCAGGCGACGCTCGTCAGCGGCGGCAACCGCGAAGTGATCAAAAGCTCGGTGAACCCGTACCAGCAGGAAGACCGCATCTTCATTGACGCGGTGAAAAGCGGCGACGGATCGAAGATACTCGCGCCGTACGCCGAGGCGTTCCAGACGCAGAAGCTGATGGTCGCCGCGACGCGGTCGATGGAGAGCGGCAAGGCGGTGTTCATTCAGAACGATCAGTTTGTGTCGGCTTGACGCCGATCTTTTGAAAGGAAAAACGGATGGCTGAAATTCTTGAGCTGACCGATGAAGCGTTTGAGGAGGAGGTTCTCAACAGCGAGCTTCCTGCGTTGGTCGATTTCTGGGCGCCGTGGTGCGGACCCTGCAAGGCGATCGCGCCGATCGTGAAGGAGCTGGCGGAGGAGTACGACGGGCGGCTGAAGGTGGCGAAGGTGAACGTCGACGACAACCAGGGCGCCGCCATGCGCTATCAGGTGCGCGGCATTCCAACCCTGCTGATCTTCAAGGGCGGCGAGGTGAAGCAGCAGGTGGTCGGAGCTGTTCCGAAGGAGGTTTTGACCGAAAAGATCGACGCGGCGCTGGAAGATTGAGCCTGTTCATTCGGCGCGGAGAGGCGGCATCGTCAGCCTCTCCGCGCCCGCGCTGTTTATTTTATTTAAGAATATCAGGAGAGACGGATGGCAATAGCGGAAGCCCCTCTTATCGAAACGCCGAAGCCGCTGTCGGATGCGGATGTGCAGTTTTTTGTTGAGAACGGATATTATGCGGCGCCGAATCTCATGACGGCGGAGGAGGTGGAGGAGCTGCGCGCGGACACGGCTTATCTGGCGCGCGGCGGGTATCCGTGCGACGCGATGCAGCCGCTCCCCGACGAAACGACCGACGACGAGGCGCTGGCGGACATCCTATGCGTCCATCAGCCGCACTTTGTCAGCCCCGTCATGCTGGAGTATGTGAAGCATCCAAAGATATGCGGGGCGTTGAGTCAGCTGACGGCGGCGCATATGCCGTATTGGGACGGCAGCGTCAAGTGCATGCAGTCGATGCTGTTTGTGAAGCCGCCGGGTTTTCAGGGTCAGGCGTGGCATCAGGACGAGATCTACATTCCGACGCGCGACCGGTCGCTCATCGGCGCCTGGATCGCGCTGGACGACGCGACGATTGAGAACGGCTGCCTGTGGGTCATCCCAGGGTCGCACCGCCAGGGGTATCTGTATCCGCAGCGTCCGCATGAGAACCCGGACGAATTCGATTTCACGCCGGAGAGTTACGGGTTTGACGAGACGCAGGAGGTTCCGGTGGAGGCGGCGGCGGGGACGCTTGTCTTTTTCAACGGGTATCTGCTGCATCGTTCGCACAAGAACCGCGGGGAAACCTATCGGCGCGTGCTGGTGAACCATTACTGCAACGCCTGGTCGCTGCTGCCGTGGAGCATTCGTCAAGGGGAAAGCCCCGCGACCGCCGACCGGCGATGCATCGTCCCTGTCGCAGGCGTGGATCCGTATGCGTGGAAAGGCGTTGAGGAGCCGCCCAAGAATGTGCATCTTCGGCGGTGTCAGGCGAATTCGTAGAGGTTAGGCGAGCCGCGCCGATGTTCCGACCTCATGCATAAAGTTGGGACATTTGAACGAATGATCGCTCTATTTATAGGGAAAAGGCGCTGCCAACCAGGCCGTCATTCCCGCGAAAGCGGGAATCCAGAGGCGCCCCAGAAACCGTCTGCGTTCGCCCAGGCGAATGTCCCAACTAAAGCGCTAAGGTCAGGACGTTCGGTTGACAACATGAAGCAGACGGCGTATGGCGCTCCCGCCAAGGGATTCACCTGGATCGATTCCATTTTTGTATTTGCTTTTCATACGGATCATGCGGTCCGACCCAGTACCACACGATTCTTTCGCCTTCGGCTGTTTCTTCCGCATATCCGAGAATTCTGTATTTTCGGTTGATCCATATAGAATACAGGTAGGGGGGGACTTGCTTAAAATGAAGGCTACGGCGCTGCGGATCAATTTCAAACCGCTCCAGAGTTGTATCGGCCTTCTTTTGTAACTGCCTATCGAGACGGTTGTATTCCTTCCAGTAATCCGAATTCTGTCTTGATCGCATCAACCGTCCTTGGAAATGGGCGGCTCTGCTTCTTCAGCTCTGCGCTCTTTCTTCGCTTTTTCTGCCCATGCTTGCAGCATTGCAATCGATTCAGGGCTTTTCAGCGTTTTGTCCCATTTCTCTTCCCATTCCCGCGCATCTTCCATGATTGGCTCAAACTCTTCTCTGTAAAGATCTGGGTTGAGCATGATCGCCTCGTAGATGTCGTCATAGTATTCGTCCTCGTCGCCTCTCGCTTGATGGACAAGTCCTTTTAGGAGAAACGCCTCGGCGCAATAGCTGTCCAAATCGGTCGCTTTTTCGAGGCTCTCAACCGCGGCGTCCAGATTGCCCGCGTAGGCATGCGCTTCGCCCAAGCGCAGATAGGTTTCCGCGACGGGGTTCAGTTTCGCCGACTTGGCAAGGTCTGCAACCGCTTTGTTCAGATCGGCTGAGCCGTCTCCTATCTTGATCAAGATCAACGCAACAATCCCGCGGCAGTAGTAGAGGCTCGCTGACGCGGCTTCCGCCTTTTTTCCGAGCTCTATTTGCTGCGCCAGCCGAATTGCCGCGTTGGAATGCTCAATCGCTTTTTTGTATTCGGATACGGCGTTGGATTTATTCTCCCGCAAAAAATCCGCTGTCGCCTGACAAAGGGCTGCCGTGACGCGTTTAATTTCTGAGTTGAACTCTGCGCGGTCGTCTGACGAAGAGCCGCTTGGCGTCAGAGCGCTGAACGGTTTTAGCAGCGCAATCGGCGCCTGTTCAATCAGATTCGATGAAAACAAACCGCTTTTCAATTCCATTAAATGCGGCATGGTTTCCCCCGCGATTTGTTCATGTCAGACCCTGCGTCGTTTGGCGGATAGATCTATTGCCCGCGACCCTCAACGTCAATTATACCGCAGCGGAAATGACGACGCCCGTCTGCTTATGGATTACCGCTTACGCGAGAACGGCAAGAGGCGCGCTCGGCTTACCGCTCTTCAATCGGCTGGACGACCCGCCCTTCTTCGCCGACATAGATCGCTTTCGGCCGTATGAGTCGGTTGTCGTTGTGCTGCTCAATGATGTGCGCCGTCCAGCCCGTGATGCGCGCCAGCGCAAACACCGGCGTGAAGAGCGGCACGTCGATGCCCATCGTTGTGTAAGCGGACGCTGAGAAGAAATCGACGTTCGGATAGACGCCTTTCTCATTAAGACCTTCCTTCTCGCACGCCTCCACAACCGCCTCTGAAATGTCAACCCAGACCGTTTCGCCCGCGCGTTTTCCGAGCGTTTCCGACATCTCATGCAAGACCGCCGCGCGCGGATCGTACGACGTATAGACGCGGTGGCCGAAGCCCGGTATGCGTTTCGGCGCGAGACCTGGGACGACGCGGTCGCCCGCAAGCGTTTCCTTCACATACCGCTCGGCGTTTTCAGGCGCCTCGATCTCCTCAAGCATCGCGCGCACAATCGCGTTCGCTCCGCCGTGCAGCGGTCCTTTGAGCGTTCCAAGCGCCGATGTGACGGCGGCGTACATATCGGACAGGGTCGCGCAGGTGACCCGCGCCGAGAAGGTCGAAGCGTTCATCCCATGCTCGGCGTGGAGCGTCAGCGCGGCGTCCAGCGTGCGCGCGACGAACGGGTCCGGCTTCTCCCCGCTGAGCATATAAAGAAAGTTGGCGGCAGAGCTGCCGTCTTTGAGCGGCGGAATCGGCTCCTGGTCGTTCGAATGGCGGTAAACGGCGGCGAGAATGGTCGGAAACTTAGCGGTGAGTCGAATCGCTTTGCGCAGGTTCGCTTCGTTGGAGTTGTCCTCCATCTCCGCATCGGCGCTGGCGAGCAGGGAGACGCATGTGCGCAGCGCGTCCATCGGGGGGGCTGTTTTGGGATAGGAGGCGATGAGCCTATACGCGTTTTCGTCAATGCCGCGTTCGGCGGCGAGCTGCGCGTTCAGCGCGTTCAGCTGCGGGCGCGTCGGCAGGTCGCCCGACCAGAGCAGGTATGCCGTCTCTTCAAATGTTGCGTTTTGAGCCAGGTCTCGTATGTCGTATCCGCGGTAGATAAGATGGCCGGCGGAGCCATCGATTCTACATATTTTAGATTCGGTGAGGGCGACGTCCTGCAGCCCCGATATAACGTTCGCCATGCTTGATCCTTTCACTCGTCGCCTGTCTGTGAGCGCGCTGTTGCCGACTGCTGATATTATTCCATGTCCGAAGCGTTTTTACAATGGAAACTTATGGGAGGCGGCGCATTCAGACCCGTTGAACGGCGGGGAGCGAGACGGTGAAGCGGCAGCCTCCCCCGCCGACGGCGCTGACCTCAATCGTTCCGTTGTGATCCTCCACGATGCGCTTCGTCAGGGCGAGGCCGATGCCTGCCCCTTTGCGCTTCGTTGTGTAAAGCGGGTCGAAGATGCGCCGGCGCAGCTCTGGAGAGACGCCGGGACCGTTGTCTTGCACATACGCCTCCACAACGCGCATGGACCCGCCCGGCGTCCGCTCAACTGCGCGCACCGAGACGCGCAGCTCGCCCCCGTCCGGCATGGCGTCGATCGCATTGCTGATGAGGTTCAGAAAAACCTGCGTGATCTGATCGGCGTCCGCTAAGACGCGCGGAGCGCTCTTGGAAAAATCGCGCCGTATCTGCGCGCCCGATTTCTGCGCCTCATTCTTCATCAGAACCAAAGCCCTCTCCGCCGCCTCCACCAGATCGATCTCCTGAAACATATCCGGCGATGAACGGCCGTAGCGCAGCTGTTTCTCCACGACGCGGTTCAGCCGCTCAACCTCTTCAATAATGATGGAGGCGTATTGAAGCATGTCTTCAGCCGATTTATTCGAGAGCGCAGGCTCCCGTCCGCCGTTCATCCGCTTGACGCCGATCTCAATCAGCTGCGCAGCGCCGCGTATGCCTCCAAGCGGGTTGCGTATCTCGTGCGCCAAGCTTTGCGACATCTCTCCTAGAGCGGCGAGACGTTCATGGAGCGCCGCTTCCTCAATCATCTGTTGTATTTTCAGCGCCTGCGAGAAGACGGAGGCGACGATCGTCAAGAAATTCAGGTCGTCGCGCAGGGTTCGCTCGTCCATCGGCGCTCTGTCGACGCTCAACACGCCCGCCGTTTCGCCTTCCATGACGATCGGCAGGCAGAGGAAAGCGACGGAGCGTTCCTCAGCCGCCGCTTCATGAAGCGCGATCGGTTTGTCGCCTAGGTTCGGCGCCGCCATCGGCTGCCCCGTTTTCAGCGTCTGTCGATAGATATTCTCGCCCAGGCGGTACTGTCCGCGTTCGATGTCGGCGTCGGTAAGCCCGTAGGCGCATTTGAGCGTGAACCGCTCCGCCGCGCGGTCGTAGAGCAGCAGCTGTCCGCGGTACATGTTCAGCTGCTCCGACAGGCGGCGCATGACATCTTCAAACAGGCTCTCCATGTCGAAGGTGCGGGATATTTCGCGGGCAATTTCAAACAAAGCGGAGCTTTCGCTCAGATGCTTTTGCGCTTCGGCGTTCGCTTCGTCAAGCCGTTTCAGCCGCGTTTGGACGTTCTTGCGCCAAAGAAGGAGTCGGCTGAGAGCGGCGATCGTCATTCCGCCGACGCAGGCGAACATGCCGCATACCATGGCGATGGCGGGGATATTCGGACGGAAGAGCGCATAGGCGAAAAGCGACGCAACCCCGGCGCCCCATACCGCCCACGGACGGCCGCGCAGAACGGCGGCAACCAGCGCGAGAATGTAGAGGTGCGACAGGGCGGCCGCCGCCGCGAGCGGGTTCAGACGGTCCCCCGCCGCGTATATGCATAGGCTGGACAGGCAGATCCCGACGACGAGAACGATGGTCAGCGCAACGGGTTGACGCCTCCGCCGCCGTTCGCCGGCATCGTTCTCAGACGAGCTGTCCATCGCCCAGCGCGGTCATTCGGGCGTTTCGAAGCCGCGCAGCCGGCGCAGCGACTTCAACGCCTGCAGGTAATTGACCGCCGACCGTATCTTCGGGTCCCAAATGTAATCGTCCTCCTGACCGACCGTCTCTACCGCAATCGCAAATCTCACCAGCGGATCGCTCAGGGCGACGCCTTCGGCTTCCAGCTCCTCCAAGAAGCTGCGGTAGCTGCGCTCTAGGCTGGAGGGGGGCGAGTCGCGCGGGTCTTCCTGCGCTAAGCGCTCTAGGACATCCGTACCCTCTTTTTCTAAAAACGCTTTCAACGCTTCGCTTGTCCGCGCCTTTAGCCACATGCGCCCTTCGGCTCCGCTCAACGGGTCAAGCGTCACATCCGGCACGATTCCGACCTTGTGGATATTGACATCGTTTGGGGTGTAGTAGTGTGCGATGGTGAGTTTGACGGCGGACGGTTCGCGCGCCTCGTTCAGCTGAAAGATTTTTTGAACGCTCGCTTTTCCGAAGGTGTCGGTGCCCATCAACAGAGCGCGTCCATGCGCCTGGAGCGCCCCCGCGACAATCTCCGACGCGCTGGCGCTGCCCTGATTCACCAGAACAATCAGCGGCAGGTCGGTGTGGAAACTCTTGCTTTCAACGTGAAAGTTGGTCGGTTCGCCGCGCCCTTTTGTGTACACAATCAGGTCGCCTTCGTTCAGAAAAAATGAGGCGATCTTCGTCGCAGAGTTCAGCAGGCCGCCTGGATTGGAGCGCAGATCCAAAATGAGCGCCTTCGCCCCCTTCGCTTCCATATCCTGGATCGTCTCTTCGACGACAGCCGCGGTCGGTCCCATGAACTGGGTGATGCGGATATAACCTGTCATGGACTCTTCAAGGAGCGCGCTTTTGACCGATACGATCGTGATGATTCCGCGCACGATGGGCGTAACGATCGGCTCGTCAACGCCCTCTCGCAGTATGGTGAGGGTGACGCTGGTGCCGGGTTCGCCGCGCATTTTTTGGGCGCCTTCGTCGACCGAGATGCCGGCGGTCGACTCGCCGTCGATCTCGACGATTGCATCCCCCGCCATGACGCCCGCTTTATGCGCGGGGGTGTCTTCGATGGGCGCAATGACGGTGAGGCGGTTCTGCTTGATGCCGATATACATGCCAAGTCCGCCGAACTTGCCGCTCGTGTCGGTCTGCAGGGCGCTGTACGCTTCGGAGTTGTAATACTGGCTATACGGGTCTAATTCCCGCAGCATGCCGCGTATGGCGCCTTCGACCAGTCTGTCGATGCCTTCTGGGCTGTAATGCTCGCTCTGTACGCGGGCAAGCGCTTCGCTCAGGACGGCAAGGCTTTCCAGTTCGGCGTCCTCTTCAGACTTCTCAGCGGGAGGCGGCTGCTCAGGCTCCACAACGGGAGGCGTCTGCGCGGCGGCAAACAAGACGCCCACCGCAAACATCAAAGCGATCAACAAGGCGAACAGCGCGCAAACAGACGCCGTTCGCCAGACGGCGCTGCGTTCAAGATGCTTCATATCAAATAACTCTCATCGTTTGTCTCATAAAAGGCGCTCTACATTCGGCGGCATCAACGGCGCGGGCGCATCCAGTTGATGGCGTTAAACCCGCGCCTCATTTCAAAATACAGAACCGGTCGGTCGACCAGCCCGCCTGTGTTTCCGACCGTTCCGATCAAGGCGCCTTTGGCGACCTTTTGCCCTTCCGTCACATGGATGTCGCGCAGATGGGCGTAAAATGTTCGCAGGCCGTTATGTCCATGGTACACGCAAACCAGTTTGCCAAATCCCAACCCGGCATACCAGTCGGCGACCTCGACCGTTCCGCTCATGATCGATTTGACGGGCGCGCCTTCTTCCGCCTGTATCGACACGCCGTTCAGGTCCCTGCTGAAATTGGAGATGACGGTTCCGGAGACGGGCCACATGACCGCCTGATAGGTTCCGCGCAGCTCCAATTTTGAGGTGTGTCCGATGGTTCTTGGATTCCATGGGAGTTTTGAGACGGCGGTTGAAACTGCCCCTGTTCTGACCGGCTTTGCCGCCGGAGGCGCTGTCGGGCTTGTGTTGGTCAGCTTGCGTATCATCGCGTCTAAGGCGCGGACGGCAGCTTCCCCCTCGCGTATCAGCTGTTCTAGGGCTGCCTTGTCTTGGCGCGCTTTGGCGAGGATCGATTGGCGCATTTTGCGTTCTTTTTCGAGCGCCGCTTTTTGCTCTTGAACGGTCTGCTCCTGCCGCGCTAAAACGGCGCGCCGTTCCGACAGGTCCGCTTTTCGCGCGTCCAGTATCTGCTGCGAATCGACAAGACCTTGCAGTATCTCCTGATCTTTTTCGCGTATTTTGGAGAGGTATTTTAAGCGGGTGAGCGGTCCGCCGACGCCGTTCCCGTTCAAATGTCCGCGCATGGCGACGCCAAAGGGCGCGCCGCCGGACCGGTACGCAAGTTTATACTTGGCGCGAAAACGCTGTCCGACGCGCTCTTCGTGCGTTTTGTGCAGCTTCTCAAGCGCCTCGATCTCTTGTTGTACCGCGGCGATGCCGGATTGGACTCTGGAGATGTCGCGCTGGGCGGCGATCAGTTGCGTTCGCGCGGAGTCGATTTTTCGGTCAAGGCGGTTGATTTCGGCGAGGACGCCTTTTTCGCGTTGCGCCGCTTTCTGGGCGGCGGCTTCGGCTTGTTGTATGCGGGCGCGCTCTTTGTCGCGTTCGGTCTGGGCGCGCTGCAGCTCGGCGTTTCCCTGCGCCTGCGCGACGACGGGAAACAGCGCGGCAATTCCGCATAATAATAGAAAGAAGCGGTTCATACTCTTATGATACACCGCAGGGGGCGATATCGCAAGTGTACGGGAGGCCCCTGTCAGCGGCGCCTTTCTTTAGAAGTCTCGGTCTTTTGAGGCGCGGACAGATTCAGCCTTGGCAAAGATTCCCGCGTTAAGAACGCCTCGACAGACGCAGGGGCATGGCATTTTAAAGAAAGGAGGAGCAACCCTGGTTGCCCAGAGTTGCTCTTGCTCCGATCTGCTCAGCCGTCAACGCTGTCGCGCAGCGTTTTCCCAGGTTTAAAAACAGCGACCGTTTTAGCGGCGATCTGAATCTTCTCTTTTGTCTGAGGATTGGTGCCTTCGCGGGCGGCTCGATGGCGCGTTTCAAAGGTACCAAATCCGATGAGACTCACCTTGTCGCCGTCTGCCAGCGCGCCTGTGATGGCGCCCAGAACGGCGTCAAGAGCCTGGGACGCCTGTTTTTTCGTCAGGCTCAGATCCTCATGATTGTAAAGGGCGTTGACGATGTCTTGCTTGTTCACTGGAGGACTCCTCCTGATGTGGACATAAGTGTTCATGAATCGGCGCCGCGGGCACCCACTATCATTTTATTTACTGCGCAGCTCCTCAAATCGTTTCAGGATTCTTCCCAGCCGGTCGTAGTTCACGCCGAATTCGCCCCAGTTTCCTTGTTTCTGGGCGGCTTCTCCCGCCTCGTACGCTTCCAGGGCGCTCAGCGCCTCCTGAATGAGCGCCTGCGCGTCCTCTTCCAGCGGAACATTCTGCATGCTCTCCCCCCCGTCCGCCGCCGCGACCGCGCGGCTCTGATCGCCGAACAGGCGCGACAAGGCGTCCATCAGGCTGTCGCCCATCGAAATGCGCGGCTGATCGGTTCCTTCGGTGTAGCTCACATACCCCGCCAGCACCTTGCGCAGAAGCGGGATGGGCATGTTCGCCGCCTCTAGATAGAGCGGTTCAATCGCCAGGACGCCCTGACTCAACGGAAACAGCAGCAGGTTGCCGCGCAGGACGTTCGCTTGCTGCGTCTTCCGCCAGAACGAGTAATCGTTGTGTCCGCTGAAATGCGATTCCCACTGCTCCGTTCCGGTCATCTGCTGCCCCTTCGGGAAGGTGTAAATGTAGATTTGCCCATACTGCGGTCCCCCCTGCGGGTCGGATCGATAATCGCACCGCGCCGCCATCCACGCGCTCATGACCTCCTTGTCGCGCGGCGTGTACGGGTAGATGAGCAGAAATTCAGGGTCGCTGCCGTCGGGGAGCTCCATCGTCACATAGTACGGCTCGACCGGAATGGTGTCTTTTTCGTCGCGGTAGTTTTCCTCCGACAGGTCCCACAGGTCCTCTTGTAGGAAAAAGGTGTCAGGGTCTGTCATATGGTATGCCCGCAGCTGCCGCGCTTGCAGCCAGAACATCGTCAGCGGATAACGGATATGCTTTTTCAGCTCGTCCGACATCTCCGAGAAGGGGCGGAACAGGTTCGGGAAAATGCGCGAATAGCATTCCAGGACCGGATCGTCCACATTGAGCGTCGGCTCCGTGTCGAGTCGGTAAAACTGAACAGACCCGTCATACACATCCACAACCGCCTTGACCGAGTTGCGGATGTAATTGCCCCACGGAACGCCGCGCGGCAGAACGCGCATGGACGCTGACCGTCCGCGCGCGTCTCTCACCAGCCCTGTATAAGCGTCCAGAAGCGGCTGCGAGTACGGATAGTTCGACGCGGTCATATAGGCGTCAATGATCCAGTGGAGCCGTCCGTCGGCGACAACAAGGTACGGGTCTTTGTCGTATTTCAAAAACGGCGCGATTCGAATCACCCGTTCCAGTATGTTGCGGCGGTACATGAGCCTGCTGCCGCTTTTGATGTCGGTGTTGAGAATGTAGTTGTAATCGCCGAACGCCGCCGCGTAAGTGGCTCTCCGCAGAATCGAGTCGATGGGGACGCCGCCCCTGCCGGTGTAGGTGTATGCGGCGAACAGATCGCCTTGCAATGGATAATCGAACTCGACTGGGTTCTTGTTTTCAGGATTGACGATGACGCTGTGGTTGGTGCGTTCGCCGTAGTAAATGCGCGGACCTGGCGCCTCCGCCATGCGGTGCTTCCATTCAGGGTCGTACTGATGCGGTATGTCGCGCACATAATAGATCGGCTCGCCCTCGCGCGTTTCGTTCACCGGACCGGCGACAAAGCCGTACCCGTGGGTGAAATTGAAGGTGCGGTTGATCCAGTTGTTGCCGGCGCTCGTCAGCTGGTTCACATCCACCTCGCGCGGCGAGATGGACACCTGGCGCACAATATCGCCCATCTCATACCGGTCAATGTCCACATTTTCAAAGTTGTACTGCGGACGCAGCTCCTGCTTCTGGATATACACCTTTTTGAGCGGGCGCGGGTCCCACAGCCGTATGTTTTTTTCAATGCTGGGACGGGTGACATCGCTCAAACGCAGCGGCTCCCCGTCGCTGGACTCTTGAAGCTCTTGCATCTTGATCCCGCTCAGTCCGAAGGCGTGGCGCGTCATGACAATGTTGTTGCGGATATATTTGCGCTGAAGCTCCTGCTTGTTTGGGACAACCTTGAAATTGTTGACGAGAGTCGGGTACACCGTACCGCCGAGGACGAACGCCAGCAGATACAGCCCCGTCATATAAACCCCCCACTTGATCTTGTTCACGCTGACGCTGAGGAACCAAGCGGCGGCGGCAAGCGCGCAGATGCCAATCAGGATATACAGTACGGGCAGGCGGGCGTTATGCTCCACATAGCCCGCGCCGAAAAACAGCGGATTGTCGACATACAGCAGCTCGTATCGGCTTAGCCAGTGTCGCCAGCCGAGCGCGGCGAAGGAGACGCCGGCAAGCGTCCCCAGATGAATGCCGACGCCTTTGGAGATATTGAGCCGATTCTGATCGTCCAGCAGGGCGCCGTAAAAATAATAGGCAGCCGCCATGACAAGCGTCACAGGAATGCTGACGGCGATGAGCCAGCCGTTCAAAAACTGCTCAAACGGCAGCGTGAGCATGTAGTAAGCGACGTTTTTTTGAAAGATCGGGTCAAGTATGGGCTGCCCGGCGGCGTCTGTGAACTGTATGCCGTCGGCGTTGAACCAGCGCTGTATCACCTCCCACTGCGCGGCGGCTGAGTATCCGAGGGCGACGGCGAAGGCGACGGTCGCTCCGTAGAGAATGCGGCGCAGATACTGGCGCATTTCGGCTGGGGAGGCTTGCCATGGCATGGCGTTCTGGGCGGCTGGATGCATGCTTTCGGGCGCGAGTCGATGGAGCAGCCAGACGTTCACAAAGCCGACCGCAAAGATAAGCAGACCGATCAGAATGGCGACGACAACCTTTGTCCACAGGATGGTTGTGAAGACATCGACATACTCGGCGCCGCTGGCGGAGCCGACGGAGCGAAACCACCAGACATCCGGCAGAACGGCGAGCCATATTCTAATCAAAACCCATAAAGCGCCGGCGACGATGCCGACAATAGCCATTTTTCGAACTCTCTGCGTCATAGACGACTCCATGCAGTCTTTCAAGCGATCGACTTTATCGTATAACAACGGCGCGCGCAGCGCAAGCGCCGAAAGCTGACCTTTAAGGTTTCGTTGGGCATGTCGGTATGCGAACGCGGACAGCGTCTGTTGGACTCTGGATTCCCGCTTTCGCGGGAATGGCGATTTGGAATGCGGAGGCTGTCTGGGAGAACTCTGGATTCCCGCTTTCGCGGGAATGGCGATTTGGAATGCGGAGGCTGTCTGGGAGAACTCTGGATTCCCGCTTTCGCGGGAATGACGCTCTGATTGACGGAGCCTTTTCCCATCCATAAAGGCTTTGTTCGTTCAACGGCTCCATCTTCAAACGGGAGGGCAGCCGAAAGGGTTTAGGAGGGCAGCGAGGGAGGCGGGCGCTCAATTTTTATGAACAGCGCTTAATTATGCGTCGCTTGCTAAAAGGTCCGCATGGCGCGAACCCGCATGAGGCGCAGAATCACGGACAGGCGGCGTTGGCACGCTTATTGCTAATAAAACGGCGTAAAACGAAAACAACAATACAGCGCGGCATGAAGACCGCGAAGGAGATACGACAATGCCTCGATTTCAATGCGCCTTCCCATACGAAAATGGGAACCAACCCAGATGCAGCCGGCGGCGTCCAAGCGGCAACGGAACCTGCCGCAAAACCCGCGCGCGCATCGAAACGGTTTATGAATTTGAAGCGCGCAACGCCGAGCAGCTCTACAAGTGGCTTGAAATGAGAGGCGCCCCCATACGCTCCATCTGCGACATCAAACCCGTGGAGAGGGAAGCGTCCTCTTAGTTCATTCTTTTTCGGCGCGGCCGGGACCTCGCGCTTGATCTTTCAGCTGCGCGTCAAAGCGGCGCGCCGCTCCGGTCAAGCGCTCCACGACCGCTTCGTTCGCTTCTGCCGCATTCTCCGACTCGGCGATGTCGGCGTCCAGCTGATACAGCTCGGCGGGGTTTTTGTTCTTCTCGTTGGCGCCGCCCGCTAAATGCAGTTTCCAGTTGCCGCGGCGGACGGCGCGCAGATTGGCTCCCCTGTAAAAATAAAAATGCCTATCCGGCGCAGACGCCTCAGGGTCGCGCAGCGTCTCCCCGACATCTTCGCCGTCGATGGCGCGTTCCGGGAGATCGGAGCCGGCAAGCGCGGCGATGGTCGGCAGCAGGTCGATGGAGCTGACAACCTCGGAGCAGACCGTTCCCGCCGGTATGGTTCCCGGCCAGCGCATGACGCACGGGACGCGGAAGCCGCCCTCATAGACGCTGAATTTGCCGCCGCGCAGAGGAAGGGCGCATCCGCCGTCCTCCTTTTTTTGGAGCCAAGGTCCGTTGTCGGAGGTGAAGACGACGAGCGTGTTTTCGTCGATGCCAAGCTCGCGCAGCGTTTCCAAGATGCGCCCTGTCGACCAGTCGATCTCTTCAATGGTGTCGCCGTAGAGGCCGCGTTCGGACTTCCCGACAAACCCTTCGGAAGCGTAGAGCGGCACATGCGGCATGGTGTGAGCGAGGTAGAGAAAGAAGGGGCTGTCATGGTTGCCGCGTATGAAGCGCAGTGCCTCTTCGGTGTAGCGCTGCGTCAGCGTCTCTTGGACAGCGGGGCGCTCAATGATCTCTTCGTTGCGCATGATCGGCACATTGAAGATGCGTCCGTTTTCAGTTTGAACCGCGTCCATGTCGTTCGAGTAAGGGATGCCGAAGTAGGAATCGAAGCCGTGCGCTGTCGGAAGAAACTGGGGCAGATGTCCGAGGTGCCATTTTCCGACGCATGCGGTCGCGTACCCTTTTTTCTTTAAGAGGCTCGCGATGGTCGTTTCGCTGGGGTCGAGTCCGATTACGTTGCCAGGGAAGAGAACGGAGGTGATGCCGACGCGCGGCGGGTAGCAGCCTGTCAACAGGGCGGCGCGGGAAGGGGAGCAGATAGAGGCGGCGACATAAAAATCGGTGAGGCGCATGCCCTCTTCAGCCATCTGGTCGATTTGCGGCGTCTTGATGTTCGGCGAGCCGAAGCAGCCCAGATCCTGATACCCCTGATCGTCCGTGAAGATGACGACAATGTTGGGCAGGTCGGCCGGTTCGCTTTCTGCCTTGTTTTCGTTCGCCGCGCCGGTTTGAGAGGCGGCATGCGAGGCGGCCATGGCGGACGCCGCGGCTGTTTTGATGAAGTCGCGCCGAGTGGATTCGTCTGCGCGCTCTGTCGTCATAAGACGCTCCCTTTCGATGGTTCCGTTCTGCTGCGCATCTTAGACGAAACGTCGGCCGAGGACAACTGAAATGCCGAAGAGGCGGCGGTAAAACGCAAGCTCCGCTTCTAAGGCGCGCCGCACGTTTTCCGCCTGTCGAAAGCCATGCCCTTCGCCTTCAAAGAGGACGCATTTGGCTTCCAGTCCGTTGTCGTTGAGCGTTTTGACCATCGCTTCGGTTTGGTTTGGCGGAACGACCTTGTCCTCCATGCCCTGCAAGAACAGAACAGGTCCGGAGATGTTCTTGGCGTAATGAATCGGCGACCGCTCCCGATACAGATCGGCGCGCTCAGGATACGGTCCGATCAACCTGTCAAGGTATCTCGATTCAAACTTATGGGTGTCCTTCGCCAGCGCCTCCAGATCGCCGATGCCGTAATAACTGCATCCCCCCTTGAACGCGTCTCGAAACGCGAGCGCCGCCAGCGCGGTGAATCCGCCGGCGCTTCCGCCGCGCACCGCTATGCGTTCGCCGTCGACGGCTCCGCGCTCTGCCATGGCGCGCGCGCCGTTGACGCAGTCGTCCACATCCACGACGCCCCATTGCCCGTTCAGCCGCTCTCTATAGTCGCGTCCGTAGCCGGCGCTTCCGCCGTAGTTGACGTCCAGCACGGCAAAGCCTCGGCTGGTGAAAAACTGAATTGAGGGGTTGTAGGACGCTGTCGCCGCGCCGGTCGGTCCGCCGTGGCAGCTGACAATCAAGGGCGGCTTTTCGTCTTTAGGAGGCTCAACGCTGTCGTTTTTGGGCGGATAAAAGAAGCCGCGCGCTGTCAGCCCGTTCTCCGTCAAAAATTCAACCTCCGTCGGCAGCGACAGATGCCGCTCGTCCGCCTCCGTTTCATTGGGGCGGCGAATCGTCTCGATCTCCCTTGAGGCAAGGTCAATCTGAATCAGCTCGGCGGAGCGGGACGGCGAAGCGGCGTATAGATAGAGGCTCCCATCTGCCGCCAAGGGCGAGCTCAACTCCGTATAAGGCGTCTCAATGCGCTCCGCCTCTCCAGACAGGAGATAGATGAGCGCGAGGCGGGACTGTCCATTCTGCCGATAAACGGCGGCGACCGTGTCTGCCGAGACGTATGCGTATGCGCGCATTCCAAACGCCCATTGCGGCAGTCCAAATTCGGCGTCCATCGGGGCGATGTTTCGCGCGTCGCCGTTTTCAATGCGGTAGAGGTTCCACCAGCCCGTTCTGTCGGACGCGAAAGCGAGCGCGCCGTCGGGCGACCATGTAGGCTGAAAGATCGACTCGCCGGAGCCGCCGGCGATGCAGCGCGGGTTTGTCAACTCTCCCGAAGGCGCGCATTCTGCCGTCCACAGCTCCGTTCCATCCCACGGCATGTTCGGATGGTTCCACGCGAGCCATGCAATCTGTGAGCCGTCGGGACTGATTTGCGGCGAGGAGACAAAGTCGCTTTCCGCGTAGAGAATCGAGACCCGTCCCGTCTCTGCGTCCACTGCCGCAAGCGCGTTCAGCGGTTCGTTCTCTCTCCGCTCCCGTTCAATGACGCACAAAATGCGGTTGCGCCGCGCGTCCATCACGCCGTCCGCATAGCGGGAGCCGTCCGCCGGGGTGATCGGATCGGGCGGCATGCCGGCGTCTTGCCGGTAAAGGCGCTGGTCGGCGTCGTTAGAAAAAAAGACCGCGCCGTCATGAACGAGATACCCGCCGCCGCCGTATTCATGGACGCGGGAACGCGCGCTGAGCGGAGCGGGCGTCAAGTCGTTCAGGGTTCCGTCCGGCTTTCTTTGGACGATGACGCTGCGCCCTTTGTCGGCGGGGCGCGTTTCAACCCAGTAAATGTCGGCGCCGTCCGAGGCGGACAGCCCCATCCGGACGCCCGCTTTAGCGACCTTTTCGGCGGAAACGGGGGACGGCCATGCGCCGTATGGAGCGCTCATTTTGTTCAAGAGATGCCCAATCGGCGTTTCTGCTCCTTCAACATCTTTTTCTGCCGCGCAACTCGTTCCGGCACAACGCGCTCTCTCGGCCGCGTCGGTTTAAAATCGAGCCGCTTGACGCCGAGTCCTTTCAGAACCGCCTTCTCAACAAGAGAGAAATCGTCCGGATTCTTTCGGTTAAAGTTCATCGGCTTCTTGAGCGCGACGGGCGGATTCGTGATGAAGCGCGCCCGTCCGGACGGGTTGCGCGACGCCGAATGGAGAACATACGGATGGATCAGAACGATGTCGCCTGCCAACCCCGTCAGCTCGGCAAAGTCGCTGCAGCGGCGGATCAGTTTGCCGAAGCCCGCCTCGGAGGGGAGCAGTCCTTCTGGATGTTGCGCGAGATAGCGGGCGATATGCTGGACGGAGTCGGCGGCGACGAAGGTTCCGCCGCTTTTCGGGAAAATGTCCGACCAGATGACGATGGTGAGCAGCCCTTGTTCAGGGCTGTCGAGAAAGTGGCGAAAGAAATCGCCGTCTTTGTGCCATCCGCTCATGTTGGGGGACGGGGGCTGCCATGGCTCGCCGTCGCCGATATTGAAATTGATGATAAAGCCGTCTCCGAGCGAGAAGTTTTGCGCGTTTTGGATGCGCTCTTCTCCGCCCATGAGGTCGCAGATCGCGTTCCATGCTCTTGGGGCGATGTCGGCGGCGCGCTTCCAATTCATGCCGGTGAGATGGACGCGCGGTTCCGCCCAGGTGTCGGGGTCGTAGGGGTCGTATCCGAGCCGCTTGAAGGCGAAGGCGCGCCATTCTTCAGCCAGCTCGCGCGGGAATGCCTGGCGTATGACGATATGCCCGCGTTCTAGAAACTGCTGCGCCTGCTCCTGTGTGATTTCTCGATAAGGCTTTTGCGCCATTATTTGTTCCTCGCCGGTGGTGCGTTTGTTTGGATTACGTTACAGCATTTTGGGTCGAGTTTCAAGAGCGGACGCTGACATGCTCTCAAGTTGTGACATTTGAACGGATAGGGCCTTCTATGCGGCGCTCTTTGAGCGCCCCTTCAGCGTTTCAATGGCGTGGACGAGATCGTCTAGCGGCATCAGCTGTTTCCTTCATCTGCGCTTGCGGTTTTATCCGCCGCGCGCAGCAGCGTTTTGGATGGATCCACGCCGCAGTGTTCAAATAACAGAATCGGGTCCATGGGTATGCGAGATCGTCCGTTATCCCTTCCAACAAAAATTCCGTCCACAATCTTCGTAGATCTCATAGGGGATCCTTTAAGCGACTTCGGCTCGGAATTGACGATAAAGCGCTTTCTAGACTTTGACAGAATCGGCATCTTGTCTGACGTCAGGCGGCCCTGCTCATACAGCCATCCTGCGATTTCACTCAGAATATCGTTCCAAGAACGTATATCAATTTCTTTCCCGTCAGGAAATCGTATGGCGGAAGGCGGGGGCGCATTTCTAGGCGGCTTGCATTCAGGCAGCGGCGTCCATCCGTCAGTCGAAGGCGAGTCTGGAATTGGCGTCGGGGTTGGAGCCTGTTTTGGCTCTGTCGGCGGAACGGGAGTCGGTTCAGGGTCTCTTGACCGCTTCAAATAAATATGGGAGTTATCGATACCGCAGTTATGGGTCAGAGCTTTTATATTTTCCAAATGCCGCATGGAACTTCCGTGCTTTGAAACATAAATGCCGTGCGCAATTTTGACGGGCAACTTCATGTCTTTGCCCGTATGCTCGATCGGTTCCGAATTTGCAACGTAGGCGTCGCTAGTCAATCTCTTAATCGGCATCTGATCAGACGTCAACAGCCCTTTTGAATGGAGCCATTTGGCAAGTTCCACATGAAGATCAGTCCAGTCTTGGATTGGAATCTCGCTTTCATCGGGGAATCTGATCGACGCAGGCACATATTCGTAGACTTCAAAGTAGGTCACCAGAAATCGCGATAGCGCGACCCATTTGTATTCTTCGGAAGGTCTTGTCGTAGGGACAGAAAGCGGTTCTGGAATTGGCGCCGGGGGCGGATCAAGCTTTTGCTTAGGCTCAGACGCCATAAAAGGTCGATTCGCCGCCGCGGGATTCCATGACGCGAGATTCGGCCGCCAAAGCGTCAGCAGCTGAAGCGCGCATTCATGGGTCGGCGTATCGTTAATGGCGACGCTCAGCAGGCGCTGATCGTCAACGGCATGCAGCTCCCACTTATCACCGTCGGCAAGGCAGGCGTATGCGATCCCCGCTTCTCTTGCGCAGGTAAACAGATCGGTTCGGGCGGCAACGAGCGGGTCGCCCAGTTTCTTGATTTGGACGAGAGCGGCAGGCTCTCCGTATGCGGCAAGCAGCGCGTAGTCGAACACATGCTCATTCAGCCGGTAGTCAGACAGTACCGCGTCAGGGTCGGCTGTGTCCCATCCAAGAGCGCGCAGCAGCGGATCCACAAGAGCGGCGCGCGTCCGCGTTCTGCTTTCGCGCAGAAAGGCGTCATGTTTCAGTATGCGCTTCTTTAGTGTTTCAATCGTTTCGGCAAGGGCGTCTAAGTTCATCCGTCATCCCCCTCGGCAACGTTGGCTGTGATCAAATACACCTCGGACGGATCAACGCCGCCATGCTTCAGCAAAACATTAATGTTGTTTCGGGCGATCTTTGGCCATATGTCATGCTTTTCGACAAAGTATCGGCCGTTCTGGATGCTTTCAGGACTTACCATCGGCTTTCCATTCCGATGAACCTCGGAAGTGTGAATGATGTACCTACCGGTAGACGCAAACATCCGTATCGGTATATTCTCGTCGGTCAACTTTTGATTTTGAAACAGCCATTCCGCTGTCGCTACCATCAGCCCCGCCCATTTATGGTCTTCGTCCGTTGGCGCAATTTCGCTTCCGTCTGGAAAACGAAGCGCCTTCGGGATCGCTTTCCATAACGGGGAGCTGTATCCGACCGCTTTGTACTCCGATATCGGCGTCGATTTTTCAGAAGGATCCGATTCTGATTTTTGGGTCGACTCTGTATCGGGCAGGGAGTCAGGTTCTTCGTCTTCTGGGACGTGTATTTCAATAATCGGCGGATTGACCTTCTTCACTTTGCCCGACGCTAAATTTAGCCGCCAGAGCGTCAGCAATTCCAGCGCGCATTCATGCGCCTCATCCTTCGAGATGGAGACGTTTATCATCCGCCGGTCGTTGAGATGTCCGCGCTCAAAGACGCTGTACAGCTCCCACTTATCGCCGTTGGTCAAACCCGCATACTCAATGCCCTCAGTGTTGGCGTAGTTGAGCATCTGCATGCGATGGTTGTCCAACGCCTCGCCCAGTTTTTTCGCCTCAAAGACGGCGGCGGGCTTGTCGTCCCCGTCTAGCAGGGCGTAATCGGCGCGCAGATTGCCGACATTGTATTCCAGCGTGACAAGCGCAGGATCGCCGGGATCCCATCCGAGCGCTTTGAGGATCGGGTTGATGAGCGCCCCGCGCGTCCGCGTTTCATTCTCGCTCAATGTCTGCCGATGTTGCTCGATTCGTTCTTTGACCGTTTCAATCGCTTCGATGAGAGGTTCTAACACCGCGCCTCTTTCTAACAAGTTTTAAGACATGCTTGGCATTCTAGCGCGCTTTTTGCGCTGCCGCAAACCCGTTTCGCTCTTGACACCCAACCGCGCTGTCCATACAGTATCTACAAGACGAGATTTGTATCGGCTTAGGGCAAACCGCAATGTCATCGATTGAGTGGACAGACGCAACATGGAACCCTGTAACCGGATGCAGCCGAGTTTCCCCCGGCTGCGACAACTGCTATATGTTCGCCATGTACCCCCGTCTGCGGGCGATGAACGTTAACGGCTACGAAACCTCGCCTGACGACGTCCAGATGATGCGGGGGCGGCTGAACGCCCCCTTGTCATGGGTGAAGCCGCGCCTCGTCTTTGTCAACAGCATGTCTGACCTGTTTCATCCGAAGGTTGATTTTGAGTTCATTGCCGAGATCTTTCATGTGATGCAGGAGGCGTCGGAGCGGCGGGGGCATCTGTTTCAGGTGTTGACAAAGCGGCCGGGGCGCGCTGTCGCATGGTGGAAGCGGTATGCGGGCGAGTTTTCGGACAGCTGGCCGGAGCGCGTGTGGATCGGCGTTTCGGTTGAGACGCAGAAATATGCGCCGCGTTTGACGGTGTTGTCCCGCTTGCCGGCGAAGGTGCGGTTTGTGTCGGCGGAGCCGCTTCTGGGAGAGCTGGATCTGTCGGAATGGCTGGAGGCGGGGGAGCTTCATTGGGTGATCGCCGGCGGAGAGAGCGGAGCGGGCGACCGACCGATGAAATTGGAATGGGCGCGTCGGCTGCGCGATCAATGTTTAGCGTCGGGCGTCCCCTTCTTTTTAAAGCAGCTGGGCGGCGTCTGGAATAGACGGCGAGGCGACGCCGCTGTATTGGACGGACGGCGCTGGAAGGAGACGCCTACTTGTCAAAGCTCTTCCCATATCTATTCATACGGCGCTTCAAAAAGATCTAATCATATCTTATTTTAATTCGGCGATGCCTGCAAGCGCCGGACAGTCTCTAAAGGCGATGGCATTGATTTTAGAGTCGTTTTGGAATGCGGAGGCCGTCTAAGAGAACTCTAGATTCCCGCTTTCGCGGGAATGGCAAGTACCCGATTTGAACAGGATTTTCGTACATCATCGTCTGCAGAGGCTATCAAGCGCCGCGGCGCATCCTGTCAATCTTTTCCGTCTTTCTAATCCTAGTTCCGACAAGAGGCGCCTGGGCATGAATAGTAAGGGATGAGAGAAAAGGAACAGAGAAGAAAGGTTATAAACGTTCCAATTATCGCAACCTGCGTTCTCTCTCTTCGCGGCTTCGTTGGCGCATTTCGATGGCGAGTTGGCGTTTGGCGCGTTCCCGCTCTCGGATTCGGCGTCGTTCTTGCGACCGTTTTTCGATGGCGGACAGCGGTCGGTTTCGGTTTCGGCGCCACTGAAAACGCACAGGCACGCGCGGCTTCGGCATCGGTATCTTCTGCAGCAGCTCGCGCAGTTTGACGATCCAGCCCGGTATGGAGCGCGCCTTGCGCCCGTGTCCGCACAGCTGAATCGGCAGCCCGCGCGCGCGTTCCTTCTCGCCGAGGTTGAACTCGCACGAGGCGCAATCGCCGCTGTCGCGCAGGAAGCCCGACAACATTGGGCATGCGACGCAGACGCGCTGCCCGATCTGCTTTCGGCGTATCTTGCGCGGACGCGCCTCAAAAAACCGCTCTATCAAACGCATCGGACTATTCATTGCCCCGCCTTGGGCTTGCCTCTTCTTCGGTCGGCGCGGCGATAGGCAGGTCAGGCTTGCCCGCCCGTTCCCATGCCGTCAGCCAAAACCGCGCGGCCGTCTCCGCCGCTTTGCTGATCTGCGACTCCAGCGTCTCTCCGCTCATGATCCACAGCCGCCTGAAATACTCGTCGTTCTTTTCTAGGTTTCCTGTCAAGCCGCTCCGCGCCCTGCGGTCATGGTTCAACAGCAAAAAATGGAGCGCATACGAGTCCATGACCGCCTCAAAGACAGCGTCATACGGCTTTTCAACCGTCTGCCCCGCCTCAATCTTGGGCGCCGCCGCCGCTTTCAGTTGCGCCTCGTACCGCTGCACTAGGTTCCATTCCCACAGCGCGTCCGCGTGCGGCTGCCCCGTTTTCCTGCCGTTGAAGTTCATGACGCAGTGGTAGGGCTGGTAAGGCTTGGCGGCGTAAAACGCATGCGCTCCGAGCGCGGCGGCGATCCGCTCCGAATCCTCCGACCTGAACGCCTCCGTCACAACATCCAGATAGGACACAATCCGCCACGGCAGACGTCCATACTTGTCAAACGTCTCCTCCCCAAACTTCTCTACCGCCGCCTCATAATCGCGCGGCAGCTCGTTGAACGGGTAGGGTCCGAACCCTTCATAGTCGATGTCGAAATAGTGGTTTGCGTGTTCGTTTTGATGTTTTGGGTCGTCGCTCTCGCGCCACAGGTACGGGTCGATAGCGTGTTGAACGATCTTGTCCTGGTTCTCGATAAAGAAGGCGCGGACCGGCTCCGGCATCGCCTCGCACGCTTTTTGGGCGATGAGTCGGTGCGCCTCATGCCCCCATCCATGCGCGGCGCCCGCCGCCAACAAGAACGCCCCAAACGCCGCCAAACGCCGAACACTCCATCGAACCATACGCGCCCTTTCTAAACGGCAAACGCCTATCCGCTTCTTGTTCAGTGTATCCAAAAGCGGCGGCGCGCGCAAATCCTGCTGGGACGCCTAAGCTTCCCGTTTTCACAGGATGACGATTTCGCTCTTCTGTAACCCGTTCCCGCTTAACTCGTTTATTTAAGCGCGACCGCTTTATTGATTGCAAGGAGAAATGCGCATGGCTGGCGTCTATCTGTATTTCAACGGCAACTGCCGAGAAGCGTTTGAGTTTTATAAGTCCGCTTTCGGCGGCGAGTTTTCATCCGTCTCCGTCTTCCGCGACGCCCCCATTGAGATGCCCGGCATTCCCGAAGCGGATATGGACAACATCATGCATATCTGCTTGCCGGTCGGCGGCGGCGAGCTGAGGGGCAGCGATCTTCCGGAGTCCTTCGATCTGCGCCCCGGCAACAACTTCGCCGCCAACGTCTTTCTTGAAACGCGGGAGGAGGCGGAGGCTGTCTTTGAGGCGCTGTCGGAGGGCGGCGTCGTTTATCAGCCGATGGAAGACGCCTTCTGGGGCGGTTACTTCGGCGCCTGCGCGGATCGGTTCGGCGTCAACTGGCATATCAACTGCGGCGGCGACTCGTGACGACAGGGCGCGCGGCTTTGACATCGGGTTTTTAGCGGCGGCTCGCGCAAACCTCGCGGCTCATCTACAAGCGCCTATCCCTCTGCTCGTTATCCCCTATCGGTCAAGATGAAAGATGACGCGAACAGATGATTCGTCCACTTCTAGCTCCGGCTCCGTGCCGTTGAACTCAAGCATTGCCTTGCGCATGATCGGCCAGCCTCGACCGCGTCGTTCCATGAGTTTCCGCTCCAACATATAGTTCGCTACCCATTCGTTTCTCGATCGGGGAATCGCTCCTGCGCGAACGCTGGCGGGCGTCATGCTGTTCGGCAGCGCGCCGGGGCTGGTAACCGCCGCCTGACGTGAAAACACTTCAAAAAGAATCTTGGATCCTATGACTGCATAATCGCGGTGAACAACTGCATTGACCAGCGCTTCCCTAACCGCTTTTAACGGCAGCAGATGCCTATCTTCTCGATATAAACCTTTGTAAACTTCTTGGCGTCCGAGACCTTGGAACCATCCCTCCGCGCGCTCCACCTGTTCGTCCAGCCGCCCCTTCGCTTCGCTGACGATGATCGTCTCTGAAGCTCGATCGCCGCCCGCATAAGCGACGCATTCAATCCAAAAGTTGCCTGTTTGCGGATAGCGCTGCGGCTCGTTCCCGAACGCGAGAATTCCGTAGAGCGTCGCGCGCCGTTCGCCGTCAGATTCGGCAAGGACGCGGCGGTTGACAAGATCGTTTTCCGGGCTTGGCTGAGGGTCTTCCTCCATATCAAGCCCATGCTCCCTCAGATAGTCTCGGAAGCATTCCAAGTTGATGCTTTCCACGCCGGCGGCTTTTAGGACGCGCTCTTCGGTCATGATATACCCGAAATCGTTGTATAGCCCTTGCAGCTCCGTTGGCGAAGGCTCAACGTTGCTGCGCCCTCGGCGAACGAAGACCCTTCCTCCTGTGCGCATCGGTTCAAATCCGCGCTGTCGGGAAACCTCTATCCAGTGAACCCAGCCGTCAGAACTTTCATGACGGCCAAGGCGCGCGGACACAGGGGCGCTGCAGCCTGTCTGTAGGAATCCGGTCAACCGTTCTTGAACCTTTTCCGCGCCCTCTTTCACTCCGACGATCTCGCGCGTCTTGTTCTCCACCCCCAATATGACGACTCCGCCCCTCGTATTTGCGAACGCGCACATTGCCTCGCAAATTTTTTTGCCGTCTCCTATGCCTCGCTTGAATTCGACCTGGTCGCCTTCACCCGATTCGATTCGTTCGAGTATTTCGAGCCATGTCATTTTCATGTCCTTCAAAACCCATACTTTACGCGCCGCAGATGAAAAGCATAGCCTCCTCCGTCCACCGTTTGAACGATGGCATTGCGAACGGCTGGCTCTTCAATAGCTCCGTCCTGCTCAACCCAGCCATGATTCGCGGTCGCTTCCAGCTGAATGACCTGATCGGCGTCCCCGTTTACAACGATGTTCGCGTTATGCGTTGCGATAATGATCTGTCGGCGGCCTTTTAGCCGCTTCAACGCCGGCAGGATAGCGTCAAATAGAAATCGGTTGTCTATTTCGTCTTCGGGCTGGTCAATCACTAGAGGACGGTTGTCGTCCGTCTCCAACAGCAAGGAGAGCAAGAGGCTCACCCGTTTGCCTCCAGAGAGCTGATCCAAAGGACGGTATTTGTCTTCTTCTATCTTCGACTCCAATAGATAGCGATCTCCGCAGCGAATCGCCTTTAACTCGCGCAGTTTCGAGCGGGTAAGATTCTCTCTAAACGTAGATTGCACAGCGCCGCTCATTCCGACAGACGCTAAATCATCGTTTTCAAAAGCTGCGATCAACTTGCCGGACGACGGCCGTTCTTTCTGATCGTTCCACCACCTCGTCACTCCCCGCTGATTTAGATTCCTCACAAAGCGGTCAAGAGGCAGCAAATCTCCCTCGTCAATGCGGCGGGCGGAAATCTGGCCTTCAAACTTTTCAGCAATCGCTTTGATCGCCCGGTCGAAGGCGCGCCGCTGCTCTTCCGCCAGATGTTTTCTTTCTTCCAGCAGCTTTTCAAGCAAGCTTTCCTCTTTGCGGCGCGTTTCCTGTATTTCACGAAATGCCGCCTCATAACTCTCTAAAAGAGTCGCTTGACGGCTCAGCGCCTGAAACTCATCAATCTTGGAGCTGTCCATGCCTTTGGCCGCGAGCTTACGGTTCATATCGCCGCGAACATTCTGCTCATTCGTTTTCAGAACATCCATGATGGATTCAATGACAGCGTCGGCATTGGTCAGCTCATCCATCGCGTCGCGAATCGAAGCGGCGATGCTTTTCCAACGCGCGCGAAACGCCTCCGCCTGTTCCTCCACGCCGGCCGCCAACAGCAGATCCGCCAAAGCGCCGTCAATATCGGGCATGTCAATACCTTCGGCAGATTGCAGCGCGCTGTGGATTGCTTCGGCAAGATCTTTGGACGCTTCCGCGGAGTCCCGCCAACGCCCCAAGTCCCGCGACGCCCGATGATACTCTTCAATGCCGGCTTCCGAAAAGGCATCCAAGGCATCGGCGGCGCGGCGGCAGCGCTCACAGGACTGCTCTGCATCTGCAGCTTCTTCATCAAGTTGATCAATCCTCTTGGCAGCATTGCGCAGCTCATCATCCATCCCGCGCAGCCGCTCATCCCGCACTTCAATTTCGGCCGCCTCGGCAG
The DNA here is from genome assembly GCA_028818695.1 of Candidatus Poribacteria bacterium. GTDB lineage: Bacteria > Poribacteria > WGA-4E > JAPPNK01. Next base: position 161,123 of record JAPPNK010000026.1, read on the forward strand.
CTGCGAACCGAGCAAGAACCTCGTCGACCGCATCAGGTTCTTGAGCGAGTCTTTGAAGTTCATTCTGCGAGAAAAATACGGCAGGCCAGCGGTCAAAATGCTCTGCTGTTGGATCGCCGCCCTTAAGTTCTAACGCGACATCAGCCGAGCCGCTGCCGAGAAATCGCTTATAGCCGCGAGATTCGATCTGGTTTTTCAGCTTCTCCATATCATTGCGCTGGTCGTCATCAGGATTATTGCCAGGCTTTACTTTAGGAAGGGGGGCTCCGATATGAACACGGAGGCCGTCAAGAAACGTGCTTTTACCGGTCATGCTGCCGCCAATGATGCATGTCAAATCGGGGTGAAAGTCGAAGCGCGTTCCCGAATCGCCGCCAAAGAACGAAGCTTTGCCTTTGACCGTGACCGATCTTAGCCAAGAGTGCTCGCGCGCTGTCTCATCGGGCGAGTCTGAAATCTCGACCAGTTTTCCGCTCTCGCTGCGTTCATAAGCGATGCGTATCCGCGAATCGCCGGCGAGAAACGCTTGGCGCAGCGCTTCGATCCGCGGGCTGGCGAGCTTGAACCAAGTATATTGATTGCCAATTTCCTCAACCAAATTTGCGTCGCTGCAGTGGAACAACGCGTCACGGTACTTTTTCTTTAAATCATGGTCATTTGAGAACCGATGGTCTTCCAAGACATCTTCAGGAAGCTTTTTGCTGTTAAGGCCTAGACCCGTTAATTCGTCGTGCGGAAAGGTATCCCAGACTTGCGCTCTTTGCTCCTTTAAAAGGCCTTTCTTGGAAAAGATATGAGGGGCGAGCGCAATATAGCTCCACGGGTTATCTCTGTCATGAAACTCACGTAGTTCTTTAAACGCTTCCTTTGCTCTATAGCTAGATATTTGAAGCTCATTGCTTTTCCAAGGTTGCCTGTTCTTCATGACAAGATCGAATGCGCTTAAATAGGCGTTGCGCCCGATTTCGGGGTCAAACAGAAAAAGCATATGCAGCCCGCCATGACCGTCATGAAGCGACGGCTCGAAGCCTGGGAACACGGCGTATATCTTTTCTCGGAACGGCTTGCCATCGTCGTCATCGCCTTCGTTCCACTCCTGCACGATCTGCCATACCGCGCTCATGTCGCCGTGATCGCTCATGCGCGGTCGGTGCGGCGTTAGACCGAGTACGCGGACGCCCTTTTTCACGGCATTTTGTAGAAATATTCGAGCGTAAGCGCGAAGCTCATCCTCTGACCAGTCTGATGACGCATTGCAAGGCGGGTTAACGCCTTCCGGAACCTTGACCTGGCAGCCAGGCAGGTCGTCTATCGTATGGATTTGAAGATCCGCCTTGAACCACCGCGCGCCAGGCACCTCCTCCCGCCAAAAGTCCGTTTCGTTCCGCTCGAAATCTGCCATAAAAACTCCTAAGTCCGCTGCTCAATCCTGCTCACGCGCAACAGCCCGACACCGCATTAAACTTGTATCCAATAAAGCCAGTTTGTCAAACTTATCTGCGCAAGCGTGAGCTTACAGGGAGGGAAGCGTCCATCCACAGCCCCGTCCCTCCGCTGCCTATCAGGAAAGGCGCCACAGCCGGACGGCGTCGCAGTTCGTTCCCGCCGCGAGCGTCTTGCCGTCCGGCGAAAACGCGAAATCATAGACCGTCAGCGTCATTTCTTCTATCTCGCGGAGCAGCTCCCCGCGCTCCACATTCCACAGCCGCGCCGCGTTGCCGTCGCTCCCGGTCGCCAGCGTCTTGCCGTCCGGCGAAAACGCCAGCGAAATCACCGCGTCTTTGTTGACGCCCCAAGCGACCGTCTTCGGCGACGGATTGGAGCCTGCAAAAGCCTCCAGCCGCTCGCCCGTGTCGACCTCCCACAGCAGCGCGGCGTTGTCGTTCCCGCCGCTCGCCAGCAGCGACCCGTCCGGCGAAAACGCGAGCGAGAGGACATCGTCCGTATGCCCCTTCAATGTTGCCGTCAACGCTTCGGTTTCGATGTCCCGCAACAGGACGGAGCGGTCATGTCCGCCGGCGGCGAGCGTTTTGCCGTCCGGCGACAAGGCGGCGGCGCCGTTTCCTTCAAAGGTTTTCAACAGCTCGGCGGTCTCAACATCCCACAGCCGAACAAGATTGTCGGCGGCGCCTGTGACGAGCGTTTTGCCGTCCGGAGAAAAAGCGAGCAGACCGACGGCGCTCTCATGCGGCAGGTTTGTCATCAGCTTCGGCTCCTCAATGCTCTGCTGTTGGACGCTCTGCCCCCTTATCTTTTCGGTCGTCCAAACGATGACAACCGGCTCATAGGCGTCGGAGTTGACGCTCCATAGATGGACCGCGCTGCCGTCCCCGCCGGAGGCGAGCGTCTTGCCGTCGGGCGAGAAGGCGACCGTCCGCACAGGTCCATGATGCGCCAGCGATCGGAGATGCGCCCCTGTGCCGGCGTCCCAAAGGCGAACCGTTCTGTCCCATCCGCCTGTCGCTAACAGCGTTCCGTCCGGCGAATACGCGACCGAGCAGATGTGGCTCGTATGTCCATGAACGGCGACTCCCTCAATATAATGGGGAATATGGTACTTGCTTCGCTCAACCTGCCGAGGGCGCATCTTTTCAAGTATGATCGGGTTCATCCATCTCCCATTCATTGAGAAATGCCGTCTGTGTCCGAAGCTGTGTTAATCCTTAAAGATAGAACAACGGCAAGGGCGGAGTCGCTCTCGGACAAGTTGAATCGCATCCGCTGTCGGCGCGGTTTAGGCAGGGCGGGAAGCGTCCGCAGCCCCCGCCCTTTCTCCGCCTATCAGGACAGGTCCCACAGCTGGACGGTGTCATAATGCGTCCCCGCCGCAAGCGTCTTGCCGTCCGGCGAAAACGCGACATCATAGATTGTTAGCGTCATCCCCTCCAGCTCCCGAATCAGCTCCCGACGCTCCACATCCCAAAGCCGTATTGTGTTGCCGATGCTGCCGGTTGCGAGCGTCTTGCCGTCCGGCGAAAACGCGACCGACTCAATCGAGTCCTTGCTGTCTTCCCATACGCGCGTCTTCGGCGACGGCTCCGACACGCCGTCAAATGCCGCCAGCCTCTCGCCGCTTTCAATGTCCCACAGCAGGGCGGCGTTGTCCTCCCCGCCGCTGGCGAGCAGCTTTCCGTCCGGCGAAAAAGCGAGCGAGCAAACGCTGTCTGTATGCCCCTCAAAAGTTTTTGCCAGCTGTTCGGTTTCGATGTCCCACAACAGGACGGAGCGGTCATGTCCGCCGGCGGCGATCGTCCTGCCGTCCGGCGACAAGGCGGCTGCCCGATTTCCTTCAAAGGTTTTCAACAGCTCGGCGGTCTCGGCATCCCACAGGCGAACAAGGTTGTCGACGGCGCCTGTGACAAGCGTCTTGCCGTCGGGAGAAAAGGCGGCAGATCTCACCATGCCCCCATGCGGCAGCATTTTATGATGCTTGCGTTCTTCGAAGCTCTTCCGTTCGACGCGCCGCCCGTCCGGTTCTGTCGACCATGTGGTTGTGATGGAGCTCTCAACGGGTTCATAGTCGACGCTCCATAGCATGACCTCGTTTTCTTCGGAGCCTGCGGCAAGCGTCTTGCTGTCGGGAGAAAAGGCGAGCGTCCAGACGGACCCTTTCAGCGACGTTGAGCGAATTTGCGCCCCTGTGTCGGCGTCCCACAGGCGAACTGTCTTGTCCCATCCGCCGGTCGCCAGAAGCTTCCCGTCCGGCGAGAAGGCGACCGAGAAGATATGGCTGTCATGACCGCTGATGATAATTCCCTCAACATAATGCGGAATCTGGTAGTTTTTCGATTCCAGCTGTCGGGCGCGCATCTCTTGAAAAGCCATGATATTTGTCCTCCGTTCATCTGAAAGCGATCAATTCGTATGCTTGTCTGTAGAAGATAACATGGAGGCGGAATCAAATCAAGCGGACGGGCTGACCTTAGCGCTTTAGTTGGGACATGTCGACATGCGAACGCGGACGTCGTCTGTTGGACTCTGGATTCCCGCTTTCGCGGGAATGACGGCCTGGTTGGCGGCGCCTGTTTCCCATAAATAGAGCGATCATTCGTTCAAATGTCCCAACTTTACGTATGAGGTCGGGACGGGTTTCTGCCCCTTCGCCGCCTGTCAGGACAGGTCCCACAGCTGGACGGTGTCGTAGTATGTCGCCGCCGCGAGCGTCTTGCCGTCTGGCGAAAATGCGACGTCATAGATTGTCAACGTCATCCCCTCCAGCTCTCGAAGCAGCTCCCTGCGCTCCACATCCCAAAGCCGTATCGTGTCGCCGGCGCCGGTCGCAAGCGTTTTGCTGTCCGGTGAAAATGCAAGCGAGCGGACATTGCCTCTGTAAATCCCCCATTCGTCCTCCGTTGCCGACGACGGATCGGTTCCTTCAAAAGCCGCCAGCCGCTCGCCCGTCTCGGTCTCCCACAGCAGGGCGGCGTTGTCGTTCCCGCCTGACGCCAGCAGCCTTCCGTCCGGCGAGAACGCGAGCGAAAGGACCTCGTCCGTATGCCCCTTAAAAATTTTTGTCAGCTGTTCGGTTTCGATGTCCCACAACAGGACGGAGCAGTCATGTCCGCCGGCGGCGATCGTCCTGCCGTCCGGCGACAAGGCGGCCGCCCGATTTCCTTCAAAGGTTTTCAACAGCTCAGCGGTCTCAACATCCCACAGCCGAACAAGGTTGTCGACGGCGCCTGTGACAAGCGTCTTGTTGTCGGGAGAAAAGGCGGCAGATCTCACCATGCCCCCATGCGGCAGCATTTCATAATGCTTTTGCGTTTCTCGAATCTCTTCCGTTTGACGCGCCGCCCGTCCGGTTCTGTCGATCACGGTTGTGACGGCGCGCCGAACGGCTTCATGGCTGACGCTCCATAGCATGACCTCGTTTTCTTCGGAGCCTGCGGCGAGCGTCTTGCTGTCGGGAGAGAAGGCGAGCGTCCAGACCGACCCTTTCAGCGACGTTGAACGAATTTGCGCTCCTGTGTCGGCGTCCCACAGGCGAACCGTCTTGTCCCATCCGCCGGTCGCCAGAAGCTTCCCGTCCGGCGAGAAGGCGACCGAGAAGATATGGCTGTCATGACCGCTGATGATAATTCCCTCAACATAATGCGGAATCTGGTAGTTTTTCGATTCCAGCTGTCGGGCGCGCATCTCTTGAAAAGCCATGATTTTTGTCCTCCGTTCATCTGAAAGCGGTCAATTTGTATGCTTGTCTGTAGAAGATAACACGGAGACGGAATCGAGTCAAACGGACGGGTTTCCGCCCCGCCCTTGGTCTGAGCGGCGGATGTTGACACGCATGCTGAACGGCGCCATAGTGTTTCGAATCAGCGCATACGCAGCATTGAACTTTGTAAGGAGCGCAGCCAATGTGGACAGACCTTTCAAACCTTTATCTTGACCGAGACGCCGAGTCGCGCTCGTTGACCGCCGAAAACCCGACCGGAGCCGTCGGAAAAGGCGCGATGGACGACCCAGGCGGACACGGACCCGCCCGCGAACTGGGCGTCGGATGGAAAGTGACCCCCTGCCTTCAACTGAAAGCGGGCGAAACCGCGACGCTCATGAACAACGACGGACCGGGCGTCGTCCGCCACATCTGGATCACCTTCCGCGAATCGCATTACAGGCATCTCATCCTGCGCATCTACTGGGACGGGGACGACCAGCCCTCCGTCGAAACCCCCCTCGGCGACTTCATGTGCAACGCATGGAACGCCCGCCAGAACATCCTCTCCATTCCCATGAACGTCAACCCGTCCGGCGGAATGAACTGCTACTTTCCGATGCCGTTCCGCAAACATGCCAAGATCACCGTTGAAAACGATTCGACGGAAGATCTCAGCCACCTCTTTTACACGATCAACTACACGCTGGAATCGGTCCCCGACGACGCGCTCTACTTCCACGCGCAGTGGCGGCGCAGCAACCCGCTCCCCTACGGCGAGGAGTATCTCATGGCGGACGGCATCGAAGGGCGCGGGCAGTATGTCGGAACCTTCATGGCGTGGCAGCAGAACAACGCCGGCTGGTGGGGCGAAGGCGAAATCAAAATGTATCTGGACGGCGACGACCCGCACCCGACCATCTGCGGCACCGGGACGGAGGATTACTTCGGCGGCGCATGGTGCTTCGGCGCTAGTTTCAGCGCCCCGTACCTCGGCTTTGACCAAGTCCGTGGACGTTCGGGCGAGGTCGGCGCGCGGATGACGCTTTACAGGTTCCACGCCCTGGACCCCGTCTATTTCAAGAAAAGCCTGCGGGTAACGATGCAGGCGCTCGGCTGGCGCTCGCAGGGGCGGTTCCTTCCGCTTCAAGACGACATCTCATCGGTCGTGTACTGGTACCAGACGCTGCCGCATGCGCCGCTTCCGCCGCTCCCCGACCGCAACAGCAGAGAAATCATCTAACAGGAGAACATGTCATGAGTCCGATACAGGTCGTCATCAACGGAGCCGCCGGAAAAATGGGGCGAATGATCGCCGCAGGCGTCCATAGCCAGGACGATATGCAGGTTGCCGCCGGCGTAGAGGCGCCCGGCTCCCCGCATCTCGGTCAAGACGCGGGAGAACTGGCGGGAGTCGGCTTCCTTGAGGCGCCCGTCGTCGAGTCGCTCGAAACGGTCATCGACAAGGCGGACGTTCTGATCGAGTTCACGCGCCCCGGACCGACGCTCCAGCATCTCCGCGCCGCCGCGCGGACGCAAACGCCGTTTGTGATTGCAACCACCGGCTTTGAAGAGGAAGAGCTGGCTGAAATCAGCGAACTGGCGCAGCAGACGCCGACCGTCATGGCGCCGAATTTCAGCGTCGGGGTGAACACGCTCATCAAGGCGGTCGCCCTCGTCGCCGAGACGCTGGGAGACGCCTACGACATTGAGATTGTGGAGGCGCACCACAACGAAAAGGTGGACGCGCCCAGCGGAACCGCCGTCCGTCTGGCGGATGTCGCCGCGGAGGCGGTCGGGCGTTCGATGCGCAGTGTCGGCGTCTATGGGCGGCATGGGATCGTCGGCGCGCGGAAGCCGAAGGAGATCGGGGTCCACGCGGTGCGCGGCGGAGACATTGTCGGCGACCACACGGTCATGTTTGCGGGGAAGGGGGAACGGATTGAGCTGGTACACCGCTCGCAAAGCCGAGAAGCGTTTGCGAGCGGCGCCATCCGAGCGGCGCGCTGGATCGTCTCGGCGCCGAAGGGGCTGCATAGCTTCGATGACGTTCTCTTCGGACAAGATTAAGGCTATACTCGGCGGCAAGACGACGCGCCGACACAACGGAGAATTCCCGCATGCAGATTTCCAACGACAGCGACCGCGCCATCGCCGAGGCTCTGGACGAACTAAATGAGATGAGTTCTCAAGCGACAGACGGCAAGTGGCTGGAAGAGATCACCGTAGACGCAGGTCCGCACATCAGGGACTGGGACGTCTTGGAATGCTGGAGCTGGGCGGATTGGCCCGATCGGTACCGTATCTTTTCCGTCGATTCCAAGACGGATCTTGGCATCGACGTTGTGGCGAAGCGTCGCAGCGATGGCAAGCATATCGCCGTCCAATGCAAGTCGCGTCGGTTGGATGAACATGGCAACGGCGCTCCCGTCTTGAAACACGAGATGGACAAGTTTATCAGCGCGTCGGCGAATCCGTTTTGGGCGGAGCGGTGGCTCGTCACGAACGGCAGCATTCCGCAAAGCCCGCAGCTCCAATCCGCCCTTAAATTGCAGAGCGATTCGGCTAAGGTTAAGTGGGTCAACATCGCTTCCGCCCTTCAACAGCAACAAAACGCCGCTGTCGAATACAGTGACCCATGCCCGCATTGCGAACCGAACCCAGACGGCGAGTTTCGCATTCAAACGAAAAACTGCATGCAGCGGGAAGCGGTCAAAAACAGCGTCCGCATTCTGAAAGAGCATGAGCAGTCGGACAGCGGCGGACTGCCAATCGGTCAAGCGCGCGGCAGGATCATCCTGCCCTGCGGAACCGGCAAAACCCGCATCTCTCTGCGGATTGTGGAAAAGCTGACAGCGCAGGGCGAGCTCTCCATCGTGCTTTGCCCGTCCATCGCCCTCGTCGCGCAAATTCGGCGGGAGTATCTGCAGCATAATAACGTTAAAATAAGAGCATTGGCGGTCTGTTCTGATAAAACGGCGGGATACAACCCGAAAAAAGAGGACGCTGTCGTCAACAGCGACGACCCCACCATTGACCGAAGCAACGTGAGCGCGGCGGAAGTGAAAGGGATGGTGACGACCGATCCGAACGAGATCGCCGAATGGATCCAAGACCCGATGAGCGAAGGAGCCGTCAACGTCATCTTCGGAACCTATCAGAGCGGACGCCGCATCGCCGAGGCGCTGCGCCAAACGGAGACTACGGCAAAGGTACTCATTGCGGACGAAGCGCATCGAACCGCCGGCTTCAGGCAAACAAAAGGCAAGAACGCGTCTAAAGTGGAAGAGAATATACGAAGCTTCACCCTCTGCCATGACAACGACAAATTCCCCGCAACATACCGCGTCTATCAAACGGCGACGCCGAAACAGTACAGCGGAGCGAAACAAATCAGTAAAAATGCCGACTACATCATCCGCTCCATGGACGATGAAACCGTCTTTGGGGTTGAGCTGTACCGCAAATCCTACGTCGAAGCGGTCGAGAACGAATGGCTGTCCGACTACCGAATCATCGCGCTGGCGATCAACAACCATGACGCGTACGAACAAGCGAACGCGCTAGCGAAAAAGACGCTAAGCAAGAAACTGAATACGAACAACTACATACGCGGACTCGCGTTTGCGCTGGCGATGGGCGGAGCGGCGCAAGACGCAGGCGAGGACGATATCAAACTCGAATCATGCATCGCTTTCATGAATACGGTCGACAAATCGAAAAACATGGCGCAAGACCTGCAAACGGACGCTGTCAAGCAGTGGGTTCAGAAATGGCTCAACGAAAACGGACAGCAAGATCGAAAAGCGGCTGATTACAGCCTCGAACATCTGGACGCCTCAAGCAACGTCACTCAACGCGACAACGGCAAAATAAAATTGGCGGACGCCGACGAAACAGCCCCGCATGGAATCCTCAATGTCGGCATCTTCGGCGAAGGAACCGACTCGCCGTCTCTCAGCGCCGTCGCCTTTCTAGAGCCGCGCAAAAGTCCCATTGACGTCGTTCAAGCGGTCGGAAGAGCGATGCGTACGGCGCCCGGCAAAAGTTACGGATACGTCATCTGCCCCATTGTCATACCCGCCAACGCCGACCCAGAACAGTGGCTCAGCACAAGCGAAAAGGAGGAAGGATGGGAAGAACTGGGGCAAATCCTGCTCGCGCTGCGGGCGCACGACAATCGGATCGAAGATGAACTGGAAAAGTTCCTAAAACTGTACATACCGCCTCCGCCGGAGATTCAGAAAACGATCGTCGCCGTCGCGCGCCAAGAAGGCAAGCGCATCCAATATCGCGAACATGAAGGTAAACCGGGAGACGCCGAGAGAGCGCTGCAACGCGCCCTGGACGGGGAAAGCTATGAAGCGGCCGGACTGACGCCGCTCAAAGAAGAGTCAACGAACGAATTCAGCGGCGTTAGAGAGAAACCTGCCCTGCCGAAACCAAGCGAACCGATCCAGCATACCGCCATCATCGCCGGAAAGAAAAACAGCGACGGCGGAACCGAAATGCGCATCGCCTCCGTTCAAAGAGACAAACCGAAGGCGAACGAACTCGTCGGGAAGGTGAATTTCGACAAGTCGAAGAAAAAAGCGAAAGACATGATCAATAAGGGCGACGGCGTCCGCCTGCCGCTGCCCAAACCTAGAACGCGAAGAACCGAAAAAGAACGACGGGAACTGTCCGGTAAGTTGTTCCTAGAACGGAGCGGACTGGAAGAAAGCGGAAAAGCGATCTGCATGAACCTGCTGAAAAAGTCCGGACTCTGCAGAAACCGAGTCGAAAGAGACCTGAACATCCTAGAAGCAAGCGTCAACGAAGCGGCGCATCATCTGCGAGACGAAAAGATGGGCGCCGTACTCGACAAGCATTTCGGACTGGACAGGCTCAAAAAAACGAGCGGCAAGCAGCCGGCGGACGGAAGTACGACCGCCGCATTGCTGATGATGAACGCTGCCATGCTCCATCAGCGTATCTGCAACGGCGGCTGGTTCAAAGGCGTCAAATCGCTGAGCGAAATCAAAAACGACGCAAGAGTTATACAGCGAATCTGCAGAGAATGGGAACGCATCCTGCGGGAAGATTTTCGACCCGTCTTGGAACCGGCGCTGGAGACGATCTACGCCATCGAAGAAACCGGCAAAACAAACGGACTGGAACGCGCCCTGCGCCACCTCGCTGCCGAAGCGGAACGCATCGCCGAAACCTACGCCGACATGGGAGCCGACCATGCGGGACCGCTCTTCAACAAAGTGATGGGTAATCAGGCGAGCGACGGCGCCTTCTTCACAAGACCGCCGGCGGCGTCCATTGCCGCCCGGCTCACACTGGACGCATGCGAAGAAGCAGACGGCGAAACGGACTGGACAGACCCCGATACGTGGAAAGCGCATAAAACGATAGACCTCGCATGCGGAAGCGGAACGCTCCTGACCGCCATGCTGACCGACATGAAACGAAGGGCGAAAGAGCAAGGCGCCGACAAATCGCAAATCAGCGCGCTGCAGAAACTGGCGGTCGAAGAGACGATCAAAGGACTCGACATCAACCCCGTATCGCTACAACTGGCGGCGGCGCAGCTGACGGCGGGAAACCAGAAGATCAGCTACCGAAAGATGGGGCTTTATCAAATGCCCTACGGACCTCAGCCGAACGGACAAGCAGCGTCGGGAACGCTGGAGCTGCTGTCGCAAAAGGCGATCCTCCCGCGTGTAGAGCTGGGCATACCCGACCATCTGATCGAATCGGAAGCGGTGTGGAATCAGCATGACGACGCCGAGCTGGAAGACGCTGTGGACGCCGCTAAAAACTGCCGCATTGTCATCATGAATCCGCCGTTTAGCAGTCGAGAGAAGATGGGCGAGAAGTTCATGAAGGAGGATCAAAAAGTGCTTCGGGCAAGATCCGACATTATGGCTAAACTTCTGATTGAAATAGATCGTGACATGGATGGATTCGTCAGTAAGTCCACAATAGCCCCCACTTTTGTTGCATTGGCTGATTACTGTTTGAATTCTGATTCCGCTGCGCTGACTATGGTACATCCTACAATAGCTCTGAGCAACACATCAGGATTGAAAGAACGAATCGTTCTCGCTCAACGCTATCATATACACACTGTGGTTACCTGCCATCAGCCAGGCCAAATGAACATGAGTCATAACATGAGTCTCAACGAAAGCATTATCATCGCTATGCGACATAAAGAGAGGGGGTTTCCTCCTACAAGGTTCATCAACTTAGATCGAATGCCGTTTCAAGAAAGCGATGTGGAAGACCTGTATCAGTGCCTTGTTGAATGCGGCGATGGGTCAATTGCCAACGGATGGGGCGAGGTGTCCTACTGGCCGGCAAGCCGTATAAAAGCGGGCGATTGGACCCCCGCCGTCTGGCGGTCGCCTGAATTGGCGGAGGCGGCATATACATATGCTAACATCAATGAAATGCAATCTATCATAGATACTCTTGACCAGTCCCCTACAGCCACAGGCCCAGTGCTTCGCAGCTCTTTCAAGAGCACAACACCCGGCCAAAAAGGCAGTTTTCCGATATTGAAATCGAAAGGCGCCGACGCACAAAAACGGATTCAAGGCGAGCCAGATGAGTATTGGATCTCCAAAAAACAAAGCAAGGACGCCACACGAAAGATGCTGGCTAAAGTTGGCTATCTATTGATTACCGCAGGTCAAGACACCTCCACGGGGCGTCTCACAGCAGTTGCATGCGATACGAAATATGTAGGCAACGGCTGGATGCCGTTAACAGGGCTGTCTTTGGATGAAGCGAAAGCTCTAGCAGTGTTCATCAACTCGACGCCGGGGCGGCTGCAGTTGATGCGCAATCCTGGTATGAAACTGGCATTTCCTCAATACAGCGTGGCGGAAATCTCTAACATTCGCATCCCCGACATCCAAGACGCCCGCGTCTGCCGCATCTTAGCGGACTGCTGGGAAGCGACGAAAGAGATGTTGGTTCCGCAGTTCCGCGACGGCGAATGCGAGGTTCGCGTCTTATGGGATGAGGCTGTCGCCGAAGCGATGGGCTGGGATCGGGCTGAGTTGGCTCGCCTGCGCCGCCTGCTTCACCAGGAGCCGCATGTTCGGGGGCTGGGCTATAACCAGTATGCCGACGAAGCGTAGGACGGATAGGCGGCGGGCGCAGCGGTTTCCCAAACCGCGCCCTTGACAACGCATCGGCGCGTCTGGCACACTTTCGTCAGCGTCGGCGGTTGAATGGAGAGAGTAAAATGGCGGCTGCGGCATCCAAGGGCGCAGAATTCTATCTCAAACGCGGTCGGCTCTACGCAGACAAGGGCAAACTAGAGCGCGCCGCTGCGGAATACACAAAGGCGATAGAGCTGTATCCCGACGATCAGAAGGCGTATCGTCTCCGCGCAGAGGCGTACCGCGCAGCGGGCGACCTTGACCAGGCTCTTGCGGACATCAACAAAGCGGTTGATCTGGACATCTATGACGCCCAGGCGTTCATGCTCCGCGGGCTGATCCATAAAGACAGGGGCGAGATGGCTGATTACGAGGAGGAGTTTCGCGTCGCCGTTCTGCTTGACGGCGAACTGGTGAACCACGAAACGCATGGGGCGGAGTTTGCGCGTATCAAGAAGGCTGACGAGGAAGAGGAGGCGGAGTGGGACGAACTTGTCAGCCAGCCGGAAGCGGAGGCGCTGTTTGAGGAATGGGAAGCGGAGGCGCTGGAGGAGCGTCAAGCGGGGAAAACGAAGCCTCTGGATCCTGAGGCTCTATAATGCGCTCGCGCACAACTTCGCGGTTTCGAAAGCAATTCAGGCTTCTTCCAAAGGAAGTCCGGCAACGGGCAAAGGAGGCATACCGCCTATTTGAAACGAACCCCCGCCATCCCGCCTTACGATTTAAAAAATTACGCGGCAGCAGCCGCAGATATTCGGTTCGTTTTTATAAAAAATACCGCGCTCTAGCCAGAAAAACGGATGAGGGCGACCTCGAATGGTATTCTATTGGATCGCATGCGACATACGACCAAGATATAGAGAACAAGAAGCTGGGATAGCGCCGCATGGTTTCCGCGCCCCCTTCTCGTTCTTCCCGCCTTGCGATAAAATATGCGGGAATCCAGATTATGCGCCGCCCCGTATCAACTTGACGCGCATACCAGCAGACGGTTAAATGGAGAAAGTACAATGGCGGCTGCGGCATCCAAGGACGCAGAATTCTATCTCAAACGCGGTCGGCTCTACGCCGACAAGGGCAAATTAGAGCGCGCCGCTGCGGAATACACGAAGGCGATAGAGCTGTATCCCGACTATCAGAAGGCGTATCGTCTCCGCGCAGAGGCGTACCGCACAGCGGGCGACCTTGACAGCGCCCTTGACGACATCAATAAGGCGGTTGATCTGGACCTCTACGATGCGCAGGCGTTCATGCTCCGCGGATTGATTCATAAAGACAGGGGCGAGATTGAGGACTACGAAGAAGAGTTTCGCGTCGCCGTTCTGCTTGACGGCGATTTGGTGAGCCATGAAACGCATGGGGAGGAGTTTGCGCGTATCCTGAAAGCGTATGAAGAATCGGAGGCAATATGGGAAGAACTATTCAGTCGCCCCGAGTCGGACGCATTCTTATTAAAGATGGCGGAAGAGGCGCTGGAGGATCACAGGCAGGGCAAAACGAAGCCGCTTAAGCTAGAAGATCTATAGGCATGCGCTCGTTTACATGCCCGCGCTTCTGGAGGGAGTTCCGCGCGCTTCCAGAAGATGTGCAAAGACAGGCGCGCAAATCCTATTCATATTTCAAAGACAATCCCCGCCATCCAAGCCTCCGTTTTAAACAGATATCGAGAATTGTCGGCTTATGGTCTGCCAGCGTTGATCAAAATTACCGCGCGATGGGCGCGATATCGGGTGAGAACGAGATCATGTGGTTCTGGATCGGGCCGCATGACGAATATGAGCGTAAGATCAACGATCCGAATATCGCGCGATCAGTTGAAATGGCGCGGAAAAATTTAGCCGACCGCCGCTCTAAACGCTGAACCGAAACAGCGCCGCGCCTCTCATTTGACAGCGCATAGGCGCGTCTGGCACACTTTAGGCAGCGTCGGCGGTTGAATGGAGAGTGTAAAATGGCGGTTTCGGCATCCAAGGACGCAGAATTCTATCTCAAACGCGGTCGGCTCTATGCAGACAAGGGCAAACTAGAGCGCGCCGCTGCGCAATACACGAAGGCGATAGAGCTGTATCCCGACGATCAGAAGGCGTATCGTCTCCGCGCAGAGGCGTACCGCGCAGCGGGCGACCTTGACCGCGCCCTTGCGGACATCAATAAGGCGGTTGATCTGGACCTCTACGACGCGCAGGCGTTCATGCTCCGCGGGCTGATCTATAAAGACAGGGGCGAGATTGAGGACTACGAAGAAGAGTTTCGCGTCGCCGTCCTGCTTGACGGCGAGCTGGTGAACCACGAAACGCATGGGGAGGAGTTTGCGCGCATCCTGAAAGCTGACGAGGAAGAGGAGGCGAAATGGGAAGAGACGTTCAAGCTGCCCGAATCGCAAATCTTCCTAAAAAAGATGGCGGAAGAAGCGCTGGAGGCGCATCGTCAGGGCAAAACGAAGCCGCTAAATTAGAATATCTGATGTAAGCATGCGCTCGTTTATATGCCCGCGATTCGTGAAGGAGTACCGCGCGCTTCCAAAGGCCGTCCGTATCAAGGCTCGCAAAGCCTACTCTTTCTTCAAGATAAATCCGAGATACCCAAGCCTCCACTTTAAGCCTGTAATCAGCAGCATCGGGCTGTATTCCGCCCGAGCGGATAAGAATTACAGGGCGTTGGGCGCGGTATCAAGTGAGAACGAGATCATGTGGTTCTGGATCGGCCCGCATGACGAATACATGCGCAAGATCAACGATCCAAATATCGTCAGGTCTGTTGAAATGGCGCGGGAACGTCTAGCCGACCGCCGCCCTAAACGCTAAACCGAAATAGCATCGCGTCCCCGTCCTGAACGACGTACTCTTTCCCTTCCAGCCGAAGCTTCCCGCTGGAGCGCAGTTTGGAGAACGACCCCGCCTCGGCGAGCTCGTCCCAGCGGCATGTCTCTGCGCGGATGAACCCTTTCGCCATGTCCGTATGCACCGACTCCGCCGCCTCTAGAGCCGTCGCCCCGCGCGGCAGAAGGCGCATGCGCGTCTCTTCCTCGTTCGCCGTGAAAAAGGCGCACACCTCCAGCGCCTCATACGCCGCCTCCGTCAACCGCTTCATTGCCGATTCTTCAGGCAAACCCAGATCGACTCGGAACGCAAGAGCCTCTTCCTCCGGCAGCTGCGTCAGCTCCGCCTCCAGCTCCGCGCACACCTCAACGCAAACCCCTCCGCCCGGCGCATCCGCTTGCCGTTCCGCCTCCTCGCCCGCGTTTATAACGGCGATGAGCGGCTTCATCGACAAAAACTGAAACCCGCGCGTGAGCCGCTCCTCTTCGGCAGACGTCTTGAGTTCGCGCAGCGGACGCCCCGCCTCCAGCGCCTCCTGAAAACGCAGCAGAACGTCCCGCTCTTTCAGCTGCTCAGGGTCTTTCTTGACCTGTATCTCCCGTTTCAGGCTTACGAAGCGGTTCTCGATGATCTGCAGGTCTGCTAGGACAAACTCATCCTCCAGCGTCTGCGCGTCCCTTTTCGGATCAATCGACCCGGCGATATGCGGCGCGGCATCGTTCTCAAACGCGCGCAGCGTATGCGCGAGCGCGTCCGCTGTCCGCGCGTCAGGATTAACATACCCCTTCGACGGCGGCGCCAGATCGACAAACGTGAAGGCGGCGCGGTGAACCTTCGGCGCGCCGACCCCCTCCGCAATCGCCGAAAGCCGCGGATCGTCGATGGGAACGGCGGCTGCGCGGTTTTGGCGCCGCCCGTCCGGCGGGCTAAACGATCCGGTGAGCGCATTAAAGAGCGTCGTTTTACCTGAAAAAGGCAGTCCAACCAGAGCGATTTCCATCAGCGGCTCAACTCACTCCCGCCATTCCGCCTTGGGCGGATGGACGAAATTATGAAACGCCCCCTCAATGTCCGCTTCCAGATGTCCGCCCGCATGCGCCGCCACCTGATACCGAAACGTCAGCGTTTCTCCCGCTTTGAGCGTGAAGCTTCCGTCCCCGTCGATGAGCTGCCCGCCGCGCTGGAAGGTTCCGCGCCCAAAGATGTTCGTCCCCATCAAGCCGTAGTTGCGCACATGCCAGTGGCACGGGTAGCGCGGGTTGGAGATATGGTCAAGCGTCGCAATGCCGGCGCGGACGCCGTCGGCGAGTCCCGAATAGTCGCACCAGTTGGCGCGCTTGCCCCATGTCTCCGCCTCGTTGACGCCGCCAAACGAGTTCACGATCCGCCCCGTGTTCGACACCTTCAAGCTCGGCGCGACGCGGACGCACATGATCCCCGCCTCTTTGGTGTCGCCGAAGACAACGTCGCCCTCGCTCGCCTTGAAGACGATCTTCGACTCAATAATCCTCCGCGTTGAAGGCAGATTGTAGATGCGCCAGACGATCTCGTCGGTCATGAGCGCGTTGCCGTCCTTGTCCTGCCAGACGCTTTCGGCGTTGATCTGGGCGAAGACGGCGCCGCCCGTTCCGCTTGCCGACATCGCCTTCACGCTGCCTGAATTCTTGCCTTCGCCCCAGCAGTCGGCGCCGTTCACCTCGCCGTAGGCGACATAGAGCGAGCGGTGGTGGATATGATCGGACGGATCCTCTTCGGTCAGCTCCTTCCCGCCTGGTCCGAGGACAGGGTAGAAGTACGGCCGCTTGCGTTCGGTTGAGTACAGGTAGGTTGTGAACGCCTCCCCGCCGACGCGGACCCACATGCTCTCGCCGTCGTCGTCCAGCTGCACGAGTTCGGGCGAAGGGTACGGATGCGTTTCATATGTCCGAGTTTCCCCTGCCGAGAGACAGTCCGCGATGAAAGCGAGACGCCCGTCCGAGGTCGCCTGCGCAGGCAGAGAAGCGCCTGTAGATTTGTCCAAGACGCGGACGGGACCTTCAACAGGCTGCGGAGTTTTCACAAAAACAGGGCATTGGCGGCGGTCATGCTCCCCAGCGTTCACAACAATAAGCGGCATCAAAAAGCTCCATCTGATAAAGCGGCGCGGTCATGTCATCATGCGCCCATCATAAACCGACGCCGCCTCCAACGCAAGAGCGCGGCGATGTTGGCAGTACATTTAGAACGGGGAACGGGAAGGGAATCTTAAAAGAGACATCTCCCGACCAGACGCCATCGCCATCCATAACCTCGTTGGAGCGTACTGCCCGCCGCCGCTTCTTGAGAATCTGGCGGAAGCTGCTAGACTGCATGCGCCTCGCCTCCTGTTTAGTTAGTCAGGCGCAGCATCTATTTTGTTTTGTTAAAAGGAGACGTCATGCCGCGCGTCCAGACCGGGCTTGAAACGCTTGCCGCTTCGGACTTCAAGGCGGTACGAAACATGCGCGTCGGCCTCATCACAAACCAGACGGGCGTCGATTCGCGTTTTGAGGACAACGCTTCGCTCATCGTTCGGTCGGGGAAGGCGCAGCTGACGGCGCTCTTTGCGCCGGAGCATGGGCTTCTCGGAACGCAGCAGGCGGGAGGGAAAGTGGCGGACGGGCGGGAGCGCCGTTTTCAGATCCCGGCGCATTCGCTTTACGGGAAGCTGCGCGAGCCGTCCGACGCCCAGCTGGAAAACATCGACGCGCTTGTGTATGACATTCAACCCGTCGGCGCCCGCTACTACACCTATCTTTCAACCTTGAAGGGCTGTCTCGAAAAAGCGGCGGAGGCGGGCGTCCGCTTTGTCGTGTTAGACCGCCCGAACCCGCTTGGCGGCGAGGCGGCGGAGGGCTTTCCGCCGTTTGACGACAGGTTCCGCTCTTTCGTCTCATGCGCCCCCGCCCCGATACGGCATGCCCTCACCGCCGGCGAATTCGCCCGCTGGATCGTTCATGAAGAGGCGCTGGACATCGATCTCAAGGTCGTCCCGATGCGCGGATGGAAGCGCTCAATGTACTACGCCGACACGGGGCTGCCATGGGTCGCGCCGTCTCCGAACATGCCGACGCCGGCGACCGCGCTGGCGTACCCGGCGTCCTGCCTCATCGAAGGGACGAACGCGAGCGAGGGGCGCGGAACGACGCAGCCGTTTGAGCTGTTTGGGGCGCCCTGGGCGGACGCTCACCGCTTCTGCGCGGATCTGAACGGGCTTGGGCTGCCGGGCGTCTGGTTCCGCCCTGCGTCGTTCAAGCCGTCTTTTTCTAAACACGCGGGGGAAGTGTGCGAAGGGGCGCAGATGCATATCGCGGAGCCGCGGGCGTTACGCGCCGTTGAAACCGGCATGGAGCTGCTTGCCGCGCTGCGCCGCCAGAGCGGTCGGTTTGCGTTCATCGGCGCTGAAAACCGGAAGATGATCGATCTGCTGCTCGGAAACGACGCCCCCCGGCGGGCGTTGGAAGCGGGCGCTGAAGGCAGGGAGGCTGCCGCCGGCTGGGAGGCGCGCGCGCAGGCATGGCAGGAAAAAACCGCCCCCTTCCGCCTTTACGATTGACGCCCGCGCTTTGACAACGCCGCCCCGTTCCAGTACACTCATCCCCAACATCACAAAGCGGGAATCTCAACATGCGCACCGAACTGACACAGGACCAGATCGAGTTCTACCGAGAGAACGGCTTCATCGTACTGGACGAATTTTTAGACGACGGGGAACTGGAAGAGTGGCGCGAAGCGGTCGATGAGACCGTCCACAAGCGCGGGATGTATCTTGACCCTGAAAAACGGCGCGAGAAAAGCGGCTATTATCAGCGCGTCTTCATTCAGTCGCTCAACATGTGGAAAGAGAGCGAGCGCATCCGCAAGCTGATACTAGACCCCAGAATCGGCGAGATGTGCTGCAAGCTGGAGGGCATGAACGGATACCGCGTCTGGCATGATCAGGCGCTCATCAAGGAGCCGTGGGCGAACCAGACCAGCTTTCACCTCGACAACCCGTACTGGTCGTTCAGCTCGCCGCATGCGGTCAGCATCTGGGTCGCGCTGGACGACGCGACGTTTCAGAACGGCTGCCTTTACTTTCTGCCGGGGACGCACAAGCTGGCGCGTTATGACAATGTCGGCATCGGTCCGCATTTCGGCGCGCTGTTCGACGTCTATCCTGAATGGGCGGAGATCGAGGCGGTCGCGGCGCCGATGAAGGCGGGCAGCTGCTCCTTCCACAACGGCCTCGTCGCCCACGGCGCCGGCGCCAACGCGACGCCCGGCTACCGACGCGCCATGACCTGCGGCTATATGCCGGACGGCTCCACCTTCAACGGCAAGCAGAACATTCTCTCCGCCGAGCAGATGGCGCAGCTGGAGATCGGCGATCCGCTCATCGACCCAGAGCAGAACCCGCTCGTGTTCTCTTTGGAGGGGTAAAGCGAACATAGGCGGCGCGCCCTCTCCCGCGTCTGGGCTGGAAGGACGGTTATGAATCAACAGCAGCCGAACTGGACGAACCGCACCATGTGGACGGGCGATAACCTGGACATCATGCGCGGCATGAATTCGAACAGCGTCGATCTGATCTATCTAGATCCGCCGTTCAATTCCAACAAAAACTATTCGGCGCCGGTCGGGTCAGATGCGGCGGGGGCGGCGTTCAAAGACACATGGACGCTGGACGACGTCGACCTCGCATGGCACGGCGAAATCGCCGACCGGGAGCCAGCCCTCCACGCTGTGATCGAAGCGGCGGGCTTCGCGCACAGCAAGAGCATGAAGTCCTACGCGGTCATGATGGCGGTTCGCCTGCTAGAAATGAAACGCATTTTGAAAGAAACGGGCAGCGTTTATCTGCATTGCGATCCGACAGCGTCTCATTATCTGAAGCTGATCATGGACGCTGTTTTTGGTAAAGAACAGTTCCGAAATGAGGTCGCTTGGTGTTATCGGAAGTGGACGAACGCCGCCTCTTACTTTCAACGCAACCATGACACGCTGCTGTTTTACGCAGGAAACGGACATACCTTTAACAAGCAATACGGGCCGCCTTCAAAACGGCAACTCCAGATACGCCAACTTGGATACAACGCAGGATCAAGAGGCGGGGTTCGAATACTCAGGGTGTATGACAAGGAAAA
Organism: Candidatus Poribacteria bacterium; assembly: GCA_028818695.1. Taxonomy (GTDB): domain Bacteria; phylum Poribacteria; class WGA-4E; genus JAPPNK01. The sequence continues at coordinate 181,401 of JAPPNK010000026.1, forward strand.
AGCCGCCAAGAAGATTGAACAGGCTGAAAAAGACGGCGTCTCGGTTTATTATGTTGACGATGAATTGAAAGGCAACCCTATCCCCGATTATTGGCAAATTTCCGTTCTCAACGGAGCGGCAAAAGAGCGCATGGGTTATCCAACGCAGAAGCCTCTTGAGCTGTTGGAGCGCATCATCAAGGCGTCCTCCAACGAGGGCGATATGATTCTAGACCCGTTTTGCGGCTGCGCGACGGCGTGCGTCGCCGCGGAACGTTTGAACCGTCAATGGGCGGGAATCGACCTGTCGCCGAAGGCTGCGCAGCTGGTGAAGATACGCATTGAAAAGGACAACCCGCTGCTGTTCACCCAGCATCCGATGGCGCACCGAACCGACATTCCGAAGCGAACCGATCTCGGCAAGCTGCCGAATTACCGGACGCATAAGCATACGTTGTTTGGGAAACAGGAGGGCGTTTGCGCGGGCTGTGAGACGGCGTTTCCGTTTCGCAATTTCACCATTGATCATATTGTCCCGACCAGCAAAGGCGGCTCCGATCATCTCGACAACCTGCAGCTGCTGTGCGGGGCATGCAACTCGGTCAAGGGGAACCGCGATCAGGCGTTCTTAGTCGCCGAGCTCCGCCGCAGCGGAATTCTTTGATGCGGGGAGAACATCGTGAAATCCCCCGTAAAGGGAGAGGAGCTGTCCGCCTTGACGCGCCGCCGGCGTCCTTTATGCTTATTCGGCAGGCTCGAAAGGAGACGCCCATGAACAAGCGCTTCTCTTGGATCGGCGCGCTATTCTTGATCAGTTGCGTCTGGGGGGCGTCGGCGTCGGATCCTAAGCCGTCGCCGTACACTTCTCGTCTGTCGCTGCCGGACGGCGCCAAGATGCGCGTCGGCAAAGGCCAGATCTATTCCGTCGCCTATTCCCCGGACAGCAGGCGAATCGCCGCCGCGAGCTCCATCGGCGTATGGATATACGACGCGGATTACAGCAAGGAGATCGCGCTGCTGCGGGGACATACAAGGCGCGTCAATTCGGCGGCGTATTCCCCAGACGGAACGCGGATTGTCAGCGCTTCGGATGATAAAACCGTTCGGATATGGGATGCCCAAACGGGGGCTGCTCTCAAAACGCTTAAAGGACATACAAGGCGCGTCAATTCAGCGGCGTACTCGCCAGGCGGCAAAAGGATCGCGAGCGGCGGCAGCGACAACGACAAAGCGATTCGAATATGGAATGCGGACGACGGGGCGCTTCTCAATACTCTGGAAGGATATATTTACTGGATCAATTCAATCGCATATTCGCCGGACGGCAAAACGATCGCGGGGGGCGGCTGGGACGGCGCGGCGCGCATATGGGACGCCGAAAGCGGCGCCCTTCTCCGCGTCCTTGAAGGGCATCAGAGGGAAATCAGATCGGTCGCGTATTCGCCGGACGGCAAAACAATTGTGATCGGCAGCGACGACGGAACGGCGCGCGTCTGGAACGCCGACGCCGGCGCCCTTCTTCATACTCTTGAACCAGAGAATAGACCCAGTTGGGTAAGGACGCATTCGGTCGCGTATTCGCCGGATGGGAGGCTAATCGCAAGCGGAGGGTTGTACGAAGGCGGTGTTGGGGTTCTGATGTGGAACGCCGCCGGCGGCTCGCCTTTTCGGAAATTCGAGAAAGGCGGCAGCCATTGTATTGCGTTTTCCCTTGACGGGCATAACTTAGCAAGCGGAGGCTCTCGTGGAATTGCTACTTTTAACATCAAGATCGGCGAACGCATCCGTTGGATCCGCGGGCATCCGACAAGGATCAAGTACGCTCTATTCACCCCGGACGGACAGGGGATCGCCGTTGTTTTCTCAGCAAACATCTTACATATTTGGGAACCCGAAACCGGGGCGCTCCTCAGAAGGATGGAATGGGTGTCTGGAAGCAAAGGAGTCTTCTCGCCGGACGAAAATCTTCACGCTGTCGCCGAGTTCAACAGGACGGTCATAAGCGTCTATGATGTCGAGACCAATTCAAAGCTCCGTACGCTCAAGGGGTATGGGATCCAGCCCATGGCGTTTTCGCCGGACGGAAAAACGCTTGCTTATTCAAACGACGAAGATGCCGTTTATCTCCGGAATGTCGAGACCGGCGCTCTGTTCAATACGCTGGAAGGGCATACAAGAGAGGTCAATTCGGCGGCATACTCGTCCGACGGCAAAAAGATTGTCACCGGCAGCAATGATTTCACGGTTCGGATTTGGGACGCTAAGACAGGCGCTCTGTTCAATACGCTCAAAGGGCATACAAAAGAGGTCCTTTCGGCGGCGTTTTCGCCCGACGGAAAAACGATCGTCAGCGCGGACAAGGGCGAAACCGTTCGAACCTGGGACGCTGACGGCTCTCCTCTCAACACGCTGGAAGGGCGTCATTGGGCGGCGTATTCGCCCGACGGCAAGCGTATCGCCGGCGGAGGAGACAACAACGCGGTTCGGATTTGGGACGCTAAGACCGGCGCCCTCTTAAAGACGCTTGAGGGACATACGGACATGATCACATGGGTTGGATATTCGTCGGACGGCAAGACGCTCGGCAGCGCCAGCGATGATGGTACCGTCCTCCTTTGGGATGCGTCCGACTAAGATTCCAGCGCGTAATGACCGCGGAGGCGAGAACGACAGTCTGTGGATTCCCCTCTCGCCTGCGCGAGACGAACCTTGCGCTCCAACGCAAATCCGCGTATGCTTTAGGCGCGTTAGGCGGATTCATGATTGGAGAAGGCGATGCGTTCCGCGCCGTTGACCGACAAGGCGCTCATTTTGCGCGCGGGCGACGATGTCGCTGTCGCGCGGGAGTGGATACCCGCAGGCGCGGCGCTGTCGCGCGGCGAAGACATTTTACAGACCGCCGAGCCGATTCGACCCGGACATAAACTCGCCCTCAAAGCGATACCGAAGGACGCCCCTGTCCGCAAATACGGACATGTGATCGGCTTCGCTTCCCAAGAGATCGCGCCCGGCGCCCATGTCCATTCCCACAACCTAGAGGCGCGCGACTTCGACCGCGACTACCGCTTCGGCGAGGACGCCGTCCCGCTGCAGCCCTACCCGCCCGGCAAGGCGCGAACCTTTGACGGCTATCTCCGCTCAGACGGCCGCGTCGGAACGCGCAACTACATCGCCGTCATCTCCACCGTGAACTGCTCCGCCAGCGTCTCCCATTATGTGTCGCGTGAATTTTCAGACGAGCTGCTTAGCGGCTATCCGAATGTGGACGGGCTGCTGCCGTTGACGCATAAAGGCGGCTGCGGCGGCGTCTTGGGAGGCGCGGACTATCTTCAGCTGCAGCGCACGCTCGCCGGCATGGCGACCCATCCGAACGTGTACGGGTATATCCTGATGGGCTTGGGCTGCGAAGTGAATCAGATGGCGGATCTGGCGGCGAACGAGGGCTTGTTGACGATTGAAGGCATGGGCGCGCCGCCCAAGATGATCTCCATTCAGGCGGAAGGCGGCATCCAAAAGGCGGTGGAGGCGGGCTGCGCAGCGGTGGAAGAGATGCTGCCGCATGCGGACGCTTGCCGAAGGACGCCGCAGCCGCTCTCCAAGCTGATTGTCGGGGCGGAGTGCGGCGGTTCCGACGCGCATTCCGGCGTCACGGCGAACCCGGCGGTCGGCTGCTTCGGCGACGAGCTGGTGCGGCATGGCGGAACGCACTGCATCGGCGAGACGCCGGAGATGTACGGCGCGGAGCATCTGCTGACGGCGCGCGCGTCCAGCGAACAGGTCGGCAGGCGGCTTCTGGAGCGCATCCGCTGGTGGGAAGAGCATGCCGCCGCGCATGGCGCCAAGATCGACAACAATCCGACGCCCGGCAACAAGGAGGGCGGCTTGACGACGATCTACGAAAAGTCGCTCGGCGCGATTGCGAAGGGCGGCTCGTCGCCGCTGCGCGCTGTTTACGGGTACGCCGAGCGGATTGTGGAGAAAGGCTTTGTGGCGATGGACACGCCGGGCTACGATCCGGTGTCGGTGACCGGCATGGCGGCGGGCGGCGCGACGGTCATTCTGTTCACAACAGGGCGCGGGAGCGTCTTCGGGTTCAAACCGTCCCCCTCCATCAAGATTGCGACGAATTCGCGCCTGTTTCATCATATGCCGGACGATATGGACATCAACGCCGGCGCGGTTTTAGAAGGCAAAACGGTTGAAGAGGTCGGGCGGGAGATTTTGGAGGCGGTCGTCGCGACAGCCTCCGGCAAAAAAACGAAGAGCGAACTGGCAGGCGTCGGCGAATTGGAGTTCAACCCATGGACGCTGGGTCCGATTTTGTAGCCTATGCGGCGCATGGGGCGCATCATTGAGTCGCTGTCGAGCCGCTTTTAAATAAAAGAAAGGGAACGGATAGATGAGCTATTTGACGGACGAACGGGTCGCCATTTTAGGAGCCGCCGGGGCGATCGGTTCCAATCTGGCGCAGTCGGTTCTGGCGATGGGCGTTTCAAGCCGAGTCGTCATGTTCGACCCGTTCGAGTCAGGTTTGCATGGCGCCGCCGAGGAGATGAATCACTGCGGTTTTCCTGGGGCTGAAATCGCTTGGACGACCGATCTGGGCGAAGCTCTGGAAAGCGCCTCGTACGCGATCACATCGGGCGGGGCGCCGCGCAAAGAGGGCATGACGCGCGAAGACCTGCGCAGAGACAACTGCGCTATTGCGAAGGAGCTGGGCGAAACGATACGCAAGCGCGCCCCGCATCTGAAATTCCTGATTGTCATCTTCAACCCGGCGGACATCACCGGCTTGACCGCTCTTGTGCATTCGGGCTTGGACCCGAAGCGGGTGTCCACGCTGGCGGCGCTTGATTCGACGCGCCTTCAGACCGCCCTCGCGCAGCGGTTCGGCGTGCGCCAGGACCTCGTGACCGGCTGCCGAACCTACGGCGGACACGGCGAAAAGATGGCGGTCTTTAAAGACGGCATCCGCATCGACGGCAAGCCCCTGACAAGTTACTTGAGCGAGGGCTGGCTGTCGCAGGAGGACTGGGAGGAGATACAGGCGCATGTGCGGGGCGGCGGCGCGCGGGTCATTCAGCTGCGCGGGCGCAGTTCGTTTCAATCGCCCTCCCATTTGAGCGTTCTCATGCTGCGGTCGGTTCTTGGCGGGGGCGAATTTCCGTGGCCGAGCGGCGCGTATATCGGCGCTGAGGGGGATGCGTCCGAATGGGGCGGCGTCATGATGGCGGCGGACACGTCGCTCGGCGCGGACGGCGTCACAGCGCGCCTGCCGGACGGCTCCGAGGAGGACATGGCGGCGTTGAAGGAGTCGCATGCGCATCTGGCGGCGCTGCGCGACCAGACCATCGCGGACGGGCTGCTTCCGCCGCTGAACGAGTGGAAGCGGATCAATCCGCATCTGTGACGCGGGGTCGGCGGCGATGAAGCGGAATCTTAGAATGCCCCCTTGCCGTTCAAACGAGAGGATAGCGCGATGTCGGATTTGTTGATATGGGTCATCGGTTTAGACCATACGCAGACCGATCTGAAAAAGGCGCAGAAAGCGCTGGCTGAGGCGGCTCCTGAAGAGTGGGCGGCGTATAAGCGGTCGCGCGCGGCGTACGAGGCGGCGCGGACGCTTGTTGTGCGGAATTCGGCGGTGATGGACGCGGAGGCGGAGCTGAAAATGACAGCCGCCGCCGAGTGGAAGGCGTACCAAAAAGCGCAGGACGCATTCCGCGAGGCGATTGAGGAGCATATCGAGGCAAAGAACGATGTCAAGCGGGAAGCGCCGGATCAGTACGCCGCGATCAAGGCGCTGTTCAAAGACGACTCGCTCTTTCAAGGCGGGTTTGAAAAGCGTTACAACGAGGCGCGCGATGCGTTGAAAGCCGCTGTCCCTCCCCCGAAGTGGGAACGGTATGAACATACGTCGGATAAGGTGTACCATAAAGGCGAGGATTTGGGAAAGGCGGAGGAGGCGCTGCGCGACAACGCTCCCATGGAAATAGAAGTGTACCATGAGGCGGTGGAGTCGGCAGGCAACGCGCGCAGGCTTCGGCGGGCGCCGGTAGAATGGGCGTTGTTCTACGCGGCAGAGGAGGCGCTGATTTTAGCGGCGCCGGACGAATGGTTCGCCTACGAAAACGCGCTGGATGAGGACGAGCTCCATGCGGCGCAGAACGAGCTCTCAAAGGCGGCGCCGGACGAATGGGCGGCGTACCAAACCGCGGAGGACGCGCTGGGCGACGCGCTGGGGCGGCGGCGCAAACTCATACAGTATATGGACTTTTGAACGGAACGAACCGCTTATCAACACACAGAAAAGGGTCAAAATCGTATGGCAGAAACGATACGGGTTGGGTTTATCGGAACGGGCGGCAACGCGCGCGGACATATCGGGTGCCTCGCCGGCATGAAGGGCGTTCAGATTGCCGCGTTTGCCGATCCGAGCAAGGGGGCGCTCAAAGCGGCGCAGGAGCGAGTCAAAACGAAGGTTCCCGTCTTCAGCGACTATGTCGAGATGCTTGACAAAACCGAGATGGACGCCGCCGTCATCTCCACGCCGCACACGCTGCATTTTGAGCAGGTCATGGCGTGCCTCGACCGCGGGCTGCATGTGCAGGTGGAAAAGCCTATGACCTGTACGAGCGCCCATGCGCGGGAAGTGATCCGCAAGCAGAAGGAAACCGGCAAGACGCTGCTGATCGGATACCAGCGGCATTACGATCCGCGTTTCCGCTGGGCGCGTCAACAGATCGCCGAGGGCGCCATCGGACGCGTCACGCTCACGCATGTTTACCAAGGGCAGAACTGGCTGCGCAATCAGCAGGGAAGATGGCGGCTTGACCCCGCCCTGAGCGGCGGCGGACAGCTGAACGATTCGGGCAGCCATGTGGTCGACATACTGCTCTGGATAACAGGGCTGGAGGCGGAAGAAGCGTTTGCGTATGTCGACAACCGAGGGGCGGAGGTGGATGTCAACAGCGCCGTCTCGGTGCGCTTCACGAACGGCGCCATCGGCACAATCACGATCGTCGGCGACGAGGTCGCAGGCGGCATGTGGGAAGACATCACGATCGCCGGCGACAAGGGAATCATCTGGATACGGCAGGGCGGCAAGCTGCTCGTTGCGAACGAGTCGCGGCGCCGGCCGACCGAGGTGACCGATTTCAGCGGCGTCGAGTCGTTCCCCGGCAGCAAGGACGGCAACTTCATCGACGCGATACGCGGCAAGGCGGAGAATCAGGTCCCGGCAATCTGCGGGCTGCGCGTCATTGAGTTGACGGAGGCGGTCTGGCGCTCGGCGGCGTCCGGTCTGCCGCAGAAGGTGGAGAAGTCCTAAAGGTGAAGAAGAGAGAGTCGCCGGGCGAGATGCTTCGGGATCGGATTAAGCGTCAGGGGGTCGGCTCGTTGACGGTGGAGGAGCTGTTCGGGCTGATGCTTGGGGGAACAGAGAAGCATATGGACGGCGCGCGGATGCTGCTGCGCCGTTTTGACGGGAACCTGGCGCGGATGGCGGGCGAGTCGTGCCAGACGCTCGCGCTCACCCCTGGGATGAGTTTTCGGGACGGCTGCCACGCGGCGGCGGCTCTTGAGCTGGCGCGCCGCTGGGCGGCTTTTCTGCCGAGTCAGAAGATGAAGTTTCAAGGACCTGAGCATGTCGCCAATTTTTTGCGCCCGTCTCTTCGAGGCGCGCAGCAGGAAATGCTGTGGGCAATGTGCCTCGACACCAAAAATGTGATCACGCACTGGAAAATGCTGACCGTCGGGACGCTGAACGCGAGCCTGATCCATCCGCGCGAGGTGTACCGCTATGCGATCGAAAACGCCTCGGCGGGAGTCATCCTGGCGCACAACCACCCCTCCGGCGACCCGACGCCCAGCCCCGAAGACATCAACGTGACGCGCCGCATTGCGCAGGCGGGCAAGCTGCTGGACATCCCCCTGCTTGACCATGTGATTGTGGCGGACAACAGCTTCCGCAGCTTAAAAGAGGACGGGCATCTCCGCTAAAAGCGGGCTTCGTCAGTCGCTATCGCCCGCCTTCAGCCGCCCCCATGGGATAAAACCCAGAGGAAATCTGCCGCTCCCTCCTGAAAGAACCCATTCCTGACCAAGCCCCCCAGGATCGCCATGCGTTACCTGAACAACCTCTTTGGTCTCAACATGGATCCGGTAAATGTTCCATGCGCCCCCGCGGAATAGATCCACTCCGTCTCCTGTCTCGCCAGAAGAATACAAGATCCATTTGCCGTCCGGAAACCAGGACGGAGCAACTTCCCAATGAGGACCAAACGTCAACTGCCGAATGTTTGACCCGTCCGGATCCATCAGATACAGGTTGAATCCTGGCGGATCCGACCGATCGTACGAGTAAAAAGCTATCGTCTTTCCGTCTGGCGACCATCTTGGCTCCCCGTCCTGCGCGGGATGGTCTGTGAGTTGAACCCTGTTCTTGCCATCGGCGTCCATGACAAAAATATCGCGAATCAACTCCTCCTTCGCGTTTCTGCGCCACGAATGAAAGACGATTCGCTTCCCGTCCGGCGACCAGTAGGGCTTCCCGTCATTTTCCTTCGGGGTGTTGGTCAGATTGACAATCTGTCCAGTTTCGATATCTACCTTGTAAATGTCGATAGTGCTGCGCCCGCCTTCGCAGACGATCGTCGTTCCGTCCGGCGACCATTGAGGGGCAACGATGCTTATACGAGGAAAAACTTGGTTTTGTAATTGATCGCATTCCCTATGCTGAAAGTTGGGACCGTTGAACGACCAAAGCCTTTATTCATGGGAAAAAGGCGCCGCCAACCAAGCCGTCATTCCCGCGCAAGCCAGATCCCCGTGAAAACGGGGAGGGAATCTGGAGACGCCGCAGAAACCGTCCGCATCCGCCAGGCGGAATTTCCCAACTAAAGCGCTAAGGTCAGAAAAAACATACGCTTGACACGCCGCGCGTTGATGTTTATGGTACGTTCCGTAACAAGCAGAAACGGGGCTATCTATGGAAGAAGCCTACCGACAGCATCTTGTGAACGGGGAGCGGGCGGGCGCGCGGTATGTGCTGAACGCGCCGCGCATCGTCCCTTTGGGCGCCGCCGGCGACCAGCTCGCCAAGCGCGCCGGCAGCTCCTTAGAGTTCATCGACCGGCGCGAATACCAACCCGGCGACGACCTGCGCGCCATCGACTGGAGCGGATTCGCCCGAAGCGACAAGCTGATTGTGAAACTGTACCGCGACGAGGTCTCCCCCCATGCCGACATCATCCTGGACGGCTCCCGCTCCATGAACCTAGAAGGGACGCGCAAGGCGGAAGCGGCGCTCGGTTTGACCGCGGCGTTTGCCGCCGCCTCCTTCAACGCCGGCTACTCCGCCTCGGCGTGGATCGCCGCGGACGGGTACCGCCCCGTCGAAAACGGCTCCTCCCGCCCTTCCATATGGGACGGCATCGACTTTGAATATACAGGCAGCCCCGCCGATTCGTTTCGGCGCGCCGCCCCAAGATGGCGTCCCTACGGCATTCGAATACTCATCAGCGACCTGCTCTGGATCGGCGACCCGATGGAGACGCTGAGCCGCATCGCCGAGCGGGCGTCCGCGGTGGTCGTCGTTCAAATGCTCGCCGAAAGCGACATCGCAACGCCGGAGCGCGGCAATGTGCGCTTTGTCGACTCTGAAACGGAGGAGATGCAGGAGATCTTTTTGGACGCGGGAGCTCTGGCGCGCTATCGGAACGCCCTTGCGCGTCATCAGGAGCGCTGGCATACTGCTTGCCGTCAGGCGGGCGCCGTCATGACAACAGCGACAGCCGAAGAAACCGCCTCCGAATGGAAACTGGACGCTCTCGTCAAATCGGAGGTTCTCCAGGTCGCATAATGTATCCAAGCATCCAACGCGATTTTGAAGTTCACTAAGAAAGGACGCTACATGATACGACACATCGCCTCGATTATTGTTGCCGCGTCGTTTACCGCGGCCGCCTGGGCAGGTCCCGCTATCGGCTCGTCGGGCATGCCGCCCGGCGCGGTCTCTTCAAGCGGGTTTCTGTTCAGCGTTCTCACTAGCGCCAACGGCGCAACCGTTCTGAACGGCCTTCCGCTTTCCGTTTACATCGTCGCGGCGGGACATCTGCCATGCGAGCAACCGGCTGAAGGAGAGATGGAAGAGCCGCATGCCGAAGAAGAGACGAAGTCCGGCGCTTCAGAGATTGAGCTGGAAAAGGTGTCTGTCACCGCCTCCCGCCGCCCCGAAAAGGTGATAGAGGCTCCCGCCTCCATCGCCGTCATTGAGGGCGATCAGCTGCGCGCCCAGGTCGCCGTCAACCAGGCAGAGCGGCTGCGCCATCTGCCCGCCGTCGATGTCGCTTCTTCCGGCATCGTTCAGGCGAACGCCGTTGTGCGCGGCTTCAACAATGTTTTCTCAACAACGCTTCTGACGCTTGTCGACAACCGTTATGCGCGCATTCCGTCCCTGCGCCTGAACGCCTACTCCTTCATCCCCTCGACCGACGACGACATTGAGCGGGTTGAGGTCGTTTTGGGTCCAGGCTCCGCGCTCTACGGGCCAAACAGCGCGAACGGCGTCCTGCATATGTTGACCCGCTCTCCGTTTGATTCGGCGGGAACCGACATCTCTGTCGGCGCGGGGGAACGCGGCATTCTCATGGGTTCAGTGCGCCACGCGGGCGTCGTCAACGAGCAGATTGGCTACAAGCTGTCCGCTCAATACTACCAAGGGGATGACTGGGAATTCGTCGACCCTATTGAGCAGCGGCAGCGCGGTCAAGCGCTCCGTAAAGCGATCGAGGACGCAGGAAAAGACCCTGGCGAGGAGGTTCTTGTCAGCGATCCCAACTTTGAAGATTATCTGCAGGCGCTTCATCAAAAGCTCACTGACGCCGGGGGAAACCCGGACGCGATTCGCATCGGCGCGCGCGATTATGAAGTGGACAAACTGAGCGCCGACGCGAGGCTTGACTACCGCCTCAGCGACAGCGCGACCGCAATACTCTCCGGCGGGTTCGTTCAAGCGAAACAGATTGAGCTGACTGGCCTCGGAGCCTCCTCTGCGGATGGATGGACGTATAGCTATGTACAGGGCAGGCTCGCGGCGGGCGACCTGTTCGCGCAGGCGTTCATCAATATGAGCGACGCCGGCGACAGCTTCCTGCTGCGCGACGGCGCCCCGATCATTGACAAATCGCAGGTGATGGTTGCGCAGATTCAGCACGGAACCTCCCTCGGCGAGCGCGAGCGGTTGACCTACGGAGTTGACGCGCTGTTGACCCGCCCCGACACTGAAGGCACCATCAACGGCTCCAACGAAGAGGACGACACGATCAACGAAATCGGCCTCTACCTGCAGTCGGAGACCGTCTTGACCGATCAGCTGAAGCTGGTCGCGGCGGCGCGCGTGGACGACCACAGCCGGCTGGCAGACATGATCTTCTCGCCGCGCGCCGCGCTGGTCTTTAGCCCAACCTCCACCGACAATCTGCGCCTCACCTACAACAGGGCGTACAGCACCCCCAGCACAAACAACCTGTTCTTGGACATCCGCGCTGCGCAGGACCCCTTCGGCCTCGGGATTGATGTGCGCGGCTCCGGCGTTCCGGACTCGGGCTTCACCTTCGAACGAAGCGAAAATGGACAACCGAAGTTCAGATCGCCGTTTTCGCCGCTCGCAGAGATGCCGGTGGACCACTACTGGGAGCTGGACGATCCCGCCTTCACGAACGTTATGTGGGGCGTAGCCCGAAGCGCTGTGATTGATGGCCTGATTACGGACCCGGGGATCAGCGCGCTCATGAAGAGTGCGTTGACACGCTTAGGTCTGCCAGCGGATGAAGAGACCATGAAGACAATTGCTGAGGGGTTAATACCTCAACAGGTGGACGGTGTGAAAAACACCCTTCTAGCGTTCAACCCTAATTACAACCCTGAGGATCCCAATTCGCAGCCGTTTCTACAGCTACAGAAACCCGTGCGTGACGTTGCTCCGATGGAGCCGACGATCACCCAGACCGTAGAGCTGGGCTACAAGGGCGCGCTCTTCAATCAGCTGGTCATCGGCGTCGATTTTTACCGTACAAACATCGTGAATCTCGTTGGTCCGATCACCGCTGAAACGCCCAACGTGTTTTTGGACAGCGAAACGCTCTATGCCTTCCTTGCGCAGCAGTTGGGTGAAACGTTTAGCCTGCCTCAAAATCAGCCGCTGGGAGAAGCGTTGATCGCGCTTGACGGCATTTACGAAGAGGAAACACAGGGAGCGGTGGCGAAAAACGGCTCTGGGGTTGATGAGGTGGCGTACTTAATCACAAACGGGGCGGCGCGTATTCCGCTCGGAACGGTGACGCCCAACGAAGCCTCCGACCCGACTGCCATCATGACAACCTACCGCAACTATGGCGACATTTCATTGTTTGGGGCGGACCTGAACCTGAACCTCTTCCTGAACGAGAACTGGGTCGTCGGCGGAACCTACTCGTTCGTGAGCGAAGACACGTTCGAGCTGGAGGGGGAGCCGAATGTGTCGTTGAACGCCCCGAGGCACAAGTTTGGAGCGCGCCTTCAGTATATGAACGCCGATCTGGGCGCGCTGGCGGCGGAGCTGCGCCTGCGTTATGTGAACGAATTCCCGGTCAATTCGGGCACCTATCAGGGCGTTGTGGAGCAGTATCAGACGATCGACGTGAGCGCAGGGTACAACGTTCTAGACAACACGCGCCTGTCGCTGTCTGTCCAGAACATCCTGGACGACAAGCATATCGAGTTTATCGGCGCCCCCGAGCTGGGGCGGCTGACGATCGTTCGATTGACGCAGTCGTTCTAATCAGCATGAGAACGGGCGCGGGCGGGCTTAAAAAACCTGCCCGCGCATCCTTTCTCTATCCAATGGAGGGCGCGATGAGCAGATGGCAGATCGTGGACGCCGCCGTAACGGTCGCAGGCGTTGCGTTGCTCGCGATCGGCGTTTATATGATCATTGCGGCGGTCGGTTCCTATATTCCGATGAGCGCGGCGCTGAAAAACACGCCAATGGGCAGTTCAGCGGGGATCAACATGAGAATGCTTACTGTGGCGCCGTTGCTGAAGGGAATGCTCTTGTTCATTGTTGGAATTCTGACCTGCGCATTATCAGACAAAATAGCGACCATGTTCCGCCCGGACGGCGATGGAAGTTGAAGCGGCGCGGGCGGGCTTAAAAAAAACCTGTCCGCGCCTCTCACACGGAGAACGGCAACATGACCATGCGGAAAATACTTGAGATCGCGACGCAGATCATCGGCGTCTATCTGATCTTCACAGCCGTACCCGCCCTGTTAGCGTCGATTATCATCGGATGCGCCGTGTCGATCGAGATGAACTCTTTGAATATGGCGCAATTTATGTCGGCGGGCGTTGCAGGTCCTTTCATTAAATTTTGCTTTGGGCTTTGGGCGGCTTACTCGGCGGAATCGATTTCGCGCACGTTTCGCCCGAACGACGACTAACATTCAACGGAGACAGCGGCATGACGATGCGGCGCGTTATTGAGATTGCTGTAACGATTGTCGGCGTTGTCTTTATGGGGTCGGCGCTGTGGAGCTTTATTGAGGCGGTTGTGAACGCCGCATTCAACATGCCGTTCGACACGGACAACGATCCCTCGTATGCGGTTCAAGAATCGTTGCTTGTCAAAACGCGGATGTTGACCATGTTGATGACTCTTTTGCAGTTCTGGGTCGGATACTGGATATGCAAAGGGGCGTCCGGCATCGCCCGACATTTCCGACCCGATGAGTGAGAGGGGGAACGATCATGTCCATGCGGCGCGTTATTGAGATTGCTGTAACGATTGTCGGCGTTATTTTTATGGCGGGTTCGCTCTGGGTGGCTACGATGGTTCTCGGCGTCTTCACCGGCGGAGCGTCCTTAATGGGCGTACTCTCTTTCAAGATGACCGCGACTGAAGGCATTCCCACCATGCTGCGGGGCATCGCCGCCGGCATCGTGTCGGTCGCTTTGCCGTTTATCGTCGGATACTGGCTCTGTAAAAAAGCGTCCGGCATCGCCCGGCACTTCAGACCTGACCAATGACGCCTCTATCGAAAGATTCTTAAGCGATGCCTGTCTTTGCCTTGCCTGCCGCATTTTTCGCGCTTGCCGCTATACCGGGTCTTGTCGCCATCTACTGGCTTCGGACGCGCTCGCGCCGCGTTCCTGTGTCCAGCTTGGCGCTCTGGATTGACCAGCGGCGCGCCCGGCAGGGCGGAACGCGCATTGAGCGGTTTCAGATGCCGCTTCTGCTTATTCTTGAAATACTGGCTATTCTGGCGTTGACGCTCGCGGCGGCTTCTCCGCTTTTTTTGATGGACGCGGACGCGCCGACGCTTTACGTCGTCCTGGACGACTCCTTCTCCATGCGCGCCGACGGCGAAAACAGCCCCCGCGCCCGCGCCGCCGACGCCGTGCGCGCCGAGCTCGGCATCGACACGCGCAACCCGTTCGCCAAGCCGCGGTATGAAGCGCGCTACATCGTCGCCGGCAGAAAGCCGCGCCTCGCCGAAACGGACGGCGGCATGCCCGACGAAAATGAATGGAGCTGCCGGTCGCCTGTCGCCGACATCGCCGGCGCCGTCGCTCTCGCCGAAGAGTTGAGTCAAGAAGCGGCGCTGATCCTTGTCGTCTCCGACGAGCCGCCCGCCGCCGACATTCAAAACGACCGGCTCAAATGGCGCTCCTTCGGCCGCGCGAAGCCGAACGCCGCCATTGTGAACGCGACTCGGTCTCCCGCCGAAACGGGCGAACGGTGCCTTCTGGAGATCGCCAACCTGTCGAAAGAGACGTACCGCGCAACGCTTGTCATCGAAGAGCTGCCAGATTCGGACGCGGCGGATGAAAGCGTCCAGCCGTCCGTCCTGCGCGAGGAGGAGTTGACGCTTGACCCAGAAGAGACGCGCCGGCTCATCTTCAGCCTGCCTGAAGGGACGCCGGGCGTCCTGGCGCGCATCGGCGCGGACGCGCTCAACATCGACAACGAAGCGTATCTGCTGCCTGAAGAAAGAAAGCAGGCGCGCGTTCAGTTGGACATACGGAACGAGTCGCTCCGCCGGCGCGTTCGGTCGGGCTTGGAGTCGACAGGCGCGGTTCATTTCACGAATCTGCGCCCCGAGCTGCTTTTGACAGACGCGCCGTTTGACGGTCCGCCCGCCTCGCCGCAGGTCTGGCGCGTGCTGTTTGACGCGCCTGACAACGCCGCGGCGTATGTCGGTCCTTTTGTCGTTGACCAGACGCATCCGCTGGCGGAGGGGGCGGGCTTGGACGGCGTCGTCTGGGCGGCGGGCGAGGCGGAGGAGTATGCCGGCATGCCGGTTGTGACGGCGGGGAATGTTCCGCTCATCGTCGACGCGGAGCGCTCCGACGGCGGACGCGATCTGAAATGGAGCCTGCGCATCGACCTTTCCAACCTGCAGGACGCCCCGGCATGGCCGATTTTCATGTGGAACCTGGCGCAGTGGCGCGTCTCCGAGACGCCGGGGCTGCGGCGCATCAACTACCGCCTCGGCGACGATGTGAGCCTGACGGTCAACCCTCCGCCGCCCGAAAGCGTTGAAGAAGCGGCGAGCATCGTCTCGCCCAGCGGAGTCGTGCGCGACCTGCCTCCGCCGCAGGAGGGCGTCTATGCGCTGGCTGAAGAAACGGGCGTTTACCGCATTGAAGCGGACGGCGAGGAGTACCGGTTCGCCGTCAGCGCCTTCTCTAAAAATGAATCGAACCTGCTCAACAAGGAGCGCGGAGAATGGGGCGGCTGGGCGGGGTCCGAGCTGCTAGAAAGGGGCTATAGAGACATGGGCTGGGCGCTGATGCTGCTTGCCGTTCTCATCTTGACGGCGCATATGATTCTCGCCGCCGCCGAAGGGGGAACGGCGCGACCCGCGGAGACCGCCGCATGACGCTGTTCTATCCGATCTGGCTGCTTTTGCTGATTCCGCTCATCGCGTCCATGCGCGTCTGGCGCCTGCCGTCGCGCCTTCTCATCGGGCTTCGTTTCACGGCTGTTCTGCTGATTGTTCTCGCGCTGGCGGGCTTGTCCTTAAAAATACCGAGCCGAGCGGGCGTTGCGGTCGTCGCAGTGGATAGAAGCCTCTCGATGCCGGCAAGCAGCGAGGCGCAGCAGCTGGAAGCGATCGCGCTCATTCAGGAGGCGCAGAAACAGGACTCGCGCCTAGCGGTCGTCGCGTTTGGAGAAAAAAGCGCCATCGAACAGGGACCGACAACGGGCAAATTCGGCAGCTTTATGCATGAGGTCAAGGGCGACGCCTCCAACATGCATGACGCGCTCGAAACGGCGCTATCGCTCATACCGGCGAACGCGCCGGGGCGAATCATCCTGCTCTCCGACGGCAGATGGACAGGCAAAGACCCGACCGAAGCGGCCGTCCAAGCCGCGGCGCGCGGCATTCCTATTGATTATAGGGCGATTCGCCGTTCCGCCGCCAACGACGCCGCCATTGAACGCATCAACGCACCGCAGTCGGCTCGCCCCGGCGAGTCGTTCATGATCGCCGGCTGGGTTCGAGCGCCGGTTTCTACCGAGATCAAGTACAGGCTCATGCGCGGCGGGGAGACGTTGTCCAGCGGTACGCGCTCCATTCCGTCCGGCCTCTCGCGCCTGCTTTTCCGCGACACGGCGCATCAACCGGGCGTCCAGAGCTACATCCTGGAGATCGACGGCGGGGGAGACGACCCTGTGCCTGAAAACAACAAGGCGAAACTGCTTGTCGGCGTGGAAGGCGAGCGGCCGATCCTACATATCGCCAACGACGCAGATTCGGGGCTTGGAGAATTTCTGCGCCGCGGGCAGCTGAATGTGCAGACGCGGACGCCGCGGCAGATGCGCTGGTCGCTGGACGAGCTGGGCGGATACTCGGCCCTTCTGATCGAGAACGCGCCGGCGAACCGCATCGGGACGCGCGGCATGGAAAACATCGCAAATTGGGTGAAGGAGGCGGGCGCGGGCATTATGATGACCGGCGGCAAAACCTCCTACGGCCCCGGCGGCTATTTCAAGTCCCCCCTAGAGCCGATCATGCCGGTCTCAATGGAGCTGCGGCAGGAACACCGCAAGATGGCGGTCGCCATTGCGATTGCGATGGACAGGTCGGGAAGCATGGGCATGCCGGTTGCGGGCGGTCGAATGAAGATGGACCTGGCAAACTTAGCGGCGGCGGAAGTATATGACATGCTCAGCCTGACAGATGAATTTGGGGCGATCGCCGTCGACAGCCAGGCGCATGTCATCGCCGATCTAGACTATGTTGATCATGAGAACTCCGACGCGCGCGATAGGGTCATACAGATCAGCCCAGGGGGAGGGGGGATTTATGTTTACAACGGTCTGGATGCAGCCGTGCGGATGCTCCAAGGCGCGACGGCGCAGACGCGCCATGTGATTCTGCTGGCGGACGCCGCCGACTCTGAGCAGCCCGGCGCATATGTGGAGCTGATACGGCTCTCGCGCAAGGCGGGGATCACCTTCAGCGTTGTCGGCCTCGGCAACGACACCGACCCGGACGCCGAATTTTTGAAAGACATTGCCAAGCGGGGCGACGGGCGCATCTTTTTCACAAACAACGCCGAAGACCTGCCCAGACTCTTCGCGCAGGACACGATTGATGTCGCGCGCAGCTCCTTCATCGAAGACCCGGTCAACGTCAACACAACGGGCGAACTGCTCACCCTTGTCGGCAAAAAGCATGAGATTCCTTATACGATCGGCGGTTATAACCTGTGCTATGTGCGCCCTGAGGCGAATTTGGCGACCGTTTCGGTGGACGAATACGACGCCCCGATCATCGCGGCATGGCAGGCGGGGCTGGGGCGCGCGCTCGCTTACACGGCTGAAGCGAGCGGAAAACATACAGGGGAGATCGCCAAATGGGACGACTACGGCAACCTGCTCGCAGGGATGGCAAGATGGACGGCGGGCGACCGCCAGAATCTGCCGGACGGAATGGTTTTGACGCAGGAGGTTGAGAACGGCGTTCAGCGCATTGATCTTCACCTTGACCCTGAGCGGGAGGGCGCGGGCGTCTTTGACCCGCCGACCGTTTCTGTTTTAAGAGGCGTACCGGGACGCCCGCCCGTCGCTGAAAAGGTTGTTATGGAGTGGACATCCGCGGACACGATCACGGCGCATGTGCCGCTTCGGGGCAGCGAGACGGTCATTTCGACCGTTGACTTGGGAGAGGACGGGTCCGCGTCGTTTGCGCCGGTCAGTTTGCCGTACTCGCCGGAATATCTGCCGGAGCGGGAGGGGGCGGGCTTGCAGGCGCTTCAGCAGGCGTCGCTCATCACGGGCGGAAAGGCGCGGGTGAACCTCGCCGAAGTGTGGCGCGACCTTGATCGGCTTCCGCGCTATGTGCCGCTGGCGGCGTGGCTGCTGTGCGCGGCGGCGGCGCTGCTGCTGTTGGAGGTGTTGGAGCGGAGGACAGGGATTATCGGCGCCCGCCCGCCGAGGCAGAAGAAGGAGAAAGCCGAAAAACGCCTGCGCCAACCGAGAAGAAAGCGGCGTCAAACTCCCGAAGAGACGGAAGAGCCGATAGAGGCGCCTATAGAAGAACCGGCTCCCCCGCCTCCCATTGAGGAGCCAAGACGACAGCCGGCATACAGCGCCCTCCGCCAGGCGCAGCGGCGCGCGCGCAACCGCATCGGCGATTAGCGGCGCGCCGCATCCTCCTTTAAAACGGGACGGGGCTGCCTTCCCAGTGTTCGCCCGGCTCAAGACCCAGCAAGGCGGCGATCGTCGGCGCGTTGTCTATGATGCTCACAGGCGCCTCAATGGATTTGCCGCTCGGGACGCCCGCCCCGAAGCAGACCCAAGGTATCGTCATGTCTTCAGGCATGTCGGTTCCGTGCGTCTGCCCGTGTCCGCCATGGTCGGCGGTGACGATGACGGCGGTTCGTTCCATGGTTCCCGCTTGACGCGCAGCCTCCAGAACAATGCCGACGCAAACGTCCGCGTTCGAGATCGCATCCAGATACGGCTCCGACATCCACCCATGCGCATGCCCCATCACATCCGTATGCCCCAGATAGACGAAGATGAAGGCGTACGGATTCTTTGCCGTCCGCCGTATGAGCGCGCCCGCCGCTTCCGCCAGCTCCTGGTCGCCTTCCGGCGCGGCCCAGTTGCGCATCATGAGCGAATGCTCCAGGGAGCCGGGGCTGGCGAGGTCGCGCAGCGGCTCCCAGTTGTAAAACGCCGCCGCCTTCATCTGCGCCCGCCGCACAACGTCCATAATGCTCGGCACGGGGCGCGCCAGCGGCGTGAACGTATTCGTGACAACCCCATGGCGCGTCGGCGGGACGGAGCGAAACATGGAGCTGTGGCACGGCAGCGTCACAGACGGCATGACCGTCTGAGCCGAAAAGGTGGAAACGCCGCCGCTGACGAGCGCGTCTGTGTTGGGCGTTTCCGCCTTCTGCAGCCCGTCAGGCCGCATGCCATCGACGCTGAATAAAATGACCGTGTCTGCTTTCGCCATCAATGCCTCCTTTACCGTTGCGCCTTCAGACCCGCCCATGAGACGGCTGTCTTGCCCTGCGGGTTCACCGACAGAAAACTGCCGTTCATGACCGAATTGATCTCGTTTTCGTCCAACGCTCTTGAGAAGATATAATACTCGTCCAGCAAGCCGGTCAGCCAGCGATCGTTCTTGTGGTCGCCGATGCCGGCGTTGACATCCCAGTTGTCGGAGAGTGTGCCGGCGCCGTTTGCGGCGTGCGTTTCCTCGCCGTTCACAAAGGTTTTCGCTTCGCCCGAATCGCTGTCGTAGGTTCCGGCAAAATGAACCCATTCACCCGCCGGAAGCACGGGGCCGGGGTTGATGTTGAAGACCGTCGTCCCGCCTGCGTCACGATGGAACCAGCGGAAGCCGCCGGCGCGTATTTCGGCGTGGTAGAGTCCGCTGCCGTGGTCGGTGGTGTTGGCGTCTAGAAGCGTCTGAACGCCGACGCCATTATGGTTCACCCAGACCGCCAGCGTGATGCCGTCCACCGGTCCGTTTTGAAATTCAGGTCCGTTCATGTCGACGCGGGTCTGCTCAAAAAGGAGAGCCTTGCCGGCGATGTCGCTGTTTTCGCGTTTGGAACCGCCCTTTGTGATGGTTCCATCGTTGCCGTAGGAGGACTGGTCAATGATCGTGTCGCCCTCTTCGTCGAAGTTGTAATAGACGGAGAGGGTCGGGTCGTTTGCGTTTGCATGCGCGCCCAGCCCGAAGCAGGCTGCGGCGGCAATCGCCAAGAGATGTATGCGCGCGCGTTTCGTCATGTTCATGATCTCCAATTCGTTTGATGCTGCCGTTCTTTGAAACGCTTTCATTTGAATGTATTTTAACCAACCTCCATTTTATGTCAACTTTCAGCGCGGACAAGCCGCCGTTTCCGCGTGAGCGGCGATCCAGTCTCCTGGCAGAAACCGCTCGCCTTCGCCAAGCGGCATGTCCTCATAAAACGCTAAAGCCAGACAGAGAAGAGCGCGCTGTATCTGCGCCCTTCATGATGTAAAACGTCCGCCTTTACCGCCCCGTCTTGACGCCCGCCCATGAAATGGCCGCTTTGCCTTTCGGGTCAACCGAGGTGAACGCGCCTGTCATGACAGCGTTGATCTCATCGGCGCTGAGCGCGCGGGAAAAGATGAAGTACTCGTCCAGCAAGCCGGTCAACCAGCGGCCCCCGTTGTGGTCGCCGATGCCGGCAGTGTCGTCCCAGTTGCCGGACAGCTTCCCGGCGCCTTGCGCTTCGTGCGTCATCTCTCCGTTCACATAGGTTCGCGCCATGCCGCTTTCGCTGTCGTAGGTTCCGACAAAATGAACCCATTCGTCCGCCGGAAGCACAGGTCCTGGGTTGATGTTGAAGACCGTCGTCGAGCTGCCGTCTCTGGAGAACCAGCGAAAGCCGCCGGGGCGTATCTCGGCGTGGTAGAGTCCGCTGCCGTGGTCGGTGCCTTTGGCATCGAAAAGCGTTTGCGGATCGCCGGAGCCTGCGTGGCGTATCCATGCGGCGATCGTGATGCCGTCGACAGGTTTGTTTTGAAATTCAGGTCCGTTCAGGTCGACGCGCGTGTTCTCAAAGAGCAGCGCCATGCCGACATGTCCGTCTTGGCGCGTCAAGGCGCCGGCGGCGATGGAACCGTGGTTGCCGTAGGAGGAGTGGTCGGTGATGACGTCGCCGTCTCCGTCGAAGCTGTAGTAAACGGAGAGGCTGGCGTCGTTCAGATTTGCCTGCGCTGTCATCCCGAAGCAGAGCGCGGCGGCAACCGCTAAGATATGGATGTTCGCGTTTTTCATCATGCCTGTGGACTCCAATTTGCGTTAAACAGTCTCGCTGCAATGCGTTCCTTTTGGCGCATTTTAAACCTGCCCGCGATTTTTGTCAACCTTCAACGCCGCGGCACAAAACCCGTCATTCCCGCGCAAGCGGAAATCCAGAGTCCAACAGACGACATCCGCCCCTTGCGGTAATGACGTCCATCAGATTTGCTCTAACTCAAGAGGCAATCTCAGAAACTGACCTTAGCGCTTTAGTTGGGACATTCGCCTGGGCGAACGCGGACGGTTTCTGCGGCGCCTCTAGATTCCCGCTTTCGCGGGAATGACGGCCTGGTTGGCGGCGCCTTTTTCCCATCAATAGAGCGATCATTCGTTCAAATGTCCCAACTTTACGCATGAGGTCAGCAGAAAGGTCTGTCAAACCGTCTAACGCCCAGCGATGAAGCTCTCCACCATCTCCAGCGCCTCCGAATCGGTGTACTGAATCGGCGGCGACTTCATGAAGTAGGCGCTTGGACCCAGCAGCGGTCCGCCGATGCCTCTGTCCCGCGCCAACTTGCAGCACCGTATCGCATCGATGCTCACGCCCGCGGAGTTCGGCGAATCCCACACCTCCAACTTCAGCTCTATGTTGACCGGCACATCGCCGAATTCGCGCCCCTCTATCCGTATGTGGCACCACTTGCGGTCTTCAAGCCATGGGATATGGTCGCTCGGTCCGATGTAAACATTCTGCGGCTCCACCTTGTAATCCAGCTGCGAGGTCACGGCGTCCGTCTTGCTGATGCGCTTCGACTCAAGCCGCTCCTTCTCAAGCATGTTCAGGAAGTCCATGTTCCCGCCCACATTCAGCTGCGAGGTGCGCTCCATCAACACGCCCCGGTCGTTGAAGAGGCGCGTCAAGACGCGGTGAACAATCGTCGCGCCCATCTGCGCCTTGATGTCGTCGCCGATGATCGGCAGCCCGGCGTCCTCAAACCGCTCGCGCCAGCGCTCATGCCTGCAGATAAAAACGGGGATGCAATTGACGACCGCAACGCCCGCCCGCAGCGCCTGCTCCATATACATCCGCGTCGCCTTTTCGCTTCCGACGGGCAGGTAGTTCACCAGCACATCCGCCTTCGCGTCTGTCAGCGCCTGCGCGACATCAACCGGCTCCGCGTCCGATTCGCGTATCGTCTGGCGGTAGTACCGCCCCAGCCCGTCGCCTGTCGGTCCGCGCATTACCTGGACGCCGGTCGGCGGAATATCGGCGAATTTGATCGTGTTATTGATGGGCGACATGAGCGCGTCGCTCAGATCGCGCCCGACCTTGTTGTCGTCCACATCAAACGCCGCGACCGCCTCAACATCGGAAACGTGGTATCCGCCGAGGCGGACATGCATCAACCCTGGGACAATGTCCTGGTCGGAGGCGTTCTGGTAGTAGTAAAGGCCTTGTACGAGTGAAGAGGCGCAATTGCCTGTTCCAACAATCGCAATCCGCGTTTTTTTGCTCATGTCCAACCCTTTCTGGATTCCGCTCAACTTGCTTCCCTTAAAAATATAACGCGCATTGCCTATTATATCCTGATGCGCTCCATGACGCAAGTTGTCCTTTTCTGACCTTATGTCTTTAGTTGGGACATGTCGGCGGACGGATGCGGACGGTTTCTGCGGCGCCTCTAGATTCCCTCCCCGTTTCACGGGGACATGGCTTGCGCGGGAATTACGGGCTGAGCCGCCGGACGCTTCGCATCATAATAAGGTCTATCGTTTGCTAAGAACATCGGAATAAACCCCCCAAACCCCCCTTGACAGGGGGGCTTCGACTCTCACCCTTGACAGGGGGGCTTCGACTCTCACCCTTGATAAAGGGCTTCGACTCTCTCCCCCCTTGATAAGGGGGGATGGGGGGGTTTAGGCGCGGGAATGGCGTTCTATCGAGCGCGGATGTTGCGCATTTGGAAAAGCGCGCTATACTATTATAGAAACGGCGGGCGGAGAGCGTCATGAAATCGAACGACATTCATTTTGAAGAGAGCATGTTCGCTGTCGAAGAGCGGCTCAAAGAATTGCGCGCCGCTATTGAGGATGCCCCCATCAACCTCCAAAAAGACGCGCAGCTGCTTGAAAAGGCGTATGAACAGGAGCGGAACCGCTTTTATGAGCGGCTGTCGCCCTGGCAGAAGGTGTGGCTGGCGCGCCGATCCGAGCGCCCAAGAGGCTCCGACTACGTACAAGCTCTCATTGAAGACCCTGTCCCGATCTGCGCCGACCGAATCGACGGCGACGACCCGGCGCTTTTAACAGGCGTCGGATGGTTCGACGAAACGCCGGTCGTCTATTTCGCCCAACAAAAAGGGCGCAACACCAAAGAGAATATCCGCACCAGCTTCGGCATGATGCATCCGCAGGGTTACCGCAAGGCGCGCCGTCTCATGCGCTTCGCGGCGAAGTTCAACCGCCCCATTCTGAGCTTTGTCGACACGCCGGCGGCGCATCCGTGCGCGCATGCCGAAAAACGCGGACAGGCGAACGCGATCGCTGAGAATCTGTTTGAGATGTCGCAGCTGCCGGCGCCGTTCATCGCGGTCGTTGTGGGCGAAGGCGGAAGCGGAGGCGCTCTCGGCGTGGCGATGGGAAACGCGGCGCTGATGCTGGAACACGCCGTTTACTGCGTCGCGCCGCCGGAGGCATGCAGCGGCATTTTGTGGAAAGATTCGGGCGAACACGCCCCAGAGGCGGCTGAAGGATTGAAACTGACCGCCAACGATCTGAAAAAGTGGAAGGTGATCGACGAGATCATCCCTGAACCGCCGGGCGGAGCGCACCGCGACCCGCAGGAGACCTACCGGCGCGTCCAAAACGCTGTCAAGGCGCGTCTGCAGGAGCTGTCCGCCTTGACGCCCGACCAGCTCATTGAACAGCGCAGGCGCCGGTTTAGACAGATCGGCGTCTTTCAAGAAGGCGGGGAGCCGCCCGACTAACGCATCGGAGAGCGGTATGTTCACCGGCATCATCGAAACGCTCGGAAGCGTCCAACGGATCGAACGCGCCGGCGGCGGAATGCGCCTCGCCATCGAAATGGAAGCGGATGAGCCGCTGCGTCTGGGCGAAAGCGTCGCGCTGAACGGCGTCTGTCTCACTGCGGCGGCCGTTCCAAGCGACTGCCTCTGGGAGGCGGACGTCTCGCTCGAAACGATGCGCCGAACCGCCCTCGGCGACCTGCGCCCAGGCGCGCTCGTACACCTGGAGCGGGCGTTGAAAGCGGACGGACGCATCGGCGGGCATTTTGTACAGGGACATGTGGACGAGACGGGAATCGCCGCGCGGCTCTCTCCTGAAGGCGCCGGGATGCTGCTGGATGTGCGCGTTTCTTCGGACGGCATGCGTTATCTTGTTGAAAAAGGTTCCGTCTCGGTGGACGGCGTTAGCTTGACGGTTGCGTCGCTTTTGCCGGACGGCTTTCAAGTCGCGCTTGTTCCGCATACCTTGGAGAAGACGACGTTCGCGCGCCGTTCCGCCGGCAGCCGCGTCAACCTTGAGTTCGATATTTTGGCAAAATATGTGGAGCGCGCCCTGACCTATCGTCCGAACGGGGGCGTCGGCGCGGAGCTGTTGAAGGCGCAGGGGTATATGCGATGAACATTCAATTTGCGCGTATCGAAGAAGCGATCGAGGCGGTGCGGCGGGGCGAGATGGTGATCGTCACCGACGACAGCGACCGCGAAAACGAAGGCGATCTGACGATGGCGGCAGAGAAGGCGACCCCCGAAGCGGTCAATTTTATGGCGACCTACGGAAGAGGCCTCATCTGCCTGCCTATGACGCAGCGGCGGTTTCAGGAGCTGGACATTCCGCCGATGACGACCGTTAGGCAGGACCCTCTCGGCACCGCATACGGCGTCTCCATCGACGCAAAAGAGGGGCTGACGACCGGCATCTCCGCGGCGGAACGGGCGTTGACGATTCGCCGAGCGGCGGATCCGGACGCCGAGGCAGGCGATTTTCAGCGTCCTGGGCATGTGTTTCCGCTTCAGGCGCGCGAGGGGGGCGTTCTCAGGCGCGCCGGGCATACGGAGGCGGCAGTCGATCTGGCGCGTCTGGCGGGGCTGTTTCCAGCCGGCGTTGTGTGCGAAATCATGAACGAGGACGGGTCGATGGCGCGCGCGCCGCAGCTGATGACCTTCGCCCAGAACCATGGTCTCAAGATCATCTCCATCGCCGACCTGATCGCCTACCGGCGGCGCACCGAAAAGCTGATCTCCAAAGCCGCCTCGGCGCGCCTGCCGACGAAGCGCGGCGAATTCCTGCTCCATGCATACAGCAGCGTCATCGACCGGCGCGAGCATCTCGCCTTGACGATCGGGGATATCAGCGGCGGAGAGCCGACGCTCGTCCGCGTCCACTCCGAATGCCTCACGGGCGACACGTTCGGCTCGCTGCGCTGCGACTGCGGCAATCAGCTGGACGAGGCGATGCGCGTCATCCAAGAGGAAGGCAAGGGCGCCATACTCTACATGCGCCAAGAGGGGCGGGGCATCGGCCTTGTCAATAAAATGAAGGCGTACCAGCTCCAAGACACCGGCTACGACACGGTGGAAGCGAACGAAAAGCTCGGATTTAATGCGGATCTGCGCGACTACGGCATTGGAGCGCAGATACTGTACGATCTCGGCATCCGCAAGATACGGCTCATGACGAACAATCCGCGCAAGATCGCCGGCATCGAAGGGCATGGGCTGGAGGTGGTGGAGCGGGCGCCGATACAGGTTCCGCCGCATAAGGAAAATCTGCGTTATCTTCAAACGAAACGCACCAAGTTGGGGCATCTTCTCATGGACGATCTTTCATATTCGGACGAGGATGAGCATGGCGATTTTTGAGGGTCGGCTGATCGGCGAGGGGCTGCGCATCGCTGTCGCGGCGTCGCGTTTTAATGAGTTCATCACCTCCAAGCTGGTCGCCGCGGCGGTGGACGGCTTGACGCGGCATGGAGTCGACGCCGACAAGATCGATATCTGCTGGGTTCCGGGCGCGTTTGAGATTCCGCTGGCGGCGTCGCGTTTGGCGCGGTCGCGCAGGTACGACGCCGTCATATGCCTTGGCTGCGTTATCCGAGGCGCGACGCCTCATTTTGATTATGTCGCGGGCGAGTCGGCAAAGGGGGTCGCCCGCGTAAGCCTAGACGCCGATCTGCCGGTCATCTACGCTATTTTGACCGTCGACACAATTGAGCAAGCCATCGAACGGGCGGGAACGAAAGCGGGCAACCGCGGATTTGACGCCGCGCTCGCCGCGATGGAGATGGCGACCCTCATGAAGGTTCTGCCAGAAGAAGCATAAAGAGAAAACCATGAACGACGACTCTTCCGACGACGGCAAAACAAAAGACCAGCCCGCGCTCGTCTCTGAAAGCAGGCCCGACCGGGCGCGCCGCCTCGCCCAGCGCGGACGCCGGCACCTAGAGCGGCATCAGCGCATCTCCCGCGACCTGCGCGACGGCCTCTTCGCGCTGCGCGACAAGAAGTTCACCCAAGCGCTGCAGCTTTTCAACAAGGCGGTCAAGGCAGACCCCGAACGCGGCGAATCGCACTACTATCTCGGCCTCGCGCGTTTTATGATGAACGACTATGAGGCGGCGGCCGATGCGTTCCGAACCGCTATCGAGAACGGGCATGCGGGTCCGGACACGGCGCAGAGCCTAGGGGACGCGCTCATGCCGTTAGAGCAATACGAAGAGGCGGCGAAGGCGTACCAGAGCGCGCTGGCAGAGCGCCCCTCCGCCGAGCTGTACGGGCGTCTGGGACTGGCGCTTTCGGCGCTCGGCCGGCGGGACGAGGCAAAAAGCGCCGTCAAGGCGGCTATACAGATGCGCCTGGGCGGGAAGCGTTAAAGAAAGTCCGCCCTCTTTACCCTCCCCTCCCCCTCCCCATTCCCGCCCCTCTTTCTGCCATCCCCATCCTCATTCTGTCATTCCCGCGAAAGCGGGAATCCAGAGACCTCCCAGACAGCCGCCGCATTCCAAAACAGCTCTAAAATCAAAATCGTCTCCTATAAAACAGCCAAAGCGCGTCGTCCGCTAAGAGCCGATATGCGCCCTTTTACATATGCGGCGCGCCAAGGTACGTTATGCTTATCTTCTTGAACAAGGACGGCATGCGGGTTGGAGGGCGATGCGTTCAGAATCGGAGCGGCCGAGACACATCACCAAAAAAGCGGTTGCGGTCGGCTTGCTCATGGTCGTTGTCAACGCCTACTGGGTCGGCCTGGCGAGCGAGCTCTGGTACGCCGTTTATACGCTCGTCTCCCCGTTCTCAAACGCCGTCTTTACGCTGGTCGTCCTGCTGGGTTTGAACGCGGGGCTGCGCAGGTTTGCCCCCCGCGCGGCGCTCACATCGGCGGAGCTGCTGCTGGTCTATGTGATGGTCACAATGGTCTCGACCATCTCCGGACACGCCATGATGGCGATCTTGACAGGCGCGCTTGCGCATCCGTTCTGGTTCGCTTCGCCTGAAAACCAGTACGCCCAGCTGTTCCACCGCTTCATTCCCGACTGGATGACCGTCCGAGACGCGGAGCTGCTGCGCGGCTACTTCGAGGGCGAGTCGAGCGTCCTGTCCATGGAGCTGCTCAGGGTGTGGACGGGACCTGTTCTCATCTGGTCGGGGTTTATCTTGGCGCTCTACGGGTCGCTTCTCGGCTTCAGCCTTCTTTTTCGAAAACAATGGTCGGAACGGGAGAAGCTCAGCTTCCCGCTAACGCAGCTGCCCCTGCAGATGACGACAAACGAAAACTTCTGGAAGACGCGCGGACTATGGGCGGGAATCGCGCTCGCCGGCTCTATCCGCCTCATCAACGGCGTCCATGACATCTTCCCCGCTTTCCCAGGCTTTCCCGCCAGCATCCGCGTTGACGGCTACTTCACGGAGCGCCCCTGGAACGCGATCGGCTACACCTCTCTCTCGTTCAACATGGCGATCGTCGGCCTCGCCTATTTCATGCCGTTGGATCTGGCGTTCTCTTGCTGGTTCTTTTTCTGGTTGACTCGGGCGGAGCGCGTCCTTGCGGCGGCGATGGGCTGGCAGAACCTGCATCTGAACGACAGGGCGGCGGGAGCATGGATCGGCATCGCGTTCATCGCGCTCTGGTCGGCAAGGCGGCATCTCGCGGAGGTCGCCCGGCACATCGCCGGAAAGGCGCGCGGACAGGACGCGAACGAACCGCTCTCCTACCGCGCGACCGCCGCGTTGACGCTGGGCTGTCTGGCGGTCGTGTTTCTCTTCTGCGCCGCGGCGGGAATGTCGCTCTGGGCTTTGGCGGTCTGGTATGCGCTCTTCTTCGCGTTTGCGCTCGCGCTGGGGCATGTGCGCGCCGGCTTAGGACCGCCGTACCATGAGGTGATCGGAATGAGTCCGCGGCAGATCATGACCGACCTGTTCGGCTCGCGCCGGCTGGGCGGACAGAACCTGACGGCGCTCTCCATGCTGTACGCCTTCAACCGCTGCAACCGCTCGCATCCGATGCCGAACCAGGTGGAGTCGCTGCGCGTCGGCGAGCGGGGCGGCATACCAGGGCGCGCGCTTGTTTGGATGATGGTTGCCGCTATCGGCGTTGGCGCCGTCGCCACCTTTGCGTCCTATCTTCAGTTTGCGTATCAGCATGGCGCGCTGGCGAAGAGTCGGGGGCATTTTGGGCGTTTCGGATGGGAGGTGTACAACCCGCTGCAGCGGTTGATTCAGTCGCCGACAGACCCTGACCTGACGGCGGGCGCGTATATGGGGGGCGGATTTCTGTTTGTCGCGTTTCTGCATGCGATGCGGACGCAATTTTTATGGTGGCCGCTGCATGCGTCGGGGTATGTGCTGTCGGGGGCGTCATGGGGCGGGATGGTCTATTTTTGGTTCCCAGTGATGGCGAGCTGGTTTTTGAAGATGACGATTTTGAAGTTCAGCGGTTTGGCGGCGTATCGGCGCTGGCAGCCGTTTTTTCTCGGTTTAGTTTTGGGAGATTTCATCCCGCGCAGCGTGTTGAGCATTCTCAGCTTTGCGCTCAACCTGTATATGCCGTCCTCTGGGGCGGGGCATACGTTATAGGGGAATGGGAAGCGGGAATCCAGAGTCCCTGAACAAAAGACGAACATATACGCATCGCTTGCCAAAATGCCGACAGATCGGCGCGCTTGGAAAAGTCGGCGCATAACGCTAACGTGTATGCATCACAATCGCATAACGTTATAGGTTGGGCATGATGAAACGACGTAGTATTCTGGCGGGGGCGTTGATAGGTACTTTGGCGGCGCTTGCATTGCTGTTGATTTGGCTGAGCGGCGATAAAGGCCCTGATAACGGAGTCAACAAAACCATCAGAGAATCGCAGCAGTCCGAGCGCGTGGATGCAACTCCCGTTCAAGAGACGGAAGAAACTGAACAACAGGATTCACAGACAGAATCGTCGGAAATGACGTCTGAATCAATCAATACCGCCGTCGATACAGACATCCCGTACGATTTCAGAACATGGGAAGACGCGCTGAATTACTATGCTGAACTGGTGGGCAAACAGTACGATATTGTCAAGACGACCATGACGCCGCCTTCGCCTCCTGAGGGCATTGATCCGGAACTGTATGCGCTGGGAGTAAAAGGATGGTTTCAATCAATGGCTGCCGCAATTGTTTTCGACCGTGTTTTTGTGAATGGTGAGAACCCGCGCCTAGAAGCGGCGATGAAGCCTTTTCTAGGCGAGATGCCGTTGCATTCCTTCGCTCCTGACAATCTACTGATTCGGGCAGGGCGCATTCCAGAGTCGGTCCTATACCAAGAAATAGAATTGCCGAACGGAGAAATATACAGCTTAAAACGCGGCAAATTTTTGGTTGTAAAATACCGCCGGGAGGGTACCCCCGCCAAAGAGCGTCTTCAGCGTATCGCTAAGCAAGAAGCTAGAGAACTGGATCTGTTGCAGCGCATGAGCGAAGGTCCTTCTGAGAGTGAAGCTTCGAAATTGAATAAAGAGCTGACGGAGGTTCAGCGAAACCTGGAGACGCTTCGGACGCCTATTTACGTCAATTGGACAATGCAGGTTGGAACGGGCAAGCCTGACCATCCGGATTATGAAGTGCTTGATCTTAACCTGGGTACGCTTCCTTCCACAAACGAAGTGGAGGAATGACATCCGACGCAGCCTTCAGACGATATAGCGGCAACTCCATGGAAAATCATAACTTCCTTCTCATGAATGCGGAAGGGCAGGAAAGGGTAGGCCGCAGCGCTGCCTTCGCTGTCGCGCTTTTTCTTTCTGTGACGCTTATCGGATGGGAAGCCGCTGGACTAGCTGCTTTGTTTTTGTTTCGCATGGCGGCGATTCCGTTCGCAGTGTGGCTGATAGAGGCGGATCAGCTTTGAAAAGTGAGCCGCTTGCGCCGCCGACGTCCTTGACAACGGCTCTCTTCTTGCTTTACACTCATCCCCGAAGAGAACGCGCGTTTCAACCAGAATGCATGCGCCAACATGACCAAAGAGAGCCGTCTCCGTTCCAACATTCTGCGCCTCGCCCTGTTTTTAGCTGCGCCGTTTGTTTTCGCCAACGCGCCCGCCCCGCCTGCCGTCACGCTCGCGGGGCATACCTACAGCCCTACCTCGATCGCGTATTCTCCGGACGGCAGCCGTCTCGTTTCTGCCGCCTGGGATGGGACGATACGGCTCTGGGACGCGCGGACAGGCGCCCCGCTTCGCTTGATTGATGGGCATTACGCCCGCATCTATTTCATCTCCTACGCGCCGGACGGACGTACCTTCGCCTCCGGCGGCTCCGATCTCGCCGTTCGCGTCTGGAACGCCGAAACAGGCGCCCTGCTCCATGCGCTTCCAGGGCATTCCAACACGATTCGATATGTAACCTACTCCCTTGACGGCAAAACGATTGTCAGCGCGGGCAACGACAGCTCCATCCGCCTCTGGAACGCCGAGACAGGCGCTCATCTTCGGACGCTGAAAGGGCATACGGACGATGTGATCTGCGTCGCCTTTTCGCCGGACGGCAAGACGCTTATCAGCGGAAGCGCCGACAGCTCCATCCGCCTCTGGAACGCCGAGACAGGCGCTCATCTTCAGACGCTTGAAGGACATACGAACGAGGTGAGAACCGTCCAATACTCTCCCGACGGCAAGACGATCGCCAGCGGCGCCGAAGACAATTTCATCCGCCTCTGGGACGCCGAGACGGGCAAGCAGCTCCAAAGTATCGAGGGGCATACGCGCTACGTCTGCTATTTGAGATACGCGCCCGACGGCAGCTCCTTCACAACCGCCAGCGACGATCGGACGATCCGCGTCTGGGACGCCAAGACGGGAACCCTTGTGCGCACTTTGCGGGGGCATGGGAGTTTTGTGGTGTCGCTCGCCTTTTCGCCGGATGGCAAGACGCTTGCGTCCGCCAGCTTTGACGAAACGATCCGCTTCTGGGACGCCAAGACGGGGGCTGCTCTTCATATGATCGCCGCTCATGTGTCGGCGGATGTCCGCGCGGTCGCTTATTCGCCGGACGGCAAGACGCTCGCCACAGGCGCCGGGGACAAGACAGCGCGCCTCTGGGACGCCCAGACGGGGGCGCATCTTCGGACGCTGGAGGGTCTTTCTGAAGGGGTTTCTTCGGTCGCGTTTTCTCCAGACGGCAAGACGCTTGCCGCCGCCTCCGGCTTCGGCGTTCGGCTCTGGAACGCGCAGACGGGGGCGCATCTTCAGACGCTGCTTGGGCATCAGAGCGAGGTGAAGGACGTTGTCTTCTCGCCGGACGGCAAGCGGGTCGCCTCTGTTGGAATGGACGACACGGCGCGCCTCTGGGACGCCAAGACAGGCAGTCTGCTCAACACCCTGCGCGGACATGTCAGCTTTGTCTATGCGGCAGCCTATTCGCCGGACGGCAAGACGCTTGCTACAGGCGGACTGGACAGGACAGTGCGGATCTGGGACGCCCAGACGGGGCAGCATTTAAAAACGCTTGGGAACAAAAAAGCGGTCGTTTACGACGTCGCGTTTTCTCCAGACGGAAAGACGCTCGCCTCGACAGCCGGCAGGGTTGTTCAGCTTTGGGATGTTCAAACGGGCGCGCCGCTGAAAACGCTCGGCGCCGGCGCTGAGAAGATGTACGCCGCGGCTTTTTCGCCGGACAGCAAGCTGCTCGCGTCAGCGGGAGAAGAGAGGGTTATACGAGTTTGGGATATAAAGACGGGCAAGGTTGTAGAGACGTTCTCGGCGGAGGGGGCGCCGATACGGTCGTTGGCGTTTTCTCCGGACGGCAAGAGCCTCGCCGCCGCCGACTCGAACTATAGTGGACGCATCTATCTCCTCGCCGCCCGGTAGCCTCTACAGGCGATGATGTACGAAAATCCTGTTCAAATCGGGCAGATCGCCATTCCCGCGAAAGCGGGAATCCAGAGTTCTCCCAGACAGCCCCGCATTCTAAAACAGCTCTTTAAAATCAAAATCATCGCCTATAGAGACTGCCCGCCGCCCAACGTCCTTGACAGCGGCTCTCTTCCTGCTTTACACTCATCGCGGAAGAGAGAGCGCGTGTTTCAACCAGAACGCATCCTTAACATGACTAAAATGAGCCGTATCCGCTTCAACTTTCTGCGCCTCGCCTTGCTGCTCGCCTCGCCGTTTTTGATTTACAGCGCGCTTGCCCAAGAGAACGCGCCTGTCCATCCGTCCATGACGCTCGCGGGGCATACGCATTTTATCGCGGCGGTCGCCTATTCTCCAGACGGCAGGACGCTCGCCAGCGGCGGATGGGACGGCAAAGTACGCTTCTGGGACGCCGAGACGGGCGGCCTTCTCCGTACGCTCAAGGGGCATCGAGGCTCCATCTACGGCATCGCCTTTTCGCCGGACGGCAAGACGCTCGCCAGCGGCGGACGGGATATGAAGGTCCGTCTCTGGAACGTTCAGACAGGCGCCGCTCTCAAGACGCTCGAAGGGCATACGCATTTTGTTGGGCGCATGGCCTTTTCGCCGGACGGCAAGACGCTCGCCAGCGCAGGGAACGACGACACGATACGCCTTTGGGACGCGCAGACAGGCGCCCATCTTCAAACGCTCAAGGGGCATACGAGCGACATCTACGCGATCGCCTACTCGCCCGACGGCTCTACGATTGCCACAGGCGCCGACGACGACACGATCCGCCTCTGGGACGGCAAAACAGGCGCCCCGCTCCAGACGCTCCTTGGACATACGGCGAGGGTGCGAACCGTGTACTTTTCACCCGACAGCGCGACGCTCGCCAGCGGCGCCGAAGACGACATGATCCGCCTCTGGGACGTCAAGACCGGCGCCCCGCTCAAAAAAATTGTCGGGCATCTGCATTATGTCACCGACGTCAAATACGCGCCCGACGGCAAAACCCTCGCGTCCGCCAGCGACGACCGAACGGTGCGCGTCTGGGACGTCAAGACCGGCGCCGCTTTGCGAACCTTGTCGGGGCATGAAAGCTATGTGGTGTCGGTCGCGTATTCGCCGGACGGGAAGCGTCTCGCGTCCGCCAGCAACGACAGCGCGATCCGTCTATGGGACGCCTCGACAGGGGCGCATCTACAAACGCTTCTGGGGCATCGGTCCAAGGAGCTGCGCGCGGTCGCCTATTCGCCGGACGGCAAGACGCTCGCCACAGGCGGAAGCAGTCCGGCGGTTTGCGTTTGGGACGCCAAGACAGGGGCGTATCTTTGGAAGTTGGACGATCTGCCCAGCGCCCCGCGCGCCGTCGCTTATTCGCCGGACGGCAAGACGCTGGCGGTCGCAAGCAGCTTAGGCGTCTGGCTTTGGAACGCGCCGACGAAGGCGTATCTTCGACCTCTCATGGGGCATCAGGGCGAGGTGACAGACGTCGTCTTCTCGCCGGACGGCAAGCGGATCGCCTCCGTCGGAATGGACGACACGGCGCGCCTCTGGGACATCAAGACAGGCGGTCTGCTCAACACTTTGCGCGGACATGTCAGCTTCGTCTATGCGGCAGCCTATTCGCCGGACGGCAAGCTGCTCGCCACAGGCGGACTGGACAGGACGGCGCGGATCTGGGACGCCCAGACGGGGCAGCATTTAAACACGCTTGGAGACAAAAAAGCGGTCGTTTACGACGTCGCGTTTTCTCCAGACGGCAAAACGCTCGCCTGGGCGGGCGGCGGCGGAGCTGTTCAACTCTGGGATGTTCAAACAGGGTCGCCGCTGAAGACGCTCAGCGCCGGCGCCGGGAAGATGTACGCCGCAGCCTTTTCGCCGGACAGCCGGCTGCTTGCGTCAGCGGGAGAAGAGAAGGTCATACGAGTTTGGGATATAAAGACCGGCAAGGTTGTAGAGACGTTCTCGGCGGAGGGGGCGCCGATACGGTCGTTGGCGTTTTCTCCGGACGGCAAAAGCCTCGCCGCCGCCGATGAAGACTATAGCGGACGCATCTATCTCCTCGCCGTCCAACGTCCTTGACAGCTCCCGCCTTCTCCTTTACACTCCTTGCAAAAGAGAAAGCGCGTGTTTCAACCAGAACGCATCCTTAACATGACCAAAAAGAGCCGTATCCGTTCCAACGTTCTGCGCCTCGCCCTGTTTTTAGCCGCGCCGCTTGTTTTAGCCAACGCGCCCGCCCTGCCGGACATCACGCTCGCGGGGCATACCTACTACATCACCTCGGTGGCGTATTCTCCGGGCGGCAAGCGGCTTGCCTCCTCCGGCTGGGACCACACCGCGCGGATTTGGGACGCGCAGACAGGCGGGCTTCTTCACACGCTTCTGGGGCATAACGGCCATGTGTATTTTGTGGCGTATTCTCCGGACGGCAAGCGGATCGCCTCCGTCGGCGCGGATACGACCGTGCGCTTTTGGGACGCCGAGACGGGCGCCCTGCTCCAAACGCTTAACGGACATACGGACAAGGTTCGGTATGCGGTTTATTCGCATGACGGCAAGACGCTCATGAGCGCCGGGAACGACGCGACCGCGCGCCTCTGGAACGCGCAGACAGGCGCGCCGATCCATACGCTTAAAGGGCATAGGAGCTATGTCGTCTCCGGCGCCTTTACGCGCGACGGCAAGCGTATCGCCACCGGCAGCTCCGACCAGACGATACGGCTCTGGAACGCCGAAACAGGCAAGCCGCTCCAAACGATTCAAGGACACACGGGAGAGGTTCGAGCGCTCCAGTACTCCCCCGACGGCAAGACGCTCGTCAGCGGCGCCGAAGACGACACGATACGCTTCTGGGACGCCGAAACGGGCAAGCATCTGAATACCTTTACAGGACACGCGCATTATGTCACCTCAGTCGCCTACTCGCCGGACGGCAAGCGGATCGCCTCCGCGAGCGACGACGCGACCTTGCGCCTCTGGGACCTGAAGACAGGGCGCTCGCTCCACATCTTGACCGGACACACATCGTATGTGGTCTGGCTCGCTTACTCGCCGGACGGCAAACGGATCGCCTCCGCCTGCTGGGACAGAACCATACGCATCTGGGACGCCTCCACAGGAGCGCATCTGCAAACGCTTCTGGGGCATCAAGCGAAGGAGCTGCGCGCGGTCGCGTTTTCTCCAGACGGCAAAACGATCGCCACAGGCGGAAGCGGTCCGGCGGTTTGCGTTTGGAACGCCAAGACAGGGGCGTATCTTTGGAAGCTGGACAATCTGCCCAGCGCCCCGCGCGCTGTCGCTTATTCGCCGGACGGCAAAACGCTGGCGGTCGCAAGCAGTCTGGGCGTCTGGCTTTGGAACGCGCAGACGAAATCGTATCTTCGACCCCTCATGGGGCATCAGAGAGAGGTGACGGATGTTGTCTTTTCGCCGGACGGCAAACGGATTGCCTCCGTTGGAATGGACGACACGGCGCGCCTCTGGGACGCCAAGACCGGCGGTCTGCTCAACACCCTGCGCGGACATGTCAGCTTTGTCTATGCGGCAGCCTATTCGCCGGACGGCAAGACGCTCGCCACAGGCGGACTGGACAGGACGGTGCGGATATGGGACGCCCAGACGGGTCAACATTTAAACACGCTTGGGGATAAAAAAGCGGTCGTTTACGACGTCGCATTTTCTACAGACGGCAAAACGCTCGCCTGGGCGGGCAGCAAAGGGGCTGTTCAACTCTGGGACGTTCAAACAGGATCGCCGCTAAAGACGCTCAGCGCCGGCGCCGAAAAGATGTACGCCGCAGCTTTTTCGCCGGACAGCAAGCTGCTCGCGTCAGCGGGAGAAGAGAAGCTCATACGAGTTTGGGATATAGAGACCGGCAAGGTTGTAGAGACATTCTCGGCGGAAGGGGCGCCGATACGGTCGCTGGCGTTTTCTCCGGACGGCAAAAGCCTCGCCGCCGCCGATGAAGATTATAGCGGACGCATCTATCTCCTCGCCAAGCCGTCGAAATAAACGTCCGCTGGTCATCGCGGTTCTTTCGAGATGGTGTCCCAACTTTATGCATGAGATCGGACGCCTCGTCTTGACTCTCGACCGAACCGCCGTTAAGATTGTTTCTTGTTGCGCGTATTGACATCAGACAGATAGGGGCGATTTCCGATGCAGCGAATCGGCGCATGGAGGGTAGCAGTCATTCTTTTCACATTCGCGCTTGCCGTGATGTGCATCCTCCCCAGCTTCTCCTCCTACTACGGAACAATGTTCGGATATCTTGACTCGCCGCTGCAGAAAAAAGACGGCGTCAGCAAGCCGCTCCCGGTCGACGAGGGCATCGAATTCACGCTCGAAGCCAGCCCTGGCAAGACGCTCCGAAACCAGTACCGCGACTTCGCCAACACGGTTCGAACGCGGGCCGCCGCCATCGGCCTTGAAGACGCAGCTGTAAACGGAGCCAAAGCTCCCATCGAAGACGCCGCGCGCGTCCAGAACAAAGCGCTCTTCACCTACACGGACCCGCAAAACCGAACGCCTGAACAGATCATCGAACAGATGCAGCTGTTCGGCAAGTTGCCGGCGTCGCTCCGCTGGCTATTCCCGACAACGCGCCTCAACCTAGGGCTAGACCTGAAAGGCGGCGTGTACCTTGTGCTGGAGCTGGACCTGAAAGCCGCGCAGCAGGAAACGCTGGACAATCTTCAAATAAACGTGCGCAGCAACCTGCGCGACAGTTATTACGTCAACTGCAAGGAGGTGCGGCGCGACGAAGACGCGCTCATTGTCGTCATTCAACCCAACAAAAGCTGGGGAGCCGCCGCCGATTCCAAAAAACAGGATGTCGAGCAGTATCTGAACGAGATCGAAAGCGTTCGGTCGGATCCGCTCAACGGCGGAATGCCGAACGCGGACGGGCTTGTCGAATACAGGCTATCGATCGACGAGGAGCAGTTCAGGGAGCGCGAAGACCAAGCGCTGGCGCAGATGCTGGAGGTGCTGCGGAACCGCGTCGACGCCTTCGGAGTGTCGGAGCCGGAGATACGCCGACAGCCGAACCGCCCCCGCATCATCGTTCAGCTGCCCGGCGCAAGCGATTCGTCAACAGCGGTGAATGTGGTGCGGACGATGGGCATCCTGCAGTTTCGTATGGTGAAGGAGCGCGACGACCGCCCGTGGACAGGAGTCGCCTCTCCGCCGGAACCGTCCGAGATACCGGACGACGCGGAGCTGCTGTACGACGAAGAGGGCGCTTGGTATGTGGTGGATAAACGAACGGAGGTGGAAGGAAGCCAGCTGGTGCGCGCCGGGACATCGATCAACCAGCTTGCCGAGATTGTTGTGACGCTGAAATTCAACAGCGGCGGGCGGCGCGCCTTCGCCGACACGACGATAAACCACACGAACGAGCGCCTTGGGATCATACTGGACGGCTCGGTCGTCTCGGCGCCGAACATCAACGAGCCGATACGCGGCGGAGAAGCGACCATTAGCGGCAACTTTAGCCAGGAGGAGGCGTCCGATCTGGCGCGCATTCTGAGAGCGGGGGCGTTTCCCGTCGGCGTTGTCATTGCGGAGGAGCGCACCGTCGGACCGAGCCTAGGGAAAGAGGCGATCCTGAAAGGCGCGCGCGCCGGCGCTCTTGGAATGGCGCTCGTCCTCGTCTTTGTCATTCTTTTCTACAATCTGTGCGGCTTCTTCTCCTGGATCGCGCTGGCGCTGAACGGGCTGTTGATACTCGCCGCGCTCGCGCTGCTGAACGCGACGCTCACCCTTCCAGGCCTCGCCGGACTGGTGCTGACGATCGG
The DNA here is from genome assembly GCA_028818695.1 of Candidatus Poribacteria bacterium. Lineage (GTDB taxonomy): Bacteria > Poribacteria > WGA-4E > JAPPNK01. The sequence continues at coordinate 219,861 of JAPPNK010000026.1, forward strand.
CATGGCGGTCGACGCGAACGTTCTCATCAACGAGCGCATCAAGGAGGAGATCAAGGCGGGCAAGACGATCATGTCGGCGATCAACGCCGGCTATTCGCGCGTGTTCTGGACGATCTTTGACGCGAACGTGACAACCTTTTTGACCGCTCTTGTGCTGTATATGTTCGGATCGGGCGCGGTGAAGGGGTTCGGCGTCACGCTCATGATCGGCATTGTCTGCACCATGTTCACCGCGCTGTTTGTCACCCGCGCATTCTACCGCATTTATGAGACGCGGCAGCGGACCTCGCTTCCGATTTTCCCGCTGTTCATCGCGCGCAATCCTGCTGAAAGGGAAGCCGTTGGATAACACGATCAACTTTTTAGGGGCGCGCCGCGTCTGCTTTTCGGTCTCCGTCGCGCTCATCGCCGTCGGGCTGGGAGTTTTGCTTCTCAAGGGCGGACCGAGCCTCGGCATCGACTTTCGGGGCGGGGTGCATATCGTCGCGACGCTAACAGAGCCCGCCGACCCCGATCAGGTCGCGGACGCCGTCGAAGCGGCAGGCATCGACCGTCCAAAAGTGGTCGCCGCCGCCGACAATGTCCTCCTGATCGACGCCTCCGCCGATAAACCGGGCGTCGGACAACAGATTGTCGAGGCGGTCGGCAAAGCTTTTCCGCTTAAAACGGGCGGCGTCGAAATCAACGAGGTCGGAGCCAATGTTGGACAAGACCTGCAGATCGCCGGCATTCTCATGATTGTCGTTTCGCTGGGCTTGCTGCTCATCTATATCTCGCTGCGGTTTGAGTGGCGGTTTGCCGTCGCCGCCATCGCCGCTATCGTCCATGACGTTCTGATTGTGCTATGCGTCTTTACGGCGCTGAATCTAGAGATCAACCTGCCGACGCTCGCCGCGTTCTTGACGGTGGTCGGTTACTCCATCAACGACACGATCGTCGTCTTCGACAGGATACGCGAAAACAGGCGGCTCATGCGCGGCGTCCGCTACCTTGACCTCATCAACGCGAGCGTGACGCAGACCCTGTCGCGGACGCTTCTCACTTCGCTGACAACCTTTTTTGTGGTGGCGCTCATTTTTTGGCAGTCGGTGGCGGGGGAGCTGCGGACGTTTTCGCTGGCGCTTGTGTTCGGGATCGTCGTCGGAACCTACTCGTCGATCTACATCGCCAGCCCGATTGTGTTGGCGCTTCGTCCGAAGGCGCGGTACGCGGCGGCAAAGCCGTCCTGATATTAAGGGATAACCGGCGGCGCATCTGGATTTCCGATTTCGCAGACATGAAAGACAAGGATGGAGAAATAAAGTATGAAATTGAAATCAATCGTTTGCGGCATGATCGCTTGCAGCGTTATCGCTTGCGGTGGAGGCGAGACTGAGCGCGACTCCAAAACACAACCAACCATAGAGCATGACCTCAAAGCGCGAGCAGTCAATGCGCCGAGTTATGTCCTCACAGGGACAAGAGATGTTTCCTTCCCTGGCGCAGTGCGTAAAGTATTTCAAGTACGAGTTGACCGTCAAAATACCGCTGACGTGCAATTCTCAAAAGACGACGCCATAAAAGTGGCAGCCGGCGTCATTGCAAAGAATTGCTTTCCTCCCAATCCTCGTGTCAATGCTGCTGCTGTGCACATCCAGTTTCATGGCAGGCGCGCTGATTCCGTCGCTGACTATACCGTGAATTGGGCGCCTAACGGCGAATGGGGTAATGCTAACACAGTGAGAGCGGGCGACTACGACACCTTCAAACTGCTTATAGATTTTGAAGGCGTCGAAATAAACGACCAGGTAGAAAAAGCATTTCCAAGGTAAGCCTGGAGTGCTTGGCCGAGATTTGACGGTTGATGATCAAATACCCGTCAAATACGCAAGCCTAGACTATTAGAGGTTTGTCGAGTTTCGGAGTCCCGCAGCAGCTCACAGAACATGATCGCTGTCTTCAATCTCCGACCTCACTGATTGGGAACGCAGACGTAGTTTGCAAGACTCTGGATTCCCGCTTGCGCGGGAATGACGACAGGCGGCGCGGACGTTTTAAGATCAAAAATGAAAACCTCCGTATAAGCGAACTGCTATTTTTAGAAGAGGAGCGGAACGTGGCGACGAAAGAGAAACCGAAGGTCGGATTTATCGGGCTGGGGATCATGGGCGCGCCCATGTCGATGAACCTGCTGAACGCGGGATTTGAGCTAGTCGTATGGAACCGCACCGCCTCCAAAATGGAGCCGCTTCTTGAGGCGGGAGCTGAAGCGGCAGGGTCTCCCGCCGACGCGGCAGCCCGCAGCGAGGTTGTCGTCTCCATCGTCGGCGACTCGCCCGACGTCGAACAGGTCGCGCTGGGCGAAAACGGCGTCGTTGACGGCATACAGGCGGGCGGCGTCTATGTGGATATGTCGACCATCTCGCCCGCTGTGACGCGCCGGGTCGCCGAGCGTCTGTCGGCGAAGGGGGCGCTCATGCTGGACGCGCCCGTCAGCGGCGGGGACATCGGCGCGCAGGCGGGGACGCTCTCCATTATGGTCGGCGGACCGTCCGAGGCGTTTCAAAAATGCCTCCCGCTTTTTGAAGCGATGGGCAAGAACATCGTCCACGCCGGCGAGGAGAACGGACTTGGTCAATATGTCAAGCTCTGCAACCAGACCGCGTGCGTTTTGAACCTGCTTGCGATGTGCGAGTCGATTTCGCTCGGAGCAAAGGCGGGGCTTGACCTTGAAAAAATGCTTGCGGCGATCACAAAAGGCGCCGCCGGATCATGGATGCTGACGAACGTCGCGCCGAAGGTTCTGGACGGCGATTGGGAGCCTGGCTTTATGATCGATCTTCAGCAAAAAGACCTGCGCCTTGTTCTAGAAGCGGCGGCGGAGCTGAATCTGCCGCTGCCGGGTACGGCGCTGGTGAACCAGCTGTTTCGGTCGGTTCAAGCGGCGGACATGGGCAAAAAAGGAACGCAGGCGCTGATACACGCGCTGGAACGGCTCGGACATTTCAAGGCGGCGCGGGAAGAATGAACCGATACGGGAAGACGTACGATGTGATTGTGGTCGGCGGGGGGCATGCCGGCATTGAGGCGTCGCTTGCGGCGGCGCGCATGGGGGCGCAAACGCTTCTTTTGACGATGAATCTGGACACCATCGGGCAGATGTCGTGCAACCCTGCCATCGGCGGCCTCGCCAAGGGGCATATGGTGAAGGAGATCGACGCGCTCGGCGGAGAGATGGCGCGCGCCATTGACGACACGGGCATTCAGTTTCGGCAGCTGAACACGCGCAAGGGTCCCGCTGTCCGCGCTTCCCGCGCCCAAGCCGACAAAAAAGAGTACCAGGTTCGCATGAAAGAGACGGTCGAATCGCAGGAGAACCTGGACGTCAAGATGGCGATGGCGGACGACTTTGTCGTGGAAGGAGAAGGCAGGCCGCGCGTTCAGGGCGTCTTAACGAAAACGGGCATGTTCTACCCAGGGCGAACCGTCGTCATGACGACCGGCACGTTTTTGCGCGGGCTGATCCATATCGGAACCTTCCAGCATAAAAGCGGGCGCGCGGGGGAGCCTTCCGCCGAAACGATGTCCGCCGGGCTGGGTCGGCTTCAGTTTCGGCTCGGCCGGCTAAAGACAGGCACGCCGCCCCGCGTCCAGGCGCGAACGATCGATTTTAGCCAACTGGAAACGCAGCCGGGCGACGACCCGCCAAAGCCGTTCTCCTTCGCTAACGACGCGGTTAAGCAGGAGCAGATGGACTGTTACCTCGCCCGCACAACGCCGACAACGCATCGGATCATCTCCGACAACCTTCATCTGTCCGCCATGTATTCGGGGCAGATTGAGGCGAAAGGACCGCGCTACTGCCCGTCCATTGAGGACAAGATCGTCAAGTTTCCCGACAAGAGCGAGCATCTTATTTTTGTGGAGCCTGAAGGTCGGCGGACGCGCGAGGTGTACCTGAACGGCGTCTCCATGAGCCTGCCGGAGCCTGTTCAGATCGACATTGTGCGCTCCATACCGGGCTTTGAACAGGCGGAGCTGATGCGCCCCGCTTACGCCGTCGAATACGACTACTGCGATCCGACGCAGCTGCTGCCGAGCCTTGAGACGAAGCCGGCGGCGGGGCTGTATTTTGCGGGGCAGATCAACGGAACGACAGGATATGAAGAGGCGGCGGGGCAGGGCATTATGGCGGGGATCAACGCCGCCCTTGCCGCGCGTGGAGAGGAGCCGCTCGTATTGGACAGGTCAGAGGCGTATATCGGCGTTCTCATCGACGACCTTGTGACGAAAGGGACGCAGGAGCCGTATCGGATGTTCACATCGCGCGCGGAATACCGCCTGCTGCTTCGGGAGGAGAACGCGGATCTGCGCTTGACGGAGAAGGGGCGGCGCGTCGGGCTGGCGTCGGACGGGGCGTATGAGCGATACTGTTTGAAGCGGAGGCAGATTGAAGAGGAGCTGGATCGGCTGAAAGGAGCGCGCGTGGACCCGACTGTCGAGACGCAGCGCGTCTTGCGCCGGCATGGCTCCGCCGAGCTGAAAAAGCCGACGCGCGCTTCGGAGCTGATTCGCCGCCCGGAGCTGTCGTATGAGGCGGTTTGCGCGTTGAGTCCTCCGCCTGAGCCGCTGATGCGGTCCGCCGCGCAGGAGGTTGAGCAGACGCTCAAATACGAGGGCTATATCGCTCGGCAGAACGCGCATATTGAGCAGTTTAAGCGGCTTGAGGCGTGGAAAATACCGGCTGGGTTCGATTATGAGCAGGCGGTCGGGTTGAAGCGGGAGTGCCGCGAAAAGTTGGCGGCGATACAGCCGGCGTCGCTCGGTCAGGCGTCGCGCATCTCCGGCGTTTCGCCTGCCGACATCTCGGTACTGATGGTAATTCTGCGCGGTATGGGCGGGTAACGTTGAACGGGGCGTTGGCGCTATATTAAAGCGCGGAGGCGGACGGCATGAAGAAATCGCTCGCGTTGACTCTGGCGGCGGCGGTCTTGGCGGCTCTGGCGGCTTATGCCGCGTTTCGCGCCGCTACAACGTCTGTTGAGGAAACGATTGAGCCGTTGGCAATTGGGTCGGAAGTGGAGGATTTCACGCTCATTGATGCGCGCGAAAGGCAGACCGCCTCCCTGGGCGACTATGAAGAGGCGGCGGCGTTTGCGCTGATCTTTATCGGCGTTGAGTGCGAGGCGTCGAACGCCTACATAAGCCGTCTTTCGGAACTTCATGAGGCGTATAAACAGAAGGGGGTACAGTTCCTCGCCGTCAACTCGAACGAAGAGGAGATGTTCAGCGCTGTCGAGGCGCATGCGGAGGCGCAGCAGCTGCCGTTTCCCGTTTTAAAAGACACAAACAACGCGCTGGCTGATCAGCTGAAGGCGGTTGCGGCGCCTGAAGCGTTTTTGATAGAGCCTGTCCGGCATGAAACGGAGACAGGGGGAAAGACGGTCTATATTCTGCGTTACAGCGGAGCGGTGGACGATTCAGAAGATTCGAAGGAAGCGAAGAACCATTTTTTAAAAGAGGCGATCGACGCGCTGCTGTCAGCCGATTCGATTGTCCAGAAGCGCGTCAAGCCGAAGGGCTGCCCCATAGACCGCGTCGAAAAAGACGCACAACCGAAAGCGACGCCATGAGCATAGAGCGGAACAACGAGACATTAGAGGTGATTGTAGCGCGGAGCGCGGGGACATGTTTCGGCGTTGAGGCGGCGATTGAGATCGCCGAGCGGGAGCGGAAGCCGATACTCGGTCCGCTTGTGCATAACCCGCGCACCGTGAACCGCCTTGCCGCGCAGGGCATTCCGATCTTGGAGCGTTACGCTTCGCTGGATGAGCTGGAGGACGTCAACGAGGCGGTCATCACGGCGCATGGGTATCCGAAGGAGCTGAAGGAGGCGTTGACGGAGCGCGGCATCGCCTACCATGACGCGACCTGCCCCGTCCTGTTGAAGTGGGTTTACCGCAAGATTGAGAACTTTGAGCGGGACGGGTACCATGTGATACTGATCGGCAACCCGAACCATGCGGAGATCATCGCCAGCCGCAGCTACGGGCGAAACATCAGCGTTGTGTACAGCGCGGAGGATGTGGACGCTTTGCCGACGGGGCTGGGTTTGACCGTCGCGGTTTGCCAGACGACAATCACGCGGGAGAAGTTTCAGGGGCTGGTGGACCTGATACGGGAACGCCGGTATCCCGACCTGAAGGCGGTCGACACGCGCTGCCATCCGGTGAAAAATCAGCAGGAGGCGGTCGAGTCGCTCGCGCAGTGGGTGGACGCGATGGTGATTGTGGGCGGTTTTGATTCAAGCAATACGACGAACTTGGCGCGCATTTCCCGCAAGTATCTGCCTGAGCGCACCTACCATATCGATTCGAAGGAGCTGCTTCAGCGGGAATGGTTTCTTGGGGCGCGTCATCTTGGCATCGGCGCGGGAACCAGCACGCCCAAAGATCAGATCGAAGGGGTGAAGCGGCGCATCGCGGAGCTGTCGGACGCGCCGGTCGTTTTTCGCAAGGACGGTTCGGACGACGAGGATCTTGAAGGGATCGACGGGTCGGAGATTTAGCCGCTCGTTGTTGTTCCCGCCGGCACTTTCTCATACCGCGGAATCAGATGGTAACGTCGGTACGGCGGTTGGGCGCGTATGCGTTCCTGTGAGAGCTGCAGATACCGCGCCTCAATGTCGTACCCGACGCAGCGCCTGCCTTCGCGCAGGGCGGCGAGCGCCGTTTGTCCGCTTCCGAGAAACGGGTCTAACGCCTCATCGCCTTCTTCCGAGTAGAGCAGGACAAGCCGACGCGCAAGCTCCAGCGGGAACGGACACGGGTGGTCAATCGCCTTCGGCGGCACGGGCGCAATATGCCAGACATTGTTGGCAATGTCGCGCTTAAAGAGCTCGTCAATTTCTAACGCCTGTTTTTTGCCGCGGCGCGGCGGTCCTGGCTTTCTAAAAATAAGAATGTACTCCGTCATGATGTTCGGATAGTAGTACCCCGACTTTGGACGCTGAATGAACGACCCCGCGCGTTTGACGCCGCCCGTCACCTTGTTCCAGACAATGTCCTCATGGAACTCCCAGCCCGTTTCCAGCATTCGAGACACAATGAGCATCGGTATCGGATAGCGCCGTTTTTTGAAGATCAGCGTTCCCGCAACGACAGCGCAGAATCCGCCCTCGACCGTCGCGCGCAGAACCTCCGCAAAGGTCTTCTGGATGTTGTCTAGATACTCCTCAATGCCGTCTCCAAAGCTGTCGTATTGGCGGGTTCGGTGCCAGACGCCGGCGCCTTTTTCGGCATGGATGTTGTAATCGATGGCGTTCCAATACGGGGGCGAGGTGACGGTTAGGGCGATGGAGTTGTCAAGACACTGCGGCATGCGCGCCGACGATTGGCAGTAAAATCGGTATCCGTCCCCTTCGATGCGACTCTCCATGGACGCCCCTTTCGATAGCGGTCTGTTTAAGATACGCTTGAATGGGGCGTTCGTTACGAATTGTCAAGGCATACCGACCGGCGACGGCGCATCTCTCATTAGGGCAGCCTCTACAAGCGATGATGTACGAAAATCCTGTTCGAATCGGGCAGGTCGCCATTCCCGCGAAAGCGGGAATCCAGAGTCCTCCCAGACTGCCTCCGCATTCTAAAACGGCTCTTTAAATCAAAGTCATCGCCTATAGAGACTGCCTTCATTAGAGATGTTCGCAAGGCGCGGAGCCCCGCGCGCCGGCATCAACGCTTCGACGCCAACGCGCAGGACCGCCAGCCCAACGTTCGTCCATAACGCCTGCTTGCGCTTTATCCAGGCTCGCATGCGTTCAGCCGCCGCGCGTCACTCTTCCGCCGGCGCGTCATGAGAAGGAGCGCCGCCTCCTTTCATAATGCCGTCCACCGAATACTTGCCCGCGCCCAGCAGGAAAACGGCCGCGAAGGCGATCAGGAAGAACAGCGCCAGCTCCTTTTCTTTGAACGCGTCGCCGGCGTGGACGACAAAGAAGGCGACCGCCATCGCGATCATGAGCGGGATCGACGCAAGCCGCGTCCATAGCCCGGCGATGATTGCGATGGCGCAGAAGAACTCAGCGAAGACCAGCAGCGCGACCGTGATGTTGCCGCCCAGACCGAGCGGGTCCATTCCGTTCTTTACCATCATTTCGACGGTTCCATTGAAGTCGAACAGCTTGTCCCACCCATGCTTCAGCATGAGCCCTCCTGCGCCGACGCGCAGAACCGCCAGCCCGACGTTCTCGATGGCGTCTTTTTCTCGGTTCATCCATTCGTTCATGATGCGTTCCTTTCTTGATGTTACTCTGCGGCTTGAACGGCTTGCGCGATGTTGGCGCGCGTTCCGTCCAGATCGAAGCAGTCGCGCTGATTCTGGAGCATGATGCGCGACGCAATCCCCATCGCCTGCTTCTCGTTCATATACCCCTCATCGATTTCTGCCTGCAGGGCGCGGCGCAACTCCTGCCGCGCTTGTATCGAGTAGGCGTAGGCGCTGGTCGGCCAGGCGGTGTCTCCGCCGAAGGCGAACAGCTTGTTGATCGGGACGGCGTGGACGCACCGCCGCAGCGTGTCGCGCGAACTCCACGGATCGATGCTCCATGCCCAGCAGAAGTCGATCCAGACGTTCCGGTAATGCTTCGCCAGAGCGATCAGTTCCCCGCTGTACGGGTAGGCGATGTGCATGAGAACAAACTTGGCGTTCAGGTTTCGCGCGAGAAGAGCGCACATGTTGCCCGACTTGATTCGGCTGACCGGCATTCGGTCGTTCCCGGCGTAGTAGCCTGTGTGTATTTTGAAGGGGAGGTTGTGTTCGACGCTCAGCTCAACGCCGCGCTGCCAGCACCAGTCGCCGAGGCAGAGGCGCGTTTCGACGCTGATCTCGTTGTCGGGCTTTGTCAAAACCTCCTGAAGGGCGGCTTCAGCGTCGCTGTCGGAGCGCTCTCTCCAGAGCAGCGTTCTGTTGTAGGCGTGCTGCGCCTTCATGGCGACGGCGCATGGCGCATGCTTCTCAAACAGCGCCTCCATCGCCTGCCGCAGCGACGCAAGGTCAACGACGCCGACGCCCGTCTCTTTGTGGAGCGCGTCGGGGAACACCTGCCCGTTGCAGAAGGTCGCCCATGACATGTCGTACAGGAAGAAGTTGGGACCAGACATGTCTGGGGGGCAGGGCCAGCTGAAGTCGTCCGTCTGGATATGGTCGAGGTTGGCGTCCACTTTCAAAATGCGGAGCCGTTCGCCGGGTTTTTGGAGTTCGCGCGTTCGATGCGCTTTCGAGGCGATGGCGGCTCCCGTCAGCTCCTGTATGCCGTACACCCGCTCGGCGATGAGGCGCACCGCTTCGCCGTAGCCGGTGAACTGAACCGCTTCCCATGCCTCCCGTATGCCTTCGAACCGTCCGGCGATGTCCTCGTCCGCGGCGTTCATGAGCCGATGCATCGCTTCCCCTGTCGCGCCGGCTGTGTGCAGGTCGGCGGGGACATAGTTGCCGAACAGGTCTTGGAGTATGTCAGGTCCTTGCTCCGTCCAGTCCTGCTCGCGGCGCATATGTTCGTGGGTGTCGACGAGCGGCGTTTCTTCGATGTGGCGTTCTAGATCGGTAACCATCGCGTGTCTCCGTTTGCATTGGCGCGTTTTCGCATGCATCATGTCATAGATGAGTTTTAAACGCAAGCGTCAATCTGGTTTGAGCGATGCCGCAGCGCAAGGAGAGCGGCGGAGCGGCGAAACGGCGAAGCGGACGCGCCGTCAGTTTTTGGGCGGGGCTTTGCTCGCCGGTTTGTTGGGAAAGCTGGGTTGCGGGAAGTCGAAACGCGGCGATGAGGAGGAGAAGGAGCGGACGCCGTCGCCGGACGCTGAGCGCGTTTCGTTTCCGCTGGCGGAGCATCCGGCGCTTGCCAAAACGGACGGCATGACGGAGATTCCCGCCGAGGGGAACGCTCCGTCGCTTGTGCTTTTGCGGACGGAGAACGGGTTTCGCGCATATGTGAATGTCTGCACGCATGCGGCATGTCCGCTGGAGCCGGACGCCGAGAAGCGCCGCATCTACTGCGATCGGCAATGCGGGCATGGGTCCGTTTTCGGGCTGGACGGAAAGGCGCTGGCGGGTCCGTCGGCGCGCCCGCTGTATGAGTATTTTACCGAATGGAGCGAAGGGGGCGATTCCGTGACGGTCGTTTTGGAGCTCAAAAACCCGTGAGTTGAGCTTTATCGTCCCCTGCGCTGATTTACGGCTCACTCCTCCTCGCCGCTGTCGTCATCCTCCTCGCCGCCCGGCGGCTGCCTTTTGAGACGCTCCCGCTCGTCAAAACGGCGGAAGGCCTGCTCAATCTCCTCGCGCGAATGACGCTTGCGGACGGCGTTGTAAGCGTCCTGGGCGCGCTGGGCGTCGCCCGCTCGGGCGAAGGCGCGCGCCATGTCCAGCAAGGCGTTCATGTAGCCTTCGGACGTCGCGTCGGAGAGGGCGTATTCCATCTCAAACGCGCTCTGATACGCTTTGGCGAAGTCGGCGTATGCCGCGGACATCTCCGCCTCTAAGTTGGGCGGCGGGGGCGGAGGCTCTACGCCGCGCGGAGTTTCCGACGGCATCGGCGCGTCAGGCGGGCGCGGCGGCGCGGACGCTTCTGCGGGTTGAGGCGTCTGCTTTGCCGCTTCAGCGGCGGCGCGTTCCTCCCAGATGGACGGATAGCTCCGCTCTCCGCGCTCCAGTATTGAAAAACGGAACCGTCCAGCCATTGTCTCCCCTGCGGCATATGCTTTCTGGAACTGATCTGCCGCTTCATACATCATATCCAGCCGCTCATAGGCGCTGCCAAGAAGCAAATGATGTTCAGGGTAGGAATGCAGGCCGTCCTCAGGAAGAATGCGCGAGATCGCGTCAATTGTTTTCTCCGGATAATTGAGATACAGCTCGCGAGCTGCGTTGAGAACCGCGCGCTCATCGTCCGGATGATGCTCAACCAGAAGTTGCGCCGATTCGATCACATCAACTCCCGAATATATTTTCACGATCAGCGCATCCCGCTCCGCAGGATTCTTCTCAAGAGCGCGGTCGGCGTATTCGGCAGCATATTCTTTTTCGCGCCTGCCCCAGTATTCGCCCGACACGTCAGGAAAAAGACGGTATTCGGGGTCGTTGCGCTGCGACAACGTATCAATCAAGTACTTGGCGGCGGTCAGATCGCCCATCCCCTCCACCAGAATCTCGATGACCGCGCGCGGCGTTTTCCCTTTGCGGTAAAAGGAGCTTCCGAACCGCTCATGTCTGTATTTGTGGATGCGGTTTCTTTTCTCTGAGTACTCCGGATCGTACTGCCAGCCATCGCTTTCGGTTTCGTCGTACAGATGGTCTTCCCGCGATATTTCGATGAACCTTTCCAACTCTCCCGGATTCTCAACCTCCCGCATGTCCCAAAGATCGCTGTCAAGCAAACTGATGATGTCGCTGTCCTCTTCGCCGTCGGCGATCAATTTGTTTCCATACCTTACAAGCCAGTCGCGAATCTTGGGGTTCGATTCGGGTCCTCTATGGTCGTACAGGGTCTGGAGAATCTTTGCCAAGCGGGGGCTAATTTCAGACGATTCTTTCTCCTGCGCGGCGCCCCCTGCGTTGGGGGCGCCCGTCTCTTTTCTCGGCTCGGAGCTGCCGACTGCTTCAGGAGGGTTCGTTTGCGCGGCCGGGTCTGTGTCGTTTGATTGAAAAAGAACCGCGACGCCAATCGCCAGCGCCGCCAGCAAGACAGCGCCGACCAACAGCGCAAGCCGTTTTTTCCGTTTTGTTGCGCTCATCGTTATCTGCCCTTAGTAACTGGGTTGAGAATTGCTTTCGTCAATGGGGCTGCGCAACTTATAAGTCCCCAACGAACTTCGACCGTTTCACATCTTAGAGGTCAAAAATGGCTCCATTTCCGCCCGTCCCGCTGCATGATCGCGTTGGCGGACTGCGGTCCTGCGGCTCCCGCCGGATAGAAGTCAAGCGGGCATATTTCGGGACTTTCCCAGGCGGTCAAGAGCGGGTCTAAAACTGCCCATGCCGCCGCATGCATTTCGGACGGCGCAAACAGCATCGAATCGCCCATGATCACATCCATGATGAGCGTCTCGTAAGCGTCCGGCATGACGCGGTCGGGAAACGCCTCCGAATAACGGAACGCCATCAGCGCCGACTCCAGCGCCATGGCGACGCCCGGCTTCTTCGCGTCAATGGAGAGCGAGATGCCCTCGTCCGGCTGTATGCGCATCGTCAGAATGTTGCTGGGCGCGCCGCCGCAGTCTCGAAAAAGCGTCATCGGCGGTTCTTTAAAATGTATCGACGCCTCCGTCACCCGCTTAGAGAGCCGCTTGCCCGTGCGGATGTAAAACGGAACGCCGTTCCACCGCCATGTCTCGATGTGAAACTTCCCCGCCATGTAGGTTTCGGTCAGCGAATCGGATGCGACCTGATTCTCCTGCCGATACCCTTTCACCGGCTGCCCGCCCGCCGCGTCGGCGATATACTGCGCGCGCACAAAATCGGTCTCCGCGCTTTCAGGATCGACAGGGCGGATCGCTTCGATGACGGTCGTCTTCTCGGCGCGGACGCGCTGGGCGTCGAAGCGGCTCGGCGGCTCCATCGCGACGGTCGCCAGCAGCTGCATGATATGGTTCTGGACGATGTCGCGCGCGGCTCCCATCTGCTCGTAGGTCTTCCCGCGGTTTTCCACGCCGATCGATTCGGCGACGGAGATCTGCACATGGTCAATCCAGTTGCGGTTCCAGATCGACTCAAAGATCGTGTTGCCAAAACGGAACACCATCAGGTTCTGCGCCATCTCCTTGCCAAGATAATGGTCAATGCGGTAGATGCGCTCCTCGTCAAAGGAGCGGAGCAGCTCGGCGTCCAGCTCTCTGGAGGAAGCGAGGTCGCGCCCGAACGGTTTCTCTACGACGATGCGCGGCCAGTCCCCGTCCTCCGTTTTCAGCGGCTGCGTCAAACCCGCGGCGTCCATCTGCCTGCTTGCCAGCGCGAACGCCTGCGGCGGCGTCGCCAAATAAAACACGCGCCGCTGTCCGACGCCGCTGGTCTCGTCCAGCTCCTCAAGCCGCTGTTTGAGCCGCTCATACCCGCTTTGGTCGTTCATATCGAACCCGACGAAGAAGAGGCGGGCGGCGAATCGTTCCCATGCGCCGTCTTGGAGTACATCCGCGCCGACGAATTCGCGCAGGGAGCCTGCCGCTTCGTCTCTGAAGGCGTTGTCGTCCCATTCGCGCCGGGCGGCGCCGACGAACGCCGTCCGCTCATCCAGATGCCCCCCGCGCCAGAGATGAAACAGCGCCGGCATCAGCTTTCGCCGCGACAGATCGCCGGCGGCTCCGAAGATCACAAACGCGCATGGATGCGCCATATCGGCTCCTTCCTCGTCATTCGCGCTCGGCGTACTGGGTCGGATCGGGCGCGCCCGCTTCCGCGAATCCTTTTTTGCGCAAGAGGCATGCGTCGCAGCGGCCGCAGGCAAAGCCGTCTGCGTCAGGGTCGTAGCAGGAGTGGGTGAGGCTTAAATCGACCTTCAGCTCCAACCCGCGCCGCACGATCTCCGCCTTTGTCATATCGATGAGCGGCGCGTGTATCTGGAAGCGCGCGCGCCCTTCGACGGCAGCCTTGACTGCCAGATTCGCCGCCGCTTCAAACGCGGCGATATACTCCGGTCGGCAGTCGGGGTAGCCTGAATAGTCCAGCGCGTTGACGCCGATAAAGATGTCGGCGGCGCCGATCGTTTCGGCGTAACCCAGCGCAAGGGCGAGAAAGATCGTGTTGCGCGCCGGAACGTAGGTGACGGGAATGCCGCGCTCCATGTCGCGCGGCGAGCGCCCCTTCGGCACGTCGATGCGGTCGGTGAGCGCCGAGCCGCCGACAGCGCGCAGATCGATTCGCACAACCTTGAACGGAACGCCAAGGGAATGGGCGACGCGGCGCGCCGCTTTCAATTCCGCCGCATGCCGCTGTCCGTACCGCACAGCGAGAGCGCCGCACTCATAACCGTTATGAAGCGCGTCGGCGAGCGCGACAGCGGAATCCAACCCGCCGCTCAACAGGACGACAGCGCGTTTTGACGCGCTCATACGCCCCTCCGATTTCCCCAGATGTCCACATGAAGGCGCGGCGAGAGGCGGTAACCTTTCTGTCTGCAGATTTCGGCGAGCTGCCGCATTTTGGGGCGCGTTTCGTCTGTTGAAACGCCCTGCGGCATCAGAAGCGTTTGACGGGGCGGTATCTCCGCCTCTTTCGCAATGCGCTCAATCTCCGCCAGATCGGACGGCGCGTCGACAACAAACTTCACCTGGCACTCATGGCTCTGCAGATATTGGCGGATGACGGTCAGATTGACGCGCTTTGCTTGGTGGAATCGAAAGGCGCGGCTTTCAGGCGGCGGGTTCGAATTGGACAGCTTGGGGCTGATGGAGATCAGGTCTGCCTGAACGGGAACATAGACGGTTCCGTTCGTTTCGATGGTGATATGCATGCCGGCGTCGGAGAGCGCGGCGCACAACTTTGTCAGTTCGTCCGCCTGTATGGTCGGCTCTCCTCCGGTGATCACGACATGGGGGCAGTTGTAGCGCAGGATTGCCTCCGCCGCCTCTTCTACAGAGATGTCCTTGTTTTCGGGTTCCCAGCTGGTGTACGGCGTGTCGCACCAGACGCAGCGCAGGTTGCAGTAACTGGTTCTAAAAAAGACGCTCGGGACGCCTGCCAACGCGCCTTCGCCCTGAATGGAGTAAAAGATCTCGCTGTATTTCATATATAATAGTTTACACCGAACGGCGATGTACGTTAAGAGCGGCGCCCCGCCTCGTTTCATGAGTTGGGCATGGTAGCGGAATGCAGCCTTTCAAAGGGCAGTCTTTACAGACGACGATTTTGATTTTAGAGGGCTGTTTCGGAATGCGGAAGCTGTCTGGGAGGTCTCTGGATTCCCGCTTTCGCGGGAATGACGCTCTGCCCGATTTGAACGGGATTTTCGTATATCGTCGTTTGTAAAGAATGCCTTCAAAAAGGTTAAAGCGCCTCAACCAGCAGGCGCCGCAGGTTCTGGACGCACCGCCTTGACGCGGCGACTTTCGGCTCAAAATGCGTCTCGACGGTATAGACGCCGTCCCAGCCGCTCTGAACAAACGCGCGTAGAATCGCGCCCCATCCGACTTCGCCCTCGCCGATGTGCGCCCCGCGGAAACGCCCCGCCCGCCCGCGCGCCGTGTCCTTAATATGAAGATGCCCAATATGCGGTTTCACAAGCTCATACTCGCGCGGAAACGGCGACCCGCCCGCCCAGACAACGTTGCAAGGGTCCCAGTTCAGCTCCATGTTCGGATGATCCGTCAAGTCCAGAATGGCTTTCGCGTTCGTTCCGGTGTCCGCCCAGCAGATATGCTCATTTTCTAGCAGCATGCCGAGATCGGCGTCCGCCAGCATTTCGGCGCACCGGCGCAGCAGGTCGGCGGCTTTGCGGCTGGCGTCCGCTCTAGGGAGGCCGCTCTCTTTTCGGCCGGCAAAGAAATCGATCTTCGGGACGCCGAGGCGGTGCGCGAGCTCAATAGCGCGGGGAAGCCCCTCCTCCAGCTGCCGCCGCGTGACGCCACTGTCGAGCGGAGCTTTGAAAAAGCCTGGCGACATGACGGTCAGCTCCATATCGCCGCGGCGCGCCAGCGAGTCCAACTTGCGCAAATCCGCTTCAGAGACAAACGGCAGCCGCCCCGACGAAACGGCGCGCAGCTCAAACCGACGGACGCCCCATTCAAGCCCCAGTTCAACGGCGGTGATCGGATCTCCGCTGATTTCATCCGTCACGATTGCGATGCGCGCCATACGCTTCTCCATCTTCCTTACGGAAGTATGCCGCAGTTTCGCGTCGGTGTCATCTCCGCCCGGGGTAGTACGCTTATACGGAGGTTTTCATTTTGACCCTAAAACGTCCGCGCCGCCCGTCGGTCATTCCCGCGAAAGCGGGAATCCAGAGACCTCCCAGACAGCTTCCGCATTCCAAAACGGCTCTCTAAAATCAAAATCATCGTCTATATAGACTGCTGCTTGCCTTGCGCTTTTGACCCGTTTTATTTACAATGAGCGTAGGCGCATCATGTTAGGAGCAAAGATGATCTTCACCGGCGGTCCTGGGCTTAAAATCGCGCGGCTGCTCTATCATATGCCAAACTTTGCGCGCCTTTTCCGCGCTTTATGGATAGACTCCCGCGTTCCGATCCACCATAAAGCGGCGGCGGTTCTTGCGGGATTTGTCGCGCTGCTCATTTCGGCGGCGTATTTTGTCTGGAAAATGGACGCGGACTTTGTGCCTGTCGTCGGAAAGTTTGACGACATTCTCGTCGCGGCGGGGCTTGTGATCCTGCTGCCGGGATGGCTTTTTCTGCGCGTTGCGCCGAAGGAAATACTTGCCGAACATGTCGCTGAAATCGACAGCAGGCGGCGCGGAAATTAAACGAAAGGCGGAAATGGTGGCTTCGCTCGGATTTGAACCGAGGACCTAGCGATTATGAGTCGCTCGCTCTGACCGACTGAGCTACGAAGCCCCGTGAATGAGTATAACCGAACGCCAGCCGGCAATCAAGTCGAAAATGCGCCGACCTTTCGCCTTAAGTTGGGACATCGTGAGAAAAGAATCGTTTGAGAGGAAGAGCGTTTGACGGTCTCGCTGCATTTTGACGCGGGCGCCATCGTTGTGCGCGGGCTGGAACGTTCCGAGTCGCCGCCGCTTCCCCGCGCATGCCTCTGGGACGAGCGGGAGAATGTGTACCGCGCCCCTGGCTCTGAATACGCGCCCATCTCGCTTGCCCTTCTCCGAAACCGAACCCCGTACGAAGACGAAGCGCGCCAATACGGCGAGCTAGAAAAGGGACTCCAGATACGCCGAGAGCCGCGGCCGTTCCAAACGGAGGCGGTGAAAGCATGGGAGGCATTCCATCGGCGCGCCGTGGTCGTCCTGCCGACAGGCTCCGGAAAAACGGAAGCCGCCCTTCTAGCGATGGACGCCGCCCGGCGCGATACGCTCGTCGTCGCCCCGAC
The DNA here is from genome assembly GCA_028818695.1 of Candidatus Poribacteria bacterium. Lineage (GTDB taxonomy): Bacteria > Poribacteria > WGA-4E > JAPPNK01. The sequence goes on from JAPPNK010000026.1 coordinate 236,895, forward strand.
GCTCGACCTGATTGCGCAGTGGCGCATGACGCTCGCCGACAGGTTCCAACGAAACATTGGCGTTATCGGCGGCGGCGAATACGACCTTCAGCCCATCTCCGTTACGACGTACGACTCCGCCCATCGTTTCATGGAGAACATCGGGGCGCGCTTTGGGCTTGTCATTTTTGACGAGTGCCATCATCTGCCGAGCGAAATCTATTCGAGGGCGGCGAGCCGCTGCATCGCCCCGTTTCGTTTGGGCTTGACGGCGACGCTGGAACGCGCGGACGGCAAGCATGCCGCGCTCACAACGCTCATCGGACCGGTCGCGTATCGAAAAAGCATTGTGGAGCTGTCGGGAGAGTACCTCGCCGAGTATGAAACGATCAGGTTCTTCGTCGAGCTCTCTGACGAGGAGCGGAAAGAGTATGATGAAGCGAACAAGATCTACCGCGATTTTGTCATGAAACAGGGCATACGCATGTCCTCAAGAGACGGATGGAGTCAGTTCATCATCCGCACATCGATCAGCGCGGAGGGGCGGCGCGCGATGGCGGCGTACCAGCGAAGGCGCGAGCTGGCGCTGGCGGCGCCGTCCAAGATGGACCTGGTCGAAAAGCTGCTGTGGAAGCACCGCCGCGACCGAGCTCTCCTGTTCACGGAGCGCAACAGCGCGGCTCATGCGCTCTCCCGCCGCTTTCTGGCGCCGATCATCACCCATCAAACGAAGGTGTCCGAAAGGACGCGCATCTTGAGAGACTTTGCCGACGGCGTTTACAACGCGCTCATCGCCTCCAAAGCGCTGAACGAGGGAGTCGACATCCCCTCCGCCAATGTGGCGATCGTCATCTCAGGCAGCGGAACGACGCGGGAGCATGTTCAGCGGCTTGGACGCATTCTGCGCAAGCAGGAGGACAAAACAGCCGTTCTGTATGAGCTCGTCGCAAACGACACGACCGAGATGCATGCGAGCCAACGGCGGAGGTCGCACATTGCTTACGAGTGATCTGACGCGCGCGCGGCGGCGGAACGGACGCATTGAGCCGATCCCTCTGACGCCGAAAGACAGAGAGCGGCTCTTGCCCGCCGCCGAACATCTGGCGCTTTCTGCGCAGGGATGCGTTGGAAAGACGCGCGCGGAATTTGAAGCGGCATGCGCCGAGGCGCCCGCCCGACCCACCGACTACAAGATTGTAAAAGGGCTGCGCAAGCTGATCGAAGACAGATGCGTCTTTGAAGCGCGCTTTAAATCGCAAAGCGGCGGGGAGCCGTGGGAGCTGCGCCGCGCCGTCTTTTCCTGCGCCGCTGAAATTCGCCGAAACGCGGAGACTCCAGACCAGTTTGACGCCGACGCGCTGCTGGCATCGACAGGCGCCGAATTTGATCTCACGCCAGAGGAGGCGGAAACCGCGCTGTTTGCCGACCTAAAACAGAACCATCTGTTGACGCAATTCAAGCGGATCGACGCCGAGAGTCTTCTGGATGCGTATGAGACGGGGCAGAAACAGGCGATCCTGCTGCGCGCCGCCCGCGTAACGATCGAGTTTCCAAAGCCTGACCCTGGCGGGGCGCGTCTCTTTTTTCGAAAGCTGAAATTCCGCCGTCTGCTTTACACGGCGCGCCAGCTGAAAGGCGGCGGATACGAGGTCGAGATCGATGGTCCGTTCAGCCTGTTTCGGCTGACAACGGCATACGGACTGCAACTGGCGCTCATGCTGCCCGTACTGGACGAGTGCGGGCTGTGGAGGCTGCGCGCCGACATCGTCTGGAAGCCGAACCCGAAGCCGTACCTGTTTGAGCTGGAAGGCGGGCGCGAATTCAGCGCCGAGCGGGACAACGAACCGCTGGCGGACGAGGTACAGCAGCTCAAAGAGCGGTTTCTACAGCTAGAGTCGGAGTGGGAGGTGGAGACGGCGCGGGAGCTGCTGGATATGCCGGGCGTCGGCTTGTGCGTTCCCGATCTCGCGTTCACGCGCAAGGGGGAGCCGTTCCGCGTTTACTTGGAGGCGTTGGGCTACTGGAGCCGCGAGGCGGTCTGGCGGCGGGTTGAGCTGGCGGAGGCGGGGATGAAGGAGCCGGTCATCTTTGCGTTCAGCAGCCGCCTGCGGGTGAGCGAGGAGGCGCTGGACGAGGACCTGCCGAGCGAGCTGCTTTCCTATAAGGGCGTCGTCAGCGCGAAAGCGGTTCTGGAGCGTCTTGAAAATATGTGGGCAAGAAGAAAAGCGCTGCCTTCCGCTTCTGAATTCCCGCCTGCGCTGGAATGACAGGTTGGGGAGTCGCTTCTGGATTCCCGCTTTTGCGGGAATGACAGGTCTGGGAAGGGCGCGGGGCTTCATGGTCTCCCTAACTTTTCCGACACAAGCCCAACGACGACCAAGAAAAATAGAAAGAGATAGACAGCGATCACCAGCGCGCCGATTCCCCATACGATCGTCACGGCGAGCAGCAATCCAATGGTCAGCCAAGCGGTTTTCTTGATCCATGGCATTCGCAGCGGCCTTGACGCCGGTCTCTCCGCCAGCTCCGTTTCCGGAAAATGCAATTCAAGCAGCTCAAGCGCGGTGAAATCTTGATGCGCATACCAGAAATCCGCCTCTTTCTCCTTCAGCGCCTTCGCGATCTTCTGATACCTGCGCGCGATTTGACGATCAGCCCACCGCAGATCATACAGCTCTGTGAAGATGCGCGCTCTTGATCTTGCGGCGGTTTGCGTCACTGGAGAAGCGCTTTGAAACGGCTCTAGATCAAGAGACTGCGACACGAGCAACTCTTTAGCGGTGAAATTTTGATGCGCATGCCAGAACGCGGCGTCCTTTTTCTTAAGGCTGAAAGCAAACCTGTAGAGCGGACCCAAATAGTACGGGCTTTTCTTCCCCAAATAGCGCGGAGTTTTCTTCAGATTGCGCATCTCTGCGACAAAGCGGACGCGCGCCTTGGAGGCGGCGCGCGTCTCTTCCGTATCGCCCGCAAACGGCGCGAGATTCTCCTCCAGCGACACGAGCAATTCTTCGGCGGTGAAATCGCGATGCGCATGCCAAAACTCCGCGCCCTTGCGCTCAAGCTCTGTCAAGCGATCTGCCGGCAGCGGCTCCAGATCGTCCATCAGACGCGCATACGCTCCCGCCGCTTTATGCTCAATCGGGCTGACGACATCAAACGGGACAAGGTCCGCAGGTCTCCGCTCCAGCGCATGCGTTTCATACAACCGCTCCGCTGTATAATCCTGAACCTTTAACCAGAACTCCGCCTCCTGTTTCGCTAAACTGGAGAGGATCGCGCGGCGGCGCCAAGGGGAAAGCGGCTGACCCTGAACCGCGGGCAGAGACGCCATCTCATGCAGCTCGGTCATGAGCCGTATGCGTATGGCGGACGCGGCGTCGGCGTTTGGCGAAGCCTCTTCAAACGGCTCCAGACCCAGCTCCATGGAGACCAGCAGCTCAAGCGGCGAAAACGTCTGATGCGCGAGCCAGAACCCCAGCCCTTTCCGTTTGAGGTCGGACGCGACGCGCCGATACCTGACCGGATAACCGGCTTGCAGCTTCTGAACCGCTTCAAGACGCGCTTTCGCCGCCTTCTCGATGAAGGGCGAATCGCCGCCAAGCGGGGCAAGACCGAACCGCCGCTCCGCCTTTGCGAGGCGCGCCTTCTCCAGCGCCGCGCGCGCCTCCAGCGGCATCTTCTCCAGATCGCGCAACAGCTCGCGGTCGTCTAACTTCATACGCTCATATGTCCGCTTTTCGATCTGACGCCGCCGTTCTCCACAACCCGCCTGTCAGACGCTCAAGCATGCCGAACGCCCATCTTGACGCTCCGCCGCGGCTCCTCATCAATCTGGCGGTACGCCTCCGCCGCTTCCTCCATCGGCACGATCGGATGGAGCAGCCCGTCCACCTTCAGCTGTCCGCTCGCCAGCAGATGAAACGCCGTTTCGTCAATGCGCCTTGGGTTCCAGAGCGGGTGATCGCGCATCGGCTCGCTTCGGTCGCGGCTTGAAACGACGTTCAGGCGGTTGCGGTGCCATTCGCCCTCAAGAGCCAGCGCGGAGGCGTCGCCGATGTAGTACGCCGAGGAGACGACCGCCGCGCCGTACCCAGCCGCGCGTATCGCGTCGTTGAGCGCAGCGTAACTTCCGCTCGTTTCAAGGCACGCATCCGCCCCGACGTTGTTGGACCCTCTCTTGACCGCCAAGCCGACGTCGGTTTCAAGCGGATCCAGCGCCTCGTCCGCGCCCAGGTCGAGAGCGCGCTGCCGGCGAATCGGTATCGGGTCGCTTGTCCATACCCATCTCGCCCCCTGCAGACGCGCGATCTGCGCCGCCATCTGCCCGATGGCGCCCAGCCCAAGCACGAGCGCCCTGTCGCCGACGCGCAGGCGGCTCTCCCGCACCGCGCCCAGAGCCACCCCGGCAGGGTCCGCAAAGAGCGCCGCCTCATACGGCATTCCCGCCGGCAGCCGTTTCAGTCTGTTTTCGTTCACGGCGTGCGTCTGGCGTATCGGCAGATGGGCGAAAACGATGTCGCCGACCTTGAAGCGGCGCGCCTCCGCTCCTGTCTCCGTCACCTCTCCGACCGCCATGTTTCCAAGCCGCATCGGAAAGCGGGGCGGGCGCGGCTGACCCGTATGGAGCCGCATCCCTCCGTCAAACGGCGCCGAGTCGTCCATCGTGTCGGCGCGGTAGGCGCGCAGTTCCGTCCCGTGCTTGGGCGCCGAGAGCAGACTCTTCACCCGAACCTCGTTTGGCTGAAGCGGCTGTTCCTCATACTCGCGCAGCTGCGGCGTTCGAGGCGCCGTTGCGATCAGTTCCCAAGGCATGTTCGTTTCCTTTATCTGCCCGTTTTGAGTTTCGCCCAGGCGGTTGCCAGCTTCTGTCTCGGACGAACATCCATCGGCTCGTCTGTGATGCGGAAGGTCTCTGCCGATACGGTTCCATGTTCAAAGGTTTCAAAATGGGCGGCGTATTTGCCCGATTCGGTCTGAACGCGCAGCGCTTCGGGGTCGGGCGCCTCCTCATGTTTCTGTAGATAGACGCGCTGATCCCATTCCCATTGTTTCGATTCGTCAGGCGCCAGAACTCCGATTGCCAGAAGGACAACGACAGGGAGCTCGCGTACAAGCTCCTCTTTTCCGTTCTCCAGCTGCCGCCAGACGGTCGGATAATTGCTGATGGAGCTCCATGAGAGGTTGACGTTCGAGCGGTTTGTCAAGGTGAACGCGACAGGTTCGCCCAGCTTGTAGACGTCTTTGTCGGTTTCAAGCGTCGGATTGGCGGCGATGATGAGCGTTAAAAGTAAAGCGGTCATGGCAAAGATTCCCGATTATAATGTATGTTAGATTATACTTTGAAATGGGAGACAGGACATGTCGGAAGTGAACGTTGAGGGCATGGCGGCCGTCTTTCTGGTGAGCGATGTGCGCCGCTCGGCGGAGTATTACCGCGACTCTCTCGGCTTTTCGTTTGAACGGTACTGGGGCGGCGATCCGCCTGCGTTCTGCATTGTGCGGCGCGGCGCAAGCGGCGTCATGCTCGCGCGTCATGCGCATGAAGGAGGCGAAGCCGACGTCAACCCAAACGGAAAAACGACCGGATACGGCGACGACAGCGACGCCTACATCTGGGTGAGCAACGCGGACGCGCTCGCCGCCGAAGTGAAAGCGAACGGAGCCGTCGTTTCCAGAGACCTGCACAGTACCTTCTACGATATGCGCGAATTTTCTGTGAAAGACCCTGACGGGTACCGCATCTGCTTCGGCAGCCCGATTGAGCGCGCCGTGAAATGAGCGGCGGCGTCCGTATTTCAGATTCCTTTCGTCCCAATGGGCGGAACGGGAGGCGGCAAATCTTCGTCTATATGTTACAATGAACGAGACCATACATGAACGGGAGAAAAAAGATGCATGAGGCGAATGTGGAAGGGATGGCGGCCGTCTTTCTGGTGAGCGATGTGCGCCGTTCGGCGGAGTATTACCGCGACTCTCTCGGCTTTTCGTTTGAACGGTACTGGGGCGGCGACCCGCCTTCGTTCTGCATTGTGCGGCGCGGAGTGAGCGGCGTCATGCTCGTGCGTCATGCGCACGGGGACGGCAAAGCCGACGTCAACACCAACGGAGAAGCGACCGGACACGGCGACGACTGGGACGCCTACATCTGGGTGAGCGACGCGGACGCGCTCGCCGCCGAAGTGAAAGCGAACGGAGCCGTCGTCTCCAGAGACCTGGACAACACATTCTACGATATGCGCGAATTCGTCGTGAAGGACCCAGACGGGTACCACATCTGCTTCGGCAGCCCGATTGAGCGCGAACGCGCTTAGACCGCGTTATGAAATGAGCGGCAGCGTCCGTTTCCGCTCGGCGCTCTGGACAGCCGTGTCGACGATCTGCTGACCGATGCGGCAGATCGTCGGCGACAGCGGCCCGTCCACCTCAACGCCCTCTTCCAAGCAATGGATCAGGTACTGAACCGGATTCTGATGCGGCGGCTCAAGCTGATCCGCCGGCAGCGCGACGCCCTCCGGACGCTCGCGCGTCTGCAGCCGAACCGTCGTTTCGTAGTCGTAATTGCTGACGGTTCCTTCCGTTCCTTTCAACACAAACCCGCACTTCGGCTGCGGCTGATGCGTCCAAGGGTCGGTGAAAGTTCCCCAGCGCGTCTCAAACTTCGACAAGCCGAACGCATATCTGCATACGACGACGCTATGCTCGTCCACCTCCAAGCCTTCCGGTTCGTCCACGACGGCGGTCACCTCCAGCGGCGAGGCTCCGTTCAGATACCAGGTTCCGAGCGTCGCGCCGTAGCCGAGATAATCCAGCAGCGAGCCGCCCCCCGCCGACTTTTGATAAAACCAGCTCTTCGACTTCTGCTCCGCTCGAAACTGCTCGTCCGTCTCGATCTTGTCCTCCACATGGTAGAGCGGGCCGCGGTTGCCGTCGTAATAGTGGACCTCTTCGACCTCTCCCAGAACGCCCTCGTCCACAAGCCGCTTCGCCGTCACATGCGGCGGATACCAGCGCAGCGGCCAGTTGATCGCAAGCGTCTTCCCTGACGCGCGCGCCGCAGCCGTCATCCGATCCGCCTCGGCGAGCGACGCGGCAAACGGCTTTTCCATCAGAATATGAACCCCGTAAGGGGCGACGCGCTCCGTCCACTCCCCATGATGAGCCGTCGCGGGACAGAGAATGACGATATCGGGCTGCGTTTTCTCGATGCATTCGCGGTAGTCGGTGAAGACCTGATTCTCTTTCAGGTTGAAGTTGCGCGCCGCCGATTCCATCCGTTCAGGCTGCTCGTCGCACACGCCCGCAATCTCAACGCGCGGATGCTCCCACGCCATCCGAAGATTGTCCCCCATATGCATATGGTCAAAGTTGATCCCGGCGATGCGCCATATTTTGTCCGACATGATCCGCTCCGTTTTTGTTTAAATCGTTGCGCCGCGCATGCGCAGTTTACCTGTTCACAACGTCTTTTTCAAACAGGTCAAGCGTTCCGCGCTTCATGATCTCGTCCATGACGACCGTCGCATAGCTGCCGCTGGGCAGTCTAAAAGCGCAGACGACGGCGTCCTCCTCCTGCCATGCGTTCGCCTCCATCACCGGGACGCGCAGCGGGCGCCTCGCTCCGTTCACCGCCGCAAACGCCGCCTGCATAGCGCTCGGCTCAACTCCCTGTTCCTGTAAGACGCGGTCTTCCATGCGCCTCGGCTCTCCTGTCGGCTGAAGCATCTTGACGCCGAAGAGCGGTCCTGTCGGGCTGATTTCAAAATCATCGGCGCGGGGCTGCTCCTTCTCGGCGTCCGTCGCCAGAAAACATGCCCCGCCCCGATGCTTATAGGCGATGTCGCCCTCTAGCAGCGTTCCGAGGTTCGGCATGCGCATGTTCAAAACGCGGTTGAACAACCATGACTGATACGCTGAGACGAAGATGCGCCGTATGCGGTAAGAGATTTGCCGCAGCGCATGTTTTGGGGTGAGTCGGCGCAGAAGTCCGCCGAGAACGCGCCGTTCGTTGCGCCGTTCCGGCAGGGGGAACCGCTTGCGCGCCGCGTCGTAGTCGCCGTTTTCATACGCTGTTCGGGCGTCAACGATCCAGGGCGGCTCATCCGGCTGCGGGCGGCCGAGATACTCGTCCAGCGCCTCCTGCCAGTTTTCAAGCAGTATCGACCTGCCGATCCGATGGCCGTTGCGCCTGCCGCTGAACCGCTGCATGCCGTAGAAGTTTGGGGCGCCCGTCTGCGAAAGCCGTTCCAAAACCTGCCGCGCCGACTCCAGCGCATGCGGCTCCCCGCCCCGAAGCCGTATCGTGAAACGGTTGCCGGCGAGATGTCCGACGCGCAGCTTGTTCGTGTGAAGCCGCGCGTTGAGGATCTCAACGTTCTTGATGCGGGCGTTGAGCGCCTCTTCAACCGGCAGGCGTTCGATGGAGAACCGCTGCGTCGCCACCGCCTGGGCGTCTTTCATGCCGGCGTAGCCGATGTCGCGCGGGTTGACGCCGAAATACTGCCCAAGGCGAACCGCCGCCTCGGCGGTGGGAATGCCGCGCTTTTGAACGTCTAGATAGGTGTGGACGCCTTCGCCCCTCGGCTCATAGAGCGGAATCTCGTCGACCAAAAAATCGTCGGCGGTCTGTTTGATCTGTCCGCCGGCGCCGGGGATCTCATGCGTGATGTAGAGGCTGCGTCCGTTCATCGTTTTCCCATGCTTGCCATGAATGAAATAAAGTGTATCATGGGCAGCGTTCTATCGAGAGCCTATTGGAGAAAAACATGGCGAATGTAGGATACAGCGACACGCCCGAACTTCCCGAAAGCAACTGGAAGGTGCATGACGGAGCGCGCCCGCAGCCGCGGGTTGTGACGCCCGGCGCGACCGCCGCCGACCCGCCCTCCGACGCGGTCGTCCTGTTTGACGGGAGCGATCTTTCCAAATGGCAGGGGCGCGGCGGCGACGCGCAATGGAAGGTCGAAAACGGGTATATGGAGGTCGTGCGCGGAACAGGCGACATCCAGACGCGCGGTCAGTTCGGCGACATTCAACTCCACCTCGAATTCGCATGCCCAGCCGAGGTGAAAGGCGACAGCCAAGGGCGCGGCAACAGCGGCGTCTTTCTCGGCGGACGGTACGAGGTGCAGGTGCTGGACGGGTACGACAACCCGACCTACGCCGACGGCACAACCGGCGCCGTCTACGGGCAGTACCCGCCGCTTGTGAACGCGAATCGGAAGCCCGGCGAGTGGCAAACCTACGAGATCGTCTTCACGGGACCGCGCTGGGACGGCGAGCGGCTTGTCCGTCCAGCGCACATCACCGTTCTGTTCAACGGCGTTCTTGTGCAAAACCATGCCGCGGCGCACGGACCGACAGGACACCGCAACTTAGCCAACTACAACAACCCGCACCCCGCCGAGGGTCCGCTTCGTCTGCAAGACCATGGGGACCCTGTGCGGTTCCGCAACATCTGGATACGGGAGCTGCGCGGATACGACGAGTAAAGACGGCGACAGCGCCCTCTTCAAACCTGCGGCGCGAAGAGGGCGCGCCGCTTTCAATCGAAACCGATCTTCTCCAGCGCCCTCTCTATGAAACCTTCTTTTGGCGGGGAAGCTTCTATGGAGCCTGTCGGTATGCCGAGAATCTTCATCAACTTTTCCGGCAACTTGATCTGATTCATATGCGATTCCAGCTCCTCAAGCTCCTCCATTTTGATATGAGCAGGCAGGTTTTCTAATGAGAGCTGGTATGAAGCGATGCTCTCTAAAAAGCGCTCCTGTAGCTTTTCAACCCGCTCTCGGCGGGTCAATTTTTCTAGGTTCAGCTCCTTGTTATACCGCTTCAATTCCTCGCCGACTGCCGACATCGTTTTTCTGACATGCTCGGCGGCGGAGTTGGAAGGAAATCTGGCTTTGACCTCATCGCCAAACTGGACGACCTCGTCCACCGCGGCGTCAAACCGCTGTGTAAAGTAATGGTCGCTGTAAACATAATAAAACGCGCCTAATACCGCCAGGGCTGCGGCAGCCAGAAATGCGAACATGCCTTTGCGAAGCATTGGTACCTCCTTGAAGTCTCCTCACCAACTGCTAAGATCGAACTGGACGTCCAGCGTCGCGAACAGCTTGCTCGGCAGGTTCTCGGAGGCGTATCGGGCGAATTCCATCAGCGACTGCTCCATTTCAGGATTGTTCCGCGCCTCCGCATGATCGATTTCGGGCCGTTCAAGGTCTTGGATCGCCCGCTCCAAACGAGTCTTCAACTTCGCATGGCGATCCGAATGCGGCAGATTCTGTCGGCGCAGCTGCGCGTCATACAACGCCAGAGCGTCCGCAGACTTGGCGATGTGGTCGCTCACCGTCTCTGCATAGGGAATGTTCTGAAAACGCTCTTTCAGGTTTTTTCCAAAAGCTAGGAATTCGTCAATCCCCTCCGTCAGCTCCGCCGTGAACGGGTCGGCGCTCTCCGCTTGCGGCGCTTCAGGTTGAACAGGCTCCTCTTCATTTCCGTCTTGCGCTGCCGCCTCGTCTTCTTGAGAAGCTTCTTCTTGCGCTTCGTTTGGCTGTTCCCGTTGCGCTCTGTCTGTCGTTTCATTCGGGGTTGTCCGCTCGGTCTGTTGTTGCTGAACGCGCGGGCTTTGCCGCTCTGTCGTCAAGCCGTTTTCAGATTCGTCGTCAGAACCGCCGCCAATGACAAAATACAGAACCGCAAACGCCCCCAATACCGCCGCCGCAACAACAACGATCAACGCATTTAGACGCATGGACGCCTCCTCAGCGTTTCTTTCATGACTCGCAATTAAAACCCATATTTGATCTCCAGAACCGCGCGCAGCTTTTGGGGTCCTGGCTTACGAAGATGTTCGTTCAATTCGTCATACAGCCGCAGCGTTTCAAAATCGATCTCCGGATTCTGAGACAGCTGCGCGATGTCGATGAAAAGCAAGGAGCGATGTTTGCGGTGCGTCTCTTTATAATGCGCCCGCAGCGCGGCAATCCGTTTCTCAAGCGGCATCTCCTGTTCGCGCAGCTCGGCGTCGTACCGCCTCACTTCTTCGCCGATTTTGACGAACGATTCGCCAAACTTTTTCGCGTCCGGCAGCGAGGAGTAGCGGCTCAGAATCTCCTCGCCGTACTGAATAAACTCTTGGACCGCCTCTTCCAGCGCGGCTGGATATGTCTCCAGCGTGTAGGCGGGCGGAGCGGGGGCGGGAGCGGGCTTCGGCTCTGCCGGCTGTTGAGTTGGGGCGGGCTGCTCGGTTGGCGCCGGCGTATCGATTTCGGGCGATGTCCCTAACGTTCCCCGCAAAGTGTAATATGCCGCCGCAAGAGCCGCCAACGCCAGCGCCGCCAAACCGGCGATCAATATCTTCCGTCTCACGCGCTTTCCCCCGTCTGTTCGACGCTGCATATGCGCCGTCTCTGGATACTTTACCCGCGCCGGCGCGCTGCGGCAACCATGACAGACGGGAGGGAGCGCGCTATACTTCAACAAAAATAGAGGAGAGACGATGGCAGCGCAGATCAAACGACCGCCGACAACCGTCAAGGCGTACCTGACGCAGAATTTTCAGCGCTGCATCGTGAGCGCGCGGGAGCGTCATTTTGTGGTGGACGGGCCGGCATACGCCGGCGGACCGCAGGAGGCTATTCATCCGACCGAGGCGTTTCTGGCGGGCGTCGCCAGCTGCGCGTCGCTCATGGTGGAGCGGCTCGCTAAAGCGGCGGGGTACGCGCTGCGTCAAGCCGAAGTGGAGACCTCCGCCCTTGTCATACCCGAAGAGCAGCCGAGGGACGACCTCACCCTCATCACCGAGTTGGACATGCATTTTGATCTATACGGCGTTTCCGAAGAGCAGGCGGCGGAGCTTGTTAAAACCTTCAAAGAGCGGTGACCGCTCTACGGGTGCGCCGCAGTTGCGGCAAAGCGGGTGCGCGTCCAATTTGACGCCCATTCTTGAGCATGAGCCTAGAGCCTAAGCCGAGAATCACTTGGGATTTCGGCCCCTGGGGCGGCGATCTGCGCCGTCTCTGGACGTCGAGGCGTTTTCGCGTCTGGGCGGGGCTGATCGGCGTTTGCGCGGCGGCTCTCTGCTTTGCGCCTCTGTTTAATACGCTCGGATACGAATTTTCTATAGTCGCGGGCGGAATCGCCGGACTCGCGTCCGGGTACCTCGGCGCCGCCGCGGTTGACCAGGCGCGCCGCCTGCGCCGAAATCGAAGCGTCGGCAGCCTTTTCTGCCTCGCGTGGACCCTCTCCGCGGCGCTCATCGCGGTCCCTTTCGCGCTCGTCTCGTTGAACGCCCTGCGCGTTCACAACTGCCATTACGCCGCCGGTCTGATGTATTACGCTCTCATTCCGCTTGTGAGCGTTACGTACGGCTCGGCGGCGGGCGTCTTTTTTGGGTTATGGGCGGCGACGCTGCGGCGCGCTTCGCTGTTATGGACGCTCTGGGTTGCCGGGTCGATCGCCGCGGCGGCCGCGCATGTGTTGATTCATCCGCCTATTTTCGCCTACCACAGCCTGCTTGGGCTTGTTCAAGGAGCCATCTACGACGATGAAATGACGGCGAGCTGGACGCTTCTGGCGGCGCGCGCGATTGCTCTCTTGACAGCGTGCGCTTTTCTGACGGCGGCATGGACCTTCCATAGCCCGCAGCGGCAGCGGCTTTCCCTGCGCGCCCTTTTTTACGGCAAACCGAAACGGCGGCTGCCGGCGGCGCTGCTGGCGTTTTGCGCCGCAGGACTTGCCTTCGGATGGATCTACCGAAGCGAAATCGGCTGGCGGCCGACGCGGGCGGCGCTCGAAGCGGCTTTGAGCGGACGGTACGACACAAAGCATTTCATCATCCGATACGACGATCTACCCTCCATACGGGACGACATCGAACAGATCGCGCTAGACCATGAGTATCGATACGATCAGCTGCGGAAATTTTTCGGTTTTGAACTGAACAGCAAAATTCGCTCCTATATCTATACAGACGGCGAGATGAAGCGCCGGCTTCAAGGCTCTAAAAATGCGCATATGGCGGATCCGTTCAATCTTGAGATTCATCTGCTGCATGATCCGTTTCCGCATCGGTCGTTGAAACATGAGCTGGCGCATCTGTTCGCGGGGGAATTTCAGCCGGTCTTCAAGTTGTCGCCCGCCGTTGGGCTGATTGAGGGCATCGCCGAAGCCGCCGCATGGGACGACGCCCGCATGACGCCGCACCAGAAATCGAAGCATATGCTTCTTGAAGAACGTCTGCCGCGCCTTAAGACGCTCATGTCGCCGGTCGGTTTCTGGCAGACGCCGTCAGGACGCTCCTATGCGGCAGCGGGTTCCTTTTCGCGCTGGCTCATTGAGGAGCATGGGATTGAGGCGTTCGGGCGCGCCTACGCCGGCGGCGACTTTAAAAAAGCGTACAACCGATCCCTGAGCGCGCTGGAAAAGGATTGGCTCTTTTTTTTGGCGGAGGTCCCGCTCAATGTTCAGCAGCGGGTGGAGGCGCAGCGGATTGCGACGCGGCTGGGCATTTTTGACCGCGCCTGTCCGCACGTTTCAGCGAATCTGCGGGCTGAGGGATGGGAACATTACGCGCGGGGCAATTACGCCAAAGCGGAGCGCGCCTTCCAAAAACTGGCAAAAATGGAGCCGAACGATCCTGAACATGCGCGGCGAATTCTCTGGGCGCAGCGGGCGGCGCATGACTGGGAGGGGTTGAAGCGGTCGGCTAGAGAGCTGTCGATGTTAAAAAATGCGGGCGTGTACCGCTTGATGGAGGCGATGTTGGCGTTTGGCGACGCCTTCTGGTGGACAGACGCGCCTGAAATGGCGCGCAAATCGTATGCGACGATCGTGGAGCGGCCCCCAGGTTCAGACCTATACCGCTCGGCGGCCGTCAAATTAAGCGCGCTGGAGCTGGACGGCGAAAGTCAGGAATGGGCGCGGCGCGGGCTGGGCGATCAGCGCCCCGAGCTCCGCATCTACGCGCTTCAACAGCTGCGAATAAAAGCGCCTGAATGGCGGTACGGCGCCTATCTGCTAGGGCGGGCGCTCTACAACGCGCGGGAGTGGGGCGGGGCGCTGGATCTTCTGAACGAAGCGGGGCGGAAAATGGAGGACAGCGAGTTTGTGTATGAAACGCTTCGGCTGCGCGCCCTTTGCCTGTATCGGCTGAATCGGCTGCATGAAGCGTCCAGCGCTTTTCAGTCCGCGGCGGACGCTTCTCCGCTTGACGCCGGCCGGCGCGCGATGATGGACTGGCATGAGCGCATTCAATGGCTCTTGAACAGACCGCCTCTTCTTGAAGCGGACGGGCGCGCGCAAGATGTAGATAGACTCGCCGAAAACTAGCCCGCTTTCGATCTTTTCATGAGAAGAAGACCCGACCTCGCCCCTTCAGTTAGGGCGTTGACGCGATTGAACTCGTCATTCCTGTTTGCGCGGAAATGACGATCTGGTTCACAGAGCCTTTTTCCACAAATAGAGGCGTCATTCGTTCAAATTTTCTCATCGAAGGGGCGGTCAGAAAAGGCGGTTGACAAATCGCGCGAACAGAAACAACATGACATGAAAGAAAGGAGCGGCATATGGACAATCAAGCGATTCAAGCAGGCGGACTCACCTTTTACCCGGAGTATCGAAACTTCGGAGGCGACCGCGGACCTTCCATCCGCGTCTTCGGCGATGTGGACGGAAACCCGAAGCAGATCCTGCGGTTCGACTGCTTTGAAAACGACCCGCATTACCATTACGACCCGACCGGCATGAACGCCTTTCACCGCATCGACCGCGCCGTGTCGCCCGATACGGTCGCCTTTGCGCTCGTTATGATACGCGACAACATCGCCGCCATGACGAAAGCGGCAGGCTATGCCGAGTTGGCGAACTCCATCGACGCGAAGGCGGTCGGCGAATGCATCGGCGAGCTGCGCAGCGCGCTCGAAAAAGCGGCGGCGGAAGCGTCCTAACAACGGACGCGCATGGACGCAGATGGACGGTTGCGTCGGCGCGTTCGATGCGGGATTGTCCATCTCGCGTCTTGACAGCGCGCATTGCAGACCTGCCGACCTCCAACGACATGAACGAGGCGCTGGAGCGGCTCACGGCGCCAAGGGCGGAGGCGCGCCTGCGCGGTTATTTTCTGCGCGGGGATGAATTCCGCCAAAGTTTTTATTACGACATCTCGGAGCCGATGCGCAACCCGTCCGCGGTCGCGCACAAGCTGAAGGGGCGGCGCGTCGCGCGCGTGGACGAGGAGCCGGGGCGTCCAAACTGGTGGGCGGAAAATCTGCCGCAGGCGGCGGAGGCGGCGCTGGAGGCGTCGGGCGCGGACGGCTTGCTTTTGGCGCATGATTGGCTCCCTTCCGCTCCGCTGCCGTGGTCGCAGGCGGTTGAGAAGGCGTTCGGGCGCGCCGAGTCGTTTGCGGAAACGGTCGGCTGGCTTTTTGACGCGGGCGCGCCGTCTCTTCGCGTTCGCGGATCGTATGCGGACGCGCTGCGGCAGGCGGCTCGCGAGAACCTGCGCAGAACCGCGCAGACCTTCGGCAAGGCGGCGCGGCTAGGCGTCGTTTTGCCGTATAGCCGACGGCGCGCCTGGTGGATAACGCCCGCGCAGTTGGAGGCGGACGGCGTCGTCCCGGCGCTGGATATTCCGCCAGTGGAGGCGCGGGAGTTTCTGCGTTCCCGCGCCTCTCTTCGCCTTGACGAGCTGCGCCGGGCGAGCAGTCCCGCCGCGCTCGCTCCGTCGGAGGAGTGGGCGCGCCTCCTGTGGAGCGTCGGCGTCAACCCGATCGGCGCCAGCGCGGGCGGCGGTCCTCCGTTCGACGCCGTCCCGTTTGAAGAAGGCGGCGCGGCAGTTCTGCAGTCGACCGAAGACAAGTGGGCTTCTGGGCAGGACGCCGAGACAAACCGGCGCGACCGGCTCTTCGCGCAGGCGGCGGAGGCGGTTCGCCGGCTGGGCATGGAGTGCGCTGTCGTGGAGGAGGCGGAGCTGTCCGACATGCCGCCGCAGCGCGTCCGCCTGCTGATGGTCGGTCCATGGCGGTCGCTGCGGACGCGGACGCTCGAAACGCTGGAGGCGCGCTTCTCCAAAAAACAGCTGGCGCTCATGGAGCCGACTCCGCACCTGCTGGACGGCGCGCCGTCGCCCCGCCTTGAACGCTGGCTCACCAAAATGCGCAGGCGGCGGATTCAGCTGGACTCGACCAGCTTTGAGAAGCGGCTTCAGGCATGGCTCGCCAAGTCGGGCGCGGAACCCCAGGCAGGCGCCTATCGACGATCCGACGGGTACGCCCCCGCCGCGCTGTGGAGCCGTCTCATGTCGGGCGGCGGCGATGAGTATTTCACCTTCACGCATGAGGAGCCGCGCCCGCTGGAGCTGCTCATTGAACGCGCCGCCGAACGCAGCCGATGCGAACGCTGGACGGGGCGCGAATGGAAGCCGACGCGCAGCTGGACGGCGGACGGGCATACGTTTTTGACGCTGGAGTCGGCGCCGCGCTGTTTTGAGACGATACGGCTGCGGTAAAACGTCGGAAGGCGCCGAGAAGCCGCCCGCGCCTCTTGGTCAAGCCGTGTAAGCTGGGCGGGAATCTTATGCGCCCGACTCGTTCTCTCGCCGCTCCTGACAATGTTGGCGGATGATCTGCAAGAAGGCGTCGCCGTATTGTTCAAGCTTCGTCGGTCCGACGCCTGAAATCTCAAGAAACGCCTCCTCCGTCTGCGGAAACCGAGACGCCATTTCTCTCAAGCTGCTGTCATAGAACACGATAAACGCGGACAGGCTCTTTTTGTCGGCAAACTCTTTCCGCTTGACGCGCAGCTTTTCAAATAGCTCCTTGTCATATTCAGCTGAGACCGCGCCTTTTATCTGAGGAGCCTTTGCTTTCGGCAGCGGCAGTATGGAACGACCCATGAACGGCTCATTCCCCTTAAGAACCTCCCACCCCGCGTTGGTCATCTTCAAGCTGCCATGCTGCAGATCGCGTTTGATCATCCTCCGCTTCAGCAGCTGAAACGACAAGACCTGCCACCCCGCTCTGCTGAACTCGCTGCCGATTCCATAAACGGACAGCTCATGATGTTTGTTGTTTAGAATCTTCTGCTTAGCGGATCCTTTCAACACATCAATGATATACGCTTCGCCAAACAGCTGCTTTGTCCGCACAATGCAGGACATGAACTTCTGCGCGGGTATCGTCAGATCGATTTGCGGCTTCTCTGCGGCGGCGCAGTTGTCGCACATGCCGCACCGTTCCTGCTCCCGCCCCTCTCCATAATACTCCAAGAGCGTTTTGCGCCGGCAATCTGAAGAGTACGCCCAATTCAGCAGCCAGTTCAGCCGTTCCAGCCGCCCTTCCCTTTCAGAAGGCGCGCCTTCTTGTATGAAATGCAGGATCATGTCCACATCGCTGTAGCCGAACAGCCAGAGGCAGTCGGCGCGTTTGCCGTCGCGCCCCGCCCGACCGATCTCCTGATAGTACGCTTCGGGCGACTTCGGCAAGCCCGCATGCAGCACAAACCGCACGTCCTCCTTGTCGATGCCCATCCCGAACGCGACGGTGGCGACCATGATGGGCGCACTGCCGTCCAGAAACGCTGCCTGATTCGCCTGCCGATCCTCGCTTTCCATACCCGCATGGTAGGGAAGGGCTGAAAATCCGAGCGTTGTCAGCTTTTCAGCCAATGCGTCCACCTGTTTTCTTGTAGGACAGTAAACGATGCCCGATTGACCCTCGCGTCCCCTCAAAAACGCGGCGATCTGGTCATTCATTCGGATTCGCGGCTCCACCGACAGAAACAGATTTTCTCTGTCGAAGCTGCCGACAAAAGCGTTTTCAGGCGCAATGCCGAGCGTTTGCGCGATGTCCTCTTGAACGCGCGGCGTTGCGGTCGCCGTCAGCGCGACACACACCGCGTCTGGATGCCTGCGCCGAATCGCCCCAAGCTCTCGGTATTCGGGGCGGAAATCATGCCCCCATTGCGAGATGCAGTGCGCCTCGTCGATGGCGATACAGGAGAGGTTCGCCTCTTCCAGAAGCGACAAGATTCGGTTTTGGACGAGTCCTTCAGGCGCAATGTAAAGCAGCTTGATCCTCCCCGCGCGGACGCCTCTAGCGATGTCCATCCTTTCGGCGCCGCTGAGGGTACTGTTGTAAAAGGCGGCGGGGACTCCGCGCTCTCTCAGCGCCTCCACCTGATCTTGCATGAGCGAGATGAGCGGCGACACAACGACCGTCAGCCCGTCAAAGATCAGCGCGGGGAGCTGGTAGCAGAGCGATTTGCCGCTGCCGGTGGAGAGAACAACAAGCGCGCTTCGCCGGGCGAGGACATGGTCGATGATTTCGCGCTGCATGGGGCGAAACTGCGCATGTCCAAATACATCCTGAAGCAGACGCTGCGGGTCTTGAGGCGGAACGATAGAATGCGGCATTGGAAGATTTCTGTTGATTGGAAGTGAAACGGCTGACCCTCGTCATTTTTACATACAACCGGCGCTTCGCGCAAGTCTTACCGCCTTGCATGCGCTGCCAAGCGGCGGAGCGCATGCGTTTCGTACAAAGACGCTGTATCATGCGCGTTGAACGAGACGCCCTATTGGAGGCTAAGCGATGCAGCAGCTTGAATCGATCGACGCCCTCGCCATTCGGCAGCTGAAAGAGTGGGACGAAATACTGACCGGCTGGGAGATGACGAACCGGTATGAGGTGATGGACGCGAACGGAGTGAAACTGTTCGATGCAGGCGAGCAGCGCGGCTCTCTCCTTGGCCGGCAATTTTTGGGACCGAAGCGCCCCTTCAGCCTCGTTGTTTTGAAGAGCGGATCGCCTGTCCTCCATGTTCATCGCCAGTTCCGCTTCTTCAGAGAGACCGTCAACATACTGGACGGCGGCGGCTCCCAGCTCGGCTCCATCGAAAAGACGCTCAACCCTGTCCAGCGAAACTACCACATACGCAACCGCGACGGCAGAGAAGTTTGCGAACTCCACGGTCCGCTTACCAAACCATGGACGTTCTTCATCATGCAAAACGGAAACGAAACAGGCGTCATAACAAAGCGCTGGGGCGGCATTGCGCGAGAGGCGTTCACGGACGCCGACGCGTTCGGCGTACGGTTCCCCAGGGAAGCGTCTCCTGAAGTTAAGGCGCTGCTGCTCGGCGCCGTATTTTTGATCGACTTTGTCCATTTTGAAGAGTAATGACCCGCCGCCAACCTGACCGCCCTTCCCGCGCAGGCGGGGAGCGGAAATCCAGAAGCGCGGCAAATGTTCTCCACAAACCGCATGAGAAGCGCCAACGCGAGAATTTTATTCAACAGGAAAGGCTTGAACCGATGCCGTTTGGAAACACCCCTTCCGTCGACACCTCCAACAGCCCGAACGCGCGGCTCAAACCGGTACCCATCGAGGCGGTTCAGTTAGAGGACCGCTTCTGGGCGCCGAAGATTCAACAGATGCGCGAGACAACCCTCCCGACGCAGCATCGCATCCTTGAAGAAACGGGGCGCATCGACAATTTTAGACGCGCCGCCGGCAAGATCGAGAACGATTTTCAGGGGCTGTATTTCAACGACTCAGACGTCTACAAGTGGCTCGAAGGATGCGCATACTCGCTTGCGTATCAGGGCGGCGGAGAGGTCGAGCGGCTCGCCGACAGCGTCATCGCCGAGATTGCGCAGGCGCAATGCGGAGACGGCTATCTGAACACGTACTACATGTTCGACCGCGAAGATCAGCGGTGGACAAACCTGCGCGACATGCATGAGCTGTACTGCGCGGGGCATCTCTTCTCCGCTGCGGCAGCGCACCATCGCGCCACAGGCAAGCGCTCGCTCTTGGATGTCGCCCTCCGCTTCGCCGACTGCATCGACAACCTGTTCGGCGAGGGAAAGAAAGAGGGCGTCCCTGGACATGAGCAGATCGAGATGGGCCTCATTGAGATTTACCGCGAAACCGGCGAGGCGCGCTATCTGAAACTGGCGCAGTTCTTTCTAGACAAGCGCGGGCAAAACCTGATCGGAGGCGGCGAATACCATCAGGATCATAAGCCGGTGCGCGAGCTGGACTCGGTCGTTGGGCATGCGGTGCGGGCTTTGTATCTGAACGCGGGAGCCGTCGACCTGTATATGGAGATGGGCGAAGAGGCGCTCATGGAGGCGATGACGCGCATTTGGACGAACATGACCGAGCGGCGCATGTATGTCACGGGCGGCGTCGGGGCGCGCCGGGCGGGCGAGGCGTTTGGCGGCGATTACGAGCTGCCGAACGAGATCGCCTATTCCGAAACATGCGGCGCCATTGCGAACGCGCTTTGGAACTGGCGCATGCTGCTCGCGACCGGCGAGGCGCGCTACGCCGACGTCGCCGAGCTGGCAACCTACAACGGCGCCCTGTCCGGCATCTCTCTGGACGGGCGGCATTATTTTTATGTGAACCCGCTCGCCAGCCGAGGGGGCCACAGACGGCAGCGCTGGTTCGGGTGCGCCTGCTGCCCGACCAACATCATTCGGCTCATCGGGCAGGTTCCGGGGATGATCTACTCAACCTCCGAAAACGCGGTCTGGACGCATCTTTACGCCGCCAGCTCCGCCAAGGCGAACGTTGCCGGCGCCGAGGTTTCCATTCAGCAGCGGACCGATTATCCGTGGGACGGAGCGGCGGAGATGGAGCTCTCGCTGGACAAGCCCGCCCGTTTTGCGCTCAACCTGCGGATGCCTGGGTGGCTCCGATCAGCCAAAATCGAAGTGAACGGCGAGACGGCGGAAGCGTCCGCCCCGGGCTCGTATGCGTCCATTGAGCGCGATTGGAAAAGCGGCGACATCGTCCGTCTGGCGCTGCCGATGCCGATTGAGCAGATAACGGCGCATCCGTATGTGGAGGCGGCCGCGGGAAAAACGGCGTTGAAGCGCGGCCCGCTCGTGTATTGCATGGAGGATGAGCAGGCGCCGGCGGCGGGCGTCATCGCGGACGGACAGATGACGCATGCGTACGACAAGGAGCTGCTGGACGGCGTCGGAGCGATCCATTTTGAAGGCGTCGCAGGCGAAACGGAAGGATGGGAAAACAGCCTCTACCGGCGGCGCGCCGACATGTCGGAGGAAAAATCGGCTCTCCGCGCCATCCCGTACTACGCTTGGGCGAACCGCGTTGAGGCGCCGATGCGCGTTTGGCTTCATCTGCGTTGATGGGCTGCGGCGCGCGCGTCCGGGCTGTCGATGGAGAACGTTAATTTTAAAGGCGGGCGGCTATGAGCGGATTTGAAAGGTTTTCGAATTTCAAAGCGATTCTGCTTTCTGCTGGCGCGGTTTTGCTGATAGCGGCGCTGGCGTTTCTTGCCGCCCGCCGCGCGGCGGAGCCGCCGACAGCTGGCTCCAGCGCGGAACCAACAACAGAAAGCGGCGCGCATGACGAGGAGACGCCTGAAATCACCCCCCGCTTGGCAAAGCTTCTTCAGGCGGTGTACGACCTGCGGGGCGCTGAATCGAACCCCAAGATTCGCAAATGGCTGGAATGGTACGGAAATAAGATGATCGCCAACGGCGAAAAGGACGAGGAAATCATCCGCGCGCTTATTTTCAATCTCTGGAATATGAGGAAAACTAAGAATCCGAAAGAGCTGGAACGGTTCATCGAAGAATCGCGGGAGAGCGAGTTGGAGGATGAGACCGAAAGCGCCGGCTGGAAGTACAACCCGGAATACTCAGAGAAAATGAACCGTATCCACAAATACAGATACGAGCAGTTCGGATACTCACTCTACCGCAAAGGGAAAACGCCTCGAGCGGTCATCGAGATTCTGGTGGAGGGGATGGACGACCTGACCGCCGCCAAGTACTTGGTTGACGCGGTGACTCAACCCGAAGGGAGTCTTTTTCCTGAGGTGAAGGGCGAATCTTGGAGCAGGAGCGAAAAAGAGTATGCGGCGGAATACGCCGACCGAGTTCTTGCGAAAGACCCGTCCTCGCTCGACGCGCTGAGAGTCAAAATATATTCAGACGTTGACACGATAGAATCGGCGCGGCTTCTGATTGAACATCATCCGGACGATGAGCAAGCGGTTCTCAGCGCTGCAAGCCAGCTGTATCTCAATTATCCTGAGGAAACAATCGACGCGATTTCACGCATTCTGCCGGAGGACGGTCTGCATTCCAGGTCGAAGTTTCATACGCTTCTCGGCAACGCGTATGAGCGTCTGGATATGCTATATGAAGCGGCAGATCAGTTTCAGAAGGCGTTCGCTGCCGGCTCTACTATGGGAGGACGTTGGCGTTATCAAATGTTAGAGCAGGGAAAACGCTCCTTTCCGTCTATCTGGGAAGAACGCGCCGCGGCCGCTGAATCGGCAAAGCAGACGCCAACCGCTCCGAGCGCGCCGTCTCATGGCCGTCCCCATGGGGCTGCCCCGGACGAGCCGCATGGCGCGCCGCCGCTGCCTGACCATCCAGACGCCCCGCGTCCTGAAGGCGCGCCGCCGCCCCCGTCCGGCGCAGCGATGGACATGGCGTCGGCATACGCCGACTTTGCGAAGGCGTACCAAGATGCGTTTGAGATGGAGTACGGACTCTCCGAGGCGACGCCAGAAGGCTACATGAACGCCTTGCTCGGAATGGCGCGCGCCTTCGCCAAAGCGGGAGACGCCCAGCATGCCCAGGACGCTTACAACGCCGTCCGCAAACGCCATTCGCGCGAGGAGGTTCAGCAGGTCTTCCGCCGCTTTGACGAACAGGAGCGTCTCAAAAGGCAGCCGCCGAGCGACGAGGAGAATGACGACAACGGCGAGGAGGATTGAGCCTTAAATCTGCGCAGAGCCTTTTCGGCGGCGGCATTCATTTTCAGGCGGCGTCCGACTGCCCAACGGATCCTTCCCGCGCGGGCGCCGCTTGACAGGATCAAACCCGCCCGCCAAAATGGGCTTCAAATAGACGCATCTATCAAAGGAACACGCCAATGCGCAGACTTGCCATCTCAACATGGACGCTTCACCGCGAGCTTGGGGCGATGTATCGACAAGCGGAGCATGGGTCAAAGGAGATGATCCCGAACGGCGGCGGCGAAGGCAGGCTGTCGCTGCTGGAAACGCCCGCGGAGCTTCAAAAACGGGGCATCGCCGCCCTGGAGGTGTGCCACTTCCATTTCCCGTCGCTTGAGAACGCCTATCTGAACCAGTTCCGCGCCGCGCTGGACGAAGCGGGCATCGAACTGTACAGCCTGCTCATCGACACGGGCGACATCGCGCATCCAGACGACCGTCAGCGGCAAAAAGAGATCGAAACGATTCGGTTTTGGTTAAGGATCGCCGCCCAGATTGGAGCGTCGCATGCGCGCGTCGTCGCCGGCGGCATGGACATCGGTCCTCAAAACGGCGGCGCAAAAGACCACCCTGTCATTCGGCAGAGCGCCGAGACGCTTCTCGCGCTCGCCCGCGAAGCCGCTGAAACGGACGTTCAGGTGAACACCGAAAATTTCAGACCGCTTACCAAAACGGCGGAAAATTTGCTCGCCATTCTAGACCTGTGCGAGGGAGAGGTCGGGCTGTGCGCCGACTTCGGCAACTACCGCGGCGACAACAAATACGATCAGCTCGCGCAGATCATCCCTAGAGCGAATGTGCTGCATGCGAAGGCGCATTATCCGACAGCGGGGCAGATGGAGCAGAAGGATTTTGAAAAGTGTCTCGATCTTGCCGACGACGCCGACTTCAACGGTCCCTATTCGCTCATCTTCGACGGTCCTGGGAGCGAATGGGAGAGCGTCAAGCAGATTCAGGAGGTCGTTCAGCGGCGGATTCATTAGGGCGTCCGCCGCGCAGGAGAGCGGACGCTTCATGGGCGGCGATGGAGACGAGCAGCGCGCCCGCCCCGATCCATTGTATCAGGGAAAGCCTGTCGCCTCCGATCCATAAACCGAAAAGGAGCGCAAACGCAGATTCCAGCGTCAGCAGCATCGCCGTCCGCGCCGAAGAGATGCGCTGCTGCGCGTAGGTCAAGATCAGATAGCAGACGCCGGAGGCGCCAAGCCCCGTCAACAGCAGCCCCGGCCAGACGGACGGCGGCGGCGCCGAAGCCCCTTCAAAAAGAAGAGCCGCGGCGGAAAATAGAACGGCGCACGCGAGCATCTGCGCGAAGGTCAGCGCAACCGCGTTCAAGCCGGGCGCAAAGCGGGATGTGAGCGTCAGATGTAACGCAAAGCCGAACGCGCATCCGAGCGTCAGCAGGTCGCCTGGGCGCGCCTCGGCCGGCGATGCGCCCGTCATGAAGCCGAGTCCGCCCAAAGCCGCCAGCGCGAAAACGGCGGCCGTCTTCAACACAGGTTTTTGAAACAGCGCCCTGTCTAGGAGCGGCGCGATCAGGACGACGCAGCCCGTGATGAGTCCCGAATTTGTGGGCGAGGCGTATTTCAAACCCCAGGTTTGCAAAAAATAGCCGAGCGCGATCGGCAAGCCGAGCGTCAGCCCGACGCAGAAGGCGCGGCGCGTCATTTTAAAAGGCTTAAACAGAACAAACGGAAACAGCGCTCCCGCCGCCAAGACGAAGCGAACCGCCAGAAAACTCAAAAAGTTGTATGCTTGGATCGCCTCGTCCACGACGACAAAGGTCGCGCCCCAGAGCGCCGTCGCGCCGATGAGCAGGAGCGTCGGGGCGGCGTTCGTTTTGGTCGGTTGAGGGGCGGGCGCCGCGTTCATATGCGTTGGCACGATTGTTGCTTGATTGCGCGTAGGTTCTCATTCAAAGGAGCGGGTTCATGCATTGCATTGTCTTTCCGAGATTCTTCCAAAAACTGAGCGTACCGCAGTTGGCAAGCGAGTTGAGCCGCCTCGGCTTTGACGGCGTTGACGTCATGGCGCGGGACGGTTACTGGACAACGCCCTCGAATCTGCCCCGCACACTGTCCCATTTCGTACGTACGATGTACGATTTCGGACTCTCGGCGGAGAACGCGACGACCGAGTATCTTGACCCGAACAAGCCGGGCGCCGAAGCGGGAGTCGCCGCTCTAGCTGAAAACGGCATACGGCAGTTCCGCCTGAAGCATATCGCATACCGCGGCCCGAAAACATACCGCAGCGACCTTGATCGCGCCAAACATTATTTTGACGGATGGGAACGAATCGGCGAAAAGCATGGGATACGCGCTTTTTTACAGACGCACGGCGGCTCCATTCATCCGAGCGCGAGCGCGTCGATCCGTCTTGTAGAGGGGCTGAACCCCGCGTATATCGGCGTTCACCATGACCCTGGCAACATGATCTGCCAAGAAGGGTATGAGAACTGGGAGATCGGGTTCGACATACTGGGCGAGTATCTCTGCATGCTGGGTGTGAAGAACGCGGCATTTTTTCAGACAGCGGACGGAAAATGGAAGCGCAGATGGACGCCGCTTGCCGAAGGCGCGGTCGATTACCGGCAGGTTTTGAAAGCGGCTCAGAAGACCAGCTTCAACGGACCGCTCTGCATGCACAACTTTTATAAGCGCGGGCTTGAGCATCTAAAGCGGCAGACGCGCGCCGATTTGGAACATTTGAGAGCATTGATCAAGGAGGTTGAGGCATAAAGGGAGGCATGGTCGGCGGGCAGCCGCGTAAAAGGAACGCCTTCGCCTAAGGTACATCCGCTTTGCCAAAACATTTGCGGTTTGCGCCGTTACTGTATATGATATGGACGTTCATATGCGGCGGACATCCACAAAGGAGGCGGGCGGTGAAACACGCCGAAGCGACCGCGCAAGCGCATACCGAAGCGCCAACCATCGATCTGAAAGACCCGTCGCTCTATATCAACCGAGAGCTGAGCTGGATCGAATTCAACGGGCGCGTACTGGGCGAGGCGCAAGACCCTGAAAAACCGATCGCCGAGCGACTCAAATTTCTCGCCATCGTCGGCTCCAACCTGGACGAATTCTTTATGGTGCGCGTCGCAGGATTGAAGCGGCAGGTGGAATCCGGCGCGCTGTACGCCGCCGCCGACGGACTCACGCCCGCCGAGCAGCTGGAGCGAATCTCCGCCGCCTGCCACCAACAGATACGCGCCCAGTACCAGTGCCTTTTACAAGACGCGCTCCCCGCCCTTGAAGAGCGCGGCGTCGCCATTCATCCCATCAGCGAACTCTCCCCCGACCTATACGAATGGATCGACAACTACTTCCACCGACAGGTTTTCCCTGTGTTGACGCCGCTCGCCATCGACTCTGGGCATCCATTTCCGCGCCTGCGGTCAATGACCCTGAACCTGGCGGTCTCCCTGCGCAAGAGAATGGGCGGGCGCGTGAACTCCTACTTTGCCGTCGTCCAGACCCCGCAGCCAATTTCCAGATTCGTCCGCCTGCCCGTAGAGGGGCTGCGCTTCGCCCTGCTGGAAGACATCATCATGGAGTTCATCGGCGACCTGTTCCACGGGCTAGAGATCGAAAGCTGCCATCCGTTTTATGTGCTGCGCGACAGCGATCTGGAGATCGACGAGGAGGAAAGCCAGGACCTGCTGGAGATGATTGAGGGCGAGCTGCGCAAACGCGCGACGACCGCCGTCGTGCGGCTCGACATCGGAGCCGACTGCCCAGACGACGTCCTGGAGCATCTCATGCGCGGGCTGAACCTGAAAGAGAAGGATGTGTACCGCGTCGACGGCATGCTGCGGCTGCGCGACCTCATGGGGCTGACGGGGCAGATCGATCTGCCGGAGCTGTTTTATCCGCCGTTTGTGCCGCACACCATCTCGCGCATGAAGGCGTCCCAGGACATTTTTGAAACGATACGGAACGGGGACATTCTGCTTCATCATCCGTATGAGTCGTTTGACACAGTCATTGAGTTTTTGAACCAATCCGCGAACGACCCGGACGTGCTGGCGATCAAGCAGACGCTTTACCGAACGGACGGCGATTCCGCCATCGTTCAGGCGCTTGAAACGGCGGCGGAAAACGGCAAGCAGGTGACGGCGCTGGTGGAGCTGAAGGCGCGGTTTGACGAGCAGGCGAACATTGCGTGGGCGCGTCGGCTCGAACGGGCGGGGGTGCATGTGGTGTACGGGCTTGTCGGGTTGAAGACGCACTGCAAGGCGCTGTTGGTTGTGCGGCAGGAGGAGGGGCTGGACAGGCTGCGCCGTTATGCGCATCTCGGGACCGGAAATTACAACTCCTCAACGGCGCGGCTTTACACGGACCTGGGGCTTTTGACGTGCGACCTTCAATTTGGGCGGGACGCCTCGCGCCTTTTCAACCTGTTGACAGGGTTTTCGGAGTTTCCGGTCTGGCGCCGTTTCATTGTCGCGCCGCTGGAGCTGCAGGACGCGACGGTGGAGATGATACGGCGGGAGCAGAAGCATGCGGAGGAGGGTCGGCAGGGGCGGATCATCGCCAAGATGAATTCGCTGGTGGACCCGCGCACGATTCGGGCGCTGTATCGGGCGTCGCGGGCGGGGGTTCAGATCGATCTGATTGTGCGGGGCATCTGCTGCCTGCGGGCGGGGATTCCCGGCGTGAGCGAAAATATCCGCGTCCGCAGCGTCGTCGGACGCTTTTTGGAGCATACGCGGGTGTACTATTTCCGCAACAACGGCTCTGAAGAGGTGTATTTGTCAAGCGCGGACTGGATGCCGCGCAACTTCTTGCGGCGGGTGGAAATCATGTTTCCGATAGAGGATCCGCGTTTGAAACGGCGCATCATTGAGGAGACGCTGGAGCTGCATCTAAAGGACGATTGCCAGGCGCGGACGCAGAATCCGGACGGCTCGTATGAATGGACGAAGGCGCCGATCGGCGAGCGCATAGACAGTCAGGCGCAGTTTTTAGAAATTGCGGCGAAGGAACATGGCGAACAGACGATGCGCCCGTTCAGCGCCGACTTTTTGCTGCGGCATGTTTCAGAGCGCGACCTCGTCCATTTTGTGTTGGATGAGTGAACGCGGACGTCGTCTGTTGAACTCTGGATTCTCGCTTTCGCGGGAATGACTGCCTGGCTGGCGAAGCCCGCCCCAACAGACTCATCGATAGTCTTTTCATTCAAATATCCAAACTTAAGGAGCCATGCCGTCTTCGCTCTTGATTGAGCGCCCGATTCGATGCATGATAGACATAGCGGCAACCTTTCTTTAGACAAAGCAGCGGACGCCCCCAATATGCGCATCGCTATTCTGAGCGACATCCACGGGAATCTCGAAGCGCTCGAAGCGGTCATGGCGAGTCTCGAAACGCAGCCCATCGACGAGATCTGGTTCCTCGGAGACGCTGTCGGGTACGGAGGCGACCCCGAAGAGACCTCGCGCCTCTTAGCCAAAACAGGGCTGGCATGCGCTGTCCGCGGCAACCATGACAAGGTGGTCGCCGGCATTGAGGAGCCGATCGGTTTCTCGCCCATCGCGCGCGACGCGGCGCTCCGAACGCGCGATCTGGTCTCCCCTGAAACGCTTGACTGGCTGCGCGCCCTGCCGAAGGGGCCTGTTCAGGTGAATCCGCAGACGGCCGCCTGCCACGGCAGCTGGGAAGACGAGGACGGGTATATCATCTTCGCCCAAGACGCCGCCTATACGTTCTACTATATGGAGACGGAGCTGCTCTTTTTTGGGCATAGCCACCGCGCCGGCGTCTTTGCGGAAATGAACGGGCGCGTCTTTGAATGGCCAGCCGAACCGAACGAGGAAGCCGAACTCCAGATGGACGCAAGGTATCTCATCAACCCAGGCTCCATCGGTCAGCCGCGCGACCGCGACCCGCGCGCCGCCTACGCCCTTTTTGACACCAACACGCTCCGCCTCACGCTCTGCCGCGTCCGGTACGACATCCGCCAGGCGCAGATGAAAATCGTCCAAGCGGGATTGCCGGAGATGAACGCGCTGCGTCTGGCAGAGGGGCGGTGAAACCGCTCGCGGTAGGGCTGGCGCTGGCGGCGGCTGCGTCTGGAAACGAATGGGCATGCCTCGCGCTCGGCCTTGGCGCTTGGGCGGCTCTCTGGCGGGGGGTTGAGCGCAAGGAAACGCTGTGGACGGTTCTCGCCGCCGGAGCGTCTGCCGCTGCCGTTGATCTCACGCTTGCCCGCTCCACGCTGCTTTTTTATCTGCATCCGGAGCTGGCAGGTTTGGAATGGGCGGTCGGTCCGTCGGTTGCGCGGGGGGCTCTCATAGCGGTTGCGCTGGAGGTCTATCTATACGCCCGCCGTTCGCGTTCCTCCTTGGCGGCAGGCGCGAGCGCGGGTCTGGCAGGGTTTTGCTTCGGTTTATTGATGGACGCGCTCGGCGTTCGCCGCGGTTTATGGGTATGGAACGCGGCGCTGATTCCGGATATAACCGCGCTGGAAGCGCCGCTGTTCGTTCCGTTTGCTTGGGGTACGACCTTCGCGTTTTCAGGGTTTTATATCCATATGACGGCTCGGATCAAGCGGCGCTTGCCGCCGATTGCGCGTCCAATTGGGTCGGGGTTGATGTGCGGAACGGCTCTGGGGGGCTTTTTGCTGTTTTATCTGCTGCTGTTTTGGAGCTTCGCCGGCCGCTCTATGTGACGGCGCGCCGCCTCAAAAACATACGGACACCATGCGTAAAGTTGGGACATTTGAACGAATGATCGCTCTATTTATGGGAAAAAGCGCCGCCAGCCAGGTTGTCCCCCGCTTCCGCGAGGACATGCATTCCCGCGAAAGCGGGAATGCAGAAGCCGCGCCCCAAGCCGCCATTCCCGCGCAGCATGTCCCCGTGAAAACGGGGAGCGGGGAACGGAGAGAGAATCCAGAAGCCGCGCCCCAAGCCGTCATTCCCGCGAAAGCGGGAATCTTAACGCCTCCTCTTCGAGACGCCTCGCCCTAGTTTCAGGTTCTTCTCATTTTCAGGCAGAAGATGTCCGTCCCGCCGATTCTGGCTCTGCAGACCCGTCAAGGTCATTCTGTCCATCTTGACGCGGTTGCATGGCGGGCAGAGCAGCGTCAGGTTGTCGTAGGCGTCGCTTCCGCCGTCCGATTTTGGGCGGATATGATCAACTTCTAGGACGCGCGGATCGAAGCGGTAGTCGCGCCCGCAGCCCTGGCAAAAGGCGCCAAACTGCTCCAGCAGCTTCCCATGCTGCGAACGCGGACTCGGATGGCGGGGGCGTTTTCGTCCTGTCGGCGTTTGAATATAAGCGGCCGTCTCGTCTACGCCGTCCGTCCGCTTGGGCGGCTCCGTTTCATAATGGACGGCGTCAAAACCGAAACGCCCCTGCCGCTCCAGATCGGGATTGACCTCGTCCGCCGCTAAGCCTTCCTTCGCAAACTCAGACAAAACCAGATCATGCGCTTCATTCCAAATGTCCATTCCAACCCATTGACGCTTTAATTTTTCAGCCGCGACAAGCGTCGTCGCGCAGCCGCAAAACGGATCCAACACCATATCGCCCTCATTCGAGGAGGCTCCAATGATGCGCATATACAAGTCCAGCGGCTTTTGGGTCGGGTATCCCGTTCTTCTGTTTCTTGAAACGGGCGGGATGTCGAAAAAAAGATCGTTCACCTTTGTTCCTGGATAGGCGTCAGCATATTGCTTGATATTCGGCGTTCCGCTTTTTGACCATTCGATCATGTCCTCCTTCTCTAGCTTCTCTAGCCTTTCGTGGATCGATGCGATCTCTCGAAAGCCGGGGATGACGTTCTGATCAATCCATTCCGCATAATTGCCCGTTTTTGGAACGCTCCAGCATCGTCCGATTTTGGTCGGGTCATACCCTTTATACGGCTCTCCGCTTTTGCCGCTTGACACCCCAGGTCCTGTTAAATCCGTGCGCCTGTATTTTCCCCGATCATCGCTGTATCTAAAGGTTTTTCTAATGTATTCGGGATCGTCCACATACACATTTTTCCATGTGTATGTTTTCGATTTCGTATAAAAGAGGAGGATGTCGTGGATTCTGCCGTACCGTTTCCCGTCGCCCCGTCCGAGCGTTCGTTTCCACACGATCTCATTTCTAAAATTCGCGTGTCCGAAGACGGCGTCCAGCAGCATTTTGAGATAGTGGCTCGCCGTCGGGTCGCAATGGAGGTAGAGGCTTCCGTCATGCCGCAGGACGCGATGCATCTCAATGACGCGGACGCCCATGAAGCACAGATAGGCGGCGAGGTCGTCCCCGTAAACCTTCTTCGCCGCCATGACCGCGTTCCAGACTTCAGGGTGATCGTCCCTTATTTTGGTAAGCCATTCGTCATGGATGTCGTCGCGCCATGACCATCGGTCTTGGAAGCTGGCGCCGGCGGCGAGGCTGTCGGGCGTCGCGTGGAAATCGCGCGATTTGTTGAAAGGCGGATCGGTGGCGACAAGGTGAACCGTTTCGCTGTTCATGCCGCGCAGGAAGGCGAGGTTGTCGCCGTGGTACAAGGTTCGGTTTTGGAAGTTTGGCGCGGGCATGCGGCTCTTTCGATAAGATTGAGTGGACGGGCATTTTACCGCGCTTGGTTGAGGCTGTCAAAAGGGTTTCTCTGACCTTAGCGCTTTAGTTGGGACATTCCGTCTGGCGAACGTCGACGGTTTCTGCGGCGCCTCTGGATTCCCGCTTGCGCGGGAATGACGGCCTGGTTGGCGGCGCCTCTGGATTCCCTCCCCGTTTTCACGGGGACATGGCTTGCGCGGGAATGGCGGTCTGGTTGCTGTGTCGTCCTCATTTTCGAGCGTTGAGGCTGCGGTGCGCTTCCTCCACCGTCTCAGCAAGCGGCAGGGCAGACTCGGCGGGGCGCTCTCGGCGGATGAAATGGATGAAGAATTCGATGTTGCCCGCCGGACCTTTGATGGGAGAATGAACCGACGCGACCGGCTCCAAGGCGCAGTCTGCGCCGCGCGCCGCTGTACGTTGGAGCGTCGACAGATGCGTTTCCTTGCGCCGAACGACGCCCCCCTTCTCCACCTCGCGCCTGCCCGCCTCAAACTGCGGTTTCACCAGCGCGATCAGATCCGCCCCGACCGGCAGCAGCTCCGCAAAGACCGGCAAAACCGCCGTCAACCCGATGAACGCCAGGTCTGCCGTCGCCATCTGCAGCGGCCGTTCAAACATTTCGCGCGACGCATACCGCATATTCACCCGCTCCATCGGACAGACGCGCGGATCGTTCCGCAGTTTCCACGCGAGCTGTCCGTATCCGACATCCAGCGCATACACATACGCCGCGCCGCGCTGCAGCAGGCAGTCGGTGAAGCCGCCCGTCGACGCGCCCGCGTCTAGAATCGTCTTGCCCGCCGGATCCGCCGAGAAGACGTCCAGCGCGCGTTCCAGCTTGAGTCCGCCGCGGCTCGCATACGGCAAGCTGCGCCCGACCAGCTCCAGATGCGCGTCGACAGGCGTTAAAAAACCGGCTTTTGAGGCGGTCTGCCCGTTCACGCGCGCCTCGCCCGCCAAGATGCGCCGGCGCGCCCGTTCCCTTGACGGCGACAAACCGCGTTCAACAAGCAGTACATCCAAACGCTTCTTCATGTATCATTCCGAACAACAGGAAAGGCATACCGATGAGGCTCAACACAACGCTCCGAAAACTGAAACAGAAAATGCCCGCCGTCGGGAGCTGGCTCAGCCTCGGCTCCCCGCTCGCCGCCGAGTATATGTCTCTGCAGGGGTGGGACTGGCTTGTCGTCGACACGGAACACACGCCCGCCGGCGTTGAAACGGTACTCTCCTGCTTCCAAGCGATGACTGCCTCGCCCGTCACGCCGATGGGAAGAGTGCGCGAAAACAACCCCAGCCTCATCAAGCAGACGCTCGACACGGGGGCGCTCGGCGTCGTCGTCCCGATGGTCATGGACGAGCAGGAGGCTGAAGCGGCCGCCGCCGCCTCTCGATACGCCCCGCAAGGGCGCCGCTCGATAGCGACAGGCGTCCGCGCGACCGTGTATGGAAGCGACTATGTCGACAAAGCGAACGACGAAATCGCCGTCATCGTTCAGATTGAACATATCCATGCCGTTCAACGCGCCTCAAAGATACTGAGAGCGCCCGGCGTTACGGCGGGTTTCATCGGACCGAACGACCTGTCCTGGTCGATGGGACTCAAGCCGGGCGATCCGCTCGTCGAAAAAGCGATTGCGGAGACGCTCGCTAAAGCGAATGAAGCGAACATGCCGATGGGCATCCTGACCCAAAACGCCCAGGACGCCCGCCGCCGCATTGAACAGGGTTTTTTGATGGTGGGCGTTGGAAGCGACGCCGCTTTCATCCGTTCCGCCGGCGCGCAGACCTTCCAAGAGGCGTCCGGCATCATTCCGCAACCCACGAATCCTCCGCATGACCCGCGCGGTCCGCAACCGCCTGATCCAACGTCAGACCGAAGCCAGGAGCGTCCGGAACGTTCCGATAACCGCGAACCAGCGAGTAGCCTTCTGCGCAAACCCCCTCCATCTGCATGATGTCCGTCTCGCCCATCGCAAAGCGGGGCAGACCGCGCGCCATCTGCGGAATGTAAAAACCGGACAGATGCGAACCCCAGTTGTGCGGGGCGTAAAGCGCGTCCGCTTCTTCCAAAACAGGCCAGAAACGCAGCCACTTCGTCAATGTGTAGGCGCGCAGGTCGAACTGGACAACATCAACGCCCTTTGCGCGCACAATTTCCGTAAACTCCGCATCCCGCCGCTCCGACCCTTCGCCGTCCGCCACGAGCGCGTCCCAGCCGCCTTCCTGTATAAACCGCCGCAGAGCCGCCGTTTCCTCAATATCCTCCGGGAACGGCTCCTCAAACCAGTAGATGCCGCAATCGCCCGCCTGAACCATGACCTCCCGCGCTTCGGACGGCTCATATCCGTTGTTCGCGTCCACCATGAGGCGCGCGTCGGATCCGATCTGCTCTCGTACGGCGCGTATGACGTCGATGTCGCGTTTCAGGCCGGCGCGTTTTTCCATCCACTTATGGCTCCGCCCGATCTTCAACTTGAAGGCGCGGTGGCCGGCGTCCCAGCCGGCTTGAACGGCGTCCAGCATCGGCTGAAGTCCAGCGTCCGCGCCCGTTTCAGGGTCGATCTCGTCGATGTAGATGGAGCCGTCGTACACCGGGACAGGATTCTCCCCTCCGCCGCCGAGCATCTCATACACCGGCTTATGGAGCGCCTGCCCCGCCAGATCCCAAAGCGGAAAGTCGAACATAAGACACTCGTCCGCGGTTCCTGTTTCGGGGTTGAACAGGTCGCTCACCCGCTTTCCGAGTATGCGTTCCGCGTCCTGTTGAGACGCGCGCGACCAGCCCCAGCCCGACAACCCCGAATCGGTATGAAGCAGAACAATCGGATCGCGCGCGTATTGACCATGAACGTCAAGCCGCGCGTTGCGTCCGATGACGCGCGGGCGTTTGCCCTGTAAGACGATCCGTTTCACCGAGACAATTGTTGAATCCATGCCGACCTCTCCGCTCACTTGAACGCCGCAGGGACGTTATCGCCGAAATAGACCGGTTTGTCAAGACGGAACGCCGGGCGGCGCGCTATCGTTAAGGCAAATAGACCGATCCGATTCGCATATACGATGCAAAGGAGTGGAGCCATGCCTGACCTGCTTGAAACAAACTGCCCCGACCTGAAACTGTGGAGGCGCGGCAAGGTGCGCGATATGTACGACCTGGGCGACTCGCTGCTCATGGCGGCGACCGACCGCGTTTCTGCCTACGACGTCGTCATGCCGAACCCGGTGCCGCGCAAGGGACAGACGCTCACCGCCATTTCGCTCTTCTGGTTTGAGCATACGCGCGGGATCGTCCCGAACCATCTTCTCACCGCCGACATCGGCGCCATGCCGTCCGCCGTTCAGGCATACGGCGACCAGCTGAAAGGGCGCGTCATGCGCGTTCAAAAAGCGGAGCGCATCGACATTGAGTGCGTCGTGCGCGGCTATATCAGCGGCTCCGCGTGGCGCGAATACCGCCAAAGCGGAACCGTCTGCGGCGAACCGATGCCGAAGGGCTTGCTGGAATCGCAGCGGCTAGAAACGCCCATCTTCACCCCCGCCACCAAAGAGGATGAGGGGCATGACATCAACATCTCCAAAGCGGAAATGGCGAAAATAATAGGACAGGAGCTCGCCAACCAGCTTGAACAGATCAGCGTTCAGCTGTACGAAAGCGCGGCGGAATACGCTTCCGAGCGCGGCATCATCATCGCCGACACGAAGTTTGAATTTGGAACCGTCGACGGCGAAATCATTCTCATCGACGAGGTTCTGACGCCCGATTCGTCCCGCTTTTGGCCGCTGGACGAATTTGAACCAGGGCGAACGCAGCGCAGCTTCGACAAGCAGCCTCTGCGCGATTATCTCGACACGCTCGACTGGGACAAGACGCCCCCCGCGCCGGAGCTGCCCGCCAGCGTCATCAACGGAACGAGCCGGCGGTACCAAGAGGCGTATGAGCTGCTTGTGGGCTAAGCGCGTCAGCGCAGGCGCGCCAGCTTCTCCGTGTCAACGCGGGGCGTCTCGGCGTCCGCCTGCACAAAATGGCACACAAACGCCCTCCGCCACCGGTCCGTCTTATTGACAGGCGAGTAGTGCAGCGTCTCGCTGTGATGAAAAATGACGCCGCCCGCTTTGATCGGAACGGCATCCGCCTTTTCTGGATCAAACTCGTCTGGAACCAGATGCGGCGTGCCCTTCACGGCTGTATGGTCAACCAGCCCTTCACGGTGGGAGCCGGGAAGGTAATGCATGCAGCCGTTCTCAATGTAGGCGTCGTCTAGCGCGCACCAGCAGGTTACGACCGCGTCCGCCGGGTCCACCTTAAAGTAGGCGTTGTCCTGATGCGGCATCTTCTCGGAGCCGACGCGCGGAGGCTTCAGCAGCGCCTGATCTGCATACAGCAGGATCGGCGCGCCGATGAGCGCCTCAACCATGTCAAGCAGGCGCGCATCGGAGGCATGCTCCGCAAAGATCGGCTCATAGGGCGACAGGTCTGAAAACTTGCGCACCGAAGCGGCATTTCGGTCCTGCGTTAAGGCGCCTGCGATGGACGCCTCCTGCTGCGCCCCGACGCGGCGCGCATGATCGCTCTGCCAGTCGTCGCACAGCTGCTCAATGCGGTCGCGCATCGCCTTGACGCGCGTCTCCGAGACGACCTTCTCCACGGCAAGGTACCCGTTCTTTCGGTAAAACTCCAACTGATCAGCGCTCAAAGACATCGGACGCTCCCTTCATGTTCCTGGCGCATCATACCGCAGCTGCCGCCGCATGTCTATCGCCATTCCCGCTCGCCCTCTTCTCGTCCCCCGCTTCCGCGAGGACATGCATTTCCGCGTCCCTCCTCGTCCCCCGCTTTCGCGGGGACATGCATTCCCGCTCCCTCTCTCGGTCATTCCCGCGCAAGCGGGAATCTTAAAAGCAAGCGTTCGAAGCCCTTTCAGAAAAAACTGCTAAAAACCAACGCCCTCGTACATCATAGGTGTAGAAAGGCAGACGCATGAAAACGACCGATCCGTTCAACTTTGACGTCGCCGCCGTCTCGCTGATGGATTGTCCTATTCGGCGGTCGGCTTTCGTCTGCGTCGGGCGAAGGCGCGTCTGCGCAAGCTGCTCACATCAACCGCCGGGTTCATTGCGGCCTTTGCCGGCTTTGGACGCGCGGCATGGGGAGGAACACTGCTCATGATCAAAACAACGAAAAACGCTGTCGGAGCCGACGC
Source organism: Candidatus Poribacteria bacterium (assembly GCA_028818695.1). Classification (GTDB taxonomy): domain Bacteria; phylum Poribacteria; class WGA-4E; genus JAPPNK01. The sequence goes on from JAPPNK010000026.1 coordinate 273,433, forward strand.
CGCGCCGGCGCCAGACAATGAAGCGATCAACGACGAGACGAAGAGCGGCGCGGAAGTCTATAAACCGCCCATGCAGTATCGATTCGACGGCATGGATATTGTCGTCGATGTGGAAGCGCCGTATGAGCTCGCCTTGAATGGAGGCAAAATTCATTACAAACATCCCGGCGGCAGCCTGTCGTGGACGGTCGAATTTCCCGCCGGGTCGCTTTTAAAGCATCCCAAACAATCTTTCGCGGAGGAGGGGTTAGGACTCACCGACGGGCGCAAGACGGGCGATTTTATCATCAACATTACGGTTGCCGGCAAATAAGTTCAGGGAGGCGCATCTACGCGCCTCCGCTGTCTTTTTCTGCAAAAGCGCTCAATACAGCGCGCGCATTCGCCATACAACGTAGAAAGGCAGGCGTATGAAAACGCAGCGAACATTCAACACGACGAAGAGCGGTGCGGAAGTCTATAAACCGCCCATGCGCTATCGAGTTGACGGCCTTGATATTGTCGCCGACATTGAGGTTCCGTATGAACTCGCTCTGAAGAGAGGCAAAGCGCATTACAAGCATCCCGGCGGCAGCCGGTCATGGACGGTCGAATTTCCCGTCGGGTCGCTTTTAAAGCATCCCAAACAATTTCTCACGGTTTTAAAGTTCACCAAAAAAATTCTCACGGAGGAGGGGTTAGGAATCACCGACGGCGACAAAACAGGCGATTTCATCGTCAGCATTACGGTCGTCGGCAAATGAGTTCTCTGACCTCATGCCTAAAGTTGGGACATCGCCGCGAGAGAACCGCGGCGATCAGCGGAAAAGGCTTCGTTTTTGAAACCAGCAGGAGAATGTCTTCGTTAAAAATGCCGTCGTATTGTGTCAACATACGGAAGGGATCATGCTGTGGCGAGCTGGCGCCGAATATGCGCTACGGCCGTTTTCTTGTCTGCCGCTTATCTCATTCATGCCGAAGACGAAACGAAGCGCAGGGAGATTCCGTCCGTCCGCTTTTCGGAAGCGCCGGTCATTGACGGCGACATCTCCGACCCTGTCTGGCAGGAGGCGTCCGCCGGCTCCAAGTTCACCGATCTGCGAACCCGAAAACCGGCGGAGAACCAGACCCGCTTCTGGATCGGATACGACGACGCGGCGATCTATCTGGCGGCGCATTGCGAAGACAACGACCCGCAGGGCGTCATCGTTCAGCAGACGAAACGGGACTCCGACCTCTCCAACGACGATCATATCAGTTTTGAAATCGACCCGTACCACACGCATGAATGGAACGAGTTCTCCGTCTTCTCCGTCTCCGCCAGAGGAACTCAAGCCTCCAGCATGGGCGGCGGAAGAGGCGGCAAAACCGAATGGAAAGGCGACTGGAAAGCGGCGGCAAAGATGGTTGAGAACGGCTGGACGGTTGAAATCGCCGTCCCGTGGTCCATCCTCGCCTACCCCGACTCGCAGGAGCCGACCGACATCGGCTTCAACGTGCGGAGAAAACATCCGAGAGAGCGGATCGAGACGATCTTCTCCAACATTGGCGAAACGTATCAGAACGAGTGGGCGGCGAACTGGACCGGCTTGACGCTGCCGGCGCAATCCTTTTCGCCGGAGCTGTTGGCGCTTCCGTTCCTCGCGGCGGGCGGCGTTGAGAGCGCGGGAGAGTATCAAGGCTCCGCCCGCGGCGGCGTCGACCTGCGTTACCGCCCGACGCAGCAGTTGACCGCTGTCATGACGATCAACCCCGACTTTCAAAACATCGAAGGCGATGTGGAAGGCATCGATTTCACGCGCGGGGAACGGTATGTGGACGACCGGCGCCCGTTTTTCCGCGAAGGCTCCGACACCTTCCAGTCGTGGACAGGCGCAGGCAGCTATTTTTACAGCCGGCGCATTGAGCATATTGACGCGGGCGCGAAGCTGTACGGCAAGGTCGCCAAGCGCACCAACATCGGCGCGATGGGAACCTTCGATTTTGACGACCAGCATGGAAACGCGCGGCGGCTTTACCGCCATGACATTCTCGCCGGGTTGAAGCAGGGGTTTCAAGACTGGGGTTCCGCCTCCGTTCTCTTTTCAATGCGCGACTCGGCGCAGGAGCAAAACTCGGTCGTCGGATATTCGGCGGACGCGCAGCTCTCCGACTCGTTCAGCGTCGGCGCCGAATACGGCGCGAGCGCATGGCGAAACGGCGAAGGCGGAGCGTTCCAAAAAGACGAGCTTGCCGGCGTCGACATCAATTACTGGGCGCCAGGGCGGTATATAGGCGCCTCGGCAGGTTTTCTTGGACCTGAGTTCGAATCCAGCAACGGCTTTTTCGACTTCCAAGGGCGGCGTTATACAAGCCTCTATCTAGGTCTGTGGCATGAAGACCCGAAGGCGCTGATCCGAGACTACGCCATCGATTTGTGGGCAAGTTACGCGGAGCGGTATGAAACGGGCAGCGGGTTTTCAGGCTTCGGAAACCTGTTGGAACGCGCCGTTTCGCAGATGGGCGAGCGCGGACAGGGCGACTTTTTCCAAGACAATGTCGGCTTCTGGACAGGCGCGCGCTTTCAAAATGAGACGTTTATCCATCAAGAATTTTCAACCGGCCATTTTCGAGAGAGCAACACATCCAAATTGGACGTCGACTGGAGCCACGGCTCCCGCATCGGAATCGACAATCTGGAGAGAACGCGCGGCGCGCAAGCCTACCACGGCTGGGGAAGCTCGGACGGGCTGCGCCGGCATTTCACGCACATCAGCGGATTTATCCGCCATGACCCGATCTCCTTCAACGCCGATATGTCCCTTCTGCGCCACCGCGAGCGGCTTCAGCAATATCTGTTCGGCTTCAACTACGACTTCTCCGACACGATCGGAATCGGCGGACGAGTCATTTTCAGACGAAACGACCAAACCGGCGAATCGTCATGGGTTCCGTATGCGGCGTTCCGCCGTTCAGGAGCCGCCGGCATCGAAACCTTTTTGATACTGGGCGATCCAAACGGCGACTCCTTTGTCCCGCGGCTTGAGGGTAAAATACTGTTGCCGCTCTAGCGGGCGGGCGTATGACATAGAACAGGAATCATGGCGATGTTGCCAAGAGAGATCGCAAAGACCGCCCCAGACGCGCCAGGGGTGTATTTTTTCAAAAATTCGCGCGGCGCGCTCCTGTATATCGGCAAGGCGAAATCGCTCCGACGGCGGATGAGTCAATACGCCGCGCCCGCAAGCGACAAAAGACGCAAAACGCCGCGCATGACGCGGATGACAAAATCGGTCGAATTCATGCCGCTCGGCTCGGAGCTGGAGGCGCTCATCGCCGAATCGCGCCTCATCAAGGAGCTGCAGCCCCGCTTCAACTCCGCCCAAAAACGAATCCGCTATCAACCGTATCTGAAGATTTTTCAACAGGAGGCGTATCCGAGAATCGAGATGGTCTGGCGCATCGACATGGACGGGGCGGAGTATTTCGGACCGTTCCCTTCGGCGAAGGCGGCGCGCGCAACCCTGGACCTTGTCCGCCTGCTCTTTCCCGCCCGCACATGCGACATGAAAATACGCCCAAACTCGAACTACCGCCCCTGCTTTCAGTACCATATCGGGCGCTGTCTCGCTCCCTGCGCCGACAAAACGACCGACCGCGCATACGGCGCCGTCATCGGCGAGGCGCGCGCCTTCCTGCTCGGAGACCATGAGTCGATTTACGAAAAGATGCGCCATGAACGCGCCGACGCATGCGCCTCGCTTCAGTTTGAGCGCGCCCGCCTCATTCAAAACCGATTGGACGCTCTCGAAGCGTACGCTTCCAGATGCCGCTTTCAGGTGAACGCCGTCAACCATAACGATGTCGCGGTGGTGTGTTCATCCCGCGCGGACGAGTGCGCCGAGCTGTTCTTTTTACGAGAGGGCAGGTTGAAGCGGCAAGCGACCGTCTCGCGGCGCGCCGACCGAGGAGAGCTGGGGCTTCTTTTTGAGGAGGTGTATCTGGACGGAACCGCCGCAAAGCCGACGCCATGGGACGCCGACATGGCGAATGTGGTGTCCCAGTGGCTGTATAAGAACCGCGCGCGTCAGGAGCTGATACGGCTCCCCGACCGCTCGCCTGATGCGCTCTCCAAAGCGGCTCAAGAGGCGGCGCGGCTCCTACGGGATGAAGCGTATGCCGTTTGAGCGTCCATGGGCGGCGGCGCTTCTGCTCGCCTTGCCGATACTCGGCGCGTTTTTTTACTGGGCGGAGCTGCGCCGGCGGCGCGATCTGGAGCGTCTCGCGCGCCTGCCGCTTCAGCGGTTCGCTGTTTGGGGAAAGCCCCGCCCCGCGTTTCGAGCGGGGTTGACATTGGCGGTTCTGGCGGCGCTGGCGCTGGCGGCGGCGGGACCGGGAGGAGGCGGCCCGTTCTCCGGCGCGCCCATAGAGCGAGATATACTGCTCATACTGGACGCTTCGAAAAGCATGGCGGCGGAGGATGTCGGAAAATCGCGCATGGATCTCGCAAAGGAGACGGCGCGCCGCCTTCTTTCGCGGCTTCAAGGCGAGCGAATCGGAATCGCGCTGTATGCGGGAAAAGCGGTCTCGCAATGCCCCTTCACGCGCGATTACGAGGCGGCGCGAACCTTCATTGAAAGCGTGGCGCCGGGCGTTCTGCCGTATCCTGGATCCGCCCTGCAAGACGCTTTTCGAATCGCGGCGGAAGCGTTTGAACGGGAGCCGAATCGGGAACGCATCGCGCTCCTCCTGACAGACGGAGAAGACCACGGAAGAGACCCGTCAACCCTAGCGGGCGAACTCAAAAAAAGCCGCGTTCAATTGACCGCAGCGTCCATCGGCTCCGTTCAAGGGGCTTTGATACCGCTCTACGACGCGAACGGATCGTTCCAAGGGCATAAAAACGACCGGTCGGGCAACCCTGTTATGACAAGAGCAAACCCTGAATTTGTGCGCGCGTTAGCCGAAAAAGCGGGGGGCGAGTCGTTCCACCTGCTCGATTCAGGAGACGCCGCGCGCGTTCTAGACAGCTTGACGCGCCGCGAGTCGTCGTCGGCGTCCAATCGGTTTTGGGGTTATGCGCCGTTTCTGGCGCTGTTGGCGCTGGCGGCTCTTTTGGCTGAAAGCGCAATAGATCGGCTTCCGTTCTCGCGGTTCGGGCGTTCTTCAGATCGCTCCCGCTCCTCTTCCCGCGCTTCCTAACGCCGCCCCCTAGCGGCGTTCACTTTTCCGATTCCAGCTCCGCCTTCGCCTTCTCCAGCTGCTTCATCTTTTCGACGTTCATTTTCGGAAACTGCGGGTCGATCTTTTTCAGCGCGTGGATCAGTATATCGGCAGCCGCTAGACGCGCATACCATTTCTGGTCGCCGGGAACCGCATACCAGGGCGCATACTTCTTGCTCGTCTTTGTCAACATCTCCTGAAAAACGGGGGTGTATTCGTCCCATTTGCGCCGCTCTTCCAGGTCTTCAGGCGCGAATTTCCACTGCTTCTTCGGGTTGTAGATGCGGTTCAGAAAACGCGCTTTCTGCTCCTTCTTGGACACATTCAGAAAGATTTTCACGACGCTGGAGCCGTTCTGAACCAGGTATTTCTCAAAGGCGTTGATCTGATCGAACCGCTTTTTCCAGAATTTTTTGTCGATCTTATTGCTGGGGAGCGGCTGCGCGCCTAGCCACTTCGTATGAACGCGGGTTGTCGACACCTCTTCGTAGTAGGAGCGGTTGAAGATGACGATCTGGCCCCGCGCGGGAATGTCGCGGAAATGGCGCCAGAGATAGCCGTAGTCCAGCTCGCGCGAACTGGGCGCCTTGTATGAAACGACATGGCACCAAGCGGAGTTCATTCCTGAGAAAACATGCTTGATAAGGCTGTCTTTGCCGGCGCCGTTGCGAGCCTGCAGCGTCAAGAGAACGGAGCGACGGTTTTCCGCAAACAACCGCTCCTGCAACGCCGCCATGCGTTTAATTTTTTGGGCTAACAATTCCGCGCTGCCGCTCTCTTTGAGCTTGCCGCCGGCATAGCGCGCCGCCGCTTTTTCAAGGCGAAATTTTTTGGGGTCAACGCGGTACCGTTTTACCGACATAGATTCTCCACTGAACAGGCATCCAGCTTTAGTATATGCGGAAGCGGCGGCGTCTTCAAGATTAAGCTTCTGATCTTAGCGCTTTAGTTAGGACATTCGCCTGGCGAACGCGGACGGTTTCTGCGATGCCCCTGGATTCCCGCTTGCGCGGGAATGACGGCATGGTTGGCGGCGCCTTTCCCCATCAATAGAGCGGTCATTCGCCTGGGCGAACGCGGACGGTTTCTGCGATGCCTCTGGATTCCCGCTTGCGCGGGAATGACGGCATGGTTGGCGGCGCCGCAGTTTCCGTGGACAATCCTGTCCTTCTTTCAATCCTGCAAATCCTAGTTCAGACGAAAGAGCTGCCGCCTACTTGACAGGGGTGAGAACAGCGACCCAGCCGGAGTCGCTTGGCGCCTCTATCGCAGTCGATCTGCCCGCCTCGACGGACGCTTCGCCGTCCCACTCGCCTGTTGAGACATTCAGCCAGCGCAGGCGCGCCTTGCCCGACATCTCCGACAGGTCGATGGAGACGC
>JAPPNK010000017.1 GCA_028818695.1 Candidatus Poribacteria bacterium
CCTTCATGATCGGCTGAGCGCTACAAATAATGCCGCATTCTTTTCAGCGGCGCAATTTTCATTCTCTGAGGCGGTACGCTCATGCTGTCTGGAATCTTAGGAGGCGCAGACGTTGTCCGCATTCCATTTGCGTCCGCGCAACTTTAGGCGTATCATGCGTTCTTTGAACGCCGCGCTACATCCGAAAGGCATTGAAAATGAAATCTGGCTTCATGAGTTCCGTCTGTCCCAAGCAGACGCTCCAACAGCTGACCGCCTCCGCCCAACAATACGGCTATACGGGCATTGAGTTCCGCGTCGAATGGGGGCATGGGCATGGCGTTGAGCTGGACGCCTCGTCCGCCGACCTGCAAAACGCCCGCCGGCATCTCGCCGACGCCGGCATAGACGCCTCATGCGTCGCGACGAGCGTCAAATTCAACACGAACGATCCGCTTGACCACGAAAGCCATCAGGAAACGTTGAGGCGTTACATACCGCTTGCCGCCGAGATTGGCGCGCCATGCATCCGCACCTTTTCGGATCCGCTGCCGGAAGAGAACGAGGAGGCGCGCAACGAAATCTTAAAACGCGCCGCCGATTCCTACGCCGCCGTGAACGACCTTGCCGCGGAGCATGACATTCGCGTTCTCGTGGAGACGCACACAAACATGCGCGCCCACTGGGCAATGCAGGTTCTGGAGCTGGCGCAGGCGTCCCATCTTCAAGTACTCTGGGATCCTGGGCATCATGTGAGGCGGGGGCAGTCGGTTGATGAGGCGCATGGGCATCTGCAAGGCTCCGTCGCGCATCTGCATTTTGGAACGGCGGGTCCAGGGGAAGGCTCTATGTCCGAGGAGGAACATGCGCGCGTCGTTGAGCTGCTGAACGCGGACGGGTTTGAGGGGTATTTTTCGGTGGAGGTGATCAACCCGGACGATTCGGACGCGGTGTTGGCTTACAATAGCCGGCAGTTTGAAAAGTATCTGGAGGCGGCGCGCGGCAAATAAAAATTGGCAGTCTCGCGTCGTCTTGCGCTATACTTTAAAACTACGCTGCGGAACAGAGAGGAGAGCCGAGATGGGCAAGATGAAAACGCACAAAGGAACGGCAAAGCGGTTCCGTTCAACAGGCAAGGGCAAATTCAAGCGTTCCCGCGCCTGCAACAATCATTATTTTGAGCGGAAGACCCCTGCGCAGAAACGCCGGCTGGATCGGCCCGCGTATGTCCACAAATCGGACCGGAAGCGCATAGCCAAACTTCTGCCATACGGAACCCCTACCTAAACACGTTATTTGGAGAAGCCGAATGGCGCGCATCAAACGCGGCGTCGCCGCTCGAAAACGCAAAAAAAGTTTCTTAAAACACGCAAAAGGCTACCGAGGCCGCCGGAAAAATGCGTTCCGAGTCGCAAAAGAAGCGGTAGAAAAAGGATGGAACCACGCCTACCGCGACCGCCGCGCCCGAAAACGCGAGTTTCGGCGGCTATGGATCGTCCGCATCAACGCCGGCGCGCGCCAAAATGGAATGCCGTACAATCGGCTCATGCATGGGCTGAAACAAGCGGGCGTTAAACTGGATCGAAAAACGCTCGCCGACATCGCGGTGAACGACCCTGACGGATTCGCGGCGCTGGTCGAAACGGCGCGCCAAGCGCAAACACCGACGCAAAACGCCCCTCAAGCCGCCCAGGAGGAAAGCGCGGTTGAATAAGATCGGCATGAATGAGCGCGTCGAAGCGTTGAAGGCTGAAGCGGCAGCAGCTCTGGAAAAGGCGGAAACGACCCAGCAGCTGGAAGATGTCCGCGTCCGCTTTTTAGGCAAAAAAAGCGAGCTGGCGAAGCTTCGCAAAGGCATCGGCGCGCTTGACAAGGCGGAAAGGCCCGCCGTCGGAAAACTGCTGACCGAACTGCAGCGGAGTCTTGCGGGCGGCATTGAAACGCGCCTTGAAGAGATCGGCAGGCAGGAACGCGCCCGGCAGCTTCAAAACGAAACAATCGACATCACCCTGCCAGGGCGCGCGCCCAGCTTCGGCTCCGAACATCCGATCTCGCAGACGGCGCGCCGTATGATCGACATCTTTCAGTCGCTCGGATTTGAAACGGTGGAAGGTCCTGAAATCGATACGGAGTATTACAACTTCGACGCGCTCAACACCCCGGCGCACCATCCCGCGCGCGACATGCACGACACTTTCTACATCGACTGCGGCGGAAAGCCGTATCTGCTGCGGACGCACTGCTCGCCCATGCAGGTGCGCTATATGGAACAGCATCGTCCGCCGCTGCGGATCGTCGTCCCAGGGCGCGTTTACCGTAGAGACGCCGACCCGACGCATAGCCCGATGTTCCATCAGCTGGAGGGGCTGGCGGTCGGAGAGGGCGTCCGGTTCAGCGATCTAAAAGGCGTTCTCGCGCTCTTCGCCCAAGAGATGTTCGGCGCGGAAACGCGCGTCCGATTCCGTCCCTCCTACTTTCCGTTCACCGAGCCGAGCGCCGAGGTGGATTTCTCATGCTCTTTCTGCGACAGAGATGAAAGCTGCCGCGTCTGTAAAGGAACCGGGTGGCTCGAAATTCTGGGCGCCGGCATGGTCGACCCGGAAGTGTTCAAGGCGGTCGAGTACGACGCGGAGCGTTATACCGGTTTTGCCTTCGGAATGGGCATTGACCGCATCGCCATGCTTAAATACGGCATCCCCGACGTCCGCATTCTTTTTCAGAACGACATGCGTTTTTTAACGCAGTTTTAGCCGTTCGTTGATGAGTCCCGCGCCCAGCCCTAAGAGCAGTCCGAGCGTGAAGCTTGCCGCTATGACGATCAACGGGCGGGGCTGCACAGGTCGAAACTCAGGGCGGGCAATGTCGACGACAGCGACGCCTCCGACGCGGTAGCCTGGGCTGCTGCCCTGCTGAACGGCGATGCGCAGCGCCAGATCCAGCTGATTTTCCTGTATGAGCAGCTCCTCGTATGTCTTCATGAGCAGCTGCGAGCGCCGCTCCAGCTCGGAAAGGCGCGCCTGTTTTTCAGGCGTCTCTTGGCGCAGGCGGGCGACCCTCTCGGACGCGCGCGTTCGCTCCGCCTCTATTCGGCGTTTCTCCGCTTCAACGGCGGTCAGCTCCGCCCTATTGTCCACAATGCGCTTCTGAAGCTCGTTCAGAAGCGGGTTGCGCCCGTATGCGGCGTTCAGCGTTCGCGCCGGCTCCTTCTCGAGCAGGCTTTCTAAGCTGCGCTTTGCGCCCTCGGCTCCCTGTAAAACGGGGGACGACTCGGTCAAGCCCTCCGCGCGCATGCGCGCCGTTTCCGCCTCCAGCTCTGTGATGCGCGCGATCAGCGCCGTTCGAGTCGGCCCGGGCGATTCGGACTCTGCCGTTAGGATCGTTTCCTTCTGCTCGGCTAAGGCGGCTTCGGCGGCGTTGATGACAGCGCTCGCCGAGGCGGCGCGGGCGGACAGCTGCCGCAGCTCCTTTAATAAAGCCTCTTCGCGCGTCAGCCAATGCGCAAACTCTGCCGCCCAGACGGCGGGGTTTCCCTCTTTTTGGGCGAAAGCAAGCAGTTCAGCGCGCAGTTCGGACAGTTGCCGTTCCAGTTCTTGACGCGATTCTCTCACAAGGTCGCGCTGCGAGCCGGTCTTGAGGCGGCGGTCGGCCGTTTGTTCCGCGGACAAGGTCGATTGAAGCGCCTCGGCAAGCTGATTGGCGAACAGAGCCGCGTTGCGCGCCCCGCCCTCCGATTCGCGCAGCTCCACCCGTATGCGCACAAGGCTAGAGCCGGCGTCTAGACTGGGAAAGATGCGCCCCGTCAAATGCGCCGGCGGCGGAAGCAGGCGCGCCCCGTCCGGCTCAGAAGACTCAAACGCTATGAGCGCCTGCTCAACAAGGCTGCGCGTCCGAACGCGGTTCAGAACCGTCTGCATGAGAGCTGGGTCGGAACCGCCGCCAAGAGCAATCTGCGCGATGTTCGGCAGAAGGGAGCTGGAGCTGTCGTCGGTCGGCTCAATATCCAGGACGACCGAGGCGGAATAAAGGCGCGGAGAGCGCAGACCGACCGCCGCCGCCGTCCCGCCGACAATGAACGCGACCATAAGGATCAAAAACCCCTGACGGCGAAAAAATTGCGCGTATTCTTCTAAACTTTCAGGACGCATCCATCCGCCGCCTTAAAATAGAAGACCGAGCTGCGCTGTCGTCTTTTGAACCGTTTCAAAACCTTCTCCATTCTCGCGTTTTCGAAAACGAAACTCGCGCGACGCCTCCACATACAGCGACCCGCCCAGATGGTATACGATCTCCAGCAAGAGAAGCGACCGCTCATCCAGGCTCACAAGGTCCTCCATAAGCGACTCCTCCGCGGAGGCGCGTATTCCGCGTTTAATATAAAACGCGCGCGCGTCAATCACATCCACCAACTTCGTTTCAATCAGACGCAGGCCGAAACGCGGGTCTGAATTCGGCCCCTCGCCGTTGTAGTCCTCATAGACGGCGGCAAAATGTCCGGCGTCATAAATAGAATACCCGATATGACCGACCCAGCCTTGCGTCGGCGCGGAGGGGCGCAGATCGGGAACGATGCCGTAGGTTTGCCCTGGGACAGCCTCTCCCGGCGGAGGGCCGGTGCGCGCCCGATACTCGTAATCGGACCCAAAAAGCCCTGGCTCAAAGCCCCGCTCAAAGCTGCGGAACTCCCCCTTCATGAACAGCCAATCCGTTTCTAGCGAGAGACCCGCCGCGTTTCCTCGTAACAGAAGCGGCTCCGCGGCTGAAATGACCTTGCTTGGATAGGAAATCGCGCCGACCTCGTCGTACAGCTTGACGCGGTACGACTCGCGCTCTATCAACGGAACGGCTGCGCTCAACGAGAAAGCGTTCAAAGGGTCTTCGGCGTCGCCGTAACCAGGGTCAAATGTCGGGCTGATAACAACCGGTATCGGATTCGCGTCAAATATAAACGTCCCGCCCATCTCCAGCTGTTTGAAGACGGGCGCCTTTGCGCTGATGTAGCCGTGAAAGACAAACAGCTCCGCCTGATCAATGTTGTTGACGAGCGCCGAGACGCCCCATCTCTCTCGGTTGATGTTTGTCCAGACGCCGCGCCTGTCCAGGTTCGAGTAATGCTCCACAAGCAGCCCGTGGGCGACGCGCGTTCCAAACAGCTCGCCGTAGCGGATATGGAACGGATCATGCGGGTCCGCCCATTCCACATAGCGGACGGCGCGCGCGGCGGCATCGAATGAATTCCATTCTTCGCCGTCTTCGGTGAGCAGGCGCGTTGAGTCGACCGAGCTGTCCTCTAGGCTTGCGCCTCTCAGAAGCAGCGCGGCTTTCAATCCCGCGCTGAACTCCCCCAGCCGTATCTGAGGGCGCAGCTCAAACCGCCAGTAAGGCTGCCCTTCCAGCGTTGTCATGCCGATAAACGCCGCCAGCGACATGGGGCGCAGCGCCTCCGCTGTTGGAGAGAGGCGGCGCAGGTCTTCCACATGGATCTGCGCGCCTGCCGAGAATGCGATACTGCAAGCCGTCCATGCCGCGAATACGGCGCTTAGAGCGGCATGCGCCCGCCTCGTCCCATGGGGTTTTTTATAGACGGCTGCTTCCATATGCATCCATCGCCGTTACCGCGACGCTTTCACCCCGCCGCCCGTCTGCGCGCGCGACGCCTCCGCCTCAACCGCCGCCTGATTCACCATCGTGATGTCCCCTGGCGTCTCCTGAACCAAAATGCCATGCGCCGCTCCCCAGTTCACCGCCGTTTGCAGGTCTTTGCCCTTCAACAAGCCCGCCAGAACGCCCGACGCAAACGAATCGCCGCCGCCCGTCCGGTCGCGTATCGGTATGCGCGGGCGCAAGGCCGCCGTGTGCCACTCATCCTCCAGCGCGTCGTAGAGCGTCGCGCCCCAGCTGACATTGTCGGCGTTGTGCGCCCCGCGCCACTGCGCGCCGATGAGACTCATCTTCGGAAAATCTGCCGCGACCCGCTTGATCGTTTCCTGATACGGCGGAAGCCACTCTTCAAACGGCGCGCCCTTCTCGACCTCCGTGTCGTAGCCGAGAGCGTCGCTCAAATCCGAATCGTTTCCAACCAGCATGCCCAGATACGGCGCGAGACGCTGGTTGATCGCGCGCGCCCGCTCCTTGTTCGGCTCCACTTTTGAGCGGTAGTTCAGATCCGCGCAGACAAAGACGCCATGCTCCGCCGCCTTTTGCGCCGCTTCGATGGCTAAATCTGCCGTTCGCGGACCGATGAGCGTCAAGATGCCGCCTGTGTTGAAGACGCGGACGCCGCGCTCTCCAAACAGCTCGTCAAAATCGAAGTCGCCCGGCTTCATCTGCGCCGCCGCCGAGTGCGCCCTGTAGTAGGTTGTGTGAGACGGGAGCGCGCCCGCGCCGACATAGGTGAAATTAATGCCGTTATGGAGACTCCCTTTTGCGTCGGTCGAGTAGGGGGAGCCGTCGCCGCGCGTGTTCCACCAGAGAATGTTGGAGACGTCGACGCCTGCTTCGCGCAGCTGGTTGCGTATGTTCTCGCCGACAGGATCGTCCACCAGCGCCGTCAAGACAGCGGAGCGGAGGCCGAAGGTGTGCGCCAGTCCGCAGGCGATGTTCGTTTCGCCGCCGCCCTGGAAGATGCGCAGGTTGTCGCGCGCCCTCGCCGTCGGAACGTCGCGCGGATCGATGCGCAGCATTACTTCGCCGAGAGACGCGCCGTCGTATTCGCATTCGCTTGTTTTGATCTGTTTGTAGGTTATGACGTTTGCCATGCCTCTCCTTCCGCTAAGTTCGCCATGCGCTCAGGTCGCAGCCGAGAAGCGCCTCTAGACGCCGCGTCTCTGGCTCCATTTCCCGTATCAGCCGCTCCCGCGTTTCGCTGTTCATCGGTGGGCGGGGCGCCTCCCGCGTGTTCATATGAAAAAGGCGCTCCTGAATCGTCCTACCAAAACGCTGAACCGGTTTTGGCAAGCGTCGAAAAACGCCCGCCGCCCAGCGCGGAGGCGAAATCAAACGCCGCTGAAACGACGCGTTACGCGCGCGCGCGTTCGGATTCGCCCGTTCAAAAGAGGGGGCAAACTGGTCGTCAACCCCTAGAAAACGCAGGGCGTCGCGGTACACTTCAGCCGTCCTGCCGCAAAAATCGTCAAACAGCGCGACATGCGTCCGCTCTCTGCCGAAGGCGTCAAAATACCGCTCCAGCTGCTCCGCATACCGCGCCACCTCCGTATAGTACAGGCACGATTCAGGGTAAGGAAGCCAGTTCGGGAGGCGCTTGCCGCGTTTGCGGTCCGCCTCGGCGTCCAGCGCCTTTTCAAAGTTCTCGATCTCTTCAAGCCCGTGCGTCAGCAGCTGGCTATGGTAGGAGTAGAGCATCTCCGCCGGGCTGCGCAGCAGTACGAGTATGCGCGCTTCCGGCGAAAAGGCGCGCAGCTCCTGCGCCGCCCGTTTTGAGTAGAGATACATCACCCACGACGCGCCGGCCATGCGGGCGCCCGCCTCTTTAAAATAGTCGTTATACGCCTCGCCGCTCAACGCCATGCCCGGCCGCTGATCAGTCAAGTCGGTGGCGAGATACGGCAGCTCCTTGCGCTGCGGCATATACAGCTGCGGATGCGCCTGAAGATAGCGGTGAAGCGAGGTGGTGCCGCACTTCGGCGCGCCGACAATGAAAAAATCCGGGGCGCGTACGCTCAATCGTTTCCGCCAAACGCATAGACGGGCGACTCCTGCCACGCGACATCCAACTTGGACAAACCCTCCTGGATGAGCTGGCGCTCCCGTTCCAACGACCATTCGCCCGACACAACCGCGTCCAGATCCTCCCGCAGAAGACCCCAAGCGTCGTTCTCCGCCTCCACCGGTATGAACCGCATGCGTATCGGCGCCTCCTTGTTTCCCGACAGAGCCAGGTTCGCCTTCTCGCGCTCTGCGTTGTCTTTTGGCGAGTCGCCGACCATCGTCAAGACGTCGTATTGCGCCGGCCTCGTCTCCAAGAGCGGGCGCTTTCGCTCAATCGCCGCCTCCAGTTCCTCCCGCTTCAAGGGACCGATCATCATCGTCGCAAGCGCGTGGCTTTTCCGTCCCGCCTGCTGACCCCAGAGCGCCTCTAGACAATCCGCGATGCCGTATTTAACCGCCATCGTTTCGATGTGGCTCTGGGGCGTCCCGGACACGATGGCGTAATCGACGCCGCGGCTGTAACCTTCCTGAATCGCGGCGACAGCGTTCGGAAAGGCGCGCATATGGGCGGTCGCTTCGGGAACAAGCGCGTCCACCCGCCCCGACCATTCCAAGACAGACGAAAGCTCCTCAAACGCCGATTCCGCCGACTCCCCCTTCGACAGAATAGGCGCGGCGTTCCCGCTCTCGATAAACGCCGACAGCGCCTCCGGCGAGAGAGCCGAGGTGAACGACGCCCAGCGGCGCAGATATTTGAAATCGGGCGCGCTCAATCCGAGCGACGAGGCGGCGCGCGTTGAGTTCACAATGTCCGCCCACTTGTAAAGCGTCACAAAGCGGGAGACGCCCCTGTCCATCGAAAAAAAGTTGACGTACATCCATGCCTTCATCGCCACATTCTGTATCGGCTGAAGTCCAAAATGGCAGACCGACGCGGCGCCGAACGCGAGCAGATGCTTCTCCATGCCCATGTCGACGCACCCGTCCAGATCGACGCCGAAGCCGACGCGCCGCCCGTTCACGGTCCGTCCGGACGGCTTGAAGTCCTCAAACTGCGTAACATAGTTGCCCCCCGCCATTCATCCGCTCCGTTCCTCTGGTCGATCCGTTTCCTGCCAGCGCGTGTGGAAGCTGCCCTCGCGGTCGACGCGTTCATAAGTGTGCGCGCCGAAGTAGTCCCGCTGTCCCTGCGTCAGATTCGTCGGCAGGGAGTCGCTTGTCAGCTGCAGCAGAAAGTTTTTCGAGGCGTCAAACGCCGTGAGCGGAATGCGCAGGCGCGTCCCGGCGGCGCAGACGCGCTCTAAGCTGTCGAAGCCGTCCTGAACCGCCTCCCGAAACAGCGGCGCCGATATGAGCGTCGGCAGATCGGGGTCGGCGCGGTACGCTTCCGTTATGTCGTCTAAAAAGCGGGCGCGGATGATGCATCCAGCCCTCCAAATACGCGCGATCTCGGCGATGTCTAAACCGCCGAAGTCCCGCTCTTCAGACGCCGTCTGCATAAGCCCGATCCCCTGCGTGTAGGAGGAGATTTTGGAGATGTAGAGCGCCTTCTCAAGATGGCCGATCATCGCTTCGGCGTCGCCGTCCCAATTCCTGCGCGGTATCGGCAGCTCGCGCGCCGTTTGGACGCGCAGGCTGCGCATGGAGGAGACAGCGCGCGTCTCAACCGCGGCATAAATCGTCGGAACCGGATAGACGCCCGACTCAAACTCCAGCGAATTGGCGACTGTCCATGTTCCCGTGCCTTTCATGCGCGCCCTGTCCAGGATATGATCAACCAGGTACCCCTCGCCGCTTGAATCGGGCTGGCGCAGTATCTCTGCCGTGATCTCGATCAGGTACGACTGAAGAGCTCCCTCGTTCCAACGGGCGAACACATCCCCTATCTGCGGGGCGGACATGCCGAGTCCCTTGCGCATGAAGTCGTACGTTTCGGCGATCAGCTCCATATCGCCGTATTCGATGCCGTTGTGAACCATCTTGACAAAGTGGCCGGCGCCGCGCTGTCCGATATAGGCGACGCAGGGGGAGCCGTCCGACGCCTTCGCCGCGACCGCTTCCAGCGCGTTTTTCAGGCGGGCGTCGTAGACCGCGCGGGACGGGCCGCCGGGCATCATGGAGGGACCGTATCGGGCGCCTTCTTCTCCGCCGGAGACGCCCATGCCAAAGAAATCGAGCCGCCCTTCATGCTCGGCGCACATCTCTTCGGTGATTTTCCAGCTCTCGTTTGCGCAGTTGACGACGACAGCGTCGCGGTTCAGCAGCGGCGTCAAATGCGACAACGCCTCGCGCGTCGCGCCCGCCTGAACCATGATGAAGTAAGCGCCGTCCGGTCCGACAAGATCAACGAGACGGCCGACCTCGCCGAGGACGGGATGAAGCCGTTTTTTGTGCGGGGCTTCGTCGGGAACAGCGTCGTAAGCCGCTTGGGTGCGCGCGTCGGTGCGGTTGAAGAGAGCGATATCGAAGCCGTTGTCGGCAAAGTTCTGGGCAAAGTTACTGCCCATCACGGCCATGCCGATCATGGCCATGCGCGGACGAGCCATAACGAGAACTCCATTCGTCAAAACCTGCTGAACAGCATAACGCATGCCCCGCATGAGCGCAACCGCTTCTCAGATTGGCTTACATTTCCCCTTGATAAGAGGAGCTAGGTGGGTTCCTTGTCATAACGCGAACGCGGGAAGTTTCTTCTGCCCTGTGGATTCCCGCTTGCGTTTGCAGCCCCCCCGTTTTACAATTGCGCCTGTCGACAGCAGAGGGGTTTGCGGATGGCGCATGTGGAGTTTCGGGGGGTCGCCAAGCATTTTGGGCAGACGATCGCCGTCAAGCGTCTCGACATGGAGATTCATGAGGGGGAGTTTGTGTCGCTGCTTGGCCCGTCAGGGTGCGGCAAGACGACGACGCTGCGCATCGCCGCCGGCCTCGAGACGCCGACCGCGGGAGAGGTTCTGTTTGACGGGAAGCGGGTGACGCATCTTTCGCCCGCCGAGCGGAACATTGCGATGGTGTTTCAGCTGCGCGCGCTGTATCCGCATATGACGGTGCGCGCGAATGTGGCGTTTTCGCTTCGCGCGGAGCGTCTGCCGCGCGCCGAAATCGCCGCCCGCGTGGAGCGCGCCGCGAAGTGGATGCGCATTGAGCATGTTCTTGACATGATGCCGTCCGCCGTTCATCCAGCCGACGCCCAGCGCGCCGCCATTGCGAAGGCGATTGCGCGCGACCCCGCCCTGTTTCTTTTTGACGAGCCGTTTTCTCGGCTGGACGCGCAGCTGCGCGCTCAGATGCGGATTGAGATCAAACGCGCCCACCGCGAAACGGGGCGCGCCGCCGCGTTCGTCACCCACGACCAAGCGGAGGCGCTCGCCATCTCCGACCGCGTCGCCGTCATGCGCGAGGGCGAACTTGTCCAGATCGGAACGCCCGCGCAGATCTTCGACGAGCCGTCTCACCGCTACACCGCCGAATTTGTCGGCTCGCCTCCCATCAACATGCTGGAGGCGGAGATGACCCAGGAGAACGGCGATGTGAGCTTGCGCGTCGCCGGGCAGACGATGCCGGTCGACGACGGCATGGCGTTGAACGGCTGGGACGGTCCGCGCCGTTTTCTGGTCGGGATGCGCCCCCGGCGGATCGCGCTCATGCCGCCGGACGCTTCCGAGGGGGAAGCGCTGCGCGGCGTCATAGACCTGCTGGAGCCGATGGGGCGCGAGACGCTGGCGCACATACGCCTGTCGCCCGACGCCGAGGCGCGCTGCCTCTATCCGCGCCAAGAGCGCTGGCGGGAGGGGGACGCTGTCGCCCTGCGCATCGACGCCCCGCGCATGACCTTCTTTGACGCGGAGACGGGGGCGGCGTTGAAACGGCGGGCGGCTTCATGAAAGAGGCGTGGAACTCCCCCGCGCTCCATATCCTGCTGGGCGTCATGGCGGTCGGTCTCTTCTTTTTGCCGAGGGCTATGCCGACGCCCCGCCCTGGGCGCGGGTTGAGCATGAAGACGCGGCGGAGAATGGAGCTGTCGGCGGTCGGAACGGCGCTGATCGGGCTGCTGTTCATGGCGCAGCCGTTCGCGCATGGACTGTTTCGGGTCGGTTTTTTGGCGCTGTTGGGAGGCGGTCTCGCGTATGTGTCCTCCACCTTTTGGCCGACGCGCGGATTGACGGCATGGGGCGCGGCGCGGCTGTTTTACTGGGTTCTTTACGCTCTGGCAGCCGTTTTATGGTTGAGCGCGGCGGCGGCGCCAGCTCTCCTGCGCCTCTGAACAGCGAGAAACAAAACGAAGGGAGACGGCATGTCGGACATGGAAAAGCGGCTGATGCAGTTTTTAGAGCATAGCCCAAACGACGCGATGGCGCTGCTGTCGCTGGCGAACATACGCAAACGGCAGGGCAAAGCGGACGAGGCGGCGCAGCTGCTGGAACGGGCGGTCGCCGCGGAGCCTGAATACCGCTCGGCGCACGCGCTGCTGGGAGAGGTGCTGGAGACGCGCGGCGACATCGACCGCGCCCGCCAAAGCTACGAACGCGCCTATGAACTGGCGCGCATCGACGGCGACGAGACGATGCAGGCGGAGATGCAGGAGCGGCTTGCGGGGATGGAAGAGGATATTTAGAACGCAAAGCGTTTAGCGTCTAGGATTCTCTTAGATTAAAGACCATATGCCGCTGCTTCGCGTCCATGACCGCCCCGCGCTTATACGGGTTCATCATGTCGGGCAGCATCGGCGGTTGATGGTTGAAGTAGTCTCGAATTGACCACAGCTTGAGGCGCGGATAGGATTCGCCAAGAACCGAGACGCTGCCTAGACTGGCGGCGTCTTTATGCATGTCGCCCGAAGTAACAGGCTCCAGCGTGATGAATCTGCCGATGGCGGCCTCCTGAATATCCATCGTGCCGATGAAGTCGCGCAGGTCGCTCGGCGACACTTTCGCGCCGCTTTTCACCTGCGCCAAAGCCAGCCGCGAATCGAAGTCGTCGGGGTCATGCGCCAGCTTCCCGCGCCCGTCAACGCCCTTGTCGCCGGTCTGCTTCGTGTTCGGCGCAAAGCCCGGCAGCCGATCCACCGCCCACGCCTCAAACGCAAGGCGGTTGTCGAGCGCCAGCGCATGCGCGTCCCGCATGTTTTTCGGGATGCGCTCCGCTTGAATGTTCAGGTTTTTGAGATGCGGACGCTCGCGCCGTATCAGGTCGATGGCGAAGGAGGAGATGTCGATGCCCGCCCACTGCCGATTCAGAAGGTGCGCCGCCTCTATCGCCGTTCCACAGCCGCAAAACGGATCCAACACCAGATCGCCCTCGTTCGACGACGCCTTGATGATCCGCTCCAGAAGCGCAAGCGGTTTCTGCGTCGCATAACCTAGACGCTCTTTAGCCATCGGATTGAGGATCGGAACAGGCCAAACATCGCCCAGCGGCGGCTGCTTCGCCTTAGAACGATACACCTTAGCATAGCCGCTCTCGTCTATGCCGCTTTTGGCAAATTTCTCCTCGTCGTAGATAATGAGATCGCCTTTGCGGACTTCATAGCCTCTTTCCAGACGCCGCGCCTGCGTCGGAGAGGGCGTCCAGTTTTCGTCGTAGATGAGGTTATGTACCGTTTTTCCGCTTTTTCCATAGACAAGAATCGTGTCATGCAGACGAGAGAATTGCCCGCCTTTTCGAGACAGCCTATTTTCGTAATACCACACAATCTCATTGCGAAAATTCGCCTTGTCGAAGATGTCGTCCATGACGATTTTAAGGTAGTGGCTCGCCGTCGGGTCGCAGTGGAGGTAGATGGAGCCGGTCGGTTTCAGGATGCGATGCATCTCGGCAAGCCGCTCCGCCATGTAGGTGAGATACGCGATCATGCCGCAGCCGCCTAGAATCTGGTATAAGCCGACGACGGCGCCGCGTCCTGGACGCCCCACCGCGGCTTCGTAGGCGCCGTACCGTTCGCCGGCAACGTCGTTCCAGCTCCATGTGTCTGTGAAGGCGCGGTATTGAACCTCGCTGTCGTCCAGCCCGGCGAAGAGCATGTTGTAGTTCGTCTTGCTGTTGAAGGGCGGGTCTAAGTAGATCAGGTCGACGCAGTTGTCCTCCCACTGCTCCATCCAGTCGAGGCAGTCGCCGTAGTAAAGCCTGTTCGGTTTGAGCGCCATGCCCGCATCCCCTCGCTTGTCCTGCGGGAGTATCATGCGCCATCGGCTTTATTCTGTCAAGCAAGCTTTCCGCGCCCGCCCGCCATCCTTCCGCGCCCCAAGTTCGTCGTTCCCGCGTCCCTTTCCGTCATCCCGCGCAAGCGGGAATCTTAAAGGCATTCGGATATTCTTGAAACTTGCTCTTGCCAAAGTGCGTTATACAGGTTATCTTACACACAGGAAAATAGACGCGCCCAAACCCAGAAGGGATAAATCATGTCCTTGTTCACCATGCCAAAAGACCAGATCAAGTTTGAAGACGTTGAAGCGTTTTGTCAAGAGTGGGGCGAAGGCGTCCGCGTCGAGTATAAAGCAGAGCGGAAGCATATCCCCAAAACTATTTCGGCTTTTGCAAATTCACAAGGCGGGGTTTTCATCATCGGCGTAGAAACCGACGATGACAATAAAGCCGTGATTCCCATTAAGGGCATTCCCAAAGAAGGGGGCATTGAAGAAGCGATAACGCAGAGCGCGTCAACGGGCATTTATCCGAGCGTCATGCCTGAAGTGACAATTGTCGATACCGAGAACGAGGGCCGTGTCGCGGTCGTCGTTCGGGTTGATGAAAGTCCCCTTGCGCCGCATGCGATTCAAAATAGCACGCAAGCTTATATTCGGACTGGCAGCGTCAGCCAGCCATATAAACTTGCGGATATGGACAGGATCCAGCACATGTTCAAGCGGCGCGAGGATTCAACGATCGTCTATGGGCAAATCATCAAGCGCATCGAAGAGCGCATGGCTCGGTATATTGATCCAGAGCTGCCAAGCATCACGGCGATTGCGCGGCCGGTTTTTCCTTACAAACCGATCATTTCAACAAGGGCGATCTATAATTTTATGAGGCGCGAAATTGGTAGACGTGCGATTTCAAGGATTTCAGGAGGTGCCATTTATCGGACATCCCCTCTTAACGGCCTTTATTATTGTCGTTGGGAAATGAATGATCACGGTATCGTTTATGGAAATCGGCAATTGCCGATGGCGGACCCTGATGCAATTCATCATATGGACATTTACGAAGTTATCCAAGAGCTTCTTCGTTGCTCTGCACCTTTTTATGCGACATGCGAATATCGCGGGAACATTGAAATGTCGCTGCGTCTTCAGAATATCGATGGAAAGAGCCTTATTTATGCTGGTGACGGCCACAACCTACCCAGCAACTACGAAGCTTACAAATGCCATGGCTCCGAAATTCTCGCTTCTACGCAATTCCTTTCTGAGTCTCTGGTGAAAAGCGACATGGGAATCGGACATTTACCTAGAGATTCTAGCATCCGAATTGACCGAGAACCCCCTGAAATGCCTGATATTCTGTCGATATTTGAAGAACTAATTGATCAGATTCTTTGGGCGTTTGATATTGACCGGACGCCGGAGCAATAGATTGTCAGCCTTTGACCTCACCCTGCGCAGGCGGGGAAATCCTAAGTCTTGGCGGGCGGGACTCTGGATTCCCGCTTGCGCGGGAATGACTGCCTGCGAGATTGAGCCGTCATGTAGAGGTTGAAACGGCGCGCGTTTGCGGCTATCGTAACGTCCCCGCGCCTTCTCAACGAAACAAACGGGCGGGTTAGACCGGAGGGTATGTGGAACTGACATTGCTATGGGTTCAGCTGGCGTCTGCCGCTGGGCTGATTTTGGTTGCGGCGCACTTTATGGCGAAGTCGGTTGATCATATCTCCGACGCGACAGGAATCGGGAAATCGTTTGCGGGGGTTGTCATGCTGGCGACCGCCACCTCCCTCCCGGAGCTTGGAACGGGCGTCAGCTCCATCGCCCTTGTCGGCGGAGAAATGGGGGTCAATCTCGCCGCAGGGGACGCCTTCGGGAGCAACCTGTTCAACCTGCTCATCATCGCCCTTCTCGACATCGCATGGCGAAAAAAACCGCTTCTCGCGTCGGTCAGCCGCTCCGCGCTGCTGGTCGGCGTTCTTGGCATGCTGATCATCAGCCTCGCCGCCGGCGCGACTCTGCTCTACCGCGTTGACACGCCGACGGCGACATGGCGAATCAGCCCGATGTCGATCGGCATTTTCTGCGTCTTCATCGCCTCCATGTATCTCATCTACATGTCGGACAGACGCGATCAAGCGGAGGGCGCAGGCGCGCCCGTAGAGACGAACGAACCAAACGGCAGCCTCTCCAGATCGATCGTCATCTACTTCATCACAGCGGCGATTGTGGTCGGCTCGGCGGTTTGGCTCGCCAAAACGGGGGAGCATATCGCGGAGGAGATGAACTGGAGCGGCAGTTTTGTCGGGACTCTGTTTTTGGCGCTCAGCACGTCGCTGCCGGAGTTGGCGGCGTCGTTTGCGGCGCTGCGCCTCGGTTCGCCTGAGCTGGCGATCACAAACGTTCTCGGCAGCAACCTTTTCAACATGGGCTTTGTCCTGTTTCTGGACGACGCGGCGCTGTCGGGCGGGACTCTCTGGGCGAAGATCTCCAACACGCACGCGATCACAGGCGGCGCCGCGGTCGCTATGACGGTTGTCGTCATCGTCGGCATCTTCGCGCGGAAAGAAAAACGGCAGCGGCTTCCCGTCACGCCTGAAAGCGCGCTGCTCATTCTTCTCTACATCGCCGCCATGATCTTCATTATGGGTGGTACGCTCATGCGATGGCATTCATAAAAACCCTTTTACGACAGCGACGAG
>JAPPNK010000006.1:0-12854 GCA_028818695.1 Candidatus Poribacteria bacterium
CTAATCAAACTTGGTGATAGCTGGTTCTCCCCGAAATAGCTTTAGGGCTAGCCTTGCGTATGTAGTCGTCGGAGGTAGAGCACTGGTTGGACTAGCGGGCCTACCAGCTTAGCAAACCCAGTCAAACTTCGAATGCCGACGATGTAATCGCAGGAGTCAGTCTGCGGGGGATAAGCTCCGTGGACGAGAGGGAAACAGCCCAGACCGCCGACTAAGGTCCCTAAATTCAAGCTAAGTGGCAAAGGATGTGAGACTGCCCAGACAGCCAGGAGGTTGGCATAGAAGCCGTCACCCTTTAAAGAGTGCGTAACAGCTCACTGGTCGAGCGGTCTTGCGCCGAAGATTTCCGGGGCTCAAGCTTGATACCGAAGTCGCGGATTGAACATAATGTTCAGTGGTAGGGGAGCGTTCTGCGCTGGCAGAAGGTCGACCGTAAGGGCGGCTGGACGGCGCAGAAGTGATGATGCCGGCATGAGTAGCGATAAAGCAGGTGAGAATCCTGCTCGCCGAAAGCCTAAGGTTTCCGATGCAAGGCAATTCCGCATCGGGTTAGTCGGGTCCTAAGTCGAGGCCGAAAGGCGTAGACGATGGCAACACGGTCATTATTCCGTGACCTGCGCGTGAGGATGATTGATTGGGGACGCGGGCGTGAAACCCTCAGAAGGGACTGGAGCCGGAGGCCGCGTTTAACAAAACAAAGCCGCGAGGGCGGATCGTTCGCCAAGAAAAGCCATATCATGACGACCGCGCAGCCCGTACCGTAAACCGACACAGGTAGGCGAGGAGAGAATCCTAAGGCGCTCGAGAGAATTCCCGTTAAGGAACTCGGCAAAATGACCCCGTAACTTCGGGAGAAGGGGAGCCGTCTTCAGACGGCCGCAGAGAAATGGCCCCGGCGACTGTTTACTAAAAACACAGGTCTGTGCTAAGTCGTAAGACGACGTATACGGACTGACACCTGCCCAGTGCCATGGCGTGAAGGGATCTGGTTAGCCTCTTCGGAGGCGAAGCTTGAGAACAGAAGCCCAGGTAAACGGCGGCGGTAACTGTAACCGTCCTAAGGTAGCGAAATTCATCGTCGGGTAAGATCCGACCTGCACGAATGGTGTAACGACTGGGGCGCTGTCTCGACGGGATACTCGGCGAAATTGTAATACCGGTGAAGATGCCGGTTACCCACAGCAGGACGGAAAGACCCCGTGAACCTTCACTGCAACCTGGCATTGGGCTTTGGCATCATCTATCCAGGATAGGTGGGAGGCTTTGAAGCGGCTGCGCCAGCAGCCGTGGAGCCGCCCTTGGGATACCACCTTGGTGATGATGAATCTCTAACCTGCGCCCGTGAATCCGGGCGAGGGACCGTGTCAGGCGGGTAGTTTGATTGGGGCGATCGGCTCCTAAAAGGTAACGGAGCCGCCCAAAGGTTCCCTCAGTACGGTTGGTAATCGTGCGGCGAGCGCAAAGGCATAAGGGAGCTTAACTGCGAGACCTACAAGTCAAGCAGGTGCGAAAGCAGGGCTTAGTGATCCTACGGCCCCGAGTGGAAGGGCCGTGGCTAATCGGATAAAAGGTACTCCGGGGATAACAGGCTAATCGCGTCCGAGAGTTCGTATTGACGACGCGGTTTGGCACCTCGATGTCGGCTCATCACATCCTGGGGCTGCAAAATGGTCCCAAGGGTTGGGCTGCTCTCCCATTAAAGTTGGTACGTGAGCTGGGTTTAGAACGACGCGAGTCAGTTCGGTCCCTATCCGCTGTGGGCGCAGGAGATTTGAGGGAAGCTGTCCTAAGTACGACAGGACCTGGATGGACGAACCTCTAGTGTACCAGTCGTCTCGCCAGAGGCGCCGCTGGGTAGCTACGTTCGGAAGGGATAAACGCTGAAAGCATCTCAAGCGTGAAGCCCCTCCCAAGATAAGATCTCCCACAGGGTTAACCTGGTAAGACTCCTTCAAGAACAGGAGGTTGATAGACCAGAGGTGTAAGCGCAGCAATGTGTTGAGCTGACTGGCACTAATCGTCGAGGGCTTGGCTACTTCTTTCTTTCATACAATGTCCGACGCGATACTGCTCATGCGCGGGCCGCAATTCAATTGTCAAATAATTTCGAGGATGGCGCTTCGGTGAGGATAGCGTAGGGGAAACACCCGTTCCCATTCCGAACACGGCCGTTAAGACCTACGACGCCGATGATACTGCAGGGGGGGCCCTGTGGGAAAGTAGGTATCGCCGAGGCCCATATTTGGAAAGCCCGCTCAATAGTCAGCGGGCTTTCCGCAATTTTAAGGCGCCATGAAACTCACCTCCACTCAAAACCCGCGCGTCAAGCAGATACGCAAACTAATGCGCCTCAAAAAAGAGCGGCGGCGGCAAGCGCTGTTCATCGTTGAAGGCGCGCAGGAAACCGCCATGGCCGTTGAAAGCGGATGGAATATCGAAGCGCTGCTCTTCGACCCGGACGAACCGCTCACTTCGACCGCGTTGAAAGTCGTTCAGGAGACGCCTGCGGCGGCGCGCATGCCTGTCAACCGAAAGATTGCCGCATATCTGAGCGATCGGCCGAATGCGCCTGAACTGATCGCCGTTGTCGAATGTCGTCGGCTTCAACCGCCGCAAACCGCTGACGTAGGCAGCTTCTTTCTGTTGCTAGACCATCCGCGCGATCCCGGCAACGTCGGCTCTATCGTTCGCAGCGCGGACGCGATGGGGATTGACGCGGTTGGGCTGTCGGGCGACGCGGTGGACATTTACGCTCCAAAGACGACGCGCGCGGCGATGGGGTCGCTCTTCTGCGTTCCGACATTTCATCTGACAAACGCCGACGCGGCGCGGAGATGGATACGGAAGCTGAAAAGCGGTCAGCCCGACCTGCGCGTTGTCGGAACAGACCCGCGCGCCGCAAAGCCGGTCGATGAGATCGACTGGACGGTTCCCGCGGTCGCTGTCATCGGAAACGAGCGGAAGGGAATGAGCGCCGAGCTGGCGGAGATGTGCGACGCGGCGGCGTCCATACCGATGCGGGGATCGGCAGAATCGCTCAACAGCGCCGTTTCCGCCTCCATCGTCATGTATGAAGCGCAGCGGCAGCGGCTCCGCGCGACGAGCTCATGACCGTCTAGACCCATATATAATGTATCGGGTCATGCGCCCATTGTTGATAGGCGCGTTGTTGCGCCCTAATCGAGTATCCTCAAATCGCCGTTTTCGACAATCGTGATGAAAACGGGCGTATTTGGGTCGCCGTTTGAATCGAAGGTGAATTGCCCCGCAATCGTCGGCGTGTCGATGGCTGCCAGCGCGTCCCGAATAGCGGCTGAATCGGTTGAACCGGCGTCTCTGAGCGCAGCCGCCAAGACCTGGACTGTGGTGTACCCGCCTGCGGCGAACCCGTCAGGCTCGACTCCGTATTTTGCCCTGTAATTCTGAATGAAGGCTTGATTCCCTGGGGAGTCGGCATGTTTTGACCATGTCGAGCCTGTGATGATTCCTTCAGCGGCGTCGCCTGCCAGTTCTACATGGGCTGACGAGAAGCCGAGAACGATGAGCGGGATCGTATCGGGAATGCCGAGTTCGCGCGCCTGAATGGGAATCGCGACCCGTTCTACAGGGCGCGTCGAGACAATGATCGCGTCGGGATTCGCATTCTTGATGTTGTTTAAATGCCCGGTGAAGTCGGTTTCTCCAGTTTCAAAAGGCTCTACAGCCGCTAGATCGACGCCCAGCTCTTCAAGCGCTTTGACGGCTTCATCATGTCCGCTTTGAGAAAAGAAATCGGCGTTGTCGAAGATCGCGGCGACCCTCTGATAGCCGAGTTTTTCCTTTGTCTGCTGAATCAGGCTGCGCGAATACACATTGGCAGGAGTCGGGATGCGGAACACGTAGTCGCCGATGGCGCCCAGCCCGGCGGCGCCGGCGGAGGGACTCAAAGCCACGACCTGGTTTTCTTGCGCGATCGGAAAAGCGACCCTAGCCGAAGACGAAAATCCGGGACCTAGAATGACAGACACGTTGTCTTCATGGATCAGTTTGTTGAAGGCTTCTACGGCAACGGTCGGATCGCTTTCGCTGTCCTCAATGATAAACCGAATGGACATGCCGGCAAGTTGGGAGCTGTTCACCTCTTCGCGGGCGAGCTCCATTCCGTTCAGTTCCCGTTCTCCTGCGCTCGCTCCATCGCCCGTTATGGACATGACGACTCCGACGGCGATCTCGCCGCCTGATTGAGGCGGATCGGGTTGGAGAATTTGCTGTAAATCGTTGCAGGCGGAAAACGCGACAGCGCATACCGCTGCCAACGCAACTTTTGCGGCGGTCCTGAAATTCATTCGATGGGTCCTTTCTGTTCTCAAAGGCGCGCAGCGGACAGCAGCGCTCCGTCTAAGTGTCTTCATAAGTTATATAGTGGATTGGGACGGCGTTCAAGTCTTTCGACGACATGGCTTGAGCGGGATGACGATCTGGAAGGTTCGAGTTGCGAGGTTGCGCATCTTAAATCTGCATGCTAGCATTGAATAGCAATCACTGTTTTAGGGAGGGTCGTCATGATGGCCGCTTTTGAGTCTTTTGCGCGGCGCGTCCTGAATCGAGGCGCAGTTCCTGTGGCGCGGGCGTTGTCGGCCATTGGGATCCCCGCCAACGTTATCACGATCGTCGGCTTTTTGGGCAATGTTGCCGCCGCCGTTTTAATTTTTCAGGGCAAGTTGGTGTACGGCGGAATTGCGATGCTGATCGCGGGGTTGTTCGATGTGCTGGACGGAGCTGTCGCGCGCGCAAGCAATAAAACGGATCAATCGGGCGCGCTGCTCGATTCGGTTGTGGATCGGTATTCAGAAGCGATCATTTTCTTTGCGCTCTGGGCGTATTTTTTCGTAAACAGTCAGTTCGTTGCCGCCTCGTTCACCTTTTTATCGATCATTGGGTCGCTTCTGGTGAGCTATATCCGCGCGCGCGCTGAGGGACTGGACATCGAATGCCGCGTCGGGTTGATGCAGCGCGGCGAACGCATCGGGCTGCTCTCTATCGGCTTGATGCTTTCTAAGGTTCAATTTGCCAGTTTTCAGTCGCCGAACTGGGCGGGGTCTCCGCTGCTGATCATCGTGCTGGGAGCTTTGGCAGTTCTGTCCAATTTGACGGCGCTGCGCCGGCTCATCTTTTCATACTCAGAACTTCACCGCGTCGGAAGAGGATAATCCATGAAGCGTTTTCGTTTGTTGATACTGCCTGCCGCCATTTTATTTGCGCTGGACGCTGCAGCGGCTGGAATGATCGCTTATGTGGAGCGGGCGCCCGTTGCGTCGCGCGAAGGCATCGCCCGTTTTTTTGGAGTGTCGGAGCGGCGTTTTCAGGTTTCAAACGATGTTTACGACGCTTTCGCCTTCAACATCTACACGATTGATGAGCAGGGGAAGAATCGGATGGCTCTGACGGAAGACGGGATGAGCGAACGCCCCCGCTGGTCTTGGAACGGAGAATGGATTGCGTACCGCCATGGGCCGGAGCCGGTTCAAAGCCTTTACATTGTGCGCGCGGACGGGTCCGACCGCAAGGAGGTTTTAGACGGGGTGGAATCGATACACGAGTATTGGTGGTCGCATGACAGCAAGAAGATCTTAGCGGCAGCGACAGGGCGCCGATCCAACAACCGTCTTGAGGGGCGGGTCATCGAGATTGAAACAGGAAAAGTGAGCCGTTTGAGCCGAGAGGAGTGGCAGCGGGGCTGGAATCACTGGGAGCCTGGAAGGACAGATGTCGTCAATCCCCGCCCCAGGTTATTCACCGCCCTGACAGAGGCGGGGGTGGCGTGGCCGGTCTGGTCGCCCGATGCGAAATGGATCGCCTTTACTGCCGAAGGGTTTGCGGCTGTCGCGCATGTTGAAAGCGTTTCGAATTCTGGAAACTGGTTTTTACAAAAGAAAGAGCCGCCCGCCGACCGCGTGTTTCAGTGGTCGCTAGACGGGCGGAAGATACTTTTTGGTTTGAACGGATTCATCGCCTCCGCAACCCTTGACAACGGCAAAATGATCGACATCGCTCCCGTCACGATGCGGCGGGCGGGGAGGGGAACGTTCAACGCTGAGGCGACGCGCATTGTGTTCAGCGCGAACCCGGCAGGCGTGACCGCGCCTCAATTGTTCATTGTGGACGCGGACGGGGAGAATGAGACACAGATCACAAACAGCCCTCGAGCTCATTTAGACCCGCGATGGCAGCCTATTTTTGACGATGAGATCAACGCGCCTTAATGCGGAGATGAGATGAGCCCGCGCCGCAGACGAAAAAAACGAACCTACGCCGAACAATGTTTAGAGGAGGCGGAACCGACCGAGCAGCCGCGCTGCGCCTATTTTGGCGAATGCGGCGGATGCGCTTGGCAGACGGTCGCCTACGATCGGCAACTGGAATTCAAGCGGGCGTGGATCGAGAAGCAGCTGGCGGAATGCGGGTTTGACGCGGTTGAAATTCCGCTGCCGGCGCCGTCTCCAGACATCTACGGCTACCGCAACAAGATGGAGTTTTCGTTTGCCGCTTGGCGATGGCTCACGCGGGCGGAGATTGCGTCCGGCGAAGAATACGATCGGGGCTTCGCGCTTGGGATGCATGCGGCGGGGGCGTATGACCGCGTCATTGACATTCAGCCATGCCCGCTGCAAACTGACGAGGCGAATCGGCTTTTAGACGCGACGCGCGCCTTTGCCCGAAGCAGCGGCGAAGAGCCGTACAGCGTCCGCCGGCAGGACGGGTTTTTTCGATACTTGTCGCTGCGCGTCGGCGTTCAGACGGGGCAGACGGCGGTTGTGTTGACGACGACGGAGCGGAACGAGCCGCTGATGCGCCGGTATGTTCAGTTTCTTGCTGAAAAAGGCATGGAGCCGCATGTTGTCGCAAACGGGGTGACGGACCGCCTCGGCAGCTCTTCGGAAGGGGCGGAAATTCACATCGACGGCGGAGCGCCGACCTTCCAGGAGCGTCTTGGCCCGTTTATTTTTGACCTTGCCCCTGACTCCTTTTTTCAACCGAACACGATGGCGGCGGAAATGTTGTGCGGTGTGACGGCGGAATGCGCGGGTTTGACGGGCGATGAAACGGCGCTGGATCTGTACTGCGGCGTCGGCGCGTTGTCGCTTTTTTTGGCGCAAAAAGCGGAGCGCGTTATTGGCATTGAAAAGGCCGTTTCCGCGGCGAAGCTGGCATACCGAAACGCGCAGCAAAACAGCTTTGAGAACGCCTTTTTTCTCGAGGCGGACCTGGATAAGGGGTTGCCGAATCTTCCGATTGGGCGGCCTGAAGTGGTTGTGGCGGACCCTCCGCGGGCGGGCGTTCATCCGAAGGCGATACGCGGAATACTTGAATTGAAGCCGCTGCGGATCGTGTATGTCAGCTGCAACGCAAAGGCGCAGGCGCAAGATATGGCGCGGCTTTGCGCATCGGGGCGGTATCGGCTTATCAAGACGCAGCCGATCGACATGTTTCCGCAGACGCCGCATGTTGAGAATGTTGCGGTTTTGGAGCGGCGGTGAGCGGGGATATTCTGCTGCTGGCGGCGACTGAAGCGGAATGCCGTTCTGTGTTGACGCAGATGACGCGCGTTTTATCGGAGGGGAACGGGTGGAAGGGGGAGATTGCCGGGCGCGGCTGCAGGCTTTTGACGACAGGCGTCGGACCGGTGAATCCGGCGCATATACTGACGCGAGAGGCGGAAAGGGAGCGGCCCCGCATCGTAGCGCAATTCGGAATTGGAGGGGCGTATGTTCCGTCGGGGCTTGCCGTTGGAGATGTCGCTGTCGCGTCGGAGGAGATATACGGCGATCTGGGCGCAGAATCTCCAGACGGATGGCTTTCTATGGAAGAGATCGGTTTTCCGACCGTTTCGGGTCCTGCGCCGCTTTACAACCGCTTTCCGCTGGATTTGGAGAGAGCAGAGCGCGTTGCGTCGGCATGCGGGGGGTCAGTCGGCCCTTTTCTTACGGCGTCCACCTGTACTGGGACTGTGGAGCGGGCGGCGGAGCTGTATGAGCGTTTTGGAGCCGTATGCGAGAATATGGAGGGGGCGGCGGCGGCGCATGTGTGCGCGGCATACGGGCTGCCCTTTGTTGAGGCGCGCGGAATCAGCAACCTGATTGAGAATCGGGATCGGTCGCGCTGGCGGATAAAAGAAGCGGTTTTTGCCGCCGGGCGCGCCGTTATAGACGCCGTATCGGAAGGAGCGTTGGATGGATAGACCGCTTACGCTCGGCTATTCGCCATGTCCAAACGATACGTATATATTTGCGGCGTGGGCGGAGGGCTTGTTGCCGGACGCGCCCGCCGTTCAGGTTGTTTATGAGGACATCGCCGTTCTGAACCGCATGGCGCTGAACGAGGAGCTGGACATTGTGAAGGCGTCGTTCCATGCAATGGCGTATCTGCGGGAGACGTATGCGCTGCTGCGTTCAGGGGGGGCTTTAGGGCGGGGGTGCGGGCCGCTTGTTGTGACGCGGGAGCGGATTGGGGCGCGGGAGCTGAATGGGAAGTCGATTGCGGTTCCTGGGATGCGGACGACGGCGCTGCTGTTGCTGCGTTTGTTTGAGCCGTCGCTGTCCGATTTTATTGTCATGCCGTTTGATCAGATTATGTCGGCGGTGAGGGGCGGGGTTGTCGACGCGGGATTGATTATTCATGAGAGCCGTTTCACCTATCCGTCCTACGGTCTGCGGCAGGCGGTTGATTTAGGAGAGTGGTGGACGGGCGAGACGGGGTTGCCGATACCGCTGGGCGGGATTGCGATGCGGCGCAGCTTGGGTCAAGAGCGGCGGCGTCTTGTTGAAAAGACGATACGGGCGAGTCTCGAACATGCGCGGCGGGATGAAGCGTCCATCTGGGAGACGGTGCGGGCGCACGCGCAGGAGATGGACAATGAGGTGATGCGCGCCCATATTGAGCTGTACGTGAACGAGTTTAGCCTGGACTACGGCAAAGAAGGCGAAACGGCGATCCGCCGGCTTTTTGAGGAAGCGGAACGGCGCGGGGTTGTCCCGCCGTCGTCGGCGGACATCTTTTAAATAAGCGGTTTTTATTCGCCCCTTTCCATCGTCTCACTCATTTTTGGTTCAGGTTCAAGATCGATCTCTGGAAGGATGCCGCCCCCAAGAAACTCCGCGTCGTCGATATTGATTGGCAGAGAGAAGACCTGTATATCCTCGCCCATTTCGGAGCGGATGATCGAATTCGCCCATGGTTTTACCGAATTCCTAGGGCGTATCAAGCGTGAGAGTGTAAAGCGTACTCTATACCAAACCCTGCAAAGGCTCTTCAACCAAGTCCAATGCTGCGGAAGCGTCCAATGCTGTGGGAGCTTTCCGTTTTTTCGAATTTCCTCCCGCACCCATTGTCTCAACCGTTCTTCCTGCTCTTTGTCTAGATCGGAGGGGCGCTTTCCTGGATACTGTTGTTTAAACCGCGCGACATCGCGCGCTAAATGAACGGCGGAACATGCTTCAACAAAAGCGCGCAGCTTCTTTCCAAACGCGGCGCATTCGCTGATATTGACGCGCCCGCCGACGCTTATATGAAGCGGATCGAAGTTGGTCGATAGAAGCGACTGGATTTCGATTTCAAAGCATCCCTCCGTCGGCGTCACAACTCCCAAACTGTGCGACGCCCGAACTCTGAAGCCCAAGTCTGAATCTGGAGCATAATGCGCAAAGGAGAAGATGTCTGAGCGCCACGGCTCGTCTATCAATTGAGCCGCATGGTTCTCCAGGAAGTCGGCGAGCGCGATGAGCCGCCTCATGACGGGCCGCGGCCCAACCGGGGCTTTAAACGGCGACGGAACTAGAAGCATACGGCCGCCTGTCTCCCTTATCTTGCTCATAGTCCTTTCAACCCAATCGGGAGGTTCAAATCCGAGGGGCGGCCGCTCCGCGTTTTGAGCGCGGCGTTCAGGCTCTAGCGCCGTTATGGACATGACGCCCATACCATTCAGGCTTTCAAATCGAAGCGTCCACTCAAAGCGATGCGCTTGCAATGCGATCTCGTACGGGTTTTCAAATTCGAGAACGCGGCCATTTTCCTTGATGCGGCCAAGTTTTGACAAAACCTTCTTAGCGGCTGAATCGATCATCGGGTCTCCGCGCCTTGTTGTTGATGCATCTCGTCTTGTCTCCTTTTGTTTATGTTTTAGTTTTGTTTGCTTCCAGCAGTCCGCGCCATTTTTTATACAGCCGCATGACAGCGTCTCTGTCGACGCTGAACCATGCGCCCCAGTCGGCGTCCGAGATGCGCGGGAACCATCTTTTCCAGTCGTTTTCCAACATGCCCGATGGAGG
This sequence comes from Candidatus Poribacteria bacterium, assembly GCA_028818695.1. Lineage (GTDB taxonomy): Bacteria > Poribacteria > WGA-4E > JAPPNK01. The sequence goes on from JAPPNK010000006.1 coordinate 10,305, forward strand.
CGACGCTCCATGGGCGGCAACCATCAGCGAATTATAGACCGCTTGCTCGGCTTTCTTCTCGCTCGGTGTCGGCCATTGTTCGATTGCCTTCAAGTAGATGTCTTGGCTGATGTGTACGAACCTCATATCAACGCTGAAGCCTATTACGAGGCGTATATCGTCAGGGTCGACAAACGGACCCTTCACATATGCGCACAGGCAAGCAAAGGCAATCCGTTTTTCGTTGTCGGTCAGCGTTTCAAAAGGCATCGCGTACTTTATACGCTATGAGCGGGAGCAATGTCAAGGCTGGGCGCGATGCGCAAAGGCGTTGTTCCGCCGTCGCCGACAGCAACTTTTTAAATCGTAAGGCGTTGAGCGCGCCTCTGCCGTCCTTCCCGCTAAGCAGCATCTTAGCGCAAGCGGTTGAAGTAGGGGCTGGATGTCCTGCTCTCTCCCCTCGGATCCCAGCCTTGCAGCTGGCGCCATTTATTGAACAGACTCCTGACAGCGTCTTTATCGACGTCGAACCATTTTTGCCAATCGGCAGGCGAAATGCGGACGCCAGAGCAGACTTCGTTCATTGAGTTGTTGATGACGCGCGCAGCGGGTGAATCAGGGTCATTATCGTCGATCATTGAAAAGTTAGCGATGAGTTCGAAGAGAGCGTCTCTCTCGATGCCTAATCGAGAGCTACAGTCGCCAGGAGGAAAGAAGGGACCCTTGGCGATCGCGCAGATGCAGGCGAACACGATCTTTTTTTCCTCATGCGTCAGTTGTTCAATTGCCATTTTAGCCGCCTTTCTCTTGATGTTCGTCCGTTTCTTCAGGCGGGAGAGGGTCAAATTCCACCTGCGGAAGCGCGCCCCCGCCGAGAAATTCGGCGTCGTCAAGATAGGACGGCGGAGAGACGATCTCCACATCTTCCCCCATTTCGGAACGGGCGATGGATTTTTTCCAATGACTGTATTCGTAGCCTCTTGCAAAGCGCACCTCATGCCATTTCCTGCATTCTCCTCCGGACCAGCGCCTCGGAAGCTTGCCGTATTTCCCAATCCACATCCGAATCCGCTCCCTGACGCGCTCTTCCTGCTCTTCGTCAAGATCGGAGGGGATTTTGCCCGGATAAAGCCGCTTAAACTCGGCGACGCGGCACGCCAAGACTACAGGGGGGCATGCATTCATGAAAACGCGCAACTTCATTCCGAACGCGGCGCATTCGCTGATATTGACGCGGCCGCCGACCGTTACTTGAAGCGGATCAACGTCAGGCGACAGAACCGCCTTGATTTCGATTCCAAAACATCCCTCCGTCGGCGTTACAACCCCTAAGCTGTGTGACGCTTGAATTCGGACGCCCAGACATTCTGGGTGGAATTCGCCGGCGGCAAACTTGTCGGAGCGCCACGGCTCCTTCATCAGTTGAGCGGCATGGTTGTCAAGAAAGTCAGGCAGCGCTGCGAGCTCTCTCAATGAGGCGGCGAACGAGGACGGCGCCAAAAGTTTGCGTCCGCCAATCTCTTCAACAAGGTTTACGGCGTTCTGAGCCCACCCGGCGGGTTCCGATCCCAGGGGCGGCCGCTCCGTGTTTTGAGCGCGTCCCTCCGGTCCCAACGCTGTAATGAACATCCGTCCATGTATTCTTGGACTGAAACTATGCCGCAGACTTACGCCTTCAAGGCGAATCGTCCATTCAAAGCGATGCGCCTGCAGCGCGGTCTCATACGGGTTCTCGAACTTGAAAAGGCCGTTTTTTTCCTTGATGCGGCCAAGTTTTGACAAAACCTCCTTAGCGGCTGAATTGATCATCGGGTCTCCGCGCCCTGTTGTTGATCCATATCGTCGTATCTCCTTTCGGTTTAAGTTTCTGTTTCGTTTGCTTCCAGCAGTCCACGCCATTTTTTATACAACCGTTTGACCGCGTCTCTGTCAACACTGAACCATGTTGCCCAATCAGCATCGGAAATGCCCGGCGGAGGGATCCCAAGCGCGGCAAGATTCATGGACGCCCTGACAGCGCGCGCGGTATCCGAATCGTCTCCCGACGGCCATTTCTCGATAAGGTTGTCCAACGCCTCTCTGTCCAAGCCCGATAGGAGGTCGACTTCGTATGGATGGACGAACGGACCTCGCGCATATGCGCACAGGCAGGCGAACACGATCTTTTTTTCCTCATGCGTCAGTTGTTCAATCGTCATTCTGGCCGCCTTTCTCTTGATGTTCGTCCGTTTCTTCAGGCGGGAGAGGGTCAAATTCTACCTGCGGCAAGACGCCCCTGCCGAGAAATTCGGCGTCGTCAAGATAGGACGGCGGAGAGACGATCTCCACATCTTCGCCCATTTCAGAACGGGCGATGGATTCTTTCCATTGACTGTACGTGGAGGCAAAGCGCACTTTGCGCCATATATCGCAGGTGGACCCTGTCCAGCGCTTTAGAAGCTGGCCGTATTTCTGAATCATAAACCGAACGCGTTTCCTGACGCGCTCTTCCTGCTCTTTGTCAAGATCGGAGGGGGTTTTGCCCGGATAAAGCCGCTTAAACTCGGCGACGCGGCACGCCAAGACTACAGG
>JAPPNK010000006.1:12954-97300 GCA_028818695.1 Candidatus Poribacteria bacterium
CATTCAAAGCGATGCGCCTGCAGCGCGGTCTCATACGGGTTCTCGAACTTGAAAATGCCGTTTTTTTCCTGGATGCGGCCAAGTTTTGACAAAACCTCCTTAGCGGCTGAATTGATCATCGAATCTCCGCGCCCTGTTGTTGATCCATATCGTCGATCTCCTTTCGTTTATGTTTTCGTTTCGTTTGCTTCCAGCAGTCCGCGCCATTTTTCATACAGCCGCATGACGGCGTCTCTGTCGACGCTGAACCATATGTCCCAGTCGGCGTCCGAGATGCGCGGGAACCATCTTTTCCAGTCGTCTTCCAACATGCCCGATGGAGGCGACGCTCCATGGGCGGCAACCATCAGCGAATTATAGACCGCTTTCTCGGCGTCCACCCCCTTCGGCGTCGGCCATTGTTCGATCGCATTCAAACAGATGTCTTGAGTGACATGTATGAACTTCATATCAACGCTGAAGCCTACTATGAGGCCCATATCGTTAGGGTCGACAAACGGACCCTTCACATATGCGCACAGGCAGGCAAAGGCAATCCGTTTTTCGTCGTCGGTCAGCGTTTCAAAGGGCATCGTGTACTTTATACGCTATGAGCGGGGGCAATGTCAAGGCCGGGCGGGGCTTCCGTCCGGCAGTCGCGTCTGCGTCCACTGCTCAACGGCGTCCTTGCATGGATATTTCGCCGCCAGCTCTTCGTTGACGTCAATGCCGAGGCCGGAGCCGTTGTTCGGGTACATATACCCGTTGCGGACTTCGGGCGTACCTGGGAAGATCTCATACACCAGATCGTTGAAACGGCACCATTCTTGGATGCCGAAGTTGGGCGCCCACAGGTCTAGATGCAGATTTGCGGCATGTCCGACGGGAGAGGTGTCCCCTGGACCGTGCCACGCCGTGCGGACGCCGAACATGTTCGCAAACGCCGCCACATGCCGCGCCGGCGTCAGCCCGCCCATTTGGCTCACATGCATGCGTATGAAGTCGATGAGCCGGTCGGCGATGAGCGGCTGCCATTCGCGCGGGTTGTTAAAGAGTTCGCCCATGGCGATTGGGGTCGCGCACTGCTGGCGGATGTTTCGGAACCAGTCTAGGTCCTCCGGTGCGAGCGGGTCTTCTAAAAAGAACAGCTTGAACCGCTCCACATCTTTCGCTAGTTGGACCGCTTCGATAGGGTGCAGCCGTTCATGTATGTCGTGGAGCAGTTCAACTTCGCCGCCGACATCTTTGCGGACGCGCTCAAACATGCGCAGGACGCCGCGGGCGTATTCTCGGCGGTCGTAGTAGGCGCCGTCGGGGGCGCCGTCCGGTTTTGGAATGCGCGGGGCGCCGCCGCCGTATCCGCCCATCTGGCAGCGGATGTATCGGCAGCCTTCATCCATGAACCGCTGGACGCTGTTGGAGACGGCTTCTGGGGAGTTTCCGCCGGCATGGACATACACTGCCGCCGCTTCTCTGCATTTTCCGCCTAGGAGTTCATAGACCGGCATGCCTGCGCGTTTGCCCTTGATGTCCCAGAGAGCTTGGTCGACGCCGGAGACAGCGTTGCTGAGAACAGGCCCGTTTCGCCAGTAGCCATGCGTCATGGACATCTGCCAAATCTCTTCGATGCGGGAGACGTCGCGTCCGATCAGAAACGGCTTTAGATGCTTTTCGACCGCTGCGATGACAGCGTGGAACCGCTGCGTGAAGGTGGCGCATCCGACGCCGTAGAGGCCGTCCTCCGAGGTGAGAACCTTCACAATGAGAAGGCGGGAGCCGGCGGGCTGCGTTGCGATGACGCGCACATCTTGAATTGAAACGGGAGGCATGCGAAAGCTCCTTATAATATAGACGGACAATAGCGTTTGGTTGGGACATGCTGGTTTGCAGAGGGACCGTTCTCGACTGAATTATGGATTCCGCCTGCATCAGCATGGGCGGCGTCTTGCGCAAGAATGGCGGCGCCGTTCTCCAATAGAGAAGCCTTGTCCGCTTCAATGCCCCAACTTAAGACGCCAGATCAGTATAGAGGCTGCGCAGTTCTTGCGCAACTCCGCCAAATGTGTTATGCTTTAGATGTTAAGGCGAGCTCGGCGGAGGCAGCGGGGTCGTATAGAATGAGATTGGTTTTCATTTTTGTGTTGGCGGCATTTTTGGGCTGCTCTGCAAGTCTTCCGCGTCTGGACCCTGAAGGCGCGATGGAGTCAGGGCTGTCGCCTGGTAACGCGGCGTATCCGCGGACGACCGTGACGCTGCCTCAAGCGGCGGATATACGGAAAGTGGAGATTGTGCCGCGGGAACCTCTGCGCAGATTTCAGGTATGGATACGGACGCCGGAAAGCAAGTGGGAGATGGTGAAAGAGTTCAATGGGCGGTTCAACAGCGCGTTTACGCTGAAGGTTGGCATGGAAGGGGACGCGGTGCGCGTTCTTAATATGAAGCCTCACCCGAACCGCTTCTCCAAACCGCATGTGTCGGGGGTGTCAGGGACCATCAAAAATGTGCTGATTTACGGTTACTGGCTGAACGGGGCGCTCTAATGCAGACGATGTTCATTGCGTTGTTTGCGGTTGCGCTGGTTTTCTTTTCATTTTTTGTGAGCGCCGCCATTTCGTGCGTTGATCATGCGCTGCGGGGCGCATGGCCGCCTCTTGGCTCCATTTTGATGGGGGCGCTTTGTTTTGCGCTTTTTCTGGTCAGTTTTGCGGGAGCCGGTTTTTATCTATATGAACGGGAGCGGGAAGAAGGGCGCATCATGGAGCGGATCGAACTGTACGAAATGATTTTGCGCTTCCGACGCCCTTCCGCCCACAGCGGCGAAGCGAAGCCGATCCGCCGACCCGATCCGCCCGCTTAGCCGTTCGGAGACGATATTGATGTTCACCCCGTTATGTTGGACGAGCCGGCCGGATGAATGGCAGCCTATGTTTGTCAAGTGGGCGGAGTCGTATCCAGAGACGGCGGAGCTGCATCGATGGGAGCAATTTGGCGGAAGAGAAGCGCTCGGGTTGACGCTTTCAGCGGCGCCGGATCCTCTGGAGCGTCCGTTTCGTCTGCTGGTTGCCGCTCCGTTTGCGCATGCGCCGGCGCCGACCGCCGCGATGGTGGACGCCGCCTCGCAGCTGCTGACGCGCCGGCATCTCGATCAGTCGATCTCGCTGATTCCGAAAGATATGGTCCTAAGCCGAAGCCTGATCACTCTTTTGCCTGACATGAATCCGCAAGGGCGCCAGCGCAGCCCCGAAAGTTGCTGGGACGGCTCCGCTTACGACAACGACGCTTTTCGAAAATGGGCATGGGGAATTGATGAGAACGGGGACCTGTTTGGGCGCAGTCCAGAATGGAAAGCCTCAGAACGCAGCCCGCAGCGGATCGGCATCGTCTATGAGCAGGTGGAGGAGGATCTGTACGTTGAGCCGGCGGTTTCCAGGAGGTCAACCTTCTCAAGGGCGTTGGACGAATTAATGGCGCGGTACCGTTATACGCATATGCTGGAGATGCGCCAGTGGGAATGTTGCGAGGCGGTTCAGCTTTTCCCGCGCCCCTCGGACGAGGAGGCGGCGCTCGATTGGGCGTCTCGTTTGGTGGACGCTTGGGAGCGCGTCGGGCTTCATCCGCGTCGAGAGCCGATTCCGCATGTGGACCAAGCGCGGCGGCGTTTGTTGGATTCGTTTTGGGAAAACAGAGGCGAAGGCATGACGCGCGTCGCATGTTATATTCAGAATAACCGCCATGCGGATACAGACGAGCCGGCGCGTATGAGCGCTCAGTTTCGCGGGGCGCATGCGGCTCTTGAGGCGTCCTTGCGAATTGCGTTTGCAGGATGTCGAAAAATCGGGTAAACTATAAGATAACAGCAGCGAGGCGCATATGATACATTCCGCTTACAACGACGACCCTGAACGGCTTGCTCTCAAAGAGTGGAAGTCGGCTGTGGACGCTCTCCTGTCGGGGCAGCTGCCGTTTTTGATGCGCAAGGGGGGCATCCATGAGCCTGCGAATCGATTTTTGCGAAACGCTTCCCGATTTTGGCTGTTTCCTACTTATGAACATCAGTATGAGCAGCTGGACGAAGGGAAGCGTCTGTTGAAGGAGCCATGGTATAGCCGCCTGCGCGCCGAGCGTAAACAGCTTCGGTCGGCTGACGAGGGGGAACGGGCGGGTCTCGGCGTCCATACGCCTGAGACGATCGCGTTGGAGGGCTGGGCGGAGACGCTGGCGGTGTTTGAGTTTTGGGCGCATTCGTCCATCGAGTCGATCTTGGAGTTTGGGATATGGACGCTGTCGTTTGCGGAGGCGCGTTTTCGCTGGAAGCCGCGGGAGCCTCTGGCGGTGTTTCATCTTCAAACGCATCGCCTTATGGAGCCTTTGCGGCTGTCAGCCGACACGGCTCCGAAGCGGTGCTATAGTTGGTTTGAGTCGCCTTTTCGGATAGACGATTTTGAGTCGGAGAAAGCTGTCTGCGAGAGAAGCGGAGAGTTTGCGCGGCGATGCGCCGAATTGGCCGCCTCGTCGGAGGAGAAAGAAGCCCGTCAGATAGGCAGGGTACAGATTGCATGAAGACGCAACAGAGGGGAACGAGAATAGCGCCTGAAGGCGGCGGCATTGCGCGGGAAGGACGGACAGGGTCGGAGAGCCGTCGCATCAAAATGAATGTCGCCGCCTAATAGGTACTGCTCGAACAAGCGCACTTTCAGGATGGAGAACATGAAAAAACGCAACCGCATTCCGTTGATGATACTGACAGGGTTGATACTGATTTTGGCAGGGGTGGTTCTCCTGAGACAAAGCGTCCACGCCCGCATATACGCGCATAAAGTCGTGAATATGTTAAGCGGAATCGACTCGTCTGCGATTGCCATGGAGGGCGGAGACCAGTCCAGTTTCTTTCAGAGGATTGAGCAGCTGGAGGAGGCGCTGCTTCTGACTCGAAAGCATTACTACAAAGATGTGGAAATGGACAAGATGCTTGAAGGCGCCATCCGAGGCGCAGTCGCTTCCCTTGACGACCCCTACTCCTACTACCAAAGCCCCGTTCAAAAACAGCGTGAAAAAGAGGACCTGTTCCAGGGCCAATTCGGCGGACTCGGCATCCACATCTGGCCGGAGAACAAGGGCGGGCATTCTGTCGTCACGATCAGCTCCGTTCTTCCCGACAAGCCTGCCAGCCACGCCGGCCTTCAAGCTGGCGACATCATCGCTGAAATCGAAGGCGAATCGGCTATCCTCGGCGGGCCGAACGGCTTGAGCATGGCCGACATCTTGGAGAAGTTGCGCGGCAGGGTCGGCGAACCGGTCACAATCACCATCCATCGGCGCAACAGCCCAAAGCCTATCGAAAAAACGCTTGTGCGCGAGGTCATCGCCCCGAAGAGCATCTTCAGCCAGGTGATTGAGCCGGGCGTTGTGTATATTAAATTGGAAACATTCAAACGCCAGTCGGTGAATGAGTTTGAGGAAGCTCTCCGCACAGCGGGCGAGGAGACGAAGATCAAAGCGCTCATCTTCGATCTGCGCAACAACACGGGCGGCTTGCTGGATGTCGCCGGCGGAATTGCGGACGCTTTCCTGGAAGGCGGCGTCATCGTTTCGACCAAAGGCAAGAGCGACCAGTTCAACGATGTGTTGAGAGCCTCGTCTCGAACCATCGTCCCGAAGGATGTTCAGGTGACGGCGCTGGTGAACGACAGGAGCGCGAGCGGCTCCGAGATTGTGGCGGGCGCCTTGAAAGACCATAAACGCGCCGTTCTGATTGGCGAAAAAACATATGGGAAAGGGCTTGTCCAGCGGCGTTTCAACCTGGAAAGCGGAGGGGCGGTGTCGCTCACCATTTCCACGTACTTTACGCCCAACGATGTCTCCATCGACGGCGAGGGGATCCGCCCCCACATTGAGATTGAGGACGCCGTTTTGACCGAAGAGGAGGCGTTCAACCGTCAGCGCGCGCGCGATTCGCATATTCTGAGCGATTACGTTCAGAAATTCATCGCCGACTACGAGAAGCAGCGGAACGGCAAAACGCCCAAGGACTTCACGCTCCTAGAGCCGAAAATCTCAGAAATCAAGGCGCTGCTGGACGCCGAGGGAATGGACTTGAGCGAGGAGATCATTCGGATAGAGGCAAGAAGCGTGTTTGACCGCTATGTCGGCATTCAGCGGTTGATTGATCTTCCGAACGATCCGCAGCTGCAAGAGGCGCTGCGCGTCATCAAAAACAATTCCATTCCGGCGTTGTTGAAAGAGGAGGCGCGTCCGCCGATTGCGCAGGAAGCCGATTCGCCGAATTCTTCGCGGACGACAGACGAACGGTAGAAAGGACGTCATGCCAGAAGAAGTTGTTCAGCCGCGCATTCGCGGCTTTATCTCCATCAACGCGCACCCAGAGGGCTGTCGCGCAAATGTCCGCAAACAGATCGATTTTACGCAGACGCTCGGAGTCGATCAGCGGAAGATGAACGCGCTGATTATCGGCGCTTCTACAGGTTACGGGCTGGCGTCGCGCATTGCAGCCGCCTTCGGATACGGAGCCGACACGGTCGGCGTCTTTTATGACCGACCCGCCTCTGGACGCAAAACCGCGTCCGCCGGCTACTACAACTCGGTCGCCTTTCATGAAGTGGCGCAAGAAGCGGGGCTGAAAGCGGGTGCCGTCAACGGAGACGGCTTTTCAGACCCGGTTAAAAAACAGGTCGTTGAGCTGCTGCGCGGCGAATACGGCAAGATCGACCTGCTCATCCATTCGCTTGCGGCGCCGCGCCGGACGCATCCCAAAACGGGCGTCACGCACCACTCCGTGCTGAAACCGATCGGGGGCGACTTCAAGAGCAAGACGATCGACCTGAACACGGGCAAAGTGGAAACGGCGCGTATTCCCCAAGCGAGCGGACTGGAAATCGCCGACACAATACAGGTGATGGGCGGCGAAGATTTTGCGCTCTGGGTGGACGCGCTGCTGGAAGCGGACCTGTTCGCCGAGGGCGCGCGCGCCGTCGCCTTCTCCTACATCGGACCGGAAATCACCCATGCCGTTTACCGAGACGGAACGATCGGCATGGCGAAACTCCACCTTGAACAGACGACGCCCTACCTCAGCGAGAGGCTGGAGGAGGCGGTCGGCGGCTCGGCGTATGTGTCCGTCAACAAGGCGATTGTGTCGCAGGCGTCCGCGGCGATACCTGTCGTCCCGCTCTATATCAGCATGCTCTACCCTGTCATGCGCGAGGCGGGCGTACACGAAACGCCCATCATGCAGATGAACAGGCTCCTGCGGGAGAAGCTCATGCGGGACGGCGAAACCGAAACGGACAGCGAAGGGCGCATCCGCCTCGACGACAAGGAGCTGGACCCGAACATACAGCGCGAGATTGCGGCGAGATGGGCGTCGGTGCGCTCCGACAACCTGGTCGACTTTGCCGACTTCCCAGGGTTCCGCCGCTCGTTTCGGCGCCTTTTCGGGTTCGATGTCGCAGGCGTTGACTACATGGCGTCGACCGAGATCGACCGGCCGCTCTAACGAAACGAACTGAAGGCGGAAAGGCGGCGTATGCGCGTCATTGTTGCGATGAGCGGAGGAGTCGATTCGTCGGTCGCGGCGGCGCTGCTGGCGGAAGAGGGGCGCGATGTGGTCGGCGTCACGATGCGCATCGGCAGCCACGACACGGTCGAGCCGAACCCGAACAAGCCGACCTGCTGCGGCGTCGACGGCATACGCGACGCGCGCCAAGCGGCAGACGCCCTCGGCATCCCGTACTATCCGGTCAATTATGAGCGGCTGTTCGGCGAAAAGGTGGTCAACTACTTCGCTGACGAATATCTGAACGGGCGGACGCCGAATCCGTGCGTCAAGTGCAACCAGGATTTGAAGTTCGGCGAGCTGACGAAGCTGGCGGACGAACTCGGCGCGGACTATGTCGCGACAGGGCATTATGCGCAGGTCGAGGAGCGCGGCGGACGCATGCGGCTCCTGCGCGGGGCGGACGCGGACAAAGATCAATCCTACTCTCTCTTTTCGTTGACGCAGCGGCAGCTGAAACGGTCGCTGTTTCCGATTGGAGAGCTCACAAAAGAGGAAGTGCGGCGCATCGCGCGCGACAAAGGACTCGCCAACGCCGACAAGCCCGAAAGCCAGGAGATCTGCTTCATCCCTGACGACAACTACAAACGCTTCCTGCAGGAGCGGCTGCCAGGACAGATACGCCCCGGCAAGATCGTGGACGCGGAAGGGCGCCAGCTGGGCGAACACGCGGGGGCGCCGTTCTTCACCATCGGGCAGCGGCGCGGACTGGGCATCGCGTCGGGGACGCCGAACTATGTGACGGAGATCGACGCGCCGCAGAACCGCGTTGTCGTCGGGAAAGCGGCAGACCTGATGCGCTCCGAATGCGCGTTGAGCGGCGTCAACTGGCTCAGCGTCCCGCGCCCCGAAAAACCGATACGCGCCCGCGTCAAGATACGCTATAAGGACAGGGGGGCATGGGCGAGCGTGGAAGCGGTCGGCGGCGAAAAGGCGCAGGCGCGGTTCGATGAGCCGCGGCGGGCGGTGACGCCAGGGCAAGCGGCTGTGTTTTATGACGACGAAGGGGCTGTCTTGGGCGGGGGGTGGATTGACGCGCTGAAACGTACCGAGTAAATGGGCGTTAGATACTATAGGCGGGAGACGAAACATGCCGACGCTTGAATTTGACGGTAAAACGCACATCCAAACGCATTATCTGACGGTGCCGCATCGCAGTCTTGACGCTGTGCCTGAAAAGTCGATTGCCGCCGACCCGTCCGCCAGCCGTCCGAACGAAGAAAACCTGATCATCCATGGCGACAATCTGCATGCGCTCAAAGCTCTGCTGCCAAGATACGCCGGGCGCGTCAAATGCGTATATATTGATCCGCCTTACAACACTGGGAATAAGGACTGGGTTTACAGCGACAACGTCAACAGCGATCTGATGCGCAAATGGCTAGAAGACAAGAAGGAAGTCGATGACAAAGACCTAGAGCGGCATGACAAGTGGCTCTGCATGATGTGGCCGCGGCTGCAGCTCCTGCGCGAGCTGCTGTCGGACGACGGCGCGATCTTTGTCTCCATTGACGACAACGAGCAGCACCGTCTGCGCATGATAATGGACGAGATTTTTGGGGAGGAAAACTTTAGAAACGCAATTATAGTAAGGCGAGGCGTAAAAAATGTGCAAGCGCAATTTAAAAATGTAGATAAATTAAATATAGGATCAGAATATTTGCTTTTTTATAGTAAATCGCGCGAGCAAAAATTTCAGCATATGACTGTTGAGAAAGATATTGTGCCAATTGGAACATGGAACTCTCATTGGCGTGGCACTGATAGACCGACAATGCGATATGAGCTGATGGGGATAGTACCAGAAACAGGACAATGGCGATGGAGTCAAGAAAGAAGCCTCAAAGCAATAAAAAACTATTCTCAATTAATTCAAGAATGTGGTGAAAATCCTAGCCAACAGGATATTGATGAGTGGTGGTTTTCTCAATCACCAGAAAAGCCAGACTTACTAAGGCTATCAACAACAAATCGTCCAGTACATTATGTCCCACCGTCTAAACGTCGCATATTGAGCTCTCTTTGGACCGATATGACAGTCAATGAATCACCATCATTATTGAAAACGCTGGGCATAGAGTTTCCCAATCCTAAGAGAGTCGCTCTCATCCAGCGAATTGTCGGTTATATTACTGATCAGGATGCCAATGCTGTTATCCTTGATTCTTTTGCTGGCAGCGGGACTACAGCGCATGCTGTTTTGGCTCTCAACAAAGAGGACGGCGGCAACCGCCAATTCATACTAGTCGAATGCCTGGATTATGCGGACTGCATCACGGCGAAGCGCGTTCGACGCGTCATCAAGGGCGTTCCGTCGGCGACGGACGAGGCGCTGCGGGAGGGTCTCGGCGGGTCGTTCACCTACTGCGAGCTGGGCGAACCGATCAGCATTGAGGGCATGTTGACAGGCGAGGCGCTGCCGTCGTATGAGTCGTTAGCGAGTTATCTGTTATACACGGCGGCGGGCGTTACAGTGGAGAGCGCGCTTCAGCCGCAAAATGAGGACGGGCTGTTTTACCAGGACGAGCGGGCGGACTACTATCTGCTTTATGAGCCTGATATTGAGTATCTGCGCGGCAAAGACGCTAGGCTGAACCTTGAGAGAGCGGAACGGATTCATGAGACCGAGCGCAAGGCGGTTGTGTTTGGCATTGACAAATTTATAGGTCAGCGCAAATTAACAACCATGGGCATAACGTTTTGCCAGCTGCCTTACTGCATCTCTTCAAGCTTGACGTAGGAGCGGACTCATGGAGCTAAAAAATTATCAGTCTTCAGCTTTGGAGACTTTCGAGCGTTGGCAGAAAGCATTGGATGAGGCGCGGTTGGAGTCGGCTAGAATCTCGAAAGTGATTGAAGATGCGAATGGCGATGTTCCTTGGGAGATTTGCAATTATCCTAAAAGAGCATGGGATGCGCTTAAAGCAGAAGGGATAATCCCCAACAGTACTGAGTATGTTGACCGTAAAGATGAAATGGGTCGGCCCATTCCGCATGTGTGCTTCAAAGTGCCGACGGGCGGGGGCAAGACGCTCATGGCGGCGTCCGCGCTGGAGCGTCTCAACCGCGCGAACGGTCTGACGCTCTGGATCGTCCCGACAACGGCGATCTATGACCAGACGAAAAATGCGTTGTGGCGCCGCGCGCATCCCTACCGAAAAATGCTGGAACGCGCGAGCGGCGGGCGCGTTAAGGTGCTAGAAAAGAAGAAGCTAGAAACGGGCAAGGATGGCGCGTTCATAAGGTCGGATGTGGATAATTTTCTGTGCGTTATGCTGATGACGTATCAAGCCTTAAATCGTACAAATAACAGGGAGTTTTTGCGTCTCTTCCGCGACAACAGCAAATATACCTCCTTTTTTCCCGACAGCGATGATTATGCCGCCCATGAAAGGCTGAAAAAACAGTATCCCGATCTGAAAGATCAGAGTCGGGTTGTGATACGCAGTCTGCATAATGTGTTCAAGATGATGCGCCCTGTCGTCGTTTTGGATGAAGCGCATAAAACCGTTGGCTCGTCGTGGCAGATTGAAAGGGTGAATAGATCGGTGCGGGAGCTGAATCCAAGCCTTATCATAGAAATTTCGGCGACGCCGAAGCCGGAAGCGAGCAATCTGTTGGTCAATATCGGCGGCGTTCCTCTGCATAAAGAAGAGATGATCAAGCTGCCGATATGGGTTGCGGCGTCGGATGAAATTGACTGGCAAGATACGCTTAAGAATGCGCATACGGAAATGGAGAAGCTTGCTGTCGAAGCGAAAAATCTTTATGAGAATGAGGGGCGCTATATTCGGCCCATCGCTGTTGTGCGCGTGGAGCGGACGGGGAAAAATCACAGGGGAGGCATTCATATTCACGCGGAAGACGCGCGCGAATATCTACTCGATAACCTGGGAGTTCGCCCTCAAGAGGTTGTCGTTAAATCGTCCGAATTGGATGAACTAGGGCGGCAAGATCTGCTGTCAGATAATTGCGAAATCCGCTGGATCATCACAAAGGACGCGCTTAAAGAGGGATGGGACTGCTCGTTCGCTTATATGCTTGTGATGCTTGACAGGGCGACGGAGAGAGAAAGTGCGATCACTCAGCTGGTGGGGCGCGTTTTGCGGCAGCCGCATGCGCGTCGGACAGGGCGTAAGGCTTTAGACCAGTGTTATGTGCATTGCTGCAATACGAATGTGAGAGCGGTTGTTTCAAAGGTAAAAAGCGGTCTAGAGGAGGAGGGGCTAACAGGTCTCGTCGGCGCGACGCAAAGTTCCTCCATAGAAGCTCAAAGTGTGACGATCCAGCGGCGCGAAGCGTTTCGTGATCATGAGATTTTACTGCCCAAATTGATGCATAAAGACGAGAGCGGTTGGATTGAATACGATTACGACATCCATATTCTGTCGGAGATTGACTGGAACGAAATTACGGCTCCTGGTGCGCAAGGCTCCATGCCTCAACCTTCCAGCATTTACACAGCGGGAGTCGGTCTCAGCGACAGTGGCGACCTGACGTACGATTTTGGATCCAGCGAGATCAGGGTAGACAAACAATTCAAGTTGGAATGGTATGTCCGCCGGCTGTCCGATATTGTGCCGAACCCATGGCAGGCGGCTAGAATCGTCATGGAGTATGCTGAGAAGATGCGCAGCATTCACAGCGAAGACGCGCTCTATGACCATCGAGCATGGATTGTTGACCATCTCCGCATGCATGTAAATCAAGAAATTGAACGGATCGCGGAAGAGGTATATTGCGATAAATTGGAATCTGGGGCGATGCGATTCGGACCAGATCCGAGCATTTTAGACCATCGGGTCAACAAGAATCCATTTGATCTTTTGATTGATGAGAACGATCGGTCTCTTGAATGTAATGTAGGACAGCCCATCCAGCGCAGCCTGTTTGATCCAGTGATGGAAACTGAATTTGATTCTAATCTAGAGCGCGAAATTGCATGTTATCTGGACGATCATAATGTGATTCAGTGGTGGGATCGGATCGCTGCGCGTCGGAGCGGGGAGTATTATCTGCGCGGCTGGAAGCCGGAGCGGATATGGCCAGATTTTGTCGCAGCCGCCGGCAAAATAGAAGGGGAGAAGCGTCTACTGGTGCTTGAGACAAAAGGCGAACATCTAAGCGGGAACCGCGACACGGAATACAAAAAAGAGGTCTTGAAGGTTTTGGAGGACGCTTACAACCGCAGCACCGCGCCTGGTCAAGGCTCTTTTGAGAAAGTGACCCTCCGACTTGTGTACGACAAAGCGGAATTAATGCCTGTTCTTGCAAGCATGGGCGCCGAGGCGCAGCCGCTTTCTCCTTGACTCCCGCCCCCCAGCGTTGTATGCTTTACCATAATCTCCTTTCTAGTGGTTTCCTTCATGGAAACCTTGGTTTGTTTGATCCCCTCCCCTCCGCTACGGGCAGGGGATTTTTGTTTGACCTTCGCCTCCGCGCGCGTTAGCGTTTTATTGAGTTGACGCTGTACAGACGTGAGAAGAAAGGACGGAACGATAAAAGCGCTATCAAAACGGGCGCAGGGAGTCACCCCCTCGGCGACGCTCGCCATCAGCGCCAAAGCGAAAGCGATGCAGGCCGAGGGTCTGGATGTGATCGGTTTTGGAGCGGGCGAGCCTGACTTCGACACGCCCGACAACATCAAGGACGCCGCCAAAGACGCGCTGGACGCGGGCTTCACCAAGTACACGCCCGCTTCTGGAACCGTCGAGCTGAAAAACGCTGTCGCCGCGCGGTTTCAAAAAACGCACGGCATCGATTACGCGGCAGAAAACGTTCTGATCTCATGCGGCGGCAAGCACGCCCTCTACAACTTTTTTCAAGCCGTCTGCGACCCTGGCGACGAGGTCATTTTCGCCGCGCCCTACTGGGTCAGCTACCCTGAGATGGTGAAGCTGGCGGGGGGCGTCCCTGTCGTCTTGGAGACGGAGGAGGCGGACAATTACACCCTTTCGCCGGACGCCGCCCGCGCCGCCGTCACCGATCGGACGAAGGCTCTCATCGTCAACAGCCCCAGCAATCCGACCGGCACGATGTATTCGCTGGAGCGGCTGGAAGCTCTGGCGGAGCTGGCGTTGGAACATGATCTGTATGTTGTCGCGGACGAGATTTACGATGAGCTGGTTTTTGACAATCTGCCGTTTTACAGTCTTGCGGCGCTGCGTCCTGGGATGGAGTCTTTGACGGTCATTTTCAACGCCGTTTCCAAGACCTATTCCATGACGGGCTGGCGCGTCGGCTGGACGGTCGGCGCGGCGCCTGTTGTCAAGGCGATGGCGGGCATTCAGAGCCACAGCACCTCCAACCCGACCTCCATCGCGCAGAAAGCGGCGCTGGAAGCGTTGACCGGTCCGCAGGACGCTGTCGCCGTCATGCGCGGGGCGTTCCAGGAGCGGCGCGATCTGATCTGCGGGCTGCTGGACGGCATTGAGGACGTCACATATGCGCGTCCGCAGGGGGCGTTTTATGTGTTCCCGAACTTTTCGGCGCATTACGGGCGGGAGCTGGGCGGCAAGCGCATCGAGAGCTCCTTCGATCTCGCCGACTATCTTTTAGAGGCGGTTCAGACGGCGGTCGTTCCGGGGGGCGCGTTCGGGGACGATCGGTGCATTCGCCTGTCGTTTGCGGCGTCTCCGGAGACGATTGAGGAAGGGGTCGGGCGCATCGCAGCGGCTTTGGCGTAGGCGGCTCTTGCGGCAAACTATTTCGCGGCTCCCCAGTTGGGTCCCCAGCCGGCTTCGACGCGGATCGGCGCGCGGAAGAGGCGTCCGTTGAACCCCCGCACGGGCGCCTGCATGATGTCGACGATCTGCTGGACGCGCTCTTCTGCGCATTCGGCGGGCGCTTCAAAGACGATCTCGTCATGGATTTGCGCCAGCATTTGGGTGTCGGGGGGCAGCTCCCTGTCTAGGCGGATCATCTTTGCGCGGCAGATGTCCGCGGCCGTTCCCTGTATCATGGAGTTGAAGGCGGTTCGGGCGTCGCCTTTCGGAAAACGGCGCCTTCTTCCGAACATGCTGACAATATAGCGGCGCTTGCGCGTGTAGGCTAAGACCTCCTTGCGTATGCTGCGCAGTTTTTTGTAGGCGGTGAAATAGGCATCGATAAACGCTTCCGCTTCGGACAGGGAGAGTCCAGTCGTCGCGGAGAGCGCCTTTGCTCCCATGCCGTAGATGAGGCCGAAGTTGATCGCTTTGGCGAGAGCGCGCTCTTCAGGGGTTACGTCTTCGATGGGTTTGTGGAGCATGTCGGCGATCGTTTTCTTGTGAAGGTCGACCTCTTGCTGAAACGCCGCCATCATCTTCGGGTCTCGCGCGTAATGGGCGGCGCAGCGGAGTTCTACCTGGGAAAAGTCGACGTCGATGAGAACGCGTCCCTCTCCCGCGACGAAGGCGGAGCGCACCGCGTCCCCCCTTGGTATCGCCTGCAGATTTGGGTCGTTGGATGAGAGCCTGCCTGTCACCGTTCCTGTTTGGTTGAAGCTGCAGTGGATGCGGCCTGTTTCGGGGTGGGTCAGTTGGGGGAGTTTGTCGACATAATTGTCAAGCAGCGTTTTCATTTCGCGGTGTTCTAACAGGAGAGGGACGACGGGATGGCGATGGCGGAGGGCTTCTAAAGCCCATTGATTGACGGACGGGCGCCCCCGTCGGGTTTGTCGGGTTGCGGGAAGGCTTAGGTCTTTGTAGAGGATGCGGGCGATTTCTATGGGCGAGTTGACGCGGAACGTCTTGCCCGCCGCCGCCCATATTTCCAGCTCTAACTCCTGCATGCGCCGCCGATAAGCGTTTCCGATTCGCTTTAAATGCTCCGTATCGATCAGAAAGCCGGTCATTTCCATCTTGCGCAGGACGCGCATTGTTGGGAGTTCGCATGTGTAATAGAGGTGCGCGAGCGTCGGTTCAAGATCGATATGCGGCTTGAAGCGCTGGAAGAGCTGAAAGGTGTAGTCGGCGTCGGCGCAGGCGTATTGCTCTAGCGTGGGTTTGTCGCCGAAGAGGGGGAGCTGGTACGGGTCGTCAAAATAGCCCTCGTTTTCGAGCGCCGATTCGTCGCCGAGGAGATCGCGGGCTAGGCGTTTGAGCGACTTTGGGCGGTTTTCGTCCAGCAGGTGAGCGGCGATGAGAGTGTCGAAGATGTCCGCGTTGGTTAAGTCCACGCCGTGGCGCTGCAGAAGGGTCAGGTCGAATTTGGCGTGATGGAAGATGAGCCGTTTGGAGCGCAGCAGGCGTTCTAGAGGTCGGGGGCGCAGCTTTTCGGCAGGGAGCCAGAAGGCGCGCCCAGGCTCTCCGCAGAAGGAGACGCCCAACAAGCGCGCTTCCATCTTATTGAGCGAATCGCACTCCGTGTCGACTGCCAGGTCAGGATACGGCTCCAGTTCGGACAGGCTGCGCAGAACGCGGTACTCTTTGTTGTCCATCGTTTTTGAGCGCTCATCTTTTCTCTCATAACGAAATGGGACATGGCGGCGTTTCGTCTAGTTAAGGATGGTTTGCGCCGCGTTTCGGTCAGGTCCCGAAGCGGATATGCAGCCTGGCTTCGAGGGCGCGTTCAAAATTAAAGACGACGATCCAGAACATGAAGAGCAAGCGCAGCCCTTGACCTCTAAGCGTTCCATTCATAAACTATTATATAGGATGGCGACAAACAGGAGGCATTAAAATGCGCAGCCGAACAAAATCAATTCTCGCTCTGATACCAGCCCTTGCGTTTCTCCTTGCAGCTCCTGTACATGCGGAACATGATTACCGAAACCCTAGCGGGTGGGTTGACTGGCGAGGCACGGGCTTCCTCGTAGGTCCCGACCTTTTCATGACATGCAACCACCTCGGCAACATCAAAGGCGTCGCCATCTTCTTTGACAGCTGGATAGACGGCGTCAAACAGGACGACCATTACCGAGTGACCGTCGCCGAAGAGTTGTGGCGCGGGGGCGGCAAGGCTGACATAGCGCTCTGGCGCGTATCCCCCATTGATAAGAAGCAGAGCCAGCATTACGGCAAACAGATCGGGGATGTCGTCGGCTTTTACGAGATAGACCTCCAGCCGCCGCCCGCAAAGGACGCTGCAGTCTTTTTCGGCGGAGGCTCCCACTACTCAGAACGGCATGGCAAAGTCCTGTGGACGAACGATCGGTATATCGTCCACAACGCGCAAGGCAGCGGCGGCTTCTCTGGGTCGCCGACATTCGTTGACGGACGATCCGAAGTCGCAGGCGTGTGTGCCACGATTGTATTGGTCAACAATGTGTTCCGCGAGACCCACAGCGAACGCATCTCTTATGTTTGGGACGACATCAAACAGTTCTTTGTTACGCCGCCTGCCGAGCCTTCCATCAAGCTTGTTGAGGAACACGACTACCGAAACCCTAGCGGGTGGGTTGACTGGCGAGGCACTGGATTCCTCGTAGGCCCCGACCTTTTCATGACATGCGACCACCTCGGCAACATCAAAGGCGTCGCCATCTTCTTTGACACCTGGGTAGATGGCGTCAAACAGGACGGCCATTACCGAGTGACCGTCGCCGAAGAGTTGTGGCGCGGGGGCGGCAAGGCTGACATAGCGCTCTGGCGCGTATCCCCCATTGATAAGAAGCAGAGCCAGCATTACGGCAAACAGATCGGGGATGTCGTCGGCTTTTACGAGATAGACCTCCAGCCGCCGCCCGCAAAGGACGCTGCAGTCTTTTTCGGCGGAGGCTCCCACTACTCAGAACGGCATGGCAAAGTCCTGTGGACGAACGATCGGTATATCGTCCACAACGCGCAAGGCAGCGGCGGCTTCTCTGGGTCGCCGACATTCGTTGACGGACGATCCGAAGTCGCAGGCGTGTGTGCCACGATTGTATTGGTCAACAATGTGTTCCGCGAGACCCACAGCGAACGCATCTCTTATGTTTGGGACGACATCAAACAGTTCTTTGTTACGCCGCCTGCCGAGCCTTCCATCAAGCTTGTTGAGGAATGGCATGGGCGCAACCCCCTCACATTGAGCGGCGACGCTTCCATACAGGTGCGCGTCCCTCGTGTAAATCTAGATTATCTGCACTTTGTAGTTGCCGAAGACTCCGCGCTGACGGGCAAGGAGTTTGAGATCGACATCCCCTGGAACGCCGCCGCAACCGGCGATGCCTGGTGTAAATCTGTTGACGGTCAGGACTGGAAGGAGATAAGCGTCGCCGCGGGCAACCCTATCGTTCTGCCATATGATGAGTTGACCTTCACGCGCGGACAATCGCATGTCTCTATACAGATAAACATGCCTGAGATACGGGGCAAAGACCGCGCCGCAGATTGGGAGGAAGGCTCGTACAAAGACCGTCGCTTCTCAATTCGCACGCCTTACTTTGAGACGTTTCGCTACCGCTTCATCTTCATGGGGTTTGAGCGCGGGGATGTAAACCGAGACAGGTTCTTGTCGCCGCATGATGCGGAACATGTACCGTGGCGCGTTTGGTGGAGATAAACATGCTCCCAAATCCACGACCCGTATCTGTATGACGCTAGCGGGGAAGGGCGTACCAACGCCGCTGACTGCAAACACAGCGTCTTTCAAGATTAGCGGACGTCTTCAGCAAAAGCGGCATGGCGGAGGGCGGCCTGACGCCAGGACAAGCGCCATCGCCGCCCCCGATTCATGTCCAAAATTGCCGCGTACGCCCATCCGAGAGACTATGCCAGCGGGCCCAAAGCAGAAGCGCCGGCCGCATAGCCTCCAGGGGTCATACGCGCGTCCGGTCACGCCGCAAGACGGCGCGTGAAAGCGAGATTCTTGCGATTCGATTCGTCCGCGTCCCCCCGTACAGGCGTTTCCAGCACCAGCCACGAGTTATAACCGATCTCCTTGATCGCCTGCCCGACCGCGTCAAAGTCGACGCCGCCCTCGCCGAGGTGGTTGCCGCCCGTGTCTTTCATGTGAATCTGGCTGATATATTTGGATCCGAGTCGGCGTATTTCACTGGGCGAGTCGTAGCCGGCGCTCGTCGCGTTGCCCATGTCGTAATAGACGCCGACCGATCCGCAGTCGGCTGCGTCGATGAGCGCGATATGCTGCTCCGCGTTCAAGGTCGTTTCCAGCGCGAGCGCGACGCCGTTCTCTGCGGCGGTCTCTGCGGTTTCTCTGACGCCGTCGATGAGGCGCTGGTCGGTGACGCGGTCGGCGGGTATGGCTCCTCCGCCGAAGAACGGCGTCAGTATGACTTCCACCCCGAATTGCGGCGCGACGCTCGACAGATGGTTCAGCTTCTCAATGCCTTCCCGCCGCTTTTCATCGTCTGGGTTCAGGTATGAAACGCCGGTAAAAGCCCCCGGCGAGAACGACGAGACCGCGACGCCTGCCTCTTCAGACAGCTTCAGCGCCAGCTCCACGCCTTCATCCGAGAAGAGCGGATGCTGTCGATAGTCTCCGCCGAGGCACAGCTCCACGCCGTCAAATCCAAGCTCGCCCGCTTTTTGAAACCGTTCTTCAAACGGAACTCGCAGCATTCCGTCGCGGATTCCGAACTTCATAGGGTTTCGCTCCTTCGCTTATGTGAATTGTTGGAGCATGATACGGCAAACCGCCGCCCCGTTCAAGCGGCTTCTCTCTGACATCATGCCTAAAGTTGGGACCTTTGAACGAATGATCGCTCTATTGATGGGAAAAGGCGCCGCCAACCAGACCGTCATCCCGCCCTTGCGGTGAAATGTGCGGGAATCCAGAGTCCAGCAGACGACGTCTGTCTTCCGCATCCAGCTGCGTTTTTTTCAACAGGCATGGTATAATCTTGCCAGATACCGCAATTTGAGCGTCAATAGAAAGGAAGCATATGCTTGGAGCCGTGATCGGGGACATTGTCGGCTCCCCGTATGAGGGCAAAGGACGCAAAATAAAGACCAAGGATTTTCGGCTTTTCGGACCTTACAGCAGATTCACGGACGATACGGTCTGCGCGGCGGCGGTCGCGGACATTCTGATGCATGACAGGCCGCCCGCGCAGACGATGCAGCGATGGTGCCGGCAGTACCCCGGCCGCGGTTACGGCGGCAACTTCGGCAAGTGGATCTATTCGTCCGATCCGGCGCCGTACGACAGCTGGGGCAACGGATCGGCGATGCGCGTCTCTCCGGCGGCATTTTTGAACAAGGACAGCCTATCGAACGCGCTTGCCGCTTCAGACAAAGTAACGCGCATCACTCACAACCATCCCGAAGGGATGAAAGGCGCCCGCGCGACAACGCATGCGATCTGGCTTGCCTTCAACGATGTGGAGCCACAAGAGATTCGCAGCGAAATTGTCTCGACATACGGATACGACCTGAGCAGATCGGTGGATGAGATTCGCCCCAGTTACTCTTTCGATGTGTCGTGTCAAGGAACCGTCCCGCCGGCGGTCACATGCGCTTTGGAATCAACCAGCTTTGAGGACGCCGTCCGCAACGCCGTTTCACTCGGAGGCGATTCGGACACGCTCGCTGCCATTGCTGGACCGATCGCCGAAGCGCTGCATGGAATACCGCGCGCGATTGCGGCGGAAGCGAAACAAAGGCTTCTTGACGCGCTTGACCGCCCGCTAGACATTCTCGAAGCGATGCGTACGATGTACTTGATATAGAAACGCAAAGGCGGAAGCAGATTGAGCGTCAATAGAAAGGAAGCATATGCTTGGAGCCGTAATTGGGGACATTGTCGGCGCTCCCTACGAGTTCAGCCCCCATCAAATTAAGACGAAGGATTTTCCGCTTTTCGGATCTTACAGCAAATTCACGGACGATTCGGTCTGCACGGCGGCGGTCGCGGACATTCTGATGCATGACAAACCGCCCGCGCAGACGATGCAGCGATGGTGTCGGCGTCATCCTAAAAAAGGGTACGGCGGCAACTTCGGCAAATGGATCTATTCGTCCAATCCGGCGCCGTACAACAGCTGGGGCAACGGCGCCGGGATGCGCGTCTCTCCGGCGGCGTTTTTGAACAAGGACAGCCTATCGAACGCGCTTGCCGCTTCAGACAAAGTAACGCGCATCACTCACAACCATCCCGAAGGGATGAAAGGCGCCCGCGCGACAACGCATGCGATCTGGCTTGCCTTCAACGATACAGATCCACAAGAGATTCGCAGCCAGATTGCCTCGACATACAGATACGACCTGAGCAAGTCGGTGGATGAGATTCGCCCTGACTATTTCTTCAACGAATCATGTCAAGAAACCGTCCCCCAGGCGATCACATGCGCTTTGGAGTCCACCAGCTTTGAGGACGCCATACGCAACGCCGTTTCACTCGGAGGCGATTCAGACACGCTCGCGGCCATTGCTGGACCGATCGCCGAAGCGCTGCATGGAATACCGCGAGAGATTGCGGCGGAAGCGAAACGACGGCTTGTTGACACGCTTGACCGCCCGCTGGACATTCTCGAAGCGGTGCGTATGATGTATTGCTGATATAGAAACGCAAAAGAGGAAAGGCGTCAGATGAACGCGCTCGCGCAGCTCCCTGAAGGGGCGGAGGGGTTCATACGCCCCGTCGGATACATGGCGAAGCGGATCAAAGCGGCCAACATGTTGGAGCCAAAGCATATCCGAGAGATCTACTCGGTGAGCGGCCACATCTCGCCGTATTTCATGAAGAGCCGCTTTCGTCTAAAAGAGCCGAACGCCTACTGTCTCTTCAATTCGCCGGCAGAGATACAGGCGGAGGCGGAGAACGGCGGCGTCGACCTTGAAGGCGCGGCGGCGTTCTATTACGAGGCATACTCGCGCGAATTTGTCGAAGGCGCATGCGTCTGGCAGAGCAGCGAGACGAACTGGGACGGCTTGAAACAGATCGCCCCGCCGGTTGAGCCGGTCTTCCGCGGCTTTGACGCCGTTACCTACTGCGGCGGGAACGACGCCGAATGCTCCACCCTCTCATGCAATTACATGGCGCATGAGACGCCCGACGCGGTGAACGCCTACTGCCTTTTCGATACGTTTGAAACGGCGGTTGAGAATCTTGAAAAAGAACGGATCATCGCGGAGCCTGGGCCGTATCGGCTTCTGGCGGTCTATACGGTCCGCGCGCCTTGGGAATAGTGGATAAATCTGCCGATTCGGCGTATCTTTAAAGAAAAGAACGCTCACCCTGGGACGACGGCATGGCATCTCCGCCCCGCGACAAAATAGAGAACGCGCTCATCGTGACGCATTACGATCTGGACGGGTTTGTGTGCGCGCTGTCGCTCATTGAGGCGTTTCATCTGGGGGTCGGCCGCGTTCTGTTTTTGAGTTACGGCTCGCACAGGTCCAGCATGATCGAAAACGCGGTCCAAAAAACGAACGCCGAGTCGATCTTTGTGTGCGACATCGGGCTGTCGGCTGACGACCTTGAAGCGCCATGGGCGGCAGATCCACGGCTCTACCGCGTTCTGTTTGACCATCACCGCTCCACGCTGGACCTCAACCTAGACAGGTTCGATGAGATCTATGTGGACGCTTCGGGCGATGTATGCTCCTCGGACCTGGTGTTTCAGTATCTACAGCGGCGCCTGCCCGCGCATCTTGAAGAGAAGCTGCGTCAATGGACGGCTCTGGCGCATGACCGCGACCTATGGATCAACCGAGACCGCGAGATGGGGCAGCGCGTTTCTTGGCTGTTGAAAGACCGCATCCATCAGCGTCTCGAAACGGCGCTGACCGCCTCGGCTCCCGCTGAGTTTCTCAAACGGCTGCACGGAAAATGGAAGCGTGGGGAGGAACTTTTTGCGGACGCCGCCGCCTGCGCGCGCAACACGGCGCACCTGTTTGAGGACGGCCCCGTCCCGGTCAAGATCGCCTATGTGAAACGCGACACGTCGGACGTGGCTGAAGAGCTGCAGGAGGGCGGACAGCTGATTGTGCTGCTGAACCTGTTTGGTCAGCATGTCGGGGTGAGCCTGCGCGCCGACAGGGAGGATATCGACGCGGCAGAGATTGCGCAGCGCTGCTTTGGCGGAGGCGGTCACCGCTCGGCGGCGGCCGGTTTTCTGGATACGCGGCTCCTTCTGGGCGGATACCGCGCAATCTACGAGGCTCTCCTGCCGGTTCTAGAGAAGCAGTTGAAGTCGGCCGACTCGTCTAAATAGTGGTCGCCAAAAATCCCCCATCGACGCGGATGTCGGCTCCTGTCACAAAGGAGCTTGCTTTTTCAGAGGCGAGAAATACAGCCGCGCCGACCAGCTCGTCCGGGTTGCCAAATCGTCCGGCGGGCGTATGCCCCAGTATTTGCGCGGCGCGTTCGGTCGGCGTTCCGTCTTCGTTGTAGAGCAGCCGCCGGTTCTGCTCGGCGGGGAAAAAGCCAGGGGTGATGGAGTTGACGCGGACGCCTTTGGACGCCCATTCGCGCGCGAGAAACTGCGTCAAGCTGAGAACAGCCGCTTTTGCCGACGAGTAAGCCGCCACGCGCGACAGCGGGATATGCGCAGCGACGGAGGCGATGTTGACGACGCTGCCCCGCCCCGCGCGAACCATGGCGGCTCCATACTCTCGGCAGGGGTAGTAAACGCCGCCGCAGTAGTTGAGCGTCATGACGGCGTTCCATTCGTCCGTATCAACCTCTTCAAACGGGTTCTCTTGCGTGACGGTCGCTTCGGGTCGGTTGCCGCCGGCGGCGTTGACAAGTATGGTAGGCTCTCCGAGCAGCGCGGTCGCTTTTTCGCGCGACTCTCGGACGCTTTCAGGGTTTGTCGCGTCGCAGAAGACAAAGGCGGCTTTTCCGCCGGCGCTTTCTATTTCGCGGACGCGCTCCATCCCGGCTTCTTCGCGCCGCCCAAGGATCGCCGCCGAGGCGCCCGCTTCCGCCAACCCGACAGCGATCCGCCCGCCCAAGACGCCCGTTGCGCCGATGACGACAGCCGTTTCTCCGCTTAGATCGAATCTGCTCATGATCTCATCCATTTCAATTTTGCAAAGCGTTCTTTGTTGTCAGACCTCTATTATCCTGCGGGAGTCAGAGTTCAAACAAGCGCAGCTGCGCAGTCCACAGACTCACGCGCGCTTCCGCCAGCGCGCAGTATCCCGCATCGATCTCAATGCCGACGCCGCGCCGGTTGTTTGAGACCGCCGCCACAAGAGTTGTCCCGCTGCCCATGAACGGATCCAGAATCGTATCGCCGACATAGCTGAACAGCTTGACGCACCGTCTCGGCAATTCCACAGGAAACGGAGCGGGATGGCCTATGCGTTTCTTGCTTTCGCCGGGGAATGTCCAAAGCCCATTCGTCCATTCCATAAACTCCTCCTTGCTCATGTCCGATTCGCCGCTTCCGCTCGTCTTTTTCCACCGCTCTTTATAGAGAACGACAATCAGCTCCACCGGCGCGATCACATACGGCGCGGACGCGCGCATCCATGAGCCCCACGCCGTCCGCTTTGAGATGTTGCCCTCGTTCCAGACGATGGTGGAATGGTACTGGAAACCGACCTCGGTCGCCAACTTCGTCAGGTCGGCTCCGACATGCCGCTGCCCGCCCTTGTTGATGTCCAGCGGGATGTTGAGGCAAAAGCGCCCGTCCGGCTTCAGCCAGTCAAGGCAGCGAGAGAACCATTCTTTGGAGAAATGGAGATAGTCGGCGTAGGCAAGCTCGTCTTCGTTCGAGTCGTATTCGATGCCGACATTGTACGGCGGCGATGTGACGACCAGGTCAATGCTGCCGTCCTCAATCGCCTGCGTTTTCAGGGCGTCGTCGTTGATGATCCAAAACCGTTTACTATCCATGCTTGCATTCCTGGGTTTGCTTTCGCCGGGATAGTACGTTTGGTCAGTAATGTCAATATGAAAAAATCGGTTCGGATCGTCGTTCTCTCGTATGTGGAATTCGAACAAGGGGAGACGGGATGATCGCGCATCGAGAGCTTCGTTCATAGCGGGGCTGCGTATCAACTTTCAGACAATCGCTTCAGGTCCGCGATGAAACGCTCAAAAAGCTTCACTTTGCCGCTTTGTTCGAAATCGGCGTCTGTCAGGACATACGTGCAGTCAAGCTCCGTTTCCACAATCGCTCTTCCTTTTTTCGGAGCGTCGGAGGCTCTGAAAGCGCCGTCTTCGTCGGGCGTGACAAAATAAACCTTGATATGCTCAGTGGATTCGTACGCCAACAATTTCAGTTTCCAATATCCTGTCTGGGCAATTCGCTCGCGCAACGTGATTTTGCTTGAAATGACCGCAACGATCCGCAGCGTCTCCGGCTTATAAACCACGATATCCACATCGGGCAAATGCAACCCAAATTCATCGTAGTTGATCATTAAATTGTTTTTTACGGTACTCAATTCCTCGGATAAATTCCTGCTTCGTTCCAATCTGTTCCCGTTGACAACTTTCATCCCAAGGTCTTCTACCGATTCTGTGATGATCCGCTGGATCAGCTTCTCAAAGTTTTTTCCTTTGAACGACCTCCAGCTCTGCTCATGATCCCCGTCAGGCTTTCTTTCGAAAAAGTCCCTGCGATGACGCTCTTTTGCGTCTTTCAGAAGCTGCGAGATATGCTTGTAGGAATCTTTCCCGTATTTTTGATGTAACTCGACGTACATTTCCCATAAATCGTCAAACGTCATGTCCGACTATTCCTTCAATCCGAGCACGATATATTCGGTCGGGTACGCTTCCGAATCCGCCTTGTCCCTGCTGGCGAATCGCCCTGTTTTTTCATCTCGGCTTTGCGGAAGTATCTTCAACGGAATGACCCGTTTGATGAGCCTGTCCAGCTTAAATCCTGAAATCTGCAGCGCCTCCGCAAACGCTTCTCCGTTCAGAATGCTGACGCCTTTCAGCTTCGTGTTTCCAATCACATAGCAGCATCTGCCGCCCGGCTTTAGGATCCGATAACTCTCATCAAACACCTTCTGCATGTCGATAAAGAACGCCTTGATCTCCTCCGCGGTCTTTGCGCTCTTCTTCTTCATCTCGCGAACAATGTTGGACGCGATGCGGCTGTCCAGCGGCTTGAGACTATGCCGCCTGTAAGAGGTGCCGATGAACTCTTTTCGATACTCTTTTAGATCGTCCGCTAAATTGAGCCAGAGCGTAGAAAGTTGATGCAGATCGGCATATTCGTAGCTCGTCACATACGGGCTTGAGCTGACAATCAGATCAACGCTGTTGTCGGGTACATTTTGCGCTTCGGCAGAGCCGACCTGGATATTGACATGCCCGTTCGGATCCTCTTTCACGTGAGACGGCACAACATCGTAAAATTGAAGATTGCCTTTTTGCATTTTCAAAAGATGCCGTTTGACAGCGTCGCGGGGGGGAGTCGGCCGCTTTTTGAAGTCGCGCGTCGGCTTAGTGCTGCCTTGATTCCATATAGAGCAAGTTTTGAGAACATGGCTGAACGCGACCAATAGAAACGACTTGACCGAAGAATCGGTCTCATTGCGAATCAAGGCTAAAATTTTTCCAAGCTCATCCCGCGCCGATTTCGTAAACCAGTAGTCGATCCGTTCCTTATGTTTCTCAGGAATATACGGCTCAATTTGTGAACCGCTGAACAGCCGACCATTCTCCTCCAGGCTCCATACCTTAGACAAAAAAGCGTTTATTTTTTTATCGAGATCCCCAGGCGGCAAAGCCCTCGCTTTGGCTCCCGTGATCAGATGAGCGACCTTGTTGATGTCGGTGCCGCTCGCATGAAAGCCGCGCGAAACAGCGCTGACAATTGTTGTGCCGCACCCCATAAACGGATCGTTGACGCTTGCGCTTTCTCCCTCGATATACTCATCCATCAGCCTCTCCACCAGCTGCGGAATGAACTTGGCGGGATAGCGGTGGTACCCATGCGTCCATTTGCCTGTGTCGGACGGTTTGCATTCGCTGAACGACCATGATTGGTCAGCGCCTGTTTGGTCAAACCATTCCAAAATCTGGTCTGGGGACATGCGATTCAATCTCCGTCTTTGCCGTCGGTTAGATTCAGCAATTCGGCGATCTTGGGGAGAAGCGGGACGCCGACCCTCGCCTCAAATTCGGCGGCGCTTCCAAACAAGTCGGCAAATTCGGCGGCAATGTCCATCCCGTTCTCTTTTGCCGCTTCTAAGTCCATTTTAGCCCTGCTCCATCGTCCTCGCCTCATCCGCTGACAGCCGCGAATAAAATATGCGGCGCCGAGATTCTTGCGCGCGCCGGCGTCTTTTGGGTTCAGCTCAATCGCTTTTTCAAAAGACCGAATGCCCTCCTCCATCTGATTCATTCTGACGTACGCGATGCCGAGGTTGTTGAAGGCGCCGGCGTCTTTTGGGTTCAGCTCAATCGCCTTGTTGAAATCTCGGACAGCGTCGTCGTACTTGCCCGCATCGAGAAATACGGAGCCGCGCCCAAAAAAGAGGTCGGGATCCTGCGGTTTAATATGGATCGCCTTGATAAATTCATCAACGGCGCGGTCGTAGTCGCCTTGTTCTTTGCGGGAGTGGCCGAGTCCGTTGTAGGCTTCAACCGATTTTGGGTCGCGCCTGAGAGCCATGTTGAAATCGCTGATGGCGTTGTCGTACTGCTCTATGCAAGCGTAGGCGTTTCCTCGGTTGACATACATTTTAGCCATATCTGGTCTGAGCTCAATGGCTTTGTTGTAGCATTCGATCGCCTTGCCGTACTCGCCGATTTTGAAATAGACGACGCCGAGATTAAAGCGCGCGGGGGTGAAATGCGGCTGCATTTTTAGAACTTCTTTGTATTGCTCAATTGCAATCCGATACCATTTTCGCCGTTCTTTTTCTTCTGGGCCCGCATATTTTGGATTCAACCTTATGGACGCCGCAAAGCGGCAATTCGGCAATTGAGGTTGATCATGAACGCCGCCGCGTTTAATTTCCGTTGCCATTACCATCTCCTTTGTTTTCGGAGGTGAGAGATCTGTAAAAACCCGCATAAACGCTCTCATGCGCGTCTTGGTTTCTGATATACCCATGCAGATCGTTGTAGATCGTCTCTGACGAGATGCCATGACGTTTTCGAAGACGATCCAGCAGACGCTGTTTCTCATCGGAGGGAATCGTCACGCTAGAGTATAAGCTCGGCTCAATGATCCCGTTCGGCGCCAGAACAAAAATGCTTTTCTGCGCAATAACTCGGTTTCTGGGAAAACGAGGCGACTCAATGCGCTCTTTCAATTCGCCTTCGCGATTCAAAATGTAAATCATGCCGTCCTCGTTAGGAAAGCCGTCGCACGCGAAAAACAATGCGATCAGGTAATCAATCGTGAAATCGATGAGATTGGTTCTGCCTCCGTAATGTTGGAGCCATGTCAGAAGCTCGAAATCGCTCTCAATTTCGTTGTCGTAGGTCCTAGCCCATTCCAAGATTTCTTCTTGAACTCGACCGATGTCGAAAAACTCCGATTCGATGTCGTCCGCATAGCGCCGATAGAGGCTTGAAGAGACGGGATGTTCAAACGCCTTCGGCTCGCCGCGAAAGATATAATTTCCATCGTCCGACTCCCGGTCTATTGCTTGAATGATCTGCCTGACCGCGTCCAAGCCGCCTCCGTCGTTCACACTCGCTCCGTTCGTTCAGCTCATCAACTCTGCCTGCTCATTTAATTGATGGCGCGCTTCGGCTCAGTTGTCAAGCGTCCCTCAACCCGGCATGATACGGTAAGGAACCCCCGTAAACAACCCAACCAAGATCCAGACACCCCCTATCAGCGCATCCCCGACCACAACCCCCAAGAAAAACGGGCGCCACCGCCGATACCCTCGAAAACCGAGAGCCTTCAAAATCATAAACTTGAACGCCCAGCCCCAAAAAAACGAAAACCAGACCGTATGCGGCGCCCAACTGGTCGTCATCGCATAACCCAGCGGATGCAAACGCCACCATGTAAACCGATAGCGCAAAAAGATGAGACCCGACATCGCCGCCGTCCCAACGCCGATATAACCGAGCTCCGTCCAGCTCGTGTCCGACTGCGCCAGTATCTGCCGAGACGCCCGCTGAAACGGCTCCGGCGCCGGCCAATAACCCAGATTCAAACCGCCTTTGGAATACCAGAGCCATACGCCCGCAATATACGCCGTGAATATCCCCAGCAGTATCGCCGCCGCCATCGGAACGATCGTCTTGCGGCGCCGAACCTTGACCGCATCCGCCGCTTTCAACGAGTTCATCATATGCGGCATCATGAACTCCCGCATATCGAACATGAGCGTCTTTTCATACGCCAAGAGCGTCAAATCCCGCGGGGGAATGCGCGACGTCCCAAGCGGTATGACAAGATAATCGGACGGGCGGAAGATCGCCAGCAGGAAAAAGAAGCCGCCGTCTGTCACCATCCAGGTCAGCACAACGCACATCGCAAAAAACAGCAGATGAACCGACAACGCGACCCAAAACGACATCCCCGCCAACTTGCATAGAAAGCTGAGCGAAAGGATTCCTCCGACAACGCCGAAAAACGCCGCGCGGTACGGCAGCGCCTCATCCTCGTCCGAAGCGTTCGTCTTTATACCGAGAGCCTTGCGGGCGATGCCGCCTAGATGATGCCGCGCAAGCCACAGAACGTACACAAACAGCGCCAGATACCCGCCCATTTCCTGGCGGTTCGCCATCGTCCATCCGCTCACATTCAACCCGAACGCGATAGACGCGACGCTCTGCGCCTTATACACAAGATAAAAAAGCCAGAAGCTGAGCGACACATCCAAAGGCAGCAGGTAGGTGAAACCGATCACGGTCGGATAGATATGCATATGCAGCCAACGCAAGCCTGTCCAAGGCCTGTCTGAAAAGAGCGGGTTCGGGTTGAAGCCCATCGGTATTTGTGGGAAGGACGGGATATGCGCATGGACGCCGTTGACGAGATGAATCGCAACTGGTATGGAGCATCCGAGCCATGTCATTTTGTTGCGGAAGAAGGCGTTGAACGCGCCGCCTCCGCTTGGCTCCATCGTCATTTCGGCGGGCAGCTTCACCAGCGGGAAGGCGAAACGCTCATGCTCAACCCACTGCTTGCGCAGCATGACCGACCCGCACAGCATGACAATATAGCTCAGAAGAACATAGCCGATCCAGATGAGCGCCGGGCGGATCCACAGCTCCCATGGGATGCGCCCGTTCGGTCCGACGCCTTCATAAAATTGACGCGCCGCCTCCGAGTCGCTCACGACAAGCCATTCGGGGATATGCGGATACAGCAAGTTTGCCCAGTCGTTCGACTCGTTGGCGAAATAGTACGGGGAGGTGAGCATGAACAGGTGGTAGCGCAAAAACCCGGAGGACGGGATGCCCGACGCGACGATCATCATGATCCATATGACCATCAGCTCCGCGGCGGAAAAGGCGGCTGAGGGGCGTATGCGCCGAAGGGCGGGGTTGATCGCCAAGATCAGCAGCGAAAAGAGGAAAAACTGCCCTATCGGAAAATGGTTGCCTGCGATGAACGTGTTGCGGACATAGTAATCGTTGTAGGGCGTCAAGGCAGACAAAAAAAGAACATACAACGCCCCGACAGCAAACGCGCGCCATGTGAAGCCCCGCGGCGCATCGCTTTTCATCGATTATGACCAGTTGTGCGCAACATAGACAGGAGGAGACCGCTCATCCAGCTGAATGCGGACATGGTCGGCGTCCGGAAGAAACTCGTTGCGGAGCGCGTTCGCGCGGCGGTTCGACAGGCTAAAGCTGAGAAGCGGCCAGCGCAAGCCCTCTGTCCAGCAGACGCGCGCCTCGCCGGCAAACGGAAGGAACGACACGCGGTTGAGTCCAGACCCTTTCCGCCGAAGAGACAGCTTTTCAACGCACAGATAGAGCGCCTCTTTCGGCTCTGACAGCCGCGCTTCGGCTCCCAGGTCATGCGCTTCGTATAACAGCAGCATATTGCCAAGAAAATGGTCATGGTCGAAGGCGTCCTGCCGCGGGAACGCTCCGTGGATGTCGATCTTCCGCCTTTGAAGTTCAAGGGCGGCATGCAGGGCGAGCTGCCCGTCGGTGAGGTCTTTGTCGGTTTGTCCTTCCCATCTGCGTTCGATATGCGCGAAAGAGCTGTCTTCGAGAGCAGACAGGTTGAAGGAGTCGAAGTCGCCGATGATAAGCGCGGCGTTCGGCGCGGCGTCAAGCCACTCAAGCGTTTCGGCTCCTCCGTCCGCAAAGACGCAGACGGTGTTCGCCTGCCGCGCGGAGCGTTCATAAAAGGCGCGCGCCGACAGGTCGTACCGTCCATTCAAAAACAGCGCGGCGCGCAAGCGATTTGACATGCCTGCAAGTGTAAGCCGTCATGACATATCTGTCAACGCCTGCGCCGATCTGGCATCCCTGATCGAATAGCGGCTCCCTCATTCCCGTCCGTCTTTCTGTGATTCCTGCCCATTTCTCCGTTTCTCCCCGTGATTCCCGCCCTTTTCTCCGTCATTCTCGCGCAAGCGGGAATCTTATCGTTGGCGCGATAATTGCATAGAAACTCCCAAGAGACTATTCTTTAGAAGAAAGGTTGAACAATGAGAATGGAACGACTGACCGTCAAGGCAAAAGATGCGCTTCAGCTCGCCCATGAGTACGCCAGCGAGCGCGATCATCCGGAGCTGTCGCCTGAGCATACGCTGCTAGCGCTCCTAGACCAGACCGAATCGCCCGTCTCCGCGGTCTTGCAAAGCGCCGGCGTTGAACCAGCGCAGGCGCGCGCCGAGGTACTGGCGGAGGTGGAGAAAAAGCCGCGCGTGACCGGCGCCGCCGACCTGCTCATGTCCTCCAGCTCCCGCCGCGCCCTGGACGACGCTTGGAAACAGGCAAAAGCGCTCGGCGACGAATACTTGAGCGTGGAGCATCTGCTGATCGGCATTTTAAAACAGAAAGAAACGCCGGCGGCGAAGGTCCTGCGCGAGCTGGGTCTCACAACCGAAACGGCGCTGGAAACGCTTGAGACCGTGCGCGGCGGACATACCGCCGACAGCCCCAACGCCGAAGAACGGTACCACGCTTTAGAACGGTACGGACGCGACTACACCGCTCTTGCGGAAGCCGGCAAGTTAGATCCTGTCATCGGGCGCGACGCGGAAATACGGCGCGTCATGCAGGCGCTCTCTAGACGCACTAAAAACAACCCGGCGCTCATCGGGGAGCCGGGCGTCGGCAAAACGGCCATTGCGGAAGGCTTAGCCCAGCGCATCGTCGCCGGCGATGTCCCAGAAAGCTTGAAAAACAAACGGCTTGTCGCGCTTGACATGGGCGCGCTCGTCGCCGGCACAAAATTTCGAGGCGAGTTTGAAGATCGACTCAAGGCGCTACTGAAAGAGGTGAACAAGTCGGACGGGCAGATCATACTCTTCATTGATGAAATGCATACAATCGTCGGCGCGGGCGCCGCGGAAGGCGCCATGGACGCCTCCAACATGCTCAAGCCCGCTCTCGCGCGCGGCGAACTGCGCTGCATCGGGGCGACGACGCTGGACGAATACCGCAAGCGCATCGAAAAGGACGCCGCGCTGGAACGCCGTTTTCAACCTGTCATGGTGGATGAGCCGAATGTGGAGGAAACGGTCGCCATTCTGCGCGGACTGAAGGAACGGTACGAAGTCCATCATGGCGTTCGGATACAGGACTCGGCGCTGGTCGCGGCGGCGTCGCTTTCCCGCCGTTACATCTCCGACAGATTTCTGCCGGACAAGGCGGTCGACCTCATGGACGAATCCGCCTCGCGCCTCCGCATGGAGATCGACAGCGTCCCAACGCCCATTGACGAGGTGGATAGGCGCATGATTCAGTTGGAGATTGAACGGCGCGCCCTAGAAAATGAAAAAGACGCCGCCTCAAAGGAACGGCTGGAACGGCTCAACGGCGAAATGGCGGAGCTGAAAGAGCGCGCCGCCGCGCTCAAATTGCGCTGGGAATCTGAAAAACAGGCGATACAGGACCAGCGCGAAACAATGGAGCGCATTGAACAGCTGAAAATCGACCTGGAGCAAGCGCAGAGAGAAAGCGACTTTGCAAAAGCGGGGCGCATCCAGTACGGGGACCTGCCTGAAATGGAGCGGCAGCTGGAAAACGCCATGAAAGCGCAGGACGGAATCGAGCCGATGCTCAAAGAGGAGGTGACGCCGGACGACATCGCCGAAGTGGTCGCCTCATGGACAGGCGTTCCCGTCTCGCGTATGATGGAAGGCGAAACCAAAAAGCTGATACAGATGGAGAAGATCCTGCGCGAAAGGGTCGTCGGACAGGACGAAGCGGTCGAAGCGCTCTCAAACGCGGTGCGAAGGGCGCGGGCGGGACTGCAGGACGCGAACCGCCCCATCGGCTCGTTCATCTTCCTAGGTCCAACAGGCGTCGGCAAAACAGAACTCGCAAAGACGCTCGCCGACTTCCTGTTCGACTCCCCCGACGCAATGACCCGAATCGACATGAGCGAGTATATGGAGCGGCACTCCGTCGCCCGGCTCATCGGCGCGCCCCCTGGCTATATTGGACACGACGAAGGAGGTCAGCTGACCGAAGCCGTGCGCCGCAAGCCGTACTCGGTCGTCCTATTTGACGAAATCGAAAAGGCGCACCCGGAGACGCTGAACGCCCTGCTGCAAGTCCTGGACGACGGAAGAATGACCGACAGCCAAGGGCGCGTCGTCGACTTCCGAAACGCCGTCATCGTCATGACCTCCAACATCGGCAGCCAGTGGATACAGGAGGCGGAAGATGTGGACTCGGCGCGCGAAAAGTCGGGAGCCGAATTGAGATCAACCTTCAGACCTGAATTTTTGAACCGCATTGACGAGATCATCTTCTTCAACCGCTTGACTCCGGAGGCGCTGGAGAAGATTGTCGACATTCAGTTTGCGGAGCTGAAACAGCGCGCGGCAGAGAAAAACCTGACGCTTTCGCTGACGGAACAAGCGCGCCGATGGGTCGCTAAAAAAGGGTACGACCCCGCCTACGGCGCCCGACCTCTCAAACGGCTCTTTCAGCGCGAGGTGTTGAACCCGCTGGCGAAGAGCATGTTAAAGGGCGAGATAAAAGACGGCGCCGAAGTCAAAATCGAACTGAACGAAGACGGCGGCGTCCTCTTCAACATCGACTATCCCGTTCAGCAAGCCTCATGAACTGACGCCATGCTTAAAGTTGGGACAGTTGAACGAATGATCTCTCTATTTATGGGAAAAGGCGTCGCCAACCAGGCCGTCATTCCCGCGAAAGCGGGAATCCAGAGTCCAATCGACGACGTCCGCATTCACAATCAGATTTGTCCTAACTCAAGGCGTAAGCTCAGTATGAACGGTCCGCCTCTTATGTGTTGGGACATCGTATCGGATGAATCGTTTTGGAAGCGAACAAGCCTCCGCTTAACGGAGTGTCATTTCCGCGCAGGCGCAAAACCAGAAGCGCGCCAGGAACCGGCCGCGCATGGTTAAACGCGCGCTAAAGGCGGCAGGCGCGTTGGTCTTGCGTCTCTTTTTTGGGGCGGCGACGCTGTGCGCCCTCCAATCCACGCCCGCCGACGCGCAAACGCTCCCTCAGCAGTGGCTCCCTGCGTCCCCGCTGTCGCTTCAAGACGGACGCGCCGCGCCGCGGCAGGCAGACATCGCTGCGGCGGGGACGTATGCCGCGGTTGTGTGGAGCGCAGATCCGTTCGGAGTTCAGACGCTGTTTTGGAGAGAAAGCGTAGACAGGGGCGAAACATGGGAGCCTGTAACGCTGCTATTCCCGCCGGACGCCGAAAGAACGGAGCCGGCCGCGGCGCACGACGGCTCCTCGCTCTGGGTCGCATGGACGCAGCGCAGCCCGGACGGCGGAACCGACATCTGGACGGCGCGCCGTTCCGAAAACGGATGGACAAGCCCAACCCGCGCAACAGCGGCAGGCTCCGCCGCCCGTCCGCGGCTCGCTGTCACGCGCTCAAGCCCGCGCCGGGCTGCGCTGGCGTATGAAGATCGTTCCGGCGCCTTTCCGCGCGCCATGCTTGTGGAATCGGAGAACGGCGGAACCGTATGGTCTGCGCCGCGCCCTCTGGGAGACGCTGACGCGCCGACCGCTCAACCGGACGTCGCAGCTATCAACGGCGTCTTTCATCTGGTGTGGCAAGATTTTCGGACGCCTCAACCGCATCTGTACTACGCGGCGCGCGGCAGAGGATTCGCCTCTCCGATTCGCCGTCTGTCGCAAACGCCCGGCGTTCGCTCGCCTTTTATCGACGCCAGGGACGGCAAGCTTCTCGCCGCCTGGGAAGGGCAGCCGGGCGCCGGCGGTCCCGACATCTACGCGGCTCTCGGCGATTCAAACACGCGCGAATGGACTCCCCCCTCTGCCTTGACAAACACCGCCTCGCAGTCGGCGCGCCCAACCGGCTCCGTCTGGGGCGGGGGCGCCGTCGTCGTTTGGCAGGACGGCAGAAGCGGTCTGTTTGATCTCTACGCCGCCCAAATGCAGCCGGACGGATCTTGGGACGCCCCTTTCGCGCTCATCGAATCGCCCGCGCCATCGACGCTGCCGAGAATGTCGGCGTCCTTCGATCTGCCGGGAGGACAGGCGCAGCTGATATGGATGGAAAACGGAGCCGTTCTTCATTCAGCGCGTGACTCGATTCCGCCCGATAGACCCTCCCAGCCCGTTCATTTTGACCTCTCCGCCAACGCGGGATGGGACGACGACGGAACGCTCCTGTTTAGATGGGAAGAAACGCTCGGCGCCCATGCCTATCAAGCCGACCTAACGATAGACGGAGCCGAAACCCAAACCATCATGCTGGACGCTCCGACTCTCACGCTGACGCTGGCGGCGGGAACGGCGGTCTTAACCGTAACCGCCGTAGACGCGGTCGGAAACGCAAGCGAGCCGTCCATTCCGAGCGTCCCTGTGCGCGTTGACTCCATCCCGCCGGCGGCGCGAATTTACCGCCCTGTCGACGGCGAACAGCTCTTCGCAGAATACGCCGCCCTCTTTTCATGCGTTGACGCGAACCTGAAATCATGCGTCGTTGAGATCGGCGAGGGGGAGAACCCGTCTGAATGGGCGCCGCTGGCAGGTCCGTTCATCGAATCGTTTGAGGAGCCGCAGTCGGCGCTGTTTCAAGTGAACCGGCGCAGCGGCGTCGTAACCCTCCGCGTCCGCGCCGAAGACGCCGCCGGCAACAGGTCCGAAGCGGTCGCGCGCGCCGTTGTGGATGTTGAGGAGCCGCCGGCAGCGCAGATTGAGAGCCACTCTCCGCTTTGGGAGGAGCCGATCTTAGCGACAGGCAGGCGAGACGCCGACTGGTCCGACGCGGCGCAGCGGCTCGCCTATATCTCGGATGAATCTGGAGCCGCCGATCTCTGGACTGCGCGGCTGGACGGCTCCGACGCCTCTCCCGCGGCGGCGGACGCTTTTCTAGACGCCTCCCCGTCATGGCATCCGAACGGGAGATGGATCGCGTATGCGTCGCTGCGCGGCGGCGTGTGGCAGATCGCGGCGCGCGACTGGCGCACAGGCGAGGAAAAGCCGCTCGTCATATCGGAATACGAGGACCGCGAGCCGTCTTGGTCGCCAGACGGAAGCGCGCTGGCGTTTGTGAGCGCGCGAAGCGGCCGCGACGAGATCTATCTGCTTGAAAACGCCGAGGCAGCGTTGAACGACGCGCCCCCGCTCATTCGACGAGCCGTTCGAGGCGGCGTCCCCGGCAGACGCCCCAGTTGGCATCCGAACGGAACGGCGCTTGCGTATGAATCGCTTCAAGGAGGCGCGCCGCATATCTGGACGCTAGACCTATACGAAGGCGCGCCCCGTCCGCTGATTCAGATCGCCGACTCCCGCGCTCCCGTTTACAGCCCCGCAGGAAAGCGCGTCATGTTCACTCGATTTATCAACGGCTCCCCGTCGCTCTGGGTATGGAGCGCGTTGAGCGGCGACGTTCATCGACTCACCCCCCTAGGGCTGGAGGCGCAATTCGGCGTCTGGACAGCGGGAGAATCGGCGGCGTTTGAAACGGGAGGCGATCTGGCGGTCGCCCCGCTTGTTGCGCCGGCGCCTGATCTGGAAGCGCGTATCGCGTCGCCGAGAAGCGGGTCTGTCGTCAGCGGACGGGTGAAGGTGACAGGCTCCGCGCGCGGCGAACGCTTCGATTCATACGACCTAACCTACGCCCCCGCAGACCGCTCCGCCGCGCCGGTCTCCGTCACGGGCGTCGCCTCCTCTCCAGTGGAGCGGGACGGGTTCTTGGGCTTATGGAACGCGGAAGGTTTGTCGGGCGATTTCATTCTTCGGCTCATGGTGAACGGCGCGGACGGTCAGCCCGCCGCATCTGCCGAATCGCGCGTGTCCATTTTGGCGCCGTCCGCCGAGCTGGACATCCGGGAGCCAGGAAACGGCATGCAAACTTTGGAAAAGGAGATACGCCTGCGCGGCAGGGCGCGCGGTCTGCTGTCGGTCAACGGCGAACGCCTGCCGCTCAATGAAGAGGGTTACTTTGACGCTGTCTATCCGATTCAGCTGGGGGAGAACCTGCTGAATTTCGTTCTCCAAGACCATGCAGGAAGAACGACCATGGATGAGCGCGTCGTCCGCCGCGTTTCGTCGACTTTTGAGATACAGCTGGACGCGCCGTCCGACTTTGAGCTGCTTGAAACGCCGTATGTGCGCGTGTCGGGGCGGGCGGCGGAAGCGCGAGCCGTTTGGATCAACGGAGAAACGGCCGCCCTCAGTGAAAACGGCGCCTTTGAGCGGTGGACGTCGGCGCCGTCCGAGGGGGGGTATATCGAGGCGCGCGCCATCGATGCTCTGGGTCGAGAGGCGTCCGTCCGCCGCTGGGTCGCCGTCCGTTCCGACGGCGCTTCGTCCCTGGTGGACTCCATTCCGCCGGCGCTTGTTGATCCCAGCCCTTCGTTCAATGCCGTTTTGAACGATTCGCTCCCAACCTTCCAAGCGCGCATCTTAGACAACCGCCCGCTGGAGGGGTTAAGCCTATCCGTATTTTTAGACGGCAAAGAGATCGAAGAAGGCGGATGGCAGCTGGACGCGCAAACGGGCCGCTTCCGCTTTGATCCGTCGACCGCTCTGCAAGACGGGGCGCATTTGCTGCTGATAACGGGCGCCGACGCCGCCGGCAACGCGCTCATCAACGGCGAATGGAGCGTGACCATCGACTCGGTTCCATTGCTGGCGCAGCTGTCCCTTTTTCCCTCTTCTGTGGATGAGTTCACGGCGGTTCTCTTAACCTCAAACCAGCCGCTAGAGCGCATTGAGCGGGCGCAGCTGCGCCTCAACGGCCAGATGATCGGGGCGCCGTTCCGGCTGAACCGCATCGAAGAGGCGGCGCAATGGCAGGCGCTGGAGCCGTTTTTTGCGCGCGGCTCCGCCGAGTTTGCATACGCCGCGGTTCTGAATGCGCGTTTGGCGGGCGGAGGCGCCGCGTTCATCGAAGCGCGCGGGCGGGGCGACAAAGCGGCGCTCCTGTCGGGAGAATATGCGCGTGGGTCGTTGAGCGCCGACCGAATGCTGAGCCTGCGTTTGATAAACGGCGTCCAGGCAGATTTCTTCCCCGCGCAGACAGGGGGAGAGGCGGTCGTCCGCTCGGCGGACGGACTGGACGCCGACCTTGCCGTTTCGCAATGGCGCGAGGCGGCGGAGCGCGGCCTGATTCCAGACGCCCTCGGGGCTTTCACCTACTCCATTGAGACGACCGCGCCGGAAGCGCAGTTTCGGCTGTTGGCGCCGCTTGACGCGGACATGCCCCGCGCGTGGATGCTCTGGGACCGCATACGCCGCCGATGGCGCCCCATGCCGGACGTCGCGGCGGTTCCGTCGGGAGAGCGCGCAGTGGCGGCTCTTCTTGGAGATCCCCATCCGCCTTATTTGACGCGAGTCGACCTGCCCTCCGCCGCAGCGTCCCGTTTTTATTTGGAAGCCGAATTCGCGGACGACGGAGTCGGCATCGACGCGCCCCGCACAACAGCGCAGCTGAACGGCGCGCCGGCGCCGGTGAGCCTCCTATCGATCGAGAACGCGGCGCGCGTCCGCTTTATTCCGTCCGATCTGCGGCGCGGCTTGCACACGCTCACATTGAATGTGTACGACCGCGCCGGCAACCGCGCCTCCGAGTCGTTCGAGTTTTTCACAGAGGGCGAATTCGGCTTCGCCGCGTTTCAATTGGCTCCCAACCCGGCGCCCAACGGCGAGGGCCGCGTTCTGTTTCAACTGACCCAGCGCGCCGATGTGACGATGGAGATCTATGCGATAGACGGATCGCTCGTCTACCGAGACGACCTGTCAGATGTGACAGGCGACGAATTTGCGCAGAAAGATTGCCGCGAATGCTTCACTTGGAACTTCGTCAACAACGAGGGGCGGGCTGTCGCTCCAGGCGTGTACATCGTTCAGCTGACAGCGCGCAACGGAAGCGGACAAACGGCGCGCGTGACAGCAAAGTGGGCGGCGATTCGTTGATTTACCCGCTTTGAAATTGCGGTTTCTCTCCAGGGGCGGGCGAATTCGTGAAGGTTCCGCGCCTCAGCACCGCCTCCCGTCCGCCATGCTTTTCAATGAGCGCGCGCTGGTCGGCTTTCGCGCGGGCGTCCGTTTCCTCTGGGTTCAGTATCGACAAAAGCCGCGCCTCGCATGCCCGCTCCGCCTCCCGATGCCGCGCCTCGTCCGCAAGGTTGATCGTCTCGAGCGGGTCCTCCTCCAGATGAAACAGCAGCGGAGGATAGCCGACATGACGAATATACTTATACGCCCCCTCCCGAACCATGTAGCATCCGCACAGCGACGAAACCGCATGGTATTCGCTGACCGCATAGCCTTTAGACGCGCCGCCATTTGCGACCGCCCACAACGACTCGCCCGGCAGATCGGCTTCCGCCTCGTTCGGTTGAACGCCCAGCGCCTCTAGGAAGGTCGGGTACATATCCACGAGCGACACGATTTCGCCGCTCGTTTCGCCTTCGGGAACATCCGGCCCCGCCATGATGAGCGGAACGCCTGCCGACTCTTCATACATCGTGAATTTGCCGAACAGCCCTCGGCTGCCGAGGCTCTCCCCATGGTCGCTTGTGTAGACGACGCGGGTTGTTTCGTCTAAGTTCATCTCTTCCAGCGCGTTCAACACCCGGCCGATCTGCGCGTCCAGACGCGCGCATGTGCCGTAATACGCCGCCGCGGCGCGCTGAATCTGCTCCTCGGTGAACGGCGCGTCGTAACGAAACGCGGCGCGAAACTGATCCAACACCGGATGGCGCGGCCATTCATCTTCCCGCCCCTGAACAGGCGCCGGCAGCTCCTGCGACATAAAATGCTCAAACAGGTCCGGCGGAGCCGTGAACGGCGGATGCGGACACACAAAACCGACAAAAAGCAACCAAGGCTTCTCAGACGGACGGCGAACCGCCTCTTGAAGCCAGCGGATCGTTTCATCGGCGATCTGTTCATCGTAGGCGAGGTAGCTGCTTGTCCCATGCCCCGCCTCCAAGACCGACTCGCGCGAACCTTTGCGTATCGGCATGTCGTCCCGAACGGCTCCCATGAGATCGCCGACGCCGTCCACCACATTGAGCGGGACGATCTGTTTGCGAAAACCTTCCGCCGATCCGACGCCTTTGTAATGCAACTTGCCGATGGAATCGACCGCATGACCTTCTTCCGCCAGCCGGCGCCCCCATCCAGGTACGGAGCCGTCGTACGGGAAGGCGTTGTCCCAGTTTCCGATCTGATGGACATACCGCCCGGTCGCTAGGCTTGCGCGGGCGGGGACGCAGATCGGGCAGTTTGTGTAAGCGTTGTTGAATCGGACGCCCCGTTCGGCGAGCGCGTCCAGATGGGGCGTTCGCGCGGCAGCGTTGCCGTAGGCGCCTGCGGCGTCCCGCCGGTGCTGGTCAGACAGGATGAAGAGCAGGTTGGTCGGCTTCATATTCTCTTTCGCGTTCGCCCGTCATTCGATATAGGAGAAAGAGAAGCCCAAGCCGCAGAAGCCTTCCCCCTTCATGACATGCAAGCCGTTGAAGTTGGCATGGTATATCCAACAGTTGAGAGGGCGTCCGTCCTTCCCGGCTCCCCATCCATTATTCTTATGGTATGTTTTGTTCTTCTCATCAGACAGGTTAATCTGCGTAATGCGGCGCTCTT
Organism: Candidatus Poribacteria bacterium; assembly: GCA_028818695.1. Taxonomy (GTDB): domain Bacteria; phylum Poribacteria; class WGA-4E; genus JAPPNK01. Next base: position 53,501 of record JAPPNK010000006.1, read on the forward strand.
TCATGTTCGTTCCGAGCGTTGCGCCGTCTCCAAAGCGGCCGCCGATCTGCTCTTTGTAATAATTTCCGCTGTTTTCATCCGCAGCCATTGGAACGAAGCCCGACTCGCGCGCTCTTGAGAAGACAGGATTCCCGTCCGTTTCAACCATCAAGCTTGTGGTAATCTCAGGCTCTGGACGGGGCGACTCTTCGCTAATATAAAAGCGAGGACGAACCCAGCTAGTGATATGGAATGTGTGAACGCCTTCCACTTTCACCTCCAGCTTCCAGCCGCTTCCGTTGATGTCGGGTTCCGCTGACCAGATCCCCTTTGCGTCATGGGCGTAGAGAAGCGTTGAGTTGCGCGGCCATTCAAGGCGGGAGCTGGAATGGAACTCCGGCTGCGTTTTACCGCCGATGCGGCGCGGCGCGGAGTCGGCGTCTCCAATAAAGGCGCCGCGGCGGCTGAGAAACGCATACTGCGTTCCGTCCGGGCTGAATCGGGCTGACCATCCTTCTCCCAGATCGCGCGGGCGCGCGCCCTCCGATTCCAGATCAACGACTGCGACCCGGCGCTGTTTTGAGCCTATCTCAAGCAGCATCCGTTTTCCGTCCGAGGAGAGCTGAAATGCGCGGACATTTTTCGTTGGATAAAACAAGCTCCACTCGGTATTGCGGGGGGTTGGGCTGAACGGTCTGCGCCAGACGCCTTCTTTGTTATGGACATACAGCGCGCTCGAATCGGCGGACCAAACAGGCTGTGTCTCCTCATGGATTTTGGGCTGGCGCGCCGTGATATAGGAAGGCGGAGCTGCAGGTTCCTTTGCGGGGAGCCATTTCAGACGATGGACGATATTCATTTTGGGAGTCTCGCCTTGAATGCTGACATACCTGTACGCCTCATTTTCAGAATGGACGCTCTCTTTTTCTAGATAGCGCAGGTAGCCGCCATCTTCGGAGAATTGGAGATTCCGCTTGACGGTTTTGATCGTTTCGTGTTGACGCCAAGGAAGGACTGAAAAAGGCACATCGGGCGTACGGTTTTGGAACTTTCGATAATCCTCTTGAACGACGCCGAGAATATACACATTGTATTGATCCGACGCTCCTCTCATCTCCTTCGTGAGATAGGCGATCACGGACGGGTCGGGTCCTTCCACAACTTCGGTATACTCAGGCGTCAAAGGAAACTTGTATCTTCTTTGCCCGCCATTGGCGTCGCCGAAAACGTACGCCGCACCTTGCGCTTGACCGTTTGTCCATCTATCCAAGACGAACGCGAGCCAGTTGCCGTCCTGAGAACCTGTTATGGCGCGCGTTACGACGGGCAAGGGTTTGGCGATCGTTGTTTGCGGCTTGTCCGCTTCCTCAACCAACTCTGCGGAAATGGATTCATTGGTTGAGGGGGTTGAGAGAACCAACAGCAGCGCTCCTAAAAGAACGGCAAGCGCCGCAAGAAAAGAGATCCCTGTTTTCAGCAGCTTTTTCTGCCTGGGAAATTTCCAGTTTTTCATCGGTTGATTCCTTTCTCCGCCGCGGCGGTTCGGCTTCCGTATTCATCATAACATGGGCGCGGAGAAATGCGAACAGGAGGTTACTCGAACGGATGCTCGCTCAAACATACATACAGACGATCCGAGGCGGGCGCATGCGGATCCACCCGCTCCACGTACTGAACGGATATCGCAAGCGATTCCCATACCCGCCGCGTCTCCTCTTTGCCGCCGATGAGAAAGCCGATATCCGCCTCCAACAGCGCCGGTATGTCGTTCAAGGCGTCCCCTACATAAACAACCCGACCGCCTGAAGCGCGCATCTGTTGAACGCAGGCGCGCTTGTCCATCGCCGAGACGACGCGCCGATGGATGCGCCCCGTAGAGACGCCGAACCTGTCAAACTCCAGCGTGTTGGAGCGCACATCGTCAATGCCCGACCCTTCCCGCGCCAAATCTTCCGACCAATTCGCCGAAACGACAACGGCGCGTCCCCCGTTCCGCCTCCAACGCTCCGCCATTTCGCGCGCGCCTTCCCGCGTTGGCGTCCGCCTTCCCGCCTCTTTCAACGCAGACCGCCGTATCCCCGCCAGAATCCCCGCCTTCTCCACCGCGTCAACGGCGCTCCGCTCATAAGCGTCCAGCTCCGCATAAAACCGCTTCACCCGCGCCTCAAGCAGACCTCCGCGCGGGACAGCGTCCAGAGCCGCCTGAATGATTCGCCGACGTTCATGCCGGTATTCTCGAACGCTGCGCCCCCAAAGGTCCAGCAGGGCGCGCGCCTCCTTCGGCGGACGGCTCGCCGCCGCAAGACGAACAATGTCGTCTGTCGTGTCGCGCGCCGCGATCGTTTCATCAAAATCAAGAGCGAGAATGGGAGCCTTCATTGCGATACCATGCTGTAGTTGCGCCGCGTCCATAAGAACATGTTAGCCGTTTCAGGCTCTATATGGCATCATATTCGACGATCGGGCAATGAATTGAGAGAAAGGAGACGCATATGAGCGCGCCGCGCGTTCGATTCGCCCCCTCGCCGACAGGTTCGCTTCACATCGGAAGCGCCCGAACCGCCCTCTTCAACTGGCTCTACGCGAGGCGGCATGGCGGAACGTTCATCCTGCGCATCGACGACACAGACGCCGAACGCTCCACTGAAGAATCGACCAGCTCCATCTTCGAGTCGATGAAATGGCTGGGTTTGGACTGGGACGAGGGACCTTACGCCCAATCGGACAGGCTTGAGCTTTATCAAGAGCGGGCGCGGCAGATGATCGAGAATGGCGCGGCGTATTTTTGTTACTGCTCAAAAGAGGAACTTGCCGCCAAACGCGAAGCCGCTCGAAAAGAAGGACGACCATACCGATACGACGGAACATGCCGCAACCTGTCCGACAGCGAACGCAAGCGGTTAGACAGCGAAGGACGCCCAAAGGTCGCGCGGCTTAAAATCGAGCCTGACGAGAGCATCCTAACGCCGGACCTGATCCTCGGCGACGTCGTCTTCGACTCCTCAACGCTGGACGATTTCATCTTCATGAAGCCCGACTTCACGCCGCTTTACAACTTCAGCTCCGCCGTCGACGACGCCGATATGAACATCACGCATGTCATACGCGGGCAGGATCATCTGCCGAACACGCCGAAGCAGATACTCATCAGCAAGGCGCTTGGGATGGAGCCGCCAAAGTTTGCGCATCTTCCGATGGTGCATAACGCGCGCGGACAGAAGCTCAGCAAGCGGGACGGCGCCGTCGGAACGCTTGAATTTCGGGAGATGGGCTTTCTGCCTGAAGCGCTGGTGAACTATCTGGCGCGCCTTGCCTGGTCGGCGGAGGGCGAACAGGAGATCTTCACGACCGAGGAGCTGAAAGCGAAATTCGACCTGGACAGGGTCGGCAAAAGCCCCTCCCGCTTCGATCTGAAGAAGCTGACATGGCTGAACGGGCAGTATATGAACGAAAAGCCGCTGTCTGAGAAGACGGAGGGGGCGGCTCTTTTCTTGAATAAAGCCGGCTATGAACCTGAAAACGCCGAGCGCCTAGAGCGAATCGTTGAGGCGGTCGGCGACAGGCTCCACACCTGGCCGGACATCGTCACATACGGCTCCTATTTTTTTGAAGAGGACGGCGCATACGAGTTCGATCCTGCGGCGGTCAAAAAATGGTTTCGTTCAGAGGCGGAGCTGGAAACGGTTCGCGCCGCCGAATCTCTTATAGAGAGCATCGACCCGTTTGAGGTTGATGAGATCGACAAGCGGATGCGCGCCTGGGCGGAGGAGCGCGGCGAGAAGCTGATACGGGTTCTACAGCCGCTGCGCGTCGCCGTCACAGGCAAGCAGGTCGGTCCGAGCCTGCTTGAAACGCTGGAGATCTTAGGCAAAGAATCGGTCTTGAACCGCTTGGAGCGCGCGTCAGAAGAGTTGCCGAAGATGTACGCGCAAAAGGGCTGACGCTTCCGTCAACCCTATCGGAGTATCGTATCGGCTTACGGGGCGCCGAGGGGCGGCTTTCTCGCACTGCCGCCGCCTCGACCCGCGCCGTAATCTTTCGGCGAAACCGGTTGCCCGGCCGGGCGTCTCAAAGCGTCGCTGAAACGCGCCGCCGTTGGGCTTGCGCCGTCTCTCGGTCCCAAGCGCAAAGCCTTGGAAGCGAAGATCAGGCGCTGCCGCGCAGGCAGCTTGTTTCGGACATCTCCGAAACGACCCTGTGAAGAGGGCCCTCAACCGCTGACGCTCCGCCGCGGCGCGTCAGCTGGCTCGCTTGACGGGGCGAACCGATCGCGTCTTCGGTTCGCCTACCGTCCCAGATCAATCGGGCGGCTTGTCCGCGTCCGACGCAACAGATCGTTGGCAACAACCGCCTCGGAGTTCCGAGGCTCCCGTTCGGGTTGGCGCTGAGCCGCTCCGTCGCGCGTAGGAACGTTCAGCTCCGCGCCGGCAGGGAGTTCTTTCCGCCCTTGGCGGCTGCCCCGCTGACCTGCCCGCCGCGTCCGACTGGATCGTCGTCAAGCATCAATACAGGATACGAAGAGCGTATAGGGCGGGTTACAGGTTTCCGCATTTTTTTCTAATGCGTCCCAAAAAACGCCGTGAGCGGAAAGCGTCTGAAGATGTGTCAAGCGCCGACGCCTGTCTCTGTCGGTTGAGAGCTCAACGCGCGCCATGTAAAATGCCTATAGAACCGGCATATTCATCATGGAGGCGCAAATAAAATGCGGCGGATATGGCGCCTGGCGTTGATCATCTGGACGCTGTTCTTGGCGCATGAAGTTGACGCTGTCAACGTATACGGCGATATAACGATGTGGGACGGCTTTAAAGACTATCCAGATACGGAGGGCGAGCGCGGATACGCGATACGGCGGTTCAAGATACAGAACCGGTCGACGGACAAAACCCGCCGCGTCACGCTGCGCCTGCCGTATGACAAGATGAGCGGAAAGCTCGCCGATGTCCGTCTTCACAGCATTTCGAAAACGATTGAAATGGCGCCTTCCTCGATAGAATGCGTGACGCTGTTTCAGCCCGCTCTTCCGTTATACGGCGATGGGTGCGCCGTTTATATTGACGGAAAGCGGCAGCAAGAGCCTGTGGAACCGATCGCGCGGCTAGCCGACCATGGGACGGTTTTCAGCTCCGCTCCGTCATCCGCGGCAGGGTCTTTGATCGGATCGTCTGCGCCGTTTGAGCCGAAAATCTTCATGACCAATATCAATCTCAGATTCCATGAAGCGTATATGGGCGGTAAAGCGGCTGAGTTCCTTTCCCGCGCAGGCGCAAGCGGCGGCAAATCGTTCTCGACTCCGCAATTCATCAGCGCTAACGAGTTCGATATTCGATTCAGGAGAGCGTTTAAAGTCGACGAGACAGATGTCCGCCATTCCAATCATTTCGGGCCGAGCTGGCTGAATTATTCTTCTGTCGAAGGCGTTGTCTATGACGATGGTTATGTAGCGTACATGACAGGGCCGGCGCGTCTCGCTCTGTGGCGGTATGTGGAATGCGGAGGGACGCTCACTTTCATTGCGATTCCGGATAAGGTGGAGGTGTACGATGGGACGTTAAGGTATAGTAGCAGGAAGCTGCTCAGCGAATGGGCGTCTTTAGACTCTCGACTGAAAAATCGACGCATCTATGAGGATACGTACGAGCGGTTCGATGTTGGCTTTGGCGTTTTTCACCTGGTCGGACAGAACAGCTTCGGTTCCGGCGATATTGCCGACACAGGCATTGCTATACCGGAAACATGGTATGAGGCGGAGCCAGCAAGGAATCAGCTTCACACCGCATACGGAGCGAATCAGGTTCTGCCGATGGCGGAGCCTGTCGATTCGCGCGCTTCTTATCGGCGTTTCTTTTTTCTAATGCTCATCCTTGCCGTCCTGATCGGACCCGCAAATCTATATTTGTTGAAACGCATAAAGCGGCGCGAGTGGGTTTATTGGACGACGCCCGCCGTGTCGATCTTGGCGTGCGGCGCGTTTGTGTTGTATGCGTCCGTTACGATCGGTTGGCGTCAACAGACGCGCGTCGTCAGCCTGACGCATTTAGACCAGCAAACTGGACGGGCGGCGACCATCGGATGGGCGGCGTACTACTCGCCCATGACGAGCGGGACCGAGCTGCGTTTTGACGAGAACACGGAGCTGACGCCCCTAGCCTTCGGCGAAAAGCTGGTCGGCTCTATCGACTGGACGGACGGACAGCGGCTGACGGGCGGATGGCTTCCCGCGCGCATCTCTCGACACTTCAAACTGCGCAAGAATGAAGACCGCCCCGAACGCATCGACCTCAAAAAGGAGGGCGGCGCTTTAAAAGTCATCAACCGCCTCGGCGCGCGCCTCAAAAGCTTCTGGTATGCCGACCATGACGGCAAGGTCTATCAAGCGTCCAAAGTTCCAAACGGCGCTGAATCCGTTTTAACCGAAACAAAGGGCGTAAAAATTGGCTTGAAAAAGCTGCGCGATGTGTACGTCTCTCAAGACTGGGTCGCCGAGATCGAGGCGGTGAAGGCGTCGCCCGCGGCGTATCTTCAACCAGGGCAGTATTTCGCCGAGCTGGAAGAGAATGCGTTTGTGGAGAAGGCATTGAAGGGCGCGAAGGCGAAGCCGTCCATATCGCTTGTCATCGGACAGATGGAGGCGAAGAAATGAGGTTTGCGCGTGTCTTGTGCGCGGCGACGTTGTTCGGATACGCGCTGAGCGGATCAGCATCTTACCCTTTCGGTCAGAATTACGGCGACATCTCAATCGAAGTGAGGCGTTCTCTTATCGGAGCCAGCGGCTCTAAGATCCATGGCTACGCCGCTCTCCGCATTAAAGCGAGCAATCGCTCTCCCGACAAGGCGCATCGGGTCGAGATACGCTTCCCGTCCGAAGGCGCCAACTCCTTCTGGGGGCCAGGGCGGCTCAAAAGCCTCTCCAAGACGATTGAGGTCGCTCCCGACTCAACCGCAGAAGCCTACTTCTATAAACCGTGGATACGTCTAGACGGCCGCGGCGAGGAAGCGATTGTGTATATTGACGGAAAGAAGCAGGCGCAGAATGTTCACGCGTTTGGCACAGGCTTACATGGGGCAAGCGGTTCGTTCGGCGGTCCGTTCGGCGGCGGGTCATGGGTTTACTCTTCAGCAGAGCCGACCGTGTCGTTTGGCGCGATTCGTAAGAGCAGTTTTCCCGTACCTTCCAAAATCAACACACGGACGCGCCATTCGTTTGATTCAACCTGGCTCGCTTATTCAGGTTACGACGGGATTATCCTGTCACTTTCCGAAGCCAATACGTTGAGCGCCGATGAACGCGCCGCCCTCTGGGAGTATGTCAAAGCCGGCGGATCGCTCGCCGTGATGGGATTAGGGCAACTATCCGATGATTGGGCGCGATTGGACAGCCGTTTGGCGAATCGAGAACTTGTCAGCGACTCGTCTGAGCGGTATGAAATCGGGTTTGGGCTTCTTTTTTTGTCGGAGCCGCCGTTCTTCCCGACCTCGTCTCGGCCCCCCGCGCATACAGCGATTTACGATTCATGGCTTGAAACGCAAGAACCCTGGCTGTTAATCTACACCGCGGCCGGCGCAAACAAAGTCTTTCCTGTCGCCAAGCCGGTCGACACCATGGCAAGTCTCCGCCGCATGTTTTTTCTGGCGCTTCTGTTTGCGGCGGTTATCGGTCCCTTGAACATCGCCGTTCTGCGGCGAAAGAAACAGATGATGCGCCTCTATTGGACGGCGCCCGCGATCTCCTTGACCGCATGTTTGCTGTTCGTTCTCTATTTCGCTGTCTTTGAAGGCGTAAGCAAGTATACGCGCGTCGCCAGCTTGACGATGATTGATCAGGAGTTGCGCTTGGCGACGACGATCGGTTGGATCGGCTTCTATTCGCCGACCGCGCATCCCGACGGGCTTCTCTTTGACGAAGTAACGGAGCTGACGCTGCAGGAGGAGGGCTTGCCCAGATTCAGCCCGCCAGCGATGGGTACGACGGTGGGCATGGACAGGGTAGGTTCCGTCGACTGGACAGACGGGCAGCGTTGGTCGGGCGGATGGATACAGCCGCGCATCCCGCTGCATTTCAAACTGCGTAAAAGCGAATCCCGCCCTGAACGCATGGACCTCAAAAAAGAGGACGGCGCCTTAAAGGTCGTCAACCGCCTCGGCTCCCGCGTCAAATCTCTCTGGTACGCCGACCATGACGGCAAGGTTTATCAAGCGGCTGACATTTCTAACGGCTCCGAATCCGTTTTAACCGAAACAAACGACGTAAAGATTGGCTTGAAAAAGCTACGCGATGTGTACGCCTCCCAAGACTGGGTCGCCAAGATCGAGGCGGTGAAGGCGTCGCCCGTGGCGTATCTTCAACCAGGGCAGTATTTCGCCGAGCTGGAAGAGAATGCGTTTGTGGAGAAGGCATTGAAGGGCGCTAAGATGAAGCCGTCCACATGCCTTGTGCTGGGCATCTTGGAGTAGATGAAATGAAGCATATGCGCGTTGCGTTGGCGTCGCTTTTTGCGTTGATTGCCGCGGATTTATCCGCCTCCCCGACCATTCGGAGGATCGGCGATATCGGGATCGTGACAAACTCGCGCTCCTCCACTCGAGACGCTTCGAGCGGCTATGCGATGCATCGCATTGAGCTCTGGAATAGCTCGTCCAGCGAAACGCATCAGGTTCATCTGCGCATTCCAGCAGAGCCGCGCGGTTTGCCTGGCGTCAACGTCTATCTTCACAGCGTCTCTAAGACGTTTGTAATTCAGCCTTCCTCTCGTATGGACGCGCTGATTCATCAACCGCCTCTGCCGATGTACCTAGATCCGACGATCGCCGTCTCTATCAACGGAAAGCTGGAAGAGAGCGTTCATCTTCGTATGCCGAAGTCACATGCCGCCGCGGCGCCGACAGCGGTCCATCCCTCCTTCGTTTCTTATGCGTTTGAACCGCGCATCTCGATGAACGGATGGGTATGGACGTACGACAACATATATAGCGCCGTAAAGGGTGCCGTAGAGGATCAAGCGGGCAAGTTCGTCTCGTCCGCTTCTGCCGGCGGGAGATCTATTGCGCTTCCTAGGATCGTTGATGGCCCTCATTATGACGGGTTGAGAAGCGCCTATTATACGATCCCGACGGATATTACGAGCGGTTTATTCAAAGAGAGCGGTTCCAAACCGATCTGGCTCAATTACACAACATTTGAAGGGGTCGTCTATAACGAGAAATACGCGGGGGATACAACGCCGGCGGGCAGGAACGCGCTCTGGCGGTATGTGGATTGCGGCGGTTCGCTCGCCTATTTCGGCAACGGAAAAATGCCGGCATGGTGGTCGGAGCTGGACCCGCGGCTGGCGGACAAGGATCTCAAACATGGCGCGTTTGAGAAGTATGAGATCGGGTTCGGCGCTCTCTATTTGGTCGGCATTGATGAAGAAGCGCTTGCGGCGTCAACCGGTTCTACGGAAACACATGAACTGCCAGACAGCGCCATCGACATGGCTAGGTCATGGTATGAGACGGAGCCAGCAAGGAATCAGCTCCACACGGCATACGGAGCGAATCAGGTTCTTCCAATGGCGGAGCCGATCGATTCGCGCGCCTCTTATCAGCGCGTCTTTATTCTGATGCTCATCCTTGCCGTTCTGATCGGACCCGCAAATCTATGCTTGTTGAAACGCATGAAGCGGCGCGAGTGGGTTTATTGGACGACGCCCGCCGTGTCGATCTTGGCGTGCGGCGCGTTTGTGTTGTATGCGTCCGTTACGATCGGTTGGCGTCAACAGACGCGCGTCGTCAGCCTGACGCATTTAGACCAGCAAACTGGACGGGCGGCGACCATCGGCTGGACGGCGTACTACTCCCCCTTGAAAAATGTCGCCGAGCTGCGCTTTGACGAGAACACCGAGCTGACGCCCTTAGCCTTTGGCAGCGAGCTGGTCGGCTCCGTCGACTGGACAGACGGGCAGCGGCTGACGGGCGGATGGCTTCCCGCCCGCATTCCCCGACACTTCAAGCTGCGCAAGAACGAAGACCGCCCTGAACACATTGAGCTCAAAAAAGAGGGCGGCGCTTTAAAAGTCGTCAACCGCCTCGGCGCGCGCCTCAAAAGCTTCTGGTATGCCAACCATGACGGCAAGGTCTATCAAGCGTCCAAAGTTTCAAACCGCGCCGAAGCCATATTAACCGAAACAAAAGGCGTAAAGATTGGATTGAAAAAGCTGCGCGATGTGTACGCCTCTCAAGACTGGGTCGCCAAGATCGAGGCGGTGAAGGCGTCGCCCGCGGCGTATCTCCAACCAGGGCAGTATTTCGCCGAGCTGGAAGAGAACATGTTTGTGGAGAAGGCATTGAAGGGCGCGAAGGCGAAGCCGTCCACATGCCTTGTGTTGGGCATCTTGGAGTAGATGAAATGAAGCATGCGCGCGTTGTGTTGGCGTCGCTCTTTGCGTTGATTGCCGCGGATTTATCCGCCTCCCCGACCTTTCAGGCGATCGGCGATATCTGGATTGTGAGAAACCCGGGCCCCTACGCTCGAGACGCTTCGAGCGGCTATGCGACGCATCGCATTAAGATCTGGAATAGATCGTCCAGCGAAACGCATCGGGTTCATCTGCGCATTCCAGCAGAGCCGCGCGGCTTGCCCGGCGTCAACGCCTATCTTCACAGCGTCTCTAAGACGTTTGTAATTCCGCCTTCCTCTAGTGTGGACGCGCTGATTCATCAACCGCCTCTGCCGGTGTACCGCGAGCCGACGATCGCCGTCTCTGTCATCGGAAAGCAGGAAAAAGGGCGCGTTCATTTTCGCAGTATGGAGTATTTGCATGCTGCCGCCTTGCCGACAGCGGTTCATCCCTCTTTCGTCTCGTATGCGTTTGAACCGCGCGTCTTGATAAACGTATGGAGGAACCACTACGCATATATCGTACTGGATCAAGCGGACAAGCTTATCTCGTCCGCTTCTGCCGGCAGCAGAAGCTCTATGGCACCTCCTAGGCCCGTCAATGGCAGCCACTACGACGGGTTGAGAAGAGCCTATTATACTACCCCGCCGGATGTAACAAGCGGTATTTTCAAAGGCAACGGTTCCAAACCGATCTGGCTCAATTACACAACATTTGAAGGGGTTGTCTATAGCGAAGAATACGCGCAGCATCTGACGCCGGCGGGCAGGAACGCGCTCTGGCGGTATGTGGATTGCGGCGGTTCGCTCGCCTATTTCGGCAACGGAAAAATGCCGGCATGGTGGTCGGAGCTGGACCCGCGGCTGGCGGACAAGGATCTCAAACATGGCGCGTTTGAGAAGTATGAGATCGGGTTCGGCTCTCTCTATTTAGTCGGCGAGGTAGATGCGCCCGCGGCGTCAACCGGTTCTACGGAAACGCATGAACTGCCAGACGGCGCCATCAACATCGCAAAGTCATGGTATGAGTCCGAACCGACGACAGCCCGACGCCACACAGCGCAAGGGGCGGCAGATATTCTTCCTCTAGGGAAACGGTTCAACTTTATCGCGTCTCTACAGCGCTTTTTTCTAATGGGGCTGCTTCTGGCCGTTCTGATTGGTCCAGCGCAGCTGTTCGTATTGAAACGCATCAAACGGCGCGAATGGGTTTATTGGACGACGCCCGCCCTGTCGATCTTGGCGTGCGGCGCGTTTGTGTTGTATGCGTCCGTTACGATCGGTTGGCGTCAGCAGACGCGCGTCGTTAGCCTGACGCATCTAGACCAGCAAACCGGGCGTGCGGCGACAATCGGATGGGCGGCGTACTACTCGCCCATGACGAGCGGGACTGAGCTGCGTTTTGACGAGAACACCGAGTTGACGCCTCTAGCATACGGCGATAAGCTGGTCGGCTCCATCGACTGGACAGACGGGCAGCTCCTCACCGGCGGATGGGTTCCCGCGCGCGTCCCCCGACACTTCAAGCTGCGCAAGAACGAAGACCGCCCTGAACGCATCGACCTCAAAAAAGAGGGCGGAGCCTTAAAGGTTATCAACCGCCTTGGCGCGCGCGTCAAAAGCTTCTGGTACGCCGACCATGACGGCAAGGTCTATCAAGCGTCCAAAGTCTCAAACGGCTCCGAATCTGTTTTAACCGAAACAAACGGCGTAAAGATTGGATTGAAAAAGCTGCGCGATGTGTACGCCTGCCAAGACTGGGTCGCTGAGATCGAGGCGGTGAAGGCGTCGCCCGCGGCGTATCTTCAACCTGGGCAGTATTTCGCCGAACTGAAAGAGAATGTGTTTGTGGAGAAGGCATTGGAGGAGGCTAAGGCGAAACCGTCCATATCGCTTGTCATCGGGAAGTTTTAACTTCGTTTTAAAGAATGCCGGTGCAGCCCGCCATGACGCGCCCGCCCCATCAGCGCTACAATACGCCTTCAGTCAAAACAAAGCGGTGAAGCGGCATGTCTAAAATGGAACCGGAACGGGAGATATGGGCGGCTCAGTCCGTTTGGATGGGTTACGCCTCTCTAGCCGCAGCGCTTGCGGCCGCCTTGACGGCGCCTCTTTTTGCGTTGTCGGGGCATTCGATTCCCGCAGCCGTTCTCATCCTCGCTGCTGTCGCTGCCGTCTCCCGCGCCGCTTGGAAACGCTCCGGCTACCGATACTCCATGACCAACGCGATGCTCCGCAGGGAGCGCTTCTCCTTCCGCAAACATGACCGCGAAACGGCGTATCTTCCGCTCGCCGCCATTGAGCGTCTAGAAATCAAGCGCAGCGCGTGGCAGCGGGCGTTGGGCGTAGGCGACATCCTTCTTTACGCTCACAGCGTCTCGGTCCCCGTGATGCGCCTTATCAATATCAGCGAGCCTGAAATAGCCGCCCAGCGCATTCAACATCAGATGAGCGGGACGCCGGGAGAGGTTGTTCCGTCCGCCGCCGTCCGTCCGTCCATCCCTGTTGAAGAGCTTCTGGCGCAGGACGGACGCCGCGTTCAACGCGCGCTGTCCATTGCGGCGGCGGCGTTGATATTGACAGCCGCCCTTGCAGCCGCGCTGCATACCAGCTCCCAAAGAACGCATGAGATCCAGCCCGCTTACGCCGAAAACGACCCGATCTACTACCCGGACGGAACGCGCAAGCCGTTCTTAGCCGTCAAGGCGTATATGCAGGCGCGCGTCATGCCGTTCGCCAAAGAGGCGCTGGGACCTGTCGTCGGGGATGAAAATGTGCGGTGCGAAACATGCCATGGAGAGAATCCCGAAGCGCGCCAATACCGAATGCCGGCCGTCTCTGCCCTGCCGAACAGCCGCCGTCCAGGGAAGTCGGCGCAGCGCTCCGCCTCCTCAACCGATCTGCAGATACACAACGCGATTGTCGGGCATGCGCACGACTTTGAAAATGCGCCGATTGCGGAACAGATGCGGCGCGTTGTGCTGCCGGGCATGGCAAAACTGCTCAATCGACCCGTCTACGACCGCTCAAAAACCTACCAGTTCAACAAAGCAAACGCCGCCTTTGGCTGCTACCATTGCCATCAGCTGAACAAATCGCAAAGCGGAGAGAACTGACCCTTCGCGTCGGCGGTACACCCATGCGGGGATTTTCATTTTGACTCTAAAGCGTTCGCGTCGCCGGCAGTCATTCCCGCATAAGCGGGAATCTTAAGGCATCGCAGCCGCAGCGCGTTCTTTAAACCCCCCTAGCCCCCCTTTTCAAGGGGGAATCGGACGCGGCGCCGCGAATATCCCCATATGAGCGTACTGCCGAGGCATCGTATCTGTTGTGTTCAGGTGAGATATTTGCCGGGGGTCTGCGATTTCGGATACTCTCTCTTTTCATCGCGGTTGGCGACAGGTTCAGGTATTTCGCCGCTCCAGTAGGCGGGTACCGTATTCGGCCGGACAATCCAGACAAGGAGCATCGTTCGCCGCTCATTCGTTCGGTTTCGGCGCGCTGAATGCAAGAGGCGGGCGTCCCGCATCACTAAAGAACCGGCTTTAACGCAGACATCTATCTGGTCTGGACGTTCGCTGAACATGATCGGATGTTCCTTTTCGAGTTCCAGCCCGTGTTTAATGTCTCCGCCGTATAAAAGTTGGTCATGAAAATCGATGCGCTCACAATGCGTTCCTGGAATGACTCTCAAGCAGCCGTTTTCGAGCGCGGTGTCGGTCAGGTAGTACTTCAGGAAAAGATGCTGCGGCCAAGGCGCACAGCTGATCGGATCGTTCCAATGGTACCAATCTTGATGCCAGTAAAGAGGCGGCCCGCCAGGATCTTTCGTCAGGACGATGATCCCTTTTGCCGGTTCAAAATCGTCAAACCTCATTTCGTCTAGGACGCGGCGCGTGGAAGGCGACTCCAGCAGCTTCTGGACAACAGGGCTGTCGGCGCCTGAAACCATAAGATGCTGTCCATGGTAAACGGCATGATCCGACTGCGTATGGCGGGCGATCAAACGCTCCGATTCGACGCGAAGCTCCTGCAGGAATTCTTCGCTCAGAATGTTGTCGACAACGCAAAACCCGTCGCGGATCATCTGCCCGCGTTTCTCTAAGGCTGTTTGAGGCGTCACAGCGCGGCTCCTTTTTTAGTCCCGTTGGGCTGCTATCCTATGGGTAACGCCGCTTCACTTGTCAAGTTTCATGTGCGGCTTTTCGGCAGATCGTCGCGGTTTCCTCGCCGTTGATGTCACAACTTTAGGCATGAGGTCGGTAGAAACAGGTTGACATCGCGCCCGCGTTCGCGTATAGTGTAGGCTGTGCGTTGAGGCGTCCATCGAAAGTTGACAGAACGCGGTATGAAAACGATTTGCGGTTCTCAAAAGAGGCTCTTGCTTGCCGTTATTTTTTTGCTGGCGGCGCTCCCGTTCATCTCCCCGCATGCGCAGCGTTCCAAGTTGACGCTTTCAGAAGACGCCGAAGCGATTCGGCAAGCCGTCGAGATCGATCGGATCAAGCGCGACATGGCGCGTTTGACGGCGCTGGAGTCGCGCATCGTCGGCTACCCAGGAGCCGACAGCGCCGCAAAATATGTGTTCGACCGGTTCCATGAGCTTGGGCTAGAGGAAGTCGAGTCGCGCTCCTTCTCTGTCGCAACGCCCGTGGAGCGCGAAAGCGGACGCCTGACCGTCTCATCGAACGGAAAGATACTGCGCCAAATCGATGTGCGTTCGATCTGGCCGAATTTGGCGCGGACCTCGTTCATTCCAAACGGGTTGAAACGGCGCGTTCAGGCGGGCGAAACGTTAGCCTCCCTTGCCTCCGATTACCGCGTCAGCGCGGACGCGATCGTGAACGACCCGCGCAACGCCTCCCTCCGAGGTCAACGCGCAGACGGCTTAGACAACGACAACGACGGCTATGTGGACGACGCCGACCCGGACGGAGAGATAACGCCTGTAGAAGGCGCGCCCATCTTCATTCCGACGGGCGGGCTTCAGGGGCGTTTGGCATACGGCGGGACGGGCGATCTGTCCGATTTTGACGGACAGCCGATTGGCGGCTTTTGGGTCTCCGTTCAACCGGACGACACCTTAGAATCGGTCGCGCGCCGCCACCGCGTGACGACGGGAGCCATTCTGGACGACATCCTGAACCTGCATTTGAGCCGCTCTACGGACGGCATCGACAACGACGGAGACGGCGAAATCGACGAGGACGGCGAAATCGATCCGCTCTCCACCATCGCCGGCTGGGCGTCCGACGGGATCGACAACGACGAGGACGGCAACATAGACGAAACGGCGGATGAAGACCCTGCCAAGGCGGACGAAGCCTCCATTTTCATACCGCAGGGCGCTGTCGCGCTCATTGACTTCAACGCAAGCTCCAACTGGATCAACGCGGCGATGCTGGGCGCGCAGGCGGTTTTGTTCATAGAGCCTGAAGACACTTTGCGCGGCGCCGCCGAAAACAAGTTTTTGACGGTGCCGGCAAGCATTCCCCGTTTCTGGATCGGACGCGAAGACGCCGAGTTTTTATTGAAAGAGATGAATGCCGGGGCGGCTCTGGACGCGCAGCTCACCTGCGATGTGCGCTGGGAGAGCCGGCAGGGGCAGAACATCACGGGGCTTCTGCGGGGAAGCGATCCGTCTCTCCGCGACGAGCTGATTGTCATTCAGACCTATTACGATTCGATGTCGGTCGTTCCGTCTCTGGCGCCGGGCGCGCAGACAACAAGCGGCATTGCATCGATGATGGAACTGATACGCCTCTTGAGCCAGCCGGAATTTCGCCCTAGCCGTTCAGCGCTGTTTTTAGCGACGGGAGGGCATTTTTCAGGCTTGTCAGGCATGCGCGCTTTCATGGAGGGGTTGAGTCAAGACAATGTCGAGGCAATGCGGGAACTTCGGCGCGACCTGAATTCAGACGCCATCGAGTTTTCAGAGCTGGGGCGCAAGATCGCGCTTTCGATTGACCGCGGCTATCTGGTCGAGTTTCCGCCCTCCTTCTTTCATCGAGTGGAGGCGTTGTCGAACGATCTGAAATCGGTTGAGTTGAGTTTAGAAGATTTGAGCGCCGTTCAGTCGCGCGTGGATCGGCTGAAGGAGCAGCAGCGCGCCTTTAAAGAGGATGAGCGGAAGCGCAAGACGGTCGACCTTTCCAAGAACCGCGACCGTCAGGAGTTCACCGACGAGGAGCGCGCCCTTCTGGATACAGGCTTGGCGCGGGCGGAGTTTTTAGGGATTCAGACGGCGCAGTTTCTAAAGAGCATCGCGGCGCGCGTCGGCGAATTGAAAGCGGCCGCCTTACAGCAGGCGCGTGAAACGGAGCGGCGGCAGATCATCGAGATTGCGCTGCCGTTGGCGAAGGTGGATGTCTGGGCGATGGACGCGATCGCCGAAAGCCTGGCGAAGGGAGAATACGGCGGCGAATATCCGCGCGGCGAGACTGACTCGCTTCTTCCGCTTTATCTGCGCGCGGAGCTGTTGAGTTCAGCCCCCCAGATGCCGTCCGCCGAGATACCGGGCTACGGCGAGATCGACCCGAACGAGGCGCTGGCAAGCCTAGCGGAGCCGCAGGCGCTGGAAGACTGGGAGATCGAAAAGGGACGCATCGCCCGCATGTATGTCCCAGACAAGATACTCGGGCGGCACCTGACGGCGCTGGAACTGGGGCGCATTCGCCGCGCGCGCGCGACGCTGCATGAACGGGAGACGGACAGCGAGAGCTATCTGTCCAACGAAAGGCGGCTGCTGAATGAGGCGTTGGAATCGGCGGTAGCGTTTGAAACCTCCGGCGAACGCGCCGCCGACATAGAGGCGATGGACGGCTTGCTGGACGGATCGTTCCGAGACGCGAAACGTCTGCTGGAGATGTACTTAACCGAAGAGGAACTGGCTGCAATGGGGCGCATTTATGAAGAGATGCGCGACCCGAAAGCGAAGGAGCCGGCGTCCCGCGAGGCGGCGCGTTATCTGGAAATCGCCCGCCGGCGCATTGAATGGGAGCCGCGCCGCATTGAGCAGCTGTTGACGCTGTCGGAGTCGGACATGCTCAAGCGCGAGTTTCGCCATGAGGAGTTTCTCGCCCTCCGCCGGCATCTCTCCAAAGAAAAGATGGAGGCGCTGGAGACAGCGCGCCGGCAGCTGTTTGCGGAGCATGAGGAAAAATCGCTTCTGGAAAAGGCGCTGCGTCAGGCGCGCAACGACATTCTAGAGCTGAACCGCCTCGCCCAAGAGATCTCCTCCATGGACAGAGCCTACAACGAAGACGAAAAACGGCTCCTGCGCAACAACCTCCTGACGATGCGCAACTCGCGCGTACGGAATGTGCATAAACGTGTGGAGCGGCTCTCGCGCATCGACACGGCAGAGTATTCGGAACGCATCGGCAATGTGATTCAGTCGCTTCAGCTTCAACAGGAACTGGGTCAGTATTACCAGTCGCTCGTCGTCTCGCTTGATCTTTCGACGCAGAGCAAAGATTTTGGCGTTTTTTACAAGGGCTGGTTTTACGACGACAACCGCGAATTCAGCCTGCGCCGAGAATACGCCCCCATCGGCAACAAGCTGTCCGAATATGCGTTGAACGCGAACCTGAAGCGGAACCTGGAAACG
This sequence comes from Candidatus Poribacteria bacterium, assembly GCA_028818695.1. GTDB lineage: Bacteria > Poribacteria > WGA-4E > JAPPNK01. The sequence continues at coordinate 71,467 of JAPPNK010000006.1, forward strand.
CTGCGCAAATTTCCCGACGACCATATCAAACAGGCGATTTTGACGAGTCAATGGGCAATCGCCGACCGGCTGGCGGACCTGGAGGAGCTGGAAGGCAAAACGCTTGAAACGCTTGTCTTTAACCATTACGACACCTTGAAAACGCTGGGCGGCGTGAGCCGCTTGATGAAGCTGCAGTTTGAAGACATGCGCGAGAAGGGGGAGCCGTCCAAAACGATGTTGAAAGACATCGACTACATCCGCAAGGAGGCGGAGCGGTTTGTCCGAAACGACATACGCGAGACGCGCCGCCGCCGCAAATCGACGAAACGGCTCTTCGCGCGCGTTGAAAAGATGCTCGCGCTCAAGAATGTTCCCATCGAAGAGCTGACGGAGGATGAGATCAGCGACCTGCGCGCCCTGACGAGCATGGCGGGCATCCGCTCCGAGACCAACTTTGTGAACGCAATCAGCGCCAGCGGCGGAAACACATGGCAGACCTATATCCCCGGCAAGATCGCCTTCGACTCGGAGGTGGCGACGCTGTCGGGCAAGACCGGCATCGCGTTCGCCACCGTGAACGACGGGCGCGTTTATACGGACACGCCGCTGGACACCTACGACAGGCTCAATTTTGAGAACCTGAGCGAGCAGGTACAGACGCTCGCGTCGCTCATGGTTCAGATGCTGCGCGACCCGAAGATGCCGACCTCGGCGCGCGTCGGCAACTTTTATGTGACGCTCACCGGGCGCGTCGTCGAGTATGACGCGCGGGAGAGCGCCGTTCCGCAGACGCCCGTTCAGAACGCTGTCGTCGTCGTCCGCCGGCGAAACAAAACGATGATGGGCGTACGGGGCGACCTGACTGTTTTGGGCAACCAGAAGGGCAAATATGTTGTCGCCGGTTTGGCGATGGAGGGGCGGGCGACGCGCCGTCCAGGCGGACGCCAGACGGTCGAGGCGTATGTACTGGACGAGGATTCGGGCGACATTGTGTACGCGCCCGACCTGGGCGAGTTTGGCGACAAGATCTATCCGCGCAATGTCGCTGTGAACCGCCGGCGCGTCGGGGCGAATGTGGTCGCGTTTCCGTGCGTCAGCGTGACGATCTACGACCTTGTCGACCAGCGCTATCTGCGGACGTTGACCTCTTTGCAGGTGTTTGACGCCTTTCGGGACGCGCCGCCGGAACGTTACGGGGTGTCCGCGCCATGGTCGCAGCCGATGGTGTCCGCGGCGGAGCCGATCGCGCTCGTCTATTCGGAACCTGGCGCGCGCGTCAAGATCAGCATGACCTCCGGACTTCTCGGCAAGCTGCTGCTTCTGGTGAAGGCGACCGAAACGAACGTCGAGAACCCGACGCTCTACACAGGCGAGGGGTATCTGGCGCTCGAAAACGGCTCTATCCGCGTGACCCCGTATGTGGTCGTTCAGGACATGTGGCGTCTGGATGAGGCGCGCATCGGCATGTACAGACGTTACGGCATCAGCAACCAACGGCTTGAGGAGCTGCATGGAGAAGCGGCGCGCCTGCTGGAAGAGGCGGAGAAACTGCTCGCGGCGAACCAGTACTCTACGGCGCTCAAAAAGGCGCGGGCAGGCTGGGGCAACGAATCGATCGCCTATCCGGATGTCAAAGCGACGGGCAACGATGTTATTCGCGGCGTCATGTTCTACCTGTTTTTGCTGCTGCCGTTCTCGCTTTTTGGGGAGCGGCTCATCTTTTCGGCGACAAACATCAACAAGCGCATCATCTATACGTTCGGCATCTTCTTGGCGGTCTTTTTCTTCTTGAGCCGCGTCCATCCGGCGTTTGAAATCGCCGAAACAGCATTCATTATCCTGATCGCGTTCATCATTCTAGCGCTCACCATCGTCGTTATCTCGATCATTTTGCGCAAGTTCAACGAGCAGCTGGAGCAGATGCGGCGCGAGAAGTCGCGCATCTACAAGGCGGACGTCGGACGTCTGTCGGCGAGCGCGGCGGCGTTCTCCCTCGGCATCTCCAACATGCGCAAGCGGCGCGGGCGCACCCTGTTGACCTGCGCGACGCTCATCGCCCTCACCTTCACCGTCATCTCCTTCACCTCGGTGCGAACGGAGATACGGGCGCACTCAACGCGCATACCGGGCGTGACGCCGAGCTATCAAGGAGCGCTCATACGCGATCAGTACTGGCGTCCGCTGGAAGAGCCTGTCGTCGAAGGCACAAAGACAAACTTCTCTAAATCGACCATCGAAGTTCGCGCGGACGGCGAGACGTACCAGATAGAAACGACAAACGTCGTCGCCCCGCGGGCATGGTATGAGTCGGCAAGCGTCGGGAACCAGTCGGCGATACGCATCGAAAGCCTTATGGAGCCGGACAAGGCGTACAACGCCGCCATGCTGGTCGGCATGACTCCTGAAGAGAAGCGGGTAACGCGCATCGATTCGAAGCTGGCGTACGGACGCTGGTTCGAGGAGCGGGAGCGGGACGCCTACGTCTGCGTTCTGCCGAAAGGGATGGCAGACTCGCTTGGAATAACAGAAGAAGCGGTTGTGAATGGAACGGCGCAGGTCCGCCTTCTCGGCGCCGATTTCACCGTCGTAGGCGTTCTCGGCATCGACTTCAAGGAGCTGCGCGATCTGGACGGCGAGGAGCTGACTCCTGTCGATTACACGCTCCTGCAGCAGCAGCAACAGCGGCAATCGACCGATGAGACGCTGGAAGGCGAGCTGCAGAAATATCAGCACCTTCCGCCCGATCAGATCGCCGTCATACCGTACCAGCTGGCGCTCGATTCAGGCGGCAATGTGAAGTCGGTCGCTGTCAACATGCAGGATCTGAACAAGGAACTTCCCGAAGGAGTCTCGGTAGAGCAGAAGATCGACGCGGTCATGGCGCCGGTGATGAAGCGGTCGGGCTTGGACTTTTTTGTCGGCAAGGGGCGCAACGTCTATCTCTACAGCTCCATCGGCGGCTCATCGACGGAGCAGATGAGCAACCTGTTTATCCCGATTTTGATTGCCGCGCTGATTGTGTTGAACACGATGCTGGGCGCAGTGTATGAGCGCGTTCGCGAGATCGGCATCTACAGCGCGGTCGGCTTGGCGCCTGTTCATATCGCCTTTTTGTTCATGGCGGAGGCATGCGTCTATGCGGTTCTGGGCGCGGTTGTCGGATATTTGATTGGTCAGGCGACCGCGTGGACGCTTGTACAGACCGGCTGGCTCGCCGGTTTGACGCTCAACTATTCGGCGCGTTCGACGGTGTATGCGACGATGATCGTCATGTTCGTCGTTTTGGCGTCAACGCTTTATCCGGCAATAAAAGCGGGGCGCATGGCGGTTCCAGACATTGAACGCAAATGGAGGCTCCCCGACCCGGACGGGGATGAGTGGAATTTCGACCTGCCGTTTACGGTTTTGGGCGAAGAGGCGCTTGGGTTGAACATCTTCATGCGCGATTACTTTGAAGCGCATGCGGATGAATCGGCGAGCGATTTTTACGCCGACAATGTGACATTTAAGCGGGAGCGCCTAGAGGGAGAGTCTAAGGAGCGGTTTGCAATTGAGATGATGATCTGGCTTGCGCCGTATGATCTTGGGGTGAGCCAGCGGATCAGTCTGCAGACGTCGCCCGTCGGGGGAGAAGAGGAAGACCTGTGCCGCATTCATCTGACGATCTACCGCGAGAGCGGGGAGATCGCGTCTTGGAAGCGGGTCAACCGACGCTTTCTCAACTTGATACGCAAGCAATTGTTGATATGGCGTACGTTCAATGTGGAATTGCGGGGCGAGTTTCATGCGCGCGGGCGCGAGGAAAGTCAACCTGCGTTCGCTTCCGACTAAATCGGACGCCTTAGAGGGAGTCGAGTGGCAAGACGACAGCGCAGATCGGAGTCCCTGGCTGAGGAGATGCAGTCATGGGCAAAACGTTATGAGACGGACGAAGGCTCGCGCCGTTTTGAATCGGGCTTGACGCTGAAGGTGCTGTTTGGCGCCTTTTTTGTCGGCTTTTTGATGATGCCTGGAGCGTTGTATCTGTCGATACAGACGGGTCAAGGCGCGGGAGGCGCCGCGGCGCCGTGGGTCGCGGTGATCCTGTTTACCGAGATCGCCCGCCGATCCTTTCAAACGGCGCGCCGGCAGGAGCTGTATATCCTGCTGGCGTTGACGGGCGCAGCCGTCGGCGCGGGGGGGCAGTACAGCCACTACATCTTCGATTCCTACTTCATCAACTCGCAGCAGGCTGAATCGTTTGAGGTCTCGGACAAGGTGCCGGACTGGTCGATACCGCCCAAAGACTCAGAGGCGCATGCGGAGCGGTCGCTGTTGCATAAGGACTGGTGGATCGCCGCCCGCGACAAGCGTACGGTGTTCGGCATCGCTGTCGGTCCGATCACGCTCATGCTCATCTTGCAGCTGTTAGGGAGGATGCGCCATCTCTCCGGCAGCTACTTTTTATACAGGTTGACGGCTGACTTTGAGAAACTGCCGTACCCGATGGCGCCCGTCCACGCGCAGGGAGCGACCGCTTTAGCCGAAAGCACGACAAAGACCGAGACATGGCGCTGGCGGGTATTCAGCATCGGATCCATCATCGGCATGGCTTGGGGGGCGGTGTACGTCGGCATACCGCAGGTGAGCGGGGCTTTGGGCATGTCAGAGCCGCTGCGCATCATACCGATTCCGTTTATCGATTTCACGCAGAGCGTCGAGAGCTTCGCCCCGACAGGCGTCTTCGCAATCCATACGGACGCGAGCCAGATCTTGCATGGGTTCGTCATGCCGATTCCTGTCGTCATTGCGCAGTTTGTAGCGGCATGTTTTTCGCAGTTTATCTTGAACCCGTTCCTATATCGACACGATATATTGAACACGTGGGAGCCGGGCATGGATGTCCGGGTGACGATGCTGCGCAACAGCCTCGATTTTTGGATGAGTTTCGGATACGGGCGCAGTTTCGCTTTTGCCATCCTGGGCTTGGGGACGATTGCGTCCATGCTCTGGGCGAGGCGACGCAGAGAAGCGTCCGCGCAGGCGCAGGCGGTCGGCGGCGGAGGCGTCTGGAAAGCTCCGCCGGGGAGGGGCGATTTTCCGCTCTGGGCGACGCTGCTCATCTGGGCGTTGGGCATGACGGGCTATGTGTATGTGGTTCACCGCCTCATCCCAAATTTCCCGCTCGCGTTTCTGCTGGGCTTCGGTTTCTTATACACGCCGCTCAACTCGTATATCAGCGCGAGGACGTTCGGAATCATGAGCCGCGACCTGTTCGACATACCGTATATCCGCGAGGCGACCTTTATCCTCAGCAAATACGACGAGATCGACATCTGGTTCGCCCCCTTCCCGAATGAGGATTACGGAACGGAGACGGAGCGCTGGCGCGTTCTGGAACTGACCGGCACCACGTTTACGAGCCGCGTTTTGGCGGATTTCATCGCGTGGCCTGTGCTGCTTATTGCGGGCATTGCGGCGTGGCATTTCATCTGGAAGTTGGCGCCTATTCCGTCGGCTCAGTACCAGTTTTCGCAGATGATGTGGCCGATCTTTGCGACGCAGCGCGCTCTCTGGATCACCGCCCTGCGCGACGGACACAGCGAGCAGCTGCAGGCGATACGCCCCGCCTTTGTGATGGTCGGCATGGTCGCGTCGCTGGGCGTGTACGGTTTGAGCGTCGCGGCGCGCCTGCCGTATAAACATATCGCGGGCTACGGGTTCATTGGCGGCCTTGGCGCCGATCCAGGGCAGTTTTTGCTGCAGTTTATCGGCGCTCTGGTGGGGCGTTATGCGATGATCAAGCGGTTTGGCCGCAACAGATGGTCTCGGTATAACCCTGTTCTTCTGGCAGGCTTCTGGTGCGGTTTGGCTCTAGTCGGAATGGCGGGTGTCGCCTTGGACCTGATACAAAAATCGGTCATTGTGAAACCATTTTGACGCCGCGCATGAACGCATGGAAGGGGCGGAACGGCTGCCATGTTGGACGGCTGGGTACGGTTTGGATGGCAAGGGATGTCGGCGGAGATGCCGGCAGAGTGGGAGCTGGCCGGCGCGCCAAAGACGCATGATCCATGGGAAGGCTATCTTCGCCTGGACGACGCAAATCAGCCCCGCCTTGAGCTGAAATGGAGCCGAGCGCAGCGCAAATTCAACCTAGAAAAAACGGCAGACCAGTACCTAAACGGAATTCAAAAAACCTACCGGAAACAGATCGGAAAAATCGAGATACGGCGCGACCTGCGCTTGATCCCAAAATCGGGCAAATACGCCGCGTTTTATGAAAATAAAGAGGCGCTCTTTTTCTCATGGAAAGGCGGATACAGGGCGTTTGGCGCCGTCATGCGCTGCGAACGTTGCTGCCGAGCTGTCATGATACAGGCGATCGGTCCCCCCAGCGGCGAAAATCTGCGTCAAACGGCATTGCAGATCTTCAGCTCGTTTCGAAACTATCCTGAAAACGGCATGAACCTATGGACAGCATACGGATTTGAGGTCGAGACGCCGAGGCGGTTCCGCCTTGAAAAAACGCAGTTCATGAACGGGTATCTGCTGTTCTCCTTCACAGACGGGGCAAGGCGCATCGCCGTTGAACGTTACGGGCTGGCGGACGCGCTTCTTGAGAATGCGAGCCTGGACGACTGGTTCCGCGGCGCCTATCGAAAAGAGATCAAAGGCTCCGTCCTGGCTGCAGACCCTGTCGAGGAGATGGACGGCGCTTACAGACTCTGGGATGTTCGGTTTCAAAAGCCGTGGGAGCGGCATTACCGACGGCCGACGACGCGCGGCTACTTCTGGAGCGATGAAAAAACGAACCGCATCTATGTCGCCCGCGCGATCGGCAAGGGACCGCTTGAACGATGGATACGCCCCATCGCAGAGAGCATGCGCGGCTGATGAGACAGGCGTTGAACCGCGCGCTGATCGCCCTTCGCTTGAAAAAGCGCCCGCCTGTTCAACGCAACCGCGCAGATGTGCTGCAGTCGGTGCCGTTCCGCAACCCGAAGGTGAAGTGGGAAACGGACGAACGGGGCGAGGTGTCGCTCATCATACCGGCAGACCAGAAGCGGCTTTTCCGCATTTTGATTCGGCTGATGGATCTGCCGAAAACGCGCGTCGTCCTCCTAGACAAGGTCGGTTCGTTTGTGTGGCAGGAGTGCGACGGCGAGCAGACCTTTGAGCAGATTTCGCACCGTTTGTCGGAACGTTTTCGAATGACGCGCCGGGAGTCGGAGACGTCGCTGGCGGCGTTCTTCCGCAATCTCGGAAAACGCGGTATACTGGCATTTGCCGCGCCGAAAGCGGCTAAAGACGCTATTCAAAGCGCAAAAAGAGGAAAGGCGGGAAAAAGCGGATGATTCCAGAGCAAGCGGCCGCCGCGGCGGTGCCGTCGCAGATCGTCGAGAACGCGGTGCGCGTTCGAAACGTCGTCAAGAAATACGAGATGGGCGACGTAGTCGTAGAGGCGCTGCGCGGGGTGAATTTAGAGATACGGCGCGGGGAATATATCTCCATCGTCGGACCGTCGGGATCGGGCAAATCGACGCTCTTCAACATGGTCGGCGGACTCGATAAGCCGACGGAAGGGCGCGTTTACATTGACGAGGTGGACATCGCGCAGCTGGACGCCTATGAGCTGGCATGGCTGCGCTGCCGCAAGATCGGGTATATTTTTCAGACCTTCAACCTGATACCGGTCATGACGGCGCTGGAGAATGTGACGCTGCCGATGATCTTCGCAGGCGGAACGGGAGACGATTCCATCGAGAAAGGGGCGCAGATTTTGGGCATGGTGGGGCTGGGCGACCGGCTTCGGCATAAGCCGGTGGAGCTGTCGGGGGGGCAGCAGCAGCGGGTGGCGATCGCCCGCGCGTTTGCGAACGACCCGTCCATCATTTTGGCGGATGAACCGACAGGGAACCTGGACACGAAGACGGGGATAGAGATCATCAACCTGTTGAAGGAGCTGAATGCGGAGAAGAACACGACGATCATCACGGCGACGCATGACTTGAAAATGCTGGATGTGTCCGACCGCATCATTCATATACAGGACGGGCGCGTGTCGAAGATTGAGACGCGCGCCGAAGCGAATCTTGATGTGGGGAGACTTGACGGACAGGAAGTGGGGTAAACAATGTACCGAAACTTATCGCCCGGCGCTGTCGGCATTCATGCCGACACGATTGAAAAAGGGCTGCATTACGCGAAGATCGGCGGTTTTCAGGGGCTTGATCTGAATCTGGGTCAAGCGCATCAACTGGGAGCGTCGGCGGTCAAGGATATGTATGACGAAGCGGGAATCCGCATCGGCGCATGGCCGCTGCCCGTTCATTGGAACGGAACCGACGCGCAATTTTACGAGAGCCTGTCCAAGCTGCCGGAACACGCGCAGCTGGCGGCGGAGCTGGAATCGTACCGAACCATGACATGGGTCGCAGGATGGTCAAACGACAAAACGCGGCAGGAGCAGTTCGACTTCTTCGTCCACCGGTTCGGTCTCACGGCGAAGGTACTGCTCGACTACGGATGCGTTCTCGGCCTTGAGTTCATCGGTCCGCACACCTCGCGCCGCGGCGCCCGATACGGCTGCGTCTATACGATGGACGCGATGCTGGCGATCGGATGCGCCATCGGCACGGGAAACGTCGGGCTGCTGCTTGACTGCTGGCACTGGTACACATGCCAAAGCACGCTCACCGACCTGCGCCAGCTCGTGGCGGAGGAGGTGGTCTATGTCCATGTGAACGACGCGCCGGCGGGCGTTGACGTCCTAGAGCAGATCGACAGCGTCCGCTGCCTGCCGGGCGAAACGGGCGTCATCGATCTGGTCGGATTCTTGCAGGCGCTGAACGAGATCGGTTTTGACGGTCCTGTCACGCCGGAGCCGTTCAGCAAGAAACTGAACAGCATCGAAGATAAGGACGAGGCGGCGCGCGTTGTCGGGAACGCGCTTAAAGAGGTCTGGGATCAAGCGGGGCTGGACTGAAACCATGCCCAACCATGAAGAGCGTTACGACAACCCGCTCTTTGAGAGCGAAGAGGCGCCGGCGGCGGAGAAGCGGCGCCTACTAGGATCCGCGGAGCTGCCGCTGGAGGATTGCCTTGCCGTCCTTGAAAGCGGCGCGTCCACCGCCGAGAAGCGGGAGGCGGCCGCCTCTATCGGACGAAAGCGCGACCCGTCTCTCAAGCCGATCTTGATGCAATACTCGGCGCATGCTAATCCGGAGGTCGCGCTTCAGGCGGTTCGCGGGCTGCTTGTTTTTCGTTCGGATCCGTCCGTCGTTGAGTTTTTGAACTCGCTGCGGAATCATCCGAACGACATGATTCAGGACATCGCGGAGCAGGAGCTGGAGGGGAATGCGCCGGTTGAGGAGGGACCGCATGCGGCGTCTCCCGACTTCATGAAGAACGCGGCCGTTCAAGGAGATGTGTTGCAGACGCTGGAGCATGTCCCTTCGGCGTCCGTTCACCTGACCTTCACATCTCCGCCGTATTACAACGCGCGCGACTATGCGATCTACGGCAGCTACGGCGAATACCTGAACTTTTTAGAGGAGGCGTTTCGCGCCGTCCATCGGGTGACGAAGGAGGGGCGGTTTTTCATTTTAAACACGTCGCCGGTGATCATTCCGCGGGCGGGGCGCAAGTATTCCAGCCGGCGGTATGCGGTTCCGTTCGACCTGCATGCGCGGTTGACGCCAATGGGCTGGGAATTCATTGACGACATTGTCTGGGCGAAGCCGGACAAGAGCGTTAAAAACCGGGTCGCGGGGTTTGAGACGAACCGGACGCCGTTGACCTACAAAGCGAACGCTCGGACGGAATATGTGATGGTGTATCGGAAGAAGTCGCGGAGGTTGATCGACTGGAACCTGCGGCAGTATTCTAAAGACGCCGCGCGGCGCAGCAAGGTAGACGATGATTTTGAGCGTTCGAATGTGTGGGAGATTGCGCCGGCGTCCGACCGCGTCCATAGCGCCGTGTTTCCGTTGAAGCTGTGTATGCAGGCGGTGAAGCTGTACTCGTTTCGGGGCGATCTGGCGTTCGATCCGTTTGGCGGAAGCGGAACGCTCGGTAAGGCGGCTCTGCTGCTGGGGCGTTATTTCTTCATGACGGAGCTTCATCCGCAGTATATCGCGCGGATGCGGCAGAATGTACGCAATGAAGAAACGCTTTCGGACCGCCCCGCCCGTTTTATGGATGTGTCCCAGTTTGCTGCGGAGGCGAAGCAGTGGGAGTTGTCTTGCGCCGAGAAATAGCGGCGTCGGTCGTCCGGCGCGCCTTGAGAGGGGTTGATCATCGCGAATTAGTGGTGGACCTGATCGACGGCGCATTTGTGAGTGAAGCCATCGACTTCTTCAAGCAGATCGTAAGCGCGAAGATGGAGCGGGAATCGATCACATTAGAATGGTATAAATCCCATTTTTTGGATAAGGATTTGGACAAAGCGGAGTTGGCGAACAACGCCGGCCTGAATATCAAGACGATCAACAACAGGCGTCAAACCACGCGCAAAGAAGTCGTCATCGAAGAATCGCTGGCTCACTTAGATAAGTTTGTCGATCTGATCAATACGCTGGACGACGACAGCGTCAACATCGACCTATCCCTGACATTTCGAGAGGTGACGGTTCGCCTGAACTTAAATGAAAGTTTGGTAGTTATCAATGCGCTTGCTGTGAAGTGGGCGTCTTTGCGCGGCGGAGCATGGAGCGCCGTCGGCAAGCAGGTTGAAGGTCCCTTAATGGAAGCCCTATGCCGTCTGTTTCAAGTTGACGAGCGGCATTTTACGCGGTCCATTACAGACGACGAGTCGCTTCGGGAAGTGGACTACTACCTTCTGCCGCCCAGCGGAGAGCGGCTGAAATGTGAAGTGAAACTCATGGGCAGAGGAAACCCTGAAAGCGCCGACGTTGTGCTGGCGAGAAGCAGCAAGATATTTGTGGCGAGCGTGTTGTCTGACTTAAACAAAAAGCAGCTCCAAGACAGAGGCATCTACTGGACGGAGCTGCAGACGACAAACGGATTCCTCCGCTTCAAAGAAACGCTCAACGGCGTCGGGATTCCATATACTGATTTAGCGAAGAAGTCAGACTATTCGCGCGATATCGATCGCGCCGTTCAATTGACGTTTCGAGGAAATCGCTGAAAACGCTTCAAAACCGCAAAACGCTTGACTCGACCGCCCGCCGCATGTTATAAAGTAAATGAACGGCATAACGAAGTACATGAGCGGAACGATGCGCAAAAAGAACCATCAGCGCGTTCAATATGCCGCCGCCGTTTTTCTGATTATAGCGGCGCTGGCGACTCTCCCGACGGCGTTTATCCTGGCGTCCTATGCCGACGCCTCGCCGACGGAGTTCGCCTGCTGCTGCGGGACGGCTGAGCCGCTCTGCTCTAGCGACTGCTCCGTCGAGGAGAGCGCCGATCCCCGTCCGTTCATCCCTGCTCAAACGGTCGATTTCGAGAATCCACATGTTGTCGGGACGGCGGAACAGCCTGACCCGTTGAATCTCCCCGTTTCCCGCGCCGTTTCCATCCTAGACCGTCCATCTCCCAACCCGCCTCAATCTGCGTCCGCAGCAAACCCCTCCAGAGCGCCGCCCTTCTCCGTCTGATTTCGTCAAGACCAGCGCGCTCAAACTAATCCTACGTTTAAACACGCAGCCGAAGGCGTTTCCCAATGTGGAAACTGCGTTTCATCTTCATATACGCTTCATGGACGGCTCTCATCGCCGTCATGCCTGCGCCCATCCGCGCCGATGGATCCATCAACGGCGAGATCTTTTTGGCAAACGGCGGCGCGGCGCGCAGCGACGGATCGCTCATACGGACACACCGCCTGTCTGCAGGAATTGACGCCGTTCAATTCTTGTCAAACGAGAGCGGCGACTGGGCGACCGCCGCCCTGCAGCTGCGGTACGCGAATGCGCAGAACCTCGCCATGGACAACCGATTCGACAACCGATTCATTCAGAGAAACGGCGACTGGAGCGCCGAAATCCATGACGCCTACATCAACCTGAGAGGGATGAACGGACGCGCCAACCTGCGCCTCGGACGGTTCAAAACGCCGTTTGGGCTGAACCCGGTCATCGACTTCCACACGGAGCTGATCCCAAGCCTCGCAATGTCGAACGGGATTCCAGCGCGCCGATGGGGAGCCTCGCTGAACGGGCAGCTGGACAGCTTCGACTATGAAGCGGCCGTTCTTGGAGGAAACCTGCGCAACCCGCTCGACAAAAAAGCCGGCGAATGGACGGCGTCCGCGCGCGTTCAGCCCTATTCGGACGGCGTCATGCAGTACGGGCTGTCGGCGCTGTGGAAACATCAGGCGGGCGAGTCGATCCAAGACGGGGAGCAGCGCGCCGCGTTCGACCTGCGAACCGTCTTCTTCGCCTTCAACGGAACGATTGAGCCGCGCATCGAACTGTCGGTTGGACGGAAGGGCGGGAAGCGGATCTTCGGCATCGAAGCGACAGCCGACCGACCGATGGACCCTTGGCGGTTGACCTTGAGCGCGCGCGCTCATCAGGACGACGCATGGGCGATCGCCTCGCTGCGCCGAGAATTCAGCGGCGGTCCGTTCTCGTTAGCGTGGGAGACGGCGTTCACTCAAGAGTTAACGGACCCGCGTCGTCCAGCTCTTCTCATGCTCTTTTACACTGCATTTTGAAAGGAATGCGCCATGAAACGAATCGCTCTGTTTGCCGCCTTCATGATCGCCGCCGCGCTGCCTAACGGCGCCGAAGCGATCACGGCATGCAAACTTCAACAACCGGACAGGGATATTCGCAAGTTTTTCCCTGAATCGACCGGTTACAAAACGATCGTCTCTTCGCTCAAAAAAGCGGACGGGGAGGAGCTTCTCCAAGAGTTCGAAGAACGCCTTGGCGACAAACTCGACAAAAAATACGAAGCCATCGACGTCGAACACACCACCTATATGGTTCTCAAAGATGAAGAGCCGATCGGCTATGTCTCCGGCGTGAACCAAAAGGGGCAATTCGGCGCGATGCAGGTCTTCACAGCGACCGACCTGGAAGGAAAGATCCTGACGGTGTCGTACCAGCGGGTCGTTTCGCCGCACGCGAAAGCGTTGAAGGGCAAAGAGACGCTGCTTCAGTTCAAAGACCTGACGCTCGGCGACTTCTACCTGAACACCAAAAAGGCGGCGGCTCTGCTTCCGCCCAACGAAAAAAGCGCCGTCGATTTCAAAGCGACGGTGCGCGCTGTTCGCAAAAACCTGATCTATTCCGACATCTTCAACCTGAACCGAAAGCACGACAAACAGTTCCTTGAAAGCAAGAAAGGAAAACTCAAATGAACATTCGCCTCGCAACGATCCGCAACAGCTTCTTCGTCTTCGCTCTCGCCTCCGCCGCGCTTCTAATCGGCTGCGGAAAGTCCGGCGAGAAGTCCTACGGAAAAGCGGTCACCGTGACGGAAACCACATCCATTGCCGACATCAAGGCGAACCCTGAAGAGTACCATGACAAAACGGTCCGCATCGAAGGCAAAATCACCCAGGTGTGCCAAGACCATGGCTGCTGGTTCCATGTCGCCGACGAGACGCAGCAGATCAAAGTGGACCTTGAAATGCATCGGAGCGATACATACACGATCCCGAAAAACTCGAAAGGGAAAAGATCGGTTATCCAGGGCATCGTCCACTTTTCCGAAAATTCGCCGGTGTATATCCGCGGCTTCGGCAACACAATCGAATGACGTGAAAGGAAACATGACATGCGCTTTTTTAAACTGAGCTGGAAAAACCTGTTTCGAAGGAAGACGCGCACCGCCTTGACGCTTGCGGGCGTCGCCGCGTCCGCGGCGGTTCTGGTGAGCCTGCTTGGGTTCAACAACGGCTACCAGAACGCGCTCGAAGAGGATGTCGACAGGCTCGGATACCAGATGCTTGTCACGGCGAAGGGATGCCCCTACGAAGCCGCGACGATGATGTTGTCTGGCAGCGCCGATCTGCGCTACATGAACGCAGAAACGGCGCAGATCATCATGGACGATCCGCGAGTCGACAAATCCATGCCGCAGCTGATCCACGCTTCATACGATCCTGAACGCGAAGCGACCGGCATCTATATGGGGGTGACGAACGCCTACCGGGAGTTGAAGCCGTGGATGGAATTCAAAGAAGGCGAGTGGCTCACGCCCGGCGCGGCCGACGAGGTCGTCCTCGGATATGAAGCCGCCGAGCTTGACCAGCGCAGCCCAGGCGACTACATACTCGTTCACGGCACAAATGAGACGCTCAAAGTTGTCGGCATCTTTGAACGAAGCGGATCGCAGGACGACGCGATCGCTTTTGTTCGAATGGAAACGCTGCAGCGCATTTTCCCGCGGCTTGAAAACAAGCTCACCGGTATCGGCGTCAAGCTGAAAGAACTGGACGCGACGAGCGCGTTTGAAGCGGACCTGTACGAAATACCCGATATACAGGTTGTCACCATGGCGCGGGTGAAGCAGACGATCATGGGGCTTGTGTCGAGCGCGCGTATACTCGTCATGTCGGTCGCCGCGATCGCTCTCATCGTCGCCGCTGTCGGCGTCATCAACACGATTCTCATGTCGGTCTTTGAACGGACGCAGGAGATCGGAATCATGAAAGCAATGGGGGCGTCCAAGGCGGACATCTTCCGGCTGATCTGGTCGGAAACGACGCTGATCTGCGCAGGGGGCGGTTTCATCGGGTGCGCTTTCGCGCTTGCGGCGGCGCAAATTGTGGAGTCGCTTGTGCGTAACGCGCTCTCCTATGCGCCGAACGGTCCTATCATCTCCATCACGGTCGGCCTCATGGCAGCATGCGCCGCCGGAGCGGTACTGCTGGGCATGGCGGCCGGCCTGTACCCTGCGGCGCGCGCCGCCTCCATGCGCCCGATTGAAGCGATCCGGAAAGGGACATGACATGGTGAAAGCGACGCAGCTCAGCAAAACTTACCGTCTGCCGAACGAGTCGATACATGCCCTTAAAAAGGCGGACTTTGAGGCGTCTGCGGGCGAGTTTGTGATTGTGATGGGACCTTCTGGAGCCGGCAAAACGACGCTGCTCAATCTGCTGGGCGGGCTGGATGCGCCGACGGAAGGCTCCGCCGCTGTGAACGGGCAAACGTGGAGCAAAAACGAAAAAGAGCGCGCGAAGATGCGCCAAGAGACGGTTGGGTTTGTCTTTCAGGAATTCCACCTGCTGCCAAACCTGACCGCGCTGGAAAATGTGGAGATGCCGCTGTTCTTTAGCCGAAAAAAGAACGGGCGGATTGCGCATGAGCTGCTGGAAGCGGTCGGGCTTGAGCATCGAAAAGAGCATCGCCCTCCCGAGATGAGCGGGGGGGAAATGCAGCGTACGGCGATTGCGCGCGCTTTGGCGAACCGCCCCAAAGTTCTGCTTGCCGACGAGCCGACCGGGAATCTGGATGTGCGCAACTCGATGGCGGTCTTTCAGCTGTTCCGCAAGCTGGCTGATTCGCAGGGGCTTGCGGTCGTCGCCGCAACGCACAACGCCAAGCTCGCTGCGCTAGCCGACCGCGTTGTGCGCCTGCGGGACGGCGTCCTCAATGAAGAAAGGAGCCCCGCATGAACGGATTCGCCGCTGAAGGAATACAACTGAAAAAACGGTATGAACGGGGATCCGAAACCGTGCGCGCCTTGGACGGGGTCGATATACAGCTGCAAGAGGGTACCGTCACGGCGCTGGCAGGTCCGTCCGGGTCCGGCAAATCGACGCTCCTGAACCTGATTGCATGCCTCGACTCGCCGTCGGAGGGGGAGCTTTGGATCAACGGGCGGAATGTCGCAAACGCCTCCGAACGGGAGCTGACGGCTATTCGGCGCAACACAATCGGCTTCATCTTTCAGCGTTTTCATCTGATACCGACGCTGACGGCTGAAGAAAACGCGCTTCTCCCGACATTGTTCTCGCGTCAAAAGACCGACAGAAAGCGCGTTGACGAGACGTTCGAACGGGTCGGGATGAGCGGAAAACGGAATCTGCCGGCGTCGCAGCTGAACAGCGGCGACCGGCAGCGCGTCGCCATCGCAAGAGCTGTTGTCAACGCGCCCAAGATACTCATCGCGGACGAACCGACAGGCAGCTTAGAGACCTCCATGCGGGATGTTGTCGGGGATCTCTTCAAGGAGCTCGCGCAGGACGGCATCGCCGTTCTCGCCGCGACGCATGACCTGGAGCTCGCGGATGTCTGCGACCAGACGCTGTATCTTGAAAACGGGCAGCTGGCGTCTAAAGAAGAGTCGTCGCTCTTTAAAGGCGAGGCATTGGCAACGGCGGCGGTTGACAGCTGATGAACGCTTAAGATTCCCGCCTGCCCGGGAATGACGTTGAGGAACGCAAAAATGACGTTGTGAGGCGCCGCTGATTCCCCCCTTTAAAACGAGGGTTAGGGAGTTTTTGGCGCCTCCTACGGCTCTGGATTTCCGCCTGCGCGGGCGTGGAAATGACGGGAGGAACGGGCAGGGATGACATTGACGGCGCGAACGGGTAACATAGCTCAACTTCAGCCGAAAGGAGCCTCATGCTGCCCGCAATGATCGCGTTCATTGGAACCTACGCGCCCGCCGACCAGAACGGCATCTTCGTCTGCTCGCTGGATATGTCGACCGGCGAGCTGCGCCAAATCTCCGCCGTCAGGGGGGTCGGCAACCCGTCCTTCCTTGCCGTCCATCCGGACGGGCGGCATCTGTACGCCGTCGCCGAAATAGGCGATTTCAACAATCAGCAAACGGGGGGCGTCGCCGCCTTTGCCATCGACCCTGAGAGCGCCGCGCTGGAGTTTGTGAACGCGCAGCCGTCCGGCGGGCGCGGCCCGTGCCATATCTCCATTCATCCGAACGGGCGGTATGCGTTCGCCGCCAACTACGGAGGGGGGAGCGTCTCCATTCTTCCGATCAACGAGGATGGATCGCTGGGGCCGCCCTCCGATTTCGTCCAGCATGCCGGCTCCAGCGTCAACCCGAACCGGCAACAGGCGCCGCATGCCCACTCGATCAACATTCATCCGAACGGGCGTTTTGCCTATGCCGCGGACCTCGGTCTCGACAAGATACTCATCTACAGCATCAATCTGGAATACGGAAAGATTCCGCCCAACGACCCGCCCTACGCCGAGACGCGCCCTGGGGCAGGTCCGCGCCACTTCGCTTTTCGCCCGGACGGCGCCTTTGCCTATGTCATCAACGAGCTGGATTCGACGCTGAACGCCTTTAGAGTTGACGCGGAAAGCGGCGCGCTGGCGCTGCTCCAAACAATCGACACGGTTCCAAGCGGTTTCGACGGCACAAATTACACCGCCGAAGTGCGCGTCGCGCCGAACGGACGCTTTGTATACGGCTCCAACCGCGGGCATAACAGCGTCGCCGTTTACCGCATTGACGACGAAAAAGGGACGGTTCAGCTGGTTGAGCATGAATCGACGCGGGGCGACACGCCGCGGAACTTTGGCATCGATCCGACGGGGCAATTTCTAATCGCGGCGAACCAGAACTCGGACGACCTGTACAGCTTCCGCATTGATCCGCAGACAGGCGAGCTGACCCCAACGGGAAGCAGCTTGAACATCCCGAAACCGGTCTGCGTTCAGTTTTTACAGCTGTCCGATTAGCGCGGCATCGCCTTTAAATCGGAGCTGGAACCAGGCGCCTCAGGCGTGAGATAGACGCCGCCGACAATCTGCGCGGGACGCTCAAAATGGTCGCGCAGGTGCGGAATATGCTCCAAGAACAGCCGCTCATGCCCGACAGCGATATGGTTGAACAGGGTTAAATGTTGATGGATTTGTCCCATGTCGCCCACATGCGGGACGACAGGGACGCCGAACTTCTTGGACATCAGGCTGACGGCGATGAACTCGCCGACGCCGGCGACGCGGACGCAGTCGACCTGATTGAAATGGAAGGCGCCGAGCTGGAGAAAATTTTTAAACGCGACGCGGTGCGGAAGATGTTCCCCCGCGGCGACGCGCATGGGATGAATCGCCTCAACTAAGGAGCGGTGCGCCGCAACATCGTCCGGATGCGTCGGCTCTTCGATCCAGTAGGGGCGCATGCCAGCCAGCTCGCCGCACATCTCGACCGCCTGCGGCAGCGTCCATGCCTGGTTCGCGTCCAGCATGACAAGCCGATCTTCGCCGGCAATCTCGCGGACAAGATAGGCGCGCCGTATGTCCTGCTCCGTCCCCGCGCCCACCTTCAGTTTCACCGCCTGAAAGCCCCGCTCCAGAGCCTCGGCGGCGCGCTCGCGTATCTCCGAATCGGAAAAGCCGATCCAGCCGATGGAGGTGTCGTAGCCTGGGTAGCCCTGTTGGAGAACCTCCATGCGGTCAGGGCGGGACGGCTCCGCGCCGGTCAGCATTTCAACCGCCTCTTCGCGCGTCAGTGCGTCTTCAAGGTAGCTCATGTCCAGCGTTGAGACCAGTTCGTCGGGCGTCAAGCTCAACAGCAGGCGCCAGAGCGGCTCGCCGCGGCTTTTCGCCCACAGGTCGAAGCAGGCGTTCGCCAGCGACGCCAGCGCGAGATGAACGACGCCCTTATGCGGCCCGAGCCAGCGCAGCTGCGGATGGTCAGCCAATCGGCGCGACATCTCGCCGAAATTGCGCATGAGCGTCTCGATCTCTTCGCCGACGAGAGCGGAGCCGAGGAGCTTGACGGCGCGGCACACGAGATCGTTCCCGCCGCCGAGGGTGAAGGCGAGGCCGACGCCGCGGTCGGCGCCGTTGGTTGTCAATTCGGCGGCGGCGTATGAATAGACGGGGTCGCGGTGAACGGCGTCCGAACCTTCGCCCGGCGCAAGCGGGAAGCGCATGTCATGCGCCCTGACCTGTTCGATGCGCAGGCTCATGGGGCGGCGCTGGAACTTAAGCCGCGGTAGTAGTCGCGCATTTTTGCCATTAACTCCTTTTGCGTTATGAAGTCCATTCAGTACCTACGACATTCCGTTTCATGATTATCGCTTTCTTTTTGCTTTCTCTGCTTCTTTTGCTTTCAAGTCCGCCGCCTGATTGAGTATCGCCCATGCAACATCTCTCCTCGCGGCCGCTGCTGAATATATTGCCCACTCTAGTGGAGCGACAAGACGCAAGGCATTTATCGCATCCGCAAGCGCGATGTCCGCCGAGTTAAGCGCGTCATCTGCCGCCTCCACAGATTCAGGTGAAAATCTAGCCCGTTCCGCTGCAGCGCTTTTTAGCGCTGAAGCCAACGCTGCAAAGCTTGCTGCCGCTGACGCTATTTCAGCGTCCGTCTTTTGACCAGGGTTCGCGAGATCCGCTCGGAGACGCGCCCGATCTGAATATGCAAGAGCGATGTCTGCGCGCTCGTGAGCGAAACCAGCAGCGATCTCCAGCCGCCACAGATTCTCGGTTTCCATTGCTGCGTCTTCTACAGTTTCCAACGCCGTTTTCCATACCGCCGCTTCCTCAGGAGCCTTTTGGTGAAGCGCATTCTCGGCGGATTCTACGGCAGCTTCCGCATTCATATATGCAGCCCATGCGCCTTCAGCTTGTTGCATCAGTTCTGACCGTTCTGCTTCGGTCAAAGTGAAACGAGTCGCGCATCCCGTTAGCGCGAGTGGAATTATCGCCATCGTCAAGAGCCGTTTGAATTTTATTGTCGATCCTTTCTGTGAGTCTCCGATTTTTTTAGAGTTTAGCAGGGCGTTTTGGGAAGTCAATCTTTTCTCTCAGAGTGCGGTCATTTATTTGTGTCGGTAGGCGATGGTAAATGCTGTTGCTAGAAGTGACGATGTCTCAACTTTCTGCATGAGGTCAGCGATCAGCGCTCTCACAACAACCGCGCCCCATTCGCCGCCCAGAGCTCTTCATCCGTATAAATCTGCGGAGGCGATACAGGCTCCGTCGGCACCTCCCAGCCGGGCGCGAACCGCCGAATGAGCGCGGCGGCGTTTTCAAAGGCGACAGCGTCCTTGGACGACTCGCTGATGTCAGACGACTCGACGAGCGACTGGGTCAGGCGAAAATCGTAATACGGCGTATCGCTCCCGAACAGCAAGCGCCCCCCGTCCAAATCGGACAGCAAACGGCGCAGATCCCATGACTCGTCTGCGTTCAGCGGCATCTGCGCGATGTCGTACCATACATTCGGCAGATTGGCGCAATGCTTCGCAGCGTCCAGCGCCGCTCCCCGATTCAGCGACACATGCCCGATGATGAACGTAATGGACGGAAAACGGCGCGCATACGCCGCTATATTCGCTGTCGACCCCGCCTGATGCAGCAGACAGACGCCGGAATGAACCGCCGCCGCCTCTAAAAACGGATGCAGCTCCGCGCCGAGAGAATGCCCCGACAGCCCAGGATGGCACATAAAACCGCTCAACCCGCCCGCTGTCATGGCGCGCTCCAGCTCGACGACTCCCGCCTCTCCGTGTCGAACCTCCGCGATACCAAGCCCGACGGGAAACCTGTCAGGGAAGGCGCGCATCGCCGCCGACACCGCTTCATGCTCGCGGCGCGTGTCCAAGACGCCGTTCGCCTGCGGGCCGCCCGCTGTCGGACACAAGACCGCCGCTATGACGCCCGCCGACACCATCCGCCCCATATACCGTCCGACCGTCTGACCGACGGCTGGGCTGCGCGACACCGTCATGCCGATATGCGCGTGAACATCGATATACGGACGCATCATTCCACCTCCACTGCCCGCCGTTCGGATGTCGCGCGGCGCGCCGCCTCAATGATCGCCAGCTGACGCCGCCCCGCCTGCGCGTCGACAGGCGCCGTCTCTCCATTTGCCAGCGCTTCAAACGCCGCGCGGAAAAAACCTGTATGCCCTGTCGCGTCCGCCTGCGCTTCCATTGGCGTTTTCCAGCCGAGAGCGCGCGTGAAGACCGACAGCGGCGCCTTCTCGCGGTGGTAAACTCTCACCGAGCCGCCTTCCGCATGAACCTCGCACCACCGCCCGCCTTCTGTTCCAAAGGCAGGCGCGCGCCATGTGGAGGAGACGGTCGAGACGGCGCCGTTCGCATGCTCAAACAACAGAAACGCCAGGTCGTCCACGTCGATCTCATAAAAGGAGGTCTTGACGCGCGCCTCAACATACCGGACGGGCGAACCCATCAGCGCCTCTACGGCGTAAATCTCATGGTACGCCGAGTCGATGAGGCAGCCGCCTCCCGCTTTGCGCGTCGCCCGCCAGTCGCTTTCTGAAAGAATGGACGCCTTCAAAAAGATCGATTGCGAACGCCCCAATCCGCGTCCGCCAAAATTGGACGCATAATGAAACGCTTCCCGCATCGCAGGGGAAAAGAGCAGGTTATGACAAACCGCATAGGGAGCCTTTCCGCGTTCCGCCGCTTCAATCATCGCGTCCGCTTCCTCAACCGAGACCGCCATCGGCTTCTCCGAAACGACGGCGACCCCCGCCTTTAACGCCTCAACGGCCTGCGCGCAATGCATAGAGTGGGGCGTCGCGACGACAACAGCGTCCAGCCCGCCCGCCGAAAGCATCTCGCGCAGATCGGCGTGTTGACGGCCGGGCGGGACGTCATGCCGCTCGGCGACCGCTTGACGGCTCGGTTCGCTTGGGTCAGACAACGCATGGACGGTTGCCAGTTCGGGCATGCTCATATACGCCGGCGAATGGATTCGCTGAACGATCCCGCCGCATCCGATCAAGCCTATTTTAAGGGGCTGCTGTTTCATACTCTTCTTGCGCCTCCGCGTTTGCGTCTCAATTTAGCGCTTCCCGCCCGATGAATCAAGACGCCGCGCCTTATGAGCGCGCTGCCCGCCGCTTTAACAATACGCAACTTCGCTTGAGCTGCAGTCCGTTTGGCGCCATACTGAACCGAACAAGACGCATGGCGCCTCCGAAAAGTAAAACATATGAGCGACTCATCTGCGGCTGACGTTTCTAAAAACGAAAAGCAGCCGCATCGAACAGGGCGGGAGATAGCTTTGCGCGCCGCCGCGGCTGTCGGCGCCATGGCGCTCTTGTACATCTTGGACGGCCCCGCCAACCAGCATGAATGGGCGGTCGGATGGCTTCGGCGGTATGAACAGTTTTCGCCGTTAATACTCTTGGCTCTCATTTCTTTAGAGCGGTTTGCTGTCTTCTTCGTTTTGTTTTTTCCGTTTTTCATTATTGAAAAGCTCCGCAAGGCGCCGGAGGATCCTCCAAAACCTGAGAAAAGCCTCGTCCGCAAAATCTTTATGGATCCAATTCAATTTGCGCTGCTCTACCATGCGGCGCCGGTTCTGCTTATGAAACTGGCGGGCGCCGGGATGGGAACGCAGGCGCTCGCCGCCGCTTGTTGCTTCACGGCGGCGAAATGCCAAAAGCTGAAGTTTCTCTGGATGATCGCGCCGGCGCTCTACATGGGCTTTGCTTTTGCGCATTGGGCGGATTCTTCATGGCTGCTGGCTATAGGTATGACGACTCTCGCCGCCGCCGTTATTCAAAAAGAGACGTTCCGCATTCTCTTTTTCTTGACAGGCGGCTCCATTGCGATGCTCATCATGACGCCGATAGAAGCGGTGAAGCGGTGGAGATCGTTTGCGGCAACGGTTCTCGTCGTCGGGCTATGCATATGGAGCGGCGCCGGCGGCTGGATGGTCGAATGGTTTCAGGGGCGGTATGCGGAATACAGCCCTTGGCCGTTCTGTTTGCTAATCTCGCTGGAAGGGTCCGTCGCGTCTGTTCCGTTTTGGTTTTTGGCGAATTTTGCGGTGGTGTTCATCGGCGACCGGACGAAGCCGAAACGCGGCAAAAAACCGAAGCCTGCCAAAAAACCGAAAAAAGACAATAAAGCCGAAGATGAAACGGACGAAAAGCCGAAAAAAGACAAGATCGAATTCACCCATGACAAGGCATTTTACTTCCCGATGGTTTTCGCGCCCATCGGCGAAACGCTGTTTTATCAGGCGCTGCCGATCGCGTTGTTGAGCGCGGCGGGGTTCAGCGCTGGAACGCAGTTCATCGTCTCGGCGGCGCTCTTCGCATGGGCGCATTATGTTGATCATGCTGGAAAGGGCATCGGGGCGGGAATACCCGGCGGCGTCTATCTCGGTTATCCATTCGTTCGCTGGTTTCCAGATTCGTTTTGGCGCGCCTTCTGGATCACGGCGGTTTCTCACTCGCTGCATAATCTGTTTGCGTCCACCGCTCAGAAAATCCCGATCTACGGCAAAATAAACCGCGCCATCGACCAATTCGCCGAAAGGCTTAAGAAGAGAATGCAAGGCGGGAAGAAAAACGAATCGCCCGAGGAATGAGAAGGTACAGGCGTTGCGGGGCATTAGGCTGGAAAAACGCGCCGCAGGCTGCTATCATCTTGATTAAACAGCGTCAAAGGTTCCCTAATGCTCCTCGCCGCCGACATAGGCAACACCGAGATCGCCCTCGGCCTCTTCCAAAACGGACGTCTCATCCAACCGTGGCGGCTCCGAACCGACCTGAACAAAAATGCGGACGAATACGGCGCGCTGCTCATTTCCCTCATGCAAGCGGGCGGACAAGACCCGAAGCGGATTGAACGGGTTTGCGCCGCCTCGGTCGTTCCGGCGTTGACGCAAACCTTCTTTCAAGCATGCGCCCAGTATCTCCGCTGCGAGCCGCGGATCGCAACGGCCGAATCGAACCTCGGCATTCAGCTGGATGTCGACAACCCAAGCGAAGTCGGCGCCGACCGGGCTTTGAACGCTCTTGCCGTCCTGCGCCTTTATCCGCTGCCCGCCGTCGTCGTCGACTTCGGCACCGCCACCAACCTAGACGTCGTCGGCGAGGGGGGAGTCTTCCGCGGCGGCGCCTTCATGCCCGGCATCCAGATCTCTATGGACGCTCTATTTCAGAAAGCGTCCATGTTGAAACCGCTCGAAAAAATTGAAAAGCCGAAGCGCGCCATCGGGCGCAACACGAGCGAATGCATACAGTCCGGCCTCTACTACGGCTATCTAGGACAGATGGAGCGCATGATTGAGCGCATCGCCGAAGAGCTGGACGCAAAGCCGACCGTCGTCGCAACAGGCGGCTTGTCGAGCCTTCTGGCGCCGCATTCGGAGCTGGTGGACGCCATCGACCCGTATCTGACGCTCAAGGGGCTGCTCTTCGCGGATGAGCGGCTGCGCGGTCATTCTTAACTCCCGCCGTCCGCTCCTTAGGCGCCTGATATGCGCGGCATCCGCAGCGGCTCTTTGCCCATCTCGGCGAACAGCAGCCTTTGGATCAGCTCCGCTTTCAGCGCCGAATAGGACGGATCGTCCCACAGGTTGTTCGTCTCGCAGGGGTCCGCCTCCAGATCGAACAGCTCGCCGTAGGTTTGCTGATAGTAAACCGTCAGCTTGTAGCGCGCGTTGACATAAGTCTTGACATGTATCGTCGTCGGCTCATGGCGGTTCTCAACAACGACATGGTCGCGCGCCGAGTCCGCCTCGCCGAACCATACGGCGCTTTGGTCGACTCCAGTCATCGTCCCCGGCGTCTCGATTCCGCAGACGCTCAAAAAGGAAGGCGCCAGATCGACGAGCGTCTGGAGCGCTTCTGAACGGCTGCCCGCCGGCGTCCTCCCAGGCATGCGGACGATGTACGGAACCTTGATCAGATCCTCGTAATGAAACGGTCCCTTCGCAATGAGTCCATGCTGCCCGTAAAAATGCCCGTGGTCGGAGGTGAACAACACAAGCGTGTTCTCCGCCAGCCCCAGCGCCTCCAGCTTGTCTAAAATGACGCCGATATACTTGTCCATCAGCGTCGTCATCGCGTAATAGACGGCGATGTTCTTCGCCATCGCCTCCTTGTCAAACAGGTGCGAGCGCATGCCGTGGATGCCCTGCCCGCTTTCCCGCCAGGGAGAAAAGTCGGGCTTTCTCTGCTGCGTCATTTGAAAATGAGGCGGGTTGCGGTCATGCTCGCCGGGCAACGCTGTCGGCACGGTCAACGCGGCGGGATCGTACATCGTATCCCACGGCTCAGGAACAAGATACGCCGGATGCGGATCAAAAAAGCTTGCCCAGAGAAAAAACGGATCGTCGTTCTTCGCATACTCCGACATAAGCGCGTTCGAACGCTCTGCAATCCAGCGGTCGTAGTGAAACTCTTCGGGGATGAGCCACTTGTGCCGCTGCGAACGGTTGTTGCCCGTCGGCGGACGGAAATAGTCGCGCCAGTTATCGAGGCCGTTTTCCTCCATCCAGATCGCGTAATGCTGCCCAACATGCGCCTCGTCAACATGGTTGCGCGCCAGTTCGACATGCTCAAAGCCGTAGAACGGACCGTTAAAGCCGCGCCAGAAGTCCAGGTCCTGCATGATCGGATACGACTCTAGAGACGAGTAGCCGTCCCGTTCCCGCAGCGGCTGAAAATGCGCCTTCCCGACAAGAGCCGTTTGGTAGCCGGCGTCTGAAAAATCCTCGCCGACGGTATGGACATCTTCCATCAGCTTCGTTCCCAGCGAATAGGCGCCATGCTGGCTCGGATACATGCCGGTGATGATCGAGGCGCGCGTCGGGGTGCAGGTCGGGTTTGGGACATAGGCGCGGTTAAAAAGCGTCCCCTGCTCTGCGAGGCGGTCCAGATTCGGCGTTTCGATCTCCGAGTTGAGGCAGCCTAAAGTGTTCCAATGCTGCTGGTCGCTGGTGATTAAAAGTATGTTCGGACGTTCCTGACTCATCGGCGCCTCCATTCATGGTCTGCATCATAAACAGATCGGGCGGACGCGGCAACCTGTCATACCGTTTCAGTTGAGTTGGACATGTCGCCGACCTCATGCGTAAAGTTGGGACAGTTATACGAATGATCTCTCTATTTATGGGAAAAGGCTCCGTCAACCAGGCCGTCATTTACATGATTACTTTACCCCTCAGGTATGCGCATACTTAAGGGGTCG
>JAPPNK010000014.1 GCA_028818695.1 Candidatus Poribacteria bacterium
CCATCAATAGAGCGATCATTCGTTCAAATGTCCCAACTTTACGCATGAGGTCGGAATAGAGGGTTCATTGAGCGTCATTCGGCGCTATCATACGTTATGAGATAACGGCATGGAGCGGCGTTTTGACGGAACGGATACGCATTGGCACGCGGGGGAGCGCGCTGGCGCTGGCGCAGACGCAGCTGGTTGCGGACGCGCTGACAGCGGAGGTGGAAACGCGCGTCGTTCGCACAACGGGCGACCGCATTCAGGACCGTCCGCTGCCAGAAATCGGCGGGAAAGGGCTGTTCACATCGGAGCTGGAAACGGCTCTGCTGGAGGGGCGCATCGACGCCGCCGTCCACAGCATGAAAGACATGCCGACCGAAATGGACGCGCGGCTAACGGTCGGGGCGGTTCCGACGAGGGGCAACCCGTTCGACGCGCTCGTAACAGCCGACGGTTCCACTTTGAAAGAGCTGCCGGAAGGCGCGCGCGTCGGGACAAGCAGCCGGCGGCGCGCCGCCCAGCTGCTTGCCGTTCGCCCCGATCTGAACGCGGAACCGATACGCGGCAATGTGGACACGCGGCTGCGAAAATTGCGCGGCGACGCGCGCAGGGCGCCGGACGCGCTCGTACTTGCGGCGGCGGGGATGGAGCGGCTCGGCCTGGGGGGCAAGATCGTTCAGCTGTTGAAGCCGCCTGTGATGCTGCCCGCTGTTGGGCAGGGCGCCCTATGCATACAAACGCGAACGGGAGACGCGGCGACGCTGAAGCTCCTGCAACCTGCGCATGACGAGGCGGCATGGCTAGCCGTTCAAGCCGAACGCTCCTTTCTGCGCGCCTTAGGCGGAGGCTGTCATACGCCCATCGCCGCTTACGCCGTATGGACAGACGAGGACGGGGCGGCGCTGACAGGGCGCGTCTTGAGCGCGGACGGTTCAAAATGCGTTGAAGGCGCGCGCGCCGGGCATGACCCTGAAATTGTCGGGGCGAAGCTGGCTGAAGAGCTTTTGAAACAAGGGGCGAAGGAGCTGCTGACATGACGGGGCGGGCGTATCTTATCGGAGCGGGACCGGGCGACCCGAAGCTGTTGACGCTGCGCGGGCGCGAGCTGTTGGAGCGCGCCGACATCGTCTTTTACGACGCGCTGGCAAACCCGTCGCTTCTGAAATACGCGCGCCCGGACGCCGAAAAAGTGTATGTCGGCAAGCGCGGAGGCGAGAATTATATTCAACAGGAGGAACTGAACGCCCGACTCGTCAAAGCGGCGCGGGAAGGCAAGACGATCGCCCGTCTCAAAGGCGGCGACCCGTTCATCTTCGGGCGCGGAGGCGAGGAGGCGGAAATGCTGCGCCTTGCCGGCGTGGAGGTTGAGATCGCGCCGGGCGTTCCGTCGCCTGTCGCGGCTCCCGCTTACGCCGGCATTCCGTTGACGCACCGCGAATTCGCCTCGTCTGCCGCGTTTGTGACGGGGCATGAGGACCCGTCTAAGCCCTCCCCCTCCGTCGACTGGAGAAAGTTGGCGGACGCGGTCGACACGATCGCGGCGCTGATGGGGATGGGGAACTTGGCGCG
The DNA here is from genome assembly GCA_028818695.1 of Candidatus Poribacteria bacterium. Taxonomy (GTDB): domain Bacteria; phylum Poribacteria; class WGA-4E; genus JAPPNK01. Next base: position 1,558 of record JAPPNK010000014.1, read on the forward strand.
CATCGCGGAGGAGCTGATCGCCGGCGGGCGGGCGCCGGAGACGCCGGCGGCGGTCATTCAGTGGGGGACGCTTCCGCGGCAGCGAACGGTTTTGGCGCAATTGTCGACCGTCGCGGCGGAGGCGGAGAAGGCGGGCGTCGGCAGCCCCGCGATTGTTCTCATCGGCGAGGTCGCGCAGTTGCGGGAGCGCCTGGCATGGTTCGACCGCCGGCCGTTGTTTGGACGAACCGCGGTCGTGACGCGCGCCCGCTCACAGGCGAGTTCGCTGGTCGGCTTGCTGGAGGAGGCGGGGGCTGAAGTGATCGAATGTCCGTCGATTCGCGCCGTTCCTTTGAAAGAAAACGCGCTTTTAGACGCCTCGGTAAAGGTCCTCCGCGGTTTTGACTGGACGATTTTTTCAAGCGTGAACGCTGTGGACGCTTTCTGGGAGCGACTGGAGTCGGCGGGTCTGGACGCGCGCGCGTTTGGCGCATGTCGAGTCGCCGCAGTCGGTCCTGCGACGGCGCGCCGCCTTCGCGAGCGGGGAATTCAACCCGACCTTGTGCCGCGCGAGTCGCGTTCCGAGGGCGTCTTGAAGGAGCTGGAGAATCCCGTCTGGAAGCGATTTTTGCTAGTGCGAGCGTTGAAGGGGCGTGAAACGCTGCGCGAGGGGCTGCGAAACGCGGGGGCGGAGGTGGTGGACGCGCCGGCGTATGAGACCATCGCGGACGCGCAGAACGCCGACCTTGTCAAAGAACGATTAGCGCAAAGGGGGGTAGACGTGGTAACATTTACCAGCGGATCGACGGTCGAGAATTTTTTAAAGGCTCTTCAGACCGAGGATGCGGAGGATTTGCTTCAAAATGCGGCAGTCGCGGCGATTGGGCCCGTGACGCGCGCGGCGGCTGAAGCGCGCGGCTTGAAGGTCGCCATCGAAGCGCCTGAAGCGAGCGTCGAATCGCTGGCAGAAGCGGTCAACAGTTATTTTGCGGGAAAGTGAGCGCCTTATGGAACGCAAATGGATCAAGTTCGTTCTCGCCGGGACGCTGCTGACAGCGGCGGCGGTCGTGTTGAGCGTCGTCGCCTTCAACAGCCCCGGCGCAAACCTCATCCGCTTCACCCCGGACCAGCTGCTTGCGGATCAGGACGGAGCGTCCGCCGGCGTTCAGGTGGACGGATGGGTCGCCGAAGGGACGGAACAGTACGACATCGACCGGCAGGAACTGCGCTTTCAGGTTCGCGACGCCGAAAGAACGGCGTATATCGACGTCGTCTATCGAGAAGGGCTGAAGCCGGACAGCTTCAAGGAGGGGCAGGGCGTCGTTGTGAGCGGACATTACAACCGGGCGTCCAACACAATTGAGGCGTCTAAGCTGATGACGAAATGCCCCTCTAAATATGAAGCGGCGGACGGCGGTTACGCCGAGTCGGAAGGCGCGGCGGACGGCGGTTACGCCGAGTCGGAAGGCGCGGCGAAACAGGTTGAGGAGCCGCTCAGCTCCGAAAGCTCTCCATGAACGGTCGTCCGCGCGAGACGAAGTTTGCTTTTTCCGCCGCCTTCGCGTTTTTGGGCGTTTCGACGCTCGGTTTTTTGCTTTTGTCTAAGGCGGACGAGGTCGCCGTTACGGGGTTTCCGCGCGCCGCCGTTTACGCTGCCGCGGGAGCCTCGGCATGGGCGTGCCTCGCGTTCGCCGTCGGGCTGCGCCTTCGCCATGAGGGTTGGCTCCGCAGCGCGCGCCGCGGGATTGTCGTCGCGTGGACGCTCATGCTCTTCACGACAATCTGCCTGCTCATCGCTCTGCTGTCGGACTGGTATCATATCGAGTATGTTTGGCGCACTTCCACGCCGGATCAGCCCGTTCATTACAAGTTGAGCGCCCTGTGGGGCGGCATGTCCGGTTCCATGCTGTTTTGGAACGCGATACTGACCTCCTGCGCCGCGCTGATGGTCTGGCGAAGCCGGCGCGAAGAGGACAGGCTGACCGATTACGCGCTCGGCGTCATGTCGGTCGTCATGCTGTTTTATGCGGCGCTGTCGGCGGGGATTGTGCCGGGGATCAGCAACCCGTTTCAGCTGCTGAACGCAGACGTCCTGGCGCGCATCGAAGCGGACTTGGCGGCAGGCGCTTCAACGCGCGGGCTTGGAATGAACCCGCTTTTACAGACGCCCTTGATGATGATTCACCCCCCGAACCTGTACGGCGGGTTTGTGATCTGCACAGCGCCGTTCGCCTACGCGGTCGGGTCAATGCTTCAAGGGTCGGGAAGTACGCTCTGGCTCGCGCGTTCTCGGCGGTGGACGATCGCGGCGTGGCTGTTCTTGACGCTCGGAAATCTGCTCGGCGGAGCATGGGCGTATAACGAACTCGGATGGGGCGGTTACTGGGGCTGGGACCCTGTGGAGAACGCCGCGCTGCTGCCTTGGCTCATGATCACCGCCTTTCTCCATTCGGTGATGATTCAAGAGCGGCGCAACATGCTCAAGATATGGAACATCGCTCTCATATCGCTCACTTTTCTGCTTGTGCTGTTTGGGACCATGCTGGTCCGCTGCGGGCTGTTGACATCGGTGCATGCGTTTGGGGAGTCGAGCGAGCTGTTAGCTTATTTTGGAAGCTTTCTGGCGCTTTCAACGATCGCCGTCGTTTGGTTGATCGCGCGCCGATGGCGCCAGCTGCGCAGCGTCAATCGGTTCGATTCGCTGCTGTCTAAGGAGGCGGCGTTCCTTTTTAACAACTGGATCTTTGTGATCAGCGCCGCGGTTGTCCTGGCAGGCACCATTTTTCCGATCATCTCAGAAGCGTATTACACCTATGTGCGCGGAATCCCCGACCGCAAGATCGCCGTTTCGGAGCCGTATTACAACGCTTTCATCGTGCCGCTCGGGCTGATTCTGCTCGCGCTGACAGGCATCGGACCGATGATTTCTTGGAAAAAAGCGACCGGTTCGAACCTTCGCCGCAACTTCCTCTGGCCGACAGCGGCGGGTTTGGTTGCGGCGCTGGCGTGCGTCGCCCCGTTCGCCATGATCGGCAGTTCCTCCCCTGACGGATTCCCATTATTGAAGACGATCTATTCGCTGTTGTGCGTTTTTGCGTCCGTGTTTGTGCTGGGAACGGTGGCGCTGGAGTACTGGAAGGGCGTAAGGATACGCCTGCGGCGCGGGTCGCCCAATCTGTTTTCAGCGTTGTTTCAGTTGACGAATCAGAATCGGAGGCGGTACGGCGGTTATATTGTGCATATCGGGGTGGCGCTGTTTTATATCGGCGCGCTTGGGTCGAACGGGTTTCAGCTGTCGGAGCGGGTGAAGCTGGCGCCGGGCGAAACGTATCAGATCGCCGGCTATCAGCTGAAATACGCCGGCGAGCCGTTTCAAAAACGCGGCCAGAACGTTGTTTTTCATGGCGTTCCGATTGAGGTCTCCAAAAACGGCAGCGGTCCAATCGCCGAACTGGAGCCGTCGCGCGGCCAGTACGACGCCAGCGAAACAGCGACATACGAAGCCTCGACGCTGCGCCGCTTGTCGGGCGACCTGTATATCGCTCTCGGCGGGATCAACGAAGAAGGAAAAGCCGATATGCAGGTATACTACAATCCGCTCGCATGGGTCGTCCTGTGGGCGGTTCCGGTTGTGATGATTATCGGCGGGGCGGTCTGTCTGGCGGAGCGGATCAAATACCGGCCGGCGAAGGGAGCGGAAGAATGAAGCGTATCGCGTTTGCGGCGGCGTTGACCGCTGTCATGGTTGTTGGAGCGGCCGAGGAGAGCGGGCAGCTGACGCCGATTCAAAAGACGGCGCTGAAGAAAGCGTCGCAAAGCGTCCTTTGCAGCTGCGGCTGCCCGCCGACGATTCTGAATGATTGCATATGCGATGAGGCGCGCGCCTTCAGAGATGTCATGACCGAGCAGGCGCGGGAGGGGATGACCGGGGAACAGATTGCGGCGGCGTATATTGAAAAGTATGGAGAGCAGTATCGCCCGGCGCCGGCGAAGAAAGGTTTTGATCTTCTGCTCTGGATATTGCCGGCGGTTCTGTTTGCCGCGGCGACAGCGTTTCTCTGTATTTTCTTAATGTCTCAAAAAGAGAGGGAGGAAGAGACGGCGGCGAAACAGCCCCAGGACGAGTATCGAGAGCGAATTGAAAAAGAGCTGAAGGAGCGCCGGACGGTATGAGCGTTGGGATGGATTCAAGATGACGGCGGAGACGGCTCTGTTCGCTGCATTGTGCGCGTTGACGCTGCTGGGCTTGCTTTATTTAGGAAGCCCGATTTTGAGCGCCGGCGGGCGGCGTTTTGAGGCGCGCGACACGGAGCTGGACGAGCTGATGATAGAGCGGGAGCGCAGCTACACGGCTCTTGCCGATCTGGACTTTGACAGAGATTGCGGAAAGATTTCGGAACGCGATTATGAGCGGCTACGGGCCGATCTGATGCAGGAAACGGCGCATATACTGGCGGAGATGGACGCGCGCATTGAGGAGCGGGGAGGCTCCCCAACCGCGCCCGCCGGCTCCATTGACGACGACCTGCTTGAGCGGGAGATCGAAGCGTTCAAGAAAGCGCGGGGGCAATACCGATGAGGCTGACAGGGCGGATCGCCGCGGCATGCGCGCTCGCGCTGGCGATTTCAACCGCCGCAGACGCGCAGACGACAGGAACGATACGCGGACGACTTCTCGACGCGGCGACGGAACAGACATACGACAACGTGGAGGTGACTCTCACCTGGACGCAAGAGGGCAAAACGGAGCGGCGCGTTCAACGGACGCAGAACGGCGGGCGGTATGCATTCACCGGGCTGCCTGTTCAGCTGGAGCTGTCGTTCACGCTTTCGGCGGAGGTGGACGGGGAGCTTGTTGAGCGGAGCGGCGTTGCGCTGTCGGAATGGACGCCGGAAATGACCTACGATTTGAAGCGCGTCGCGGCGACCTCAGACCGCGCGGACCTGGCGACGCGCCTCGTGATTGCGATCCATGATTCGGGCGACCGCAGCTCATGGAGGCTGGCAGAATTCATAACGATAGAAAACAAGGGCGCCGAAAATTATGTCCACGCGGACGCCGACGGTCGACGGATTCCCCTGCGTTTAGAAACGCCGGCGAGAGCGGCGGAGCTCTCTGGAGAACGTCAGGAAGGCGGCAGCGGAGCCTCAACGCCGCTTCTGACAGACGAACGGGACGCGCTTCTGAACGATCCGCTGCCGCCGGGGCAAACGCTCATCACATACTCCTACAGCCTTTCGGCGCAGCCGCCGCTGAACCTGTCGCGGACGCTTCATCTTCCGATGGACGAAATTCTTGTGCTGATCGAAAACCCGAACGGGAGGGTTCTCTCAGACGGGTTTGAGTCGACAGGCTCGCAGACAATCGGGGAAGCCTTGTTTCAGCGTTTTGAGCTGAAGAACGCGCCGGCGGGGCAGAGCATACCGATACAGGTAGAGCTGCCGTCGTTGTCGGCGCAGCTGATGATCATGCTTCGAGCGGCGGAAAAGGACGGGTTTGTTGAGGCGGTTGAGTTTCTGCATGTCCAAAACAACGGAACGGAGGATTTTGCCGAGACCGATCATGACGGCGTCCCGATCGGTTTGCATATCCATCTGCCAGAAGGCGCGCGGGATGTACAGGCAGGCGGCGCAGGCGGGCAGTCGATTGAAACGCGGGTGGACGAAACAGGCGTGAGCGTCGTCAACCCGATACCCCCGGGGACGACAACCATTGAGCTGGCGTATTTAATGCCTGTCGGCTCGCCGATGGACCTGTCGCGTTCGTTCCATATGCCGGTGAGAGAGATACGGGCGGGGCTAGAGAATTTGCGCGCCTGGATCGTCTCTCCATTTTTCATCATGCAAGGCTCCGAATTGATCCACGGGGATGGAAGCGGCGCTCCTCCGATGCGCATCAACCTGTTCACGCGGCGGAACATTCGGTTTGGCCGCTCCGTTCCGATACGGGTGGAGTTTTTTGGCGGCGCGGATTCAGGTTCCAAGGGGGTTCCGATTTTCTTGGCGGTCTTGATGGGCGCGCTTGCGTTGACGGTCGGCGGAGCGGTCGGTTCATGGATATCGCAGTCGCGCGCGTTGAACAGGAAAACGACGGAGGAGCCTGCGCCGCCGCCCCGTCGTCCGACGGAGGGGTTGAAGCGTTTCAAGGCGGGCGATCTGGCGGTGATGAAGCGGATGCTGTTGGAGTATATCGCGGAGCTGGACGCGCAGCGGGAACAGAATGCGCTGACGGGCGCCGCCCACCGGCAGATGCGCGACGAGGCGAAAGCGCGCCTTGCCCGCGTCATTGAACAACAAGAGGCGACATGAAGAGCGGGCGATGAACGGGCTTGCGGCGAAGCGTCTAGAAAAGACGCGCGGCGGGCGCTCTGTTCTGCGCGGGGCGTCGCTTCAAGTGGAGCGCGGCGCAAGCCTGTCGTTGATCGGAGCGAACGGAAGCGGAAAGACGACGCTGCTGGAGCTGCTGGCGGGGCTGTCTCGACCGAGCGGCGGTTCCATCATATGGAACGGCGTTGACGCGCGGAAGCGTCCAATGACCTACCGCCGCTGCGTCGGATATGCGGCGCATGAGCCGTTGATTTATCCTGAATGGTCGGGTCGGCAAAACTTGCTTTTTTTTGCGCGGCTGCGGGGCATCGACAATTCGCGCCGGCAGGTTGAACAGGAACTGAGCGAGGCGGGGTTGACTCCCTTCGCCGAGACGCCCGCGCGGTTCTATTCACGAGGGATGACGCAGCGTCTAGCGCTGGCGCGCGTTTTTTTGCGCCGTTCAGAGCTGCTGCTTTTGGACGAGCCGTTCGCCGGTCTGGACGAGGAATCGCGCCTGCGCCTGCTGGATCGGCTGCATCGAGAAAGGGAGAGGGGAGCCGCGCTCATCCTTGCGACGCATGACGCCGAGCTGAGCCGCCAGGCGTGCGAAAGAGAGGCGCGTCTGCAGGACGGAGCGGTCGTCTTTAGCCGCGGCAGCAGAGAATAACGTTGAGAAAGCGTTCGTTTTGAAGCATACGCTTGCGCAATTCAGCCGCCTCTTTTACAAAGACCTGTCGCTCCAGTGGCGCAGTCGGGGGGCGATGGCGGTTGCGCTGCTGTTTTCGTTGACGGCGGTGATGTTGTTCGCGCTGGTGTACGGCCCGTTCTTTTCGCCGCCGGAGCTTCCGATGGAGGCGCGGCGGCGCGAGCTGGCGAAGCTTGCCTCCAGCATTTACTGGACGGCGGCGGCGTTTGCGGGCGTCGTGGCGATATACCGCAGCGCGGAGGCGGACAGGGAAGCGGGCGGAATCAAGGCGGTACGAATGGACGCGGACGGTTCCGTCATCTATGCGGCGAGAATGTGCGCTTTGAGCGTCATGTTATGCTTGACGCAGCTGGCGCTCGGTCTGTTGACGGCGGCGTTTTTCGATATTTCGTGGTTGACGCTGGGCGATGTCTTGCGGCTGATCGGCGTCGGGGCGGCCGCCTCGGTCGGCCTCGGAGCGGTCGGCGCGCTGATGGGCGCAATGGCAGCGTCGATGCGCGGGGGCGAAGGGCTGCTCTCGGCGGGGATGCTGCCCCTGCAGCTGCCGCTGCTCATGGCGGCGTCCAAGTGCGCGGCTCCGATCTGGGCGTCCGAGCCGATACAGGAAAAGGCATGGATCGCCCTGCTTGTCGCGTATGCGCTCATCATGTCGGCGGTTGGGCTGCTGCTTTTTGAAGTTGTTTTGGAGGATTAAAATGACAAAAATGCAGGCGGGAGCGATCGTTTCAACGCTGGCGGTTTTTGCGGCGTTGACGGTCGTGTTCATGTTTTTGCCTCTTGAAGCGGAGATGCTTGAGTCGCAAAAGATTTTCTATTTTCATGTCTCGTTTGCGTTCACGATGTTTCTGGCGTGCATTGTGACGGCGGTTGCCGGCGGGTATTATCTTGCGCGGGGATGCGAGCTGGCGGACGCGGTCGCTGGGGCGTCGGCGGAGGCGGCGTTTCTGTTCGCGTCGATCGTGCTGTTGACGGGGATGTTCTGGGCGCGCAGCTCGTGGAATGTGTGGTGGAACTGGGAGCCGCGCCTGACCTCCATGCTGGCGCTATGGGCGATCTATGCGGGGTATCTGCTGTTTCGGGCAAACGCGCGCGGGGAGGCGCGCCGCCGTCTCGCATCGGTTTACGGCATCGCCGCGTGCGTCATGGTTCCCATCGTGTATTACTCCATCAAGCTGTGGGGAGGCCTCATGCATCCGCGGGAGGGGACAATCTTCGACATGGAAGTTTCCATGCAGGTCGGTCTGCTGATCAGTTTCGCGGCGGTTTTATGCGTGTATGCGGCGCTCATGGCGCTCAGGGCTAGGATTGAGACGGCGGAGCGGCGCTTGGAGTCTCTCTGGCAGAACGAAGGAAGGGGATAATATGCGGGCGGCATGGATCGCGTTTGCGGTCAGTTTTGCGGTTTGTACAACGTTGGCGTTTATGACAGCGGCGCCGGTGGGCGTCTCGGCGGAGGATGTGCGCGCCGAGGCGGAGGCGACTCAGACGATTAATCCGGATCTGCCGGCGGACGCGGCGATTCAAAAGGCGGCCGACTATTTGGAGAAGAAGCAGCGCAGTCGGCTCACCTATCTTTTTTCGGCGTATCTCGTTTTGTGGGGCTTGCTGGGTCTGTATCTCTACACGCTGGCGCGGAAGCAGGCGCGGATTGAGGCGGAGCTGAAGCGGTTGAGCGCGTTGTGGGAGGACGCGCCTGAAGACAGCGTGGGGTGACGCAACGCCTTAAGTTGGGACATTAGAGCGCAAAAAACCTTTCCATTTGTGGATAAGCCGCCGCCCCGCCGGTCGTCATTCCCGCGCAAGCGGGAATCCAGAGGCGTCTCAGAAGCCGACCGCGTTCACATGCCTACATGTCCCAACTCAAGCGCCCATCCTCAAATATCCAGGTTGCCTCTTACGTTCGTTTCTGTTAAAGTTTCTGCGCAGCGCAACAGCATTTTTAATCATGACGGACGGGCAGCCGATGACGCTTGCAGAGCATATTGACGATATACGGGATAATATGGAGAACAACCGGTATATAAGCGAGCGGGATGTTTCTGATAACATTGTGTTGAGGATTCTGTGCGACGCTCTGCATTGGCCCAGATACGACAAACGAATAGTATGTGCTGAATACCGCTTGGAGGGCGGGCGGGTCGATTTTGCGCTGTGCCATCCTATAGGCAAACCGAAGGTTTTTATTGAGGTCAAAGACGTCGGAAAAATTGACGACGGAGTAGATCAACTGTTCGAATATGCGTTTCTAGCTGCCTTCCGTCAAAGCGTCTCGATCATCGTTTTAACGGACGGACATAAATGGCGTTTTTACAATGCCCGCGCTGACGGCAGTTATGAAGATCGAGTGGCGTATGAGATGGACCTAATTGAAGAGGCGGGCGAAAGCGCGGGTGAACGTTTGACGCGGTACCTTTGCTATGAATCGGTACAATCCGGAGAAGCGATTGAGGCTATCAAAGAAGACCATAAGAAAGGGGCGAGCCGGAGAGAGGCGGGGAAGAATTTGCCCAAAGCGTGGAAGAACCTGATCGAAAAGGAAAGCGAGAATTTGTTCTTGGCTCTATCGGAGGAGACGAAAGATCTGTGCGAGCATGAGCCGACAATAGAGCAGATCAAGGATTTTTTGAAGAGCTTGAAGCCGCCTCCGCCTCCACCTCCGCCTCCTAATGGAGACAAGAATGGAAGTAAGAAGAATGGAGGCAAAAAGCCCCCCACTCGTCTTGCCGTTACGATGCCCGATGGCTCTCGCATTTACCAGAGATTCGCATCCGAAACATTTGCTGATGTGATTGATCGTATAGGAATAGAGCAGATAAAAAGCCTCAACAAACGATTATCTGGTCATACATTAATCTCTACCTCCGTTCCTAGCACAGGTTATACTGAGCGCGGCGAATATTATATCGCCACCAGGTCTAATACAGCTACGAAAAAACAGATTATTGAGGAGATCGCGGCAGAATTGGGCATAGCGATACAGGTGGAGATTGTCGAGAATTAGGGCGGACGCGGACAGCTCCTTCGGTCCTCTGGATTCCCGCTTGCGCGGTAATGACGCTATGTGGAGTCGGTTTCCGTTGCCGCCCGCTAAGTTCCAAACAGCTCCGACGGGGGCGCAGGGTCCACGAACAAGGTCTTTTCCCGCGAATAGACGACCATCCCTGTCTTGGCGCCTTTCGGACGGTTCACATATTTTAAAAAGGTGTAGTCCACCGGCGCATGCTTGGTTGAACGCGCCTTGCTCATATTCGCCGCCAGCTTCGCCGCGGACAGCAGCACCGGCATCGGTATCTGCGCGCGCCGCTCAGGGTTGCGTATCAGCACATGCGAGCCTGCCGTCTGCTTCGCGTGGAGCCACATATCGTCTTTCCGTCCGACGCGCGTGACGAGCCACTCGTTCTCGCGGTCGTTGCGCCCCGCCAGTATCGTCCATCCGCGGTGCGTGAAGGAACGGTACGGCTGCTGCTGCTGCTCCCTCTTGGAACCTTTCGCGTCTGCCCGCTGAATCCAGCCCATCCGCTCCATTTCGCCCCGCTGCGTCTCCAGGCTCTCCATGTCGTCCGCCTCCTTCAGGAGCCGCCTGCGTTCGTCCACCCATTCAAACTCGCGCTCTAGGTCGGAAATGAGCTGCGCGATTCGGGCGGCTCCCCTGCGCGCCTTGCGGCTTTTTTTAAAATACTCCTGCGCGTTCTCCAGAGCCGACCTCTTCGGGTTCAGCGCGATCTCCACCTTTGGCGCGTCCGGATCGTAATAGTCCGCGACAGACGCCGTTTCGGCGCGCGGCGGTATCTCATGGAGCGACGACATGATCAGCTCGCCGCACCGCTGGTAATTTTCCGCCTGCTCTGAACGGCGCAGGTCGCCTCGCAGGGCGCGCTGTTTTTTCAACAAAAACGCTTCCCGGCGCTGTATCGCCTGCGCGAGCTGATTCCGCGCCCTTTCGATCTCCTCTTGGCGCGCCGCCTGCGTGTAGTACGCGCCGATTGCCGCGTCCACGCTCTCAAACCGCACCGCCTCGGCGAACGGATCGCCCGACGGAGAAAACAGCGTATACCCGACCGCGCGTTCGCCGTTGTATAACACATGCGGGTTCGGTTGACGCCGTTTCAGCCGCTCCATGCGCTCATGGAGAGCCGCCCAGAGCGCGCCGCTGGATCCGTCATGCGCGGACGCCTCCCACTCCTTCGCAAAGGCGGGGCTGAACCCGTCGATGCGCTCCAGCGCCTGCTTCCAGACGGGGGCGTCGTCGGTCGGGTCCATGAGCGCGTCAAACTGGGCGCGCGTCATGGCGAACGGGTCTGCCCGTTTCGGGGGCGGCGGGGGCAGATACTCGGCGCCCGGCACAATTTCTCGATGGCGGTTTTGATGTTCGCGGACATGCTTTGCCGCTTCGATGATGCGGTTCGTCTGCGCGTTGACGAGTATGAGGTTGCTGTGCTTGCCCATCATTTCAACGATGAGCAGGCTTTCGCCGCGCTGTTCGCTCAACAAGCCCGGCGGCGGATCGAAGCGGAGCGTCAGGATTCGGTCAAGATCGGTTTGGTCGATGGCGGTCAGTTCGCCCCGCAGCAGATGCTGGCGGAGCGTCGCGGCAAAATGCGGGAGCTGTTTTTGTTTTGGAAACTCGCTTGATGTATGAACGCGCGCCCGTTGCGGATGTAGAGAGAGCAGCAGTATCGGTCCGCTCTCTTCCTCTTCGCGCCGTCGAAAACGCAAGACGATTTCAAAGCGGGACGGCTGCGAGACATCCCGCGCGGGTCGATTTAAAAAGCGCGCCCGCAGCTCTGGAATCATGCAGTAAAGCGAAAAGCTGTCGATCGACATTGCGCCGCTCCTTAACATTAAATATAGCGCGCTGTTCCTTGCGGAGACCAGTTAACTGACCGAGTTTGCCATAAAGCGAAAAAGCGCATACAATGCCCGCACAGGCTTTAGGACATAACCATGAACGCCAGCGCATTTGCCGACGATTTTCAACGAGACGGATTCGCCGTCATCCCGCGCCTTTTCAACCGAGACGAAACGGACAAGCTCAAAACCGAATGCAAGCGCATTGTCCGGCAGGTCGCCGCCGAGGCGGAAGCGCAGGGGCGCGATCCGAAAACGCTTTTCCCCGCCGGCGTCTGCGTCGGCCTTGTGCAGCGCAGCAAGCTGTTCCATCAAGCTGTCGCCGATCCCAGACTGCTGGACGCGCTTGAAGCGCTGCTCGGCTCCGACATACGTTTTCTGAGCGACAAGGTCTGTTTCAAAAATGAACATACGACCTTCGACAGCCCATGGCACCAAGACTGGAGCTACTGGGGGCATGACCACAAGATTTCCATATGGGTCGCCCTAGACGACGCGACGACAGCGAACGGGTGCCTCAAACTGCTCCCAGGCTCGCACAAGCGGCATCTGACGCATGACGGCGACGCGAGCGACGGACATGGTTTTGGGCATCGGCTTGACCCGAAAAGCGTCGACGAAACGGACGCTGTAACGGCTGAAATCGAAGCGGGCGGCGCCGTCTTTTTTCATGATCTGACGCTCCACGCAAGCCATCCGAACGCGGAAAAACAGGACAGGTGGGTGTGGATACCAACCTACCATGACGCAAAAGGCGACGAACCGCTCAAACGCTGGAACGCGGCGCGCGTTGTGCGCGGGGGCTGATTTGCTAACGCCGTCATGTCGATGTTATGATCATAGCGCGGACGTATTACAAGCTGTGAAACGAGGAGAAGCGCATGAATCGACCAAAACGGCGGACAACATACGGCGTCGGAGCGGCGCTCTTGACAGCGGCGGCGGTTCTGCTGTCGGGCTGCGTTGATGGGCATTGGAAAACATACAGGGAGGCGCAGGGGTCGCTTGCAGAGACGGCGCCGGCAGAATGGAGGTCGTTTCAAGTGACGCAATTTAAATTGACATGGAAAGTGAGCTATTTAAGAAGTTTGGACGGATGGACAGTATACCGCCATGCGTGGGAGAACTATCGAGAGCATAAGGCAGAATACGACGCCAAGGTGAAAAAGCTGGTCGGGGACGCGCAAATGGCGGAGCAAGCGGCGTTGGACGCAGCGTTAGGCACATAGCGGAACGGTACCATGCGGCGGTGGAGCGGTACAGCAAGGCGGCGAAGGTTCTGATAATGGGGGGCCGCATATCGTGGACGAGGCGGAAGAGGCGCGGCAAAAATATGAAGCGGCGATAGAAGCGCTGAAACAGGCGGCGCCGGCAGAATGGGCGGCGTTTGAAACGGCGGCAGAAGCGGCGATAGAAGCGGCAGAAGCAGCTACAACCAGCCGCTATAAACATAGAGTAGAGCGGGCGAACGGAAAGAGAGCCGCAAGATACGCCGAAGCCGCCTATGACGCGCGGCTGCTCCTCTCGCCGGACGGACCGTTTCCGCTTGTCCCATGATGCGGGAAAATAGCGCGAGTTAGCGTTATGACCGCAGTAAGAGGTCTTTTAAACTACACAACAAGGAGGCGGTCATGAATCGGCGTTTTTGCGGCATGGCGGCGCTCTTGACAGCCGCGGCGGTTCTGCTGGCGGGCTGCATTGAGGGGCATTGGAAAACCTACCATGCGGCGCAGGGATCGCTTCAAGAGGCGGCGCCGGCGGAATGGGCGGCGTTTGAAACGGCGCAGACTAATCTGAGATGGAAAGTACTTGGTCTGCAGGGGCGTTCGAGAAAATGGCGGGGGTACTTCATTGCGCGGCTAATTTATACTAGGGAGAAAAAGGCGCGCGACGCCGACTTTAAAGTTCTGTTTGGCGATCAGGTTATAGAAGGCGACACGGCGGCGGCGGAAGCGGCGGTGGAGACGGTGGTAGGTTCCACTGCGGAGTTTTATCATTCGGCGGTGGAGCAGTTACAGGAAGCGGCAAAGGCGCTGATACATGAGGCGCCGGACCTCGTGGACGAGGCGGAGAAAGCGCGGCGAAAATATGAAGCGGCGATAGAAGCGCTGAAACAGGCCGCGCCTGCGGAATGGGCGGCGTTTGAAGCCGCGGCAGATGCGACCGGCGCAGCCGCAAACGGACGTTATGAAGAAGAACGCGCGCGAGGTAAAAAAGACGCAAAAATCGCCGAGAACGCCTATGAAGCGCGGCTGCTCGTATCGCCGGACGGATCGTTCCCGCTTGTCCCATGATGCGGAGGAATGACGCGGAGGCATGACGACTGAAAAGCCGCTCCTATTTGTTGCCGTCCGAATCGCTCCCGTTCAATCCATGATACACTAAGCGGCGTTGATGGAGCGGTTTTAAACAAAACAGCGACTGGAGCGATCTATGCCTGAAACAGCGAATGTCGGAATCATCGGATGCGGACGCATCAGCGGAGCCTATCTGAACCACGCGCAGCGGTTCAAAGCGTTTGACGTGACCGCCGTCGCCGATCTGCGGCTTGAAGCGGCGGAAGCGCGCGCCAAGGAGTTCAACATACCGAAAGCGTGTCTGCCCGACCAGCTGCTGGCAGATCCCGACATCGAGACGGTCATCGTGTTGACGCCGCATAAATGGCACGGGGAGGTCGGCATATCCGTTCTGGAAGCCGGCAAAAATGTGTATATTGAGAAGCCGTTTGCGGTTGAACTGACCGACGCGAACCGCATGGTGGAGCTGGCGGCTGAAAAGGGGCTGCGAGCGGGCGCCGCGCCCGACACCTTCTTCGGCGGCGCCTGGCAAACGGCGCGCTCGCTCATCGACGACGGCGCCGTCGGCGAGCCGATCGGGGCGTTCATCTGCCTCCAAGCGCGCATGGGCGGACCCTGGAAGCGCGGGAACGAGCCGGGAGCCGAAGCTCCCGACCATTATGAAAACTTCTACATCACCGACTTTTTTGAGTACGGCGTCACATGGTCGTTCGACCGCGGACCCTACTATCTGAACGCTGTCATTCACCTGATGGGACCTGCCAAGCGCGTCGCCGCCTCCGCAACAAATCCATGGCCCGAACGCGACCGCGGCGGGCGCAAGTTTGAATGCAACACGCCGACGCATTTTACCGGCGTCATCGACTTTGCGAACGGCGCCGCCGCTTCGTTCCACATCACCTCCGACGTGATCGGACTCGGCCTTCCGCATGTGGAGATCTACGGCAGCGACGGCTCCCTCCGCTGCATCGACCCGAACAACTTCGGCGGACGGCTTCGGCTCAAAAAAGCGAACGGCGAAACGACCGACATCGATTCGACCTTCGGATACAACGGCAACAGCCGGGGCGTCGGCGTCGCCGATATGTGTTCCGCCATACGCGCCGGGCGTCCGCACCGCGCCAGCGGCGAAATGGGGCGGCATGTCGTTGAGATCATCCACGCGCTGCATACATCGTCCAGCGAGGGGCGGCATGTCGTTCTCGAATCGACATGTCCGCAGCCGGCGGCTCTGCCTTCTGGGATGGAGGATTGGGAGATCGACTGATGAAAATAACGAAGCTGGAGACGATACTTGTCAAGCCGCGCTGGCTTTTTCTGAAGATGCATACGGACGAGGGGCTGGTTGGACTCGGCGAGCCGATACTGGAGGGGCGCGCCAAAACATGCGCCCAGGCGGTCGCCGAAATGGAGGAGTACCTCATCGGGAAAGACCCGCGCCGAGTCGCGCACCACTGGCAGGCGGTCTATCGACACGCTTTCTATCGGGGCGGTCCCATTTTGACAAGCGCGCTCAGCGGCGTTGAGCAGGCGATGTGGGACATTGCCGGCAAGGCGCTCGGCGTTCCCGTTTATCAGCTTCTCGGCGGACCGACGCGCGACCGCATCCGACTCTATAAGGGCGGAGCCAGCCCCGACACGATACAGGACTGGATCGCCAAAGGGTTCACGGCGTTCAAGGTGGGCGTTCAGGGCGGGCGGAACGCGCGCATCGTTGAAAATATGCGGTTCATTGACAACGCCGCGAACGCTTTCGCCGCCCTGCGCGAGGCTGCCGGTCCCGACATTGACCTTGCCATCGACTTCCATGGCGCGATCAGTCCGCAGACGGCGAAGCTGCTCATCAAGGCGCTGGAGCCGTATCAGCCGATGTTTGTTGAGGAGCCTGTTCAGTGCCAGAATGTGGATGTGATGGCGGAAATTGCGCGGGGGACGCATCTGCCGATTGCGACGGGGGAGCGCATCTTCACAAAGTGGGGTTTTCGGGAGATCCTGGAAAAGGGCGCCGCGTCGATTCTTCAGCCGGACCTGTGTCACGCGGGCGGAATTTTAGAGACGCGGCTCATTGCGGGGATGGGCGAGGCGTATTACGCGGGCGTCGCGCCGCATAATCCGCTCGGGCCGATTTCGCTGGCGGCATGCATTCAGCTGGACGCGAGCATACCGAACTTTGTCATGCAGGAGCATACGACGCTGGGCGAAGGGTATCTGAAGAAGCCGTTCGTTTTCAAGGACGGGTATGTGGAGCTGCCGACCGCGCCGGGGCTGGGCGTTGAATTGGACGAAGAGGCGCTGGCAGACAAGATTGACCACGACTGGAAAAATCCGAGGGCTTATCTGGAGGAGGACGGCTCCGTCGTCGACTGGTGACGGCGCCTCGGCGGGAGAAGCTGCCTGCAAACCGTCCGCATTCGCCTCCCCAGTCCTTGACGGCTCAACGCCCTTGACATAAAATCAGGTTGCCTCTCAAACAACAGCAGAAAGCGGCGGCTGGTCCAAGATGAGCGAACAAGAGGAGAAGGAATCTTTCTCCAAAGAAGAAATTGAAAAGATACGCAGGGCGGTTCGCAAGCTTCTGCTGACGCTTGCGGCGCTTGCGGTCGGGACGGCATGGATTGCATGGCTCGCGCGTGTCGCCAACGGGCACGAATGGGCGGTCGGCTGGTTTCAGCGGTTTGAAAAACATGACCCCTGGGCGTTCTGCTGGCGCATTGGACTGGAAGCCGTCGCGGCGTCGCTCATCGTAGGGGCTCTCACGTACGCGGGGATCTTTGCGTTCCGCTCCGCCAAAAAAGAATCAAGCGAAAAATTAAGCGGCATTGGCAGCTTAGAAAAAACGCTTGTCAGGTCGATCGTCCGGGCGCTTCTATTTCGGGCGGCGCCTGTCGTTCTGCTCAGCTCGCTTGGAGCGGGATTAGGAACGCAGGCGGTCGTCTCCGCCTACTGGAGCGTCTTTTTAGCGATCATAAAAGATGAATGGCGGTACGTCCCCTCCCGTTTCGCCTCCGGCCTCTATTTCGGCTTCGCGTTTGCGTTCTGGTACCAGACCTCTTTTTGGCTCGCCGCCGCGGTGACGGTCGGCTCGCAGGCGCTGATTCCCTTCGGCGTTCATCTGGTAAAACCGATTCTACGCATCGCAAAACACATCGTCAAGAAGTGGGCATGGATACTGGCGGCAGCGGGCATCGCGGCGGTCGGGGTCTTAGAAGGCGCCGACTCGTTTGCATGGACATTTGAATGGCTTCAAGAGCGGTATAAAGCGCGCGACCCGTGGGCATTCTGCTGGCGCATCACGCTGGAGGGCTTGCTTGCGTCCTTTGCGTTCCTCATTGCCGCGGCCGTCGCTGAGCGGGCGTTGAAAGCCGACTGGAAGCGAGACAAAGCCAAAGGCAAAATCACGAGAGCGGACGTCCTCATCCGCGCGCCGATATTTGAAACGCTGTTTTTTCAGGCGGTACCGATCGGAGCGTTGAGCTGGATGGACGCCAGCTTCGGGACGCAGGCGGTTGTGTCGACATTTCTGTTTGCGGCGGCGCATTTCGAAAACTCGACCATAAGCGGCATCGCGGCAGGCATACCGGGCGGGTATTACTTGGCCTTCAGCTACGCTTTCTGGCTGCCCGAATCGTTCTGGACGGCGTTCTGGGTTACGGCTCTCTCGCATGCGCTGCATAACCTGCCGCCCGCCATGTTCATCGGCGGCGGCAAGACCGCTCAATCGGCAAAGAACTAAAAGACAGGCTCAAACGAGGTGCGGAGATCAACGGCGCATCCTTCCCGCGCGGAACGATAACCCGCGTCAAAAATCTCCACCACATGCCGCGCATGCTCCGCCGTGACGATCGTCGGCTTCCCCTCTCGAATCCAGTCCACCAGCTGCATGATGTCCTCAAACACATGCGCCTCCGGCAGCTCTCGGTGAACGCCTGTGACATGCGGCAGCTCCCCCTGCCCCGCCCGACTTTCGATCTCTTCGCGCCCTGGGTACTCAATCGGCGCTCCGTTGAACCTCCCGTCGCTGACCCGCCCGCGCGTTCCGAAGATGGACGCGCGCCCGACATTCAATCCGCCCGCCGCCGAGCCGTACACAAACGCAAACAGCGCGTCCCCAAAATCGACCGTGATGAAGGTGTTGTCGTCCATTTCGGTTTGGATGCGTTCGCTGCGAAATTCGCGTTCTAGAATGCGCATGCCTGAAAACGCCGTGACGCGCTTCGCCGGACCCAAAATGCCTGTCAACGCATGGAGGCCGTAAACCGTCATATCGTAAAGGGGGCCGCCGCCCGGACGCTTGTAATACCACGCCGGGTTGATGTTGCTGAGGGGACCGTCCCCTTGGCGCGCCGCTTCGTTTTCGTGGTAGGCTCCGAACGCCGCGCCTGTCGCCGCCCAGACAACGCGGCCGAGTCCGCCGTCCAAAATAAAACGGCGCGCCGCCTGATTCTTTGGGCGCAGCATCTCGCCCGGCGACGCGACCAGCTTGACGCCCCGCTTCTGCGCCTCGGCGATGAGAGCGTCCGCTTCGTCCGTTGTCGTCGTCATGCTCTTGTTGAAATGAACATGGACGCCGCGCTGAACCGCCAGCATCCCCTGCTCAAAATGGAGGCCGATGGGCGAGGCGAGAGAAACCGCGTCAACGACATCGGCGTCCAGCATCGCTTCAAAATCGGCAAAGGAATGTTCCGCGCCGAATTTGAGCGCCGCAGCCTCGGCGCGCTTCTCAACGATGTCGCAAACGGCGGTCAAACGCAGCCTGTCCTGGACATCCGTCTGCGTCACATGCGGAAGGATGCCGCGCAGCGCGACGCTTCCCGTTCCGACAACTCCGAAACGCAGCGGTTTCATTCACCCGTTCCTTGCGCGTCTCTCCATGAGGTCGTGTGCGTCCATCCGACCATTCGTTTGATGAGATCGCATTTGATGAACGACTCATGCCCCTCCATATGCCGGGCGAGCGGCTCCAGGTCTGGGTTGAAGCGTTCAACCAGCTCGGCGGACGGCTCTAGGGCGGAGGTGTCGTCCGCGTTCACAAAGTAAGCTCCGTAAGGGGGCAGTTCGTCTGCCGCCTCCATGAGCAGCCGGTGGGCGGAGGCGACATCCTCGCTGCCGACCCAGCAGTAGAGCCAGGGCGTCCATCCGCCTGCCGGGCGCGCGTTGGCGTTCATCTGGGCGCGCCGTTCAGGGGGGCAGATGCCGGCGGGGCGCGTGACGCTCGTGCGGATGCCGTAGGCGCGGGCGTACATCGCCATCAGATCCTCGCCCGCGTTTTTGGAGTAGCTGTAGGAATCTTCAGGATAACATGGGTGGTTCTCGTCTATCGGCAGATAGTCGATGGGAAACGGGTTGCCGCTGATGCGGAATCCATGCCCTAGGGCGCAGTTGCTTCCGCACAGGACGACGCTGGAGACGCCCTCTTCGACCGCCGCCTGCATGAGATAGTAGGTTCCGAGCATGTTTGTGCGGAAGGTGGCGTCGAACGGGACGCCCTGCTCTTCAGCGCGGGGGCGTATGTTCGGGTGGTCGACAGGGTTCGGCTGCGCGCCGAGGTGCTGAATTGCCTGAACGCCCTTGACCGCTTCCTGGCAGTCTTCGTATCGGTTCAGGTCTGCCTGTATCCATGGCAGGTCGGAGAACTCCTCGTCCGGCGGGCGGCGCGATGTCAACACAAGGTCGTAACGCTCCCGCAGTTCCCGTATCACATACGGACCTAGACGCCCGCTCGCGCCGGTGATGAGTACCTTCATGCGCCGCTCCTTTTCATATTCGCCGTCCCATTGTGCGCAACGGGCATGATACCGCGTTTCAGGCTTAGCGCAAGCGGAGCATACTTCATGCGATGCTCCGATTTGAAAAGAGCGGCGCGGCAGCGTATCATCATAAGAAAGGAGTATGCTATGTCCAACGAAAAACGAACCGTCCGCGCTGTCCGCCGAGAAAAAGAGATCACGCTCCAGCAGCTCGCCGAAAAAACAGGCATCCCTCTCAGGACGCTCACCATGATCGACCGGAAGCATTACTTCGCCTCGCCCGAACAGGTGCGGCGCATCTGCGACGCGCTGGATGTTCCGCCTGAAGAACTGGACATCGGCGCCCCCGAAACGAAGCCAGGCACATGGGGAACCGGCGGGACCTACTCATAGCGCCGCCCGACTATAGCGCGTCAGCTTTTAACATGTTCGTTGTGCCGCGCGCGTCTAGGGGCGTCCCTGCGACGATGACGATGCTGTCCCCTTTCTGACCGACTCCCGCCGCCAGCGCCGCCGCCTTCGCCTTTTCAATGATGTCGTCCGTGTCGACCGGCTCCTGTATCAAGAGCGGATCAACGCCCCAAGATATCTGAAGCCGCTGAAGAACCTCCTCGTCCGAACTGGCGCCGATGATCGGCATTTCTGGACGAAACCGCGCAACCGCGCGCGCCGTCTGTCCAGAACGCGTGCAGCAGACAATCATCTTTGCGCCGATGACCGTCGCCAAATCGCAAGCCGCTTGACTCACCGCGTCCTTCACATTCGCGCTCGTTGCCATATGCCGCTCCGCCATGAGCGCCGCATAATGAAACCGCTCGCGCGCCGTGTCCGCGATCCGCTTCATGATTTTCACCGCCGCGGTCGGATGTTTGCCGACAGCGGTTTCGCCCGACAGCATCAAGGCGTCCGTCCCGTCAAAAATAGCGTTCGCCACATCGGTCAACTCCGCCCGCGTCGGACGCGCGTTATCAAGCATCGACTCCAACATCTGCGTCGCTGTGACGACAGGCAGACCGCGTCGGTTCGCCTCCTGTATGATCCGCTTCTGCGCCCATGGTATCTCATGCATCGGTATCTCGACGCCGAGGTCGCCCCGCGCGACCATCGCCCCGTCGGACGCCTCTAAAATGGAGATGAGATTCTCCAGCGCCGCCCGCTTCTCAATCTTGGCGATGATCGGAATTTCCAACCCCGCCTCCCGTATGAGCGCGCGCGCCGCGCGGATGTCGTCCGCCGTCCGCACAAAGGAGAGCGCGATCCAGTCCACCTGCCGCTCTAAGCCGAAGCGCAGGTCTGCCTTGTCCTTCGCTGTCATGGAGGGCAGGCGCAGCAGCTTCTCCGGGACATTGATGCCCTTGTGCGCGCCCAGTTCGCCGCCATGAACAACCTCGCAGACGGCGTCCGCCGCGGTTGCGGACTCAACGCGCAGCTCCAGCATGCCGTCCGACATGAGGATGCGGTCGCCCGGTTCCAGCTCCGCGATGAGCTCTCGGTAGTTGACGCTCGCCTCCTCGGCTCCGCCGGGCGTCTCCCGCGATGTCAAGACGAAGCGGCTGCCGGGCGTCAGCTCAACCGCCCCCGGCGCCATCGGTCCGGTGCGTATCTTCGGTCCGGACAGGTCTTGTATAACGGCAGTATGCCTCCCCGTCTCTTTTCCTGCTTTTCTCACCATGCGGATATAGTCGAGATGTTCCTTGCGCGAGCCGTGCGAAAAATTGAGCCGCGCCGCGTCCATTCCCGCCTCAACCAGCTCTAGAATCGACTCATACGATGCGGTGGACGGACCGATGGTGCAGATGATTTTCGCTTTTGCGCTGGCGCCGTTCATTTGCCTCTTCCCCTCGCGCGCGGTATGGGTATGGACAGCTCCTCAATGCGCCGCCGCAGAGTTGTTCGGCTGATTCCGAGCCAATGCGCCGCTTTCACCTGATTGCCTCCCTGCGTCTTGAGCGCGTTTGCGATGAGCGCGCGCTCCAGCTCGTTCAACGCGGCTTGGTACATCTCGCCAGGCGGCGTTTCTTCCGCTAAGCTCTCGACCGCTCGGCGCATCATTCGCGCGGTTAACGGCTCCTGTCCATCTAGGAGCTGCTCTGGGTTCAGGACTCCCGCCGGCAGATGCTCCTTTAAAAGGACTCCGCTTCTGGCGAAGACAGCCGCATGCCGTATCGCATTTTCCAGCTCGCGCACATTTCCAGGCCATGGGCATTCTTGAAGCGCCTGCGCCGCCGCCTCGTCCATGGCGAGGGAGCGCCGCCCGAGCTCTTTCGCCGTTTTCGCCAAAAAATGCTCCGTCAAGGCGGGGATGTCCTCCTTCCGTTCGCGCAACGGAGGCAGCTGAACGGAGACCACCTTCAAGCGGTAGTATAAATCCCAACGGAACAAGCCGTCGCGCGCCGCCTCCTCCAGCGGATAATTGGTCGCGGCGATGACGCGCGCCCGGACGGGCAGGCTTTCCGTTCCGCCGACGCGCTGATACTCGCGCTCCTGCAGGGCGCGCAGCAGACGCACCTGAACGCCGGGCGACGCGCTGACGATCTCGTCCAGAAAAAGCGTGCCGTCCTCCGCCGCCCCGATGACGCCGCTTGTCTGTCTGTCGGCTCCTGTGAAGGAGCCTTTTTCATGCCCAAACAGCTCCGATTCAAGCAGGTCTTCGGCAAAGGCGCCGCAGTTCACCGGCATAAACGGCTTGTCGCGGATTGGGCTGTTGAAGTGAATGGCGCGGGCGGCGTTCTCTTTTCCGACGCCGCTTTCGCCCTCAATCAAGACCGTGACGCGGTTCACCGTCAACGCTCCGATCAGTTTATACACCTCCTGCATGGCGGGGCTTTCGCCGACAAGGGCGGGCATACGCCCCTGCGGCTCGGCGGGGGCGGAGGAGGCTTGCGTTGAGCCGGAGCGCTCCATGCGCGCCAGCAGCGTTTTCAGGCGGTTCAGGTCAAGCGGCTTCGTCAGATAGTCTATCGCGCCGCGCTGGATCGCCTCAATAACGGTCTGCGGATCGCCGTAGGCGGTCATGACGATCACATCGGCGTCGGGGCTTGCTTTTTTTAAAAGCGGAAGCGCGTCAAGCCCGCTCATTCCCGGCAGTTTGACGTCGCAGATGATGACAGAGGGCCGCTCCGCCTTGGCAATCTCAATCCCTTGTTCTGCCGTTTCAGCGAGAAGGGGGGCGTATCCGGCGCCTTTGAGAAACTGCTCGAACGCCCAGCGCGCCTTCTCTTCATCCTCAATGACGAGCGCTTTTTTCATGGCGGTCCTCCTTCCAGGGGAAAGCTCAATAGAACGCGCGCGCCGCCTTCCGCCCTGTTTTCGATGCGCGCATACCCCCCATGCTGCTCCAAAATGCGCTTGACGACGGTCAAGCCAAGCCCGCTCCCCCGCGTCTTAGTCGTGAAAAACGGATTGAACAGCTCCTCCAAAGCCTCCTCCGAAAAGCCAGGTCCGCCGTCCTCCACAACAAACTGCGCCTCGTTGCCGACCGTCCGAATCGACGCTGCGATCTCGCCTCCGTCCGGCTGCGCCTGCGCCGCGTTCAACAGCACATTCAGCAGCGCTTGTTTTAAAGAGGCTTCGTCTGCGTTCAAGATCGGTTCATCGACAATGTCGAGACGCGACTGAATCCTCTGCTGGCGGAAATTGGCGGACAGCAGGTCAAGCGCGCCGCGCAGAACCTCCGCCGCGTTCATCGGCTGAAAATGGAGCCGCGGCGGACGCGCGCTGTCGACCGCAAAGGCGAGCGTCCGCTCCACAATATCGTTCAGCCGGTCGATCTCTTCAACGCCGTTTTCAATGTAGGTCAAGATTTCCTCCTGCCGCGTTTTTTCGGCTGCGAGCTGCAGCGTCAACCGAATCGACGAGAGCGGGTTGCGTATCTCGTGGGCGAAGGTTGCCGCCATCTGTCCAGCCGCCGCCAGGCGTTCCTGCTGCGCCAGGCGTTCGCGCGAGCGCAGCAGTTGATCCGTCATCTCGTTGAACGCCTCGGCGAGCTGTCCGACCTCGTCTTCGGAGCGCGACTCGACCCTGCGCGTCAGGTCGCCGTCTGCGATGCGCCGGGCGCCTTCAGCCAGCTCCTCTATCGGCGCAGTGA
Organism: Candidatus Poribacteria bacterium; assembly: GCA_028818695.1. Classification (GTDB taxonomy): domain Bacteria; phylum Poribacteria; class WGA-4E; genus JAPPNK01. The sequence continues at coordinate 25,531 of JAPPNK010000014.1, forward strand.
TCGCGCGCGCGATCACCCTGCCTGTCAACGCGGCAAACGCCGCGCCGGCCATCGCCGCCCCAGCCACCAGCCATGCGATCCAGCGCCGCGCCGCCTCCACATCGTCAAACGGCAGCGTCATCGTCAGCAGCTCCACGTTGCGGTCGAACGGTATCCGCGCATGCGCCATCCGGTATGAGCGCCCCTGTACGCTGAACCATCTCGGCTCGGACGGGTTTTCATACGCCGCTTTCAACGCCGTTTCAAGACGCGCATGGTCGTCCCGTTCAAATTTGGATCTGTCAAGCGTCGCTCCCATGACATGCCCGTTACGGTTCGATCCGATTAGATCGACGCCGAACGCCGTCTTCGCTTTTTCATACTCGCGCCAATTGCCGAGATCCAGCAGTTCGGAAGACGCGACAGCGTTCAAATAACGGCGCATGGAGGCGTCCACATCGCGCTCCGTATAGCGGTTGAAAACATAGAGCGAAGCCGCCGCCGAAACGCCGACCGCGGACATCACGAGCGCCGTGAACGGAACTGCCATTTTCCAGCGTATGCGCCATCTTTTCACCCAGGAACGAATCCGCATGGCGCGCCTCCTAAACCGACAATGCCGCCTGCCAGACGCCGTCCGCCTCTACAAAACGCGCCTGGACGCCGTAAGTTTCTTGTATGAGGCGCGGGTCGCGCAGCTCGTCCACGCGCCCAAACGCCAGCGCTTTCCCTTCCCGCAGAAACATGAGCCTGTCGCAGTATCGATACGCGAGGTTCAGGTCATGCAGGGCGGCGGCGACTGTCCAGCCGCGTTCATCCGCAAGCGCGCGCGCCGCCTGCATCGTCTCCATCTGATACTTGATGTCCAAGTGCGCCGTCGGTTCATCCAGCAGAACGACGCTCGGTTCCTGCGCCCATATCTGCGCCAGAAACATCCGCTGCCGCTCCCCGCCGCTCAATTCGCTGGAGGGCCGATGTTGAAGTTCAGACAGCTCCGCCGCCTCCAGCGCGGCGTCTACCGCCTCAACGTCGCGCCTGCTCATGGACGCAAAGACGGACCGATGGGCGAAACGCCCCATGGAGACGATGTCGCGGGGGGTGAGCTCGGCGACTCCTTCGGTATGCTGCGCCATCACGCCGAGTATCTGCGCCCGTTCCCGTTTGGAATACTGCTCTATCGGCCGCCCTTCCAGCAGGACGCTTCCCTTCGCAAGAGGCTGCGCCCCGGCGAGCGCGCGCAGCAGGGTCGTTTTGCCGGCTCCGTTGGCGCCGAGTATGCCGGTCGTTTCGCCGCGCTGAAACGCGCCGCTGACGCCGTCCAGGATGCGCGCCGAGCCGATCTGTACCGACACATTCAACGCAGCCAGCGGAGCGTCCTTATCGATCTTCATGGCAGGCGCCTTTCAGACCATGATCGGAGGCGCGGAGGGAGCGAGCAACTGTATCAACCCCAGCGCAAAGACGAACGCGGCAAACGCCGCCAGCGCCAACAGCAAGCCCCATGCGAGCGCCGCCGCCAGAAATGCGCGGAAGGCGCTGGTCTCATGGGCGGCTTGAAGGCCGGCGACCGTTAAATAAAACCCCCAGAACGGGTACAGCAACAGGCCGACGCAGGGCGTCCACGCGAGCAGTATGAGCGCGCCGTTCATATACAAAAACGCGCGGAGGGAGACGCCCAGCCCGTTCCTCCCCGCCCCTAGAAGCGCCGCAAAAAGATGCTGATAGCATGCGAGCGCGACCACGCCGAAGGTGGAGCAGATCATGCCGATCAGAAGCAGGACAGCTCGTTCCAACAACCCGATCGGATCCGCCGCCATGTTAAACGGGGACGGAAAGACAGACTGAATCAACGCGCTCAACAGAAACGACAGCGCGGCGGCAATCGTCCAAAACAGGAGCGCCGCGCCGATTTTCGCAGACTTCCCGTTGGGCGCATACGCGACATGCGGCCGAAACAGCGCCGCGCCAAAGACGCTAAAAAACGCCGGTATCCGCCTCAGCCCCAGTCTGCCTTCCCATGCGTCCAGAGGGTTGCGTCCGTCAACAGTTTTTTCCATACCCTCCGCCTTGAGTTGATGGTCATGGTCATTGTGCCACATTGCCGCAAAAATTCAACCGCCGCCTCATACATTCAACGGCTTGCCGAGAAGCGGCTGTCTGTTATATGATATAACAGGCGAACGGGAAGCAAGCCTCATTTGGAGAAGCGTATGGCGGAAATGTTCGACTGGCGCGCGCGTTTAGAAAAAAAGGAGCGCGCCATTCTCATCGGCGTCGAAGGGACGGACGAGCGTTTTGGACGTTACGACGCCGCCGAGTCGCTCGAAGAGATGGCGGCGCTCGCCGACACAGCCGGCATAGAGATCGTGTGCCGCGCCTTGCAAACGCGGAACGCTCCCGACGCGGCGACGCTCATCGGCAAAGGCAAGGCGGAAGAGCTCCAAACGCTCAACGAGGAGGTCAAGGCGGACGTTTTTCTGTTTGACGGAGACCTCTCGCCCGGCCAACTGCGCAACCTTGAAGCGATACTCGAAACGCCGGTCATTGACCGCTCCGACATCATCCTAGACATCTTTGCGCAGCGCGCCCAGACAAAAGAGGCGATGCTGCAGGTGGAGATGGCGCAGCTGGAACATGCCGCGTCTCGCTTGCGGCGGGCATGGACGCATCTGTCGCGCGTCGGCGGCGGATCGGGCGTCGGCGGCGGGGCGGGTACGCGCGGTCCCGGCGAAACGCAGCTCTCCATGGACAGACGGCTCATCCAACGCCGCATCAAGCAGCTGCGAAAAGATCTCGCAAGAGTGTCTCGTCAACGGCGCGTCTCGCGGGCGGGGCGCGCCGATCTGTTCACCGCCTCGCTTGTCGGATACACAAACGCGGGAAAGTCTTCGCTGTTGAACGCGCTCACCGGAGAGACGCATGCCGCCGCCGAGGATAAGCTGTTTAAGACGCTTGACACGACGACGCGCCGCCTTCAGTTGCCGAACGGCGTTTATGCTCTGCTGACCGACACGGTCGGCTTTATCCGCCGGCTGCCGCATCGGCTCGTCACCTCCTTCCGCGCGACCCTCGAAGAGACGAGCGAAGCGGACCTGCTGCTCCATGCGGTCGACATCTCCTGTTCGTCCCCGCTTCAACAGATTGAGGCAGTGAACGGGGTTTTGAAAGAGATTGGGGCGCTTGAGAGGCCGACGCTCATTGTACTCAACAAAATGGACGCGCTGCGAGATGAGGAGCCGCTGCGCGAGGCGCTGGCAGCGCATCCTGACGCGGTACCTGTCTCGGCGAAGACGGGGGAGGGTCTGGAGCGGTTGAAGGCGCGTATCGGGGAGCGCGCGGCGCCGAATATTCAGAGTTACCGCATTGAGCTGACGCACGAGCAGGGGCGCCTGCTTTCATACCTCTACGATGTAGGGCGGATTCATCAGGTTGAGCATCATGTTGCGGGCGTCACGGTGCGCGCGTCGGTCGATCCGAGACAGATGCGGCCTTTGGAGGCGTATGCCGCGCCGATGCAAGAGGAGAGACGGACATGAAAATCGCCGCCATGAAAACCTTCCTCACCCACGACGGAGGACGCCCCCGCGCGCTCGTCAAGGTCGAAACGGACGAGGGAATATACGGATGGGGAGAGGCGTACTGCCACGGACCCGAACGCGCCATCGAACCGATCGTCGATTACATCTTTGAGATGATCAAGGGCGAAGACCCGCGCCGCATCGAGTTTTTAATGTTGAAGCTGTTTCAGCAGTTTCGGTTTCCGCAGGGAGGCGTCGCGCTTGCGGCAATCTCCGCTATCGACCACGCTTTCTGGGACATCAGCGGCAAGGCGGCGAACCTGCCCGTTTATATGCTGCTCGGAGGCGCGGCGCGCGACCGCGTCTGGGTGTACTGCCACATCCGCGGGCGCGACGGAACCGAGGCCGCAGACCAAGCGAAACAGCGGAATGAAGAGTGGGGATTGACCGCCTTCAAAACAAGCCCCTACAAACTTCCGACCGAATCGGCAAGATGGGGGCTGATATGCAAAGCGGGGGCGAAATACTTTGAAACGCTGCGAAACGAATGCCCCGACGAATGGGAGTTTGCGTTCGACCCGCACGCCAAAATTTTTGAGCCGATCCGCGCGCTCCAGCTCGCCAACGCGCTCGCGCCGTACGACCCGTACTTCTACGAGGAGCCGCTGCGGCCCGAACATCGCCCCGCATGGGCGCGCCTGCGGGCGCAGATGCAAGTTCCGCTCGCCACGGGCGAATGCCTTTACACCCGTTTTGAGTTTTTAGACCTGCTCGCGCAGCAGGGAGCCGACATCATCCAGCCGGACATCTGCTCCGTCGGCGGGCTGCTTGAGATGCGCAAGATCGCCGCTATCGCCGAAGCCCACTATGTGACTGTCGCGCCGCACAACCCGATGGGACCGCTCGCAACCGCCGTGAACGTCCATTTCGCCGCCGCGACGCCCAACTTCAAGATACTGGAATACTGCCTCCCCGGCCGAAACCATTGGCTGGACGACCCATACCTTCCCGTGAACGGCTTTCTGGAGCTGCGCGACCGACCGGGCTTCGGCGTTGAGGTGGATGAAGAGGCGATACGCGGCGACCGTTATATCCACTGGGCAGCGCACATGCCGACTGCGCCCAGACGGTTCCACCGACTACATTTGATTTGCCTCGTTATATTAGTTGGGAAGCTGGGACATTGGAGCGAATGACGCTCTTTGTCTGCAGACAAACCGATTAGGAGGAAGACGATGAGAAAACTGCTCATTTTGACCGCGCTGATGTCGATGGCCGCAGGCGCCGCGAACGCGCAGCTGCCGTTTGAAGTGAAGACGATCTATTTCAAGCCGACGGACGTTCCCGAAAACACTGCGAAGGTGAAGCGGTTGATCGAAGGGGCGCAGGAGCTCTACCAATCCGAAATGGAACGGCACGGGTTCGGCGCGAAGACCTTTCGCCTTGACCCAACCATCCATATCATTCGCGGGCAGAATAACCTGGCGCACTACAAGGAGAACACCTACAATAAAATTGAGCAGGAGCTGCCGCAGAAATTCCGCAATCAGAACAACGTCTATGCGATCTTTCTCGCGGGCGCCGACTTTGTGGAGGGCTGGCCGTGCGGGGTCGGCTGGCCCATCTTCGGATGGGCAAACGGCGGAACGGCGCTCATCGCCGAGCATAGTAACTGCCCCGACCATGTCTCCCTTACAGCCCATGAGCTCGGCCACGCGTTCGGCCTCTATCATGACCTAACGAATCCGAAGGCGATCATGGGCGCAGGCGACGACGAATTCAACGACTTTGAATGCCGCTGGCTTGACAAGCACCACTACTTCAACGATGTCCACCGCATCAACGATGTCCCGGATGTCTTCGAGGTTCAAATGAAGGGCGTCAAACTGGACGGCAAGAAGTATGCGCAATTCACCATCGACGCCGGTTCCGACATCGGGCTGCATCAAGCGCATCTGATGCGGCTCTCCGATGTGGGCGTCGTCGGCTGGGACACAACCATTCAAGGCGCGCGCGACTCGGCGGTGATCCAGACCCGAACGGCGTGGCTCGCCGGGGACGCCAGCCTAGTGGCTCAGATTCTGGACATACAGGGCAACCATTTCATGCACACCTTCCCCTACATGCCGCCGACAACCTTTGAAGGGGATGAGGAGGAAGAGCCGCCGATGGATGTCTCAAGTGGAGGGAAGCTGCCGATCGTCTGGGCGGACTTGAAGAAATAGACGGAACGGGGCCTTCATTAAAAAAGGCGGTCTCCATGATGGGACCGCCTTTTGTCATTTCGTCATTCTTCCCGTAAAAACGAGAATCTTAGCGCGGGTCAGCGCGTTTTGAGCGTTCCCCATGAGATCGACAGCTTGTCCGCCGGGTCAACCGACGCGGGCGTTCCGACGAAGTTGACGACGTTCATCTGCGAAGTGTCTTTTCCGAAGACGATCGCGTTCGCGCCCCATCCGAGCCACCCTTTCTGCCCTTGTTGGCCAGGCTCGTCGTCCCCGTCGTTCACAATCATTCCGAATCCGATGGAGCCGCCCGCTTCTAGAGCTGTAGGCGCAATGGCGGCCGCCGGGAAGAACACTTCATAGACCGTCCGTTTTTCGGCTTCGATGCGCGCAATCGCGTAATCGTCCGCTGCGACGCCCACCGCCGCCGGCCCTGTCGCAAATTTGAGCGCCCGGCTGAATTGCGGGCTGTCGGAGTTGGGGCCGCCGAGACCGAAATTGAACTCGTACATGTTGTTGCCGCCGCCGCGTTCTGCCGTCGGATCGATAGCGACCTGCGCCCCGTCGCCGTTCCAGATGCCGGCTCCGACGCCCGTGTTCAGATGCGAATCGTCCGTGATGTCCGCGGCGAAGTAGAGGCCGTTTTCGTCCCAGAGAAGCCAGAAGGTTCCGCTGGCGTCGTCTTCTCCGTTCCAGACGCCGCCGCCATTCGCCGTAAAGTCGGTGAGCGCAACGCCTTCAGGGACGCCGCTCCAGTCGCTCAAGTTTGCGTCTATGGTCGGCGCGGAGCCGCCTGTGTGGAAGGCGGAATACTCCTGGTCTTGCGCAAATACCGCCCCGGCAAGCGCGAATGCGCATGCAGCCGCCATCGCTGTTCGTTTCATATGATGCAATCCTTTCTTGCAGTGTTGTGCCGTTGTTTATCGGCTCGTTTTAATGTTTGCCCAGGACGCTGCCAGCTTGCCCGCTGGATCAACGCCTAGAGCCTCTCCTGAAAGTATGAGCAGGTTTGTCTGGCTCGCGTCTTCTCCAAAAACGATGGAGTTGGCGCCCCATCCGAGCCATCCTTTTTGTCCGTCTTGTCCAGGTTCGCGGTCGCCATCGTTCACGATGAGTCCCAGTCCGATCATCGAATCTGCCTTCAGCTCGGCGGGCGCAATCTGTCTGGCAGGGAAAAAGACGAGATATTTGGTCAGCTTCCGCTCCTCCACCCGCTCGAATTCATAAGAAACTGTTTCCGGATGGAACTCCGCAGGCGCCTCGGCATGCTGCAGTTCGCGCACGAAACTAGGCGTCGCGGAATTGGGCGCGCCGAGTCCAAAGTTGTACTCGTACATGACGCCGTCTCCGCCCGGCAGCCGCTCGCCTGTCGGTTCAATGGCGACCTGGACGCTGTCGCCGATCCAGATGTCGGCTCCAGCGTTGTTGTTCAGGTGCGAATCGTCCGTCACTTCGACCATCAGGATAAGGCCTTCTTCGTGCCAAAGAAGCAGAAATCGTCCGCTGGCGTCCTCGTTTCCGTTGTGTATGCCGCCGCCCGCTGCCGTAAAATCGTCCTTGTCCAACTCGATAAAATCGACAAATGACCACCAGGAGGCAGGATCGTCAGGCAACGCAGCCTCAGGCGCATACCGAACAACATACTCTTGATCCTGCGCCATCGCCGCTGTCATGAACGCCGCCATCGCCATCGCCGCCGCTACACGCAATCCAGATCGTTTTATCGTCTCGCTCCTTCATAGAAAACATTCTCCTATGTTATACGCCTAGACAGCTCAATTCGATGACATTCATTTTTTCCGCGGCGGCCCGCCGATCCAGCCTGTTATTTCCGCGCAAGCTGGAATCCAGAGTTTTTCCAGACAGCCTACGCATTCCAAAACGGAGCTCTAAAATCAAAATCATCGTCTATAGAGACTGCCCAATGCACAATCGGGCGTTGCCTCTTCCGCCGCATATGGTACGACATAGCAGAATGCGCCCGGCGAGATCGCTGTCGCCGCGGCATTCGCGCATGCCGCGGCGCTGTTTGTTTCATATGATCCGATCTTTTCTTGCGGCGTCCGCCTTTGTTTATCTGCCTGTTTTGATGGCCGCCCAGGACGCTGCCAGCTTGCCGGCTGGATCAACGCTTAGGGATTCTTCCGAAAGTATGAGCAGGTTTGTCTGGCTGGTGTCCTTAGCGAAAACGACGGAGTTGGCACCCCATCCGAGCCAGCCTTTTTGCCCTTGTTGACCTGGTTCGTCATCGCCGTCGTTGATGACCATTCCCATGCCGATTCTCGAATCGACTTCCAGCACAGCCGGGGCCAGATGCGCAACTGGAAAAAAGACCACATATTTGGTCAGTTTTTCTTCTTCGACGCGTTCAAACATGAAATAAAAATCATCTGTGTTCATTGGCGGCGCTTCGGGATGGTTGAACGCTCGCGCGAAGTGGGGTGTGGCAGAGTTCGGCGCTCCCAGCCCAAAGTTGTACTCATATTTGCTGAGACCCGCCCGACGTTCGCCCGTCGGTTCAAACACCACTTGGACGCTGTCGCCGTTCCAGATGCCGCCCCCAGCGTTGGTGTTCAAGTGCGAATCGTCCGTCACTTCGACCATCAGGAAGAGGCCTTCTTCGCTCCAGAGAAGCAGAAATCGCCCGCTGGCGTCCTCGTTTCCGTTGTGTGTGCCGCCGCCATGCGCCGTAAAATCATCCCTGTCCAACTCGACAAAATTGACAAATGACCACACAGCCGCCTCGGAGGCTGGATCGTCAGGAAACTCAGCCCCAGGCGCATACCGAACAACGTACTCTTGATCTTGCGCAGTCGCCGGCGTCAATGCTGCCAGAGCCAGCGCCGCCGCTATGCACAATCCAAACCGTTTCATCGTCTCGCTCCTTTCATGATAAACGTCCCCTTATTATACACTCTAGACGGCTCAATTGAACAATCGCGCATTGCCCCCTTCCGCCGCATATGGTACGATGGCGCGGCATACCGTAACAGACACAGGAGTCAACATGGCAGATAATACATACAAGGTCGGCGTCGTCGGATGCGGGGGCATGGGGCGCGCGCATGCGGGCGCATGGAGCCGGCATGAGCGGTGCGAAGTGGTCGCCGCCGCCGATATGACGTTGGGCGCGGCGCAAAAGCTCGCCGAATCGCACAACGCGCGCGCCTACGACGACTACAACAAAATGTTTGAAACAGAAGAGCTGGACATCGTCTCCGTCACCACATGGCAGAGTGTGCGCGCCGAGATCACGGTCGCCGCGGCAAACGCCGGCGTGAAAGGCGTGTTCGGCGAAAAACCGATGGCTGCCAGCATGGGCGGCGCCCGCGACATGATCGAAGCCTGCGAGAAAAACGGCGCCAAACTCGCCATCGGACATCAGCGCAGATACGGCGCCCAGAACGTCGAAATGCGCCGACTCGTTATGGACGGCGCCATCGGCAAGCCGAACGCCGTTCTGCGGCGAGACGCCCACGGCCTGCTCAACCGCGGAACGCACGAAATCGACGAGATGCGCTTCTGGATCGGCGACCCGGATCCGATCTGGCTGATCGGCAACCTGTCGCGCAGAACCGACCGATGGGAGCGGCGCGTCCGCACCGAAGACCTGTGCGCCTTTCTGCTCTGTTTTGAAGGCGGCGCCCGCGGCACATATGAAAGCGACATGCCCGGACCCGACCTGAACCGCCATATCGTTTACGGCGAAGACGGAACCGTCAAGCGCGGACCAAGCGGCTCCGTTCTGCTGCTGAACTCCGAAAGCGGCGGATGGAAACAGCTGCCCTCCCCGCCTGTCAACACAAACCAGTATCTTGAGTTCATCGAATGGATGGACGGGGAGCGCGAGACGCACCGAAACGAAGGCAAGGTCGCCGCGACGACGCTGGAGATCCTCATGGCGTGCTACGAATCGGTGCGCGTCCAGGGCGTCGTCTCGTTTCCGCTTGAGACGCGCGAAAACCCGCTTGACCTGGTTGTTGAAACCGGCAAGGTTCCGGTGGAGGTGGAAGGCCGCTACGACATCCGCGCGCCGTTCCCTGAGCAGAAACGGTAACGCCCGCTGCGCGCCGTTTCAGCCGGACGCATGCAGCGTCTTTTCGGTCGCTCCGTTCAGTCCTGCGACCACCGGAAAGGTGCGCGAGCCGCTTTTCGCCGTATAACGCACTTCCGGCGAGAAGTATGCGTACAACGCCGTGTTGCGCGGACGGGGCGACCGATTCGGCCCTGATCCATGGGCGCACAGGCTGTGAAAAAACAGCCCGCCGCCCGCTTTGAGCGGAGCCGCCACCGCGTCCGCCTCGTCGATTTCGTCGCCGTCCGTGAGCGATTCGTGCTGCTCGCGCGCGATGCGCCCGCCCAGCTTCTCTCCCCAGAGATGGCTTTTCGGAATGACGCGGATGCATCCGTTTTCCAGCGTTGAGTCGTTCAGGGCGATACTGACCGTCACGAGCGCCGGCGGCTCCATCGGCCAATATGCCGAGTCCTGATGAAACCCGTGCGGCGATCCATGCCGAGCCGGCTTCAACATGAGCGTGCTGCGGAACAGAAGCAGGTCCGGCCCGAGCAGATTTTTCACCTCCCGCAGCACATTCGGATGCTCCGAGAGCCGCCGAAAGACGTCTGAATGCGCTCGCGTGTTCTCGATTTTGCGCAGGACGGGGGAGCCGTCCTCCCGCTTGGCGTCTTTGGCGTACGGCTCCTGCTGAAACGATCCCCCGCGCGGATCCCCTTTCGCCTTCAGCTCCGCCGCAAGGAGGTGGAGTCTGTCCACCTCTTGCCGGCACTCCTCCAGCTCATCCGCCGAGAGCAAACCCTCCGCAATCAGATATCCTTCCTCTTCAAAAAACGCTTTCCGCTCTTCTAGCGTCATCTCTCGCCCTTCCCGCAGTCTTTTTTGTCTGGCGAGGAACTTTTTGCGTAAGCTCCGCCCGCCGGCATGTCCGAATCAAGCGTCAGCGCCGCCTCTTCATCCAAACCGCAGCGCATGATAACATGCTCCATCATATACGAATGTGGAAGCGAAAGGAAGGCTTAACATGAAACGGAAGCGGATTGTCGGCGCCGTTCTCGCGGCTCTGCTTGCAGCCGCCTTGATTGCGCTGGGTACGCGCGGCACGGCGCAGAGGGGTCAAAGCGGAACCGTCCAACTCGACAAGGTCGCCGAGAACGTCTATATGTTGACAGGCAGGGGCGGCAATATCGGCCTGTCGGTCGGCGATTCGGGCGCGTTTCTGATCGATGATCAGTTTGCCCCGATGACGGAGCCGATTCTCGCCGCCGTCAAATCCGTTACGGACAAGCCCGTTGAGTTTGTCTTCAACACGCACCATCACGGCGACCATACCGGCGGCAACGAGAACATGGCAAAAGCGGGGGCGCATATCGTGTCGCATGTGAATGTGCGGAAGCGGCTCGCCCAGTCCGGCAGCTCAGGCCTTCCCGTTCTCACCTTCGAAGACGCCGCCGTTTTCCATTGGAACGGCGACGAGGTCCGCGTCTTCCATGCCCCTAACGCCCATACAGACGGCGACATGATGGTTCATTTTAAAAAGGCGAACGTCCTGCATATGGGCGACACATTCTTCAGCGGGCGGTATCCGTATATCGACATCAACAGCGGCGGCTCCATCGACGGCCTCATCGCGGCGGTCGACTCCGCGTTCAAAATCGTCAATGAAGAAACACAGCTGATTCCAGGTCATGGTCCGCTCTCAACGCTCAGCGATTTAAAAGAGTATCGGGAGATGCTCATCACATCGCGGCAGCGGGTTCTGAAGCTGATTGAGAAGGGCAAGACGCGGGAGGAGGCGGTCGCGGCGAAGCCGAACGCGGACATGGACGAACAATGGGGCGGCGGTTTTATTTCGGCGGAACGCTGGGTCGGTTCGCTTTACGACAGCTTGACCCGTTGACATGCGGAGGCAGATTGCGTATAATAGGGGCGCTTCGGCAGATACAGGAGACGGCGGCGTTGTTGCCGAAGCGTTGCGACGCCGCATCTCAACAGGAGATCAGGATGATTCATTCGCTGCTGTCCAAACTAGATTCAAAGGTCGGCTTGGAAAAAGCGAGCGCCCACTGCGATGTCCCGTGCGGCATCTACGATCCGAGTACCGCGCTCATTTCGGCGCTGACCGTCGTCCGCATGGTGGATCTGATAGAAGACCTTGAGTCGAACACGGCTGACAAGGCGGGCGTCGCCAACAAAATGATTCGCTGCGTCGCCCAAAAAGAAGAGCATGCCGAAGATGTGAAGCATGAGGTGCGCATCATCTGGGGCGATTTCTTGAAAGAGGCTGCGGCGCAGGAGGCGCATGACCTGACGCACCGCATCATGCTGAAAGCGTCCGCATGCCGTCAGGGCGTCAACCGAGACGACGCGGTGGAGCTGGTGGAGCTGGTGAACGAGTTCGCCGAGCTGTTCTGGAAAGCAAAGGGCGTCGAAACAACGCGCGCCGTTTGTCCCTACGAGCCGAAGCTCGAGACGGTTTACCCGGTTCTTTAATTTTCTGAACGCGATGGCGTTCCAAATCGTGCGCGTCGCCGGCCAGAGCATGGAGCCGAAATACCGCAGCGGAGATTATCTGCTGGTGTGGACGCTCAAACGGCTTTTCAAGCCCAAGGCCGGCGACGCCATTCTCTTCAAGCACGCTCGGCATGGTTTGATGGTGAAGTTGGTGGAGTCGCGCGGCGCGGACGGGCGTTATGCGGTGCGCGGGCTGCATCCGCTCAGCTCGGAAACTCGAACGCTGGGGCTGATACCTGAAGACGATGTGATCGGAAAAGTGGCGCTCTGTTTTCGGGGGAAGCCTAAACGCCCTCTTCGGTAGAACGTCGAAGCGCGAACCGCCCGCCGAGAGCCGCCATCCAATAGTACCCGGCAACCGTTAGCGTTGAGAGAAACGTCCAGCCGGTGAAGCCGTAGAAGGGAATGGAACCCGCCAGAAACAACAGATTGATACCTGTCAATATAGCGCCGACATATTGCGCATTTCCAACAGGATTCTCGCTTCCGATGCGCCCCGCAAGATACCCTCCAAGCGCCGCAAACAAAAAATAGATGGATATGGAAAGCGCAAAAAGCACCAGGGAAGCGAGCGTTAACGCGCCTTCTCCTATATCGAATTTGTCCATATAGTCAGGGTCTTGAAGCGCCGCCCAGCCGGACGGATGATCATGGAGATCGATGATCAGGTAGACGCCGCCGACGATCATATACAAAAAGATCGGGCTAAGGAACGCGGTAAGCCATCCGAGCGTCATCGCTTTTAGGCTAAGCCGTCTTTCCTTGAGCGCCGCCCCGACGCCCGATATTGATCTCCGCTTGCTTGCCGTATATCCTCCCAAGAGAGCTATGACGCAGCAGCCGAGCAGATAGAGATACAGCCCCCAGACGCTAGAAAATCCGGCGGAAAGCAGGTCCGACAACGTAACCAGCCCCATGAGCGCGGAAGGGATGCCCGCCATGACAGCGGCGTTCAGGACGGGCGCGTTTTTGCCGATTTTGCCGGCAACATATCCGCCGATGAACGAGAAAAACGCCGCTATCGAGAAGAAGACGATGCCAAGCCCGAATAGGTCTTGTGAGAGCGCCTGCTCTAACTTCTCTTGAACGGCTGCCGATTCCCCTGGATTGACGAAATCGAAGTCGAGTCTCAGATTTATATAGAGCATGAATGCAACTGAAAGGCAAAGCAGCGCCCCGACGAACCCGACGCCAATCCCCGCTGCGACCGCCGCCCAGCTCAGTACTTTTTCGTTGGTCGGTTCATTCGGTTCGGCGTTGTTCATGGACGTTTTCTGTTTTTGCGATCATGTCTCTTCTCCGCTGCCCCCTCCGAGCTGTCCGCCCCATCTCGCTAAGAGGAGGACGACCGCTGCTTGCCCCAAACCCATTAAGATGTTGAGAAGCGCTTTTGACAAGTCGCCCGCCCCCAACATGAGTAGGAACTGGAGAAGGGTGAACAGCAGCAAGATTCCGCCTACGATGCCGCCGACCCATGTTCCGTTCAAGACCGGTTCCTCTTTGCCCATGCGCCCAGAGATATAGCCGCCCAGGAGCGCAAAACCGCCGAAGGCAGCGATAAAAAGAATTACCACCGTTGGATTCGAGAACGATTCCTCTATCTCCGCCGTTAGCGCTTCCAACATTGCCTCATCTTCGAGATTTTCCCACTGCTGAAAGTTGGGTCCTATGGACGTTCCGAATATAACCATTGCCAGAATGCATGACGCAATGCATCCGCCAAAGAAGGCGACCAAGCTGCCGACCGCGATCGCTTTTGCGCTAGCGCGTTTTTCATTCATATCTTTTCTCCACTTATTGCCGCGCGGTTATATTATGCTATGCGGAGAGCGATGTCAATGGGCGATTTCAGACTTCAGCCTTCTGCGGCGGCGCAGCTCATCGACCGTCATGCGGGAATGCATTTTAAGGTAGACATTCGTTCGCGGGAACGCCGTTACCGCCGTTGAAAGCGCGTTTCGATCTCCGAGCGCGGCATCTGTATGACGACAGGGCGCCCATGCGGGCAGTTGAACGGAAGCTTGCATGCGGACAGGTCCTTTAAAAGCTGTTTCACAGCCTCTTCGGGAAGCGCATCGCCCGCGCGCACGGCGGAATGGCACGCGACCGTCGCCGCCGCCTTCTCCTGCAGAGCCTCCCAGCTGCGCTCAGGTTGGATCTCCTCATCCAGCGCGTCCAGCAGGTCGCGGCACATCTGCGCGGCTTGGGACGGGTCTAACATGGATGGAATCGCCTGAATCGACACGGCGCGCCCGCCGAACGCCTCCGCCTCTATGCCGAACTGCGCAAGCCACTCCTGGCTGCCCTCAAACGCGGACGCCTGCGACGCGCTCAACTCCGCCACAACAGGCTTCAACAGCCCCTGCGACTGCGCCTTCCCCGTCTGCATCTGCGTCATGATCCGCTCATAATGAACCCGCTCCGACGCCACATGCTGGTCAATCATATACATGTTTCGCTCGTCGGCGGCGAGTATGTAGGTGTTGTACAGGACGCCGACCAGCTCAATCTCTGGCATGCCCAGCAGCTCCACTTGCTCGTTGTCCGCCGAATTTTCAAACGCGGCGGCAGCTTCAAACACAGGCTCAGCGCGCCGATTCGCCGACCGGTAAACCGACCTTGACGGACGCGAAAATCCCCCGCCTGAACGAAACGCCGACTCCTGATCCGACCTACGCCCCGTCCTTGAGAATCCGCCCGACGGCGCAGAAGACTCAGAAGACGCGGACGTATCCACAACAGGAATGTACGCGCGCGATCCGATCCCCTGCGCAATCGCCTGAACAATGTTGCGAAACAGAGCGCGTTCCTCTTTAAAACGCGCCTCCGACTTCGCGGGATGAACGTTCACATCCACCTCCGAAGGCGGAAGCGTCATAAAGAGAAACGCGACCGGATAACGCCCCTTCGGCGTCGTCTCTTGAAGCGCCCTGCCGACAGCGGCGGAGACCGTTTTATCCCGTATCGGCCGCCCGTTCAAGAAAAAAAGCTGATGCGCCCTGTTCGGTTTCGTCAAGTTCGGATCGCCGATATAACACTCGATCTCAAAGCGGTCGAAGGTTTTCGTGAACGGGATCAGCCGCTCCACAAATTGCTTCCCGTAAAGCGTCTGAATGCGCTCGATCCTTTCGGCGCATTGAGGCGCATCGATCAACTCGCGCCCGTTGTGAAGAAGCGTAAACCGCACATCCGGACGCGACAGCGCCGCCCATTGAAGATGCGCGCTTGATCGGTTCAGCTCCGTCTTATCTGTTTTGAGAAACTTCAACCGCGCAGGGACATTGTAGAACAGGTTGGAGACGGACACGCGCGTACCGGGCGCGCATCCGACGGGAGAGGCTTCCAGCTGCTTTCCGCCTTCGACAACAACGCGCGTTCCTTCCATCGCGCCGGCGGGCCGCGTCAGCAGCTCAAACTTCGAGACCGAGGCGATGGACGGGAGCGCCTCGCCGCGGAAGCCGAGCGTGGAAATTCGCTCAAGGTCTTTTGCGGCGGCAAGCTTGCTGGTCGCATGCCGGCGCACGGCGAGGACCGCGTCTTCGGGCGCCATTCCGCATCCGTTGTCGCGCACGATGATGCGCCGCTTGCCGCCTTCTGTCAGTTCGACGCGCACAGCGTCCGCTTCTGCGTCCAGCGCATTTTCGATGAGCTCCTTGACGGCGGAGGCGGGCCGCTCCACCACCTCTCCCGCGGCGATTTTGTTGGCGACATCTTCGGGCAAAATCCGTATCGGCATTCTCAACGCTCGTTTCGTTTCAGTCCCAGGGATCAAGTCCGAGCAGTTTTCGGCCGAGCGGGGTCAGCTTCGCCGGTCCGTAATTCTTCGCCTCCCAGCCTCTTGGGTCGCCGGGGTAGGGAGGGCGTCCGAGGGCGCGCCGTTCGCGCCAGAGCGCGATTCGTTCCTGCCGGCGCGACTCCTCCGGCTCGCTCATCTTAAAGGCGGACGGAGCCGTCCAGTCCGTCCGAAGCGACGAATGCGGAGCGGGGAAAAAGTTCATATACTGCGCGAGGCGCGGCTTGTCCGACGTATTCCGCCCGTTGCCGTGCGGCAGCGCCGAATGCCAGATGAGCAGCGACCCCGCTTTGCCCGGCACCTGAACAAACTTGTCGATCTCCAGCTCCGGCGCCCATGGGTTGTCAGGATCAATGAGCGTTTTATGCGCCCCCGGCCAGCAGACGAAAGAACCTTGATTGTCGGCGGTGTCGGTCAAATACAAAACCCCCTGAACGCAGAATCGCACCGGCAGCTTCGTCGTGTCGATGTCCCAGTGGTACATGCCCTTATGGTCCCATTCGGGTCGGTCGGGTCGGTAGGGCGGCTTCATGTTGACGCGGTCAAGATGCGCCCAGATGCGATGCGTTCCGTAGAGCTCTTTATAGATCTCATACACAGGCGGATACTGGTACACATCCCAGATCGCCTGATGCTGGTACATCTCTACCATGCCGGGTCCAGGGCGGTGCGGCGCCCGGTACCAGTCGTCCGGATCGTCTGGGTCCATCTCTAAAAAATCCCAGATAGCGCGCGCTGTCGCCGCGCACAACCGATGCGGCACAGCGTTCTCGATGACCATATAGCCGTATTCGTTAAAATGGTCCCAATGTTCTTGCTTTAGCCGACCCATGCTCTTTCCTCTTTTGGATATTCTACGCCTGCCCCGCCGGGGACGCAAGCGCGCTGACATTCTTTTTAATGGTAAACGCCGCCAACTCAACCCGCCCCGCCGGCGCTGTATGCATGCAATCAAAAGCGTCAAAAGAATGGTGGCACGCCCAGAAGGATTTGAACCCTCGACCTACGGTTTTGGAGACCGCCGCTCTACCAAACTGAGCTATGGGCGTACACGCTAAGGATTATACTGCGCGGGCGGCGGGGCGTCAAGAAAAACCGCTGCGCCTATAGGCGGCGGCGTTCATTTTTTACACGACGGCGCGCCGTACCCGATGTGAACGGAATGACGGAAAAGATGGAGTGTTGCCGTGAGCCTCCAAAACCCGTATGCTGATGGCGGTTGGATGCGTCTGATGCGGAATGCGGGAGTCGACTCATGAAAACGCGCGCGGCGGTTGTAGAGAAGCGAAACGGACCGATCGCCGTTCAAGAGGCGGAGCTCAATCCGCCTGGACCTGGGCAGGTTCTCGTCAAAATCGGCGTGAGCGGCGTCTGCCACAGCGACCTGTCCGCTGTCACCGGCGCGATACCGCTCCCGCTCCCTGCCGTGCTGGGGCATGAGGGCGCGGGCGTCGTCGAACAGGTAGGCGAAGGCGTCCGATCCGTCCAACCCGGCGACCGCGCGATGCTCTCCTACATCACGGCGTGCGGACGATGTCGATACTGCGTCATCGGAAAGCCGAACCTCTGCAGCGTTCACTGGCGGGCGAAACGCGGCTCGCTATGCGACGGAACGAACCCGTTTCAACGCGGCGGAGAAACGATGTACCAGATGTCCAGCCTTGGAACGATGGCGGAACGAACGGTTGTCATGGAAAACGCTGTCATTCCGATTCCGCCCGACGTTTCCTTTGAGCGGGCGGCGCTGGTCGGATGCGGCGTCATGACAGGCGTCGGCGCCGTTTTATTCACCGCAAAGGCGGAGCCGGGAAGCCGCATCGCGGTCATCGGGGCGGGCGGCGTCGGCGTCAATGTGATTCAAGGGGCTGTTCTAGCCGGCGCGGAAATGATCGCCGCTGTCGACATATCGGACGAGAAGCTGAAGATGGCGGAGCCGTTCGGCGCGACGCATCTCGTGAACGCCCGCCGGGACGACCCTGTCGAAGCGGTTCGCGAGCTGACAGGCGGAGAAGGGGTCGACTACGCCTTCGAAGCGATCGGAAATCCAAAGACGATAGAGCAGGCGTTTTCTATGCTCAATTTCGGAGGCGCGGCGGTTGTGATCGGAATTGCGCCGCAGGGCGCGAAGGCGAGCATACCCGCCTCATGGCTGCCTTACGGCGAGCGCAGGCTGATCGGCTCCATGTACGGGTCGGCGCGTATGCGGGTCGACATGCCGCGCCTGCTGGATTTGTGCCGGGCGGGGCGGTTGAAGTTGGACGAACTTGTAACGAAAACGTACCCGCTGGACGAGGTGCAAACCGCGTTCGACGACCTGCGCGCGGGCGCGAACATACGCGGCGTGTTAAAGATGTATTAACGAGTACGATTTCGGCGGCTGGAAAGATGTTGTTTCACGATGCCGCTGGCGAGGCGGTCCGCTTCCTTGTTCGCTTCTCGCCTCACATAAGCGATTTCCGCGCTCTCAAATTTTTGGAACATGCGGCGAACCTCGTCGCGCAGCTCTTTGAGGGCGGCGTTGCGCGTCTGATAGCCGCCTGTCACCTGCATCGCCATGAGCTGGCTGTCCGTATAGACCCTGACGTTGGCGCAGCCCCTGTCGGCCGCTTCATGGAGCGCGCCAATGAGCGCGCGGTATTCGGCGATGTTGTTCGTCGCCTTGCCGATATACTCCGCCCGCCAGAGCAGCGTCTCGCCTCGGCCGTCTTGGATCGTGTAAGCGATGCCTGCAGGACCTGGGTTGCCTTTACAGGCGCCGTCGGTGTATATGGTGTAGATTGTCGGTTTCAAACTGGACTCCTCTGTATGAAAGCGGCGGCATGACCCGTCAAGCGATGACAACCGACCTGTATCAGCTTTCGATGGCGGCGGCGTACGTTGCCGTGGGCGTTCCGCGGCGCGCTTCGTTTGAGCTGTTTATTCGAAAAATGCCCAAGCGGCGCGGCTATCTGATCGCCGCCGGACTTGAGCAGGCGCTGGAGTATCTCTCCGCGCTTCGCTTTGACGCGGATGATATCGATTTCCTGCGCAGCCTTCCGATGTTTCAAGGCGCGCCTGCCGGTTTTTTTGAAGAGCTGGCGCGCCTGCGCTTTACAGGTAACGTCAGCGCGGCGCCTGAAGGTACCCTCATTTTTGCAAATGAACCGCTTCTCCGCGTGGAAGCGCCCATCATGGAAGCGCAATTGGCTGAAACCTATCTTCTTTCGACCATACTTTTTCAAACGATGATCGCCTCCAAAGCCGCGCGCGTCGCAGGCGCCGCAAGCGGCCGCCCGGTCGTTGATTTTGGAACGCGACGCGCCCATGGACCGCAAGCGGGCGTCCTGGCGGCGCGCGCGGCGCATATCGGCGGATGCGTCGGTACCTCCAACGTTGAAGCGGGCAGGCGGTTCGGCGTCCCCGTCTTCGGCACGATGGCGCACTCGTTTGTCTCAGCAAGCCGCACCGAAAAAGAGGCGTTTGAACAGTTCATGCGCGTCTTCCCAGACAACGCCTCCCTGCTCGTCGACACCTACAACATACGCGAAGGCGTCCAAAACGCCCTCTCCATGGGGCATGGGGTCAAAAGCGTACGCATCGACAGCGGCGACCTTCAACATGAAAGCCGAAGCGTCCGAGAGCAATTGAACGCCGCGCGCCGCCCCGACATCAAGATCATCGCCAGCGGCGATCTGAACGAATGCCGAATCCACAAGCTGATCCAAAACGAAGCCCCCATCGATATCTTCGGCGTCGGCACCGAGCTGACAACCTCCCGCGACGAACCGTCCCTGAGCGGAGTCTATAAACTGATCAGCTATGAGCGAGACGGCGGGAGAACCGTCCCCGCCGCCAAAACAAGCGCAGGCAAACGCACCTACCCGTACCCAAAGCAGGTTTATCGCCAAAGCGGCTCGGACGGCATGTTTATGAGGGACGTCATCGCGTTGGTCGATGAGAAACATAAGGGAGAGCCGCTGCTAGAAAAGGTTATGGAAAACGGCGAACGCATCCATCCGCCCCCGCCGCTAGAGTTGGCGCGAAACAGGGCGGCGGAACAGCTCGAACGGCTGCCCTGCCGATATAAATGTCTGCAAAACGCTCCTGAATATCCCGCCTATTTTTCTAAAAAGCTGGAAAAAGCGCGCAGAAAAGCGGAGTCAGCCCGCCTCAACGGCTCCGATTAAAGTATAATTCTAGCCGTCTTGGCAACACACACCATCAAAGGCGGCGCATATGACCCAACTACAGATCGGCATTCCAAAAGGGAGCTTGCAAGAGCCGACCGTTCGGCTGTTTGCGAAGGCGGGGTACGACATCCATATCCCCGCCCGCTCCTACCATCTTTACATCAACGACGAACAGATGGGAGGAATGCTGCTTCGTCCGCAGGATATGGCGCTGTATGTGGAACGGGGCGTTCTGGACGCCGGTTTTGCGGGCAAGGACTGGGTCATTGAGTGCGGCGCGGATGTCCACACGGCGGCGGAGCTGGAGTATAGCCGCGCGTCGAACCGGCGCGCCCGATGGGTGCTGGCGGTTCCGCACGATTCGCCCATTCAGAAGGCGTCCGACCTGCAGGGCAAGACGATCTATACAGAGATTGTCCGTACCGTTCAGAAATGGCTGGCGGAGCGGCGCATTGAGGCGGATGTGCAGTTTTCGCACGGCGCGACGGAGGCGAAAGTTCCGCACCTCGGCGACGCCATCGTCGAGCTGACCGAAACAGGCAGCTCCATCCGCGCGAACAACCTGCGCATTGTCGATGAGCTGATGACAAGCGCCGTCGTATTTGTCGTCAACCGAGCAAGCTGGACGGACGCATGGAAACGGGAGAAGATCGAAGACCTGCTGACGCTCCTGCAGGGAACGCTGTCGGCGCAGGGAAAGGTCGGGCTAAAGCTGAACGTCCCAAGCGACCGCCTGGAGGCGATTTTGAAGGTCCTGCCGGCGATGAAGGAGCCTACCATCTCTCCGTTGACCAATTCGGACTGGGTGGCGGTCGAAACGATTGTGGATCAGCCGGCGGCGAGAGAGTTGATTCCGCTGCTGCGCCGGGCGGGCGGTCAGGACTTCATCGAGTACCCGCTCAATAAGGTGATCCCATGAAGCGCGGTCTGACGATCGGGTTGACAGGGGGGATGGCGTGCGGGAAGTCGACCGTCGCGGCTGTATGGAAGTCTCTAGGCGCGCATGTGATCGATTCGGACGCGACGGTGCATCGCCTCTTGGCGGAGGACGCCGAGATTCAACAGGCGGTGGGCGAAGCGTTCGGCGCTGAAACGCGGCGCGCGGACGGAAAAATCGACCGGGCGAGGCTTGCGGCAATCGTCTTCAACGACGAGGCGGCGCTGCGCCGCTTGACCGACATACTTTACCCGCAGACGCGGGCGTACCATGTGAACGAGGCGCGCCGCATCACGCATGGGCGGCCCGACTCGGTTGCGGTGATCGATTCGCCGCTTCTGTTCGAGTCAGGCTTGGACGCGCAGATGGATGTGACGGTCGCGGTCGGAGCGCCGATAGAGCGTCAAATTGAGCGCGCGTTGGCGCGGGCGCAGGCGCAGGGCAAAACATTAACCCGAGCCGAAGTCGAAAAACGCATCGCCCTTCAAATGCCGTTGGACGAGAAACGGCGGCGCGCCGCATATGTCATCGAGAACGACGGCGCAATAGAGGAGCTGCGCGAGGCGGCCGTCCAGCTCTACCGCGCGTTGACCGCTAAATGCCGAGAAAGCGGATAGCAAGCCCGCTGCATGCAATGGCGAAGCCGGCGGCGCAGTGGGCGAATCGTTCCGCCCAGTTGCCTTTCACAAAGGAGAGCCCGCGCATACCAAGCGCGACCGCGCCGAGCATGACAATCAGCGTCACCGCGGAGAAAATAGCCGTGACGGCGGCGACCCCCCAGACGCTGCGCTGCGAGGCGGGGTACATCAGCAGCGGAATAAGCGGCTCGCACGGGCCGAGGCCGAAGATGACAAACAGCGCCCAGGGCGTCATCTGCCGCTTGGCAGCCTTTGAATCCGGCGCATGCGAATGTTCATGCGAGCCGTGAAAATGAGTGTGCGTCTTATGTTTCAAAGCCCGCCGAAGCCCCCAGGCGCCGTAGAGAAACCCGAAAGCGATCAGCGCCCATGCTGCCAGCTCGCCGCGCGTCGCCTCTATGCCTTCCAGCCGCGTCACGCCGATGCCCAAAGCGATGCCGACCGTCCCGATGGCGATGGAGCTGATCACATGCGCCGTCCCGCACAGGAGCGTTACAAGGTAGGTTTTAGAACGGCTCCACTGCCCCGCCCGCCCCATCATGACGAAGGGCAGGTAATGGTCGGGACCCATGAGCGTATGTGTCAAGGCGATGAAAGCGGCGGCAAGATAAAGGCTGGACGGCAAGGCGAGGCTCCCTTAAAG
This sequence comes from Candidatus Poribacteria bacterium, assembly GCA_028818695.1. Classification (GTDB taxonomy): domain Bacteria; phylum Poribacteria; class WGA-4E; genus JAPPNK01. Next base: position 47,962 of record JAPPNK010000014.1, read on the forward strand.
AAACGCAGAGGCGGATTTTCATGACGTATTGCAAACGAAGAGACGCCGCCGTCTGTTTCATAGGAGGGCGCCCTTATTTGGGAAAAGGCGCCGCCAATTTACGCCCCTGAGTTTTCGATTGCGTTGTAAAGCTCTTTGCCTTTTTGGACGAGCGCTTCGCGGATTTCATCCCAGTCTTCTCTGTCGTTTTTCCCCTTTTCAAGAACCGGGAGCTTCGCTGTTACCTGTTTTGCAGACGGATCGTTCAATTCAAAATTGTAATCTTGATCAGAAAACAACCCCACGACTGCGTCTCTCCGCGTTATGTTTTCCTCCTGAGTCAAAATTCCACCGAAATACAGCAAAATGTAGCAGCGCGTACTGGTGATATACAGATGCACGCCGATGCTGCGAATCGACTTCGATATCCAATGCTCATATTTGCGCGGCACAGGTTTTCCCGCAAAGAGCGGGCCGTATTCGCCTCGGCGTATCGGCGCCCAGAATTCACTTTCTTCGTCGCCGGCCGTCTTTTCCGTTTTAATGTCCTTAGACGGGCCGACCACATGGTGAAATGACAGCTCGTCGTGCGAATTCGCATGCGCCTCAATGAGATACCAGTCGATGGAGCTGTCGACGTCGTCGCGCAGCCTGCATGTGTCAATCATCAGCTCCTCAAACTCTTCGGCAACGAGAACGGCGACATCCGCCTCCTTCAGACGGGCGTACGCTTCGAGCCGCCCCCAGTGGTCCCAGTTCGCCTTTCCAAACTGGTTTTCAATGACAAGCGTTCCGTCTTCGCCTGTCGCGACGATGTCCGCCTTCCGCGCGCCGACATTCGCTTCCGTTTCGGCGTCTTCAAACTGTCCGACCTTCAAGGCGTCTAGATGATCAGCTAGATCGGCTGAAAATTCCTCTTCGCGATTGTATAGTTGATTGAGCGATTTGCGTTCCTGCAGTTTCAATGTGTTTTCCTTCTTGTCAAGAGATTGAACAGACGTTGGCGCTTGAATCGGGACAACGCTGAACGTGAACGCAGACGTCTTCTGTTGGACTCTGGATTCCCGCTTGCGCGGGAATGACGGTCTGGTTGGCGACGCCTTTTCCCAACATTAGATTGGAGGATCGCCAAAATCGGGGATGGGCAGCCGTTCTCCCTCTCGCAGCGCCGATTGGTGCGCGACCAGCCCCGGCGCCGCATAACGAACCGCCTCCCAGACATGGATGCGCGGCAGCCGCTCGCGGTTCACCGAATCGACAAACTCATGGACGAGATAGGCATGCGACCCGCCATGCCCCCCCAGATTTGCCGCCAGCGCTTCCGGCAGCGGCTCATGATGCCGCGGCGCATGAACAGGCTCCGTCCCATGCTTCGTCGCCCAGACAGCTCCCGCCGCGTTTTGTTCATACGAGCCTTCAGCGCCGTAGATGCCGCTTGCCCGTTCGCAGCCGGGGTATCCGATGCGGCGGTATTCGCAAACTCGCGCGGAAGCGCCGTTGCTCATCTCAAAGAGCGCGGTTTCGTTGGAAAACTCGTTTTCGTAGATCGTGTCTTTGCGGTACCAGTCGTCGTTCGGATGGCGGTATCCGAGCGCGGAGACGCTTGTCATATGCGCCTTCATGACGGAGACGATGAAACAGGTCGAATGCGTCGGGTAGCTCATGGGGATGCCGCCCGTTTTGTCGGCGCTCCACTGCTCGCCCCATCGGTTCTGGTTGACGGCGCGCAGTCCATGGTCAATGTCGTGCATATACTCGGCTTCGGCGTGGACGAACCGCCCGAAGGCTCCTTCTGCCGCTTTTTGCCGACAGTAAGCCGTTTCGGGGCGAAAGTAGCTCGTTTCGCCGTTCATGTAGATCATGCCTGTTTGTTCGATGGTTTGGACAAGCCGCTCGCAATCGTCTAAAGTTTGAGCGGCGGGGACGGCGGTATAGACATGTTTTCCGCTCGTTGCCGCTTCGATGGCATGGTCGGCGTGGAGCCATGGCTGCGTCATAATAAAGAGCGCGTCCAGATCGGATGCGCATGCTTCCGTCAGGCTGGAATAGGTTTCAGCGATCTCAAACTGCCCCGCCCATCGTTTGAGCCGATCGGCGCGCAGGTCGCACAACGCGAGACGGCGCACATCCGGATGATGTTTGAAGTTTTGAATAAAGCTGGGACCGAATTGCCCCAGTCCAACAATGCCAACGCTAACGCTCATAATCCCGCTCCTTTTGGGTTATTATGAAGCCTTGCGCCGCGCAAGTAAAGCGGAGCTTGACGCGCAAGGAACCGCATGATCTTTCAAATCGGTTGAGAGGGTTTGGATAAGCCGGTAAAACGAAGTACAATGCGCGGCGGGCATCTTACGGAGATCGTTGAAAATGTCTGAAGGTCAAGTCGTTCGCAAGACAAAAACGCCCGCCACAATCGAATCGCTGCGGGCGGATTTTGAGGCGCTCGGCGTCCAAAAGGGAATGGTCTTGCTAGTCCATTCGTCCTTGAGCGCAATGGGTTGGGTGTGCGGAGGCGCTGTCGCTGTCATCATGGCGCTTCAGGAGGTATTGGGCGAAACGGGAACGCTTGTCATGCCGACCCACTCAACCGACCTCAGCGATCCAAGTCAATGGGAGAATCCGCCTGTCCCTGAATCGTGGTGGCAAACGATACGCGAGACGATGCCCGCCTACGATCCCGATTTGACCCCAACGCGTTCCATGGGCAAAATTGCCGAAACGTTCCGAAAGAAAAAAGGCGTTTTCCGCAGCATGCATCCGCAGAGCTCCTTCTGCGCAAGCGGTCCTCAAGCGTCGTTCATCATAGATCGCCACTCCCTGGCTTATAGTTTGGGTGAGAATTCGCCGCTTGCCAGAATCTACGATTTAAACGGCTTTGTTCTCCTTCTCGGCGTGGGGCATTCACGCAATACCTCCATCCATCTCGCAGAGTATCGGGCAAACATCCCAACCAAGCGGGTCGTCCAGGAAAGGGCGCCCATCTCACAGGCGGGTTCAAAGACATGGACAACCTTTGAAGATATTGAGGTGGACGATTCGGATTTAGACCGCATCGGCGAGGATTTTTTGCGTTCCGAGGCGGGAAAAGCGGTTCGGCGCGGCAAGGTCGGCATCGCAGACTGCCAACTCATACCGCAACCAGCCATGGTCGACTTTGCCGTTGATTGGCTTGAGAAAAACAGATAAGGAACGCATGCGAACCTACCCGCTTCAAGGGAGCATCAATCTGAACGCCGTTTTAACAATGGGGCAGACCTTCGCCTGGAAAAAGCGCGGCGAATGGCATGTCGGCTCGATCGGCGGACAGGTTGTCCGGGTGAAAACCGAGAACGGCGGCGCAACGCTCATCGCCGACGCCCCGGACGACCGCCCGCGGCGCTACTTTGACGCCGAGAGGGATATGCAGGCGCTCCGCCGGGAGATCGCCCTCCGCTGTCCGCGCGCCGCAAGAGCCGCCGCGCAGTTTCCGCAGATACGCATGCTTCGGCAGCCGCTGTGGGAATGCCTTGCCGGCTTCTTGCTCTCGTCGGTCAACAACATCAAGCGCATCGCCCGCATTGTTGAGAATCTGTCCCAAAGTTTAGGCGGGGAGCAAACCGTCGGCGGACAAAAAGAGCGCGCCTTCCCCTCCGCCGAAGCGGTCGCCGAAACGTCTATTGAGAGCCTATACGCCCTTGGAACAGGCTTTCGCGCCAGAGGACTCCAAGCCGCCGCAAGAGCGGCGCGGGACGGCGAGCTGGACGCCGAATCGCTTCGGCGCGCCCCGATGGAGGAGGCGCGTCAAACGCTCATGGGGCTGCGCGGGGTCGGACCGAAAATTGCGGACTGCGTGTTGCTGTATGCGCTAGACCATGCGCGCGCCTTCCCGCTGGATGTGTGGATGCTGCGGGAAATGCGGCGGATTTATTTTAAGGGAGAAGAGAGGCCTGCGGCTGAAATACAGGCGTTCGCGCAGGCTCGTTTCGGAGAGTTTGCGGGATACGCGCAGCTGTACCTATACCACGCGGCGCGGATGCGTCAACGAGGCTAGCGGCGCGCTATGAAGAGGCCGCTTTCTGGCTCGCTGCGCCCTCTATGCGGCTTTTCTGATTCACCATTCGGAAGAAACCGAATTGTACCGCTGCGATCAGCCCCATCCATAGAATCCGATATCCGAGCGCCGAAGAGACCGCCTGTGTGAAGTACTGATACGCGGTGAAAAGAACATTGAGCGACATCATCCATCCCGCCCAGAAGTAACCGATTCGCGCCGCTTTCATGCCTGCGCGGGACGCCCTTTGCGAGAGCCGGAAGCTGACGCCCATCAGAGCCAGAATCGGGACGCTCAACCCAAGCGCGAGGTAGGCGTCTGACGAGGTCGTAAACTTTATGGTCAGCAGAATCGGCATGGAGGCGAACGCCGCCAGCAGCAGCGCCGCTGGAAGCAGCGCCGCGCGTATGCCTCCCTCCGCCTCCTTCACAGCGCGTCTGATAAGGTGGCTTGCGAACGTTATGAAGAGCGCCGCGAATAGAGACCATGTTAGCGTCCCTAACGGCATCGACATTGAAGGCGGCAGATCAACAAAAACGAACGCCAGCAGTCCGAGCAGAGAGACGGCAATTGCCGCTATAGCGATGATCGGTCCTGTCTTGTGCCATGAAAGGGGCGATGCGTCTTTTTTCATTCCATGTCTCCTTCTGCTGCGCTGCATATAACATACCGCATCTGCGGCAGCTCGGCATGTATTGTCAAGGCGCCGCTTTTTCGCTCGCTGCGCCCTCTATGCGTCTTTTTCCATCTTCGTCCCCATCCAGCGAAAGCCGATGAACGCCGCCAATATCAGCGCTATGCAAAGAAATTCAAACGCAGGCGATACCGCAGGTTTGAAATACTGGCTGGCTGTTAATAGAACGGCATACGACATGAATTCCGCAGCCGTAAGAAAATTTCTCCCCGCTGTTGTCATGCCGATGCCGAGCGTTCTTCGGGACAGCCAAAAGTTGACGTAGATCAAAGGCATCAACAAGCAACCCAACCCTAGCGCAAAGGAAGCGTTTGAAAAGGTTTCAAGATGAATGCAGAGCGATATCAGAACGGAGATAGACCCCAGCAACATCATCGCTGTCGGGAGAATCGCCGGGCGTATGTATCCATCCGCCTCCTCAACGACAGACCTAAAAGGGAGAAACGGGACCATTAACATTCCCGTTGCGAATAGAGACAACGCTAGAGCTCCCGACAACGTCGAGATAGGAGGCTTCATGTCAACAAACATATTGAGCGTCCACAGCGCTGCATTAACGGCAAGAAATACGATTACAGCGATGAGAATTGCGGTCAGTATCCATGACTTGCGCGTTGCGTCTTTATTCATTCCGCATGCTCCATTTCTGGCGTTCGCTCTTGCGCCTCCCGAATCTGATCCAAGCGATGACGCATCCAGAAATACCCCGCGAGGACCGGCGCATACAAGACGATCTCGAACGCTGTACGCGGAAATGGCATCAACGCCGCGATCTCCATATAATCCAGCATGGCGCCGGCCGCTGCGACCAACGGCAAAGCCGCCGCGAACAGATAACCGCCCGCTGTTACTGGCATGCCGCGGCGGAGCGCGCTTTGGAACTGCCAGAGGCATACGCCGGTCAGAGACAGCAGCGCGGCGGACATTCCAAACGCGAGGTACGTCTGTGAAGCCGTTTGAAACTCAACGGCGGATTGAATCAGAATGGAGAGCGTTGCAACCAGGACGACCCCCGCCGTAAGAAACGCGGAGAGCCTCTTTCCGCCCGTCTCCTGCGCAATGTACGCAACATCAATCTTGATGTACATGATCAACCAGCAGAGAGCGCCGAACGCAACCCAATAAACGCCAAACTTCTCCAACGAATGCGCCGAACCATAAGGCGCATTCTCAATGGCTAACGCGATGTAGACTCTCCTGGCGCATTCGTCTATTACGGAGGCGATTTTGCCGGATCCCTGCACAATGAACATCAGCCCCAACGCAATCAAGATTCCAGGCAGTGGAGACCTATAGACTTTTATTTTGGCGCCTCCTCTCGTGATACGCGCAAACGGAGCTGCTTGAAGCCGTTTCAACCCATTCTACATCATTTCACTTGCCCATGCATTCTTGCGCGGGAAGGGCGGCGGGGCTTCACTCCCGAATATGCCCGTCCCCCAGCGCGATGAACTTATAGATTGTCAGCTCCTCAAGCCCCATGGGTCCGCGCGCGTGCAGCTTCTGCGTGCTGATCCCGATCTCGGCGCCCAAGCCGTACTCATACCCGTCCGCGAACCGCGTCGAGGCGTTCACAAACACCGACGACGAATCGACCCCCTGCGTGAACCGCCGAGCGCTCTCCTCGTCCCGCGTCACAATCGCGTCGGAATGGTGCGAGCCGTACGTCTCGATATGCTCAACCGCTTCCTCCAGCGAGTCGACGACCCGTATCGACAAAATCAGATCATGGTATTCCGTCCGCCAGTCCTCTTCCGACGCGGGCTTCATCCCCGATACGATCTGGCGCGAGCGTTCGCAGCCGCGCAGCTCAACGCCGGCCGCCGCCATCTTCTCGCACACCGACGGCAAAAACGCTTCCGCAATCGACGCATGCGCCAGAAGAGTCTCCATCGCGTTGCAGACGGACGGGCGCTGTACCTTTGCGTTCAGAGAGATCGTCTCCGCCATCTGCAGGTCTGCCGTTTCGTCCACATAGGTGTGGCAGATGCCGTCCTCGTGCTTAATGACCGGTATCGTGGAGTTCTCCGCGACATGCCGTATCAGCCCTTTTCCGCCGCGCGGGATGATGACGTCAATGAGCGCGTCCTGCTTCAACATCACATTCACCGCCTCTCGGTCGGTTGTGTTGATGAACTGGACAATCTCTTTGGAGAGGCCCGTCTGTTCGACGGCGTTTTGGAGCAGCTCGGCGATGGCGGCGTTGGAATGAATCGCCTCAGATCCGCCGCGCAGGACGACCGCGTTGCCCGACTTGAAGCATAAGCCCGCCGCGTCCGCCGTCACATTTGGGCGCGATTCATAGATGATGCCGATGACGCCGAGCGGAATGCGCTCTTTTTCGACGACAAGGCCGTTCGGGCGCGTTTGCCGATCATACCGCCGTCCGACAGGGTCGGGCAGGTCGGCGACCTGACGCAAGCCGTCCGCCATCGCGTCAATGCGCGCGTCGGTTAGTTCCAGCCTGTCCAGCAGCGAGGAGGAGAGTCCGTTTTCGCGCCCCGCCTCCAGATCCTTTTTATTTTGAACCGCCAAAAATGCGCGGTTTTCAAGGATGAGCGCCGCCATCCGTTTCAGCGCCTCGTTCTTCTGCTCGGTTGACGCTACAGCGATCTGCCGCGCCGCCTCTTTCGCCATGCGCATCTGCCGAATCGCCTTCTGCGCGAGTTCGCTTCCGTTGCCGCTGTCCGTCATTCCGCTCTCCTTTCGCTATTTCGTTTCATCCGCCGCCAGCTGCTAGCCGTTCTCCACTAACACAAGATTGTCTCGATGGATCGCCTCGTCCGCGTAATGGTACCCAAGCGTCTGCATAATCTCATTCGCGCGCATTCCCAGTATTTTGTTGATTTCCTCCGCGCCGTAATTGACCAGCCCGCGCGCGAATTCGACGCCGTCCAGCCCGACGCACCGCACAAGATCGCCCGTTTGAAATTCCCCGGTCGCGCTTCGAACGCCTGCCGGCAGCAGGCTCGCGCTGCGCTCCACAACCGCCTTCCGCGCGCCCTCGTCCGCCACAAGAACCCCTTTTGCGTCCAGCGCATGCGAGATCCAACGCTTCTTGCCCGTTTTGCGCTCCCCTTTCGGAATAAAGAAGGTGCCGACATCCTTACCGTCCAGTATGTCGATCGCCGAGTTGCGCCGTCCGCCATGGGCAAGCGCGGTCGGTATGCCGGAGGAGCCGGCGGTCTGCGCCGCTTTCAGTTTTGTTAAAAGACGCCCCGTGCCGAGCTGCGTTCCGTATCCGCCGGGCGATTCATCCGCCATACGCATCGTCTCCGCATCGATCTCATGGATGATCGGAATGCGCTCGGCGTCCGGGCGGCGGCGCGGGTCGGCTGTGAAGACGCCGTCCGTGTCGCTCAACAAAATGAGCAGGTCGGCGCCGACCGCGACAGCTGTATGGGCGGAGAGGGTGTCGTTGTCGCCGACGCGAATCTCTTCGGTGGCGACCGCGTCGTTTTCGTTTAAAATCGGAACGGCTCCGAAGTTGAAGAGCGCGTTGAGCGCGTTGGCGAAGTTCACATACCGGCGCCGGTTCTGGAGGTCGTCCGTTGTGAGAAGCGCCTGCGCGGCGGGCAGCCCGTAGGGGCGCAGCGCCTCTTCATACATTTTCATGAGCAGGCTCTGTCCGACGCTCGCCGCCGCCTGCAGCTCGCTGATTTTGGAGGGGCGTTTTTTGAGCCTAAGACGCCCCATCCCGGCGCCGATCGCGCCTGACGTTACAAGTATCGTCTGAATGCCGCGCCGGCGCATCTCGGCGATCTGCTCTGCGACCCATTCGATGCGCGTTTTGTTGAGCGTCCGCGTGTTTGCGGTCAGCGCGCTCGTTCCGATTTTAACGACGACCCGCCGCGCGTCTTTCAGCCAAAAACTCCGCAATGGAACCTGGCTGCCGTTCGTTTGAGAAGACAAATTCTCGACCTCCGATGATAACGGAATCGCCCTCTTTGGCGCCCGCGCGTTTCAGAGCCTGACGAATGCCGAGCTGTTCAAGCCGCTTTCCCATGAGCCAGACCGCTTCGTCGTTGCTAAAGTCGGTCATGACGACGGCGCGGGACGCCTGCTTGCTTTCCACTGCAAATCCGCCGCCGCGCGCCTGTATCTGAATCCGCCCTTTGCTGCGGTACACCGTCGCGGCGGCGCGCCGATCAGCCTCCGCCTTCTCTGCCGATTCTTCTTCCCGTTTCAAAATGCGCTGCAGGCTGGAGTAACTGTCAAAAAGCAGTTTCTGAACGCCTTCCCCCGTGACCGCCGAGATCGGATAAACGGGAGCTTTTCCGAGCGCCGACCGTATCGCCGCAACCGCCTCCCGCCCCGCCGGCAGATCGATCTTATTGAGCGCGATCAGCTGCGGCAGGTCTGCCAACCGGTCGCTGTGAAGCGCAAGCTCCCGGTTCAAGACGCGTATATCTTCTACAGGATCGCGCCCGTCAGCCGACGAGGCGTCCACAACATGAACCAGCAGCCGCGTTCGCTCCACATGCCGCAAAAAGCCGTGTCCCAGACCTGCCCCCGCATGCGCCCCCTCAATGAGGCCGGGCAGATCCGCCGCGACAAAGTTCTTCTGCGCCGCGACGCGCGCCAGACCCAGGTTGGGCGACAGCGTCGTGAACGGATACGGGGCGATCTTCGGTTTCGCCGCCGAAACAACGCTCAGAAGCGTCGATTTGCCCGCGTTTGGAAATCCGACGAATCCGACATCGGCGATCAGCTTTACTTCGATGCGCAGTCGGCGCGCCTGCCCAGGTTCGCCCAGCTCGGCAGCTCTCGGCGCCTGATAGACGCTTGTTTTGAACTCGGCGTTGCCGCGCCCGCCTATGCCGCCTTCAGCCAGCAGTAGCCTGTCGCCCTGCGCCAGCAGCTCGCCGACAATCTCCTCCGTGTCGAGATCGGTCAAAACGGAGCCGACCGGCAGCGGTATTTCAATGTCGGAGCCGTCCATGCCGTGCGCGTTTTTTCCCATGCCGTGCGATCCGCGCTGCGCCTCGTAATGTTTCTGGTAACGCTGGTCAATGAGCGTGGAAACGGAGCGGCTGCCGACGGCGTACACGCATCCGCCGCGCCCGCCGTTGCCGCCGTTCGGTCCGCCTCGCGGGACAAACTTTTCCCGTCGAAAGGAGACGCACCCTTTTCCGCCGTCCCCCGCCTTGACATTGATTTCAACGAGATCAATCATGCCGTTTTGTTTAGATAACGGGATAGACGCTGGCTTGCTTGCGCCGCCGTCCGATGCGCTCATACTTGACGACGCCTTCCAGTTTGGCAAAGAGCGTGTCGTCGCCGCCCCGTCCAACATTGGAGCCTGGATGGATGCGCGTTCCACGCTGGCGGACAAGTATCGCGCCCGCCTTCGCAAATTGCCCGTCGTGGAGTTTGACGCCTAAGCGTTTCGAGCGGCTGTCGCGCCCGTTGCGAGAATGTCCCTGTCCTTTTTTATGCGCCATATGGCTCTCCTTTCGCCCGCCGCTGCCGTTCGGTTAAGAGACGTTGATCGCTTCGACGCGCAGCCGCGTATAATGTTGCCTGTGTCCGATCTTGCGCTGATACCGCTTTCTGCGTTTTGATGTGAAGACAATCACCTTCGGATTTCGATCCTGCTTCACGATGGTACAGACGACGGAGGCTCCTTCAACGCTGGGCGCGCCGATTTTTGCCGACCCGTTTTCGTCCATCACAAAAAGCGGGTCGGAGAGAATCACCTCGTCGCCGACTCCGCCCTCTATCTTCTCAACATCGATCATATCGCCGACGGAGGCGCGGTACTGCTTGCCTCCTGTCGAAATAATTGCATACATATCGCATTCTCCGTATTCTGCCGCTGGAAATAGGTATTGAGTAACGATACTCCGAACGCGGCTGAATGTCAAAATCTTCGCAGCGGATCCTTTTCGCCCGGCATACCGCCTATCGCCGCTTTTCGGTAAAGGTCAGCTCCGGCAAGACGCCCCGCCCAAGAAACTCCGCCTCGTCGATATAGGGCGACATGTCGGGCAGGGGAGGAGGATCGCCCCCGCCGGCAAGCGCCGCCTTCCGCCATTGACGCATGGCGGCGTAATCGGCGGGATTGCATCGGACGGCGAGCCAAATATTGAAATCGCCGCGGCTGCCTGGATGCCGCCGCATCTCTTCGTCAAGACCTGATGGCGTCTTGCCTGGGAAATGCTTCTTGAACCATGAAACCTGAACAGCTTTCACGAACGTTCGCAGCTCACTCGCAAAGGCGCGGCAATCTTCAAGTCTCGCTTCCCCCATGACGCCGCCCCAAACATTGTGTTGAGCCGTTTGAGGAAACATGATATTCAAATCAACATAGCCGTCGGCTTTCAACTCAGAGCGAACGACCCTGAGGCTGGCTTCGAAGTCTTGGAAGTAGTCGTACCCGTCGGGAATACGGTCCGTTTCCATGTACTCCGCCAACCCAAGGAACTCTTTGGAAAAAAGGAGCGAAAAGACGGGTCGGGTTGTCAAAAACAGATGCGGCTTCTCACCTTCTGGAATCACCGTAAGAGAGGATCGACCCCAGACATGCCCCGTTGATGTAACAGGCGGATAAAGCCAATCCAGTTCAATGCTCCACTCAAAATCCCAAGCGCGAAGCGTCGCTGTGTAGGAAGGCGTGATCTCAAAACCGCCCATGTGCTTCATTGATTTATCCGTATCGTCATCTCTCGCAGGAACGGCGCCCCGCGCAGGCGGACGAAAATCCGCAGCGCCTATCGCCGCTTTTCGGTAAAAGTCAGCTCCGGCAAGACGCCCTGCCCAAGAAACTCCGCCTCGTCGATGTAGGGCGGAATGTCGGGCAGGGGAGGAGGATTGCCCCCGCCGGCAAGCGCCGCCTTCCGCCATTGATACATAGCGGCGTAATCGGCGGGACTGCACCAGGCAACGATCCAATCATGGTAATCGCGGCGGCTGCCTGGATTCTGCCGAATCTTTTCATCAAGATCGGAGGGCGTCTTGCCTGGGAAATGCTTTTTGAACCATGAAACCTGAACAGCTTTCACGAATGTCCGCAGTTCATCCGCAAAGGAGCGGCAATCTTCAAGTCTCGCTTCCCCCATGACGCCGCCCCAAACATTGTGTTGAGCCGTTTGAGGAAACATGATATTCAAATCAACAAAGCCGTCGTCTTTCAACTCAGAGCGGACAACCCTAAGGCTGGCTTCGAGGTCTTGGAAGTAGTCGTACCCGTCGGGAATACGGTCTGTTTCCATGTACTCCGCCAACTCAATGAACTCCTTGGAAAAGAGGAGCGAAAAGGGGAATTGGTTCGTCAAAAACAGATGCGGCTTCTCACCTTCTGGAATCACCGTAAGAAAGGATTGACCCCAGACATGCCCCATTGATGTAACAGGCGGGTAAAGCTTATCCAGCTCAATGCTCCACTCAAAATCCCAAGCGCGAAGCGTCGCTGTATAGGATGGCGTTATTTTAAACATCTGATCCTGCTCCCTTGAGTTAGGACAAATCCAAATGCGAAGGCGGGCGGCGACGCCTTAAGATTCCCGCTTGCGCGGGAATGACGGCCTGGTTGGCGGAGCCTTTTTCCCATAAATAGAGCGATCATCAGTTCAAATGTCTCTACTTTAGGCATAACGAACGACAAAACCGTCAGACTGAAAGCAAACACATGAGCGTATGAAGTTAGACGACCGCGCTGTTGCGCGATCTGGAGAAGATGCCGCTAGAGGCGCGCGTCGCAAAAAGGCGGAGTGATCGGAAGAAGACGAGCTGAGGGAAGGCGCCTTCCCCCAGCTCGCCGCTTCATGGCGTCATTCATCAATGACGCCCAATTCCAAAACCGTCAGCTTGTACTCTGGACGAGAGGGCTGAAGATCTTCGGGCTTGGTCTCAGTTGACGGGGGCTGGAGATGGCGCTCCCTCGCCCTGCGTTTTATCTCCTCAACGCTCCGCTTCCGCCTCTCTTTCCTGTGGGTTCTCAATTCAGGCGTTTTCATCTCGATCATCAACGTTTGTATGGCTGCGATAGCTTCCAGCGCCTCCGTATTTTCAGGGTCATGAGTCAGCTTGGTTTCCCACTGCGCGTACTCCTTTTCCAGCTGCGCGAGCTCCTGTTGACCCCATTCCGTATCTGCAGGGACGTACCGCGTTTGCCATATCACAACCACCTCCTCGTCCTCGTCGAAGTAGTAACGCTCTCCGTTGGGAAGGCTGAGCGAGCCTTTCTTCAATGCTAGGGGCGGTAAACGACCCGCGCGGACAAGAAACTGTGCAGAGTCGAACTCTTCCATTGGCATCCTTTCTTCCGTTCGTTCTTCCATCGGCACATCGTCGCCATACGGCAGGTACTGTGACAACGCCGCAGTGAGAGCAGGGTCTTCTTCGTCTAAAAAGATGCGGCCTGTGACGTCATGATACGCTTGCGTCTCCGCTTTTAGCGGATCCACGCCCGCCGCTATCTGCGCGTCGTACTCAAGCCCAATCAGCTCGGCAAGATGGTTCGCCGCGTCTTCCCAGCCTTCAAACTTGTACGGTCCCGTATCCAATTCGGCAACCCCCGAATCGGCGCTCGGCTCCCCGTCTGCCGCGGACGTCTCCTGCGGCTGAACGGGAGATTGCGCCTCTTCCATCGATGCGGCAGCTCCGCCGGCGCCCTCCATGTGCCTCGTTGTCTCGGACAGCATGGGAGCGTCCCTTAACGAAAACCAAATGAACGCGGCAAGGAGAGCCGCCGCCGCCAATGCGACGGGTACGGTTATCTTTCGAGTCATGTCATATCTCCTTTCTCTGACCCCAACAATCAGAGACCAGGGCGGGGGAGAGGATCGGGGCGGGGGAGAGGATCGGGTTCGGTGAGATCGGGGTGGCGAGGGGGTGGAGGAGGGGAAGCGAAGCGACGGTTGCTGCCGTAAGACGCATCCAGTTCTGTGGGGCCATCGGGTTGGTTGATATCAGGCACCAGCCCACTTATCGTTGCCCATCCGCTTGATCTGTGCGAGGACCTATGTCCCACTATCGTCGAAGGGTCATTGTAAATGTACCCCTCGGTGCTCACAGACTTTTGAACCGACTCCGGATCCGAAATCTTCCAGTAAAAACGCGACTTCCCATTTTTGTCCGTGTAGAAGACTCTCCGCCTCTTCATGGTGACAGTGTTCGCGTCATGCTCGCTCTTACTCTTTCCTCCGGCACTGGCGCTACTATAAGCATAGAGTTCGATCTCCTCATGATCGCCCGGCAAACCGCCCGCTCTGTCGTCAACGATCGTGCCGTCGAACCACACTTCCGCCACGGAATATGCACTTGCCGCCTCGTGCCAACGATACCAATACGACGATCCGCGAACGCCATTCAGATCGTACCATGGAGTTATCTCCTTTGGGCCATGGGACCCGCTCCCGAGACTGTAGGTGAGACCGTAAAGCTGCGCAACATTCTCTTCGCGAACTCTCGAACTCGTCCAGTATTCAGATGGTGGAATGGCTTCACCAAAGTTGCGGCCGCTGAAACGGTACTCGTTTGTCGCGTACTCGCCGTATTCGGGCCAGCCCGTATCTGACCAGTCATGCGCGCTTGCGGCGAAGGCGAACGAGAGGAAGAGAAGAACGGTCAGCGCAGAGCTAACCCAGTTGACACGAAAATTGTGGGGGGGGGGGATTTGACATGCGTTGTGAAACATCATAGTTTGCCCTTCTTGACAAACGGTGTTCGGCGTTCAGCAGTCGAGCCAGTCCCAACCCGAACGCCTGCATTGATCATAGCGGAGATTCTTTGGCGCGACAACAACTTTTTTTCGCAACACAACGAACTCCGCCTCATTTGTATCGTAGCGGAAACTCTCCGGCGCTGCAACAACTATGTCGCCGCGCAACGAATTTTCTGCTACAACATGCTCTATCAGAAACTCTTCTCCGCGTCAACCCTTTTCTGACCTTACCGCTTTAGTCGGGACATATCGGCATACGAACGCAGACAGCGTCTGCGGCGCCTCTGGATTCCCGCGCGTTTTACCGCAAGAGCGGGGGGATATACGAGGTCAATCGTTCTCTCATTTCAATAAAACCATGCGCCTCAGAGCCGTATATCCGCCCGCCTCAATGCGAACAAAATATATCCCGCTGGCTGCCCGCTCTCCAAGGTTGTTGCGCCCGTCCCAGTAGGCGGCTCTCACTCTGCTGCGGTAGGAACCTGCAGGCAGCGCTCCCAGATCCATCTCCCGCACAACCGCCCCGTCCGCGTTATAGATCGTCAAGCGCACATCGGACGCCTCCGACAGATCGAACGGAATCCATGTTTCAGGGTTGAACGGATTCGGATAACTCGGCAGAAGCGATGAACGCGCCGGCAGCGAAACTGCATGCGCCGCCAATAAGGCGCGCAGCGCAGCTTCCCCTCTCCGAGACGCCGACCCTTTCACAACAAGCCGCTCCGCGTCCGCAAACCAGCGCGCCGCCTCGTCTAGATGCGCCGACGAGAACGCGGCGGCCGCATGCGCAGGAGGCGCGGCGAACCATCCCGCCGCTTGGTCGATCGCGTCTGCAATCAGCAGGATGTCAAGTATGTCGACGACGCCGTCGCCGTTCACATCGGCTGTGATGTTCTCTGTTTGTCCGTATTGCGCCGCGGCGAGCGCCAGGTCTGCAAAATCGACGACGCCGTCGCCGTTCACATCGACGCGCGGCGGCGGCGTATGCCAGAAGCGGAAGGTGCGGTCGCGCGATCCGCTCAATAGCGTCTGCCCGTCCGGCGAAAAGGCGATCGTATAGACGGTTCCCGTATGCCCCTCCAAGACGCGCTTGCGCCGCCCGTTCCCCGCCGCCCAGAGCCAGATGGTGCCGTCATGGTGCGCGCTGGCGAGCGTCTGCCCGTCCGGCGAAAAGGCGGCCGAATGGACAAGCCCTGTTCCGCCGCCTCCGACGGTCAGGAGATGCCGCCCGTCCGCGGCGTTCCAGAAGCGAATCGTTTCATCGCTGCTGCCGGTCGCAATCGTCTGTCCGTCCGGCGAAAAGGCGGCGGAGCGTACCGCGCGTCCATGCCTCTTTTGAGAATAGATCATTTTTCCGTCGGCGCTCCACAGCTTGAACGTCCGGTCGGCGCTGCCGGACGCAATCGTCTGTCCGTCCGGGGCGTAGGCAACCGCCAAGACGGGACCGGCATGCTCCGTCATCGTTTTCAGCAGTTTTCCGTCCGACGCCCGCCACAGCTTGATGGCGCGGTCGGCGCCGCCCGTCGCGAGCGTTTGACCGTCCGGCGAAAAGGCGGCGGCGTACAGTCTGTCTGTATGTCCAGGCAGCTCTCTGACGAGCGCGCCTGTTTGGACATTCCATATCCGCGCGGAGCCGTCGTACGATCCGCTGGCGAGCGTCTGCCCATCCGGCGAAAATGCAACCGCGGCGACGCTGCCCGTGTGGCCCGGCAACGAAAACAGCAGACGGCGCGGTTGAACCTGCCAGATTCGCGGCGTCCGGTCGGCTCCGCCGGTCGCAAACAGGCGTCCGTCCGGCGAAAAGGCGGTCGCCAACACCGCGCCTCCATGCGCCAACCGATTGATCGTCAGGTCGACAGACGCCTCGGACGCTTCCGCCTCCGCCTTTGTTGCGGTATGCGTCCGCTCCCCGACAAGCGTCCGTTCTCCGTCGATGATCTCATACGCGCGGACAATCAGCGCATCACCCTCCTCTACAGCCGCCCCGGTCAACGCGGCGGCAAACATCCCCTCCGCGTCGGTCGGGGCGGCCGCTTCAAACTCCTCCGTCTGGGCGGTCTCGTTTTGGACTGTGATATGCAAACCCGCCGCGGGAATCCCGTCCAACGTGAACGCGGCGCCGCTCAACGCAAAGACCGCGGGAGGCTGCGGAATCTCGACCTCTATGTCCAGTTGCGCAGACGCCGTGTCGATCTCCGCTTCCGTTACGACATGCTCTGCGTCTCCGACCAGCGTTCGCGCTCCGTTCACATCCGCATAGGCGTAGACGGCGATCGTTTCGCCTTCGCCCACAACTCCGCTCGGATCAAAAAAGGCGATCGTATAGTTGCCCGATGCGTCTGTCGGACCGGCCGCGGCGAATGTGTCGGATTTAGTCGATGCGTTTTCGCCTTCGACCATAACGCCCTCCGCCGGCGATCCGTCCATCTCCGCAACAACCCCGCTCAGCACAAACGCAGGGGGGCGAGGCTTGGGAATCTCAACCTGTATGTCCAGTTGCGCAGACGCCGTGTCGATCTCCGCTTCCGTTACGACATGCTCTGCGTCTCCGACCAGCGTTCGCGCTCCGTTCACATCCGCATAGGCGTAGACGGCGATCGTTTCGCCTTCGCCCACAACTCCGCTCGGATCAAAAAAGGCGATCGTATAGTTGCCCGATGCGTCTGTCGGACCGGCCGCGGCGAATGTGTCGGATTTAGTCGATGCGTTTTCGCCTTCGACCATAACGCCCTCCGCCGGCGATCCGTCCATCTCCGCAACAACCCCGCTCAGCACAAACGCAGGGGGGCGAGGCTTGGGAATCTCAACCTGTATGTCCAGTTGCGCAGACGCCGTGTCGATCTCCGCTTCCGTTACGACATGCTCTGCGTCTCCGACCAGCGTTCGCGCTCCGTTCACATCCGCATAGGCGTAGACGGCGATCGTTTCGCCTTCGCCCACAACTCCGCTCGGATCAAAAAAGGCGATCGTATAGTTGCCCGATGCGTCTGTCGGACCGGCCGCGGCGAATGTGTCGGATTTAGTCGATGCGTTTTCGCCTTCGACCATAACGCCCTCCGCCGGCGATCCGTCCATCTCCGCAACAACCCCGCTCAGCACAAACGCAGGGGGGCGAGGCTTGGGAATCTCAACCTGTATGTCCAGTTGCGCAGACGCCGTGTCGATCTCCGCTTCCGTTACGACATGCTCTGCGTCTCCGACCAGCGTTCGCGCTCCGTTCACATCCGCATAGGCGTAGACGGCGATCGTTTCGCCTTCGCCCACAACTCCGCTCGGATCAAAAAAGGCGATCGTATAGTTGCCCGATGCGTCTGTCGGACCGGCCGCGGCGAATGTGTCGGATTTAGTCGATGCGTTTTCGCCTTCGACCATAACGCCCTCCGCCGGCGATCCGTCCATCTCCGCAACAACCCCGCTCAGCACAAACGCAGGGGGGCGAGGCTTGGGAATCTCAACCTGTATGTTCAGTTGAACAGACGCCGCATCGATATCCGCGTCCGTTATGACATGCTCAAGCTCTCCGACCAGCGTTCGCGTTCCGTTCACATCCGCATAGGCGCGCGCGGCGATTGTTTGACCCGATTCGACAACTCCATTCACATGGAACAACGTGATCGAATAACGCCCCTGCGCGTCGGTCAGATCGGGAGCCAAAACCTCGGCAGACTGCGTAGAAACGTTCTGAAGGGCGACCTCTAGTCCTGGCGCCGGCGTCCCGTCCATGTTTTGGACGGCGCCCGCGGCAACCAGCAGCTGAGCGACCTTTCGCGCCTCAACCGAAAAAACGTTTGAGGCGACATTTCCGTTCCCGGCGATGTCATGCGCGGCGTTTTCAGGTACGCTAACCTGAACTGCGCCGGAACCGATCGGATCAATCGACGCGCGGTACGTATCGCGCGCGCCTGAAAAGCCGGCCGCGGTCCCGTTCACAACGACCAGATCGTCTCGCTCAAAGCCGACCACATCTTCGTTGAACGCAATATCGATCTGAAATACGCCCCGCTGAACAGTTTGCGGTCCTGTGATCGAAACGGTCGGGCGATCCTCGTCCACTAACCCGACGCTCGCCGAATAGGCGTAAGAGACTGTCTCCGACTCCTGATCCGACGCCGGATGGTAACCTAGAGCGACGACAACGCGGTCGTACGCCTCTCCAAAACCGTTGATCATGTCGATATTCCGCACATCTGCCAGGCGGTTGCCGTCGAAGAGCAGCGCCTGCGCCTTCAGATCGATAGGCGCGTCAATCTTGACGAACAAGCTGCCCGCCCCGTCCGCCGGCGGATGAAACTCAATATACTGCGCCTCCCAGCCTAGCAGGGAGCCTCGCGTTTCCGCGGTCGGATATCGAAAATGAGCGCGCGTCGGCGCCGCCTGTATATCGGCAATCTGGATCGAATACCGCCCGTTTTCATGACGGCTGTCGTCCGCCGCCAGCGCGGCGATCCAGTCCAGATAGACGCTTGAAGCGGTCGCCCCGACGCCCAAATTGCGCAGCGCCGCGTCCACTGTCGGCATCCCGTTCCTCGGATTGCGCACAATCTCCTGTATCGTCGAGATGCCGCCGTAACGCTCGTAAAGATACAGCGTCCAGAGATAGGTCCGCCCGTAGTCCGCAAGCCGCCCCCCATTCTTCGGCCAGCGCGTCAAGGAGCCGGAAGGGTCGTTCTGAAAAGCGTTGATATACAGAGAGATGTCGTATCCGCACAGCGACTCCGCCAGCCCAGACATCCCTTCGTTGAGCCAATGCTCCTCGTCCCAGTCCCTTGCGGTATGCAGCAGGTGCTGGAATTCGTGCGCCGCGTTTCGGAACGATTCTGGGTCGCTCAAATCCTGCGGGTCCGTATCGATATACAGCATCTCCGTTTCGTTGCTGAACCGCTGCCGCGTCTGGTTAAGCTGGTGAAAGTAGCCCGAAATAAAGCCGCTGCCCGGGCCGGTATGCCAGTCCCGTATATCCAACAGCAGCAAGACGATGCGCGGATCGCCGTCAATGTCCGGCGGCGGTCCGAACGCCTCGGTGAGTATCTGGTACGCGCCGCGCGACGCATCGGAGGGCGTTCGCTTCTCAAAAGCGCTCAAAGCGGCGTCCGCGTCCGCTTGCAAAACGCGCCCCTCAGCCCACTCGCTGTCCTCCACATACACATAGCAGTAGTCGCCGACGGCGCGCAGCGTCGACGGAACCAAGTAGTTGCGCGCCCGCGGAAAATCGTAGGCGTAAAACGACCGCTGAGAGCCGACCTGACGGACCGCCGCATTTTGAGGCTCCGAGTCCGCCGCCGGTATCAAATCCATATGCCGACTGCGCAGCAGCTCCGTCCCGTCTATGCGGAACGCCGCGCCCGCCGCTTCTAAACAGACCCATGCGAAGACCGCTCCTGCCATGAAGAATCGTTTCATATGCCGTTCCTTTTCGTTATGAAGCTGCGCCTAAACGCGGCAGCGTTCATTTTTAAGCAAAGCGACCGGCAGCCCGTCGTTACCGCGTGAGCAAGCCCCCGTTTCCGCGAGGGTATGCCCGGCGCAGAAATCTCAATGCGTCCGCGGCGCCGTCTGTATCTGATCCCGGTCAATATCGTCGTATGCAGGGAATATCTCCTATCGGAACGCCTTGCGTATCTTGGCGACCGCCTCGGCGATGTCGTCCATATCCTCCTGTTCAGCCAGAAGCATGTTTTGCATCAGCCAAACGCTGTCCGCCGCCGCCTTTTCAACATTCGGGCAAGGCTCTACCCGTATCAAATCGGGCCGCCGCTCCCGCAGACGCTTCAACGCAGGCGATTCCGACAGCGGCTCCATATAACCCGCCGAACATGGAACCCCCTCCGCCCGCAGCGCCGCGCAAAATTCCGCTCGGCTACGGCCTCCAAAAGCGTCTGCGTCGTACTGGCACATATAAAGATGGAACCCGTGAACGGACGCATAAGGCGCAAGCCGAGGCGGCGTCAATCCGCCGACATCCGTCAGCTGGCGGGTCAAATACGCCGCGTTCTCATTGCGAAGCCGCGTCTCCGCCTCCAGCGTTTCCAGCCGTACGCTCAACAGCGCCGCCAGATATTCGGACGGGCGGTAATTCCATCCGATGCGCGGATATTCCCACCGCTCCCCGTCCGGATGCCTGCCGACATCTTTAAAGGCGGCGACGCGGTTGCGTATCGCTTCGTCGTTCGCGACGACCATGCCGCCTTCGCCGGCGGTCAAGTTTTTGGAAGATTGGAAGCTGAAGGCGCCCGCGTCTCCCATCGATCCGACCTTTCGCCCGTTCATCTCGGCGCCATGCGCCTGGGCGCAATCCTCAATCGTTTTCAACCCATGCCGCTCGGCAAGCTGAACAATTCGTTCCATATCGGCGGGATGCCCTCCGAGGTGGACGGGCAGAACGGCGCGCGTCCGCTCAGGGTCGACGGCCGCCTCCGCCGCCTCTGGACAAAGCGTGAACGTATCCGGCTGAACGTCCACAAAACACAGCGAAAGACGCCTGTCCAGCGCCGCGCTGGCGGTGGCGATGAAGGTGTAGTTGGGAAGGATAATCTCGCCGGCGCCGTTGAATCCGTCCAGATCCAGCGCGCCTGTCAGCGCCGCCATGAGCGCGTCGGTGCCGTGCGGGGTCATGACGCCGTACGCCGCGCCGCAAAAGTCGGCGAAGGCTTGGGCAAAACGCTTCGCCTGCCTCCCAGGCAGACCCTCCGACCCGCTCAGATACACCTGCCGCAGCGCCGGTTCGATCTTCGACTCCCACAGCTCCGGGCTGTTCTGGGGCCATTCAGGCCATCCCGCCGTTCGAATTGGCTTCCCGCCATGCAGCGCAAGGTCGCTTTTCATGCGTCTTTGGGCGCTTTGTAGTTGTCGTTGTCAAAGCGCGCTCCCGCCATGACCGCTTCAATCCGCTCCACCATATCGGGATGGTCGGCGGCGATGTCGTTTGTCTCGCCGATGTCGGTCTCCATGTCGTATCAGCTCCGTCCTCCGCTCTCCGCCTTTTTTTTGCTTTACGGCTTTCCATTTTCCCATTCGCACGGCTTGGGAGAATCCGCGCTCATAAAATTCCCAGTAAAGGTACTCCCGATCCAGCGCGTCTGCGCCTTTGAGAGCTGGCAGAATGGAGACGCCGTCCGCTTCCGGGTTGAAAGAAGCGCCCGCGATCTCGGCGGCAGTGGCAGGAAAATCCCAAAACGCCCACGGAACCGCGTTGACCGACCCAGGCGCGACAACGCCCGGCCAGCGCGCCAGCGTCGGAACGCGAATGCCGCCCTCGTATAGATCGCGTTTCATGCCGCGCAGGGGACCGGAGCTCTCAAAGTAATCGGCTCGATGCCCGCCTTCAGAGTGCGGTCCATTGTCGCTGGTAAAAATGACGCATGTGTTCTCATCAATGCCAAGATCCTGGAGCTTGTCAATCAGCCGTCCGACGTCTCTGTCCATGCGCGTGATCATGGCGGCTGTGTTTTTTTCTGCCTGCGGCCATTTCTCATCCGTGTACGGCTCGTCGGACGGAACCTCCATGCCGTTTCCCGTCTTCCGTCCAAGCTCATTGTGCGCATGCGGAATCGTGTAGGCGAGATACAGGAAGAAGGGCTGATCGGCGCTCTCTTCAACAAACTGCAGCGCCTCCTCTGTGAACATGTCATGCGTGTACTGCGTCCCAGGCTTCTCAAGGTTGCCTTCCAGCGTGACGCGCTCCTCGTTCCGCCACAGGTAGTCGGGGTAATAGTCGTGCGCATGCCGCTGGTTCAGGTATCCGAACCAGTAGTCGAACCCTTGCCGGTTCGGAATGCCGGTTGTGTCCGGTTCGCCCAGCCCCCATTTGCCGACGATGCCGGTCCGGTAACCTTGCTCTTTGAGCGTCTCGGCGACGGTCTGGTCTTTGGGGCGAAGCGGAATGCGCGCGTTGCCCCGCACCCACGCATGCCCTGTGTGCATCCCTGTCATAAGGCAGCACCGCGACGGCGCGCAGACGGTGCTGCCGGCGTAGGCGTCTGTGAAACGCATCCCTTCTTCAGCAAATTGATCCAGCCGCGGCGTTTTGATCCGCGTCTGTCCGTAGCAGCCGAGGTCCCCGTATCCAAGGTCGTCGGCGAGTATGAAGATGATGTTCGGCTTTTTCGTTTTTGAGTTGTCTCGCATATCGGTTCTCCGAGGGGCGCATGAGAGGGCGGCGGCCGACGCCGTTCCGACGGCAACGTTCCGCAAAAAATCCCGCCGCGTGATGGGCATGCTCTTTCCTTTCGGCTCTGCCGAGAGTTCAGCCCATTATACGCATTTCCGCGAGAGATTTCATGACTTTATGCGCTTTTGTGAAGTCATGGTTCAGGGTAAAAGCGTTCGGAACGGCTCCGATGAAACCGATTCCTCCCCGCGCGGCGCTCTCAACCCCTGACTGCGAGTCCTCTAGCGCCGCGCATCGACACGGGGAAACCTCCAGCAGCTCTGCGCAGCGCAGGTAGATGTCCGGCGCCGGCTTGCGCGCCTGAATATGCGCATCGTCCCCGCACACAACAGCCCCGAAAATGCCGCGCCAATCCGGCAGCGCGCTGTTGAGCGACGCCTCCACAAAACGGCGAACCGAACTAGAGCCGACCGCCGTCTTCATTCCGCGCTCCGACGCCCAGCGGATCGCCTCCCGCGCCCCCGGCATGAGCGGCGCGCCGCGTTTCAACAGCTCAACATAAATGTCGGCGCGCTCGCGCACGAAGCGGTCCGACGCAACGTTCAGGTTGAGTTTCTGAATCAACTTCTGCGCGTTCACTGCGTCCGATTTGCCGACAAACTGCGCGTGCAGCTTGTCGTCCATCTCGCGCTCTACCGCGTCCGCTTCCGCGCCGAAACGCCGCGCCGCCGCCTGAAACGCCGTCTGCTGTATCGGCTCCGTATCGACGAGAAGCCCGTCCAGATCGAACAAAACAGCCTGGATGCGGCTCAGGTCAACTGGACGCATTCCCGCAGCCTCCGTTCCTCGTCTTCGGTCAACCGCCGATGGCTCCCGACAGGCAGCCCGCCGAGGCGCAGCGGCCCGTAGGCGACGCGCGCCAGCCTTTTGACGGGCATCTGAACCGCCCTGCACATGCGCTTCACCTGCCGCTTGCGTCCGTCATGGAGCGCGAGGCGGAGGACGCTTTTGCCGCGCCGCCGTTGGATCCATTCCGCGCGGTCGGCTTTGGCGGGACCGTCCTTCAAGAGAACGCCCTCCGTGAGGCGGCGCAGCTGCGCGTCGGACGCCTGGGCGGCGGTCTCCACCTCGTAGATTTTTTGAACTCCGTAGCGCGGATGCGTCAAACGGAAGGTCAGCTCCCCGTCGTTCGTCATGATCAGAAGCCCGCTCGCGTCCATGTCAAGCCTGCCCGCGTAGGCGACGCGCTCCTTCACATCTGCCAGCAGGTCGTACACCGTCAGCCTCCCTTGCGGATCGCGCGCCGTGGTGAGATAGCCGCGCGGCTTATGAAGCATGAGGCACACCGGCGGCGGCATCGAGTCGATAGGGCGGCCGTCGACGGCGACAAGGTCTGTCTTTTCATTCACTTGCGCGCCCGGTTCCAGAACCGTCTTGCCGTTGATCGCCGCGCGCCCATCGGCGATCAGCTCCTTCGCTTTTCGGCGGGACGCGGCGCCTGCGGCGGCGAGATACTTATCTAGGCGCATCGGCGGCATCGTCTTCTGCTAACGGGTTGAACATTTCTCCGATCTCTTCAAGGGTCGGCAGATCGTTGATGTTTTTTAAGCCGAAATGCTCCAGAAAGCGGTCGGTGGTGCCATGTAAAAACGGACGGCCAGGGGAGTCTTTTCGCCCCGTTATGTTGATAAGATTCCG
Organism: Candidatus Poribacteria bacterium; assembly: GCA_028818695.1. Taxonomy (GTDB): domain Bacteria; phylum Poribacteria; class WGA-4E; genus JAPPNK01. Next base: position 72,137 of record JAPPNK010000014.1, read on the forward strand.
CTCAATGAGCGAGCTCATGACGCTGCCGCTGTTGACGCCGCGTATCTCGTCCACATCCGCCCGCGTGACCGGCTGCTGGTACGCGACGATGGCAAGAGCCTCCAGCGCCGCCGGCGTCAACTTCGCCGACACCTCCTTCGTGAAGAGACGGCGCACCCAAGGCGCGTACGCCTCCCGCGCGATCAACTGAAAGCCTTTCTGCACCTCAATGATCTGGAACCCGCGCTCCGCTTCGTCGTATTCAAACGCGAGCTGTTTCACCAAACGGCGGACAGCGCGCGCGTCAACACTCTCCACCGCGTCCGCAATCTGCCTCGCGCGCAGCGGCTTCCCCGCCGCAAAGAGAATCGCCTCAATGACGCGCTTTGAACGCTCCAGCTCGGCTTGCGGGTCTGCCTCCTCCGCGCTCTTCGGTTCCGCGTCGATTGAATCGTTCTCGACGGCGCTGGACGGCGTCTCCTCCGCGCTCTCCTGTTCCGCGCCTGGAGCGTCGACCTCTTCAATCGATGGAATGCGGCTGTCGCTGTTCATTATATCGGCTCAATTCAAAGGTATGCAGTTCGGGTCGGTTGGGAATCAATTCAATGTGTATCGGTCCAAGCGGCTCCTCCTGCGACGTTGCAATCTGGTTCATCCGCCCCAGCTCCAAAACGGCTAGAAAGACGCACACCAGCTCAAGCCTGCTGATATGCGGCAAAAACAGCTGCGCGAATTCCAACGCGCCCTCCGCTTCAAGCCGATCCAGTATCTCATAGATCTTCTCTTCGACGGTCGCCGCTTCCTCTTCAAACGGCTCGTCCTGAAAATCGTCGTAAAACTCAAACGCCTCCTGATTCTCAACCGCGCTCTGAAACGCCGCTATCAGATCGAACAACGTCGCATGAAGCCGATACTCCTTCGAAGCGTCCTGTTCGTAGCTGGGATCGGGCGGACGGGTGAAGGCGTTCGCCCGCTGATTCTCCCGCTTTTCAAAATACTGCGCCGCCTCTTTGAACCGCTTATACTGAATCAGCTGGCGCAGCAGCTCCTGCGCTTCAGGATGCTTCTCGGCGGCCGCTTGATTCGCGGACGGCAAAACGCTCTGCGACTTCAAAAAGAGCAGCGTCGACGCCATCACAAGATACTCGGACGCGATGTCAATATCGAGCGACTGCATCAGGTTCAGATAGTTCAGATACTGATCGGCGATGTCGGCGATCGGCAGGTCCTCAATCTCCACCTCCCGCTTTTGAATGAGCAGCAAGAGCAGACCCAGCGGTCCTTGAAACTGCGGCGCGCGGATTTCCAGCTGCGCGGTTCTCATGCGCGTTCAACCTCCTCTCGCGGCTGAGCGTTTCCCATGCGTATGAACGAAAACGGAAGCGACGAGGCGAGTATGCGGTCGCGCAGATTCCACAGCGACGGAACCATCCGCGCCTCCACGCCAAGCCGACCCAGGCGCCCCAGCAGATTCTCCATCGACTCGACGCCAACAGGCGTTACCGCCTCATACGAAACGAGGGCGCGCGCCGTGACGGAGCCTTCATATGTGTCTTGCGGAATGAAGGTTTCGGGCGGCAGCTCATACCGATACAGCCGCGCGGACAGCATGCGCTCCAACCATCCCGCCTCAAACGCAACAACCGCCGGCGCCTCTCCGCCGCTGAGATGCACCTCTATATCGGCGCGGTCGCTCAAGGCGTTTGCGCAGTACGTGACGCGGGGGCATCCGCGCGGGAACAGGTACTGGTATTCATACGGCTCATGGATCGCCCAGACAGCGGGCTTCAGCGTCCGATGGCTCGGCCTGGGGCTGAAGATGCGTATGCGCGGATCGTCGCTAAAATGAAACAGGCGGCCGTGGGCGTTCAGGTCAAGCATGCGCCGCCTCTTGTTCGCCTTTCGGCTTCGTCGGATCGTAAATCGGTTTCCCCACCGGTCTCGTTTTCAGCGTCCCCGCGTAGTATTGGGCGATGCGCTCCCGCGCCGTCTCCACATATTCGGGGACGATGTCGCACCCGTACGCCATGCGTCCATGTTTTAACGCCGCAATGATCGTCGATCCGACGCCCATATACGGATCAAACACGGCGCCGTCCGCATGCGTCATCGACAACACCAAGCGCTCCACCAGCTCAACAGGAAACTGGCACGGATGATTCGTCTTTTCAGGATGGTTGCTTTTAACGTTCGGTATCTCCCAAACGTCGCTTGGGTTTTTCCCTTTTGGATTCCCTGAAAGCTGCCCGATCTTCGGTCCCTTGAAATGCCGCTTGCCAGGGTATTTGGACGGGACGCGAATCGGGTCTAAGTTCCACACATACTCGTCCGTTTTCGTCCACCAGTTGATCGTTTCATACCGCCCCGACAGCCGGCGCGAGCAGTGCAGCCCATGCCCAAAATGCCAGACGATGCGGTTGCGCAGCTTCAATCCGAACTCTAAAAAAACGGGGTACAGCAACGCGTCCAGCGGGATGACGGCGCCCTTTTCGACGCTGTTGCCGACCTGCCAGCAGATCGAGCCGTCCGTCCGCAAAAGACGAACGCATTCCGCAACGACCCGCTTTTGCCCTTCAAGCCATTCGTCCAGCGACGAGCGCCGCCCCTCATACGCCTTGCCGAGATTATACGGCGGCGATGTGACGATCAGCGCCATCGTCTCACCGCTCAGCTTCTCCATGAACGCCATGTTGTCTTCGCAGGCGACGACAGGCTCAGGGCTGTGAAACATTTTGCCAAGCGAACGCATCTTCATCTGAACGGCGCTGTCCTTTCCAACGTTTCTATCGGCATTAACGAAGCAAACGCCCCGATCTTTTCAGTTTACGCTTCGTTTTGCCGCGCCAGCCGCTTCTCCCTGTCGCGCGCCCTGCGGGAGATGCGGTTCCATATGCCCGCCAAACCCATCGCCTTTCTCATCTGCGACACCGTCTCTTCAGCAAAAATGGTCATCTTGCGCGAGCCTTCATACAGCAGATGCTCCACATACCCCTTGTCCTCTTCATACCGCTGCCGCCGCTCCCGTATCGGGTCTAGGAAGTTGTTGAGCGCAACCGTCAGCTTTTGCTTCACCTCCACATCGCCCACCTTCCCTTCGCGGTAGCGCCGCTTCAGATCTTCCACCTCTTCTCGATTCGGGTTGAAGGCGTCATGGTAGATGAAGACAGGGTTCCCTTCGACGCGCCCCGGTATGTCGGCGCGGATGCGGTTCGGGTCGGTGAACATTCCGCGCACCTTCTTTTCAACGGTTTTGGCGTCGTCGTTCAGATAGATCGCGTTTTCGCGGCTCTTGCTCATTTTCGCGTCCCCGTCCGTGCCGACAAGCGTCGGAACGTCGCCAATTACCGCCTCCGGTATCGGAAACACCTCGCCGTAGTAACGGTTGAACCGCCGGGCGATCTCGCGCGTGATCTCCACATGCGCCTTGTTGTCCTGCCCGACGGGAACGATATGCGCCCTCGGCATGAGTATGTCCGCCGCCTGCAGCACCGGGTATCCGATCAGCCCGAACGGAACCGCCTCGTCGTCGATCTGCGCGGCTTGCGCCATGTCCTTGACGCTCGGCAGTCTGGACAGGCGCGGCAGGCTCACCAACATTTCGAAGATCAGGTTCATCTCATAAACAGGACGGATTGCCGACTGCAAGTATAGTGTGGTTCGTTCAGGATCGATCCCTGCGCTCAAATTTCCAAGGACGACCTCCCTCACATTTTCGCGCAGCGCGTCAATATGCTCCTTCTGCGGCTTGGTGGTGAGCATGTGAAGGTCTGCGATAAAGATGTAGCATTCATATTTGTTCTGAAGCCGGATCCTGTTTTGGAGCGACCCGACATAGTGTCCGACATGCATTTTTCCTGTCGGCCGGTCTCCGGTGAGAAGTCGTTTCTGTTCGCTCATAGCCGTCCTTTCATGTGCCGCGCCGCCTTTTTCCGCTCCTTATTGTAGCGTTTCGCTGAATTAAAGGCATGTTAGCCGTTTGTTTTGCTTGGCGCCGCCGCTGAATTGCGTTAACATGTAAATGGACAGCGCGGGCAAGTCTGCGTCAAAAAGGCGCGCCTTAAGAGCCGGTACGCCGCGGCATAGACGTCAAGAGTGAGGTCAAGAGCGATGAACCAGAGCCTGCTTCAAAGCATGCAGCAGATATTGAGTCAAAAAGGATTGCCGAAAAACATCCTTGTGGAGGCGATTGAAGAAGCCCTGCTTCAAGCGGCGCGCCGGCGGTTTGGCGCGGACGCCTCCGTGAGCGTGCAGTTCAACGATTCAACCGGCGAAATACGCATGTCCGCCCCAAAACGGGTGGTGGAGATCATGCGCTCCTTCGCCTCCGAAATACCGGTCGACGAGGCTCAAAAAATACACCCCGAAGCGCGCGTCGGACAGATTGTTCAGGTTCCTGTCAAAACGCGCGACTTTGGACGCATTGAGGCGCAACTGGCTCGCCAAATGCTTGTTCAAAAAATCAAAGACGCCGAACGCGCCAATGTGTACGCGCTCTACAAAGACCGCATCGAAGAGATTGTCTCTGGAGTCGTCCAGCAGGAGCATTATCGAGATGTCATCGTCGAAATCGAAGGCGCCGAAGCGGTACTCCCGGCGGCGGAACGGCTGCGCAACGAACGGTATGCGCGCGGCAACCGCATCCGCTCGCTCATCATTGACGTTGTCGATCCTGAGGACATGGAGCGTCAAGGGCGGCGCCCAAGAGCGTCTGTCGTCCTATCCCGCGCCCATCCAGTGCTGCTGATACGGCTGTTTGAGCAGGAGGTGCCGGAGATTGCGGACGGACTCGTGCTGATTGAAGCGGTCGCGCGCGACCCAGGCGAACGTTCCAAGATCGCCGCGTCCAGCCGCGAAAGCGGAATCGACCCGGTCGGCACATGCGTCGGCGTGCGCGGCTCCCGCGTTCAGATGGTCATGCAGGAACTGAACGGCGAACGCATCGATGTCATTGAGTGGAGTCCAGACCCGCGCCAATTCATCGCCAACGCGCTTAGCCCGGTCAAGGACATTTCAAATGTGACGCTGGAAGAGGATGAGAACGGAGAGCCTGTCGCGGTTGTCGTCGTGCCGGACGATCAGCTGTCGCTGGCGATTGGACGGCGCGGACAGAACGCGCGCCTCGCAAGCGATCTCACTGGATGGCATATCGACATCATCGGCGAATGGGAAGCGGGGGCGGAAGCGCGTTCGCAGGCGATCGATCTGTTCAAATCGGACGGCGAGACGGTCGAAGAAGCGGGAGCGGCAGAAAGCGCCTCAACAGAGCAGCCGACCGATCTTTCGGTAGAGGATTTGCCCGGCATGGCGCCGAAGATTGCGCAGATGTTGAAGGAGCATGGGTACGACTCGATCGCCGATTTGGCGGAAGCGGACCCTGAGCAGCTGTCAGAATTGTTGAAGCTCGGCGCCAAGACGACGGAGAAGCTGGTTGAGACAGCGCGCTTGGCTTTGAACGCGGAGGAGTCGCCTTGATCCGCCGTTTTCCGACGCGCATGTGCCTCGGCTGCCGGGGGCGTTTTGAGAAGAGTCGGCTTGTTCGCGTCGGCCGTTCGGCGGAGGGCGTTCCGTTTCTGGACGCGGCGGGGACAGGTTACGGGCGCGGCGCGTATGTGTGCGCGGAGGCGTCATGCATGGAGCGCGGTTTGACAGGAAAGAATTTGAGCCGCGCGCTGCGTCTTGACGGGGCGGCGGACTCTTTAAAGATGAGGCGCGCATTGAGCGCGTTGCGGGATTTGGCGGTTTCAGACCGCCGCTTGGCGATAACATTGCAGATTGATGAGCAAAGGAGCGGATGATATGTCGAACGGCGCGGAAATTGATTTTTCAAAACCGGTGCGCATCTACGAGTTGTCTCGGACATTGAGCGTTAGCAACAAGGAGCTGATCGCATGGCTGCGGGAACGCGGACACGACGTCAAATCCCATTCCAGCACCCTAGACCCGGACGACGCGCGGGAAGCGAAGCTGGAATGGATGAACAGCGTCCGAAAGCCGGCGGCTGAACGCGGCGAAGAAGCGGCTCAAAAAGAGGTTGAAGCGGCGGAGAGCAAGCCGACTGAAGAGACGACCGTAGAAACGAAACCTGAAGAAGCGGCGCCCGAAGAAAAAACAGAAACAGCGGAGCCGACGCCGAGCTCCGCCCGCCGGACCGCTTCTAGGTCGCGCCGAACGAGCGCGCGCCGCGCGCCGGACTCGGACGATTCAGACCGTTCAACCGGCGGCAATCCGCGCATCGCCTACTCAAGCCGGCAGCAGGGGCGCGGTCCCGCCAGCCGCACCTACCATAGCCGCGTCGGGCAGCGGCATGCCGGGCGCTCCATTTCAGACCTGCGTTCGGCTGAATTGACGCCCTCCGCCCGTCCGCCTTCGGCGCGAATCAGCAGCTCCGGACGAACGATACGCTTTCCATCGCGCAAGCGTACCGCCGGCGCTTCTTCTTCGACGACGGTCTCTCGGAGAAAGCCGGAGCCGTCCCCCGCTCCGCCTGTCCAGGAACGCGGTCCCGCCCAAGAACCTGGACAGCCAGCCCCGCCCCCTGTTGAGGAATCGTCCCGCGCGCAGCGCCGCCGGAGAGAAAAGGAACGCGAACGGATCCGCGAAGAGCGCATGCAGGAGCAGTTTGAGCTGGAAAGCTCCAGAGAAAACATAGAGGTCTCCTCCAGCGGCAAAGAGACGAGCAGCGTCGCCGCAGTCTCAGCGCGCTCCGAGCCGATTGAAGTGCAGGACGGGACGACCATCGGGCAGCTCGCCGAAATGCTCGGCATCAAGGTGAGCGTCATCGTCGGCGAGCTGTTCAAAGACGGCATCATGGCGACCATCAACCATGCGCTCGACATGGATCTTCTGGAAAAACTGGAGGAGCGGTTTCAGTTTGTCGCCTCGCGCAAGCAGTCCGTTGAGGAACAGCTCATCGAAAAGGGCGTCATCGACAACAAGCAGGACGAGGATTCGTTGGAAGATCTGGAGCCGCGCGCGCCGATTGTGACGATCATGGGGCATGTCGACCACGGAAAAACGACGCTGCTGGACAGGATTCGCCGTTCAAATGTGGCGGCGCGCGAGGCGGGCAGCATCACTCAGCATATCGGCGCCTACGACGTTCGCTTGGAAAATAGCCGCATCGTGTTTCTCGACACGCCCGGCCATCAGGCGTTCACCGCCATGCGCGCCCGCGGCGCCAAGGCGACCGACATTGTGGCGCTTGTCGTCGCGGCAGACGACGGCGTCATGCCTCAAACCATTGAGGTGATCAACCACGCAAAGGCGGCTGAAACCCGCATTGTCGTCGCTGTCAACAAAATGGACCTTGCCTCCGCCAACATAGATCTTGTCAAGGAAGGCCTTTCGCGCAACGGCCTCATGCCGGAGGACTGGGGGGGCGACACGGTCTGCGTTCCCGTTTCGGCAGAAACAGGCGAGGGCATTGACGATCTGCTTGAGGTGATCGCTCTTGAGGCGGAGCTGCTGGAGCTGAAGGCGAACCCAGACCGCCGCGCCGTCGGGGTCGTCATCGAAAGCGAGCTGAACCGCGGACGGGGGGCGGTGGCGACCGTGCTAGTCCAAAACGGAACGCTCAAAATGGGCGATTACTTTGTGGCAGGCTCCGCATCCGGCCGCGTTCGCGCGCTCATCTCCGATCAGGGCAAGCGAATCCTTGAAGCGGGTCCCTCAACGCCGGTCGAAACGCTCGGATTCGACACGGTTCCGACGCCGGGCGATCAGTTCCTGGCGCTCTCGGAGGAGGACGCCCGCGCCCTTGCCAGTGAGCGCAAGTTGGAACGGCGCGAACAGCGGCTCTCCCTCAAAGCGAAACTGCGCTTAGAAGACCTGGCGTCCCAAATACAGCGCGGCATGACAAAAGACCTGAACATCATCTTGAAAACCGACGTCGAAGGCTCCATCAGCCCGCTCCAATCCTCCCTGTCCCAATTCGACACCGAGGAGGCTCGCGTCACGGTGATCCACGCCGCCGTCGGAGATGTTTCCGAAAGCGATGTCATGCTTGCTTCGGCGTCCCAAGCGGTGATACTCGGCTTCAATGTTCGCTCGGCAAACGAATCGAAACAGGCCGCCGAGCGGGAAGGTGTTGACATTCGCCTTTACAACATTATCTATGACATCGTAAACGATGTGAAAGCGGCTCTTGAAGGGCTTCTGGAGCCGGCGATTGAGGAGCGCGTCATCGGCCGCGCGACGGTGCGGCAGGTGTTTGAGATCTCTAGACTCGGTCTCGCCGCCGGAAGTTATGTGAACGCCGGCAAAATTGTGCGCGGCTCCAATCTGCGCGTCATGCGCGGCGAACAGGTCGTCCATGAAGGCTCCGTCGACTCGCTGCGCCGGTTCCGAGAAAATGTCCAGGAGGTTTCCTCCGGGTATGAGTGCGGAATCGCCACCAACGGCTTTAGCGGTTATGAAGAGGGCGACGTTCTCATCTGCTTCACCCACGAAGAGGTCTCGCGCACCTTGACAGCCGCTTCCTCCGCCGACAGCTCCGGCGGCAGTTAACCTTCCGACTTGAGAGCTCCCCAAACAAGGCTCAACTTCCCGCCCGGCTCCACCGAAAAGAAGGCAGAGTTTTCAGCCAAGTAGGCGAGAATGTTGGCGGTCAATTGGCGCAGGTTCTCCCCCTCGTTCGAGTCGGCGTCCGAATAAACGGCGTTGTGATGCCCAAGCGTCAAGATGCGCCCCGTTCCGACCTCATATTCTACAATCGGCCGTTCGCCGCCTCCGGCGCCCCGCCGCGCGTTTTTGTCCCGATCACTTTCCCGTCCAAGGCGGGCATCCCGTGAAAATTGGCGGTAAAGCCCGGCTGGTCCATGCTGCACAGAAAAATCGGCTCAGCGACGTTAAAGCCGCTGAAAATGGGATGATTCTCTTCGCCGTCGGCAGGGCGGACGCCTATCTCCGGCGGCCCTTTCCCTAACGGCTGAAAAACGCGCAGGTTGCCGTTCGTTTCAACGCCCAGGTTGAGCGCATAACGAACCGCCTGCGCCGACAAAAACAGAGACCCGCCCGCCTCCAAATAATTCATCGCCGCGTCCATCGTGTTGTCCGAAACGATCGCCTCCGGCGTCATATTCGATGCGGAGTGATGTATCCATACGACCGCGTATTGATCCAGCGTCCGCGCGGTTCCGTTCTGGGTGAATCCGCCGTTCCCGTCCGCCGTGAGATGCGCGGCGCTCAGATCGACGGACGCCCACTCAAAAGCCGCTTCCGCGACTTCGTCTGCCAGTCCGTCTCCGCCTGTTAAAAATGCGAGGGTGAATTCGATGCCGAATGCGGGCGCCGCCAACCCAAAGAAAGCGGCGCAAAGGATCGCGCGCTGTTTCATCATAAGCCTTTCCCTTTCGAAGCGTCTTGCGAGTATCTGTAAGCGACAGCATTCCATTTTCTGCAAGGCGTCCAACGCCCCAGCCTGCCGTTCCCGCGCCCGGCAGAAACGGTCAGTCTTCGACAGGGCATGGCCAACTCAAGCGCCGACATCAATTTGCTCTTGCGCTCTCGCTTCTTTACATATACACTGCGCATGATGTTCGATTCTTATCTTTATGTCAAGGAGCGTTTGATGAAAAAAGCGATGGCAATATGCGTCATGTCCGCTCTAGCGTTCGGCATACAGTCAGCCAACGCAGCGGAGCTGGTTTTAACCTTGCTCATGGAGGACTCCGCCAGCCCGATGGACATTTCAGAAAATCCAACAGCGGTGAAGGTGAACGGAACGCTCGCCTCCGCCGCAGGCAAATTCGGCAAGGCGGTGGAGTTTGACGGCGACAACTCAAATGTGATTGAGGTTGAACATGCCGACAAACTGGCTGGTCTAGAAGCGTTCACCATCACCGCATGGTTCAAATGCGAGGGCGTCGGCGAACTGGAAGGCATGTCGATCATCTCCAAGCGCGTCGCGCATCAAAACGGAGACGCCTTCAACATCTTTCTCTGGGCGGGCGGAAAGATCCACGCGCGCGTCAACGGAAAGGGGCAGCTGATCAGCTCCACCGTCGTTGAAAACGGCACATGGTACCATCTTGCCCATGTTTTTGAAGCAAACGGCGGCGACTCGGCGGTGCGCCTTTTCCTAAACGGGCAGCAAGAAGGCGCCGGCGCACACGGCGACGCGATGACAAACCCCGACCCGTCTCCTGTCTGGATCGGCGAGCTGGACGCCAACCGCGGCTTCGCATGGAAAGGCTCCATCGACGAGGTCTCCATCTGGAACGGAGCCTTGACGCAGGACGAAATCGCGAATGTGGCAGACAACGGCCTCAACCAGTTCACATCGGTTGATCCGCAGGGGCGTCTCGCGCTCTCTTGGGGTCGGCTGAAGTCGACACGCTAGCCGAACTGCCGAAACGAATCAAGAGGGCGGCGCGCGGTCTGCGGACTAAAGCGCCTCCTCTTACCGCATTTAACGCTGAAAGGAGCGCGATTAAATGAGAAATGCGGCAGCAATGCTCATCGCGGCGACGCTGGCATTATGCGCCCATGCCGCAGAAATGGAGAATTTAGTCTTAGGGCTGCTCATGGAGGACGCCGGCAGCCCGGAAGACATATCGGACAATCCGACCGCCATGACCGTGAATGGGGTTTTGGCTTCCACAGCCGGAAGATTCGGAAGAGCCATCGATTTTGACGGAAACAACAGTAACCTGATCGAGATTGAGCATGCCGACAAACTGGCAGGGCTAGAAGCGTTCACCATCACCGCATGGTTCAAATGCGAGGGCGTCGGCGAACTGGAAGGCATGTCGATCATCTCTAAGCGCATCGGGCATCAAAACGGAGACGCCTTCAACATCTTTCTCTGGGGGGGCGGAAAGATTCACGCGCGCGTCAACGGAAAGGGGCAGGTCATCGGTCCGACCGTCATTGAGAACGGCAGATGGTACCATCTGGCGTATCTTTTTGACGCGAACGGAGGCGACATGGCGACGCGTCTGCTCCTTGACGGTCAGGAAGAAGGGTCCAACCTCCACGGCGACCCGATGACAAACGCGGATGAATCGCCCATATGGATCGGCGAACTGGACGCCAACCGCGGCTTTGCATGGAAAGGCGCGCTGGACGAGATCACCATCTGGAACGTCGTCTTGGAAGAGGCGGAGATTGCTGATCTTGCCGAGTCGGGTCTCAGGCAGTTCCTGTCGGTGGACCCGCGGGGGCGGCTTGCGCTCTCTTGGGGTCGGCTGAAGTCGCGTCTATAGCCGTTTTCACGGTCGTTCGCCGAAGCGATTCGCCCAAAAAAGAGGCGTCCGGCTTGGACGAATCGTAAGCGCGGGTGGGGAGCGCATTGCGGAAGCGGGCGCGCAGCTGAGGCATTTCGCGCCATTCTGTCCAGCGGCTTTTATCCACGACCGGCTGCATGAGCGCTCCTTCTTCGACCGCCGCCGACATCGGCTCCGGCAGCGTCGAAATGCCGGTCATATCGACGACCGTCAGCGCCGACATACGCGCCAAATTCAAAAATCCGTCCCCTAAGGCGCGTATCGTCGGCCCGCGCATATCGAACATGACCGGATGAAGCCCGCGCCCTTGAAGCGCCGCCCGCGCCGCAGCCAAGAACCGCTGCGAATGCTCGCTGAATCTGCCGCAGATCAGCGCCGTTTTGAGAGAAGCCGACTGGATAAAGTTCTGCGCATCTGAGGTGTGGATTAAAAAATAGATAAACTGCGCCAGCGGCAACCCGTCCACGCTCACCAGCGGTCCGTCCGTCGGCGTCAAGATTAGCCGTTCTTCGACAGCGGGGCTGCCGCGCAAGCCCCACATCGCCGCGCCGTAGATCTGCGCGTCTTGAATGCGCGCGTTCTCTAGAGCTGCGGCGCGCATATTCGCGCCTGTCAGGATCGTCTTTTCAAGGACAGCGCCGGCAAGGTTTGCGTTCGCCAGCCCCGCGTTAGACATGTCCGCGCTTTCCAAACGGGCGGAAACGAGGCGGACGCGCTCAAGACGCGCGTTCTGCAGGTTCGCTCCATTCAAAACGGCTTCCTCCGCTTCAGCTCCGCGCAGGTCCGCTTCGGCGAGGACCGCGTTCGTCAGGTTGGCGCCGCTGATGTCGGCTCCGCGCAGAACCGCCCGCGAAAAGTTGGCGCCTGTCAGATCGGTATTGCGCAAATTCGCCCCTATTAACTCCGCGTCCGAAAACTGCGCGTTGGCAAGGCGCGTCTGAAACAGGTTGACGTCGCGCAGAACGGCGTTTGAAAATCTTGCATATCGAAACCGCGCTCCGAAAAAGAACGCGCCTGTCAGGTTGGCGTTTTCAAAGCCGACTTCGTCTAAGCTCGCCCTGCGGAAAACGGCGCCTTCCAGATCGGCGTCCGACAGGTCGATCTGCCGCAGGTTCGCCTCTCTGAAGTTGGCTGCTTTGAGGCGCGCTCCGTTCAGCTGGGACGCCGAAAGAACCGCTCGTTCAAAGTTCGCGTTCTCCAGATTCGCGCCTGTCAGGTCGGCGTCGGCAATCGTCTCGCCGTTCAGATCGGCGCCCTGCATATCGGCATTTTGAAGATGTACGCCAATCAGATCCGTCCGCCGCAAATCGGCGTTCGACAGGTCGGGTTGGATAGCAGGGTTCTCTTGCCGCCAAGCGTTCCAAGCGTCCGCGCCAGCCGCCAGCCGCTCTAAATGGTCAGGGTTTGCCATTCGGCGCCGCTTCGTTGGACCGCTGAATGATCGCCTGAATGCTCGTTTCTAATAACGCGCGGACTTCGATCGCTTCGACATGCATACCCTCTTCTTTGCGCTGCCTGTATTTGGCAAGCGAGGCGTTCGCGCTCAACGCCATATCCTGAAGATCGACGTCGCTGCGCGAACGGGCGTATTGGACAAGCTCCTTTATATGCGTCTCCAGCTGTGTCAAACCCGCTTTGGAGCCCTTGTACAAATTCCACTCCTGATTGATGAACAGGGCGAGGTCGGTCAGCGTCGGCTCCAACTTTTCGGGCTTCGGCGGCGACATGACAACGTTAACGGCAGTAACCTCGCCAATGAGCGTCACGACGGGAACGCTCTTCGCCTCCAAGCCCGATGCGCTCAAGTAAAGCGTGTAATTGCTGCCCGCCTCCAGCTCATTAAACTCGTAAGAGCCGTCCGCATCGGTCCAGAAGCTGCTGTCTAGGATCTGATCTTTCCCTTTGGCGATACGGATGCCGACATTGACGATCGGCTTGCCGTCGTCGCCCGTGACGCGGCCGGCGATGGCGCCGTTCAGCCCCGCCTTGAGAACCTTATCCAGCGCGGTTCTAAATCCGTCGTCGTATTCAAGCCGATCGCCCGCCGCAACGAATACGGCGGTAAGGCGCGGCATGTCGTGGGTACCCTCCATCACAGCTTCCGAATAAACAGGCTCAACATAGACGAGCGCTGTCTCGCCGTTGTTTTTAGGCGCGGGCAACAGGAGCAGGTTGCCGCGCGAGATTCTCGCCTTATCAGAACTTTGGAATTTGAGCTCGTGTTTCATTTCCTTGGTGATGTTGGACTCCACCAATCGAGGCCCGTCGATATGCTCTGGAAGCGTATAGCAGACAAGCTGACCGTAATGATCGCCGTCCGAGCGGGCGACTAGCCAAGCAGAAAGCAAATTCTCGACCATCTTCCGATCCTGATTTTTGAGCTGCTTTTCAGTAGGTCTCGGCGACATCGGAAGCACGCTCACAAATTCAGGCGCATTAGAGCCGGGCAGCGTCAGCGTCATATAGGAAGGCATCATGGGTTGAAACTTATCGCCGATCAACTCGTCCGGAATCCCCCACTCAAGGTTGCCGTCATAAAACGTTTGGGCGTCGTCCACATGGTATCGACCGTACATAGAGGCTTGCACCCAGAGCATATAATCGGGGTACCGCAGATGTTTTTTGATCTCGCTCGGCATCTCTTCAATATCGTGAAACAGCTCCGCGAAGCGATGCTGGTACATTTCCATGAGCGGATCATGCGGGTCGGTCACATAGAAAAACACGTCCCCGTTGTACGGGTCCACGACAGCGACAGCGGAGTTGCGAATGTAGTTGTAGCCCTTAAAAGTTGGCTCTTTATGGTTGGTTCCGCCGAGGTCGTAAATCGGATCGCCGACGATGTCCAAGGCGCGCCGGCGCTCCGAATACGGGAAACGATTCGACACCGTATAAACATCGATCACCCACCACAGCTTCTTGGTATCTTCCCCGATCACAATATACGGATCCGGGTCGAATTTGAGAAACGGCGCCAGTATCTCGGCTCGGTTGAGAACCTCGCGGTGAAGAAGAACGCGGCTGTTGGGATTCAACTGATTTGAAATTCCAACCCGAATCGGATTGAGCAGGCGCGTCGCCCAGAGCCAGCGTTTGAGACCCGAATGGATCTTAACGCCGCCGTGCCCGTCGTACCGCGCTTCTCTTTGGCCGGGGCCTTTCTCGACCTCGCTTGTATTCACAAACACATAGTCGTTGTTCATCTCGCCGTAGTAGATTTCAGGGCGGCGGACGATGAACGAATCGCTGACGGTCGATTTCTTCATATCCGCCCCTTTCACCCATATCTCAGGCTTGCCGTCCTCCTTTGAAACATTGACAGGGGCGGCGACCACGCCATGCCCATGCGTGAACCGCATCGTGCGGGCGACCCAGTCCCTAGAGGCTCTTTCCCCCGGGTCTACTTCGCGAGCTCCAAGCAGCGTCTGACGCAACTTTCCATCAACAACATATCGATCCACGTCCATATACTGATGAAATGTATAGGTTTTCGGATCGATCAGCTGTTCAGCCCGCACCCACTTCCATGCGGAGATGCGGTCCCACAGCTGCACATTTTCTAAGAAGGACGGCTGGGCGTTAATTTCTTGCAGGGTCGCTTGACCCTGGATAGACATATTTTTTTGAATCACGTCCAACTTGAAGCCGCGGCGCGTCATGCCAATATGCTTTTCAAGATACGGCTTCTCGTATTTCGTCTTATTCGCTCGAATGGGAATATGGTAGTAAAAGAGCGGATATATCCAGAGAATCGCTAGATACGCCGACCCCCATCCAACCGCGACCCACCACCACAGGCGGCGGTTTTGCCAAATCACATTCACCAGCAGCGCCAACGCCAGAACCGCCAACGCCCAAATATAGTACTCCGTCAGTTTCTCCTGGAGAATATAAAAATAGTCAACGCTCGACTTAGCGGCGGAGCCTTTGAAGTTGACGACAGGGTCCAGATACAGCATCGACTGACGATCCACATCCGCCTTCCAAGCCGCCGCGCCCAGTATCATGATCCAAAGCAGCGTCCCCTGCGCCGCGATGCCTCTCAACGCCCTCGGCATCGAGTGCGCGTCTCTATGGTAGTAGTAGCGGTACTGATACGCGATCAGCCCCAAAGCGGCGAAGAGAACCGCCAGAATCCACATGCTTTCATAGCGCGTGCGCGGAAATCTGAACAGATAATAGCCGACATTTTTATAAAAAATCGGGTCGCAGAACCCGTCCTTCAGATACTTCGACTTCGCCGCCTGCGCGGTCAAATCGTCCAACGCGGCGGCTCTTCTCTCTTCTTCAGTCGCCGCTTCGTCTTCTGCCGCCGACGCTGCATCTTCTGCCGCCGGCGCTTTGAACGACATGCCTTTTTTGTAGCTGTCGTTCTCGCCGAGCGGCTTCTCCTTGACGCGCTCAACAACGGTGCGCCCCGTCAGATGCAGGTGGAACGATTCGCCGAGAGTTTCGCCGTCGCTGGAGACGGGCAGATATCCGCGCAAATAGTAATGCGGCGGCTCTGGCGCCTGTTTTGCGCCGGTTGTCGTCCCGCTGTCGACGCCTAGAAACAAAACATTCGGATCGCCTTCAAACTTCGCCTTCAGCGCCGCCTCCATCTCCGCGGTGAACGCCTTCAGCGCCGCCTCGTCTGTCCATGGCGCAGCCGTCGCAGGATTGTCGGGCGTCCCAAAAAGAGCGGGTTGATGCTGAACAATTGCTTGAACTCGACCGACGCCCTCTTTGTCGTACGCTTCCGCGCTCCAGTATGCCTCCCACTGCCACATTACAATGAACGCCAGCAAGCCCGACGCCGCCAAACACGCCGCTGTCAACAGCCGATGCATCAGCCTCGACTGCGTCACCGCCCAGTGTTCAATGTCGCCCCGCAGCCGGCAGACGAACCGGGCAATGAGCAAATTCAAAAACAGAAACGCAAAGCCGACCCCGAAATAGACCCCGAACACCTGCCACCGCATGACAAGCATGCGCTCAAACACCTTTTCGTAGCCGGCAGGTTCGCCGTCAGGATTAGAAAAATGGGCGCGCCATTGATGTTCCGTCCACAGATAAGCGATATGCGGCCATGCCCAAACCGCCATGATGAGCGTCGGAACAACGAACCAGAGCAGTCCGACCGCGCGCGCGCGTTTGTCCCGCTCGCGCCATCCGCGCGACAGATACGCAATACCGATGAACCCGCATCCGACCCATGCGGCAACCGCGAGCATCAGTGAAATGGTGACGTGAAACGCTTTGACGTCCATACATGCCCCTCGCTCACATCATTTTACCGCAAAACGGGCAGCTCCGCAACGGCGTCGGCGCTCTGAAAATCGGACGTTTTCATTGCGTCCGCTGCGCGGGCGGTTCAAAGCCGTTAAGTTTTAAAAGGATCCGCCCTTCAAGTTGGGCATTGGACAGATCAGACCCTGCCTCTTTAAAACAGCCGGCCAATCATGATGACCGCAAGCGGAACGGCGTAAAACAGCGCCAGCGTATAGACGATGGCGAGTATCCTGTATCGGCTAGCGATCTCGCCGAACCGCTCCGCCAGCCAGACAGGGATATTCCGCACCGGCTTGATCGGAAACACAATCAGAACGCCGGTCACGTTGAAAAAGAAATGCCCAAGCGCGACGACCAGCCCATCGATCTTTCCGCTAGCTAAAGCGGCCAAAAGCGCAGTGAAGGTGGTGCCGATGTTGGCGCCGCAGATATAGGGGAAGATCTGCGCGACCGAGAGCGCGCCCGTCGCCACAAACGGAACCGCAAGCGAGGTGGTGACGGAGCTGCTTTGCGCAAGAATGGTGACGCCGACGCCGAAGACTAGGCTCGCCCAGCTCGCTTTGAAGATATACTTCTCGATCACATTGTCCGCCTGATCTAGGGCGAGCGCCTTGAGCGAGCGAACAAGAATGCGCAGCCCGAAGAAGAGAAACGCGGCGGCAAGAATCAGAACGATCCACCTTTCTGCGCCGGCGAAGCCGAGTTCGCCAATGCCGGCGCTCAAGAGTTTGCTGACGGGGTCGGTGAAGTAATCTTTGAGCGGGCTTGCCAGATCCAGTCCGCCGACCGACTGAAACGTTTTGGCGAAAACTTCGGAGATCCGGTCCATGAAGCCGGTCAACAGCTCCAGCGGAAAAAGGATCGCGACAACGATGATGTTGAAGAAGTCATGGACGGTCGCGCCTCCGATGGCGCGCTTGAACTCCTCCCTGTCGCCGATATGCGCGAGCGAAACGATCGTGTTCGTGACGGTCGTCCCGATGTTCGCTCCCATAACGATCGGATGGGCGACAGCGACGGGAATGGTTCCAGCCCCGACCAGCGCCACTGTCGAGGCGGTGACGGTGGAGGAGCTTTGAGCGAGCGTCGTGGCGAGAATGCCGATAAACAAACCGACAAACGGATTTTTGGCGGGGCTGAGAAACTCATCCACTTTCGCTTTGTCAAAAATCTTGAGCGCGTCGCCCAGCAGCTCAATGCTGATAAAGAAAAGCGCAAGACCGAGAACGAGTCCGCCAATGGAGCGTAAATGCTTCACACCATTCCTTTCAACGAAACCAGTACACAGCTCGACGGCTCATGTCGATTTCGTCCGGATCTCGTTTTCAGTTGAGGCGTTTGAACGCCGATGGGTACCATACTCGAAAGAGACGGAAAAATCGAATTTTTCTAAATGGGAGAATGAATCCAGGCATGCCCAATTCAAGCGCCCAGATTCTTTAAAACAGCCGACTGATCATGATCACCGCGAGCGGAACGGCGTAAAACAGCACAACCATATAGGCGATGGCGAGTAGCCTATATCGGCTTGCGATTTCGCCGAACCGCTCCGCCAGCCAGATAGGGATATTCCGCAGCCGCTTGATCGGAAACACAACCATAACGCCTATCACGTTGAAAAAGAAATGCGCAAGCGCGACAGACAGCCCTTCAGGGTTTTGGCTGACGAGCGCGGTCAAAAGCGCGGTGAAGGTGATGCCGATATTGGCGCCGCAGACGTAGGGGAAGATCTGCGCGACCGAGAGCGCGCCCGTCGCCACAAACGGAACCGCAAGCGATGTTGTGATGGAGCTGCTTTGAACAAAGATCGTGATGACGACGCCGAAGATCAAGCTGGCGGAACTCGCTTTGAAGATATACTTCTCGACCACATTGTCCGCCTGGTTTAGGGCTAACCTCTTGAGCGAGCGAACCAGAATGAGCAGCCCGAAGAAAAGGAACGAGGCGGCGATGATCAGAACGATCCACCCTTCTGCGTCGGCAAATCCGAATTTGTCAATGCCGGCGCTCAAGAATTCGCTGACGGGGTCGGTGAAGTATTCCTTGAGCGGGCTGGCAAGTTCGAGGCCGCCGAAGTTGTGAAACGCTTTGGCGAAATAGTGGGAGATATGATTCATGAAGCCTGTTAACAGCTCCAGCGGGAAAAGGATCGCGACGATGATGATGTTGAAAAAGTCGTGGACGGTCGCTCCGCCGATAGCGCGCTTGAATTCCTCCCGGTTGCGGATATGCGCGAGGGAAACGATCGTATTTGTGACGGTCGTCCCGATGTTGGCTCCCATGACGATCGGAATGGCGACAGCGGCGGAGATGCCGGTCCCGGCGGAAGCAACCGTTACAGCGATGACAGCGACGGAGCTTTGCGCTAGCGCCGTGGAGAGTATGCCGATGAACAGTCCGACAAACGGATTGCTGGCGCTTTTAAGGAGTTTGCCAGCGGCTCCTTCGCTGAAAAGCTCAAAAGCGTCTCCCATCAGCTCAATGCTCAGGAAGAAAAGCGCAAGACCGAGAACGAATCCGCCAATGGGGCGTAAATTCTTCACACCTAACCTTTCAACGAAACCAGTACACAAAGCAACGGCTCATGTCGATTTCGCCCGGACATCGTTTTCAGTTGAGGCGTTTGAACGCCGAAGAATAATCATATCCGAAGCTGCCAAAAAAATCAAGCATTTTCTCCAGCTGTCATCCACGCGAATCCTTTCCGCGCAAGACAGCAGCGCATCCCATGTAACTTGAACGCCTGCGCGGGTGTTTTAACTACGCTACTCAATTACGCCGCGGGGATGCACGATGAGACTGGAGACTCTCTTAGGCGCGGGGGTCGGCTTGCTTCTCCGCGCCGTTTACATGCAATGGGTGTTTGCGCCATACCCCGCCGCGCGGTATGTCGATACGGCGCCGCTTGTCGTTCTGGGCGCGCTGGCTGCGGCCGTCTTAATGGAACTCATTCTCCAGCTCTTCTCCCGAAAACGCCGCAGGACGCGCCTGCGTGAGCGCGCCTTCGGCGTCTCGATGTTCTTCTCCGCCGCCATCTTCATTGAGTTCGGCAAAATGGCGGGCGAATATTCCGGCGGGGCGCAGACCGCGGTCTGGGCTGCCGCGTTCGCCTCGTCGCTGTTGTTGTCGAATCTGATGACGCGTTACTGCCGTTATGAGCGTTTGTCGTCCCGCCGGGCTGTCAGGGTTATATCAAGGTCCGCGCGCCGTCCCGTTCAGATCAAGGCAAAGTCCGCGCGCCGCGCCGCTCAGATCAAGGCAAAGGCAAGGTCCGCGCGCCGTTCCGTTCAGGCAAAAGCAAAGTCCGCGCGCCGTCCCATGAAGTCGAAGGTTGCGCCCCGGCCCAGTTGGCAGTATAATCCGCGCGGAAATCTGCTTTATAGGGGTTGGAATCATCGATCGACACGACGCAGAAATTCTGCTGCATCCAGAAAACGCGCCTACGCCTACGGACGCCGCCAACCTGCTCGCGCCGTATAGAATAGAAGACCCGCGCGGAGCCGTTCAAACGCTGCGAGCCATGGCGGAGCTGTTCGGATGGGGTCCCTCCTTTTCCGGGCATGCGGCGCAATTTATAAAATCTGCCGCCGTCTCGGCAAATCCGGACATGGCGCTCAAACGCGCGCTCCACTACGCCAGGGCGATCGCCTCCCCCCACAACTTCTTCAGCTACGCCTTGGAGATTCCGCAGCTCATCGACGATCTTATGACCGCGTTTGGCGGCAGCGAGTACCTCTCCGCTATCCTCATACGCCATCCGGGCTATCTGCCGTGGCTCCTGCAGACGATGGACGAATCGGGCCGCAAGCCGCTCGAAAAACGCGCCAAGGAGCTGCTAAACGAAATGCGCAGCGACCGCTCCGGCGAGTCGAAACGCGGCGTGTTGAGACGTTTTAAAAGGCGCGAAACGCTGCGCATCGGTATGCGCGACCTGCTCCAAGCCGCCTCGGTGGATGAAACGACCGCGGAGCTGGCTTTTGTCGCAGACGCAGCTTTCCAAGGCGCTTATCTGCTTGCCCAGGCTGAAACGCGCCAATCGCTCGGCAGACCCCTGAACGCGGACGGCTCCGAAGCGGGCTACTGCGTGATCGGAATGGGCAAACTGGGCGGCGGCGAACTGAACTTCTCCTCCGACGTCGACATCCTGTGCGTTTACAGCGAAGACGGAAACACGGACAAGGGCGGCGCAAACCAGACCTATTTTCAGCGCCTCACCGAAAAACTGATCGAGATCATGAGCGCGCCGACGCAGGACGGGTATGTGTTCCGCGTCGACCTTCGGCTGCGTCCGCAGGGCGGTTCGTCGCCGCTCGCGCGTTCGCTGGCAAGCTATGAAGGCTACTACGAAGCTTGGGGCGAGCTGTTCGACCGGCAGGCGCTCATCAAGGCGCGTTACGCCGCGGGCGACCAGAATTTAGCCCGCGCCTTTCTGTCCATGACGGAAGCGTTTGCCTATCGGACGCTCCAGGACGCCGCCGAAATTGAGGATACTTTAGAGGAAATCTACCGCACAAAGCTGCAGATCGAAGCGCGCATCGCCCAAAAAGAGGACCCGCGCCTGCATGTGAAACTTGGACCAGGCGGCATACGCGACATTGAATTCATCGCCCAGGCGATGCAGCTGACGCGCGGAGGCGTCGACCGTTCGCTGCGGGCGCGCGGCTCCATTGACGCTCTGAACGCTCTCGCGGCGGCTGGACATCTTCCCAACGAAGAGGCGGAGCGGCTCAAAGACGCGTACCGATTCATGCGGCGCGTCGAAAACTGCATCCAGCTGGTGTCCGATCAGCAGCGGTATTCGCTTCCGTCCGACGAGGCGGAATGGGAGCGCCACGCGCGCCGACTCGGGTACGCCGATTCGCCCTCCGAGACGTTCCGCCGCGATTTTGAGGAGCGGCAGACCTTCATTCGCAGCGTCTTTGATCGGCTGTTTCGCGCGGATGAAAGCCCGTTCCGGCGGATGATGAACCGCCTGCTGGATGAGGATTCCCCCAGCCCAGAGACAGCTGAGTTTCTGCTGTCGTACGGTCTTGAAGACGCCAAGGGGGCGAGCCGCGCGCTGAACGCTCTGGCGAAGGGGTCTTCCCGTGTCCGTTTTTCGCCGCGCGTTCGCCGCGCCTTCCGCGATTTTGCCGAGCCGCTTCTGAACGAACTCAAGGAAACGCCCGATCCGTCTCTCGCGCTGACGCAGCTGGAGCGTTTCTTGTCCGCCTCAAAGGCGCGCGCCTCCTATTTCGACCTTTTAAAAGAGGTCGGGCCGATTCGGCAGCTGCTTGTCAGGCTGCTGGGCGAGAGCCGCTTTATCGGCGACATCCTGGCGCAGAACCCTGTCGTGTTTGAAACGCTCGTTGCAGGCGCGCAGATGGGCGAGCGCGTCGAATCGCCCGAGCCGCTGTATGAAAAGCTGAAGACGCAAGCCGCCCGCGCTAAAGAAGACCCGACGCTCGCGGCGCGCCGATTTCGCCAAACCGAAATGGTGCGCATCGGCGCGCGCGACCTGCTCGGAGAAAGCGACGTCCTGACGACAACCCTAGAGCTGAGCCTGCTCGCCGAAGCGATCCTGCGTTACGAAACGGAGCGCATGTTCAACGAGCTGGCGGAACGGCGCGGGATCCCAAAGCATGAGGACGGATCGCCCGCAACCTATGCGGTCGTCGGCATGGGCAAGCTGGCGGGGCGCGAGCTGAATTACAGCTCGGATCTGGACGCGCAATTCGTCTATTCCGGACCTGGCAAAACAACAAAAGGCGAGCCGAACGGCGCCTTCTTTAGCCGAATGGCAGCCTCAATGGCTTCGCAATGGAAACGTCCGGCGCTCGGAAGCCGCTTTTATGAGCTGGATCTGCGCCTGCGCCCTTACGGACGAGGCGGCCCTACCGCGCTCACCTTAGACGGATACTGCGAGTATTACGAGACGCATGCGGAGCTGTGGGAACGGCAAGCGGCGGTCAAGTCCCGCCCCGTCGCCGGCGACGAAGCGCTGGGAAACGCATGGCGCCGACTTGCGGATGAATTCGCCTACGCCAAGCCGTTGACCCCGGAAGAGGCGGAGCAGATCTACAGCGTCCGCGCGCGGAAAGAAAACAAAGCCGCCCGCGAGACTGGGCGGATGCACAACATCAAATCTGGATACGGCGGGCTGGTCGACATCGAGTTTCTCGTCCAGGCTCTGCAACTGCGCTGGGGACTAACGATCCGTTCCGCGCGTTCGCCCAACACGTTAGACGCGCTGAACGCCTTGACCCGCGAAGGCCTCGTTGAGCCGAAGGTTCGCAGCGAATTGAGGCATGCGTATCTGTATCTGCGCAAGGTTGAAAATCGGCTTCAGATTGTGGAAAATCGGTCGCTGGCGGCGCTGCCGAACGACCCGGCGGCGTTGTCCCAGCTGGCGCGTCGGTTGTATTATGAGAGCGTAGAGGAGCTGCTGTCGGAGCATCAGCGGGAGGCTGAAAAGGTGCGCGCCCGCTTTGAATCGATCTTCAGGGCGCTGATGAAACGGACGCCTTAAATAAAAACGGCTGGCTAGTTTTTTGAAGGCAAGCTAGCCAGCCAACAGGAATCATCGCGTGTGGTTACGCAATATAAAAACGCAGCAAGGCCGCTTCGCGTTTCATAGACGAGGTCAATTTCAACCCGTCTCAAAACGGCGAGGCGGCCTTTCGGCCCTTCCCGCGATGCCTGCCGGCGTCGCAACAATGTTCCGTCAAACGCGCTTGGACTATATCGGCTCCTTCATCGCGCTCTTCGTCTTGCTGTCGCTGGACGCTTCAATGCTGGCTGCGCTGTCCGAGATGTCCGCTTCAGAGCCTGTCACTTCGATTTCCATCAGGCGTACCGTCATGACAACCGACAGCCTCACCCTTCGATCAAGGGTTTGAGCGCTCTCCCCCCGCTTCTTATCCATCATCGTGTTGATGACGATGCGCACCTGGTCAGTTTTCACCGTGTTGAAAAGAAACTTTGAGACAGGTTTCATCTGAAACGCCTTCCGACCGGGGACATACCCCCATCCGCTTTTAACCATCCCAACAGTCTTCCAAGGACGAAGCTCGTCGTTCATGTCGCGCACTTGCAGGAAGGCGTTTTCGATGCCGACCGCGGGAGCGTCCGGCGCGTCTGTCTCATGGATGACGATTCGGTTGATGCGCTGAGGCTCCTTTAGACGTATATGGATCCATGGACTGCCTCTATCGATAGCGGTTTGGACAGCTCCGCCCTGATTCCGATTTCGCCCGCGGCGCTCATTTTCGCCCCGCTCCCATGTGTATTCCCAGCCTTCTCCATCGCTCCACTTGGACGAGTCTTTGACTCCGTTGATGAGCGAGTCGGCCGAGCGCGAGCCGCTGGAGCCTGCCGATTTGACGGTCGCGCCGGCGTCGAGGGTCGCATAATCCAGCAGCTGCTTACTTAGCGTGTCGTTGAGCGCGGCGCATCCAGCCCAGCATAACGCGGCAACCGCCATGCATGCCGCCATGCCGATCCGTATTCGTCGTTGCATGATGTTTCCTCTCAAGATGACCTACCGCATGATACTAAAAACTAGCCGCCAATGTCAACTCCCCCCTCTGAGCGGTGGTACGCTCATGCGATGGTGATGGTAGAATCGGATTTAAATTGGTTCAACA
>JAPPNK010000031.1 GCA_028818695.1 Candidatus Poribacteria bacterium
CTGTTGAATGAAAATCAAACAAATTATACCAATACCATCGCCTTCAGGTACTACCATGACGAGACACGTATTGCCGACGCAGCCCGCCTGTGTATAATAACAGCGGCGGCGCAAAGAAGCGTCCACAAACGCGCCCTTTGACAACGCCTAGGCTAAAGCGATAGGAGAGCCGCATGAAGAACCCAACGCAGCCGAAATTGCGCCCCGTTCAGAAGGGGCAGCTGAACGTCCAGCTCCGGACGCGGTTTCAGCCGTATAAAGGCGTTGACGACTGGCGCGAAACGTTCATCCCCGCAACGTTAGAAACCGACAAAACAGTGCTCCTGCTCTGCGACGTCTGGGACAAGCACTGGTGCGACGGCGCGACGGAACGCTTGAACGCCATGATACCGCGAATGAACCGCCTCGCGGGGAGCCTGCGCAGCCGAGGCGTTCAGATTGTCCATGCCCCTTCGGACACGCTGGATTTTTATGAGGACGCGCCGCAGCGTCAACGCGCCGCTCTCGCGCCCCCTGTTGAACCGCCCGAACCGCTCGACCTGACCGACCCGCCGCTTCCCATTGACGACTCGGACGGCGGATGCGAGCTTGACCAAGAGCCGTATAAAGCGTGGCATCGCCAGCACGCAGGCATCGAGATCGCCGAAATGGACGCTCTCTCCGACAACGGAGGGGAAGTGTACAGCCTTTTCGCGCAGCTCGGCATCGATACGATGCTCATCATGGGCGTCCACACGAACATGTGCGTTCTAGGGCGCTCCTTCTCGATACGCCAGATGACGCGCTGGGGAGTGAAGGTTGCCCTCGTCCGCGACCTGACCGACTCGATGTACAACCCCGCCATGCGTCCGTTCGTCTCGCATGACGAGGGAACGGAGCTGGTCATTCAACATATCGAAAAATACTGGTGTCCGACGGTTCTCAGCGAAGAGCTGATCAAATGAAGCGGCGTCTGTTTGCCGTCTGCGTTTTTGCGGCAACGGCGCTGTTCTCGGCGCACGGTTCGGAGACGCATGCGCTGTTTTTAAACGCGGCGCAGCTTCCAGACAGAGAGGCTGGAAACGCCGTCCGGCAACAGATGCAGCGGTTTCAAAACATGCTGGCGGAGGTTGCGCGGATTTCCCTCGACCGCCAAACCGCGCCCGACGACCAACCTCTCACAAAAGAGCGCATTCAACGCGAACTGCAGAACCTGTCGATTCGAACGCCGAAGGGCGGGCGGGCGCTCGTCTATCTGCGCGCCTACGCTGTCAAAATAGGCGGCGGGCATCTCTACCTATACCCCGCCGGCGCCGACCCTGCCGTCCCTGTTGAAAACCAGCCGAGCCTTATCCGCGACGAGGAGCTGAACGCATGGCTCGCCGCGTATTTTGAAGGCTCCGAAACGCTGCTCTTCCTAGACCTGATCTCCACGCATCCGACCACCGCCGTTTATTTCACGAACCGCGTCTCGATGGGTTCCAACTCGGTTCATATGATCGCTCCGCGCCCGTTGGACTCCTCCCTTGCCGACCTCGCCGCCGAGGTTTTAAAAGGTCTGCTGGATGAAAACGACGACCGCGCCATCGACATGGGCGAGATGGCGAACGCTGTTCAACTCGAAGGCAGCGGACGCGAATGGGCGAGAAACGCCGCCTTCTCCGGCACCGGCGACGGCGCCTCCATCCTGTTTGAGCTTCCGTCCGCTGTCGTCGTGATTGCCGCGCCAGGGGCGGCGGCGCTCATCGACGGGAAGGAGATCGGCTCCGTCACGGCGCGGTATGAAGCGGAACCTGGGCGAACCTACCAGGCGTCCGCGGCGAAGGCGGGGTTCCGCGCCGTTGAGCCGATATCCGTCTCCGTCTCAAAGCCGTACGGCGAGGCGGCTGTAGCGCGGTTCCTTTTGGAGCCGATCCGCATTGACGCGCAGATAAGGCTCCCCGCCGGCGAACAGCCCGCTATGCTCACAACGCGGCTGCGCCCCGACGCAGGGCTGCTGCGCGAGCTGAACGAGAACGAACGCTCGCGGCTGACGCTCAACAGCGCCGACCACTCCTTCGAGCTGGGAACCGAGTACCATCTTCTCGTCGGGACGCCCGACAATACGCTCTTCGGCGCCGCCCGGTTCGTCTTCGGCGGATACGACGACATACCGCTGGAGATATATCTTGAAAAGCGAACCGAATGGCAGGTCGCCCAGATCTACTTTGAGGACGGGTTCCAAGACCATGCGCTCAAAACGGCAGAGAAAGCGCGCGATTCGGCGTATGAAATTCCCCTTATGAGCGTCGAATTCATGACCTTCCTGTTCAGCGCCTGGTCGACGGACGAAACGAATGCGCGCGCCATGATCGGCTGCGCGCTTCTGTCGTTCTATCTCGGCGAGACGAACGAATCGCGCGGCTACTGGAAAAAAGCGAAAGATGCCGCCCCCAAAGGAAGCGCAGACTACGACGAAGCTTCCAAAGGACTCAAGTCGGTCGGCGGCGGATGGACAACCTACGCCGTCATACTCGGCTTCTTGACGCTCATCGCTTCCACGACCGTCTGGATGGTCTTACGGCATCGGCGGAGCCTCAAAGCGTCCCCCTGAACGGTAGCCTCTACAAGCGATGATGTACGAAAATCCTGTTCAAATCGGGCAGGCCGTCATTCCCGCGAAAGCGGGAATCCAGAGTTTTCGCAGACAGCCTCCGCATTCTAAAACGGCTCTTTAAAATCAAATCATCGCCTATAGAGACTGCCCCCTGAACCGCCCAGCGGCTCTTTCGAGACGGCGTCTCAACTTTATGCATGAGTTCAGAACATGAAGGCTTGACGATTCCCGCGCGCGTCCTCTTTATTCAAGAGACCATGTTGATGCAACGAATCCCGTTGTTGAATACGTAATCATAGCTGTCCAAGTTGGCAGATGAGCGCGGAGTTTCCTATGACGCATGAGTACGCTATCAAAATCGTTCAAGAAATGGACATCATCGGACCCTCTCACGGGTCTGTCCATGACGATTACGACCGAGTTCGCAGAGCCTTAGACAAGCAGCCCGACGCGGTCGCCGCCATGAACGCCCTCGACCATTCTAAAATGGAAGAGACGCCTCAAGGCGCAGCCGCGCACCGCGGATGCCATGAGATTTTGCGGCTGTTTATTGAGCGCGGCGTACAAATGGATCTTTTTATGGCTGCCGCCATGTGCAAAGACGACCTCATCTGCGAAACGATAGATCGAAATCCTCAAGCTGCCAACGCGCTCGGAGCGCACGGAATCCATCTATTGAATCATGCAGGAAGTAAAGCCACCGCCAGAACGCTCCTGAACCGCGGAAGCGACCCCAACTACATCGTGTATACGCCTTGCGGATGGACGCCGGCTCATGAAGCGGCCGCCCAGGGCCGATTGGACATCTTAAAAGAGCTCGCTCAGCATTGCCCTTGCTGTATCGCTGCGGCAAAAGGAACCACGCCTCTTCATGCCGCCGCGAGAGGAGGCCATCTCGAAACGATACGCTGGATGCTGAATCAGGACATACCCGCTTTCGCCGTCGGAACGGGAAGCTGCTGGGAAGGAAAAACGCCGCGGCAATTGGCTGTTGAAAACGGACACTGGGGCGCTGCGGAGCTTTTCAACGCATGCTACTGACCTTAGCGCTTTATTGGGACATTCCGCCTAGCGATCGCGGACGGTTTCTGCGGTGCCTCTGGATTCCCGCTTTCGCGGGAATGACGACCTGGTTGGCGGCGCCTTTTCCAAATAGAGCGATCATTCGTTCAAATGTCCCAATTTTACGTATGAGGTCGGATGCTAAGCGCCGCGCCGCCGCCTCATTCGTCCGCGCCGTCCTCCGCCTCCGGCAATATCTCATCGCGCAGCGTGAATATCTCAACGCCGGGCGGCGGAACGAACTGAAACAGGCTCTCCTTCGGCTTCGCTTTGATATCCACCTTCTTTAGCTGAATCACCGTCACAATGCCGGCAGAATTCGAATAGGAAATCTGGACGGGAAGCCATGTTTTGCCGTCGATCCATATGTCAAACAGCTCGGACGGCGCCTGCGGCTGCGGTCCGCTTTCCTTCGGCTCCCGCTCGGTCTGTTCCTGCTCTTGCGCCTGCGGTTCGCTCTCTTTCGGCTCCCGCTCGGTCTGTTCCTGCATCTGCGGTTCGTTCTCCATCGGCTTCCGCTTGATCTGCAGGCGGTGGATATTCTTCTTCTCCGTGATCTCGTCATGGATTAGCGAGAGGTCGTACAGTTCCGGCAGCGTCTCAAAAAATGTCCCGACGCCCGGCAGCCACTCTTTGGCGCGGCTTTCCGGTATCTTCTTGCGGGTCGCCTGATTGAAAAAAGGCGTGTACGACCATGCCTGCTTTCCGTCGATCACAAGGAGCTGCGTCACATTGCTCGGATCTTTTTCGTCATAATACTCGATCCGCAAGAGAGCCGGCGGCTTGAAATAGAGACGCGCGACCGCTTTCTCGCTCTGCGCCCGAACGATCGTCTCCTCATGAATCTCCGCCGTGAATCCCTCTAGGGAAGCGTACAGCTTCTGCGTTTTTTCAAAAACCTGCAGAGCCGTCATCGGCTCCTGATCAGGCTGCGGAGCCGCCGCCGCAACCAGGCACAACGCAACAATGCTCATCATCATGGCAATACGCTTTCAACAGTTCGCGCTTGTTTACACCGGTTCCAGTTCAGCATGCCCCTCTTTTTCAGGCGCGTCAAGCTGTTCATCCAGATCGCCCTGCCGCGACAAGACGCGGAGGCTGCGCAGCGCTTGCGTCTCGATCTGGCGTATGCGCTCGCGCGTCACATTCTGCATCTCGCCGATTTCGCGCAGGGAACGTTCCCGTCCGTCCTCCAAGCCGTACCGCAGGCGCAGCACCTCGCGCTCTCGATCGGAAAGCCGCTCAAGCAGCCGCTCAATCTCCTGCTCCAAGATGATGTTCGTCAGCAGCTCGTCCGACGTTTCGCGCCGGTCGTCCTGAATCATGTCCATCATCGTCGCAGTCTCCGGGCTGTCGCCCAGCGGCATATCCAACGGAAGCGTGTCCGCTTCTATCGACATGACGCTCCGAACCTGCTTCTCCGGCCAGCCCAGCTCAAGGCCGATCTCCATCGGGGTCGGTTCTCGCTCAAGGCTCTGGCGCAGCCTCCCTGCAGCCTCTTCGCACTTCGCCTTCTTCGCCACAATGTAGCTCGGCAGCCGAATGGAGCGGGCGTTGGCGTCCAGCGCGCGCATGACCGCCTGCCGAATCCACCAGACCGCATAGGTGCTGAACTTGAACCCGCGCCGGTAGTCGAATTTATCGATGGCGCGCATCAAGCCGATGTTTCCCTCCTGAATCAGATCGGAGAGCGGCACGTTATGCCCCTGATACTTTGAGGCGACGCTCACGACTAGGCGCAGATTGGCGAGAGCCATCTCCTCTCGCGCCGCCTGATCGCCCCGTTCAATGCGCTGCGCAAGAGCCGCTTCTTCCTCGCGCGTCAACAGCTTCGATTTTTGAATATCGCGCATCCACATCTGAAGCGCGTCCGGGGCGACGCTTCGATGTTCCGCCCCGCCTCGCGGTCGCTGCGCTTCCTCCTTCCGCCGACGGCGTTTCGCTGTCATTTTCATCTCCAAACGCTTTGTGGACCAACGTACTCTATCTACTCTATCTATATAGACGCATTTAGAGATTTAACGTTGAGACGGGCTGTCAGGTTTACACTTGCAGGGCGCCGTTTTACTTTTATGCAGGCGGCGCAATCGTTATCAGCTGCGGGTTCAAGCTGCCCGTACGGTACCCGTCCAGGTCCAACGACACAAAGCGGTACCCGATCTCCCGAAGGGTTGAAGCGATCGTTTCATGCGCTCCGTTTTGAAAGACGCGCGCCATCTCTTCAGGCGCCATCTCGATGCGCGCGATGGTCCATCCGCCGGACGGGTCCTCATGGTGGCGGACGCGAAACTGGCGGTAGCCGAGACCATGCAGGCAATCCTCCGCCGCGTCCACCTGCGCCAGCTTCTTCGCTGTGATGCGCGTCCCATGCGGAAAGCGCGACGAAAGGCAGGCGAGAGCCGGCTTGTTCCAGGTCGACAAGCCGAGCGCCTTCGACAACGCGCGGATGTCCTCCTTCGTCATCCCCGCTTCCAAAAGCGGCGCATGGACGCGCCATTTGCGCGCCGCTTCCATGCCTGGCCGGTAATCGCCTGTGTCGTCCAGGTTTGCGCCGTACACCACATTTTGAATGCCGGTCTCCTCTGAGACCGCCTCCAGCTGCGTGAACAGCTCATCTTTACAAAAATAACAACGGTTCGGAGCGTTCTTGGCGTACTCTTCGTTCTGAAGCTCATAGGCGCGCGCCTCTCGAAGCGGGACGCCGATCTCCTCCGCCACGACGCGGGCGGCGCGCAGCTCGCGGGCGGGCAGCGACTCCGAGACGGCGATGACCGCCAGCGCCTGGGAGCCGAGAGCGTCGTACGCCAGCTTCGCCAGAAGGGCGCTGTCAACGCCGCCGGAATAGGCGACCAGAGTCGACTCCAAATCGGACAGCCGCCGAGTCGCTTCGGCGTATTTTTCAGTCAACGGGCGGGACAACTCCATGAACGCCCCCTTTAGTCAGTTAAGCCTCTTCAGTCGCTGTCGGGTCGGGCCGTTTGTAACGGCTCATATAACGGGCGATTTCTCCGATCATCCACAGCTCCAGCGCAAGAATCAAGCCGCCGATGATGACAAGGTGCCACTTCGCCTCGCCGGTATGCTGATACAGATTTCCAATCAAAGCCCATCCGCTCACCGCCAGCATGAACGCCATCGGCAGCGCTGTATAAAGCGTCCGTTTGCTCTGCTTCGTCAGCCAGACGGTGATGACGAGCAGCGCCAGCGCTCCGATCAGCTGATTCGCCGTCCCGAAGAGCGGCCAGAGCGCCATTCCCCCTGTTCCGCCGTTTTGAAACGCCAGCAAAGCCGCCGAGCCGACCGCAAAGATGGTCGCGCCATGCCGAGTCTGCAGCGGCTTGACGTTCAAATCTTCAGCAATCTCCGTCACGATATACCGCTGAAGGCGCGTCGCCGTGTCCAGCGTCGTCCCTGCGAACGAAGCGACCATGACGCCCATGATCGCGACCGCAACCGCTTCCGGTATTCCGACCGCCATGATCATCTGCGCGGAGCCGTCCACAAAGGCTCCCAGCTTGTCGCCCAGCCCGTTCGCGGCGTTCCATCCGGCGTAATGCTCCGTGAAGGCGGCGGCGCCGAGCGCGTTGCCGTCCGCCCCTGTTTTCAAGCCGATCGCGGCGCCGCACGCGATGACGACCATCGTCGCAAGCGCGCCTTCCAGCAGCATGGCGCCGTAGCCGATCGACTGCGCATGCGACTCGGACGCCATCTGCTTCGACGTTGTGCCTGAAGAGACGAGGCAGTGGAAGCCTGAAACGGCGCCGCATGCGATCGTGATAAACACAAACGGAATGAGCGCCGGCGCGTCTGCGATGCCGGCTCCGCCCGCCGTCGTCGCGCCCTTGATCTTTTCCCAAAAAGTAGCCTCCTCCGGAAGCGAGAAGTTGACCGCCGGCGCGACCATCTCAGGACGCGAAAGAAGCAAGCCGGCAATCAACAGCGCCAGCACAATGAACAGCTGATGCCCGTTGATGTAGTCGCGCGGCTGAAGCAGCTTTTGAACGGGCAGAACCGACGCGATGTAGGCGTAGGCGAAGAGAATGATTGACCACCAGATCACCGGCGAGACGCCGAAAAAGGCGGGCATCGAGAGCGGAACATACGCCCCGATGACGACAAACAGATAAAGCAGAGCCGCCGCGATGATCGCCATGACGCCTGAATTCGCGCCGCGCTTGTAGATCATATGCCCGACCCAGACGGCGATCGGCAGCTCTATCCACACAGCCAAGACCGACGTCGGATAGAGGCTAAAGATGTTCGCAATCACCAGCGCGAAGACCGCCAAGACGATGAAGAGCGCGATCAGGAGTATCCACAAAAACGCGCGCTTGACGCTTGGCGTGACAATCGCCTCGGCGATGTCGCCGATGGTGCGCCCCTTGTTGCGAAGCGACAGCACAAGCGCGCCCAGGTCATGAACGGCGCCGACAAAGATGGAGCCGAAGACGACCCAAATCATCGCCGGAACCCAGCCCCAGATGACGGCAATCGCCGGACCGACGATCGGACCGACGCCGGCTATCGACGTGAAATGATGCCCGAAAAGGATCTCCCGCTTCGTCGGCACATAATCATGCCCGTCTTCCAGCTCATTCGCGGGCGTTTTTCGGTTAGGATCGATCCCGAACAGCTTCTGAGCGAGAAATTTGCCGTAGGTGTTGTACGCAACGATAAAGCCGACAAAAGCGAACAAGGCGATCCATATAGAGTTCATAACGTTCTCACACTCGATTCATTGCCTTAAGCGTTATGATGCCATGAAGCGCGGCGCGCTGCAAGAACAAGCAAAGCCCCCCGCTCCACCTTGAACGAGGCGGGCGTCTCGGCGGCAGGCTCCCCGTCCGCATAGACCGACTGCGGCTCCTCCGTCTCGATATGCAGCGCGCTTGTCGTCAACATCTCAACGTTCGACCGTCCGACATGCGCCCCTCTCGTCATCAGCGCGATCAGGCGCAGCCGCTCAAAACGGCTCGTCCGTCCAATCAGGCACACATTGAGCAGCCCGTCCTCCGTCTCGGCGCCAGGCGCGATCTGGAACCGCTTGCCGTACACAGCCGTGTTCGCCGCCGCGCACAAGGTCGCCTCCAACCGCCGCTTGCCAAAATCGCCCCGTATATGGACGGAGATATGGCGGTATGTCCATGCCTGGCGAACCGCCGTAAGCAGATAGCTCCGCCCCGACCGGCGCGTCTCTCGGCTGATATGCGCGTCGATTCCAAACGCGGCGACGGTGCAGAATCGCGTCCCGTTCACATTGCCGAGGTCGACCTGTCGAATCTCGGCGTTCATCCCGCGTTCGCCGCCGTTCTCTTTTTTTTCTTTAAAATGACGCGCGATCAGCTGCGCGGCGCGTTCCGCGTCGTCCGGGATTCCCATCGCCCGCGCAAAATCGTTCGCCCGCCCGGCGGGGATCAGCGCGAGAGCTGTGTTCGTATGGGCGAGCGCGTTCGCCGCCGCATGGGCGGAGCCGTCCCCTCCGCACACAGCCGCGGCAGCGCGCTCCTCTTTCGCCGCGCGCTCCGCCGCCGCCCGCGTCTCGTCGGGAGACCCGCAGAGCGCCAGCTCCGTCTGGACGCCGGCGCTTTCCAATATGCGCCGCGCCTTCTCGCCGGCGGACGCCCCGCGCCCCCGACCCGCCTGCGGATTCACAATCAATAAAAGCGGACGCGCCTCACGAGACATCGCAGACAAAAAGCGGCGGCCAATGGAAATTCGTTATCTTCGGATCGCCCCCCACGACGCTCGACGCCTTCTCGATCGCCTCCTCCATCGTCTGCGCGGTGTCGTAACCCATGCGCTCCGCCGCCTCAACGGAACGCGCGTTGCGCGGCTTCAACACAATCGTTTTCCCAAGATGATTCAGCCCATGCGCCCCCCAATACCACATATACAGCGCATGCGCCCCATGGTACGCATACTCTTCGCGGTACATCCGAATATATTTTGGGTTTTGCGCAAATTTCGGCTCAATTTGATGGTAAAGCGTTTCCATGTCGGTCGTCTCTGGAAACACCTCGTCGAACAGCTCAATGTAGGACGGGTGATGCTTTTCATGAAAAATGTAATCCATCGGATGCGCCATGATGAGAACGCCGCCCTCCCGCACCAGCGGTTTGCCGCGGTACAGGTTGAACATATACCCAAGCATCAAGCAGTGCGCCAGCAGCGGGTTCATGATCGAATTCACATTATACGGTCCGATGTACGGCGTTCCTGCAATCAGAATGTCGCACTGCCCCTCTACCGGAACCGCCTGCTGCTTGAAGACGTTCTCCAGCGTTCGCGCATGCACAGGGTCTGTTCTGCCCGCCTGAACGCTCGTCAAGCCGTACGGCGCCCTCATCGATTGAAAAATCGCCCGCATCGCCGAATTTGGAAGAATTGCGGAAGCGCTTTTGTTGAAATGAAAATTCGCCTTATCCAAGAAAGCCCACTCATCCTCCCGCTTCTGTAAAAACGGAAACATATGCGGAAAGGTCGCGCTGTTGAAGGTCGACTCGATATGAAACACATTCAGATTCTCGTTCACGATCTTGCCCATGCGGTTCAACGAATCATGCATCGCCGAACGGGTCGGGTCCATCAATGAGCGCGTCTCGCTCAAAACGCCTGGGTTATGGTGATGGTACAGGCTGCGGTAGGATGTCAAGCCCGTGTTGACCGACTTATGCCCGCCGTCCATGGAGGACAGGTTCAGGTTCACATAGATCAGCAGGTCCGACTCGACGGCGCGGCGGTGAATTTCCACATGCTCTCCATGCTCCGTCCGCCCAAGCAGAACCATGTTGTCGATGTCTTCGGCGTCATGGTTGTAGAGCTGCCCCTTCGGGTGAAACTGGTTGAAGATTTTCGGTCCGACCTGCTCCTTGATCTCCTTCGGCGTCATGCGGCGATGCAGGCCGAGGGCGGCGATCATGTGTATGTCGTCAATGCCAGCGTCCGTCAGCTTTTCAAGAAGCAGCTCCATCGCCGTCCGCCGAAAGTCGGGCTGGCGCATCGGCGGAAGCGTGAGCGACAGGTCGTCAAACGCAATTGTCACCTTCATGCCGGGCTGCAGCTGGGCGGAAAGCGGGTCCGCCTCAAGCGGATTTTCTACAGCGCGCTCCACCTCGCCGCGGACATCATGGATCGGCGGCAGCGGCTTCGGCGGATAAATGACGCGCGTCCCCTTCGGCATTTTCTCAAAAAGAAACCCTTCCCCGTAATGCATCAAGAACCGCTGATCAGGGTTCTCAACATACTGGATCAGATCCGACCTGTCGGGCGCGTCGTTCATAAGGCTCCATCCTCAGCCGATTTGCTCATGGATGATACAACAGCTCCGCCGCGTTTTCTATCGAGACGCCCGACCTCTCTTTCGGTTGGGGCGTTGGATCGGGGATCCAGAAGACCGTTAGGCTCTATGCGCGCTGAACCCCCCAACCCCCCTTGTCAGGGGGGCTTCGATATTTCCCCCTTTGTCAGGGGCTTCGACACTCGGTCTTTGCAAGGGGCTTCGCTACTCCCCCCTTTATAAGGGGGGGCAGGGGGGGTTTCGGCATGTTGATTTCTTTTTTAAAAGTAGAATAAACCGCCCGAAAGCGCCATAATTTCCTGTCGCCATTAAACTTTCTTCCGCCGCGGCGCGTCTAAAATACGAACGACCTTTGCGGAGGCTCTGGATCATGAAACCGCCTGACCATTACCTGGTTCAGCAATTTCAAAACGGCGACAAATCCGCGTTTGACGTTTTGACCGAGCGGCATTACAAGCGCATCTACGATTACGCTTACTATCAAACGCGCAACGTTGACGACTCATACGACATCGCGCAGGAGGTGTTTTTTCGGGCGTTCAAATCGCTTCATAATTTCAAGGGCAACTCCACTTTTTACACATGGATCTACCAGATTGCGCGAAACGCCTGCGTCGATTACTACAGGCGGCGCAGCTCCAGACCGACGCTGGAGCTGACCGAGGAGATGATCAACCAAGAAAGCATCTCTACCATGCGCCAGCCCGAACGGAGACCTGACAGCATCGTTCTCGGAAAAGAGCTGGAGGAGCAGATACGCAGCGCCGTCAGCCAACTGCCTGAAAAACAACGGCAGGTATTCATTTTAAGGCATTTTGAGGGGCTTTCGCTCCAGGAAATCGCGACGATCATGGACAGAAGCCTTGGAACGATCAAGGCGCATCTACACCACTCCACGCGCAAAGTTTGGAAACTTCTTGAACCGTATCTCTCCGATAAACCTATTCGGAAAGGGGGATAACCAACATGCATAGACATTGGAAGCGTCGATTTGAGCGACAAATTCCGCTGTACGACGAAGGGGTTCTCTCCGATTCGCAGCGCAGGCGGTTCGAACGCGAACTCGCCAAAAATGAACAGCTGGCAGACGCCCTCCGCCGATACGGACGGCTCATGGGAACCGTCAAGCGGCTGCGGCCGGTCTATCCGCCGCGCGCCAAATGGGAGCAATTTCTGCCGCAACTCCACCGCCGAATTGAAGAGACCGACAGGGAGCAGCCGAACGGATGGTATGCCCATCTGATCAGGCGGCTTTACAACCGGCTTGAGTCGCCCGCTGCGCGTCCGCGCTGGCTTGAGAAAGCCGCGTTTGGACTTGCCGGCGCCGCTCTTGGAGCGGCCGCAGCGTTCTATCTAGGACAGATTCTGCCGCCTCAAAACGGCGGCGCGCCGCTCTCTCAAGGGCGGCAAATTGAACAGGCAGTCGAGCAGACCGCTTCGAACAACATCGCTTTTGAAGAGCCGCTTGTCGAAGATTTTGGCGGTCCGCACCATCTCATCGCCGATCCTTCTAGGGAGTGAGACCGATGCGCGCAAAAACGTTCCTGTTGTTTGCAGTCGTCGCGGCAGCTTCGCTGTTGGCAGGCGCCGCGTTTCAAAGCATGATGCCGCTCTTCACCCACGCGAACGGCGACAGCGCCGCGCCGACGCGCCGCCCCGGTCCGCCGCCGCTCAACCTCTCGGAGGACGAGCTGCGCGAAGCGGTGGAAGCGTACCGCCTCTATATGTTCTCCAGAGACCTTGACCTGACGCCCGAACAGCTCGGCGCCGCGCTTCCGTTGTGGGGCAAGCTGATCGAGATGCGGTCCGAGTTTTGGAGCGACCGGCGCATGCGGATTGAGGAGCTGCGCGAGACGGTCGACTCGGCGCCCGATTCGGACGCCCTTGCTGAAGCGGCGCAGACGTTTCGCCGGGCGGATGAAAACTTTTGGGAATCGTTCCGCTCCTACGAGGGGCAGCTGATGGACCTGTTGACTCCGCGCCAGCAGGCGCTGTATATTTTAGCGGACGCGGAACATCCCAGACGAGCCGCCCGCATCTACCGCGCGCTGCGGAACGTTGACGGTTCCAACGAAACGAGAGATACGATCGTATCCGACCGCCGCTGAGGAGACGCCGTTCGATATGCCGGAGCTGTTAGCTTTTCTCTTCTTCGTTCTGAGCGCGTTTTTTGCGTCGGTCGGCATCGTCGCGATCTATCGGTATTTATGGAACAAAATCGCTCAAACCGGTTCGAACTATAATGCGCCGGAACCGCCGCAAAAAGAAGCGGAGGTGACGCGGGATCTGGAACTGGAAGCGGAGCTGCGGTCGCTGCGCGAAATGGCTGAAATGCTTGCGCTGGAGCAGCAGCGCATGCGAAAAGAGGCGGCTCTCGTTGAGAAGGTTAGAAAGGTCGATAGTGGAACCTGAATTTTTCGCTGTCATGTTTGTTCTTCAGAACATGGCGCTGGGCATGTTCACAGTGGTTTTCCTCGGCTTTGCGTTCTGGCATTTGAAGAAGGGGGCGCGCGAATCGGAAAGAGAAAGGCTGCTCGCCATGCAGCGTGAACGCAAAAAGTATGAAGATCAAATTCAGGGCGAAATGCGCGCCCTGCGCGAAACGATGGCGGACCTGATCTTGGAAATGCACCGCGAGCGAAAAAACGCCCCCGAAATGAAAGCGGAAGAGCGGCTCGAACGGTAGCAGCGGCTCCATACCCTTCGCCGACATTTTGCGTCGGTCGGCGGGAGTGTAAAAGCCGACCTCGTCCCTTGAGTTATGACCATTTTGAATGCGAACGCGGACAGCGTCTGGATTCTCTCGGCATCCGCTTTTGACCCTAAAGCGTCCGCGCCGTCCGTCATTCCCGCGCAAGCGGGAATCTTAAAAGACACATCTTCCGATCAAAAGCCCCCTCCGCCGGTAGTACCTGAAGGCGATGGTATTGGTATAATTTGTTTGATTTTCATTCAACA
>JAPPNK010000013.1 GCA_028818695.1 Candidatus Poribacteria bacterium
CCATCAATAGAGCGATCATTCGTTCAAATGTCCCAACTTTACGCATGAGGTCGGGACGCTGGTTTGCCTTAATGGGAGGCGCGTGGTATAGTTTTAAGTTGGAGCTGGAGCGCAGCGGGCGGCGCGTCCGCTTGTTTGGAATGGATGATAGATGGAATTGGAGAGCCGTTTGGCAGAAATCACGATGAAATCGCTCCTTGAGGCGGGGGTTCATTTCGGGCATCGCACGCAGCGGTGGAACCCTAAAATGGCGGACTATATTTTTCAAGAGCGCAGCGGCATCTACTTTTTGGACCTGCATCAGACGTTGAAGCTGGCGCATACGGCGGTCGACTTTGTGCGTCAAACCGCGGCCAGCGGCGGAAAAGTGCTGTTTGTCGGGACGAAACCGCAAGCCGCTTCTATTATCGAAGAAGAAGCGAAGCGGTGCGGACAATACTATGTGACGAACCGATGGCTGGGCGGAATGTTGACCAACTACCAGACCATCTCCCGCAGCATTGACCGGCTGCGCCAGCTGGAAGAGATGGAAGATCAGGGCGTCATGGAGGAGCTGCCGAAGAAGGAGGCGCTGTCGCTTCGGCGGGAGCAGGGGAAACTGACGCGCGTCTTGGAAGGCATCAAGGATATGGGCGGGCTGCCGGCGACGGTCGTCGTCATCGACACGCTGCGGGAGAAGATCGCCGTCGCCGAGGCGAATAAGCTGGCGATACCGATCATCGCCATTGTCGATACGAATTGCGACCCCGATCCGATCGATCTGCCGATACCGGGCAACGACGACGCAATACGTTCCATACAGCTGCTTGTCTCGGCGCTGGCGGACGCCGCCATCGAAGGCTCGGCAACGCGCAGCGAAGGGCGGGAGCAGGCTCAGGAACAGGCGGAGGAATCGGACGCCGAAACCGAGACGGGCGATCCGGAAGAAGCGGCGTCAGAAGAGAGCGCATCGGAAGCGGAGCCGGTATCTGAAGAGAACGAAACGGCAGCGGAAGAAGAAGCGGAAGAGGAAACGCCTCCAGCTGAGCCTGGCGAGACGGAACCTGCGAACGAAGAATCGGAACCGCATTAACGGAAAGGAAGACCGCTCATGGCTATCACTGCGGCGCTTGTGAAGGAGCTGCGCGACAAGACGGGCGCCGGCATCATGGACTGCAAGGAAGCGCTGAAGGAGACGGACGGAGACCTGGAAGCGGCTGTGACTCGTCTCCGAGAAAAAGGGATGAAGACGTACGAGAAGAAGGCGAGCCGCGTCGCGGGGGACGGGCTGGTTCAGTCGTACATTCATCCTGGGGGCAAGATCGGGGTGCTGGTGGAGGTGAATTGCGAGACGGACTTTG
Organism: Candidatus Poribacteria bacterium; assembly: GCA_028818695.1. Taxonomy (GTDB): domain Bacteria; phylum Poribacteria; class WGA-4E; genus JAPPNK01. Next base: position 1,341 of record JAPPNK010000013.1, read on the forward strand.
TCGCCAAGACGGAGCAGTTTCAGACGCTGATTCATGAGGTGGCGATGCAGGTCGCCGCGACCAGCCCGCGGTATGTTTCCAAAGAAGATGTGGAGCCAGGGGATCTTGAAAAGGAGCGGAAGATCTTGCTCGCTCAGGCTGAAAATGAAGGCAAGCCGCCGCACATCGCCGAAAAGATGGTGGAGGGGCGGCTGCGGAAGTTTTACGAGGAGCGGTGCCTACTGAACCAGTCCTACATTCGCGACGAGTCGAAGACGGTTGAAACGCTGGTGAAAGAGACGGTGGCGCAGCTGGGCGAGCGGATTGTGATACGCCGTTTTGCGCGGTTTCAGCTTGGGCAGGGCGGGATTCATGCCGAGGCGGCGGAAGAGGAGCGCGGCGGCGCGGAATAGCGCGGAGAGGAAAAGCCATGCAAGAAGCGGTTGAGATCGAAGAGCGGATGGGCAAGACGATTGAAGCGACGCTGCAGGAATTCAACAGCGTTCGGACGGGGCGGGCGTCCCCTGCGCTGGTTGAATCGCTTCAAATTGAGTATTACGGATCGAAAACGCCGTTGAATCAGCTGGCGTCCATCACGGTTCCAGAGCCGCGCCTTCTGCTCATCAGGCCGTGGGACAAGACGGCGGTCAAGGAGATACGAAAGGCGGTCGCCGCGTCCAGCTTGGGTCTAAACCCGGTTGTGGATGAGAACGCGCTGCGCATCGTTATCCCGGAGCTGACCGAGGAGCGGCGCGTTGAGCTGACGCGCGTTGTGCGGCAGATTGCAGAAAAGGGGCGGGTTGCAATCCGCAATGTGCGGCGGAGAGCCGTTGAGTCGATACGCAAAAGCGAGAAGGCGGGGGACATCTCAAAAGACGACCGGTACGGGCAAGAGAGGGACGTTCAGGAGATCACCGATCAGTATATTGAGGAGCTGGACAGGCTTCTAAAAGAAAAAGAAGACGAGCTGATGAATCGGTGAGTCGGCTAGGCGTTTTCGGCGGTCTGCTCTAGGCGTATGAGCAGGCGGCCGAGGCGCAGGCGCAGCAGCGAGTGGTATAGAAACGCGAGCAGGGCGACCTGGACGTTGACCGGCATCATCGGCTGGGCGATGATTCCCATCGCGCGTTCGATTCGGCTGGCGATGCTGCGCGTTTGCTCCCATGTCATGTCGGCGTCTTCGATGCCGGAGGCGATGCGCATAAAGGACCAGAGTTCGTCCTGTATTTCAGGGAGGAAACTGCGCGCCATCGCGGAATGCGCTTTTTCGCCGGCATCGATAAAGGCGGTGTTCGATTTCCAGTTCAGGTAGAAGCTGAGTCCGTTGACGAGCATGTCCCGCAGGGAGATGTCCTCTCCGCTGAGGTACTCCTCGCCGAAGCCTACCAGGTCGGAGCCGGCTCCCAGTTTTCTGGCAGAACGGTACTCTTTTATTTCGGCGATGGCGTCGGCATGTTCGGTGAGCAGGCGGGCTAAGCTGGCGGCGGTACGGATGAGCTGGTCGATTTCGTCGGCGAGGTCGTCGGGCAGGGCGGCGCGCGCGAAATGGGATAGCGCAAAGGCGTCGTTGCGCCACCTCCAGAGGGCTGTCGCGGTCAATTTGGAGATGTCGACCGAGACGGGGGGCGCCAGTCGGCGGCGGGTATGCTGGATGGCTTCTTCTATCGCTTCGTTTAATTCCATAGCAGTTTTATGATGCCGTTAATTATTGAGCCGCGCAAGCGGTTCATGCAATCTAGGCGCTTGAGTTGGGCGTCTCTGAATGCGAACGCGGATCATTTCTGCGGTTCCTCTGGATTCCCGTTTGCGCGGGGAATGACGATCGGATCGGCGGGGCGTTATTCTTGCGCAGGGCTGGCTTCGCCTTTTAGCCTGTCTATTTCCTGTTGGGCGTTGGTCATTCCTACTTGGGCGTCGCTGTCGTTGGGGGATAATTTATGCGCGGCTTCGAAATGGCGGTGCGCAGCTTCATAATCTGAAAGGGTCTTCGCGTTCAAGGTGAGTATTCGACCCGCTTCGAGCCATGCGTCAATGTCGTTGGGATCGATCTGCGTGACCTCTTGATAGACGCGCAGGATTTCGGTTTCCGGCTCTCTGTTTCGGCGCATTTCCAACGCCTTCTGAACTAGGGCGGATGTCAACTCGCGCATGACGTCGCTGTATTCTTCTAAGCCAGCTTTCACGACCTTCGCATGCGCCTCGCGCAGCTCTTTCAACGCCCTGTCGCTGCGCTCTTTCGACAGCATCCGCTCCTTCGCCGCGTCCTCGGCGTTGCCGTTCCGCTCCTCGTCTGCCGCCTGGCGAAGATGGAGGCGGGCGGCCTGGCGGTAGACGCGGCCGATCTGTAGATGCGCCTGAATGCCGAACGGGGCATCCTCCAGCGATGGCGGTTTCAAATCTTTGTCCGACTCGATGGCGCGGCGGTAGGAGCGCAGCGCTTCTTGAAACTTGCTGTCCGCCTGATACGCGGTTCCGAGATAGTAGAGCGCCTCCGCGTTGTCGGGGTTGACGCGCAGCGAGGACTCATAGACCAGCGCGGCGATTTTTGACCTGCCCTCGTCGCGGAGAATCTTCGCGAAGATCAGACGCGCCTCTAAATGCTCTGGATCGCGCTCCAGGACTTCGTCCAGCAGCTGAAGCGAGTTGGCGTTCCAGTTGTTTTTTTCAAAAATGCGCGCCAGCTGAATGCGCGAGCGCAGGTTTTCAGGGTCGAGCTTCAAGACGTCGTAATACAGCTCCGCCGCGCCCGCCAGATCCATCGATTCGTACGCATTGTCAGCCCGTTTTAGCAGGTCCGCGGCGCTCTCCGCCGGCGCCTCTATGTCCACGTCTTCCCCGCTGCTGCGGTCGACAGCGATCCGCCACGCGACCGTCGCTGTCAGCAGGATAAACAGCGCCGCTTCCAGATAAGCCGGCAATCTCCCCTTCATGCCGACTCCTTCCGCAATTGGCGCGCGCGCGCATGGAAGAGACCCGCAATCGCCGCGGTCAACGGAATCGTGATCACCAGCCCCAAAGTGCCGGAGATGATGCGCACAATCTCCGCCGCAATGACCGACAGGCTGAACAGCTGCATCGCCGAATACGGAAACACATCGGTTCCCGTCACGGCAAGCACAATCAATAAGCGCATCCCGAAATACACAAACACAACCGTGTTCGTCATCGTCCCCAGGATATCGGTGCCGACATTCATTCCGGACGCCACTAGACGCGGTATGCTCAAATTCGGGTTTGCCTCGTTCACCTCTTCGATGGCGGAGGCGACCTCAATGGCGGCGTCGTTCGCCACGCCGAGCAGCCCGATCAGCATTCCCGCCATGAGCAGTCCCGCAAAGTCGAGATGGTTCACCGACTGGGACGCCACTAGATCGGTCGCGTTCGCTTTTTCAAGGCCGGTGAAGTGTAGATGTTCTTGGGCGTAAATCACTAAGAAGCCGGCGATGACGACTCCGCCCATAGTGCCTAAAATGGCGGCATACGTTTTTCTGCCAAAACCTGCCACAATCAGCCGAGACTGGAACGATATGAGCGCGCATGTCAATACAATTGACCAGATCGGGTCGTACCCCTTATGGATCATCGGGAGCATGACGTAGTAGAGGATGAAGCCGTTGACGACCATCGTCAGCGCCGCGCGTATCCCCGCCGCGCGTCCGACGATGACGACCACCGCGAACAGGATGCCCAGCAGCCCAATGATGAACTGGTCTCGGCTGTAACCCTGCACATTGCCGCGCGCGTTCAGGATTTCCCCCGATCCGCCGACGCGGCACAGGATGATGTCGCCCGGCTCCACATTCGTGTTGAGCATCGGAAAGCTGAGCGGCTGCAGGTCGATGCGGAACAGGGAGCGCTTGCCTTTATGCTGCCCGCCGAGCAGTTCAACCTCCATGATCCGCACCACATTGTCGCTTGGTTCTTCCAATGGAGCCTCGTCCTCATCCACGTTGAGCCGTTCTTCGAGGCTTCTTACCAGATTCTCAGGCGTTTCGTTCAGGGAACGCGCGACCGACAGCACCCGCCCCTTCACATAGTACTCGGTCGAGACAACATTTCCGTTCTCATCCTTCACCTCGTTGATGATGGAGGAACGGGTTTGCATGTTTGTATAAAGAAAATGCGTGCCAAGAAAGACGGCTACGAGCGCGATCGGCATCTGAAAGCGTTTGATCTTTTTCATGGCGTTTCCCCCTCTTCATCCGCCGGGACAAACCGCGCCGTTAGGAGTCCGGCGATGAAGGCGCTGATCGGAATCGCCAGCGTCAATCCGAGAGTTCCCATGAGCGCATGCACCGCCTCGACTGCGACATCCTCCTCGTTTAAAATGCGCATGAACGGGTAGAGTCTGCCGGAGTCGCCAAAATCGAGACCCGGCATGACGATGAAGATCAGGTCGGCGCCGATGAAGGCGAATATGAGCGTGTCGGTCATGGTGCTCATGATGTCCTTGCCGACGTTGTAGCCGGCTTTCATGGCTCCGACGACGGAGATGTTCGGGTTCGCTTTTTTGACTTCGTAGATGGTGGACGATACGGACATGCTGACGTCCATCATGGCGCCGAGGGCGGCGATGATGAGGCCTGCCGATAGAAAGTCTAAAAACGGCCAGAAGCGGGAGGTCTCATCTCGCCACAGGACGGCGCCTAGGTCGGTGTATCCGAACTCAACCGCCAGACCCGTGAACCAGAGCGTCTTGCTGGCAATCCAGGAGATCAAGCCGCAGGCAAGGAGGCCGCCGACCGTGCCGAGAGAGCCTGAAATGACTTTCGCGCTGAAGCCGGTGATGATCGTGAAGGTGACAAGCGTGATGACGAGAGAGACGAAGAGCGCCAACGGGAGCGGGCGTTCCCCAATCAAGACGACGGAGCCTTCCGTCAAGATGCCGGCAAGCACAGCGGCGGCGGCAACGCCCAGCATGGAAAGCGGTATGCCGCCTCGGCCGGAGCGCCAGCGCTGAACGATCCAGACGACGCCGGCGGCAAACCCCAGAAAGCCGATGATGAGAAAGCCGTTGCGGCCTGCCTCGGCGGACGCGCCGAGGAGACCAGGGACAAAGACGAGCATCAAGAGCGCAAGGGAGCTGACCGTCGCAAAGATCGTCAGGAGGCCCTTGACGCCGCCGACTAAAATGAGCGACAAGCCCAAGACAGCGATGAGCCGCCATAAAAATGTGTTGCGGTAGTATCCGCGCAGCTCAGGGACGGCGCGGTCGATTTCTTCTGGGCGCTTGAGAGCGAACTCCAAAAACAGCTTGTCGCCGATGCTGTAGATGTGGTCGTCCAGCTGCCCTTGAAAGCGGTTGCCGACAACTTTCACGTTTTTGCGGAAGTCATGCCCCGTTTGCCGCAGCTCCTTTGGCCAGGTGTCGATGCGGATTGTCAGCGCCTGGTCTTGATCCTCTATGACGCGCAGCAGGTCTCCCGGCTCGTTCCCTGTCGTTAGTTCGATTTCCTCGTCGTTGACGATCAGGACGATGTCGCCCGACATGTCCGATTCAGTGATCGTTCCGATGAGCGTTGGCTTGCCGCGCAGATAAACGATGTCGCCCGTTTGGATGTCGACGACGGTTCCGACGCAGACGACGCGGGTCACGGCTCCCTCTTTGGTCGCGTCGGCGTAGTTGGCGATCCAGCGGTCGACGATAACAAACAGCGCCAGCAGAACAGCGCATAAAACCGCCTTGACGCGCCAGCTGTAGATGAAGTCGTCGTTCATGTTTCTCTCTTATGGATTTACTGTAGATTACTACATCATAGAGCGGAGCGGAAGGGCGATTTCGAACAGGCGTTCATGAGAACGGCGATACACCTCCTAATTCCCGTGGAAACGGGAATCTTAAAAGACGCGCCTCCTGATCAAACCCCATCGTCTCCAACAACGCCGCATGAACGTATCTGCCTTCAGACCTGTCCACATGCATTGAGAGGCTGGAGCGTGTATAATAAGTTGCAGGTTGGGTTGATTAGGTTTGGGGAAGCCGTTTGAAGCGTCGCGTTTACGGTCTTGAAAACGAGTACGGCATCATCTGCTCCGCAGACAAAAAGGGCGGGAAGGCTCTGTCGATTCAAAACTCGGTCGTCTATCTCTTCAGGGAGATCATCTCTAAGCGGATGTACCCCGACGTGTTTTTGGAAAACGGGGCGCGGTTTTATCAGGATATTGGGTGCCATCCTGAATATGCGACGCCCGAATGCGACGATGTGCGGGAGCTGGTTGCGCATGACCGCGCCGGGGAGCGGATCATCGAATATCTTGCCAAATCGGCTGAAAACAAGATGCGGGAAGAGGGCCTTCCCGGCAAAATCTCTGTCTTTAAAAACAACACGGACACGCCCGGCAACACCTACGGCTGCCATGAAAATTATCTGATGGACAGGTCGGTCGGGTTTCGGCAGCTGCCGGCGCTGCTGATTCCGTTTTTTGTTACGCGGCAGGTGTTCAGCGGGGCTGGGAAGGTTCGGTCGTCTGAACGGGGGCGCTTTGTTATTTCGCAGCGGGCGCAGTATATCCGCGAAGACATCTCCATTGCGACGACGACGGCGCGCGGGATTATCAACACCCGAGACGAACCGCACGCCGACCGGGAAAAGTACCGGCGGCTGCATGTGATCGTCGGCGACTCGAATATGTCTGAATTTGTGACCTATCTGAAGGTGGGGACGACGGACCTGATCTTGCAGATGATTGAGGATGGCGCCTTGGACAAGTCGCTTGAGTTGCGGGAATCGGTTCCAGCGCTGACGCAGATCTCCGAAGACCTGGAGTGCAAGCGGGAGATTGAGCTTCAGAACGGGAAGCGGATGACCGCCGTTCAGGTTCAACGCGAATACTGGATGCGGGCGAAGGATTACTATCAGCATGAGGACAGCCCGTTTGTGAAGGATATTCTTGAAAAATGGGATATGGTGCTGACGGGGCTTGAGACGGATCCTGAAAGCCTGCATCGGTATCTGGACTGGGTCAACAAGCGGCAGATACTGGAAAAATACGCCGCGTCGCGCAAAATTCGATGGGACAGCCACGCGCTTTTGCGGCTAGACTTAGAATATCACAACATCAACATGTCTAAGGGCATCTTTTACTCGATGGAGAAGAAAGGTCTCGTGGAGCGGCTTGTTACGGACAAGGAAATTGAACGCGCCATGAGGCATCCGCCTAAAACGACTCGCGCCGCTTTTCGGGGGCGGTTTGTGAAGCTGCAAAATGAAGAGAAAATTCTGTGCGGCGTCAACTGGAGCTATATCCAGCTTTATGAGCCGTACCAAAAGCTGTATCTCTCAACCGATCCGCTGCAGCCGGATTATGAAGAAGCGAATCGTATGATCTATTCCATGTAAACATCATTGGAGGCGCCATGGCCGACGAACCAAAAAATGTATACTACTTCAGCCAAACGAAAACGGACGGCGACGCAACCCTGCGGGAGCTCCTCGGCGGAAAAGGAGCCAACCTCGCAGAGATGAGCCGCATCGGGCTGCCCGTTCCGCCCGGTTTCACGATCACGACCGACGTCTGCACATACTTTACCCAGAACGACCGATCCTATCCATACGGGCTGCGCGAAGAGACGGCTGAAGCTGTCGCATTTTTGGAAACGCAGACAGGGAAAATTTTTGGAGACAGCGAAAATCCGCTGCTCTTCTCGGTGCGCTCCGGCTCGCGGGAATCGATGCCCGGCATGATGGACACGATCTTGAACCTTGGGTTGAACGATCAGACCGTTCAGGCGCTGGGGCGGCAGACCAACAATGACAGGTTTGCGTGGGACTGCTACCGGCGCTTTGTGCAGATGTACGGCGACGTCGTCATGGGCGTTCAGCCGCGCGACGACCATGAGCATGAGCCGTTTGACGAGGTGATGGACGCGCTGAAAGTTGAATGCGGGGCGCAGCAGGACGCCGACCTGACCGCGGACGACCTGCAGGAGCTGATCAGGCGGTACAACCGTCTCATCAAGCAGCGGACAGGGCGCGAATTTCCGCAAGACCCTGTTGAGCAGTTGTGGGGCGCTGTCGGGGCGGTGTTCGGGTCATGGGACAATGAGCGGGCTGTTGTGTATCGGCGGCGGTACCACATTCCCTCCGACTGGGGAACGGCGGTGAACGTCCAGACGATGGCGTTTGGAAACATGGGGGAGGATTCTGGGACGGGCGTCGCCTTCACGCGGGACCCTGCGACAGGCGAAAAGGTGTTTTACGGGGAATATCTATTGAACGCGCAGGGCGAGGATGTTGTCGCCGGGGTGCGGACGCCGAAGCCGGTCGCCCAGCTCGCCGAAGAGATGCCGGAGGCGTACGAGGAGCTGGAGCGCATCCGCGGCGTTCTCGAGCGGCAGTTCCGCGACATGCAGGATTTTGAGTTCACCATTGAGCGCAACACGGTTTATCTTCTGCAAACGCGCAACGGGAAGCGGACGGGGCTTGCCGCAATTCGCATCGCCGCCGAAATGGCGAACGAGGGGCTGGTGGACTGGAAGGCGGCGATTCAGACGATACCGCCCGACTCGCTAGAACATATCCTCGCGCCGGTGTTTGACGCGGAAGGTCTGCGTCAGGCGGCGGCGGACGATCGGCTGCTGGCGCGCGGGCTGCCGGCAGGTCCAGGGGCGGCTTCTGGAAAGATTGTTTTCAGCGCCGACGCGGCGGAGAAGATGTCCGCGGGGGGCGACAAGGTGGTTCTCGCGCGCATTGAGACCAGCCCTGAAGATTTGAGAGGAATGCTCGCTTCAGACGGAATTTTGACCGCCAGAGGAGGCGTGAGCAGCCATGCCGCGCTGGTCGCCCGGCAGATGGGGAAGGTCTGCGTCTGCGGGTGCGGCGATCTGAACATCAATTATGAGCGGCGGGAGATGCAGGTTGCCGGGCGCGTTCTGCGCGAAGGCGACGAGATCTCCATCGACGGCTCCACGGGGCAGGTGTTTGAAGGCAGCATCAACACCGCGCCCAGCGAAGTGATTCAGGCGCTCGTCGACAACCGAGAAGAGGCGAAGGAAAGCAGGACCTACAAGCTATACGCGCAGATCATGGAGTGGGCTGACCAGGCGCGGAAATTGGGCGTCCGCACAAACGCCGACCAGCCCGACCAAGCGGCGAACGCCATCGCGTTCGGAGCCGAAGGCATCGGCCTCTGCCGAACGGAGCATATGTTCTTTGAAGGCGACCGCATTGTCGCCGTGCGCGAGATGATCCTCGCCGAAAGCGAAGAAGGGCGCCGAAAAGCGCTGGCGAAGCTGCTGCCGATTCAGCGCGAGGATTTTGAGAACATCTTCCGCGCGATGGACGGACTTCCGGTCACGATACGCACGCTTGACCCGCCTTTGCATGAGTTTCTGCCGCACACCGAGCGCGAAATGGAGCAGGTCGCGCAGGAGCTGGGCGTCTCCATCGACGCCGTGAAGGCGTCCGTCGCCGGGCTGGAAGAGGCGAACCCGATGCTTGGACATCGCGGATGCCGGCTTGGGATCGCGTATCCTGAAATCACCGAAACGCAGGCGCAGGCGATTTTTGAAGCGGCGGTGAATGTCGCCAAAGAGGGCGTTGACGTTCAGCCCGAAATCATGGTGCCGCTTGTCGGGACGCGCAAGGAGCTGACGCTGCAGCGGAAGGTGATTGACGACGCGGCGAAGCGCGTCTTTGAAGAGAAGGGGCATGCGGTCGAGTACCTTGTCGGGACGATGATTGAGGTGCCGCGCGCCGCCCTGGTCGCGAATCAGATTGCGGAAGACGCCGATTTCTTCAGCTTCGGAACAAACGATTTGACGCAAACCGCGTTCGGACTTTCGCGGGACGACGCGCCCCGATTTTTGCCGATCTACATTGAGCGGGACATCTATCTGGGCGATCCGTTCGTCGCCATCGACCTGGACGGCGTCGGACAGCTCATCGAGATGGGAACCGTTAAGGGGCGGGAGACGCGCTCCGATCTGAAGGTGGGCATCTGCGGGGAGCATGGCGGGGATCCGTCCTCGGTCGCCTTTTGCCACAAGGCGGGGCTGGACTACGTCAGCTGCTCGCCGTTCCGCGTGCCGATTGCGCGGCTTGCGGCGGCTCAAGCGGCGTTGAAAGACGATGCGTAAGGCGGCAGGATGGCGCTGATACCGGCGCGGTACGCCTTTCGCCCCGTCGCGGAATGCAGGCGCATCGGACCGATGGAGCCGTTTGAGATTGTCTCTTCCCCCTACCTTTTAACAGGGCTGATTGGGGCAGGCGGCGACGAATGGGACGAGCCGTTTGCGACCGCATACGCCGGCTGGACGGACGACGAGCTGCGCTTCGGCTTTCAGGTGAACCTGCGCCGCCCGCCTAAAACATTTCCAAGCCGATGGTGGGAGGGGGACTGCGTGGAGCTTTTTTTAGACCTGCGCGGCTCCCTCCCGCGCGATCGGTATACGGAGCATTGCGTTCACTTTTTTTTGCTGCCAGGGGCGCAGGCGTCTGCCGGGCGGTGCGAGCCGGCGGTGGAGTATCAGGTCGCCGTTCAGAACGACGAAACGGTTCGCGTCCATTGCGACATCTTTGCCCGCGGATACCAGCTCGATGCAACGTTCACGCGGCAGGCGATCCCGACCTTCGACCCGACCGCCCATAAAAAGATCGGCTTCAATTACATCATACGAGAAGCGGGCGGAAGGGCGCAGCATTGGACAGCGGGGCAGGAGCTGGACCCGTTTCGAGATCCTAGCGTCTGGGGGCTGTTGGAGTTAGCGGATTAGGCAGCGCGCCGGCAGATAACAAGAGCGCAAAAAACGGATGCGGGCGCCGGCAAAGACGCTCCGCATCCGTCGTTCGTTCTTTTGGTCGACGGGAGAGTCGGCTTTCAGAGATGAAGCAACTGCGCCCGTCCAGATGAAGTCTAGCGTTGACTCCGCAAATCCGCCCATTGAACCGCGAGTTTTCCTGCGGGTTCCACCGACAGCAGAATATCGCCCGCCATGGCGGTCATAATCTCATCCGGCGTGAGCGCAACGCTCCAGATGCCCACCTCGTCAATGGAACCGTGGAAATGTTCGCGGTTGCCTTCGCTGTTTCTGCCGATGGCGACCGGCACATCGTTGGCGGTGATCGTACCTGTGGTGGCGACGCTCAACACCTCCTCGCCGTCCTGGTAAAGGCGCATGTCGGAGCCGTCGTATGTGGCGGCAATGTGGCTCCACTCGTTGCTCGGCAATTGAGGCGTTTCGCCGTTGCGGCACAGCCGCTCCTGTCCGTTGTCGACCGCAATCGTGAAGCCGAGTCGCCCGTCGGTGCCGGCCATCTCGTAAAAGCCGTACGACATCCACGGCCAAGTATCGCCCGCCCAGCACTTGTTGACGATCCGCTGCCATTCGAGGTTGAACGCCGTCGGATAGACCCACGCCATGAGAGTGATCTCATCGGCGATGTCGAGCGAAGGCGCGTCCGGCACCTCCACCCATCCGCCGGCCGCGCCGCTCAAAGAGATCGCTTTACCGTACTTGCCGTCCGCCCACTCCGCCATATGAAGCGTTCCGTTGTTGCCATGCTTGGAGGCGTCCATCGCTGTATCGCCGGCGCCTTCTTCAAAATCGAGATACAGAGCGAGCGCGTCGTACTGAACCGCCCAACTGCTTCCGTGAAACAGACACAGCGCCGCAACGCTTGTCAAAAGAACCCGTGCCGTCATGTCAAATTCTCCTTGTTGATGCCGTTGTCCTCCGCAGCGGAAACCCTTCAGACTTCAAATGGGGTCGTCAGATTTCCGCTTCGTCCGCAGTGTAACAGAATTTGATTTTAGGATCAAGAGTTTCTGCCGCAGGCAGTCTCTATAGACGATGCTTTTGATTTTAAAGAGCCGTTTTAGAATGCGGAGGCTGTCTACGAAAAACTCTGGATTCCCGCTTTCGCGGGAGTATCTGTGTTCAAAGTCAATCATTTCGT
>JAPPNK010000015.1:0-134496 GCA_028818695.1 Candidatus Poribacteria bacterium
CGACCCCTTAAGTATGCGCATACCTGAGGGGTAAAGTAATCATGTAAATGACGGCGGGCGGTTGCGGCTTTTCGCTGGTCATGCGGTTCTTCGTCATGACACCCCAGCTTTACGCATGAGGTCGGGCAGACGTCTTGACGAAAATAGGTTCGAAGGGGTATCATGGGGAATAAGGGCGGCGGATGAGCGCGCCTCATTGATACGGGAGCGAATCGGGAAAGGGAAGCGAATGGAGCGGGATCGAATCTTGATCGTAGGAGGCGGGGTTTGCGGCCTTGGCGTCGGATGGAAGCTCGCCAAGGCGGGCAAGCGCGTTGTTTTGTTTGAAAAAGCCCCCCTCCGAACAGGCGCCACATGGGTTTCCGCCGGCATGCTCGCTCCGCAGATGGAGCTCAAAGACGAAGAAGAAACGGTCCTGCGGCTCGGGCGCGAATCGCTGCGCCGATGGAAAAACTACCGCGATGAGCTGGAAGCGGACGCCGACATGTCGGTTGACTACCGAGACGACGGGACGCTGTTCGCCGCGTTTGGCAGAGACGACGTCACGCAGCTGCGCGAATTATACGAAGATCAGATTCGGACGGGTCTGGAAGTGGAGTGGATGAGCGGGTCTCAGACGCGCGAAATGGAGCCATGCCTCTCCCGGCGCGCCTCCGCAGGGATCTACTCCTCAATTGAGCATCAGGTGGACGCCGCCGCCGTTGGGGACGCGCTCATCCGCGCCTTTCAAAAGTGCGGGGGCGAAATACGCGACCATACGTCCGTTGAATCTGTTCTGATAGAAGACGGATGCGCTGTCGGCGTCCAACTGGAGGGCGGCGTAGAGGAAGGCTCCGCGATTGTCGTTGCGGCGGGCGCATGGTCAGGGTTGCTTGGAGAGATGGGAGCGCTTTCGCCCGCGCCGGTGCGTCCCGTGAAAGGGCAAATCTTCACGGTTCAGCAGCCGAAAGAGCCGCTCATACGGCGCGTTATTTGGGCGCTTTTGGACGGCGAATTCGTCTATCTCGCGCCGAAAAGCGACGGACGCCTGATGGTCGGCGCGACCGTTGAAGAGCGCGGATTTGACACGCAGCCGACGATTGGAGCGGCGTTGAAGCTGTTGCGCCCCGCGTGCGAAATGCTGCCCGGTCTGCGCGAGCTGCCGATGATCAAGTGGGGCGTCGGACTTCGACCTGGGAGCCGAGACAACGCGCCCATCTTAGGCAAAACGACAGTGGAGAGGCTGTTCATGGCGACGGGACACTACCGCAATGGAATCCTGTTCGCGCCTGTCACGTCGGAAGAAGTGTCTGCGGCGGTTCTCACCGGCGAAACGAGCGAGACAATCGCCCCTTACAGCCTGGAAAGATTTCAAAAATGAGGCGAATACAGGTCAACGGCGAGGAGCGCGAGACGGCGGCGCGCTCCCTTGAGGCGCTGCTGAAGGAGCTTGGGATTGAGCCTGGCGCGAAAGGAGTCGCCGCCGCTGTCAACGAGAAGGTGGCGCCGAAGTCGCGGTGGCATGAAACGCCGCTTGCCGAAGGAGATCAGGTTGAGATCATTCGCGCTGTTCAGGGCGGCTAGCGGATAGAGAAGGCGCCGCCCGTCAGACCGCCGTTCTTTGCTTGACAGGGAAATCTAAAGAGCGCGGTTTGGATTTCCGCTGATGCGGGAATGGTCGGCTTGCGCGCTTTCAAAATTTTCCAAAACAGCGTATCATTGCTTTCGATATCAACCGAAACGGAGAGCAGATGGACATCAAACAAGGCGGCGATGCGCCCAATTTCAAGGCAAAAACCGAAGCAGGAGACGACGTTTCTCTCGATATGTTTAAAGGGAAACAGAGCGTCGTTCTGTATTTTTATCCAAAAGACGACACGCCCGGCTGCACGATCGAAGCGAAAAGCTTCCGCGACGCGCTCGGAGAATTTGAAAAACGCGGAGTCGCTGTCATCGGATGCAGCGGCGGAAATGCGCAAAGCCATCAGAAATTCATCGACAAATACGGCCTGAACTTTCCACTGCTCGTCGACGAAGACCATGCCGTCGCAACCGCATACGGCGCATACAGCGAAAAAAAGATGTTCGGCAAGACATTCATGGGCGTCAGTCGAAAAACCTTTCTCATCGACAAAGAAGGCAAGATCGCCAAAGCGTGGGAGAAGGTGAAAGCGAACGGACATGCCGAAGAGGTTCTGAAAGCGATTGATGAGATGTGAGGCGGGCGCGGTTTAAGATTCCCTCAATGGGTTGGCGGTCGTCTTAATTAAAAGGAGTCGAGATGGCGATTGAACAACAGCGGGTGTTGGTGACAGGCGCGCGCGGAGCCGTCGGAAGCGCTGTCGCAAAAGAGCTGCGCCGCCGCGGCCATTTTGTGCGCGGCTTTGATCTGCGCCCGATGGACAATGTGGACGAGGCGCATATAGGCGATCTGGCAAATCGAACCGCGGTCGAGACGGCTGTAGAGGGCATGGACGCGGTTGTGCATCTCGCCGCGACACCCGACGCCGCCGACTTCTTGACGATGCTGCTTCAGCCGAACATCGTCGGCGTCTATCAAATTTTTGAGGCGGTAAAGAAGCGCGGCGTCCGGCGCCTCGTGTATGCCAGCACCGTTCAGACCGTCATGGGTCCGCTGCCGTCTGGCGCGGGGTTGAGCGTTCAGCGCGGGCGCTCCATCCCGACCGGTCCAGACAGAGGGCAGTTTGCGCCCGACTTTGGCGAGCGTCTCATTCGTCTTGAGGATGGAACGGGACCGCCGAACCATTACGCCGTCACGAAGCTGTTCGGCGAGGCGATGTGCGCGATGTACGCCCATCAATACGGCATTTCGGTCGCGGCTGTGCGCCTCGGCTGGCTTCCGCGCGCGCCGCATGACGTCGCCTCCATCGCGCAGCTGGAATGGGCGCAGAACATCTACTTTAGCCCAGGCGACGCGGGGCGGTTCTTCGCCCTCTGCGTTGAGGCGCAAGACCTTCCGCCCGTTGCGACGCTGTTTGCGTCCAGTCGTCCCAAAACGAGACCCGTTTTAGACCTAGAGCCAGCGCGAAAATGGATCGGCTATGAGCCGCAGGACACATGGCCGGAAGGCGCGCCGCATCCGGTTCCAGAGGCGTAAAGCATGGGCTGGGCGTTGGCGGCGCTGTTGAGCGCGGGGCTTTACGCAGGAGCGGAGCATACGCCGCAGGCGTGGTGGCTTTTTTTAAAGGAGCCGCCTAGCGCGTCGTTTCGTTCCGCGGTGGAGGCGGTCGGCGCGTCTATCCGAACTGAAAGCCGATGGCTGCGCGCTGTGAGCGTCTCGGCGAACGAACGGCAGCGGGAGAAGTTGGCGCGTCTGCCGGGCGTTCTGCGGACGATGCGCGTCGCGTCCTATTCGCGCGTTGTTCAGTTTCCCGCTGATCCGAGCGGTCTCCCGACTCGACATGCGCAGCCGGATTTGATGAACGCGGCGGCGTTGACGGAGGCGGGTCTGACAGGCGAAGGCGTCCGCGTCGGGATACTGGACGCCGGCTTTCGGCTGACGCATCCCGCCTTTGAGCGTCTGCGCGTCGGAGCCGTCCTTGACGTAGTTCATCAGGACGAGAACGTCGATGACGAGCCTGGTCAAGACGACCCAGGCGAAGCCGCCCATGGAACCGCCATGCTGTCGATTGTCGCGGAACTGGCGCCGAACGCTGAATACTACTTAGCCAAAACGGAAGATATACAGCGCAACGGGCGCCATTTTGAGGAGCATATTGAGGAAGATTACTGGGTCGAGGGGCTGGAGTGGTGCGTCGAGAACGGCTGCGCGGTTGTCAACTCGTCGCTCAACTACGCGCTGGACTACGCTTTTGCGGAGATGGACGGACAGACCTCCCCCGCGTCGTTGGCGGCGGTTGAAGCGATGCGCCGAGGGGCGGTGATTGTGAACGCCGCCGGAAACGTCGGCGGCGACAACCTGTTTGGGCGCATCGCGCCTCCTGCCGATTCGGTCGGCGTCTTCACGGTCGGCGCGGCGCTTTCGAACGGGGAGCCTGCCGCGTTTTCCTCAAGAGGCCCGACAGCGGACGGACGCCTCAAGCCGGATGCGCTCGCGCTGGGCGTCGACGTTTCTGCCGCCGCGTTGGACGGGGAAGGGTTTCGGCTTGCGCAGGGGACCTCCGCCGCGTCTGCGTTGGCTGCGGGGGCTGCCGCGCTGCTGGTTGAAGCGTTTCCGTCCGCCTCTCCCGCCGAGATGATGAACGCGCTGCGCTTGACCGCCTCAAGCGCGGACGCGCCCAACAACCGAAGAGGCTACGGAGTTTTGAACGCCGCGGGAGCGTATGAACATCTGCGCCGCGGATCGAATCCAGCCCATGTGGACGCGCCGAGGCGGCCCGCCGCTATTTTTCTCGCCGACCTGAAACGAGGCAGATGATGAAACGTATCGCCGCCGTATTTGTCCTTGTCGTTTTCGCCGCCTGCGGAGAATCGCCTATCGATGAAGGATGGGAAGCGTATCGGCGGGAGGGTCCTGACAAGGCGCGCGAGGCGTTCATGCTCCTAACAAAAGACCCGAAGAGAAGCGCCGAAGCGGAGCTGGCGCTGGCGGAAATCGCCCTTGAGCAGGACGAGCTGAAGGAGGCGGCAAGCCGCTTTCAGAGCGCCGCGGCGAAAAAAGAGCTGTTTGCCGACGCATACGCCGGCCTCGGCGAGGCGCTGTACCGCATGGGTCGTCAAAAGGAGGCGTACGAGGTTTGGATCAAGGCGCTGGAACGGAAGCCGGACGGGGCGCACACGGAGCGAATCGGCGCGATGACCGGCAAAGCCTACCACACAACCCGACTCACAAGAGACGGCGCCGACAGCTACTTTCCGCGCTTCCATCCTGACGGTAAAAGCGTCGTCTTCACTTCGCACCGATACGAAAGCGGTGATCTTTTTCTGCTCCGCTTAGACGACATGAAGCAGGAACGGCTGACCGATATGGACGACTCCAACGAGATCAGCCCTGTCTACTCGCCGGACGGCTCCGCGCTCATCTTTGCGGCGACGGAGCATCGAACGGGCGTCGGCTACATCACGCTCCACGCCAGCGGCTCCTCCACTCGGCGCATTGTGCTGATGAAACGCGACTCTGCCGACGGTTCCGTTTCGCTTCTGACGCCCAATCCCAGTTCGGTCGCCAACCCGTTTCACCATCCTTCCAAGGAGCGCATCGCGTTCGAAGCGGCGGTAGAGGCGAATCTGGACATCTGGACGATGGACGTTGAGGGCGGGGGGCGGGTTCGCCTCACGACAGGTCCTGAAGACGACGGGTCGCCTGTTTACACGCCGGACGGCCGCTCGATTCTGTTTGTTCAGACGCAGGAGAACAACTTTGAGTTGATGCTCATGAAGGCGGACGGGACGGGACTTGAGCAGGCGACGCGGACGCCGTATAATGAGTTTGTCGGTTCGTTTTCGCCGGACGGGCGTCTGCTGGTTTATTTTCGGCAGCGCGATTCGTATGAGCTGGCGCTGATGGACTGGAAGACGCGGCGGTCGCGCGTGTTGTGCCGATTGAAAGGGGACGCGATGCAGCCGTCGTTTTCGCCGGACGGGCGGCGCATTGTTTTTGTCAGCAACCAGAGCGACTACATGGAGCTGTATCTGCTGGATCTGTCGCGGCCTGTGTCGGGCGCGTCTATTTTAGTTCGTCTGCGTTCGCTGCTCGCCTCATGAGAGCCGTTGAGCGGGTCAACGCGCTGCGTTTAAGTACGGTCGGTTTTTAAAGCGCGCGCGTCGGCAAAAAAAGTTGAATGCGCAGCGAATCAATGGCATAGTAACGTCATCTGAGGATTCAGACATTTCAAATACAGGCGTTGGAAGCGGTTGACATGCGTTCGGCGTCTTGGTATGGTATATTTTGCGCGCGGGGCGTTTTCGTTCCGCTAAGCAAGCGCGGCATGATTCAACGTGTAACGTAAAAAATAGTTGACATGCGCAGAGCGTTTTGGTATTGTGAATTCTGTTTGCGGAGGATGCGAGCGTCAACGCGTTGCTTGACGCAGTCATGAAACTTTAGAACGAGCGAGGATGCGCTCTTGAGAATCAAAACTTTAAGGACAGAGCTTATGAGAAAGATCTCTAAAGCGGCGTTCCCATGTCTGGGTCGATGGGCATTGACAGCGTCGCTTGCATTGATAGGACTGGGGCTGATCGGCTGCGGCACAACGCCGTTCGCCGAGCTGGGACCGCAGGAGCCGCTGCTGCCGGCAATTGAAGGAGAATCGAAGTTCTCCGACCGCTTCGAACTGGAAGAAATTCCTCTGTTTTTCCATGATCTGTTCGGAAAAGAGCTGCTGGAAGGACACGAAGTCCATCACTACATGGAAGAGAAGCAATTCGATAATGCAGGCAACTTGGCCGCCGGTTTTAGCGGCCAATGGGACACGATTCGATTTGTTGTGGAGCTTGACCACGAGGTTCTCACCCATGACACCTTTCGGGGCAGGCACGCGGAAGCAGCCATTGGCGACTATCTCCGCATTATGCCTGAGACGCTCTTTCCCGCCGCATACATTATCCAAAAAACTGAATTTGACGGGCAGCGGTTCGACATTTCATTCTCTCACGAGCGTCATTTGTTCACGCTTCTCAACACGCGCGCGTCCAACACCGTCTATATTCCGGATGCGGTCGGATTCAACGCACTCGGGGGCGGAGCCGGCAGGCGAACCTCTACAGAGGACATCGCCTTTCTCGCCAACTCCAGAATCATCGGCTTCCGAGCGCAGGGGATGGTCGGGGACGTCTTTCGCGTCGGCGCGACCTATATGAACATGCGCCAGGAGTTCCATCAGCGAACGCACAACCCGTTCTTCGGCTCTGTGCCGAACACGCCTCCGCAGGTCATTGTTCTCACCTTCCGGGACGACTCGCCTGAAGACGGGCGCGTCGGAGCCGCCTTCCAGTCGATGGATGTCGTCATACGATACAGAGAAGAATTGTATGATGTTGAAGTCATCACAGAAGACCCAAACACGGGCGAGCCGCTGGAAGAGCCGCTTGTCATCCGCACCCCGCACGAGACCGAAGAGCAGACGCTCACATGGCAGGTCTCCTACGATGAAATGCAGGACGGCAACCTGACGGGAGACGTACTTTTCGGCGGGTCGCCTGACCCAACCGTGACGACGGAGCTTCCCAGTTCCGACCCGCGCATTGTGCGCAATGTCGGCGCAGACAACGCCGATTATCCGTTCCTGGGCGACTGGCGCGTTGCGAACGGGTTTGACGCTTTCCATTACGCGCTTGATCTGACCAATTTGCCTGAAGTGGCTTCGAACGAGCTTGGGAGCCAGGTGTTGAACCCGGCGGTTGTCATCAGCGTTGAATTCAGGAACATCAAGGTGGCGGGCGACTACAACATCGTTATGAACGGATACAGCCCCGCCAACATCGGCGATGAAGACGGTCAGTTGCTCAATATGGATCCAAGCGGTCTCATCGTGATGCCGTATCGAGATGTGATTCAGGCGCCCGGCAACGTCGGTCAAGAGCAGGGTCAGGACATTGACGTGTCTGATCCGAACGGATGGGAGCCGAAAACGATTTCGTCGCTGCAGTACGGCGCCCCTCGCTCCGCTGTCTTGGCGGGGATAGACCTTGAAGGGACGATCGGCAATGTGCTGGTTCGGGCGCAGTATTCGGTCAACAACAAATACAAAGCGTACCCGACTGTCGCCGAAGACCGCATTGATATTCATCTGCTGACGCAGGATTCTGGGGTTGCGAACGCGACCGTTGGAGACGCCGCCGACTTCAAATACGATGAGGCGTCGGAGGGGCGAACCTTTTCAGCCAACAACGGCGCGGAGTTAAAATTCACGCCCGGCGGCGACAACCACGACTCTGCCGAGGTCGCTTGGTTTGTCCAGCTTGAACATCGGCTTGGGAGCATTCTGTTCAAAGAAGCGTTCTACCATATTGACCCTGGCTACACGACGAATTATTTTGGATGGGGCAGCAATACTGCCCGTGACGAGCCCTATGACGATCCATGGCCGGACGCGCGTGTTAACCTCGGCGCAGGCGGGACAGCAGCGATCCCTATCGATCCTTTTGACGACTACATCTACCATTTTGTTGAAGACGACGACGACCGCGACAGCTTTCCCGACAGCGAGGACTTTGACGGGGTCCTTCCGAAAGCGGACGACCGCGACCAGAACGGGATTCTGGACTACCAGGAAGACTTCCTCATCTTCGACGCCGATCCGCCCATCTTTGACGACCTGGTTGACCACGACAACAACGGCATCATCGACTCGCTCGAAGACGACTACGAGCCTGATTATGCGTACGGCATCGATCGGCGCGGCTACCATATTGAGGTGGCGTGGGACATTTTTGATAACATGACGACCACTTTCGGATGGCTCAACGAATCGGAGGTGTCCAGCGCGCGGCGCAACAATTCGCGCTATCTCCACTTCGATTTTCAGCGCGACATCGCTGAGCTCGGCACCTTCCGCCTGCAAGACCGCCTTCGCATTGTGGACGACGACATTCCCGACTACTCCATCGCGCTGATCCCTGGAGCGCTTGGGGAAGCCCAGATAGAAGACCAGCTGGACTTCTACAACGCGACGGAGAACACGACGACGCTGCAGCTCCTCTACAACGCGATCAACAACCTGACGCTTGAGGGCAAGTATCTCTTCACGATCGGGCGTCAATCGCCGCCGTCGGAGGAGCGGCTGATCTTCCCGGACGATCCGGATACGCCCGACATTGACGAGCGCATTGACCTGATGGTGCCGCAGACGCAGGTGGACATCAGCGGCGGGGAGCGGGAATATCCGTTCTATCCGGACCCGAATCTGATCTTCGACATCGACAACTGGCAGGGGCGTCGATACGGGATTCAGAGCTACTGGGATGAAGAAGGCAACGTCATTACTGAAGAGGGCAAGACCCTGAATCAGCAGCTGTTCCTTTTCCGCGCGCGGTATGAGATCCCGCTCAAGGAGATTGGCGGTCTGCAGAGCATCGTTGAGAGCATCAGCGAAGACATCGTCATCACCCCTGTGTATAAGTACATTGTTGAGCGGAGTTCAGACCGAAGCCGCGATAGTCTTTACATCTCCCGCTTCAATTTGGGCGACTTTGAGAGAGGCGTGCGGTTCGCGCTTGACCCGATCAATGTCCATCCCAGCGACGCGGAGAGCCGAGAATATCTGCGCTTCAACAAGAACAGCCGCGAAATTGTCGAGGGCATCCGCTTCGACTATCAATTCACGCAGCGAACAGCCATCGTCGCCGGCTTCCAGTACCGCAAGTTCGTCAACAAGGACAAGGACTACCATCGGTATCTGTCGGTCATTCCGGACGGGTTTGACATAGCTCCGGTGGAGTACCGCCCCGATTCGCGGACTCGCATCTTTGAGCTGCAGTTGATCCAGGAAGGCGACTGGCAAGGTTTTGTTGTGGCGATCCTGTCGGGTTTCCGCATCTACAGGGATGTTCTCCACAATGTTGAGAGCAACAGCACCTACATTCGCGCGATGACCGGTTTCTAACAACGCTGTCGTTTGAAGGCAGGCAATTGCGGAACGTTCTTACCATCATGATGTGCGCATGGGCACCGGTTCTGTGGATCGGCGTCCCCCATGCGCAAGGCTCCGTACAGACGGCGGCCCCTGCGGCCGCGCTGAGCGGCGTTGTGTTGAATCTGAGGGACGGGTCCGCGATTGAAGGCGCGGCGGTGAAGTATGTCGGCGAAGAAGAGAGCGCCAAAGGCGAAACCAAAACCGACTCGAACGGCGAATTCCTCTTTAAAGGGCTTGCGCCCGGCGTCTATATGCTGACCATCGAAAAGATCGGCTATGGAAGCCGACGGGGCATCGTACGCCAGGCGGTTCAAAATGAGACAGCCTTCACCGAAATAAATATGCATGACACCGGCATCAAAGGCAGCATCGAGGATGTAACGCAGGGAGGCGCAGCTGTCGAGGGCGTGACGATCATGTATGTTGGTCGCGGCGAAGGCAACTCAGGTGAAGTCGTAAGCGACCAGAACGGCGATTTTGAAATCTTTCCGCTTGCTCCCGGCGAGTACTCTCTCAGCGTTGCGGCGGACAGGTATCGGGACCGCGAAGACATCATTCGTACCGTCATCGACGGGCAGATGACGCCCATCGAAGTGAAAATGCGCAAAAAGACGACCTTCTTCAAGCTGTTTGACGATCGGTACGGCTGGAACGGAGCTCTGGTCCTGCTGTCTATCGTTGCGGTTATCGGGCTTATCTTTACGCTTACTGCATCATGGCTTATGCGAAAAGCGGAAAGGCAATCATGAATCAATTTCTCAACAACAACGAAAAAGCGGCTCGACGATCGAACCGCTCAATAGTTTCAAACCTTATGGAGGCAAATCAAGTGCGTAAACTTCTTCCCATCATGATGTCGACGGCGCTGGCAATCTTCAGTCTCGGCGCTCAGGCGCAGGACGCGGCCGACGAGGATGTCGGCAGCGACCTCGGCAGCGACCTCGGCAGCATCGGCGCCGGGCTAGACGCGACCGCGACCGACACTGGCATCAAAGGCAGCCTCAAGGATGTAACGCAGGGAGGCAAAGCTGTCCCGAACGCGACCATCATGTATGTTGGGAGCGGCGAAGACAACTCGGGTGAGGTCATGAGCGACCCGAACGGCGAGTTTGAAATCACGCCGCTTGTCCCCGGCGAGTACTCTCTCAAGGTTGTGGCGGAAGGGTATCGGGACCGCGAAGACATCATTCGTACCGTCATCGCTGGACAGCTGACGCCCGTTGAAGTGAAAATGCGTGAAAAGACGACCCTGCTCAGGTTCGCCAGCCGATTTGGCTGGGTCGGCATTCCGCTTCTGCTCTGCTCCATCGCGGCGGTGACGTTCATCATTGAGCGCATCTTCACTTACGCGAAGCTGAACTCCGGCACCGAGGCGCTTCTTCACCGAGTGGACGAGGCGCTTGAGCATGACGACGTGAACGAAGCGCAGCAGGCGTGCGATGAGGTCGGGACGCCGATTGCGAACGTTCTCAAGAGCGGGTTAACTCGCTACAGCTCCGGCCTTGTGCGAAATGAGCCGCCGACAAAGAGCGAGATTCAGGAGATGATGCAGGAAGGCGCCGCCCGCGAGCTGCCCGAATTTGAGAACAACCTGACCTGGTTGTCGATGATTGCGGTGGTGTCCCCGTTGTTTGGGCTGCTGGGTACGGTGCTTGGGATGATCCGCGCGTTCACGGTGATCGCGCTTGAAGGTACGAACGACCCGAACCGGCTGGCTGACGGGATTTCGATCGCGCTCTACACGACAGCGGCGGGTCTCTCGATTGCCGCTCCTGCGCTGGTGTTCTATGCGATTTTCGAAAACATCGTCAACAAGAACACTCTCCGCATTGAAGATGCGGCTTCGAATTTGGCAAACAAGCTGACCGCATCCGACGCTGCGGCTAGCTAGGGTCTTTCATTTTGCGCGGCCGTCCGTCTCATTCATAAGGCGGCCGCGCATCCACATTGAAAGGAGTCGCGGACATGTATGAAGAAAGCCAAGCCAAAGCTGCAATTATCGCCCGCAAGTCGCGGCGGGAGCCTACGGTGAACATGACGCCGATGATCGATTGCGTGTTTCTGTTGATCATCTTTTTCATGCTGGCGACCACCTTCTCGCCGCTGCCTGGTATGCGGGTCAAATTGCCGCCTCCGTCCCAGGCGCAGTCACAGACAAAGCCGGAACACTTCATCCTGAATATAAACAACCCAGAAGCGGGTGAGGCGGAAGGCTTCATGCAACTGAACGACCGAGAAGTGAACATGGTCGACCTGTCCGCTAACTTCATGGCTGGTACCGAGAAGCAAAAAGAGACGCTCATCATCCGTTCCGGACGGCGTGTGAAGCATGAGCAGATCGTGACCGTGATGGACAAGGCGAAACGGGCAGGCGTCAAAAAAATTGGATTTGCAATGGTCGCGAGCGCCTTTTGACAGACGCGCGCGCCGTTCAACCGCATCAACAGCTCAACTTTGAAAGGGTTGCGCCGTGAGATTGAAAAAACCGAAGGAGAAAGAGCCTCCCAAGCTGGTCATGGAGCCGATGGTCGACTGCGTGTTCCTTCTGCTCATCTTCTTCATGGTGGCGAACATTCTGAAACCCACCTTGCCGTTTTCAGTTGAACTGCCGGATTCCAAGTCCCGCGAGGAGTATGTCCGCAAAAAGTTCAACGTGTATATCAACGCAAACGGACAGATGTCCGTCGACGACCAGGCGATGCGGGACTACGACGCTCTGGAAGATTATCTGTTGCCGCGCGTGAATGAAATCGAGACGCTGATGATCCACGCCGACAAGAACACGAAGCATGGGGATGTGATTGACGCGATGGAACGCGCCAAACACGTCATGATCGACAATATCGCCTTTGTGTTGTCGGACGAGGAGATTGAGTAGCGCCGTCCGCTTGACATTTCCCGCGCAGGTCCTATTTCTGGTTGAATCGAGAGTGACCAGTAAGGACGCTGAACATGGGAAACGGAATGCGGCTGGCGGAGCAAGCGCAGCGGAGGTTGCGCATTGACGCGGCAAAGGAACATCTGACTCAGAAGGCGCTGAAACGCGCGCGCCGGCTCAACGGGCTTATGCGGGTTGTTGAGACGCCGATCTGCCTCAACTCGCGCGTGGAGGCTCTCGCCGCGCGTGAACTGGAATCGGAAGGATGGGCGACTCTCTGCGGACTTACATGCTGGTTTTTGGTGAAGCCTGGGAGCAGCCCATAAGACGTCGTTCGGCATGAGAGCGCTCAAGAGGCGGCTCGTTGCCGCATGGTCAGAACTTAGCGAAGGGTTGTCTGCCGAAGGGCGGGCCGCCCTTTTGCTTGCGCCTGTTTTTCTTACATTCCATCGCTACTGGATGCTTCCGAGCGACTTTGGCAGACTGTTCAGCGGCTTTAAAACGCACCCGCTTTTCGATCTCTATAAATACGCATGGTGGTATTTGGGGAGCGGCGTTTTTCTATGCGCGGTTCCTTATCTCATCTGGCGCGTGGTTTGGAAGCGGCGGTTTCGAGACTTTGGCGCGCGTCTGGGCGAGCCGAAGGAGGCGCAGGCGGCGCTCCCGGCAGGAGCTGTCATGGTTGCCGTTGCGGTCGCCGTCAGTTTTGTTCCCGATTTTCAAAACAAATATCCGCTGCTAAAAGACGCCCGAACGCGCCTGGATCTGTTTTTAGTTTATGAGCTGCTCTACGGCGTCTATTTTTTCATGTGGGAGTTTTTCTTTCGCGGATGGATGCTCCGCAGCCTGAAACGCGATTTTGGCGCCGGCTCCATATGGATACAGACGATACCCTTCGCCGTGATGCATTTTGGAAAGCCGCTGCCTGAAACGCTGGGCGCAGTTCCCGCCTGCCTCTTCCTAGGATGGATCGCTTACAGAAGCGGTTCGTTTCTCTACGGCTGGCTTTTGCACTGGGCGGTTGCATTCTTTATGGACGTTTCAGCCTCGCTTCAGATACATTTATAATGGAACGACGCTGATTGAGGAGAGAAGATGACGCCGATCATGCTGGGGATCATTGGAGCGCAGGGGTTCGCCAATTCGCCGCATAGTTCCGTTGTGGAGGCGCAGCCCGACAGGTTTCAGATCGCCGCCGTTTACGACCCGTCGCCAGGGCGCGGCCTTCAATGGTCGGGCCGTTCCCACGCTGCCGCGTATAACAGCCTTCGCGACCTGTTGTCGCATCAGGAGTTGGACGCCGTTTTCATCGCGCGGAGCGCCGCCTCGGCGAGGTACGACGCCGCCCAGACGGCTCTGGAAGCCGGGCTGCATGTGGTCCTTGAACGGCCGATGGCAGCCTCAACGGCGCAGTGCGACCAGTTAATACAGCGGGCGCGGCGCAAGGGCGTCACGCTCACCGTCGCGCATCTTCGGCGGTGGGATCATCAAACGGCGCATGCGTTGTCGCGCATCGATAGCGGCGAAATCGGCGATCCGCTGATCGTCAAGATCGCCGGTCCCTTGCCTGAAGAGGGAGGACTTCTCTTTTCGGACGGCCTCGACATGCTGGATCTTGCGCAGCTGTTCAACGAATCGCGTCTTCAGGAGGTGTCTGCCGCGCCGAACGCTCGCAGCGACGACGCGCTGGAGTCGCTCACGGCGCTTTTTCGGTTTGAGGAGCCGCCGTGCGTTGAGCTGTCGCTGCTGCCATCTTCCAAGTCGCCGTTTCCGCTGCCAAGATTGACGGTGATCGGAAAGCGCGGCGCGATCGTCGATTCGTCTCCGCTGGACGCTCCGAGCGCGCAAGGGTTTTACGATGGGCTATGGAAGTCGGTGCGCCAGCGGGCAAAGGCGCCGGTGATGGCGTCGTCGGCGCGCAACGCGGTCTATCTAGCAGAGAGCGTTCTGGAATCGGCGCGACTCGGGTGCGCCGTCCAAACGGAACGGCTTCTCAAAGCGGTCGAATAGCGGCGAAACAAAAGAGAGGGACTGCCCAGTGAACGACGACATACGCGGCCTCACCGCCATGAGACGAGAGAAAGCGGCTAAAATGCGCGCCAAAGGCGTTGATCCGTACCCGCATCTCTTTGAACCGACCTGCTCATCGAAAGAGCTGTTGGAGCAATGGGCGGAAATGAAGCCAGGGGAGGCGAGCGAGGCGGAGGCGCGCATCGCCGGACGCATGATGTCGCGCAGGCTGATGGGCAAAAGCGCCTTCGCCCACCTGCAGGACGACGCCGGACAGATACAGATCTATGTGCGGCAAAACATGGTCGGCGACGACGCTTACGACGACTTCAAAACACTGTTCGACATAGGGGACATTCTCGGCGTTGAAGGTACCATTTTTCGCTCAAGAATGGGCGAACTGACCGTGGAAGCATATAACGTAACGATGCTCTCCAAGGCGCTTCGCCCGTTGCCGGAGAAATTCCACGGGCTTACGGATGTGGAGACGCGGTATCGGCAGCGGTATCTCGACCTGATCATGAACCGCGAGGTGCGCGATGTGATGGAAACGCGGACGCGCCTCGTGCGAGCCATACAGGGATACATGGACGGGCGCGGCTTTCTGGAGGTGGAAACGCCGATCTTACAGCCTGTTTACGGCGGGGCGGCGGCGCGCCCGTTCACGACGCGCCACAATGTCCTGGACGAATTGCTCTATCTGCGCATCTCCAACGAACTCTACCTGAAGCGGCTCATCGTCGGCGGAATGGAGCGCGTGTATGAGTTCTCCAAAGATTTTCGCAACGAAGGAATCGACCGCTCCCATAACCCTGAATTCACGATGATGGAAGCGTATCAGGCGTACGCTGATTACGAGACGATGATGGAGCTGGTTGAAAACATGTCGGCGCAGGCGGTGGAGGCGGCTGTCGGAAGCTTGAAGACGGAATGGCAGGGGAAGCCGCTGGACTGGACGCCCCCTTGGCGGCGCATGTCGATGGCGGAAAGCATACAGGAGGCGACCGGCATGGACATTCTGCAGTGCGGCGAGGCGGAGCTGAAGGCGGAGCTGGATCAGCGGGGGGTTGAGATTCCCGCCCATGTCAATTCATGGGGCTTGCTGGCGATGGAGCTGTTTGAAGCGGCGGTTGAGCGTCATCTTTTTCAGCCGACGATCGTCTACGACTATCCGCTGGAGACCTCGCCGCTGGCGAAGAAAAAGCGGGGAGACGAACGATTTGTGGAGCGGTTTGAGGCGTTTGTCGGCGGGATGGAGCTGGGGAACGCATACAGCGAGCTGAACGATCCGGACGATCAGCGGGCGCGGCTTGAGGCGCAGGCGGTTCAGCGGGAACGCGGCGACGACGAAAGCCATATGTTTGACGAGGACTTTATCCGCGCGCTTGAATACGGCATGCCGCCGACGGGCGGAATCGGCGTCGGCATTGATCGGCTGGCGATGCTCGCGACGAACAGCGCATCCATCCGCGACGTCATCTTCTTTCCGCAAATGCGAACGCATACGCCATGAGCCTTCCTTGCGAGCGTCTTATCGGCTGGCGTTATCTGCGGGCGAAGCCGTTTCAAACGATCATCTCCGTTTTGGGCGTTTTTTTAGGGATGGTCGCGCTCATTGTGGCGTATTCGATCTGGTCGGGCTTAGAGGCGATTCTGTATGATCGGCTCATCAGTTCGGAGCCGCATCTGACGGCGCAGAAGATCGGCAAGCGGTTCAACGACTACGAAGAGTTCATCGCCAACATGGAGACGAAGGAGAAGGTGGTCGCCGCCGCGCCGAGCGTTGAGCAGGTCGCGTTGATTCAGAATCTGATGAACGGGCGCCGCTCCGGCGTTCAGATACGCGGCATCGACTCCGAGCGGGGGGGCTTTGTGACGCGCATCCATGGCGACCTGCAGAGCAATCAGATGAACCCGATGAGCGAGGATATGTTTGAAGAGGGCGGACCGATCAACTTCTATCGTCCCAACATTATCAGTCTAGGCCGCTCCAAGCTGCCGGAGGGGGACACAATCGCGGGGGGCATCATTCTGGGCGAGGCGGTCGCGGCCACGCTGGGGATCGATATCGGCGATCCAGCGCTGCTTTATACCGATGTGGAGCGCATCGCGGGGCGCATCGTCGCGAGCATCCGCACCTTTATTGTGATCGACTTTTATCGGTCGGGGGTGTATGCGCTGGACAGCCGCGTCGCGTATGTGGAGCTGTCCGCGGCGCAGCGCGCCTTCAACATGGGGGACGCCGTCACCCGCGTCGACATTCGCACCTCGGAGCCGGACGACGCGGACATTGTCAAGAAAGAGATCGGCGAGGAATACGGCGTCACCTACCATGCGCGGACATGGAAAGAGCGGTGGGGGGAGATGTTTGCTCTGCTTGAGCTGGAGAAGGTGGGCGCGGCAATCATCTTTGCGCTGATTGTGATTGTGGCAAGCTTCAGCATCGCCGTCATGATCCTGATGCTTGTCAAAGAAAAGACGCGCGAGATCGGAATCCTGAAAGCGATGGGAATGTCGGACAGGGCGGTTCTGCGCATCTTTGCGCTCTACAGCGCCGCTATCGGCGGGATGGGAGCTGTCGCCGGGACGCTCGGCAGCCTCGGCTTGTGCTGGCTCATCACGCAATTGGAGATACCGCTCCCGTCGCAGTTTTACTACATCTCGACGGTTCCTGTCGAGATCAGCTGGCCGTTTATCGGTTTGGTGAACGTATTGACAATGGCGGTGTGCCTTGGGGTGTCATTTTTGCCGTCTCGCCGCGCTTCGCTGATGAATCCTGTAGAGGCGCTGCGGTATGAATAAAACTAAGCCTTTCATTCGCGCTCAAAATGTGGTAAAAACGTTCCATGGCGTGGGCGAAGAACTTGCCGTTCTGCGCGGCGTCAATCTGCATATTCAGGAGCGGGAGATCTTGACCGTGGTCGGCGAATCAGGCGCTGGAAAAAGCACATTGCTGTATCTGCTGGGCGGTTTGGACAAGCCGACCGAAGGAAGCGTTTTTTACGGGGACACCGACATTGCGGAGCTTCCGCCGCAGCAGTTAGCGCAATACCGCAGCCGGCATATCGGCTTTGTGTTTCAGTTTCACCATCTGATGCCTGAATTCACGGCTCTTGAGAATGTGGCGATGGCGGGGATGATCGCCGGAAAGACGCGCGGCGAAGCGACCGACCAGGCGCGCGATCTTCTCGTTGACGTCGGGCTGGGGGAACGGCTTGGACATCGTCCGCCGCAGCTCTCCGGCGGAGAACGCCAGCGGGTCGCGCTTGTGAGAGCCTTGACAAACGAGCCGCGCGTCGTCCTAGCCGACGAGCCGACCGGCAACCTCGACCGAAAAACGAGCGCAGCCGTCCATGACCTGATCTGGGAGCTGCGCGACAGGCTGGGGCAAACATTTGCCATTGTGACGCACAACCCGCAGCTCGCCGAGCGTTCCGACAGAACGGTGGAGCTGGTGGACGGACGCGCGCGTCAACGAACAGGATAGGATTGGACATGCAAATATATCTGGACGGAGAGTTTGTCTCAAAAGAGAACGCTAAGATCTCCGTTTTTGACCACGGGCTGTTATACGGGGACGGCATCTTTGAAGGCATCCGCCTCTACAACAGCCGAGTTTTTAAACTGGACGAGCATCTGCGACGGCTCTACAACTCCGCCAAAGCGATCATGTTGACGATACCGATGACCATTGAAGAGATGGAGGAGGTGGTTCTGGAAACATGCAGGCGCAACAACCTGACGGACGGATATATTCGGCTTGTCGTCACGCGCGGCGAAGGCGATCTTGGGCTGGGTCCTGAAAATTGTTCGAAAGCGTTTGTGATCTGCATCGCGGACGCGATCGCGCTTTATCCTGAATGGTGCTATCGGGACGGCTTGACAGTTGTGACCGCTTCGACTCGGCGCAACCTGGCTGAGGCGCTGAATCCGCGCATCAAGTCGCTCAACTATCTCAACAACATTCTGGCGAAGATTGAGGGTCAGGCGGCGGGAGCGCAGGAAGCGCTGATGCTGAACCAAGAAGGTTATGTGGTGGAATGCAGCGGCGACAACATCTTTATTGTGCAAGAAGGACGGCTTTTGACGCCTCCGACGCTGGTCGGCGCGCTGGACGGCATCACGCGCGCGGTGACGCTGAAACTCGCCGAAGGCCTCGGCATTCCGACGCAGGAGACGATCTTCACCCGATACGATATTTACACAAGCGACGAATGCTTTTTGACAGGGACAGCGGCGGAAATTGTGCCGGCGGTGTCGCTTGACCAGCGGCTCATCGGCGACGGAAAGCCGGGGCATGTAACGCGCATGCTCATTCAAGCGTTCCGAAATATGACGAAGGCGAGCGGGACGCCGCTGCATCCGAGCGGCGCGGGCCGTTCACAATGAACTGAAGGCGCCGGCAGAGCGGAGGGGAGGCGTTATGATACCCAACCAGGGTTTAACCGAAGGCGCCCGCAAGGCGTTTGGAGTCGCATACGCCGAAGCGCGTAAGATGAGCCACGCCCATGTTTGTGTGGGGCATCTTCTGTTTGCGCTGCTGAAAGATGTGAACAGCTCCGCCGTTCAGTGTCTCGAAAGCCTGCATATCGACATTGAGACGCTGCAGAAGCGGCTTGAGCTGGAGCTGCAGCGTCTGCCGAAAGACCGCTACGCGCACGGAGACGCGCAATATACGCGCCGATGCGCCTTAGCCGTCAGCCTCGCCCAAGAGGAGGCGCGCAGCTGCAAGAGCCATTTGACCGACACCTCGCATCTGCTTCTTGCCGTATTGCGCAGCGAGGGGGAAGCATCCGCCGCGTTGAAATACATGGGTTTGGATGAGAAGACGCTGCGCGACAGGATCTCGCGCTCCGCCGACTACGTCGATTCTGGGACGGGCAAGCCGAAAATGGCGGAGAAAAGCCGCAAAGAGTCGCTGTTGGAGCAGTTTAGCCGAGACCTGACCGTCCTTGCCGCCGAAAATGAACTGGACCCGCTCATTGGGCGGAGCAGGGAGCTGGAGCGGTTGACGCAGGTTCTTCTTCGACGGACGAAAAACAACCCCGCGCTGATTGGGGAGCCGGGCGTCGGCAAGACGGCGATTGTGGAGGGCTTGGCGCAGAGAATCGCGGCGAAGAAAATCCCTCCCTCGCTTGCCGAGAAACGTCTCCTGTCGATCGATCTGGGCGCGCTCATCGCCGGGACAAAGTACCGCGGGCAGTTTGAGGAGCGGTTCAAGGCGATCATGAAAGAAGCGGCTAATCGACAAAACGCGATTCTGTTCATCGACGAACTGCATACGCTTGTCAACACAGGCGCGTCCGAAGGCTCCATCGATGCGGCGAATATGCTGAAACCTGCCCTGGCGCGCGGCGACATACAGTGCATTGGCGCCACCACCGTGCGCGAATACCGCAAGCATATTGAACGGGACGGCGCTTTAGAACGCCGTTTTCAGCCGATCATGGTTGAGGAGCCGTCCGAAGAGGAGACGATACGCATCCTTCACGGTCTCAAATCGCGGTATGAGGATCATCATCGCGCGGAGTATGAGGACGGAGCTTTGGAGGCGTCTGTCCGGCTTTCGCAGCGGTACATACAGGGGCGATTTTTGCCGGACAAGGCAATCGATGTGTTTGACGAGGCGGGGTCGCTGGCGCGCCTGCGTCAACCGCGCCCGATGGAAGCGGAGGCTTCTGCGGCAGAACGCGGACCCGTCCTCGTGACCTCTAACGACGCCGCGGAGGCGGTCTCGCGCTGGACCGGCATACCGGTGTCGCGTCTGGAAGAGGGCGAATCGGAGAAGGCGCTGCGCCTGCAATCGGAGCTGGAGGAGCGCATCATCGGGCAGGAAGAGGCGGTGCAGCTGGTGACGCGCGCGATACAGCGCTCGCGGGCGGGGATGAAAAATCCGCGGCGTCCAATCGGATCGTTTCTGTTTGTCGGACCGACGGGCGTCGGCAAGACCTACCTCGCCGAGCAGCTGGCGGAGCTGCTGTTTGACAGCCCGGACGCGCTCATCCGCGTCGACATGTCGGAGTTTATGGAGCGGTTCAACGTCTCGCGGCTCACGGGGGCGCCGCCGGGGTATGTCGGACACGGCGAGGGCGGGACGCTCATGGAGCGCGTGCGGCGGCGGCCGTATTCGGTCGTCCTGCTGGACGAGATCGAGAAGGCGCACCCCGACGTTTACAACCTCCTGCTGCAGGCGCTTGAAAGCGGGCAGATCACCGACTCGCTTGGAAACATCGTCGATTTTCGGCACACGCTGCTCATCATGACCTCCAACGCGGGGACGCGCGGCTTGACGCAGGAGCGGTCGGTCGGCTTCGGTTCCGCGGAGGATGTTCCCGCGCCGCGCGAAACTATAGAGGGGCGCGCGCTGGACGCGCTCAAACAGACCTTCAGCCCGGAATTCCTAAGCCGCATTGATGAGATTGTGACGTTTCAAGCACTGGGGTTAGAGGAAATTCGGCGGATTGCCGACCTGATGATCGATGATCTGAAGGCGCGGACATTGGAGCATGGGAACCGGCTGATTGTAGAGCCGGAGGCGATCGATTTTTTGGTTAAGGCAGGGTTCCATCCGTCGCAGGGGGCGCGCGGCTTGCGGCGCGAGGTTCGCCGCCGACTCGAGAACAGCCTTGCCGAAGAGATCCTGCGTTCCCAGCCGGCGCCGGGCGCCGCCATACGCGCGTTGATTCAAAACGGCGAGCTTCATATAGAGGTGGAGCCGTCGCCTGTCGCTGTCGTTTGATTTTCGCCGCTTGTCTCTGGCAATAGCGTCGTTTTTCAGACGCCGCCCGTTCTCATGCGCGTTGGCGCATTTCTCCATCGGCAATGTATCATATCACAGGCGGCGCTTTTCTCGGCGGGCGTTCGGAGATTGACTGCGCACAATGAACAAAACCCCAGATTATGTCCAACGGAACCTGCCTGAAGGCGCGGAGGCGCGTCTCGGAAAAGGGTATGTTCTGGACATCGTCTATTCGCCGGACGGAGAGACCATGGCGGCGGCAAGCAGCGCCGGCGTCTGGCTTTACGACGCAAAGACCGGAAAGGAAACGGCGCTGCTGGGCGTCCCAGGGGAGCAGACGTATGCGGCAGCCTTTTCGCCTAACGGAAAGATTCTTGCCGTCTGCAGCGCCGATTTCCTATTCAGCGGCGTCCTGAGGTTATGGAACATTCAGACAGGAGATGTCCAATCAAGCATGGAGATGTCCCATTATTCCATTTGCGCGGACTTCTCTCCCGACGGAAGAACGGTCGTAACAGGCGGCGGGGACGATGTACATCTCTGGGATGTCCGATTCGGGGAACTGATAGCGCCGCTGAAGGGGCATAAAGAGAATGTCGTGTCGGTCGCGTTCTCTCCCGACGGAAACATTGCCGCCAGCGGCAGCGACGACGACACGATACGGCTCTGGGACGCCGAGACGGGCGATCGGCTCAAGACGCTCAAGGGGCATTCCAGCAATGTCAATTGCGTTGCGTTTTCGCCGGACGGCGAGCTCCTTGCCAGCGGCAGCGACGACGACACGATACGGCTCTGGGATGTCCAATCAGGCGAATGCAGGGCGGAACTGAAAGGACATGACGAGCGGGTCTTCTCGGTTGCGTATTCGCCGGACGGCAAGCGGCTCGTCAGCGCGGGGGGAGACAAGAAAATACGGCTTTGGGACGCGCAAACAGGCGCGCATAAGCAGCAGATGATTGGACATGTTGGGGACATCGATTGCGTCGCATATTCGCCGGACGGGAGGACGATTGTCAGCGGCGGCGGAGCGCGGGAAGACGGCGCCCTTCGATGCTGGGACGCGCAAACAGGCGCCGTCCGGCAGATCATCGATGGACACACGCCGTTTCTTTTCGGGTTGTCTTTTTCGCCCGATGGACAGATTCTTGCGGCGGGATACGGCGATGACGCGGTACGGCTCTGGGATGTCCAAACCTGCTCTCTTTTGAAGACGCTGCGCGGACATACGCGCGATGTCTATTGCGTCGCCTTTTCGCCGGACGGCGCGTTGCTTGCCAGCGGCAGCTTTGACACGACGATACGGCTTTGGGATGTCCAATCCGGCGAATGGAGAACGACGCTTAAAGGACATATTGACGATGTCGATTCGGTTGCGTTTTCGCCGGACGGCAAGACGCTCGCGAGCGGCGGTCCAAATGAGGAGGTTTGCCTATGGAGTCTCCAAACAGGCAATAGACGGAAAATGCCGGATGGACACAATCTTGAAACAATCAATTGCGTCGTTTTCTCGCCGAACGGAGAGACGCTCGCGTCCGGCGGAGATGACGGGACGGCGCATCTTTGGGATGTCCATAAAGGTAAGCTGGAACGGATCCTTGGAGGATATAAAAGCGGCGTTGTCTCGACTCGGTTCTCGCCGGACGGCAAGATGTTGGTCACAGGATGCGTGGACGGCTTGATTCGTCTGTGGAATGTCGAAACAGGCGCGCATACGAAGACCTTCACTGGACATACCGACGACGTCAATTCCGTCGTCTATTCGCCGGACGGCCGCGCGCTTGCGAGCGGAAGCAACGACGGAACCGCGCGGCTCTGGGATGTCCAAACAGGAGAGCAAACGGCTGTTTTGAAAGGACATGGAAATGTTGTGGGCGAGGTCGCTTTTTCGCCGGACGGGCAGACGCTCGCCGCCGGAAGCCTTGACGGAACCATTTTGCTATGGACGCTGAATGAGTGGGGATAAATATGAAACGCGCGCCCGAATATGTCCAATGGAACCTGCCTGAAGGCGCGGAGGCGCGTCTCGGCAAGGGGTTTGTGTCGGACATTGTCTTCTCGCCGGACGGGGAGACCATGGCGGCGGCAAGCAGTGCCGGCGTCTGGCTTTACGACGCAAAGACCGGAAAGGAAACCGCGTTGCTGGGCGTCCCAGGGGAGATTGCGTATGCGGCGTCCTTTTCGCCCAACGGAAAGATTCTTGCCGTATGCAGCTCCTATGTTGTGAGCGGAGGCGTTCTGCGGCTATGGGACATGCGGACAATGGATGTCCAATCCTGTATGGAGATGTCCGAAGATTCCGTCTGTGTCGACTTTTCTCCCGATGGGAAAACCGTTGTAACGGGAGGCGGAGACGACGTACATCTGTGGGATGTCCGATTCGGGGAGCTGATTGTCTCATTAAAAGGACACCAACATTGGGTCTGGTCGGTCGCCTTCTCTCCTGACGGAACCATTGTCGCCAGCGGCAGCAACGACATGACGATACGTAACATGGGACGCCGAGACGGGCGTACGATATAAGACGATCAAGGGACCTACGGATTGGATCAACTCAATCGCCTTTTCCCCTGACGGCAAGACGCTTGCGTGCGGAGGCGACGACAAGATGATTTGGACATGGGATGTCCAAACGGGCGACAACAAGGCGCGGCTCCGGGGACATCGATCCGACGTTACGTCGGTTGCATTCTCTCCTGACGGCAAGCGTATCGTGAGCGCCAGCAACGATAAGACGGTACGGATATGGGACGCCCAGACAGGCGCGCATAAACAGCAGCTGATTGGACATACCAGTAAAATCGATTGCGCCGTCTATTCTCCAGACGGACGCTCGATTGTGAGCGGCGGAGGAAATCGGGAAGACGGCTCTCTTTTATGCTGGGATGTCCAAACAGGCTTCGTCCGCCAATCCGTCGTTGGACATACGCCGTTTCTTTTCGACATTTCTTATTCTCCTGACGGCAAGACGATCGCGGCGGGATACGGCGACGACGCAATTCGCGTTTGGGATGTCCAAACAGGCGCTCTTTTAAAGACCCTGCGCGGACACACCGACGACGTCGATTGCATAATGTTTTCCCCGGACGGGAAAATGCTTGCCAGCGGGAGCGAAGATCATACGGTACGGCTTTGGGACGCGAAGACAGGGCAGTGTATTAAGACGCTCAAAGGACATGGGGACAGGGTCTGGTCGCTTGCGTATTCGCCGGACGGCAAGACGCTCGCCAGCGCCAGCCTTGACGCAACCATTGGTCTATGGAATGTCCAAACCGGCGGGAGACATGCGACGTTCCTTGGACATGACGACTCTCATATTAATTGCGCTGTCTTCTCGCCGGATGGGCAGACGCTGGCAACAGGAGGAGACGACTGGACGGCGCACCTTTGGGATGTCCATACGGGAGAGATGATCAAAATTATTGGGGGATACAACAGCGGAGTCGAGTCTGTTCAGTTCTCGCCGGACAGCAAAACGTTGATCACTGGACACGGCGACGGCTTGATTCGCGCCTGGGATATCGAAACGGGCGCGCACTTGAAGGCTTTAACTGGACATACTGACCGCGTCAATTGCGTTGTCTATTCGCCGGACGGCCGGACGCTTGCCAGCGGAAGCCATGATGGAACCGCGCGGCTTTGGGATGTCCAAACGGGAGAGCAGACGGCTGTTATGAAAGGACATGGAAATGTTGTGGACGAGGTCGCCTTTTCACCGGACGGACAAACGCTCGCCACCGGAAGCTTTGACGGAACCATCCTGCTATGGCCGCTGAAGGAATGGAGTAAATGATGAAACGCGCGCCTGAATATATCCAACGGAACTTGCCTGAAGGCGCGAAGGCGCGTCTCGGCAAGGGTTTTATGCACAACATCGCCTATTCGCCGGACGGGAAGACCATGGCGGCGGCAAGCAGCGCCGGCGTCTGGCTCTACGACGCAAAAACAGGAACGGAAACCGCGCTGCTGGGCTTCCCCGGCGAGTGGACGCAGGCGGCCGCTTTTTCGCCCAACGGAAAGATTCTTGCTGTATGCAGCGCCAATGCTATATATGGCGTCGGCGCTCTGCGGCTGTGGAACATGCGGACAATGGATGCCCAATCCAGCATGGAGATGTCCACCGATTCTTTTTGCGCCGCCTTTTCTCCCGATGGAGAAACCGTTGTAACGGGAGGCTGCGACGATGTACAGCTGTGGGATGTTCAATCAGGCGAATGCAGGGCGGAACTGAAAGGACATGACGGACGGGTCATGTCGGTCGCCTTTTCTCCCGACGGGAGCGTTGTCGCCAGCGGCAGCTACGACGGCACGATACGGCTCTGGAACGCTGAAACGGGCGATCGGCTCAAGACGCTCAAGGGACATTCCAGGGATGTCGATTGCGTTGCCTTTTCGTGCGTTGTCTTTTCGCCGGACGGCAAGACGCTTGCCAGCGGAAGCGAAGACAGCGCGATACGGCTTTGGGATGTCCAATCAGGCGACTGCAGGACGGAATTGAAAGGACATGACGGATATGTCATGTCGGTTGCGTATTCGCCGGACGGCAAGCGGCTCGTCAGCGCAGGCAAAGACAAAAAGGTACGCCTTTGGGACGCAGAAACAGGCGGGCGTCAGCAGGAGCTGATTGGACATGTCGGGGAGATCAATTGCGTCGCATACTCTCCGGACGGGGGGACGATTGTCAGCGGCGGAGCGCGGAGGGACGGCTCCCTTCGATGTTGGGATGCGCAAACAGGCACCGTCCGACAGATCATCGATGGGCACACGCCGTTTCTTTGCGGCGGTCTGTCCTTTTCGCCCGATGGACAGACTCTCGCTGCAGGATACGGCGATGATGCGATACGGCTCTGGGATGTCCAAACCCGCTCTCTTTTGAGTACGCTGCGCGGCCATACGGACAAAGTCAATTGCGTTCTCTTTTCGCCGGACGGCAAGGCGCTTGCCAGCGGAAGCGATGACAAAACGATACGGCTTTGGGATGTCCAATCAGGCGAATGCAGGACGGAACTGAAAGGACATAACGGGCGGGTCTGGTCGCTTGCGTATTCGCCGGACGGCAAAACGCTCGCGAGCGGCTGTCCAGATGATGAGGTTTGTCTATGGAATGTCCAAACAGGCGATAGACGGAAAATGCCGCTTGGACACAATGGCGAGAGAATCTGTTGCGTCGCGTTCTCGCCGGACGGAGAGACGGTCGCGTCCGGCGGAGATGACGGGACAGCGCATCTTTGGGACGCTCATAAAGGCGAGCTGAAGCGAATCCTTGGAGGATATAAAAGC
The DNA here is from genome assembly GCA_028818695.1 of Candidatus Poribacteria bacterium. Lineage (GTDB taxonomy): Bacteria > Poribacteria > WGA-4E > JAPPNK01. The sequence continues at coordinate 26,441 of JAPPNK010000015.1, forward strand.
CGCCGCGTCATCTCAATGCAATTTTCGCCGGACGGCAAGACGCTTGCCAGCGGAGACATTGACAACATGATACGGCTTTGGGATGTCGAAACTGGCGCGCATTTGAACGCCTTAACTGGACAGACCGACGGCATCACTTGCGTCGTCTTTTCGCCGGACGGTCGGACGCTTGCCAGCGGAAGCGACGACAACACGATACGGCTTTGGGATGTCCAATCCGGCGAATGCAAGAAGGTACTGAAAGGACACCACGGGGGCGTCTGGTCAATTGCATATTCGCCGGACGGTTGGACGCTTGCCAGCGGAGGCTTAGACGGAACGATTTTGCTATGGGAAACCGAATAAACGGAGTGGACGGATGAAAGAGATTCCCGCGTATGTCCAATGGAACCTGCCTGAAGGCGCGAAGGCGCGTCTCGGCAAGGGGTATGTGACGGACATCGCCTATTCGCCGGACGGGGAGACCATGGCGGCGGCAAGCAGCGCCGGCGTTTGGCTCTATGATGCCGAGACGGGAGCTGAAACGGCTCTGCTGGGCGTGCCTGGCGAACGGGCGCAGGCGGTCGCTTTTTCGCCCAGCGGAAAAAAGATTGCCTCCGCCAACACTGGAGGGACGGCGCGGCTTTGGGATGTCCAAACGGGAAACCTGCTCGCCAGCTTTACGGAAAAGGACGATATCCTATGCGCCGCTTTCTCTCCCGACGGACGAACAATCGCAACCGGCGGGACGAGCGCCGCTGTCCATCTTTGGGATGTCCAATATGCGCAGCTCATCACGGAGCTGAAGGGACACAGTGGGGCAATCCTGTCGGTCGCCTTTTCGCCGGACGGACAGACGCTCGCCAGCGGCAGCTCAAGCATACGGATATGGGACGCGGCATTATACAGCAGAGGGAACAAATCGATCAAAACGCTCAAAGGACATGCGAACGCGGTGAAGGCTGTCGCCTTTTCTCCGGACGGCAAGACGCTTGCGAGCGGAAGCGAGGACAAGACTGCCCGGCTCTGGGACGTCCAAACATGGGAATGCAAGGCGGAGCTGAAAGGACACAGCGAATGGGTCAAGTCGGCCGCCTTTTCTCCGGACGGCAAGACGCTTGCGACCTGCAGCGACGACAAGACGATACGGCTCTGGGACGGACAAACGGGGCTGTATAAACAGCAGATGATTGGACATACGGGCGACGTGGATTGCGTCGCTTTTTCGCCCGACAGCAAGACGCTTGCGAGCGCGGGTCAATACAAAGATGTCCATATCCGTTTCTGGGACGCGCAAACAGCGGCAGAGCAGAGAACCATCGAAGGACATACGACCAATCTGGACACGGTCGCCTTTTCTCCGGACGGCAAGATACTCGCCACTGGACACTGGGACGACGCGATACGGTTTTGGGATGTCCAATCAGGCGCGTTGTTGAGAACGGTCTTAGGACATACCAGCGATGTGAACTGCGCTGTCTTCTCGCCGGACGGCAAGATTTTAGCCAGCGGAAGCGACGATGAAACCGCGCGCCTTTGGGATGTCCAAACAGGCAAGACGCTGAAGATATTGAAGGGGCATGGGAACGCTGTTTACCGCGCCGCCTTTTCTCCCGATGGACAAACGCTTCTCACGAGCAGCTACGATCATACGGCGCGGCTCTGGGATGTTCAGAAAGGACGGCATAAAAGGACGTTGAATGGACATACAGCGGATGTGTGCGGCGCCGCTTATTCGCCCGATGGACAAACCGTTGCGACCGGCAGCGACGACAAGATGATACGCCTATGGGACGCGGACACAGGGAAAGAAAAAACGGTTCTAGAAGGGCATACGGATTGCATCTGGTCGGTTCAGTTTTCGCCGGACGGGAGGCTGCTGGCGAGCGCAAGCGACGATCGGACCGTTCGCCTATGGAATGTCCAAAGGGGGAGGATCCATAAGACGCTGGAGGGGCATACGGACAACGTTATGTGCGCCACTTTTTCTTCTGATGGACAGATGATCGCCAGCGGCGGCGAGGACCGCTCCGTCCGCATCTGGGATGTCCAAACGGGAGAGCAGACGGCGATCTTTAACGGGCATTCGAATCATGTATATGAGGTCGCTTTTTCGCCGGACGGCAAAACGCTGGCGAGCGGCAGCTACGACGGGACGGCTCTGCTCTGGACAGTCCCAAATGACGAGGGGGATTCTGATTGAACAAAGAACCTGAATATGTCCAATGGAACCTGCCTGAAGGGGCGCGGGCGCGTCTTGGCAAAGGATATGTGACATACATCGCCTATTCGCCGGACGGGGAGACCATCGCGGCGGCAAGCAGCGCCGGCGCATGGCTCTACGACGCGAAGACAGGAGAAGAGGCCGCGCTGTTGAGCGTCCCAGGCGAACGGACGCAGGCGGTCGCTTTTTCGCCCAACGGAAAAATACTCGCCGCCGCCAACCTCGAAGGGATGACGCGGCTATGGAGCGTCCGAAAAGGCAAGCTTCTCGCCAGCTTGACACAAAACGGCGCTGTCCTGTGCGCCGCCTTCTCTCCGGACGGACGCACGCTCGCCACCGGCGGACACAACTCTGCGCTTCATCTTTGGGATGTCCAACACGGTCAGCTGATTGTCGCGCTGCAAGGACACCGCGACGATATTCTGTCGCTTGCGTATTCGCCGGACGGCGAAAAGATCGCTAGCGGAAGTTTGGACACGGCGATACGCATCTGGGACGCGCAGCTGTACGCCCAAGGGAATAAATCGATCAAAACGCTCAAAGGACACAAGGCGCGGGTGAACAGCGTCGCGTTCTCGCCGGACGGCAGGACGCTCGCCAGCGGCAGCGCTGACAAGACGCTCCGCCTGTGGGATGTCCAAACATGGGAATGCAAGGCGGAGCTGAAAGGACACAAATTTCCTGTGAAATCGATCGCCTATTCGTCGGACGGGCGGCTTTTAGCGAGCGGGAGCGGAGACAAGACGATACGTCTCTGGGGGGGACAAACGGGGCAGTATAAACAGCAGATGATTGGGCATACAGGCCATTTGGATTGCGTCGTTTTTTCGCCCAACAGCAAGACGCTTGCGAGCGCGGGTGAATATAAAGATGTCCATATACGCTTTTGGGACGCGCAAACAGCCGCGGAGCGGCGAACCATCGAAGGACATACGACCAATCAGGACTCGGTCGCGTTCTCTCCTGACGGCAAAACGCTCGCCACTGGACACTGGGACGACGCGATACGGCTTTGGGATGTCCAATCAGGCGCGCTGTTGAGAACGGTCTTAGGACATACCAACGATGTGAACTGCGCTGTCTTCTCGCCGGACGGCAAGATTTTAGCCAGCGGAAGCGACGATGAAACCGCGCGCCTTTGGGATGTCCAAACAGGCAAGACGCTGAAGATATTGAAGGGGCATGGGAACGCTGTTTACCGCGCCGCCTTTTCTCCCGATGGACAAACGCTTCTCACGAGCAGCTACGATCATACGGCGCGGCTCTGGGATGTTCAGAAAGGACGGCATAAAAGGACGTTGAACGGACATACAGAGGAAGTGTGCGGCGCCGCTTATTCGCCCAATGGACAAACCGTTGCGACCGGCAGCGACGACAAGACGATACGCCTATGGGACGCGGGCACAGGGGAAGAAAAAGCGGTTCTAAAAGGGCATGAGAAATGTGTCTGGTCGGTTCAGTTTTCGCCGGACGGAAGGCTGCTGGCGAGCGCAAGCGATGATCTGACCGTTCGTTTATGGAATGTCCAAAGAGGGCGGCTCCATAAGACGCTGGAGGGGCATACAGACGGCGTCGTATGCGCCGCCTTTTCTCCTGATGGACAGATGATCGCTAGCGGCGACGACCGCGCCGTCCGCATCTGGGATGTCCAAACGGGAGAGAAGACAGCGGTCTTTTACGGACATTCGCGTCATGTATTTGAGGTCGCATTTTCGCCGGACGGGAAGACGCTTGCAAGCGGCAGTTATGATGGAACGGCTCTGCTCTGGACAGTCCCAAATGGCGAGGAGGCCTCTGATTGAACAAAGAGCCTGAATGCGGCCAATGGAACCTGCCGAAAGGGGCGCGGGCGCGTCTCGTCAAAGGGGACCCCTCCATCGCTTTGAGCTGCGCCTATTCGCGCGACGGCCGGGCGCTCGCGACTGGACATCGGGACGGCGCGATTCGCCTGTGGGACGCCTATACCGGCGCGCTCATGAAATCTTTGCGCGGACATATCGGCGATGTCAACAGCGTTTCGTTTTCGCCGGACGGCAGGACGCTTGCCTCTGCCGGCGACGATGAAACGGTACGCCTATGGAGCGTCCACACAGGCGCTCTTCAAAAGACGCTCAAAGGACATATCGATTGGGCTTTGTCGGTCGACTTCTCGCCGGACGGAGAAACGGTTGTCAGCGTCGGCGACGACGGGGCGATTCGCGTCTGGAACGCCTCAACAGGAGGATGCGAAACTGTCCTGAATGAAGCGCATGCCGACCTCATCAATTGCGTTGCCTATTCGCCGGACGGCAAGACGCTCGCCAGCAGGAGCGACGATCTGTCTGTCCGCATATGGGATGTCCAAACAAGAGCGCGTTTGAGAACGCTTATTGGACACGCCGACGATGTCAACGGCGTGTCGTATTCTCCGGACGGGCGTTTTCTTGCCAGCTGCGGCGCCGACCAGAAGATAACGATATGGAATCTGGCGTCGGGAGAGGTTCAGAAAACATTGATTGGACATGAGAGCGAGCTTTATGGAATTGCGTATTCTCCGGACGGGCGTTTTCTCGCCAGCTGCGGCGCTGACAAAGCTGTATGGGTCTGGGATGTCCAAACAGGCGCGCCGAAAGCGGGATTGAAAGGACACAACGGGAATGTGTATGAGGCGGCGTTTTCGCCGGACGGCAAGACGCTCGCCACCGCAAGCCATGACGGAACCGTTCTTCTTTGGACAGTTCAGTCTTAGCGGACGCGAAAAAGCAGCCCGTCTTTGTAAAGGTGGCTTGCGTATCCCGTCACGGCGGAGGCGTAGAGCGGCAGCCCGACCCAAACCGCCTCCCCGCCTGTCAGCAGCGGCGCGAGAAGCAGCGGCGACGGCAGGAGAATCATCGCGGCGCGCGAATGCGTCCATCCGCGGTGCTTGCCGAAGAGAGGCGTCATCGCCGCCAGCCCAAGATACGCTGCGCCCAGCAGGTACAGCGTCTCCCCCGTCCAATGGAATGCGCCGATGAGACACAGGTCAACGAGAGCGAGCGCCCGATAAAACAGCCGCTGCGGCTTCGACTTGATGTCCATGTCCGGAAACAGCGCGAACCCGACCGCCAGCGCGAACCCGATCAGCGCGCCCCCCGCCAGCTGCGCTCCGTTCCACGGAATCTCAATCTGCAGCCGCTCCTTGAAGAGCAGCAGCCCTCCGCCGACGCCGAGCAGCGCCGCATACGCCCCCGCCCCCGCTTTAAGATGTTCCTCCATGTTCGCCATGCGCCGCCCCGTCGATCTCAATGAGAACGTTGTCGATGAGCCGCACAGAGCCGAAATAAGCGGCTGCTGCGGCCAGCGTCCGTTTTTTTAACGAAGCGCAAGGCTCAAACGTGTCAGGGTCCACCAACTCGGCGTACTCTAAGCGAGCGTTTTCTAGGGCGTTGATGCGCTCGGCGATGCCGTTCTGCAGGACAAAGGCGCGCCGCTCCCCCTCAAGCGCGCTGCGGCGGGCGGCGTCCAGAGCGGCGTACAGCTCCCGCGCCTGCCGCCTCTCTGACTTGGACAAGAGCGCGTTTCGGCTGCTGAGCGCGAGGCCGTCGCTGTCCCGAACCGTCGGAATGCCGACGATCTGGACACTCCAGTTCATGTCCAATGCCATACGGCGGATGACGGCGAGTTGCTGCGCGTCTTTTTGTCCAAAATAGGCGCGGTCTGGACATACCAGGTGGAACAACTTGGACACCACGGTCGTCACGCCGCGAAAATGTCCAGGGCGCGACGCCCCGCACAACCCCGCCGTGAGCTGCCCCTCCACCTCAACGTATGTGGAATAGCCTGCGGGGTACATTTCCTTGTCGCTGGGGGCGAAGAGTATGTTGACGCCTTCGGCTTCCAGCGCGGCGGCGTCCCGTTCCAGATTGCGCGGATAACGGCACAAATCGTCCGCCGAATTGAACTGCGTCGGGTTCACATAGACGCTGACGACGACGCGGGCGCACTCCGCGCGGCAGGCGCGCGTGAGCGACAGATGCCCTTCATGCAGCCCGCCCATCGTCGGGACAAAGCCGACCGCGCCTCCCCGTTGGCGGGAGCGCCATCTCCGCATCTCATGCGCCGTTTGAATGCGCCGCAGCGCTCTATTCCTCGTCTTCGTCTTTCGCCTGCGCGATCACCTTTTCCTGCTCATTCGCGGGCGCCTGCTCGTAACGCTCAAGCTCCATCGTGTAGGTTCCGCGCGCGCTCGTCATCGACTTCAGGTCGGTCTGATAGCGCATCATTTCCGACAGGGGGACGGTCGCCTTGATGAGCTGCCGCTTGCCAACCTGCTCCATGCCCATGACGCGCCCGCGCCGTCCGTTCAGGTCGCCGATGATGTCGCCCATCAGCTCTTCAGGGACGAAGATGTTGACCGCCATGATCGGCTCAAGGATGACGGGGTTCGCCTGTTTCATCGCCGCTTGGAAAGCGCCGCGCCCGGCAATCTGAAACGCGATGTCCTTTGAATCGACAGGGTGCGTCTTGCCGTCCATGAGTCGCACCTTTATGTCGACCACTTTGTAGCCCGCCAGCGGTCCCGATTCCATCGCCTGCCGAACGCCCTTGTCGACGCTTGGGCGGAACTGCTGGTCAATGGAGCCGCCAAAGATTTCGTCCACAAACTCATATCCGCCGTCCCGCTCCATCGGCTCAACGGCAATGATGACGCGCCCGTATTGACCCGCCCCGCCGGACTGCTTTTTATGGGTGTATTCTACGGACGGCACGGCGCGCGTGATCGTTTCGCGGTACGCCACCTTCGGGATTTCCAGCCGCGCGCCCGCTTTGAACTTCTGCTTCGCCCGAATCAACGCGAGCGAAAGATGCTGATCGCCGTACCCCTCCAGCAGCGTCTGGTTCGTCTCCCTGTCGCGGCGGACGCGAAGCGTTGGATCCTCTTCTGTCAGACGCGCGAGCGCGGCGCTGAGGCGGTCGTCGTCGCCCTCTTTTTCTGGAAAAACGGCGCGCGAATAGGTCGGATTCAGAAACTCGATCGGCGGAAGCGCGTAACGTTTGTCGGAGCGGGCTAAGGCGTTCCCCGTCGCCGACTCGGTCAGCTTCGCCACCGCGCCGAGGTCTCCAGCTGAGACGGCGTCCGTTTCGATGTCGTTTTTGCCGCTGCGGTAGGCGATCTTTCCGAACCGCTCCGAGGTGTTTTTGGAGACATTGTAGATCGCTTCGGCGCCAACGGAGCCGGAATACACCTTGAAGAGCGAGAGGCGTCCAGAATACGGGTCGAAGATCGTCTTGTAGATGCGGGCGACAAGGGGGCCGTCGGCGTCTGCCGGGAGCTCCAGTTCCTCTCCGTCCAGCTCAACGGCGACGGTCTTGTCGGTGGGGGGGGGGAACACATCAACGATGAAGTCGAGTATCGACTGGAGGCCGACCGCTTTTTCAGCCGAAACAGCGAAGGCGGGGGCGACGCTGCAATCGGCAAAGCCCGCTTTGAGACCCGCCCATATGTCCTCGGCTGTCAGATCGTCCTCTTCAAAATACTTTTCAAGCAGCTCCTCATCCGACTCGGCGGCAGATTCGACGAGCGCGGCGCGCATCTCCTCGGCGAGGCCTGTCAGATCGTCCGGTATGTCGGCGGCGGTTGCGTCCGCTCCGTCGTATAGAAACGCCTGTCCGCGCGGTATGTCGACGACGCCGTTGAACGCCTGCCCCGTTCCGATGGGCAGGTTGACGGCGATGGGGTTTGCGCCAAGCATGTCGACCGTCGTCCCGATCGCTTTTTGGAAGTCTGCCTGCTCCGCATCGAGTCGATTGACGACAACAGCGCGCGGTATTTTGTGCCGGTTTAAAATTTCCCACAGCTTTTCGGTCCCGCTTTCGACGCCGCTTTCGCCGTCGATGAGCAGGATGGCAGCTTCGGCGGCGCTGAGAGCGCATTCGACGTCGCCGTACAGGTCTTCGGCTCCGGGCGTGTCGATCCAGTTGATCTTGCAGTCTTTCCATTCGAGAATGCAAGGCGTCAAGCTAAGGCTGGAGCCGCGTTCGATTTCAAGCGGGTCGTAGTCGGAAGCGGTCGATCCGTTGGAGATGGAGCCCATTTTGGAGATTGCTTGGGCGTGGAACAGCGCCGCTTCCAGCAGCGTTGTTTTTCCGACGCCTGCATGTGAAACGACAGCGATGTTGCGGATCGACTCGGGCGAATACTGTTTCATGCGGGAGAACCTTTTTTCGGTGAATGAATCCTGTAAATGCATTTTTTATGGGCAGTGTGCCGTTGGACACATGATAATGCTTTATGGCGGAGGTGTCAATAGGCGGCGTTGAGGTCGGCGTTTGAGCTGGAACAATTTTGATTGACGTCGTACCGCAAGGGAGGATGCCGTCTGTTGAACTCTGGATTCTCGTTTGCGCGAAAATGACGAAGGAAGGGGCGCGGAAATCGGGCGAAGGAGGCGCGTCAAAAAAAGCGGCGGCTCCTGTGTAGGAGCCGCCGCTTGTTTATCCAACAGAGTTGACAACCGCCGCTTCAGTAGCGGAGGCGGGCAGATTGCGAATGTCCGGCTGCGTCTCGAACGCGGACAGCCACCGAGCCGCGTTCCGGGGCGTCCTCCGGCGCGTAGAACAGGAACTCCTCCCGCTGACTATCGAAGATCGAATCGTCCGGGTGGAGCGTGTACCAGTCCTCGCCGTTGAACGAATAGACCGCCGAGACGATGTAGCTCGTTCCGTCTTCTGCGACAAACGAGACCATCACGCCTTCTTCGCCGCGCTCCGCCTTCAGATTGGAGATTGTTGGCTGCGTGTTGTCAATGCGAAACGTGCTGCGCGCGACATATTCAGCCGACTCTTCCGATCCGCGCGGGTTGGAGCGTTTGTCGGTCGCCGTCACTTTCAGGCGGTAGTCGCCGTCCGGCATCGGCCGCGAGTCGAACATATGCGCCGGCGCCATCAGCTCGTCCTCAATGAGCGTCCACAACTCTTCGCCTTCAGGCCGAACGTACAAGGCGAACTCGAGGCGGTCGCCGTTCGGGTCGGCTGCGCTCCACTGGGCGCGCAGGCGGGTTGAATCGCCTTCCTCGTCTGCGCTTACCCGTATCGAGGCGATCATCGGCGCCGCGTTGCCCTGCAGATACGCCGCCCGCAACAGCCGCGCCGTCGGCGTCGCTTCCATGTTCTCCGACGACAACTTCAGCCGTATCTGCAGATAGCGCGCGTCCGGGCTGAGTATCTTATCGGTCGTTGCTTCCCATTGGCTCCAGGTGCTGTCCGGTTTGCGTGTGTTGCCGCTGCGCGTCTCGGTCGCCACGCCCGCTCTTTCAGGCGTTTCGCCTTCCACCAGAAGCGAACCCCAGCGCGACACCAAACCGGCGTCCTGCGGCTCCGACTCCCACGTTCCTTCCTTCGCCACCTTCATTCCGAGCGACTGAATCTTTCCAGAGTTGCCGGTCGCAATGATGTAACGCCCGTCGCCCGCGAGTATGTCGAGCGTCTGCGATTCGGACACATTGCCGAGCGACATCCAGGTCTGGTCCGCATGCACAACGTAAAGCTTGCCTTCGTCGCCCGTTCCGACAATCAGCCCGCCCTCGCCGTTCGGCACAACGGCGTGGATCACGCCCGCCGGGCTGGTCCATAAGGTTTTCACGACGCCGTTCGGCAGTATCTGGTAGAGTATGCCTTTCGCTTCCATCTGATCGCGCGAGGGGGGCGGGGCGCCGGGTATCTGCGGGCGCGGCACCGGTCCTGTTGAGGCGTTGATGACGAGGCCGCCCTCAATGTCGGTCAGGATATGCTTCACCTCTTTTTGCTGCGTGTCGTATACCGCAAACGCTTTCTTTGGGGCGCTCGGATCAATGCGGTAGAGCCTTCCTTCGTTGTCGCTGCCGGCGTAGATCATCCCGTCATGGTAGGCGAGGCTCAGAAGATGCGGGTCGTCCGCGTCAAACGCGACAGCCGCCTTGTAGGAGCCTGGGTTTTCTTCGTCCGGCGCGATCGAGTAGAGCTTGCCCTTGTCGCCTGTCGCGGCGTAGATGGGTCCGCCGTCTTCCGGCTGAATCAGCGCCCACACATATTTTTCGCCCTCTTGGAAGATCGTCTTGGGCGTCGGCTTATCCATAGACGGGTCGATCTGATACACGATGCCGTCTGGGGCGCCGCCGGCGTAGAGCATTCCGTCGCTTCCGATGAGCAGGCATGTGATGGCGATTTCGGGCGTGTCGACCAGTATCTGCGCCTCATCGCTGTCCGGGGCGATCTTATAAATGCGCCCGCTGTTGCCGGCTCCCGCGTAGATCGTTCCGTCTTCATTTTGGGCTAAGCACCAGAGGAACGGGTCTTCGGTTTCGGCGATGTCCTTGATTTCGGGGGCAAGCTGGATTTGTCCCATGCTGGTGACGGCGACCTTTTTGAGGTCTCCGCTTTCGAACCCAGACCGTCCTTGCACGGTGAAGTAGCGCGTGTTGACGGCGAGGGAAGGCAGCGCCATGGCGGTCGCGGCGGCGCAGATGAGCAGTTGTAAGCAGCGTTTTTTCATTGACACGGTTGCCTCGTTGGAGTTATGGTAGCGGTCAGGGACGCTTCGGAACCGGCGTCCAGACCTAAACGTTCAAACAGTTCGGCGTCTTGCGCGGCGGAAGGATTTTCTGCCGTCAACAGACGATTTCCCAAAAAGATCGAATTTGCCCCGGCGTAAAAACAGAGCGACTGGGCGGCGGCGTTCATGGCGTTGCGCCCCGCCGACAAGCGCACCCGCGTCCGCGGCATCATGGCGCGGCAGCATGCGATAAAACGCACAACCTCTATGTCCTCGACAGGCGTCGCCTTCTCAAGCGGCGTTCCCGGCATCGGCATCAGGCGGTTCACCGGCAGACTCTTCGGATGCTCAGGCAGATTCGCCAGCGTACAAAGCATGGACGCGCGGTCTTCCAGCGTTTCGCCCAAACCTAAAATGACGCCGCAGCACACCTTCATTTTCGCCTCTCGCACAATGCGCAGCGTCTCCAGGCGGTCTTGAAAGACGCGTGTCGTAATCACATTCGCATAATGCTCTTCGGAGGTGTCGATGTTGTGATTCACATAGTCCAGCCCCGCCTTTTTGAGACGTTCCGCCTGCGCGCGCGTCAACATTCCGATCGTCATGCATGTTTCCATGCCGAGCGATTTGACAGCGCGGATCATGCCGCACAGCGCGGGAATGTCTCGGTCGTTGGGGCTGCGCCAGGCGGCTCCCATGCAAAATCGGGTTGCGCCTTGGCGCTGCGCGTCTTCTGCCTTGCGCTTCACCTCGTCAACCTGCATCAGTTTTTGGGCGGGAAGGCCGGTTGGATAACGGGCGCTCTGGGCGCAGTAGGCGCAGTCTTCGGGGCAGCCGCCCGTTTTAATGCTCAGCAGGGCGCACTTTTCCATCGCGTCCGCCTTGAAATGCCGCCGATGGACGGCGCGCGCCTCGTCCAGCAGCTCAAAGAGCGGCTTGCGGAGCAGAGCCTCCGCCTCGTCTTGCGTCCATCTGCGCTTCGCCGCGTTCATCAAGGCGCTTTCGTATCGATGAGGATGGTCATAGAAGCGCTTCCACTTGCCAAAAACGGCGTTTCCCGCCGCTCTTCTAAGATGATGGATCCGTCGGTCAAGCCCGCCCCGCCTCTGTGCTGCGGCGCGTCCATGACGTTCAGCATGGTCAGGGGGACGTTCGGCAGTTCCCCGCCGTTCACCGCGACGCCGCGCCGCGCCGAGACGAGGCTGACAACGATCCCGCGTTGACTGCCGCCGCGCGCTAGATTCTCAATCAGCTGCTCCAAGTTTGTCTCCTGGTACCGCTCATACGCGCGCGACCGCTCCCATCTTTCATGCGAATCGGGCGCGCCGACGAATAGCTGCGCGTAGCCTGTCGGCGCGTTCTCTGGAATCTTTATCTGATACCGCTTCACAACAGGGCTTTCAAGATAGGGGCGGAAGGTTATCGCCAGCTCCACATGCTCGCCTGGGCGGACGCGCCGTTTTCCGATGCGCGCCATCTGAATGAGCGCGTTCTCCCGTTTGTCCCGGTACTCCGCCTCCAGATGAATGCGCTTGATGGAAACCTCGTCGTACCAGTTGTTTAAAATGGGCGTGACGGGCGACATCATGGACGCGGCAGCCCAGCCCGGGCCGGCAGTTCCTGAAAATACGTTCCGCTTGCGCAGCGGCTTTAAGCTGGTCGACTCGTCAAATTCCACCGTCAGTTCAGCTGAGAGGGCGTACTTGCCAAAATACTTCTCCGAAGTGTCCAGCGAAATGCCCGCCGCCGTCCGCGCCAGAGAACCTGTCATGAGCGGATCGGTCATCAGTTCGTAGTTGAAGGTCTCCGTTTCGCCGCTCTGCTTATGTACGGTCACCGACATGGGAATATACGGCGGCATATGGCCGATGACGCCGGCGATGGCAGGTTCTCTGTCCTGCGTCATGGTCCCGACAACCTGCGCGCCGGAGGCAGCTTTGGACGATTTGACGCGGCTTGCGATGATGTAATGAACCGTGCCGGAGGAGAGCGGAACATATGTGTCGCCTTCGCCGTCGCGCGGATGTCCATAGGCGAGTATCTTGTCGCCCTCGCGGTAGGTGAGCGTGCCGTATCCGAACATGGCGTAGTCGCCGCGCATATACTCCGTGCCGATGACGGAGCCGGCGACGACGGGCGGGTTCGCGTCCGAGGGCGCTGTTCCGCTTCCCGCGCCTTGAAGAACGACCATGCCGCGTTTTGCAAACAGCTCCTCAATGAACGGAGCCATCGCCGCGTTGAAGCCGCTCACGGAGACCGGCATATCAAGCTGCCGCATGCTTTCTCCGCGCAGATATTCGTACTGCGGCGCCGTTCTCAAAATCTCTTCAGGAATCTCATGCAGCCGCTCGCGCAGGCTGTCCAGCTCTTCAGCCGCCTCCACAAACTCCTCGTAGTCCGGCAGAATGGCGAAGGCTCCAGAGGCGCCGCCTGTCTTGCGGCTCGGCGGCGTCGGAACCATGTTGCGCTCCCATACCGTCAACATCTGCTTGATGGGGCGAATGCCGATGAGCGGGTCTTTGGCGTTCGAGTAGCCGTAACCGTACGCCCCAATCAGTTTTCCGTCCACATAGGCGGGGCTTCCGCTCATGCCGCGGACGCTTCCGGTGTGGCGGAACTTGTCGCTCGTTCCGACCGCCCAGATCAGATCGCCTTTTGGGAAGCGGTTTTTGCGGACGCTCAAGATTTCAAACGACAGCTTTTCGATCTTTGCGTCCTCAACGACGGTCAGGACATACCCTTTCATTCCGCGCCGCAGCTTTGTATGGTCTAAAAACAGCTCTCCGTCGCTTCCCTGCTGCGCAAGAAGCGCGCCGGCAGACGCAAAGACGCATACGCAAAGAGCCGCCCAAAACGGACGCAGCCTGTATGCGCGCCTTCCGTTTTTCCACATACGCTTCTCCTTTCGACGCCGCCGTACGCCCAGCCGCTTCATTTGGTTACGGCGCCAGCGGGTCAATGAAGAAGGTCATGAGCGCGCTGCCGTTCGGCAAAAACGGCGTTTCGCGCCGTTCCTCAAGGATGATGGAGCCGCTGGTAAGTCCGGTGCCGCCCCGGTGCTGCGGCGTGTCCATGACGTTCAGCATCGTCACAGGGATATTCGGCAGCTCTTCGCCGCTCACCGCGAGACCCATTCGCGCGGACACAACGCTGATGACGACGCCGCGGTCGCCTCCGCCGCGCTCAAGGTTCTTGACCAGCTGCTGAACGCTATTCGCCTGATACCGCTGAGAGGCGCGCTGTCGTTCCCAAAATTCATGCGAGCTGGGGTCGCCGATAAAGAGGAACGCGAACCCTTCCGCCGCGTTCTCCGGTATCTGTATCTTATACCGCTTCACGACAGGCGCTTCCAAATACGGGCGGTAGGTGACCGCAATCTCCACATGCTCGCCCGGTCGAACGCGCCGTTTTCCGATGCGCACCTTCTGAATGGCAGCGTTTTCGCGCTGATCCCGATATTCCAACTCCAGATGAATGCGCTTGACGGCGACCTCGTCGTACCAGTTGTTTAAAATGGGCGAGATGGGCGACATCATAGACGCCGCGGCGAAGCCAGGGCCGGCGGCGCCGGAGAAATTGTCCCGCTTGCGCAGCGGTTCCAAACCGGACGCCTCGTCAAACTCGATGGTCACGTCAGCCGAGAGGGCGTACTTGCCAAAATACTTCTCCGCCGTGTCCAGCGACACGCCCGCCGCCGTCCGCGCGACCAAGCCTGTATAAAACGGCTCGTCGATCAGTTCATAGTTGAAGACGCGGTCCTCGGTCCCCTCTTTTTTGACGACGACCGTCATGGGAATGTAAGCGGGGGCGTCGCCGACGACGCCGGCAATGGCAGGTTCGCGGTCCTGCGTCATCGTTCCAATCACCTGTAAGCCCGACGCGACCTTTGAAGAGCGGACGCGGCTCGACACCACAAAATGCACCGTGCCGGATGACAGCGGAAGGTAGACGTCCCCCTCGCCGTTCGCCGGATGCCCGTAGGCGAGTATCTTGTCGCCCTCGCGGTAGGTGAGCGTGCCGAATCCGAACATGCCGTAGTCGCCGCGCATATACTCCGTGCCGACAGCGGAGCCGGCGACGACAGGCGGGTTCGGGTCAACGTTGTTGGGGTTGCCGCTTCCTGCGCCTTGTAAGACCGTCATGCCGCGTTTGGCGAACATCTCTTCGATGAACGGCCCCATCGCTTGGCTGAAGCCCGTGACGGCGACCGGCACGTCGAGTCGGCGCATCGTTTGTCCGCGCAGGTAGTCGTACTGCGGGGCGCCTTTTAAGACCTCTTCCGGCATCTCGTACTGCAGTTCCATCTGGTCGTAGACGCCGTCGGCTCCGTTTTCGAGCGCATCCGTCCACATGCGCATGTCGGGCAGTATCGCCCCGGCGCCGGGGGGAGCCGATTTTCGACCTGGCGGCGTCGGGACCATGTTGCGGTCCCAGACGGTCAGCATCTGCTTGATGGGAGTGATGCCGATGAGCGGGTCTTTTGAGTTGGAGTAACCGTAGGCGAGCGCGCCGATAATTTTCCCATCAATGACGGCGGGGCTGCCGCTCATCCCGCCGACCGTTCCCATATGCTGAAACTTGTCGCCCTTGCCGACCGCCCAGATCAGGTCGCCTTTAGGGAAACTGTTTCTTTCGACGCTGAGTATTTCGAAGGGCAGTTGCTCAACTATGGTGTCTTCAACGACGGTGAGGATATGTCCAGTCATTCCGCGCTTGAGATTTTCTGCCCCCATGAATTTGGCGGGGTCCCATGTCTGCGCGTTGAGAGCCGCGGCGGCGAGCATCATTCCGCACAGCGGCGCCAGGAGCTTGTAGGTACGTTTCATGCTGGTTAAGTGTTTCAATGAACGCCATCCCTTCGGTTTATGGACACATCGGCTTGAGCGTCCTCCTATAATACACAATCTTTTTAGATTCAACAACCTTTTCTTTCTGACCTCATGCCTAAGTTGGAACGCCATGATGACAACTGCAATAACCAGCGGAAAAGCCGCCGCGCCGCCCGTCGTCTGAAGGCTAAGAGGCAATATCCGAAAACAGGTTTTGCCGCGCCGGCTTGCCGGTGAACGGGTCCAGCATCAGAGGGAGCTCAATGACGCGCTTCCAGTCGCCCTGCTTTTCAAAGTACTCCTGGATGGAGAAGGGCTGCATGGACGGATACGCCCTGCCGCTCACCTCAACAGACGGACGCTTGGAGCCTTGCTCCCACTCGCGCCATTTCGTCTGCGTCTCCAACGTGATGAGTATGCCCATCGCCGCCTCGTTGTCGTCCAGAACGCCTTTGAGAGCGCGGTATTTGCCGACCTGCGAGCCGGGAGAGCCGGTGACCTCCGCAATGACCCCGCGCAAATCGCAGTTGACAGGCTTAGACGCCATGACCCCCGCCCCGTCCACGCCGCCGTCTCCCGATTTCTTCGGGTTCACAGCCAGCCCAGGAATGAGCGACACCGCCCAGTCCTGAAACATATAAGGGTCTTGCGTGTGCAAGAAACGCGCCTCCGTCAAGTTGGTCGGCGCGCCCTTCACCGGCAGCGCAGGACGCCCCTGCGGAACGATGCGCAGATCGTTGATGAGGTTCAGCGCCGGCGCGTAAATATCGATGCCGACGGCGAGGCGTTTGTTGTTGAGCGCCGACTCCGTAGAAGTCCCGCAGCCGCAGAACGGGTCCAGAACAATGTCGCCCTCGTTGGACGAGGCGCGGATGATGCGGTCTAGGAGGGCGAGCGGTTTCTGGGTCGGATAGCCCAGCTGCTCATTTTTCGGCGTCGGCGGAATGTCAAGGATGAGGCTCTGCAAGGGTTGGCCGCTTTTTTCTGTGAGATAGCGTTTGAACCGCGGCTGTCCGCCTTCTTTCTTCGGCCAGTGTATGAGTCCCTGTTGGTCTAGGACATCAAGCTTTTCCCTCGGTTTGAGTTGCGCGTACCCGTCAGGAAATACGAACCAATCGGGGAAAGAACGGTCTGGCGGCAGCGCCCAGTGCCTCCCTCTTCCGCTTTGAGCGGGGTTGTAGTTGCGCCATGCTTTTCCTGAATCGCCGCTGCGTTTGCCAGAGCCTGTTAAGTCGCTAGTTGTGAAAACGCCTTTCTCATCTTCGAAAGGATAGAATTTGTCGATGTGGTCTTGGGTGAAGGACTGCAGGACGCGGTTCCATGCGCATTGCTCGGTTTTGCTGTAGTAAAGCAGCGTGTCATGGATCGGTCCCCACCGCTTTGCGCTGTTATGGCTTGAGGTGCGCTTCCACACGATTTCGTTTCGAAAATTCTTTTCGCCGAAAATCGCGTCCATGATGACCCGCAGATACGAGTTCGCCGTCGGGTCGCAATGCAGATACAGCGACCCCGTCGGTTTCAAAACCCTCCAGCATTCAAACAGCCGCTCCGCCATATAGGAGGTGTAGGAGAGCATTTTGGATCTCGGCATGAACAGCTCAAAGCCCTGTATCACCTTTGAGGCGGGGTTGGCGGCGGCGTTTTTGACGCGCTCCAAACGATCAAACGCCTCATCGCTCCATGTCCAGATGTCCTCGTACGCCTTCACCTGCGGATTGAGCGACTTGCCGAACAACCCGCTGCCCTTGAAGATGTTGTTGTAATTCGCGTCCGAGTTGAACGGCGGATCCAGATAGACAAGGTCGGCGCATTCCGAAGACCAACCGCGCATGATCTGCAAACAATCGCCGAAGTAGAGCGTGTTTTCTTCAAATTTCATCGTTCGTCCATCCAATCCGCCCCCATAGCCAGCCCCTGTGAAAACAGGGGTCATTCCCGCGCAAGCGGGAATCCAGAATCCCGGCAGAAACCGTCCGCGTCTGTACCTCATGCCCGCGCCGTCACACGGTCAATCTTAAAATCTTTTCAATCCTGCAAATCCTAGTTCAGACAATCAGCCGCCGCCCAAGGCGCAAATCCCCCAGCCCGCCTTACAAAGGGGTGAGTCTAGGAATCCGCCGCGCCCGCCGATTGAGCAGCGGCTAGGATGCTCAATATGCGCTCCCAAGAGATTTCCTCGTTCACAGCAATGTTAATGCTGATGTTTTTGTGCGCCATCCGCATCATCCTGTGGGGGTCCTCGCGGATTTCCTCCCTATACCAGGATTCGTCCTCTTTGTAGGGCTGCTCGCTGATGAGGATGTAGCATAACGAAACTTGCGCGCCGCCAAGGCTGACCTCAGCCAGAACTTTACAAACAGCGCGCAGATATTCGATGAGCGGGCGCGACCACCGCAGCTGCTCCATGTGATCATATAGATCGTCCCTGCGCAGCGTTTTTTTCAATTCAACCAACAGCGCGCAGTCGTTTCCGTCCACCTGAAACGCCAGCAGGTAGTCGCATGACTTCTTCCAGCCGCCATCCCTGAAACCCGCCAATTGCGCAATCTTGCCAATCTCTCTTATGTCCACTGCGACCAGATCGGAAGGCGCGTCAAACAACAGCGCCCGCTGATGTCGATCTTTAAGCTCAATGCGGCCGTTCTTTGGCGACTCGACAGCGCCGCGTATCAATATCTCGCGCAGGCTTTCCGCAAAGCTCGCCAACTACTTTTTCCGTTCAGCCCAGACATGTTCAGCGAAGGCTCTTGCCCGTCGGTTGACATTGTTGATCGTCTCGTCAAAGTTCGGGTAATCGATTCCGTAGTCGTTCATATCGCATAGCTTCAAGCCGTTCTTTTCAGCGATATAGCCGCGGACCTGGTTGGCGTCCAAACATTCGCCTTCGTCGTATCCGTATTTTTTGGCGACCCGCTCTTTGTCTCGGAAATCTCTGCCCAGCATGATCAGGTTGTTGATCTCCTTGACGATGTAATCGCTGTGCGTCGTGATGAAAACCTTCATCCCCGCCCGCGCCAGCCGCGCCAGCAAACGCGCCATTTCAATCTGGTTCGCCGTGTCCAGATGCGCCTCCGGCTCATCCACCATGAGAAGCTGCCCTGGTTCGGCGACATGGCGCATGTAAAAATACATATCCGAAAGCCCCCGCGCCGACGAGGACGCCCGATACAAAGGAATATTGAACCGCCTGTCTCCACGCGCTGTAGAGACGAATCGGACGCCGCCGTTTTCGACGCGGTAGTAGCCCTGCATCATGCGCTTGATGTCGTCATGCCGCTTCTGCTCATACAGCCCGCTTTTCCGGTCTGCCCAGTCGGGAATGTCGCGCGTGAAATTGAGGTTGTCCCGGATCGGGCGAGCGTATCGGCTGGCCGCTTTCTTGATCAGGTCAGAACGCGCTCCGCTTTCTTTTTCGTTGTCGTCGGATCTCATTTGCAGCAGCTTCTCCACTAGCTCGCTCCTTGCGAAATCGAGCTCGCGGTGAAAAATCGAAATGCTGAACCGCTCGCTTGTCAGAATAAACGGTTTCGGGACGGCAAAAAGCAGCTCTGGAAACATAATATGAAGATAGGAGTGCGCAAGATCAATAAAATAAGAGCTTCCCTGAGGATGCGCTACCTTGGGAGACAATATCCATTCGTCGCCTTCTTGATTCAAAGACAGCCACGAATCCCTGAACCGCTCAGGATCTATGTCTGGAGGATCGCGCAGCAGAACGTCGAAAGATGCGTTCTTAAACGCTTCGGCGTCTGCGTTGAACACCTCGGGCAGCGTATACTCAGAATAGTGTTGTGTGATCCATTTAAGGATCTCTGTTCGACGCAGTTCCAACGCTTTTTGATCGGTCGGCAGCTTAAGCATTCCCGCTTTGCCAGCTTCCAAGACCAGTTGACTGAACGGAGGTACCGTTAAGCTCCTAGCGTCTGCTATGATGGGAAAAGGCCATCTTTTCAGAAAGCCGTAAAGCGCGTAGGCGACATACGTTTTGCCGGTGTTGTTGCGCCCGGCGATGATCGTCAGGTCGCCCAGCTCCAGCTCGGCTTCTTTGATGGGTCCGAGGTTTTTAAACAAAAATTTCGGGCGGGAGCCGTTGTTCATGCCGCTGTCCCTCTGCGTTGGTCTTGGGCGTTTCTGCCTGCGTTAAGCATTGTAACGCACACCGCCTCTTTTGCGCAAATCGGCGCGCTTTTTCCGCTGCCCCGCCCTTTAAACTCCCCTAACCCCCCTTGACAAAGGGGGAACGAATCGCCTTGCGCATTCCCGCTAAATGACAACGATGAACAGCAGCGTCGCGACAATGAAGATCGGTATCAGGATCGCCGCCGACCAGCCCATATATCCGAAGAAGGAGGGCATTTTCACCCCGTCCTGAATGGCGATGGAGCGCACCATGAAGTTGGGCGCGTTGCCGATGTAGGTGTTCGCCCCCATGAAGACGGCGCCCATCGAGATCGCTTTCAGGAACGCTTCAAACTGCTGCAGGTTCGTTCCGAGCTGCTCCGCCGTCATATTGAGATCGGGATGGTTCTGCATGATCTGCTGAACGAGCTGCGGGTCGGCGGCGGCCGCGGTGAACCATGGGAGCGGCGAATTGCGCAGGAACTCGCCGACCGCCGGCTCTGTCAAGCTCAACTTGCCGAGCGCTGTGTTGAAGAAGGTCAGATAGGTCGGCGCGTTGTCTAAGAAGCTGGAGAGTATGCCTGTGAGCCATAGATACGCCGTCTCCGAACTGGCGGCGCGGATGATCGGAGCGAGCGCGCCCTCCTCGCCCGCCTTCAAAATAGCGATGGCGGGGATGATCGTCATGAAGATGCCGGCGAAGAGTATCCCCACCTCGCGGATCGGCTCCCATGTGTAGCGGTTCTCCTCGCGCAGTTCTCTCTTCGTCGTGAGAAACGCGAGCGCGGAGATGCCGAGTATGATGCCGTCGCGCAAGAGGCTGGAAGGGCTGACCTTCACCCCAAGGATCATGACCTCTTCAGGGCGCCAGACGCCGCTCATCAAGACGGCTCCCATGATGCCGAGCAGGTAGAGAAAGTTATGTCCGCCGGCGATGGACAGCGGCGTCGTTTCGGTTGGCGAATGCGTCTCTTCTTTGGCGTCCATCTTCTTATCCAAGAAATAAAAGACCGCCAAAACAATCAGAATCACAAACAGCATCTGCGGCAGCAGGCTGAGCGTCCACTGGAACGGCACGCCATGCAAAAAGCCGAGAAACAGCGGCGGATCGCCCAGCGGCGTCAAGGAGCCGCCGATGTTGCTGACGAGAAAGATGAAGATGACGACGATATGAATGCGCCGCTTGCGGTGCGAGTTCGCGCGCAGGAGCGGCCTGATGAGCAGCATGGAGGCGCCTGTCGTGCCGATGAGCGACGCGAGAACCGAGCCGACGGCGATGAAACCGACATTCACGATCGGCGTCCCGACGAGCGTCCCGCGCAGCACAATTCCGCCGGACGCGACAAACAACCCGCCAAGCAGGATGATGAACGGGAAATAGTCGACCAGGTAGATATGGAGAATCTCGTGCATCGCCGTGTAAAATTTGCCGCCCATGGAGTATAAGGCGACGAACGGGACGGCAAACGCCAGCGTCCAGAATAGGGTCACCTTCGGGTACTGCTTTTCAAACCAGTGATGGTCGACAACGGGGCAGATGGCGATGGAGAGCAGCATGCCGACAAACGGGATGATCCACCAAAGCGACAGCTCAGCCCCGATGCCCGGGCCGGCGGCTTCGGCGGCGCCTGCCGCTGTCGTAAAAAACATCAACGCGAGAGCGGCAACGGAGCCTCGAACTGCGCGGCGTACCATCAATGATCCTCGTCCATTTCGGAAGGCGTAGAGATTGGCGGAGCGGGCTGCTCCATTGGCGGCGGCGGTTCGACCATCGCCATCTTTGCGATTCCGGGTTTTGTTAAGGCGCTGATGGAGCCGTCGGCGTCCATTTTGTCAAGAAACGGCGTCGGGCTGAGGCCGATCCAGAAGACGGCAACAATCAACGGCAGCGCGGCGATCATCTCCCGCGCGTTCAGGTCTTTCAGAGACTCGTTCGCTTTCACCTTGATCGGTCCGAAGAAGACGCGCTGAACCATCCAGAGCATATAGACGGCTGCCAGAATGACGCCCAGCGCCGCAGCGATCGCGTACGCCTCGCGCCCCTCTGTCATGAAGGAGCCTGCCAAGATCAGGAATTCGCCGACGAATCCGTTCGTGCCGGGGAGTCCGATGGAGGCGAAAGTGATGATCAGAAAGACGGCGGCGTAAGCGGGCATTTTCTTGGCGATGCCGCCAAACTCCTTGATCTGCCGCGTATGGCGTCTGTCGTAGAGCATTCCGACCAGCATGAAGAGCGCGCCGGTGGCGATTCCATGGTTCACCATCTGCAGGACGGCGCCTTTCGTTCCCATTTCGCTCCCGGCGAAGAGTCCTAAAACGACAAAGCCGAGGTGGCTGACGCTGGAGTAGGCGACGAGACGTTTCATGTCGGGCTGAACCATCGCGACGAGCGCGCCGTAGAGAATGCCGATGACGGCGATGAGCGAGACGATATCCGCGTTCGCGGCTGCGGCTTCAGGAAAGAGCGGAAGGCAGAAGCGCAGGATGCCGTACGCCCCCATCTTCAGCAGGACGCCCGCCAGCAGCATGGAGCCGGCGGTGGGCGCCTGGGTGTGCGCGTCGGGGAGCCAGGTGTGAACGGGAAAGAGCGGAACCTTGATTGCAAAGGCGGCGAAAAACGCCCAGAAGAGCCATACCTGCGCCTTTGCGCCGAAGCCCGTGTTGGCGGCGTACTCCATAATGGCGGTCAGGTCGAAGGTTCCCGTCTGCATGCGTATGTATAAGATGCCGGCGAACATGAGCGCGCTGCCCGCCATCGTATAGAGAACGAATTTGAGCGTCGCATAGACCCGCTCGGAGACCTGCCCGAACAGGAACGTTTGACGCCAACCTGGGCTGCCCCATATGCCGATGATGAAATACATCGGGATGAGCGTCATCTCCCAGAAAATGAAGAACAGGACCAGATCGAACGCGGCGAATGTTCCGAGCATCGCCGTTTCAAGCGTCAGCAGCAGGGCGAGAAAACCGCCCGCGCCTCTTTCATGCTGCGGGTATTCGTCGGACGGGTAAGCGTCGCGCTGTCCGGAGTCGGGGATGGAGATGTTGCGCCAGGAGGCTAAGATGCAGATCGGGGTCAGAAAGGTTGTTAAAACGACCAGCCAGAGCGAAATGCCGTCGATGCGCAGATGGAAGCTGGAGCCGACGCTGGGCAGCCAGTCGCGCTGGACCGTTTCGCCGCCGTTGAAAACGAAATAGAGCGACAAGCCGAAGGTTACGAGCGAGACGATCAACGCCCCGATCTTGAGTCCTTCGTTTCGGAGCCGCTGGTCGGGCGCCTTGGCGGTTGCGACCGACGCGATTCCGAGCGCGGCCGCTCCCAGCAGCGGGAGAAAGATGGTTGAAACCAGTATCAAAGCCGAAGCCTCCTATTTCGTCTAGAGAAGCCGAATCAACACGAGAAGCACGGCTCCCGCAAAAATGACCGCCGCGTAGGTCTGTATCATGCCGTTCTGGGTGAAGCGCAGGATGGAGCCTGCCGCGTTCATCAGCGCGCCGGCAACGTTCACGGCGCCGTCAATGAGACCCTTGTCGATGACGCGCCAGAGCGCGGAGCTGGACAGCCATTTCAGCGGACGGACGACCGCCCTGTCGTACAGCTCGTCCACCCAGTATTTGTTCCGCCAGAGCTGGACGAGCGCGTTTGCGCGTTGCAGGTCTTCCGCCGATTTGTCTTTATACATGAAATACCCGGCTGCGATGCCGACCAGTCCGAGAGCCGTTCCGATGAGCATCGCCGGGTTGAAAAAGGAGGCGTGGTGTTCGCCGTGGAAGACGCTCTCCAACGCTTTGTAGAACGGACCCGACTCGCCGAAACCTAGAAAGGCAAATCCGCCGACAACGGACAATGCCGCCAGAACGATGAGCGGTATCGTCATGACGAGGGGGGACTCGTGGGCATGTTCGGTCAGGTCCTTATCTCTGCTCTCGCCCATGAACACGACGCTGAACAGCCTGAACATATAAAACGCGGTCAGCCCTGCTGTGACGGCTCCGATTGCGAAGATCGCCATGCTCTGTTCATACGCATAGACCAGTATGGCGTCCTTGCTGAAAAAACCGCTCAATAGCGGGAAGCCGGAGATGGCGAGCGCGGCGGCAAGGAATGTCGCAAACGTGATCGGCATTTTGCCGCGCAAGCCGCCCATCCGCCGTATGTCGCCGACATCATGGAGCGCATGCAGGACGCTTCCCGCTGCGAGAAAGAGCAGCGCCTTGAAAAAAGCGTGCGTCATCAGATGCGCCATCCCTGCGGCGTAGGCTCCCATGCCGACGGCGGCGATCATGTAACCAAGCTGGCTGATTGTGGAATACGCGAGAACGCCTTTGAAGTCGAACGAGGCGACCGCCATCGTCGCGGCAAAGAGCGCCGTTGCGATGCCGACCCAAGCGACGATCCCGCCCGCGCCGGACAGATCAAACAGGACATGGGAACGCGCGACCATATAGACGCCCGCGGTGACCATCGTCGCGGCATGGATGAGCGCGCTGACAGGCGTCGGACCTTGCATGGCGTCGGGGAGCCAGACATGGAGCGGAATCTGCGCCGACTTGCCGACCGCGCCCAAAAACAGAGCGACGCACGCCCACCAGAGCGGCGTTTGTCCCAAGAAGAGCGGAGCGTCGGGCGCGCCCTTGGCGGCATCGAAGACCGCGTCAAAATTGAGCGAGCCGAAGGTCGCAATTAAAATGAACATCCCGATCAGAAAGCCGAAGTCGCCGATGCGGTTCACAATGAACGCTTTTTTTGCCGCTTCTGCCGGCCAGGTGGAGTCTCCCTCTTTGCGCTCTCGGTCGTACCAGAAACCGATGAGCAGATAGGAGCAGAGGCCGACGCCCTCCCAGCCCACAAACATGAGCAGAAAGCTGTTGCCCATGACCAAAATGAGCATGGAGAAGACAAACAGGTTCAGATAGGCGAAGAAACGGGAGAAGCCGCGTTCATCCTCATGGTTCATATATCCGACGGCGTAGATGTGGATCAGCAGGCTGACGCCTGTCACGATGAGAGCCATGATCATGGAGAGGGAGTCGAACTTGAAGGCGGCTTGGACGGTCAGTCCGCCGGCGGAGATCCATGTCCAGACGGCTTGGTCGTCCACATTTCCGCCGTTCACCGCCGGAATAATCGTGAGCGCTCCGGCGAACGCCGCCGCGATAGCCCCGACGCCGATGAGAGCCGAGACGCTTTTCTTGAACTTGGCGCCGGCGATTCCGTTCAGCAGCGCGCCGAGAAGCAACGGAAGAAACAGAAGTATGATCGTTAGGTTCATCGCGCTCTTTCTATCGCCGCAGCAGTTTCAGCTCATCCACATTGACGCTGGCGCGCGTCCGGAAGACGGTCACAATGATGGCGAGTCCGACGGCGACCTCCGCCGCGGCGACCGCCATGACAAAAAAGACGACTGCCTGTCCGTTCAACACCCCCAGATGGCGCGAGAAGGTCACAAACGCAAGATTGGCGGCGTTCAGCATGAGCTCAATGCACATGAAGATCACAATGGCGTTTCGGCGTATCAAAACGCCGGCGACGCCGACGGCGAACAGGACGGCGCTGAGCGTCAAGCAGAGCCGGTAGGTCAGTTCAGGCGTCATTCGATTCCTCCGAGTTGTCGGACGACGGGCGGCCGTGGAAGCGTATCAGCACAACGACCCCGATCAGCGCCGCCAGCAGAATGAGCGAGACCGCTTCAAACGGGACAAGGTTGTTTTTGAACAGCAGGCGGGCAAGGCTTTCCGTATGCCCTTCGTCTTTGAAGACCTCCGCCGATTTTGAAAATTGATCGGGGGAGAGAACCGCCCACATCGTGCCGCCGGCGACGCCGATAAACAGCGCGCCGAGCAACGCTCCGACGGCGGCGCGAAGTCCGAAGGACTCTTTCAGCGCTTGCTGATTGCGCAGATTCAGCAGCATGATGACAAACAGGAAAAGGACGACGATGGCGCCTGCGTACACGAGCGCCTGCGCAACAGCGATAAAATAGGCGCCCATCATGACATAGATCGCCGAGAGCGCAAACATCGTCAGGACGAGGCTCAGGGCGGAATAGACAGGGTTTCGGTAGAGAATCACCATCACGGCGCCGGCGGCGGCCGTCAGCATGAACGCAGCCATGATCCAAGCAGACATCAGGCTTGCGACCTCTGCGCGTCGGCGCGCGCGTTCAAGACGGAGGTCAACACAACCGCGCCAATCAGCGCCAGCTGTCCAGCCGCCATGACCGGCCACAGCGGCGCGCTCCACATTTCATGGAGGGCTATCGCCCCCGCCGTTACGATCACATTTCCGAGAGCCAACGGCAACGCCATTTTCCATCCAAGCCGCATCAACTGATCAAATCGAAAGCGCGGAAACGTCCAACGAACCCATAAAAACACAAACAGAAACAGCAATACCTTGCCGATAAAAATCAAGAATGTCAAATACCACGGGATCATCTCTTCAAGCCCGAAGAGCGTCCAGCCGCCCAAGAAAAGCGACACGTTGAGCGCCGAGCTCATCGCCATGTTGCCGTACTCGGCGAGAAAGAAGGTGGCGAAGGTCATCCCGCTGTATTCGGTATGGTATCCGCCGACCAGCTCCTGTTCGCACTCGGCGAGGTCGAACGGGGCGCGGTTCGTTTCGGCGAGCGCCGTCACCGAAAAGAGAAACCAAGCGACCGGCTGATAGAAAATAAACCAGCCGGCGCCAGCTTGCTGCTCCACGATCTTATCGACCTGAAGCGTTCCCGCCATCAGCAGGACCGCCAGAATGGAAAGGCCGAGCGACAGCTCGTAGCTGATGACCTGCGCGGAGGCGCGCAGCCCCCCAAGGAGCGTGTATTTATTGTTGGACGCCCAGCCGGCGAGTATGACGCCGTACACGCCGAGCGAAACGATGGCGAGAAAGTAGAGAACCCCGACATCGATTCTCGCCAGCTGAAACGGTATGCCGTCCGGCGACCAGTTTTCCGCCGACAGCAGATTGCCGATGAAGCTGTCTGCCGGTATCGGTTTTGACCAGGGGATGATCGCGCCGCTCATGAGCGCGGGGACGAGCAGCAGAGCCGGGGCGGCAAAGTACAGCTTGCGGTCGACGCTTTTTGGCGCCAGAACCTCCTTCGCCAGAAACTTGATGCCGTCTGCGAGCGGTTGAAGCAAGCCTCCCGGACCGACGCGGTTGGGACCGTGCCTGTCTTGAATCCATCCGCTCACCTTGCGTTCGCCGAGGACAAGCATCGGCACAATTGCGAGAATGAACGCGACGATGAACACCGCCTTCGCCGCTGTCGCCGCCAGTTCCATGAGCGCGTAATCTTCTATCGTTCGTTCCTTCCCGCGCGTTTACCGCCAGAAGCGGGAGGCGTACGCCCAGTTTTCAGGCGCGGTCTCTTCCGCTTCGCCGCCGTCCGTTTTTTCTTCAAGGCAGAAGCCGCGCCAGTCGATCGCCTCGTCCACAGCGCCATGAAACGCGGCGACCGTCGACGCAAGGTCGTCTGTGATCTGGGCGGCCGATTCATACTCGATATTCGCCCCCAGCGCGTTCGCCAGATACGCCGCGAATTGCCACTCCGCCAGCGCGTTTCCGAGGTTCGGCAGCGCCTTGGAAAGCCGTTGAACCCGCTTCGCCGAGTTTGTGAAGCAGCCCTCTTTTTCGGTGAACGCTGTGCCGGGCGCGGCGGCGTCCGCGGCTTCTGTCAACGCGGACGGCAGAATATCGACCGTGAGCAGATACTCAAGCGCGGTCAGCCGATCCATGAGCGCATCGTCAAGCGGGGCGCCCGGAATTCCGCCAAAGAACACAGCCGCCTTCGCGCCGTCCAGCGCCTCCGCCGCCGTTTTCAAGCCGTCTCCAAAGATGAGTTCGGCTCCCGCGCGGTTCGGATTCTTGTCCCGCTCTATGACAAACTTGGGAAAAACCTCGTCTTCGTCTTCAACCGGACCTTCAAACAGCCCGATCCGCTCCGTCCCGACGCCCTCTTCGGCGAGGCGCTTGACCGCATACAGCTCCTCGTTCGTCATCCACGCGGAGGTGATCACCGCGGTCTGCTCTCCGCCGAGCGCCTGAATTTTCTCCGCCGCCGTTTCGAGCAGCTCGCGCCAGCCGGCGGGAATCAG
This sequence comes from Candidatus Poribacteria bacterium, assembly GCA_028818695.1. GTDB lineage: Bacteria > Poribacteria > WGA-4E > JAPPNK01. Next base: position 54,177 of record JAPPNK010000015.1, read on the forward strand.
CTCGCCGTCCTTGCGCAGCGCCGGAAGCCGCAGCCTGTCGGGGCTGTTCACATATTCGTAGCCGAACCGCCCGTCGTCGCACATCCAGAAGTCGTTCACGTCGGCGTGGTATCGGGGGCGCAGGCGGGCGACCTCTCCTTCGCGCGACTCCACATGGATATTGCAGCCCTTGGAGCAGCGGTTGCAGACGCTTGGCTTCTTTGTCAAAAACCAGGGGCGGGAGCGGTAAAGAAAATCTTTGCTGACAAGCGCCCCGACGGGGCAGATGTCGACCACATTGCCCGACAGCTTGTTGTCAAGCGGCTTGTCGGGCGCGACATCGATCTCGTCATGGACGCCGCGATGCATCAAGCCGATTTCGGCGCCGCCGGAGATCTCCTCGGTGAAGCGAACGCAGCGGGTGCAGACGATGCAGCGCGTCGTGAACAGATCGACCGTCGGACCGAGCGATTTGCGCGGCGGGACGTTCTTTATCTCCTGATAGACGCTGCGGTCATGCCCGAATTCGTACGCATAATCTTGGAGAAAGCATTCGCCCGCTTCGTCGCATGTTGGGCAGTCGAGCGGGTGGTGCGCCAGGAGAAACTGAAGCGTCGTCGCGCGCGCCTGTTTGACTCTCGGCGCGGAGTTGGAGATTTCCATTCCGTCGCCGACGCGCGTTGTGCATGCGGTTGTCAGCTGCCGTATCGGTCCGGGAGCGCCGGGCGGCGTCAGTTCAATGAGGCACATTCGGCAGTTGGCGGGCGCGCCCAGCGACGGATGGTAGCAGTAGTGCGGTATCGTCACGCCGACCTCCGCCGCCGCCTGCACGACGCTGATGCCGTCGCTCACCTCATACTCTTGTCCGTCCATGATGATCTTAGCCACGCGGACATCCTCGGTTAGCGTTCAATATGATTAATAGTCCCATGTCGGTTTCCGCTCCACTTCAGGCAATTCCTGCGGCCATGCGTAATTTTCCTCCGGCGGCGCGACCGCCTCGCTCACCGGGAGCGTGACGCATTTGCCCTGCTCAATATGCGCCTCAAACTCTGGGCGGAACTTGCGCGCAAAACTGACCGCCGGCCACGACACCGCAATGCCGAAGACGCAGATCGTGTTCCATGTAAACGTGTCAATGTTGGCGACATTGTTCGCCACTTCGATGAGATGGTCAACATCGCCCGGGCGCCCTTTTCCCGCCTCAATGCGCGCCACGATGTCGCGCGTCCAGGGCGTCCCGACGCGGCAGGGCGTGCATTGTCCGCATGACTCATGCGCGTAAAAATCCATCAGGTTCTCCAGCGCGCGCACCGTGCAGGTTGTTTCGTCCATGACGATGATGCCGCCGGATCCGAGCATCGTTTTCGCCATCTGCAGGCAGGTGAAATCGACAGGGACGTCCAGCTCATACGGCGTCAAGACGGGGGCGGAACTTCCGCCGGGGATGACCGCCTTCACCTCGTTTCCGCCTCGGACTCCGCCCGCCAGCTCAACCAGCTCGCGCACCGTCAGACCCATTTCCACCTCGTACACGCCTGGCTTCTCCACATGCCCGCTGACGCAGTACAGCTTCGTCCCTGTGTTCATCGGGTCGACTCCGCGCGGGGTGTCCTTATAGACGGCGCCGAGCGACTGGTACCACTCCGTTCCGTTATTAATGATGTACGGCAGATTGGAGAGCGTCTCCACATTATGCACCATCGTCGGCTGCATGAAGACGCCGATGGCGGCGGGGAAGAAAGGCGGCTTGACGCGCGGCTGCCCCCGTTTGCCTTCCAGCGATTCGATGAGGCCCGTCTCTTCGCCGCAGATATACGCCCCTGCGCCCGCATGCGTGTAGATGTCAAGCGCAAAATCATGCCCCGCGACCGACTCGCCCAGGATGCCCGCCTCATACGCCTCCTGAATCGCCGCGTCAAGACGCTTCTTGCCGAGCGTGAATTCGCCCCGTACATAAACGTATGCCTTGTGGACGCCGAGCGACCATGCCGCGATGATCATTCCCTCAATGAGCATATGCGGCTTGTGCTGCAGGATATACCGGTTGCTGAACGTCCCAGGCTCCGATTCGTCCGCGTTGGCGATCAGGTATTTCGGTTCTCCCTGACCCATCAGGTTCCACTTGAAACCGGCGGAGACGCCTGCGCCGCCTCGTCCGCGCAGACCTGAATCGCGCACTATGTCAAGCAGCTGCTCGGCGTTCAGGTCGAACAGCTTCTCAAGGGACGCATAGCCGCCATGACGGCGGTAAACATCCAGCGTGTGCATATCGGGAGCGTCAATGTTCTCGTAAAGTATGCGTCGTTCTTTAGGTTTGCCCATGTTTATTCCAGCGCATCCATCAGCTCGTCCACACGTTCAAGGGTTAGGCGTCCATGCAGGTCGTCGTTGATCATCATCACGGGCGCTTGGTCGCATGCCGCGAGACATTCCGAGCTCAACAGGGTGACGCTGCCGTCCTCGGTCGTTTCGTCAAAGTCGACCTCCAGCCGCTCCTTTATATGTTCAATGATCTCCCTACATCCGCACAGGTCGCACGAAAGCGTTTTGCAGACCCGCACAATATGCTTGCCGACCGGCGCGTCAAAGAACATCGGGTAGAAGGTGACGACATCCAGAACCTGCGCCTCGGAGACGCCGAGCAGACCCGCCACATACGCTTGCACATCCTGCGAGAGGTAGCCGTTCTGCTCTTGGGCGAGGTGAAGCGTCGGAAGCATGGCGGCGCGCGCATGCTCCTCCGGATAATGCGTCAACAGCTCATGAAACTGCGCAAGCCGCTCAGGAGTGAATTCAAAAGCCATAATTACCGATCTAGCTCTCCGGCGATCACATTCAAACTGCCAAGCGCCGTCACAACGTCGGACATCATATGCCCTTCCAGCAGGCGCGGCAAACTCTGGTAATTGTAAAATGAGGGCGGACGGACGCGGACGCGGTAAGGCGTTCCGCTGCCGTCGCTCACAATGTAAAAGCCCAGCTCCCCGTTCGGCGACTCGGTCGCGCAGTACGCTTCGCCCGCCGGGACAGGGACGCCATGCCCGTCCATGTTCACCTTAAAGTGATGGATCAGCCCCTCGATGGAGCCGTACGGCTGGGTCGGGTCGTACGGATGCGTATGGTCGGGCGTTTTATACACATGCGACTTGTCCGCAAAACGCAGCTTATGGTCTTCGACGTTGACCGGCCCGTCCGGCATATTGTCCAGCGCCTGTGTGATGATGCGGCAGCTCTGGCGCAGCTCCTCTAGGCGGACGAGATACCGGTCGTAGGTGTCTCCGCTGGCGCCGACGGGGACGTCAAACTCAAACTCCTCATAAGAAGAGTACGGCTCCGTCTTGCGCAGGTCGCGCCGAACGCCGCTGCCGCGCAGGCATGGACCTGTCAAGCCGTAGCTGACCGCCTCCTCGGCGGAGATGACGCCGACCCCCTGCGTCCTGTCGATCCAGATGCGGTTGCGCGAGAGCAGCTTTTCAATTTCAGGCAGCGCCTCGTCGGTGAATTCCTTCACAAAGGCGCGCATCATCGGCTCAAACGATTCGGGCGCGTCGTAGAAAAGTCCGCCGACGCGCGTGTAGCTGATCGTCAAGCGCGCGCCGGCGCACGCTTCAAAAATCTCATACGCCTTTTCGCGCTGCTGAAAAGCGTACAGAAACGCCGTGAACGCCCCGATGTCCAGCGCATGCGTCCCAAGCCAGACCATGTAATCGGCGATGCGGGCAAGCTCCGCCAGCGCAACGCGGATATACTGCGCCCGCTTCGGAATCTCAACCCCGATCAGCTTCTCCACCGCCAGCACATATCCGAAGTTGTTTGACAGCGGGGAGAGATAGTTCATCCGATCCGTCACGACGATCCACTGGTTCCAGTGCATCGCTTCCGCCAACTTTTCAAAACCGGTGTGGAGGTACCCGAGGTGGGGCGTTGCGCGGACGATGCGCTCGCCGTCCAGCTCCACCTCTAGATGGAGCGTGCCGTGCGTCGCCGGGTGCTGCGGTCCGATGTTCAGCACCATCGTTTCCGATTCGATGGCGTCCTCTCCGCGATCAGTCGAGTCGCTCTTGCCGACGAGGTTGGAGGCGGAGGTTTCAAAGTTGAAGGCAGCGCGTTCGCCGAGGCCCTTTGTCGGGTAATCTTTGCGCAGCGGATGCGATGTGAAATTGTCCGGCATGAGAATGCGGCGCAGGTCGGGGTGATTCTCAAATGCGATGCCGAACATGTCGTATACCTCGCGTTCCGCCCATCCGGCGGCCGCCCAGATGTCGGAGACGGTCGGGGCTGTCGGGTTCTCGTCCGTTACAGGCGTTTTGACGCGGAGGCGCGTTTCGTTTTGGGGAGAGTAGAGATGGTACACGACCGCGTAGCGCGCGCCGTCCAACCCCGGCTCGGCGCGGTTCAGCTGGGACAGGTCGACCGCTGTCAGGTCGCTCAGATGCTCATAGGCGAGCTCGCTGTCCGACGCCAGAAACTGCAGCGCCGCATGGATCGAGTCCAGCGCGACGACAGCGCTCCATTCGCCTAGCGCTTCGCCAGTATGCAGGACGGCGCCGCCGAAGGCGTCTACCAGCTTTTCGATGGTTTGAGGTTTGCCGTTCGCGCTCATCTTTTCAGTCCCAATCGAGTCCTCCCTTTCGCCAGACATAAGCATAACCGAGAGCGAGTATGGCGACAAATACGAGCATTTCCCATAAGATGAGCGGGCTTTCTTTCACCATGTCGCGGAAGACGACCGCCCACGGATAGAAGAAGACGACCTCAATATCGAAGATGATGAAGATCATCGCGACGAGGTAAAACTTGATCGAGAAGCGCAGGCGCGCGTCTCCGAGCGGGTTGACGCCCGACTCATAGACGGTGTATTTCGCTTCGCCTTCGCGCGGTTTAATGGCAAACCGCGTGATGAGGCGCGCGATGAGCAGGATCACGCCCGCGAGAACGACAGCGATCACAAACAGCAGCAGTATCGGAAAATATGTATCAGCGGCCGGCACAGGCGCCTTTCATGTAAACCCAACGACAGAAGCAATCATAGCGCCCTTTGCAAAAAATGCAAGGGCGGCAACATAGGATTGTTCCAAATGCTGAGGCGGATGTCAAGCCCGATTTTGTGACCTTAGGGCTTTAGTTAGGACATGTCGGCATGCGAACGCGGACGTCGTCTGCTGGACTCTGGATTCCCGCTTTCGCGGGAATGACGGCCTGGTTGGCGGCGTCTCTTCCCATAAATAGAGCGATCATTCGTTCAAATGTCCCAACTTTACGCATGAGGTCAGCGATTTTCTGATGCGGCGCTTGGGTTGGGACATGTCGGCGGAAGGAGAGGCGGATGGTCTCCGCGCGCTCAACCTTTCGCCGCCCTGCGCGTCTAAATGATAACGTAGGAGCGACATATGCGCTCCGCTTCTTCATCTATGAAAGGTTCCGAAACATGAAACGATCACATCTTCTTACCCTTCTCGCCGTTTGCTTCGGCCTTGCCGCTTTTGGCGCGACCGTTCTCGCGCAGCGCCCTGGCCAAGGAGAGGGACAGGGCCAACGTCAAGGACAGCAGCGCGAAATTCCCGCAAACTTCCAAATCAGGGGCATCCAGGAGATGACCGAAGGGGCGCAGCAGAGCATGTGGGCGTTCGTCTCTCTTGAGATGGACACCAGCGACGAGCAGCTGATCGCCCTGCGCCCCATCGTCGCAAAGTCCTGGAAAGAGACGCAGGCGATCTTCGCCGCCGTCGAGGAGGCGGGTGAAGCGGCTGACATCGCTGCGGCCGTGCGGTCGGCGACCCAGAATATTTCTGCGCTGCGCGAATCTGTCCGAGATCAATTGAACGACGAACAGAAGGAATCTCTGAACGCATGGTTCGAAGAGCAGCGGGCAGCGATTGAGCGGCAACGACAACAGCGGCGGCAGCGTTTCGGCGACTTCCAAGGGCGGCAGCGCGGCGACGGCGAACAAACAGCCCCCCGCGAAGGACGGCGCCCAGCCCCTGAAGCAGAACGCGACAACGACAGCGACAACGACGACTAAACCTGCCCGGCGACCCGTTCGCAGAACGCGCGCATCTTCGCGCCGATGGCTTCCCACCCGTAACGCTCTTCGACGCGCTTGCGGGCGGCGGAGCCTAAGGCGCGGCGGGCGTTCGCGTCGGTCGCCAGACGAACCGCCGCGTCCGCAAAGGCGCCTGGGTCGTCGGCGAGCTCCAGATCGCGCCCGTTTTTCATCTCAAGCCCTTCCGCCCCGATCGTCGTTGAGACGACCGCTTTTTCCATCGCCATCGCTTCCAGTATCTTTAAACGTGTGCCGCCGCCCATGCGCAGCGGGACCGCAAAGACGGACGCCTGCGCGATGTGTTCCTGTATGTCGTCCACCCGCCCTGTGACGACGATGCCGTTTTGTCCATGGAGGGCGAGCATCGCCGCGGTCGGGCGTTTTCCGACGGCTCGAAATTGCGCGTTCGGCAGCGCGGCGCGGATGCGCGGCCAGATGTCAGCGCAGAAATAGGCGGCAGCGTCCGCGTTCGGCTCCCAGTCGTAACTTCCTGTATAAACAAAGGTTGCGGGACGCTCCTTGTCGAAGCTGGGGCGGTAGGCGTCCAGGTCGACTCCGTTGTCGATAGCGGCGGCGAGCGCGTTTGGGGCATGTTGGCGCAGGGCGTCGGCGTCCCGCTTCGATACGGCGGCGAGCGCGTCAAACTTCGGGCAGAGGCGCCGCTCGGTTCGGCGAAACACGTTCGCCTGCCATCGATACGCGGCTCGTCGCAGGCGGCTTTTCTGCCTTTCCGCCGCCCTGTCCCACACCTCCGAGTCCACATTCTGCGTTGAAAGCAGCGCGGGAGCGTTTGAGAGGCGGCGCGCCGACGGCAGATACGGCGCCGTATGCATCATCTCAAACAGCAGCAGGTCGAAAGGTTCGGCAAGTTCCTCCGCCAGGGCGCGCCGCATCGGTTTCAGCTGGTATTTGGAAACGGCGAGCGGCATTCCGCGCAGAAGCGAGCGCGCCGCGGAAACAGGCGTCAAGGAGGGCGGGTTTGGATCTCCGAGCGGGATCAGCCGCGCGTCGATGCCGGCTTCCTTGAGCGGCTGTATCGAGTCGCGGTCGGTCGGTTCCGTTTCAAGAGCGGCAAGCCGCACCGAATGCGTCCGCGCGAGTTGGCGCAGCAGGTTAAAGACGCGGATTTTCCCGCCGTCCGTCAACGGATACGGCAGCGATGTGGACAGAGCGAACAGCTTCATGGCGGCCGGTATGCAGGGTGAATCTGGTCTGGGGATGATAGCATAGGCAGGGGGGCGTTTCCATGCCGGCGTTTCCGGCGTTGACGCTAGGCGCGCCGTTTAGGCTATAATGAGTCGAAGGCGGCGCAGACTGCGGCGGAAGCGGCGGCGGTCATGAGCGAAACAAGTGGAAGGAAGGGTTTTCGAGTGAGGATTGCGTTCGGGGTCGGGTTGAGGCTGAAGGAAGAGTCCGACTGGGATGTTCGGAACCGTTTGTGTCTGGAGCTTGCGAGAACGGCGGCTCGTTACGGTTACGGGATTCAGCTTACGAAATGGTATGTCAGCGTACTGCTGGAAATACGTTTCATCGTGACGGCGTCGCCGGCGGCCGACTCAGCCCACAACATTTTCAAAAAAGAGCTCCAAGACCCGCTCAACTGGGAGACGATACGCTTTCCGAACTTTCTTCTGGAAATATGGCAGCTGCCGGAAACGCAGGAAGCCGTTTTTATCCGAACGACGGACGGAGCGGAACTGCTGGAGGAAAACGCTTTGTCAATACAGGAAATGGCAGAACGCCCTAAGCCCGTTTCCATCTACCGCGCGATGGACGCGGTCGTCGCATTGAGAGCAAACGTTGAGCCGAGTCGAACGCTTTTCTATCTCAACAAAAAGGCGAGCGTTCTTCACGATCATTTATTGGAGAGATGAATGAGCATTGTATTCGAGGGCGTTTTGAAACTCCGAGACGGGACGGATCGAGACATGTTCTCGCGCAAGATGATGGAGACCGCTCTCCACTTCGGCTACGGACTGCGTTTTGAACCTAGCAAACATGACGTTCAATGGGCATCCGAAGCGGTTGAAAAGCTGGGCGGCGGCGAAACTGCCATGTACTTTGAAGCGGTCAGCGAGCCGTCTAACATCAACGCGGACGCTATATACTGCCTTGAATTGTGGGAGCCGCTGGACTGGTCAAAAGTGCAGTTTCCGACCTTCCTGTTGAGGCTGTGGCAGTTGCCTGAGGTGGAAGCGGCGCTGTTTGTCCGCTACGACGGCGACATGGAAAACCTAGAAAAAGAAGACGGGCTGCCCCAACCCATGTCTATCTACAAAGCGATGGAGGGGGTTGTTTCGAACTGGGACGGCACTGCTCGGCAGTTTTATCTGGACAAGAAAAGTCCGGAGCCTGTTTGGCGGGGCGAATGAGAATCTACTCCCCGGACGCCTTCGGGTTGCCGTCGGACTTTTACTTCTGACATTGCGTCCGATTTGAACAGGATTTTCGTATATCGTCGTTTATAAAGAACACCCATCAAAAATTTCGTTGATGTCTATGTCAGCCGTTGTTATCATGGCGCGTCGGGAGGGCGTACATGGGCAAGGTTGGACGTTGGAAGCTGGTCGGTTATGCGGCGGCGCTTTTTTGGCTTCGACCCAACGCGTTCAAATCGGTTTCGCCGAGGATGGTCTTGCCTGGACATGCCGGCGGGGTCAAAACTGTCCTATTTTTACCAGATCATAAAACGCTCCTCAGCGCAGGCGTTGACAACGCTATCCGCCTCTGGGACGCCGAATCTGGACGGCTTCTTCAAACAAAAAGGTTCGCCTCCGTCTCCGGCGCGTCGGTTTCGAGCGACGGTCGAACCATCGCCTTCGGCGGCGATTACGCAGAATTGCGTCTATGGGACGTCTCGACCGGCGAGATCAAAACCTTGAGACTGGCGAAAGCTGGTTCCATACACACGCCTAGGTTCTCCCCCGACGACCGAAAGATCGCCGCTGTCTTTGACGATGGCGGGACGCATTCGATCTATATTTGGGATGTCGAGACGGGAGCGCTGCTCCATACGCTCCATGGAAAGCGTCTTTATCCGCTTAGCTTCGCGTATTCGCCAGGCGAAAGCCAGACCGCTGGGACGCTTGCGGCTAGCGGTGAGGATCTTACAGTCAAGGTTTGGGATCTGAATACAGGCGCACTGCTCCATACGATTGGACACTCTGCCGCGATCAATTTTATCGCATATTCGCCGGACGGGAAGAGCGTCGCCAGCGCCAGCCGCGACGATACCGTCAAGGTCTGGGATGTGAAGACGGGCGCGCTGATCCATAGGCTCAATGGGCATAGCGACTGGGTCTTTTGGGTCTCTTACTCGCCGGACGGGAAAAGAATTGTCAGCGTCAGCCGCGATAAGACCGTCAAAATATGGGACGCGGCTGCAGGCGTCCTGCTTCAAACGCTGAACGACAGCGGGAAGAACCTCTTTGCTGCCGTATATTTTCCGAACGGGAAGAAGCTGATCAGCTTCAGCCACAAAGCCGTCAAGATATGGGACGCAAAGACAGGGGAGCGTCTTCAAACGTTTGCTCATTCTTCGAAATGGATCAATTACTACGCGTTTTCTATAGACGGAAAGGCGCTCGCCGGCTCCAACAACAACGGCGAGATTCTGGTTTGGGACATTGAAGAGGAGCCGCTGCCGCAACAGCGCCGATAGACGACAGCATTCATCGCTTTCAGGTACTGTCAAAGGGAGAAGCCGACCTCGTCCCTTGAGTTAGAACAATTCTGAATGCGAATCCAGCGTCCAGCAGACAACGTCCGCGTTCGCATGCCGACATGTTCCAACTAAAGCGCTAAGGTCAGCAGAAGGGATTCACCTGCGCGGCGAAAGGCGCTATCATCGGAGAAGCGCGGGTTACACACAACAGGACGCACAATGGATTTGCTTGAAGGCTTGAACGAGGCGCAGCGCGAGGCGGTCATGCACACGGAGGGGCCGCTGCTGCTCCTGGCGGGCGCCGGAAGCGGCAAGACGCGCGCCCTCACCCACCGCATCGCCCATCTCATACAGGAGCATGGCGTCAAGCCTTGGCATATACTCGCCGTCACCTTCACGAACAAGGCGGCGGACGAGATGCGCTCGCGGCTTGAAAAGCTGACCGGACCCGAAGGCAGAAAGATCTGGGCGAAGACGTTCCACGCCACATGCGCGCAGATACTGCGCTGGGACATCGAAGAGCTGGGCGAATACACCCGCGCCTTCACCATCTTCGATACATCCGACCAAGCGGCTGTCATGAAACGCGCCATTGAACATTGCCAGAGGTCGAACGACAAGACCTTTGAGCCGAAGCAGGTTCTGCGGGAGGTCAGCTCCGCCAAGAATGAGCTGATCACGCCGAGGGAGATGGAGAACTCCGCCTCCGACTTCTACCGCCGAGCCGTCGCAGAATGTTACGCCGTTTACCAGAAGCTGCTTGTCGACAACAACGCGCTCGACTTTGACGATCTCATCAACCAGACCGTCCGCCTCTTCAAGGAGCGCCCCGACGTTTTAGAAAAATATCAAGATCGGTTTCGGTATATCCATGTGGACGAGTATCAGGACACGAACCACAGCCAGTATGAGTTGACGCGGATGCTCGCCAAAAAGAGGCGCAACATCTGCGTTGTCGGCGACGACGACCAGAGCATCTACTCCTGGCGCGGCGCGGACATCCGCAACATACTGGATTTTGAGCGCGACTATCAGAAGACGACCGTCCTTCATCTAGCGCAGAACTACCGCTCAACGCAGAACATACTGGAAGCGGCGCAGGAGATTGTGCGCTTCAACCGCCGGCGGCGTCCGAAGCAGCTGTTCACCGAAAACGCGGAAGGGTCCCTCATCCGTTTTTATGAGGCGTACGACGAGCGCGGAGAGGCGGAGTTTATCGCGGACGCAATCTCCGAAATGAAGGCGGAGGGGGAAGGGGAATATAAAGACGCCGCCGTCTTTTACCGCATCAACGCGATGTCGCGCAGTTTTGAGGAGGCGTTTGGCGCGCGGGGCATTCCGTTTCAGATCATCGGCAGCGTCCGGTTTTATGAGCGGATGGAGGTGAAGGACATTCTTGCGTATCTGCGGCTGCTTGTGAATCCGTCCGACGCGGTGAGCCTGATGCGCGTCATCAACAAGCCGCCGCGCGGCATCGGCACGAAGACGCTGGAGCGCGTCCAGGCTTACGCCGAGGCGAACTATATCGACATGCTGACGGCGGTCAAGCGCGCCGCCGAAATATTGGAACTCGGAACGGCGGCGAAGCGGAACCTCGCGCAATTCATCCGTATCCTAAACCAGATTCCGATTGACGAACCGCTGCCGCAGATTATTTTGGCGGCGCTTGAAAAGACGGGCTATCTGAAAAACCTCGAAGAGAGCCGAAAGATCGAAGACGAGGCGCGCATCGAAAATCTGAACGAGCTGGTCGCGGCGGCGGCAGACTTTGAAGACAGGCGGGACGACGCCTCCATCGAGACCTTCTTGGAGTCGGTGACGCTCGCGTCTGACCAGGATTCGCTGGAAGAGGCGACCGACAAGGCGACGCTCATGACGCTCCACAGCGCAAAGGGGCTGGAATACCCGGTCGCGTTTTTGGCGGGCATGGAGGAGGGAATGTTCCCTCATCAGCGTTCGCTCAGCAAGGAGTCGGAGCTGGAGGAGGAACGGCGGCTATGCTATGTTGGAATGACGCGCGCGATGCGGCACCTATATTTGACGCGGGCGCGCGTTCGGCGCGTTCATGGGTATGCGCAGGAGACGCTGCGGTCCCGTTTTTTGAGCGAAATACCGCAGCGGCTTGTGGAGGAGCTGGAGTCGTGGGACGAGCCGGCTGTTTCAGGACAGCGGGATATCTCATGGTCGCGTCCGACAAGCGCCTTTCGCCGATTCGCCCAGACCGCTTCGCCGACGCGCCCGACCCCGTCCGCTGATCCGCCTCGTCCGCGCCGGTCGGTGTCGACCTTCGACGCGCCGCCGCAGACGGAAGCGCACAGCTTCATTCAGCAGGACGCGCGCGTGGAGCATCCGAGCTTCGGACCCGGGCGCATCATGCAGGTGGAGGGGCGGGGAGAGAACGCGCGCGTCGTCGTTCAATTCGATGACGGCTCCCAAAAAGCGCTTCTGGTTGAATTTGCCAACCTCAAACCGATCTAAAGGCGCTATGATTATATGCGGCATTCCAAACGCGCGAACGGAAGAGGCTGAATGGCGACCCTGAGGCAGATACGGCGCCGCATCAAAGGCGTCCAAAACATACAACGGATCACAAAAGCCATGCGCATGGTGGCGACAGCGCGGCTTCGCCGGGCGCAGGAGCGAGTCCTGAGCGCGAGACCCTACGCCGAAGCGCTGGACGCCCTGACGGAGCGGCTGATCAAGTCGGTTGAAGAATACGATCATCCGTACCTGCGGCAAGGGGAGAGCGGCGGCAGGCTGCTCATCGCCGTCACGGGAGACCGCGGGCTGTGCGGAGCCTTCAACAGCGTCATTGTGCGCGAGGCGATGGACCTCTCCGACGGCGAGGCGGAGATCGCCGCTGTCGGATCAAGAGGCGCGGACGCGCTGGAAAGGCGCGGAGCCAACGTCGTCTCCGCCAAGCGCGGCTTTTTTAAACAGCTGGAATTTGAAAACGCGCAGCAGATCGCCCAGGAAGCGGCGGACGCCTTCGCCGAGGAGCGGGTCGACGCGGTCGACGTCGTCTTCAATCGGTTCCGGTCGGCGCTGCATCAGGAGGTGACGGTGAAGCGGCTTCTGCCCGTTTCGCAGCCCGAAGAGAGCGCGGAGCTGGCGCCGCCTGAAATCGAGCATCTCTACGAGCCGTCGCGCGGGGAGGTTCTTGACCAGCTGCTGCCGAAACAGCTGGAGATACAGGTCTGGCAGGCGCTGCTGGAGTCGAACGCGGCGGAGCAGGCGGCGCGCATGAACGCGATGGAAAACGCCTCCAGAAGCGCGAGCGATATGATCGACGAGCTGATACTGGAACGCAACCGCGTCCGGCAGGCGGTCATCACCAAAGAGATTTCGGAGATTGTCGGCGGAGCGGAAGCGCTGAAGAGCTGAACACATTATATAAGGGCGTATCGATACGATACGCCAACTTAAGGAGCTATGTCAGAATTGACGGTGGAGAATTTGGTCGTTACACTACATAGGCGCGTAGATGCGCCATTCATCTCATGAAAAGGAGAACGGCATGCATCGCTTCCGAGCCATCATTTTGTCTGCCGCGTGCGCTTTAGCCGTCGCTTTCGGCGGATTCGGATGCTCAGACACGCCGACCGAACCAGGCGAAGGCGGCGCGCAGTATGCAAAATCGGAGACGGCTAAGGAGTCTCGCAGCGGCGTCAACCTGACCCTTAGTTTCGACAGCGCGCAGGAGGCGTTTACCGGCGAGCTCGAGAACACAACAGATGCGACCGTCTCGCAGGTGCGCGTTGAAATTCATTTGTCGAACGGCGTTGAGCTTGGACCGACGCCCAACATCGATTTGGCGGCAGGGGAGACGGCGCCTGTCGAGCTGGACGCCTCAGGGCAGACGTTCACTCACTACAGCGCTCACATTGAGATCGGATCTTCAGGAAGTTGAGTAGGCTCTTCCTCGTCAAACGCGGGATGACGATAGGCGTTTAGGATATTGATCAGGAGAAGTTTGTTATGAGCGAAGCGGAACAGAAGGTCGTCGGCAAGGTGGTTCAGGTGATCGGAGTCGTTCTGGATGTTGAATTTCCGGAGGGAAATCTGCCTGAAATTTACAACGCGCTCGAAATCGAGCGGGCGGACGGAACGAAACTGACATTAGAAGTGGAGCAGCACCTCGGCGAAGACCGCGTCCGATGCGTCGCCATGGACTCAACGGACGGACTCACGCGCGGAACCGAGGCGGTCGACACGGGCGCGCCGATACGCATGCCGGTCGGACCGAACACGCTCGGACGCATTATGAACGTCACGGGCGACCCGATCGACGGCGGCGGACCCATCGACGCGGAAGATTACCGACCCATCCACCGACCCGCGCCTGGACTGGACAACCTCGCCACGCAGGACGAGCCGCTGGAAACCGGCATCAAAATCATCGATCTGATCCAGCCGTTCGCCAAAGGCGGCAAGATCGGCTTCTTCGGCGGGGCGGGAACCGGCAAGACGGTTCTCATCACCGAGCTGATCCACAACATCGCCACCGAACATGGCGGCTACTCCGTCTTCACGGGCGTCGGAGAACGCAGCCGAGAAGGCAACGACATGTACCTAGAGATGACCGAATCGGGCGTCATTGAGCGCGCCGCGCTTGTGTACGGGCAGATGAACGAGCCGCCGGGAGCGCGCCTGCGCGTCGGGCTGTCCGGCGTTACGCTCGCCGAGTACTTCCGCGATCAAGGCGGGCTGGACGTCCTGCTCTTCATCGACAACATCTTCCGCTTCACCCAAGCAGGCTCCGAAGTGTCCGCCCTGCTCGGACGCATGCCGTCCGCTGTCGGATACCAGCCGACGCTCGCCACCGAAATGGGCGCCCTCCAAGACCGAATCGCCTCCACCAAGGAAGGCTCCATTACGTCTGTACAAGCGGTCTTCGTCCCGGCGGACGATTACACCGACCCGGCGCCCGTGACAACCTTCGCGCATCTGGACGCCGTCACGCGGCTGGAGCGCTCCATCGCCGAGCAGGCGCGCTACCCCGCCATCGACCCGCTCGCGTCCACCTCGCGCATCCTTGACCCGAACGTCGTCGGCAGGGAGCATTACGAAACGGCGCGCGCCGCCGAAGAGATCCTTCAGCGGTACGAAAATCTGCGCGACATCATCGCCATCCTCGGCCTTGAGGAGCTGTCGGACGAGGACAGGCTGTATGTCACGCGCGCGCGGCGGCTTCAAATGTTCCTCACCCAGCCCTTCTTCACCGTCCCAGGCTCCACCGTGCCGGGGCGGTATGTTCCCATTGCGGAAACCGTCAAAGGCGCTAAAATGATCTGCGAAGGCGAATGCGACGAAGTACCCGAACAGGACCTTTACATGGTCGGAGCCATCGATGAAGCGCTTGAAAAAAGCGAAGCGGCGTAGAAAGCGAGAGGAATCTCGTCATTCCCGTGAAAACGGGAATCTTAGCAGCGGACTCTGGATTCCCGCGCGTTTTACCGCAAGGACGGGAATGACGGGTCGCTTGCGGCGTAGAAAGCGGACAGCATGAGCGTCTATTCCACAACATTTCAATTGCGGATCGTCGCGCCCGACCGCGTCCTCTTTGAGGGCGGCGTTCTCGGCGTACGGCTGCCGGGGGCGGTCGCGCCGTTTGAGATACTGCCGAGGCACGCCCCGATTGTCAGCGCGCTGGAACCCGGCGAACTGCGCATCGCAAGCGGAGACCCCGACAACCCGCAATACCGCTACCTCGCCCTGTCGGACGGAGTGGTTGAATCGACGCGGAGCGGGACCGATATACTGGTCAACGCCGCCGAAAACCCGGATGAGATCGACGTCGAACGCGCCGAAGCCTCCAAAGAACGCGCAAGGCGCCGATTGCTCGCCTCGGCGAAAGAGATCAACGCCGTCCGAGCCGAAGCGTCCCTTTCAAGAGCCGCCGCCCGACTCCGAACCGCCAAACGAACCGAAAGCGGCAGCGGATGAACCGATTTTCCCCCCGCCCCGTTATTCCCGCGGCCCCTTCGTCATTCCCGCGCCCCGTTATTCCCGCGGCCCCTTCGTCATTCCCGCGCCGCCCCTCGTCATTCCCGCGAAAGCGGGAATCCAGAGTCCTCCCACAAAACATTCGCATTGGCAAACCAGCGTTACCCTGGCAAGCCGTTCCCCGCTTCCGCGAGGGCATGCATTCCGGCGCGCGGGAATCCAGAATATTTGGGCGTACGGTCCGCATTGGCAAGACGGCGCTTGAAATAAAACAGAAAACCCTTAAACTAACCTTATGAGACAGCCCTGCGCGTACATCATGGCGAGCAAAAGAAACGGCACAATATATGTCGGCGCGACCTCCGATCTGCCGTCTCGAGTATGGAAGCATCGAAATGGCTTCTACGAGGGATTTACGAAGCGATACGGCGTTCAAAAACTGGTCTGGTATGAAACGCATACGACCATGCAAAGCGCAATCTTGAAAGAGAAACAGATCAAACGATGGCGGCGCAAATGGAAAATGGAGCTGATTCAAGAGGAGAATCCGCAATGGCGCGATCTATACGACGAAATCAGCGCATATGCGCCTCTCAGCGAGTGATGCAGAAGATGGCGGATGCGGGCGTTGTTGGTTCGCCTCTGGATTCCCGCGCGTTTTACCGCAGGGGCGGGAATGACGATCGGGGTTTGCGGATGCGAACCGCGTTGGGTTCGCCTCTGGATTCCCGCTTTCGCGGGAATGACGACCTGGGCAGACAACGGGGTTTGCGGATGCGAACCGCGTTGGGTTCGCCTCTGGATTCCCGCTTTCGCGGGAATGACGGCCTGGGTCGGCGGGAATCTTTGCAGACGGGAGGCGCATTTTTGTTGACAACCGAATCGAATCGGTATATGATAAGCATAACGCAAAAAAGTTGCGCTCCAGAAAAACGGAGGGTATGATTTTACATGCGTTTCATGACAGGGCTCATGGCGGCAACGGCGCGCTTGATTTTCTGCGCCAAGAGCGCCATACTTGTAACCGCGCAAAAGACGCTGACGTTAATCAGCGTGTGGAGGCATGCGGAGAGTTTGTTCAACGGCGCTCCGAATTGCCGTATAGTTACGCAAGAAAGCGACATGCATGCAATTAGACGCATCCCAAGAGCGGCGGCGGCGAGCCGAAACGCTCCAGCATAGACCGAAACGAAGCAAGGAGGTCTCTGTAGTGACCGATCAGAACGATTCTCTTCGGCGCCGAGCGCGCCCTCTTTTACCGCAAACGGCAAAGCATAAGGCATTCAGAAACATGCATTTGAAACAACAGGATGGACACAACATGCGAACCATAAACCGATTCTTTGCGGCCGCGCGCATACTCGGCGCTTGCGCTGTTGCCGCGCTGCTCACGATCGCTGCCGCGCCGCAGGCGATGGCGCAGACAGACACCGATTTTAGCGCGATCACTACAACCCCAGCCGCCGGCACAACCGTGCCAGGCCTCTTCGAAGTGACGTACCAGTTCACGATCCCCGACGGCGACGATGACGACTCCGATCCCGACGTGGTTCAGGTGAGCGGTTTCGCGCCCTCGGACTTTACGGTTACAGACACCAACGACGTGTCGGTCGGTACCGTTCAAAGCATTCGCCGCAGCCCGTCGACGAATACCTACACGGTAAGGATCCTAGCGAACAGCGACCATAACGACGAAGCCACCGAAACCGGCGCTTTGACGGTCACCTTGTTGGCGAATTCGGTCGAAGGACCAACACTTGACCTCAACCCGACGCCAGGGGACGACACTCGATATGTCAACACCACCGCTACTACTCTTAGTTTGACGGTTGACCAGGCGAAGCCGACCGTGGAGTTTCAGGTGGAGGCGTTAGACGGCACAGACGATGCCGATAACTTGGTCAACGGCAAGTTTCAGGTGCAGTTCACCTTCAGCGAGGCGGTGACAGGCTTTGCGTTGAGCGACATATCGGCGCCAAACACAACGAAAAGCGATTTGATCGAAGTTACCCCTGGAACGGTCTACACGGCAGATTTTATGCCGAACAACGGCTTCAGCGGCGAGGTGAAGGTGATGATTCCCAGCGGATCGGTCAACGACGTTGTCGGCAACCTGAACGAAGCGGACGAGATTGACGTCATGGTTGACCAGGCGAAGCCGACCGTGATGATTACGGCGCCCGCCCAATGGGGCAACGAAAATTTCATGGCGACGATCACCTTCAGCGAGGCTGTGCAAAACTTTGAGGCGGCCGACATCACCCTTGCGCCAACCCCTACCGGAGAAACAGGGCAATCGGCAGCCATTAGCGCCGGCGTTCTGAATTCGGACGGCAGCCAGACATACATCGCGACCATCTCAGGCGTAACCGCCGACACGACATCGTTGGATATCTCCATCGCGGCGGACGCTGTGGACGATCTGGCAGGCATCGGCGCCGCTGGCGCTGGCACTACAGGCAACGGCAACACGGCGTCGAATACCGCAACCGTGGCGATTGACGCCGCCCGCCCGACAGCATCCATCACGGCTTTCTCGCCAACCGAAGACGACCCCACCGGCATAAATCTGTCGCCAGACAACGTTGATTCGTTCACAGCGACGATCACGTTCAGCAACGGCCTGACTGATAATGATGTGGTCGGTTTCCAGCAAGGCGGCAGAGACATCTACGTCACATACGGAACCAGCACAACCCCAAATTACAACGACGTTACATTGGCGGGCGCGCTGCCCGGCACGGGATTCACGGCGACGATCACGCCGACCGCCGGCTACGAAGGGGAGATGACGATTGTTATTCCCGCAAACGCCGCGCAATCGGAGGTTGACACTACAAAGGGCAACCCTAGGTTTGAGCGAACCGTGCGCATCAACCAGGGCGCGCCGACAGTGGCAGTCACTGCCGAAAAACCCCGAACGAACGGACCCTTCGGCATAACGATCACCTTCAGCGAGCCTGTGACAGGCTTCATGATGGATGAGATCACGATTGCTGATACGGCAACCACCGACGCAGAGGTGAGCAATTTCGTCGCAGTCCCTGGTGGAACGACCTACACGGCGACCGTCACGCCGTCCGACGACGCTAACGACGATACGCCAGGATCAGAGACTGCGATCACCATCAGCGTCATCGCGGGCGTTGCGATGGACATCGTAGGCAACCCCAACGCGGCGTCGCCCGCTGTTGGCGCCGAAGAAAACCCCAACCCCGTCGTCACCTTCGACGATACGGCTCCGACTGTGATGACGATCAGCGCGCCAGGTTCGGCGAGCGAAGCGTTCGAGGCGCTCTTCACATTCAGTGAAAACATTGCGGAAGGCTCATTCACAGCGGACGATATAACGGTCGGGAACGGAAGCGCGTCCAATGTGGAAGGCAGAGACGCTCAATACACAGCGACGATCACGCCGACCGCAGGCTTCAGCGGAACGCTGACAATCAATGTCGCGGCGGACAGATTGACCGACATCGCCGGCAACAACAACATGGCGTACGACCGCGTCCCCGACGTTGAAATCGATCCCGCCACGCAGGGCAGCCAGCCGTTCGAGGTCACGATTGATCAGACGGCTCCGACCGTGGAGATTGAAGACCCCACTTTAGATGACCCGCCGGGTCCGCGACGGAAGGAGAACGACGCGTTCACGATCACGATCACCTTCGGCGAGGCGGTGACAGGTCTGACGACGGACGGCATTGCGGTATCGTCCTCGCCTACAGGCAAAGCGGACGACGCGACCACGATGGACGTGGACGAATCGATGCTGGCAGACGCGACGGTGACCTCCGTCAGCGGAGGCGGAACCGCTTGGACGGCGGTGATCACGCCGCGCGTCCCGGCGGATGGCGCCACTGACGCGGCAGACACGCCGCTTGTGGACGAATCGATGCCGTTCCAGGGCAACCTGACGGTGCAGGTCAAAGCGGACGCCGCGGCGGACAGCTCCGGCGGCGGCAACACTGCGTCCAACACATTGACCGTCAATATCAACACGGTGAGGCCGACGCTGACGATCTCCACGGAAGGCACACACTTCAAAGAAGCGTTCACGGCGACCTTCACCTTCAACGAGCCGGTGACAGGCTTTGATGCGACCAACATCTCGCTTGCCGGAGACACCGGGGCGACCGCAACAGAGTTTGCAGAGTCTGACGACGCTGGGGTGACCCCTGGGACAACCTATACGGCGACAATCACGCCATCCGAGACCTTCCCTGGCGATAACACGACTGGAGCGTTGACGATTACTGTCCTTGAGAACCTCGCGCAGGACGCGCATGGCAACGGCAACGAAGCCTACGACAGCGACGCCGACACGCCAGACGTTGATGAACCGTATTCGGTCACGATCGACAAGACGGCGCCGGTTCCGGCCATCTCGACGGTCCAGAATGCGGGAACTTTAACGGAGTTCGGCGACACGCAGGATCTTCAGTTCATCATATCCTTCACAAACGGGACTGGAGGCGCTGAAGAGGTGCCAGAGCTGACAGCGGCAAACATCCGATTCGGATATGTGCCTGTCACCCAAGTCGTGAACGACAACGCCACCCCTGACAACCCCGCCGATGACACCAATATAACGTTTGACGACACGGCAACGGAAGTAGCCGGCGGGGCGTCCGTTGTCTCCCTCGTTGCCAGCCCGGCTGAAGATGATCACACCTACACGTTGACGATCAATGCAGAGGACTTCGACCGAGATCCGCCCTCCGCTCCTATTGCCGACCCCGATGACACGCCGACGGGCGCAATGGATGTTAGAACGGATAACTATCGGAGAAATCTGCGAATCTACATTGATGCAGACGAGGTGATGGACCTCGCAGGCAACAACAACGCTGAATACGACAGCGACGCCGCAGAAGGCGTCCAAGGGCGCCAAGTCGTCATTGTTCCGGTTATCCCGTCCATCACGATTGAGACCCTCGCGAGCGATGGCGTGACCGGCGGGTTGACCAGAACCGCTTTCAACGACAATCCGCTCAGCGACGGACCGGCGTTCCCTGTCAAGTTCACATTCTCCTCGTCTGTCGGCGTGTTCGACGCGGCCGACGTTACGCTCGGCGGAGACACCAGCGCGACCCTAACAGAGTTTAGCGGCGCTGACGAAACCTATACGGCGAAGGTCACGCCGCTCCAGCCCGTCGTTAACGAACAGACAGGCGATGTTACGACGCCAGGGTACACCGGCCCCTTGACGATCACCGTTGCCGCGAACATCAACAACCTCGGCAACTTTCCGATAACGCATACGGTCTATGTCGACCAAAACACGCCCGTTGCGAATGCCATTACGGGACCCTTCCCCCAGGACGATGAGGGAATGCGCGCCGACACGGCGTTGACTGGCGCGCCAACGATCGGCGGAGACCCGTTCTATGTGCAGGTCACGTTCAGCGAGCAGGTGGAAAATCTCGGTCCGTCAGGCTTCGATATCTATAATCTGACCGACCTCGGCGCTACGAAAATTCAGGTCGGGACAGCGTCCGAGATAATGGCAGAAGAGATGGCGGACGGCGTGACGACCCAAACGTGGACGGCAAAGATCACGCCGAACCCAGGCTTCAACGGCAATATAGTGGTGGCGGTCAAGGAAGGCGCCGCGATGGACAGAGCGGGCAGAGCCTCCACCTTGGCAGACACCGCGCCTGTTCTTGGCGCTGCCGCCGGGAGCGAAATCACGGTTGACCAGCGGGGACCGAAGCCGGTCATCTCCTTCCCCGAAGCGCGGACGGAAGAGCACAATGTGATTGTCGCGACAGACCTAGCAAGCGGCTTCGCTCTAAGGCTCCGGTTCCAAAACGGCGATCAGACCGACAACACCAACATGCCTATCTATGAGGCAGTGGGCGCAGGCACCGCTGACGATCCCAACTTCACGTTGGATGACGTCGTGGTCTCGCCGGCGGGGGCAGCGACGGTTACCGTCGCCACAGCCACCGATCCTGAATGGACGATAACGGTCATACCGAGACCGGACGATACGAATACAGACGATGTGAATGAGGCGTACGAGGGACCGATCACCATATCGATCCCCGCGATGCGCTTCGAGGACGGCGTCGGAAACATGAACGCCGCCTCCAACATGTTCATGGTGGTGATCGATAGGGGGGCTCCGCGCGC
This sequence comes from Candidatus Poribacteria bacterium, assembly GCA_028818695.1. Taxonomy (GTDB): domain Bacteria; phylum Poribacteria; class WGA-4E; genus JAPPNK01. The sequence continues at coordinate 75,950 of JAPPNK010000015.1, forward strand.
CACTTCCATCACCAGCGCGGACGCTATAGCGTTGGGGCGCCCGTTCGATTTGACGGTTATGTTCAACGAGGATGTGACCGGCTTTGAGACGGATCCCAACCTTACCATTGTCGGATATACAGGCGCGAGCTATGACGGCACCGGCGGTACGACGATCACACCGACTGCAATCACGGTGGCTCCTGTCGGCGACAGCAAGCAGATGTACAAAGCCACGATCACACTTGGAACAACCGTGACCGAGGCTAAAGTGTTTGTGTTTGTGGCGGCGAGCGCTGTAACCGATCTCGCCGGCAACGCGAACCTTGTCTCTTGGGATGCCGAAGAGGAAGAGGCTGGCGATCCGATGGATGTCTACTACGAGCAGACCATCAACAGAACCAGTCCGACCGTGGTAATCACCCGTGCCGAAAGCACTGAGACCGATCCTAATCCAGCGCCAGACGGCTCGCATAAATTCAATTTCGAGTTCAACAAGGTTGTCACGGGCTTCGATGCTGGCAATTCTCTCGATGTTTCGGTCACAAATGGAAGCTATGTGCCGGGCAGCTTCGAGGCGTCAACGACAAACACGAGGCTTTATTCGGCAAGCTACTTGCCGGATGGCAACGGCGACCTGATGCTGGTTGTCCTGGCGGAGGCTGCGATGGACGCGGCTCAAAACCCATCGCTCGCAGCGATGTTTATGCTGGACTTGAGCCGCCCGACAGCGGAGATTGTTGTTGTCAGAGATGATGGCACTGGCACCTTCGTCGAAGACACGACTCCGCAGAACGAAGCGTTCATGGTGGAGGTTCGGTTCAACGAGCCGATAAATATCGCGACTACGGGCTCGCCTGTATCCTTTGATCTCGCAGTTCAGAATGGCACTGCGGCAGCTTTTGCTAGAGGTAACTGGCAGACTCCTGTGGCCATTCCGGGTGATACCGACGGCAATGAATCATCTGAAGTCTACAGAACAACAATCACGCCGAGCCCCAACTTCGATGGAATTCTGACAGTTGGCTTGGCGGCGAATTCGGTTCAAGACCTTAACGGCAACTGGAACGCTGGACCGGCGCAAAAGATGGTGATGATAGACCAGACCGCTCCTACGGTTATGATCATGCCGACAGCGATTGGCAGCGCTTTCGCCTCCAACGGGAGCAGCTTCACGGCGACCTTCACCTTCAGCGAGCCGGTGACAGGCTTTACCGAAGACGACCTCCCCGCTGGGAACGTGGTCGGCGGGACTCTGGTTGCGGGCAGTCTGAGGCGCATGCTCCTGAACGGAAGTACCGTCGTAACGAATCCGATGGAACCCGCTCAGATTCACACGGTCTTGATCACTCCGAACGCCAGCGTAGCGGAAATCACCATTACCTGGCCGGCAGATGCCGTCATGGACTTGGCGGGCAACAACAACGCCGCCTACGACGGCGATCCTGAGACGGACACCCCTGATCCGCACACAATAACGGTGGATACGGTGGCGCCGACGCCGGTCATCACAGGTCCTGCCAGTTACGCCGGCCCGATCGTGATCATGATCACGTTCGTAGACGACGCGACTGCCACCCCCTTGGTCGAAGAGGAGGTTACAGGCTTTGATGCGGGCGATGTGGCGATAGTAGGCGGCGATAAAGGCAGCTTCATCGCGGTGAGCGAGTCGCAGTATCGGCTCAATATCACGCCGACACCCGGCGTGAATGAGATAACGGTTGATATTGCAGCGAACGCGGCTATGGACGGCGCTGGAAACCAAAGTCTCGTCGCAACGCAATACACTGCGGCTTACGACTCGGCTCTGCCGTATGTATCAAACATTGAGGCGCCTGATGTGACGAACGGCGATTTCACCGCGATGATCAACTTCAGCGAAGCGGTGACAGGCTTCAGTGCGGCAGGTGTGGCGGTTACAGGCGGGACGGTGAAACCCGGCTCCCTTACCACCATAACAGCCTCCAGATACAGCGTGGAGATTATGCCGAATCCGGCGGTGATGGACGATCCGTTGACGCTGGATATGGATGAATCGGCTCCGGCGTTTGAAGGAGATTTGACCGTCTCCGTGTTGGCGGACGCTGCAACTGCAGTCGCCGCCCCAGCGAGCCGGACTACGGTTGAGTCGAGTGTCTATATTGTCCGTATCGACTTGACGGCTCCGACGGCGACAGCGTTCACGCTGAACCCCGACACAAACGGCGTCGCGCAGCCGCTGCGCTTCAATCAGTTCAACTTCCAGGTTGTCATCACGTTTGACGAGGACATTGATCGGACGACCTGGGCTACGACCGATCTGACGGTCAGCAGCGGATCGACGGTTACCAGCGTGAGCAGCGCCGACGCTCGGACGCTGACCGCCATGATCAACTCGCCGAATCAGCAGGCGACGGTCTCTCTCGGCGCGGGCATGGTGACCGACATTGGCGGCAACGGCAACGTCGCGCATGCGGGCGGTACTATTTCGCGCACGACGAAAGCTCCGACGGTGACAGCGTTCACGCTGAACGGCGGGCAGCCGCTGCGCTTCAATCAGTTCAACTTCCAGGTTGTCATCACGTTTGACGAGGACATAGATCTGACGACCTGGGCTGTGGGCGATCTGACGGTCAGCAGCGGATCGACGGTTACCAGCGTGGGCAACAACGGCGCTCGGACGCTGACCGCCATGATCAGCTCGCCGCATCAGCTGACGACGGTCTCTCTCGGCGCGAATGTGGTGGACAACACGGACGGCGCCGGCAACGCCGCGCATGCGGGCGGCACTGTCGCGCGCGCGACGGGCGCTCCGACCGTGTCGCTGTTTGTGGCGGACGGCATCCTTACGCGCAACGCCTCTCCGTTCCAGGTTCGGATCGTGTTCAACCAGCCGGTGACCGGCTTTGTTCTAGACGATCTGAGCGTGGTGGGCGGAACGAAGGATCAGTTCCAGGCAGTGTCGGGTCAGATTTACACGGCTCGCATCACGCCGACAGCGGGTCAGTCGTCGGTTGTGATTTCGGTTAATGCGGGTGTCGCAATGAACAGCGGGAATATCGGCAACGCCGCCTCCGGCGCGTTGACCGTCAACATCTCGATAAGCTCCAGGACGGTGAGCGTCACATCGCCGGCGCAGGGTCCTGTGACCGGTCCGTTCAATGTGAATATCTCGTTCAGCGTGGCCACGAGCGGCTTTGAGACGGGCGACATCACGGTGTTGAACGGGACGGTGACCTCGTTGGATCATGTGTCGCTGAGTCGGAACTGGGTTGCGTCGATCACACCGACCGGTCAGGAGGTGGCGGTGTATCTGGTTCAAAATGTTGTGAACGGCGGAAACGCTCCGTCGAATGTGTTCAGGATTCGGTCGGACGTCGGCTCGCCTGTTCCCTCAGGCTTGAGTGTGAGCCTCACGGGTCCGGCGGCTGTTAAGGCGGGCGCATCGACGATGAATATCCTGTTCACGCGGGACGACGTCGGCGTTCCTGTGACCGGTTTAGCCTTGAGCGATCTGTCGGTGACGCCGAGTTCTATCGCGTTGACGAACTTGACGCCGCATGCGACGGACGCGGGCCGTTATATGGTGACATTGACGCCCCCTAACGACTTTGAGGGCGACGTGACCGTTACTCTCGCTGCGAACGCGGCGATAGACGACCGCGGCAACAACAGCCCCGGAGGTTCGTTCCAGACGCGGGTGGACAGCACGCCTCCAACGGTTATGATTTCGGGTCCGACCGGCCCGTCGAACGGAGCCGTTGATTTGACGTTCACCTTCAGCGAGCCGGTGACAGGCTTTGACGCCGCCGATTTGACGGTCAGCGGCGGAACAGCCGGCGCTATCACAGGCTCCGACGCAGTCTATATGGCGACCATAACGCCGGCGGCTGATTACAACGGTGAGTTGACGGCGGATATCGCGGCGGAAGCTGCTATGGATGCCGCCGGCAATATGAGTACTGCCGCCGAGCAATACGCGGTGATGATTGACCAGACGCCTCCGACAGTTGCCGTGACCGGTCCGGAAGGGCCGATCAAGGACGAAATGATCATGATCATGATCGCGTTCAGCGAAGCGGTGACTGGGTTTGAGTTGTCGGACATTGCTGTTGGGAACGGGTCTGCTTCCGATCTAGCAGCGGATGAGACGACGCCGGGCCGCTACACAGCGATGGTTCAAGCGGACAGCGGCTTTGAAGGCATGCTGACGGTCGACATTGCGGCGGGCGCGGCAGCCGACATGGCAACGAACGCAAGCATGGCGGCGGAACAGTACGCCGTTGAGGTTGTGCTGGATACGTCGTTCACGATTGCATTGAACCAAGGCTTGAACATGATCCATGTTCCTGTGAAGGTGGACGGTCTGGCGATGGTGAGCAATCTCTACGACGCTCTCGGCGGTTCGTCGGATGTGCTGTATATTCTGTCTCTAGACGGCAGCAGAAACTTTGTAGCCTATGTCGGCATACCTGGTTCTTCGGGCGATACGGCGTTGTCGGATCAGACGGCGGTGGTTGTGAACATGCGGACGGCGAAGTCGGTGACCTTCACGGGCGGCTTGCTGGACGATACGGTTTCGCTGACGCAGGGCGTCAATCTGATCGGGGTTCCGCGCGCCGGAGTGGTGGCAATGGCGAGCGAGGTGGCTCCGGACGCGACGGCCGTTCTGGTTTTGACAACCAATTCGATTGGCGAGGCTCAGTTCACACTTGTCATTCCGAACACGCCTTCGGATGTGCCGGCGGCCGGCGGTCAGGGCTACATTGTGGTCGCTGCCGCGGACGATTCGATAACCTACACGGGCGAGGCGTGGGAGGATCCTGAAGATACCGCGATGTCGGCAGCTTCGACAGAAGCGGTCAAGTATGACCCGACCTCAACGCCTGTTCTTCTGATTGAAGGCTCGTTTGCCCGCGAGGACACCCAGGAGCCTGTCAACGGGCTTCAGGTGACGATTAAGAATCTGCGGACGGGCGAGTCGGAAACCGACACGGCAGGCTTGACGGCCGGCAGCGGTCGGTTTGTGAAGCCGATGGTCGCTCTGCGCAGCGATCGTTATGAAGAGGGCGACATGCTTGAGGTGTCGGTCGTTGATCCGAGCGGAACGTTCGGCGGATTGACGCCTGTTCGAACGGTTGTCGGCAAGGATGAGATCGCCGTTGGGCGGATCAACATTGGGCGGCAGCTGCTGAGCGCGGTTCCGTATCGTTCAGATCTGCTGCCAAACTATCCGAACCCGTTCAACCCCGAAACATGGATCCCGTTCGACTTGGCTGAGGCGAGTCGGACAACGGTGACCATTTACAACGCAGCCGGTCAAACGGTTCGCGTGTTGGAACTGGGTCAATTGCCTGCTGGTCAGTACCGCAGCCGTTCCAAGGCCGCCTACTGGGATGGTCGGAACGCTCTCGGCGAGCGGGTTTCCAGCGGTCTTTACTTCTACCGCATTGAAGCGGGGTCGTTCAGCGCATTGCGCCGAATGGTCATCTTGAAATAACCTTTCAAGGAGAATGCAGAGCCGCCGTTGCCTTTTATAGGGCAGCGGCGGTTTTGTTTTAATATGCTGGCAAAACGGATCATACCCTGTCTGGATGTGAAGGGCGGGCGCGTCGTGAAGGGCGTCAACTTTGTGGGTCTGCGCGACGCGGGCGACCCTGTGGAGATTGCCGCCCTTTACGACCGTCAAGAGGCGGACGAGGTGGTGTTTTTAGACATTGCCGCGTCGCATGAGGAGCGCGGCATCATACTGGATGTGGTCGCGCGGACAGCCGACTGCGTTTTCATGCCGTTGACGGTTGGGGGCGGCGTTCGCTCGGTGGAGGATATTCGCAGGCTGTTGAATGTGGGCGCCGACAAGGTGGGCATCAACACGGCGGCTGTGCTGGATCCTGACCTGATTGCGCGGTCGGCGGACGCGGTCGGTTGCCAGTGCATCGTTGCGGCGATCGACGCAAAGCGTCGGCCAGGGGGCGGCTGGGAGGTGTACACGCATGGCGGCCGGCGTCCGACCGGTCTTGACGCGGTAGAATGGGCGGCTAAGACGGCGGAGCTGGGCGCGGGCGAAATCCTGTTGACAAGCATGGATGGAGACGGCGCGAAAGACGGGTACGACATCCTGCTGACGCGCGCCGTTTCAGAGGCGGTGTCGGTTCCGCTGATTGCGTCCGGCGGCGCAGGCAATTTGGAGCATCTGCGGGAGGCGCTGGTGGAGGGAAAAGCGGACGCGGCGCTTGCCGCCTCCATTTTTCATTACCGCGAATACACGGTGGGCGAAGCGAAAAAATATCTACGGGACCATGGCGTCCCTGTGCGGTAGCAGATTGGGGAACATATGTTGACGGCAGAGTATGTGAAGTCGGTGAAAGAGCGGATCAACGCGGCGGCGGAGGCGGGCGACATTGAGGCGCTCATTGAGGCGTTGAAAGAGGAAGAGTGGAAGCTGCGCCAGGAGGCATGTTTTGCGCTTGGAAAGATGGGGGGCGCGGCGGTGGAGCCGCTGATTGCGGTTGTTCAAGACGCGGAGGCGGGGGATTACGCGCGCGGGCATGCGATTTTGGCGTTGGAGGCGCTAGGGGACGCGCGCGCTGTAGAACCGCTGCTGTCGGCGGCGGAGGATGAGGCGTGGCTGGTGCGCGGCTATGCGGCGAAGACTCTCCGCTCCTTTCAAGACGACCGCGCCGAAGCGGCTCTCATACAGGTGTATGAACGGGACGACAACGAGAAATGCACGGTTCGAAACGCTGCGGTGGAGTCGCTTGCGGCGCTGGGCTGCGTCGGGTCGCTGGAGTTTCTGCGCGGCGTGGTCGAGAACGATCCAGACAGGGGGGTCAAGGCGTCGGCGCGGCGGGCGGTCGCGGCGCTGGAAGCGGCGGAGACAGCGAACGGCGAATAGAAGCGCAGGATGCGCCGTTCCGTTTAATCGGCGTAAAGCGCGAGCGCGGCAGCGGCATGGTCGCCGACCAGCTCGCCAAGACCGGCAGGTTCGATGCGCAGCTGTTCTCCGATAGCGGGGAAAACGAACCGTTTGAGATGCTCGCGCAGCGGTTTGAGAAGAAGATCGCCCGCCGCGACAGCGACCGTGCCGAGCAGCGCGATCTCTGGACTAAGGACATTCGCCAGCGACGCGACGCCCCATGCCATATACATGGCGGTTTCTTCTAGGTGCGCGAGCGCGAATCGGTTGCCGTTTTGCGCCTCTATAACGAGATGCTCCATTTTGAGCGCGTTCAGATCAATGCCGGCGTTTTGGAGCAGTCCGTCGTCTGCCATTCCGAGCGCCAGTTTATCGCGCGCTCGCCGGGCGGCGGCAGGTCCAGAGCAGAACGCTTCAAGGCATCCTCGCTTGCCGCATCCGCAGACGGGTCCGTCGGGGACGAGGCAGATGTGTCCGATTTCGCCGGCAGCGTTGCTTTGACCGCGCAAGAGGCGACCGTTCACAATCGCGCCTGCGCCGATGCCGGTTCCCATTGTGAGATAAACGATATTTTGAAAGCCGCGTCCGGCTCCGAGTTTCCATTCGGCGAGCGCGGCCGCATTCGCGTCGTTGTCGATGACAATCTTTCTGCCCGGGAAGGCGGAGCTCAACGCCTCTCGGAGCGGCAGATCTTTCCAACCTGGCATGTTTGGGACGTCTCCGACACGCCCGGTTTCAACATCATACGGGCCGCCGAAGCTGACGCCGATCGGTTCCGTTCCTTCTTTTTTGGAGAGTCGGCGCGCCATATTGATGACATCGCGCAGTACAGCGTCCGGTCCGCGATTGGAATTGGTCGGTCGGACAGATTTTTGAAAAATGCGTCCAGACGCGTCGGCGAATGCGGCCGCCAGTTTTGTGCCTCCGATATCGATGCCAATAACATTCATTGCGTTCCTTTCAATGACAGCGCGGCTCATGCTACCGAGTTTTGAGGCGATGCGCATGGGAGTTGTTGACGCATCTGATTGTTTCCATTATCATAGAAACGTAGGTTGAGGAGGGGTGTATGAAAAACTCGATTACATGTGCGGCAGCGGCATTTACTCTGGTCATGGCGGCGGCGTTGTGGTTCGCAGGATGCGGAAGATCGTCCGACGAGAAGCCGTCGGGAGAAACTCCGAGCTCCGAGAGCGGGATGAACAATGGATCGTCCGGCGGGTCGCTCACGACGTCCAATACGGTGACCGAATTTTATCCGCCCGGCGGCCCGGTCGAGGTGGCGGAGGAAGATCTCGTTGGCGATTTCTCGACAACGGACATCAACGGCAAACCCATCAGGTTATCCGACTACAAGGGCAAGGTTGTGCTGCTTGATTTTTGGGCGTCATGGTGTCCGCCCTGTGAGCGAGAGGTGCCGAACATGAAGAAGGTGTACAAGAAATACCGCGATAAGGGTTTTGAGATCATCGGCGTCAGTCTAGACAATGATTCAGACGATCTGCGCGAATTTATTAAAGAGACCGGCATCGATTGGCCGCAGATTTTCACAGGCCATGGCTGGGAAACGCCGATTGTCATTCACTATTCAGTCAATGAGATTCCAGAGCCTTGGCTGATTGGAAAGGACGGTCGGCTGATCACCAAGGAGGCTCGCGGGGAATATCTTGAGCCGCTTGTGAAAAAGGCGCTGAAGGAGGAGGTGGAGGAGGAGTAGGCGTCAATTGACACGCGGGCAGGCGCGCTTTATGATATGGACAGCGGGATTACGCAATGCATGACCGACAATTGAGAGCGGCAATCAGCCTTTAAGCGAACCGATGAAATCGTTCCGGTGTTAAACCATCCGCAGACTAGCGAATCCAGGGACGGCTCTTATTCGAGCGCTGCTTCAGGGGGCTTCAACGCAGACAGCGCCTCCGCTCCGGTGCGCGATTTTTTGCGCAAAGCGGCGTTTCATAACCCTGCGCATCTGAAAGTGGTGGCGCGCCTTGAAAAAGTGACAGATCGAAACTGGACAATCGGCGATGTTTTGCGGATCAAGCCGGAGGAGATCAACGGGCATAAGGGCATCGGCTCCACCTATGTGCGCTATTTTGCCGAGTTGCAGGAGCTTCTCAAGGCGTATGCCAGAGGCGAGAGCGGTAAAACCTGCAGCCCCTACAACGCGCCTCAGATACTTAAATGGCTGCAGAGCGGCGGGTATGAGCTGAACTGGGCTTGTCTATCGCTCTCGGAGCGGCGCGCTCTTCGCAAGTTGGAGAGCGGCCGCGAGCAAAAAGCGAGCGCCGCCGATGTGGCTCATGTCTCGATTTCCGCGCCGATTCAGAAAACGAACGGATTGATTGACCAGATCGGGGAGCGGATATTGCAAGAAGCGGCTCCGTTTTTAGAGCAGCCTCCGTCGGAGTATGAGCCGGCGGCCGGCTCTCTTCTGGTTCGCGCCGACGTTCCCGATCTTTCCCTTGCGCAGTTCTGCGGCATTGTTATGGAAGATATTCATCGCTTCATTGTCGCTTTGGAAGAGCCGCAGCGGGACATCTTTGCGACGCGGTTTGGGATTGATCGGCCGGCCGATTCGCTCACATCGCTTGGAAAGAAGCATGGTCGTACGCGGGAGCGAATTCGGCAGATAGAAGCGGAGACGATTCTATTTTTGAACCGCAGCTTTAGCTTGAGCCGGCGGACGCGGGAGCGCATCGGGCGCGAAAATGAACGCGAGGATCCTGCCGTTGCCTACGCCCCCCTGATGAAGCGTTTCAGCGGCCCTCGGGAGTTTTACCGTTTTCTTGAGATCTGCGTCGGGATCGACGCCTCGGCTTATTCGTGTGAGTCGTTGGCGAAAATGGCGCGAGAGAGCCGAAAGCTGCTTCGACCGATACTGTGTGAAAATCCGTCGCCGCTGTCCCGCGAGCTGTTAACGAAGGAGCTGGTTCGCCGAAACGGGTTGAGCGGCGACCGCGCGAAGGCGCTTGTGTCGGCGGGCGAGCGTTCGGGTCAGCTGTTCGCGGGGGAGGGCGGGCTGTATCCGCGCGGCATGACGAAGCGGGACGCCGTTGCGCATCTTCTAGCCGGTTATCCAGAGGGGCTTGCGTGGAGGCGCGCTGGAGTCCAGCTCAAGCGCAGCGGGGCATGCAAAACGCCGGTTCTTTCGTCTCAGCCGACGCAGGAATTCAGCCATAATTCGTACCTCTATCTGATGGGACCTGGACGGTACCGTCACCGCCGTTTTCTGGACGCATCCACTATAGATGTGCCGCAGATGCTGGGCGCAATACGCGCGTTCATCGTTGAGAACGACATGTCAAGCGCCAATCTTCAAACGATTCATCACAATGTGCCGGCGTGCGCGGCTCTGGACTATTTCATTTTGCGCCATCTGGTTTCTGTTCATGGGGAGGCGGCGAATCTCTATTTTGACGGGCGTTCGCGCTCCGATTCGGTCGGTCTTGAAATCGGCCCCGACAGGGCGTCTCAAAAGCGGCATGTGTTCGATACGCTGCGGCTGGCGGGGAAGCCGGTGCCGTTCAAGCGCATCGCGGAGTCGGTGCTGGCGCAGAACGAGTCGTCGGCGCGGCAGCTTCTAGACCGCCTGCGGCGGGAGGGGCTTGCGGCGCGGACGGAGGTTTCAACCTACGCGACGATTGAGGTGGCGCGCGGCATTCATGATTTTGAGGCGCTGGCGGATTGCATTGACGAGGAGCTGGAGCGGATCGGCAAGCCGCTTGATCTGCGCGCGGTGCGGGAGCGGTATATGGGTCCCTCCAAGTCGAGTTTGGATGGGCAGCGGCGGTTGTTTACGTTTGCGGCTCCGCTCTGTTTTCTTTACGACTTTGTGCATGTGGAGCGGGATCGGCGGGGCTGGCATGCGTCGCGCGATCTGATTGGCAAGGAGCCGCTGCCGTATTCTAGCGTGAAGCGCGCCTATGAGGCTCTCCGCAAGCCGCATGATTCGGTGGAGGATGCGGTGGCGTCGTTGTCTGAAGCGGTGGAATTATCGATGAATGCGCAGCGGGTGTTGATTCCGCGCTGGGTTGCCGCCGATTTAAAAAAAGAACGCGAGGCGGAAAACGAGCGGAGCGGTTGAGCGGTTTTGACGCGGACCGTTTCTGCGGATTCCCGCCCCGCGTTGAGCGTCGCGCGCTGTCTTGCTTGGGAGCGGCGGTCTGGCAGGCGGACATTCCCAAAAAATAAAGGCGGCGTCCGTTCAGGCGTCCCAACTTAATGGTTCTGTCTGGAAAGAGGCTATCGACAGGCGCGGCGATTCGCGCTATTATATGAGGCATGGGTTTGGCTGAGGAGATGCCGGATGACGGGGCTGGGCGCGACGCTTGAGATGATCCGAGACTGCATGGTGATTGTGGCGGGTCCGATCTTGATCGTCATCATGATTGTGACATTGCGGCGTTTGGTTCCGCTTTTGATTGACCTTCACCAATTGAGCCGCGAGATGACGACAGCGCTCAAGTCGTTTCAGGAGATGTCCGCCGAGCTGGAGGACACGATCGTTTCGGCGCGGGCTTTGACCGACGCGATTTCGGAGACGCATCGGAAATCGATGGAGCCTGTCATGCGCAATGTGGAGGAGATGACGCGGGAGCTGAATTTGGCAAGCCGTCAGTTGGCGGATGCGGTGGATGAGGGGGTTCAGTTTTCTCGCTCCACCGTGCGGCAGGCAACCTTTTATCGGGACAAGATATTTCGACCGCTCATTGAAGCGGCGAGTCTGTGGAGCGGGGCGAGGGCGGTACTGAAAGCCCTGCCTACAGGACGGTTTCGGAGATTAAAACGATCCAGAAAGGAGCGATCTAAATGAGCAGTGACAATGGACGTTCTGTCGTTGGAGCCGCCGCGCTTGGCGTGCTGATTGGCGGAGCGATCGGCGCCTTGGCGGGGATACTGTTTGCGCCGGCGTCTGGCCAGCAGACTCGACGGCGCATCCGCGAAAAGTCGGCGGAGATCAAGGACAGCGCGGTGGACTTGGTGGATGAGGGCCGCGCGCGCGTCGAAGATTTCATCGACGAAAGCCGCGACCGCATCGGCGACTTTATCCGAGAGAGCCGTTCCGAGTTCCGCGACCTCACGGCGAAGGTGCGCGACGCGGTTGATGAAGGCAAACGGGCATACTCGCGCCGGCGGGATGAGCTGAGCGACGATTCCGAAGAAGAACCCGAAGACGAGGCGGAAGACCAGGGCGCCCCCCAGGCGTCTCCGTCCGACGAAGCGCTTTCGACATAATCGATGGACTCCGGACCGCTTCGCCGTCTGCTTGAAGAGGTGCGTCAAGGCGCGCTGTCTATCGACGACGCTCTTTCGTCGCTGCGCGGGCTGCCTTATGAGGACCTTGGTTTTGCGAAGGTGGACCATCACCGGGAGCTGCGCAACGGGTTTCCAGAGGTGATCTATTGCCCCGGCAAGACGCCCGAGGAGACGGCGGCGATTGCGCAGGCGATACTCGCGCGGGGGAGCGATCTGTTCGGCACCCGCGCGGAGCCGGATGTGTTTGAGGCGGTTCAAAAGGCGGCGCCCAGCGCCGAATACAACGCGCGCGCGAAGACCTTTCGGCTCATTCAGAACCCTGTTGAGCCGCAGGAAGGCGTTTTGATTGTCAGCGCCGGCACGGCAGACCTGCAGGTCGCCGAGGAGGCGTATGAGACAGCGTCGGCGATGGGTCAGCGCGCGGAGCGTCTATACGATGTCGGCGTCGCAGGTCTTCATCGGCTGCTAGACAATGCGCCGGCGCTTCATTCAGCGCGCGTCATCGTTGTGGCGGCGGGGATGGAGGGGGCGCTTCCGAGCGTCGTCGGCGGCTTGGTGAGCGTTCCCGTGATCGCCGTTCCGACGAGCGCGGGTTACGGCGCCAACTTGGGCGGCGTCGCAGCTCTGCTTGCGATGTTGAACTCGTGCGCTTCGGGGGTGACGGTCGTCAATATCGACAACGGGTTTGGAGCAGGTTACGCTGCCGCGTTGATGAATCGGCTGTCGGCGAAGGGCGGGGGCGGCGAATGAGAGACCGTATGACGCCCGATCAGGAACGCGCGCTTCGAGTGGAGGTCCCGCCAAATCTGTCGAACATTCGGTTTGCGCTGATGGAGACGCTTGAGCCGGGCAATATCGGCTCGGCGGCGCGCGCGATGAAGGGCATGGGCATCTCAGACCTGCGATTGATCAATCCGCCCCCTGGGTGGAACGAATCGGCGGAGGCGCGCAAGTTTGCAATGAACTCCAAAGATGTGCTGTATTCAGCGCAGACAGCCGAGTCGCTGGAGGAAGCGATTGGCGACGCGCATTTTGTGGTGGGGACGACGCACCGTCGGCGGTCGCGCCGTATGGCGGAGCCGGCGTCGGCGCGGGAGGCGGCCGTTGAGATTGCGCGGGCGTCGCAGTCGCATCAGGCGGCGGTCCTGTTTGGGCGGGAGGATTTTGGCCTCTGCAACGAGGATCTGGCGCGGTGCGATCTGATTGCGAGCATTCCGATGGCGACAAAGAACCCGTCTTTGAATTTGGCGCAGGCGGCGCAGATTTTTGCCTATGAGATCTTCATGGCGAGCGTTGGCGAGATTGAGCCGTTTCAGCGGAAGCCGGCGCCGCACCGCGATGTGCAGGCGGCGGTGCGCTGCATCGAGGAGATGCTTCGCGCGGTTGAATTTCGTCCAATGAACGGGGATTGGGGCGCGGTGACGCTTGCGTTGAAGCGCGTGATGGCGCGCGCGTCGCTTGAAACGCGCGATTTAGAGGTGGCAATGAAGATTTGCCGCAGCGTAGAGTATTTTGCCAACGAAACCAAAACGGGAACAGCATAGAATTAATCGTCTTTTCAAAGGCGCAGGGGCTAAAGGCGTTGACTCGGACGGCGAGATTTAGTAAGGTTTGGCTCACAGCGTCAGGAACTCCTAATCGCGAGACCGCAACCGAGATGACACACCATCCATACAGCATACGAAACGGCCGAGTAGTCATTCAACCTCCTCCCCGCAAGAAGCCGCCTAATAGAAAGCGCCGGCGCGTTGGGGAGCTGGCGGCGCATCTGCTGATGCGCCTGAGACTGCTTTGGATGAAATGGCGAAGCCGTCAAAAGCGCATGAGAAGCGCTGCGGTCAGCTCTACCTCGTTCTTTTTCCGCGTCGCGGGTGAATGGGCGCTCGTGCTGACGGTTCCGCTGGCGATACTGGTCGCCGCGGCGCATAATGCGAATGTGATTGATCTGAACAGGACGGGCCCGGTTCTGAAATCTGCCTTCATCTCGCCGAGCGGGGGGTTGACCTACCCCGAAGCGGCTGAGGCTGACTCCCAAGACGCCGACATCCCGACGCTGGACGCTCAGGCGTACGAGGTGAAAGCGGGCGACACGTTGTCTCATATTGGGCGTCGATACGGTTTGAAAGTCGACACGATCGTGAGCGTCAATCAGCTTGGCAACTCGCGCGACATCCACCCTGGCGACCGGCTGCGCATCCCCTCCGCAGACGGGCTTCTTCGAGTGGTGCGTAAAAACGACACGATTGAGGACATCGCGCTCGATTATGACGTATCGATCAATTCTATAGTGAGAGCCAATTCTATCAGCGACCCGAACACGATCTATGTTGGGCAGGAGCTGTTTTTGCCGAACGCGAAGAAGCCTCGCGTTTCAAGCGGCTGGTCGCGTACGGGGCAGCCTGTGTTTGCGCGGCCGGCGGCCGGCAGGATTTCGTCGCGCTACGGGCAGCGGAAGCATCCAGTCACCGGCAAATGGCATCTGCATACGGGCATCGACTTTGCGTGCGGGGCTGGGGGGAGGATTGTCGCGGCGCGCGGCGGCGTCGTCATCCGCGCAGAATGGTTAGGCGGATACGGCAACCTCATTGTGATTCAGCATGAGAACGGCTACACAACCCGCTACGGGCATCTCTCGCGGTTCAAGGTGAAGCGCGGGCAGAGGGTGCGCCAAGGGCAGGAGATTGGACGCGCCGGCTCAACAGGCGTCTCCACCGGCCCGCATCTGCACTTTGAGGTGAGGCGCAACGGCAAGTCGATCAATCCGCTGACGGTTCTCAAGTAGCGTTCCGGGAGACGCGGCGGCGCAGCCCTGAGACGATTTCGCCGTATGCGCGGCGCGCTTCGACAAGCGACGCCTCAGACGGGTCGTCCCGCAGCGGTTCGATCAAGATCGCTTCCGCTTTCATAAAGTCGTCTCCGATGTCGGCGACCTCTGCGGCGATCTCCTTCGGGACGGAGGCGACGCCGTTGCAGTCCGCATGGAGCATATCGTCAGGATAAACCGTTAATCCGCCGACGCGGACGGGAACTCCAATCTGCGGGATGTGGTTGTATCCGTGCGAGCAGACGGTTCCGCCTGTGAAGACGGGAAACCCGATGGCGCGCACCTGGTCAAGGTCTCTGCCGGCGCCGCTTGTGATGAGGCCGACAGCTCCGAACGCTTTGTAGGTTGAACACATCACCTCGCCGAAGGTGGCGCCGGCGGCGGGGTCGTCCAGGTCTTGAAACACAACGACAGCGGGTCCTGAGAGATCTTTGAACCCCTCCGTCTGCTGGCTTAAGCCGCTGTAGGCGCCGCCGGCGCGCGGCGGTTTGGCGGAGCGGAATGTCGCCGTCGACGCGAAGCCGACGATTGGCGCCATCTCTGGAAAGCAGGCGCGGATGCGGGCGTCCATATATCCTTCGTTGCGCGGACGCATTTCAAACAGCTCAATTAGGTTGCAGACGGTCGGCGTGTCGAACTCGCGCAGCTTTGACAGGACGCCAGCGGCAATGGACGCCATGGAATTCTCCAGAACAGGTTGATCGCAGGCTTAATATGCGCTTTTTGCGGAGATAAATCAAGCGCTTGTTCCTAGCCTCATGCGTAAAGTTGGGACATTTGAGCGATTGATCGCTCTATTTATGGGGAAAAGGCTCCGCCCACCAAAGCGTCATTCCCGCGAAAGCGGGAATCTATAGGCGCCGCAGACGCCGCTTGCGTTCGCATGTCGATATGTCCCAACTAAAGACGTAAGGTCAGCTTGTTCATGAGCCGGTACGCTCAAACGGAGTTATGGGCGGCGATGGCGTTTGATCGGAAGGTATGTTTTAAGATTCCCGCTTGTGCGGGAATGACGGCGCGGCGGCTTTCCGCTGATCATCGCGGTTCTTTCGTCATAGCGTCCTTACTTTAGGCATGAGGTCAGTGTGGAGAGCTTGATGGACGGGCAGATCCGCAGTAAAATGAGCCGTCTATGAGGACTGGAAGAGGCGGCGCGATGGCTCTCTGGGGCGGAATCGAAGCGGGCGGAACCAAGTTTGTATGCGCCGTTGGAACGGGCCCGGACGACATCCGCCATGAAATCCGTTATCCGACAGGCTCGCCTGACGAGACGCTGGCAACGGCGGTTGAATTTTTTAAACTGCGCGGACCGGCGGACGCTGTCGGCATCGCCTCCTTTGGACCGATCGATCCAAACCCCGCCTCATCCGCCTACGGGCATATCACGACGACGCCGAAAGAGGGATGGGCGAACGTCGACTTTGTCGGCGCCGTTCAGTCCGCTCTTGATGTCCCCGTCGGCTTCGACACGGATGTGAACGCGGCGGCGCTAGGCGAATGGAAATGGGGAGCCGCGCAGGGGCTTGACACGTTTCTATATCTAACCGTCGGGACAGGGATCGGCGGCGGAGGGCTGGCGAACGGCAAGCCGATGCGCGGGCTGCTTCACCCTGAAATGGGGCATATCGCTTTGCCGCGCGATCCGTCCGTCGATCCGTTCGAAGGCGTCTGTCCCTACCATGGCGACTGTTTAGAGGGGCTTGCAAGCGGTCCTGCTATTCAAGCGCGGTGGGGAACGCCCGTTGAAGAGCTGCTTGACGAGCATCCCGCTTGGGAGCTGGAAGCGCATTATCTTGGGGCGGCTCTTGCGTCGTTCATCTGCGTTCTGTCGCCGCAGCGCATCGTTTTGGGCGGGGGCGTCATGAAGCATGCGCCGCTCATTCGCGCGGTTCGAAAGGAGACGCGCGCCCGCCTGAACGGGTATATCCAAAGCCCGGCGATTTTAGAGGAGATGGAGCGGTATATCGCCGCGCCTGCGCTGGGGGATCGGTCTGGAGTTCTCGGCGCCATCGCGCTTGCGCAGGGAGCCGCTTCTTGACGCTTCGCCGCGCGCTTTCCCGTTCGCTGTGGAGCCTGTACGACTCGCTCGGCATGCTTATAATCGCCAATCTGCTCTGGTTTTTGTTGACGCTTCCGTTCTTGCTGTTGGTCGTTCTCGTCAGTATGCCGCTGTTTGGGGCGGTTCCGTTGGCGGCGTATTTGGCGGGGGCTGCGGCGATTTTCCATAACCCCGCCGGTCTGGCGCTGGCGGAGACGGCGCAGCGGCTCGCGGAAACGGACGGCGCCTCGCTGGGCGATTTTTGGCGGGGGCTGCGCGTTCACTTTTTTCGCGGTATGCTGCTCATGACGGCCGCGGCGCTGATCTCGGTCGCGTTGTGCGCCAGCTTTCTTTTTTACGCGGGGCGCGTCTGGAGCGGTCTTGGGCTGGTTGGGAATATGCTTGCCGCTGGGTTGACGGTATGGGCGTTCGCGTTTTTTGCGGCGTCTGCGTGTTACTGGTCTCCCGTCGCTGTGCGGGTTGAGGGCGATTCGCCGCGCGTTTTGTTTACATTGAAGCGCGCCGCGCTGCTCACCTTGGAAAGTCCGCTCTTCACCTTCGGAGCCGCTTGTGTTACTCTAATCATGGCGGTTTTCTGGTTGGCGACGGTCGTCGGCGTCCCGCTGATGGGCATGAGCTGCATACGGCTTTTTCATGCGCATGCGCGGTTGACGCTGCATGAACGGCGGGAGGCGGCGGAGGCGCTGTCCGCCCGCGGGGAAACTGTTACGCGGCGCGCTGTCATGGAGGAGCTGCGGCGAAAATGGGCAGAGGAACCGAAACGGCGGCTGCGCGATTTAGCAAAACCATGGGATTGAAAAGCCTGAGCAGAACAGGCAGTGTCTTTCAACCGAAACGGAGCGACGAATGATACATGTCAACGAGATCAACCATGTCACGCTCATTGTGGACGACCTGGAGAAGGCGCGCGATTTTTACACGAATGTTCTCAACCTAGAAGAGCTGCCAGCGCTCGCGTTCGACTATCCGGTCATGTTTTACAAGATCAACGAGCGGCAGCAGCTGCATCTGAGCGAATGGGAGGACACGCCCAGTTTTCGCGGGCATCTGTGCGTCCGGGTGGACGACTTCACCGCCTGCTTCCATAAATTCAAGGAGATGGGGATCATCGACACGTCGCCTTGGGGCAAGGTTCGCGAGCTGAAAGACAATGTGATGCAGATGTTTATCCGCGACCCGTCGGGCAACCTGATTGAAATTTCCGATCCGCGCGGCGAGCGTGTCGGCGACGATGTGCGGAAAGACGCGCTGTTCGATTCGGGCGATATTTATGTCTCTGGGCGAGCCGACGCCCGCGGCGTTCGCGGCGAAAACGCGACGCTTTACCACGGCGGAAAGCCGACCAGCTGATGCGGATTCTGCTGTTGGAGTCGCTGCATTTGGAGGCGGAGGCGCTGCTGGAGGCGGAGGCGGAGGTTCGGCGCGCGGCGTTGCCGTCCTCGCCTGACAACGCCGCGCTGGCGAAGGACGCCGACGCGGTCATCACGCGCGGACGGGGGACAATCGACGCGGAGATGCTTTCGGCGAATTCCGACCTGAAATGCGTCGCCCGCGCCGGCTCCGGGCTTGACAATGTGGATGTGAAGGCGGCTGTTGAGCGGGGCGTCAACGTCATCTACGCGCCCGACGCGGTGACGGAAACGACTGCGGAGCATGCGGCGGCTCTTATGCTGGCGGCGGGAAGGCGCATACCGTCTTGGACGGCGCGCGTCAAAAACGGCGAATGGGATTCTCGCCAGACGGAGCCTCCCGCATTCGACCTCGCGGGGCGGACGCTTGGCATTGTCGGTTTAGGGCGCATCGGAGCGCGCGTCGCCGAGATCGCTTCCGCGCTCAACATGCATGTTCTCTACTCGACCCGCTCTTCCATTGACGCGCGGTTTGAGCGGGTTTCGTTTGAGGAGCTGCTTCGGCGTTCCGATGTCGTTTCGATTCATGTGGATCTGAACGACTCGACGCGCGGGATGATGGACGCGGCGGCGTTTGACGCGATGAAAGAGGGCGCCGTTCTAGTGAACTGCGCGCGCGGCGCCGTTGTGGACGAGTCGGCGCTGATACAGGCGTTGAAATCGGGGAAGTTGCGCGCCTTTGCGGCGGATGTGATGGCGGATGAGCCGCCTCCCCCCGATCATCCGCTCTTTGCGTTTGAGCAGGCGGTGCTGACCCCCCATTCGGCGGCGTTGGCAGAGGGGGCTTACAGGCGCCTCTGCGTCGAGACGGCGGAGAATGTCCTGCGCGTGTTGAACGGCGAGCCGCCCAATCCGCGCAATGTGTGGAGGGGTTCCTGATGCGGCGTTTTACGGCAGTCGCCTTTGCAGCGTTTTTTTTGATGTTCGGGCGCGGTTGTTACCGTCCAGCTGTGGAGCCGACGCCGCCCATCCAGTCGACGCCCGGCGAGACGCGCCCTCCCCGCGGCGCCTACATCGCGCATAGCAGCGCGCAGAACGTCTTCACACTCGGAAACGGCTGGGCGGAACGCCAGCTGTGGCTCCATGACGAGAAGAAAGGAGTCGTCACCGGGTCCTTCCGCCTGAAAAAGGGAGGATATGAGGCGGTCGCGTCGTTGTCGGATGAATGGCTGTTGGACATCGGCGGCGCAAAGCGGCAAGGGTACGGCGGCGGCATGATGTATGTTTCCCATGAAAAGCGGGCGGGGCGAGACGGATCGCAGCAGCTGCGCCTCGTCTTTGAGAACGACGCGCCTGGAATGCGCGTTGAGCTTTACTATGAAGCGCATCCGGACGCGCCGCTTTTCGGCAAACGCATTGTGTTGACGAACACGGGCGAGGCGCCGTTTGAACTGCGCCGGGCGGAGACGGAGCGGTTGAATCTTCATCCTGTTTTGTCGGCGCGGCGGTGGGTGAGCGCTCGTTCGCTTGTTCAGACGAATCTTCCGATCATAGGCGGAGAGGAGAGCGGGCTGGTCTGGCTTCGGGCGGAGAAGGCATGGGTCGGCGTTGTGAACGGGGCGCCGGGGCCGTTGAAGCGGTTGTCTGTAGGCAGGAACGGCGCGCTGTCGGTCGGCTTAAACGGCTCCGTTTGGCTTCATCCGGGAGAGACGGCGCATCTTCCGCCGACGTACCTTTGGTTGAGTTCGGAGGCGGCGCCGGAAAGCGCGAACGCGGAATGGACGGCGCTGTTTGACGCGTCGCGGCGGGCGAATCATCTCGCGGCGGACGCAGGGAACGTGGTTGTGTTGGAAAGCCGAAATCCGAGCGAACAGGAGCTGTTGAATCTGCCGGCGGGGTCGCTTGTGTTTGTCCCGTACGCTTGGCAACAGGGACGGGATGAAGGGCGCGAGGCGTGGATTGAATTGACAGCGACAGCGGAACGGGCGCGGGCGGCGGGCTTGCGCTTCGGGCTGTGGACGCCGGCGGCATGGCTTCCAGACGGCGGCTCCCTGCTTGAACAGAACCCTGAATGGAGCGCAGGACAGCCGATGGAATGGCGCGGGCAGAGCGGCGTTCTCGCGCAGATCGACTCGGAATACGGGCAATACTTGGAGCAGACGCTGCTGGGGCTGACGCAAGACCTGGCGCTGGACGGCCTCATACTGGACGGGCAGATCGCGCCGAAGCCCGACGCGGAGAAGCCGCCCGACATCATCGACCCGCGCTGGGGCGCATGGAATCGGCTCATCGACCTGATCGCGCGTTTGAAGCGGAGCCGCCCGCAGCTGGCGGCAGGCGTCGGGCAGGAGACGTACGGAATGAAGGAAGGTTTTGACGCGGCGCTGTATCCATGGGCGTTTGTATGGTCGCAAAACGGGGCGGACGATGGAGCGTTCTGGCGCTCCGCCCGTTCTTTAGAGGACGGATTATGACAACGAGATCGATCTTTTACAAAACAGCCCCCAACTCAACCGTCATTCATCGGACGTTGAGGCGCGTTGTTCTCGGTTTGGGCGCGCTGGCTCTGATTGCCGCATTTGGATGCGGCGAGCTGCCGGACGATCTGGGCGGGAAAGAGCCGCCCACCGTTACGTTTGTCGGACCGCTTCCGCGCTGGATATCTTGGTCAAAGCAGAGCGACGCGATCGTTTTTGAGCAGGCCGGCAGGCTTGTTGTCGCGCGGGGGGACGATCTGAAGGACGCGCGCGCCATCACCGGTTACAGCGAGTACAACCATCCGTCCTGGTCGCCGGACGGGCGCTGGATTGTGCATGACCATCCGATGGACGGTTTTCGCGGCGACGACATCTGGGCGCGTTCCGCGACGCAGGACGCGCTTCCGGTTCGTTTCACCATGTCTCATTTGAGAGATTATATGCCGAAATGGTCTGCCGACGGGCGCTGGATCGCGTTTCATTCGCGCCGCAACCCGACGGGGCATGTGTGGATGATTTCTGCCGATGTGGAGGCGGATGAGCGCATTCCGGAACCGGTCGCGCCGGCGTTGGACAGGGAAGACAGCCTCGCGTGGTCTCCGACGGGCGCGCGCCTCGCCTTTGTCGCGCTTGTCAACCAATCTATCGACATCTGGGTTGTGGACGGTCCGGATGGGGAGGCGTCGCTGCTGGGCGGGACGTCGGTATCGGACAATCAGCCGCGCTGGACGCCGGACGGAACCGCCGTCGGTTTCATCTCCGGGTCAGGGGCGGGCGCGAACGTGTGGGTACAAGAAGACCGCCCCGGCGCACAGCCGCGCAAGCTAACGGATGTTGGCGGGATAAAGCGGTTTTATTGGCTCATGGACGGCAAGGCGCTGGCGTATCTGACCGACGACAATGCGCTGTACGCGCTGTCGCTGGAGGAGGGGGCGGCGCCCGTTCATTTGCGCGACACGGTCGATTTTGCCGCGAGTCCGGACGGACGCCGGTATGTGTACGTGGAGCGGGTCGACAATGTGTACCGCCATTTTGCCGATCGTTTTCCGCCGCCGTTTCAGCCTTAATCCGAACGCTTGAGCCTTCCCCATGCGACGGAGGCTTTGCCTGTCGGGGAGACGGAGGCGCCGCCGGCTGCATGGTTGGGGATGTCGTCCCCTGTCGCCGAGAAGTCGTCAAACTCCGCCGAAATGCCGCGCACATAAAGCGCCAAGGAGCCAGAACGGTACGGGTCGTCCGATTCCATCGTCACGGGCGGCATGTCGTTCACCTGAAACTGTACCGTTTCGGAGATTTCAGTTGAGGACACGGAAGCGCGCAGTTGAATCCACACGCCGCGCTCCGCCTGAAACGGCTGCGAGACGGCAAGCCGTTCCACATCTTCAACGTCGCCGTCTTCCGCTAAGGGTCGGCTGATTGCCGCTTCTCCGCCCTTCACCTTGATTCCGAGCCAGTAACGCGGGTTGCCGCGCGCCATCTGCGCGTCGTACACGGTGATTCCGAACTGCGGGGCGTCGTCTTCATGGTCGGAAAATTCATCTATAAACTCCGTCCAGCGCGCTCGGACATTCACCTCGTAATTTGCCCATTCGAGCGGATTCGCTTCTTCTGGATGCAGAAAAAGCCAAGAATAGTAGCCTGTAAAGGCGATCCATCCTTTTAAGACGCCGTCTTCTTGCGACCATCCCTCAATGCTCGGATCGTAGTTGTAGATCACCCAGTTGGGCGGATATTCTCCATCGACGCTGAAATTTTCTTCCCAGGTTCCGGCGCAGACGATGGAGGCGGCGAAAAACAGCGCGGCAGACATGATCAGCGCCGCAGATCGAATGATCGTCATGTTGATGACGCTCCCTTCTTCAGAACTGTTAAGAGTAACGTTCGAAAGCGGCGGTTGGCAACGGCGTTCTTCTGACCTTAATCTTTAGTCGGGACATATCGGCGGGGAATGCGGACGGTTTCTGCGGCGCCTCTAGATTCCCGCTTGCGCGGGAATGACGGTTTGGTTGGCGACGCCTCTTTCCATAAATAGAGAGATCATTCGTTCAATTGTCCCAACATTAGGCATGAGGTCAGCGTTCTTGTCATCGGCGGGGCGGCTGTGTAAGGTAACGGGCATGCAATGTCCTTTGTGCGATGGGGTTGGCGCGTTCATGCTTCGGCGGGGGGAACGCTCCTTATACCGCTGCCCGACTTGCGATCTCGTGTTTTTGCCGCCCGAATTTCACCCGACCGAAGAAGAGGCGCGCCGCGAATACCTGCTCCACGACAACACGATGGAATGCGAGGGGTATGTGCTTATGTTTGAGGAGAAGATCGACCTGCTGGAGCGGCATTGCGCAGGAATCCGCGCGGCGCTCGATTACGGGTGCGGACCGGGGCCGGTGCTGGTGGAGCTGCTGCGCCGGCGCGGATATGAGGCGTCAGGCTACGACCCGCTTTTTTTCCCGGACGCCGACACGAAAGGACCGTACGACTGCGTCATCTCCACCGAGGCGTTTGAGCATTTTGAGAACCCGCGCCTTGAGCTGGAGCGCATTGGAAAGATGCTGCGTTCAGGGGGTTATCTCGCCGTCATGACGTTGACGCACAGCGCGGAGACCGATTTTAACGAGTGGTGGTATCTCAACATTCCGTCGCATATCGCGTTTTACTCGGATCGAACCTTTCGGTGGATTGAGCGGGAGTTTGGGTATGAGCGGGTTTATTATGACGGGACGCGCTTTTTGATTTTGAAGAAGCGGTAATGTTGTCCGCGCGCCTCCAAAAAAACATAGCATGCGGGCGCTCAGAGTATGCCGCGATCCGATTTCGCGATATAATTGTTAGCTATTCATGCGGCTATCGTCTTCAGTTTGGAACCGAAACCCAAAATGCAAGCTGTGCAATAGCTTCAAAAGTCCAAATTGAGCGGGCGCTGCGCAACAGGAGGCGTCCAGTCGCGCGCGGCGAAACGGCTTTACATTACTGAACGAGGGCTGCGGTATAAACTTAAAAAATACAAGATCGGTCCCGATGGCAATTCAACCGACGAGACGTCCTAGTCGACCATACGGTCGAAATTTCGACTATATCGTCGAGGATTGGTTGGGCGGTTTTGGGGAGAACCCGCATGGTTGCTAGGTTTTCAAAGTTGGCGCCGTATTTGCTTTAAGGGAGGCGTGTCGCAATGGTGCGGCGGAACAAAATGAAACGGAGAAACGGATGCGACGAACGCTGAACGCCCTGACGACGAAACTTGCTGGACGAGTCAAACCCTTCCTGAACATCCCGACGGCACTCATGACGGCGCTCGCTGTCGGAGGCTTTGGTCTCTCGCTTTGGATGGTTGAAGATTCGATGCTGTCCATGGATCGCGATGTCCTGACCGCTGTTGCCGACACAGACTCCGACAACGACAACGCCACATTTGAAGGGTTTCTCGTGAAGGCGCACGTGCATACTGATGCAAACGGCTCCGTCAAGCCCGGTCTAATTTATGGAGGATCATCTTCCGTTGATGCTGGGGCGAACTGTGGCGTCTGGCTCAAGGGAATTCCAATTCTCAGCAGGCATGACTTCGCCCTCAGCGGTTACACTTTTTGCCAAACCTTTGATGTGTTTTCCCGGCACGGTGTAGGCGGAGAATTTTTTGGAGAGCCGCTGAAAGGTTCCTTGTTGTGTTGGCGTGAGTGGTGGGTTTTCGCTGATGGAACCGTCCAGGTGGTGTGGAAATGGACAGGCTACCGAGGGCTTGTTATAAAGCGCGCTTCACAGGAAGTCGGGGTAGTGGACAATGGCCACTCTGCCAATTCATGGTCGAAGGTTGAGATTACATACTCATCGCCTGCGCCGGACAACGGTTCCGTCAAGTGCGACAGCAGTCATGGTAATGGGTTCTTGCAATGATTAACGGCAAAGGCCGCGGAAAGCAAACATACCTTTGCCGAGATTGCAATACCCGACACACTCCGTCGGGAAAGCGCTGCTAGTATTCGAAAGAGTTCCATGAAAAAGCGGTGAAAATGTATGAGAATGTGACCAGCGGTTGCGCAGTCGCCGCATTCCTGGGTGGGGTAAATCCCAAGTCATTGATTGGAGGAACAACATGGGTAGAAAACTTTGGATTGTATGCGGAGCTGTTTGCGTTCTCGCATTTGCTGTCTGGATGATCATGAAGAGCTCAGTGTCGGATGAGAAAAGCCCTTCGTCTGAAACAACGCCGCCTTCAATCTCTCCGCTGACGCATGACAGCCAATCGCCCCGCATTTCAACGGAACCCGGGCATGAGATCATAGCCGCAGAAGATTCGATTCAGGCGTCCTCCCCAGCGCCCGCCTCTGCGCCCAGCGAGCCTGACAGCCTTGTCGAGTTGAATACCGTGGACGAGACGCTTGACGAGTACGCGCGTCTGGTTGGAGAGCGATACGATCTGTTGCTTCAGACGATGGATGAACATGAAGCAAGCATATACGCGCACGATCAAATTTCCCTAGAAATTATAAAGGGAAAACACCCGCGCTTGTTCGATGCAATCCGGCGGTTTCAAGGGCAGTTTCCACCCGAATCTAGAAGCCCAGGGGCTTTGCTTGCGAGAGCGGGGCGCATACCCAATGAAAACTTGTGGACGCTTCCAAATGGAGAAGTGGTAGAGGTCCAACCGAACACAGAGGTGGTTGTCACATTCTATAAGCGGGGAAAGATCACTGCCGAAGGACTGCGCAAATTGGAAGCGTCTGAAAAAGAAGAGCGGGAAATTCTAGATCGTCTTGAAGCGGCGGATGTTTCCGAAGAAGAACGAGCGTCGCTGCAGACAAAGTTGGAAGAGACGCGCCAGTTTCAAAAAACGATCCTAGAGAGGGAGCCTTCGCCCTTTGAAATAACGCGGATCCATGGAGATCGCGAGGATCCTGATTTTAAAACGATCAGGATCAATGTGGGAATCGTCGACTAAAGCGACGTTGACGCCGCCACGGCTGGCTCCCATGATCATGATTCCCGCGGGTCAAGCAAACGCTTACCCGCGGGATTCTTGTCTTAACTCGCCCGTAAGCGGGAATGTCTCCATGCCTTCAACCGCTCATTCCCCAACTCCACATACTCCGCATTGATCTCAACCGCGATAAAGTCTCTGCCGAGCCGTTGACACACGAGCGGGCATGTCCCGACGCCCGCAAAAGGGTCGTACACCAGATCGCCTTCGTCAGAGCTTGCCAACACAATCCGCTCCATCAGCTTTTCAGGTTTCTGGATCGTATTGAGCGCGTCGCGCCGCGCGAGCTCCTTGGATTTGTAGGTGAGCTGCTTGATGTCGCCCCAGACGTCGCCAGGGTTTTTGCCCTTTTCGTTGAATTTTGTTCCGCCGAATTTTCCGCTTTGGACGGACGGAACCTGTTCGCAGCGAAGGCGATGCTCCAGCTCCACCAGCTGCGGGACTCGAATGGCGTCCAGGTTGTACCGCCGCGGCCTGTCTCCCTTGATGAAGTAGCAAATGATGTCGTAATTGTTCGTATAACTGATCCTGCCTTGAGACAGCCTGCTCGGCTGATACCAGACGATGCGCGATTTCAGATTGAGATAGGGGCGGTAATCGATGAAGTCGATGCAGTTCGGCTTCCCGAACAGATACAACGCGCCGCCCTTTTTCAGTTTCGGAGCGAACCGCCTGATGAGGTCAAGGTTGTACTTCTGGATGTTTGGGATTTGGTCCCATGGATGGCGCGTGACGCCGTATGGACCGTCGCACACAATGAGATCGACCGATTCGTCTGGAAGCTGCGCCGTCAGCTTCAACGAATCGCCGTGAACGATGCGGTTTCTCTCAAGCGCGGGCTTCATGAACTGGCCTGAAAATGTTGAGTCGCGTTAGTCGGCGGAGACGGCCGCGGCAGTAGCCCCCTCCGTTGAGATGACGTTATATAGGGTGTCGCGCTCCACAGGCTCTCTTCCCGCCTCGACGATCATATCGATCAGCTGCTGTTTTGTGAGAGCCTGCCGCGTGTCCGTCTCAGGATCGCGCGTGATCTCATACTCATGGATGGTGCCGTCCGTGTCGTCGGCGCCGTACCAGAGAGCCGCCTGCGTCACAGCCGCCGTGTTCATGATCCAGAACGACTTCACATGCGGCACATTGTCAAACATGAGCCGCCCGACGGCAATGTTGCGCAGATCGTCAAAGCCTGTGACGGTCGGGCAATGCGTCAGGTCGGTGCCTTCCGGATGGAACGAGAGCGGGATGAAGGTCAAGAAGCCGCCCGTTTCGTCCTGCAGCTCCCGCAGCTTCACAAGATGCTCAACCCGCTCTTCGGGCCGCTCCACATGCCCGTACAGCATCGTGACGTTGGAGCGGAAGCCGACGTTGTGGGCGGCGCGCGCCGTCTCAAGCCACTCTTCGCCGTCCAGTTTTCGGTCAAACAGCTCCTCATGCAGTCGGTCGCTCAACACCTCAACGCCGCCGCCGGGCAGCGAGCCGAGTCCCGCTTCGCGCAGCTCTATCAGTATCTCCTCCATCGGCTTTTGCGCGACTTTCTGTATCTGCTGCAGCTCAATCATCGTGAACGCCTTGATGTGCGCGTCGGGGCGAACCTCCCGCACCGTCTCCAACAGCTCCAGGTAATACGCATACGGCAGGCGCGGGTGTATTCCTCCGACGATATGAATCTCGGTGATGGGCTGTTCAATATGCGCGTAAAGCCGCTCGCGCACCTGCTCCATATTGAGCGTGTAGGCTTTCGGTCCGTTCTTTTTAGCATAGAAAGAGCAAAACTTACAGAATTTGTCGCATATATTGGTGTAATTGATGTGTTGATTGCGCACCCAGTACGCTTTGTTTCCGTTTTTGCGCTCGCGGACGATGTTTGCCATGTAGCCGACGCCGTTCAGGTCGTTCGTGTCGTAGAGCGTCATGCCGTCCTCAAAGGAGAGGCGGCGTTCGTCCATCACCTTTTCGTGGATGGGAAACAGGCGTTTGTCGCGTATGGGCAGATGTTCGCTGTTCATAAGGCTTGATCCCAGTTCGTGAGTATTTCGACGCCGTCCGAGAGCAGGACGACCGTATGTTCAAAGTGGGCTGACAGCTTCCTGTCGGCGGTGACGACTGTCCAGCCGTCCGAGAGCGATTCGACATCGGGGACGCCTTCGTTGATCATCGGCTCAACGGCGAGGATCGTTCCGGGGCGCAGGATCGGTCCGTCTTGAGGGCGTCCGTAGTTGGGTACGGTCGGCGGTTCGTGCAGCTTTTTTCCGATGCCATGTCCCGCATAGACGCGCACGACGGAGAAGCCTCGGCTTTCGGCGCGCGTTTGTACGGCGTGGGAATAGGCTCCGAGCGGGGCGTTCGGTTTGAGCGCGTCGATTCCGCAGTAGAGCGATTCGCGCGTCGTTTTGAGCAGGCGGGCGGCTTGCGGCTTTACATTTCCGACAGCGTATGTTTTGGCGTTGTCGCCGTGGTAGCCTTTATAGACGGCTCCGACGTCGATGCCGACAATGTTGCCGTCTTTTAGGACGCGCTCTTTGGAGGGTATGCCGTGGACGACCTCTTCGTTGATGGAGGCGCAGATGGAGGCGGGGAATCCCTCATATCCGAGAAACGCCGGGTAGGCTCCCGCTTTGAGGATCGTTTCCCGCGCTGCCGCGTCCAGCTCATGCGTGGAGACGCCAGGGGCGATTTTATCCTCTACGGCTAGAAGCGCTTCGGAGGCGATCCTGCCCGCTTGTTTCATCATGCGTATGTCGCGCGGTTTTTTGCGTTTGATCATGTCCATATGATATGCCGAAAGCGGCGCGCTGGCAACGAATCCATGCGGAGCTCGCCCTTGAGTAAAGCATGAGTGGAGCATCCGACTTGCGCTTTTGCGTTGAGGCGCTATAATCATGTCTTGAGTGGCAATGAAACAGAAGGGCTGACGATGAAATACCGCGCCGTGCCAAACAGCGACCTGACCGTCTCCGAGATCGGATTTGGCGTGTGGACGCTCAGCGCAGGCTGGTGGGGGGACTATACGGACGCCGAAGCCTCGCGCCTGCTGAACCGCGCGCTCGACCGAGGCATTAACTTCTTCGACACGGCAGACACCTACGGAAGCGGCAAAGGCGAAACGATACTTGCCAAAGCGTTTGAAACGCGCCAAGATGAAATCGTTGTCGGAACGAAGTTTGGATACGACATCTACGCATACGGCGACGGACCCCGCGGACAACGCGAGCTTCCCCAAAACTGGACCCCCGACTACATACGATACGCATGCGAACAAAGCTTGAAACGGCTTGAGCGAAGCGCGATCGATCTTTACCAGGCGCATAACCTGAAAGCCGACTCGGTCATGAACGACGACATCTACGAAACGCTGGAGCGGCTCAAGGAGGAGGGCAAGATACGCTCTTACGGCGCCGCTCTCGGTCCGTCGAACGGATGGCTGGTGGAGGGGTCGGCGGCTCTGCGCCGGCGCCGCCTCAACTCGATACAGATCATCCACAACCTGTTTGAGCAATACCCTGGGAAGCGTTTGGCGGAAGAAGCGGCGGAGGCGGGAACGGGCGTTCTCGTCCGCGTGCCGCACTCGTCCGGTCTCCTGGAGGGCCGTTATACGGAAAACACCGTTTTTGACAAAAACGACCACCGGCGGCATCGTCCGCGCTCTTGGCTCATCAACGGCCTGAAAAAACTTGAAACGGTGCGTTTTTTAACCGAAAATCGAAAAGGGGCGACCATCGGGCAGATGGCGTTGAAGTGGCTGCTTGCCGATCCGAACGTCATGTCGACGCTGCCGAACATTTACAACGCGGAGCAGATTGAGGAGTTTGCCGCGGCTCCGAATCAGGAGGATGTGTCGGCAGAAGAATTGTCCGCGCTGGAGACGCTCTACGCCGAAAACTTTGGCGTTGACGAGGAGCCGATGAAATTCAAAGGCGTTGAGGAAGGTTCCGAAGAAGCGCGCGCGTTGCTGGAAATCTCCGCGGCGGAACCGTCGGCAGCCTCCGCTGCGGCGTCAAGAGTCTCCACATGAAAGGAGCGGGGATGAACCGCCCTGATGAGCCGCAGAAGCGGCAATTTGTGAACTTTGTTTACTACAAGCTGGATCCCGCTTTCCGCCTTCTCCCAAAAGAGGAACGGGAGGCGGCGACAGCCGAATGGCTCGCCGTTTACCGCGAATTTGAAGGCAAGCTGCTGCTCTACCCCTACACGCTCTTCGGTTTGCGCGCCGAGGTCGATTTCATGCTCTGGCGCATCAGCTACCGGCTGGAAGATTTTGTGGAGATGTCGACGGCGCTGGCGCGCGCGGGACTGGGGCGTTATTTGAGCGTTCCGCATTCGCAGTTGGCGATGACGAAGCGCTCCGTCTATGTCGACAAGCATACGCATGAAGGGCAGGAAGGTTCGCGTCTCACGATCTCGGTGAGCGACCGCAAATATCTGGTCGTGTACCCGTTTGAGAAAACGCGCGACTGGTACAAGCTCACTGCGCATGCGCGTCAAGGGATGATGAACGAGCATATCGAGATTGGGCATAAGTATCCGAGCGTCAAACTCAACACGACCTATTCGTTCGGGCTGGACGATCAGGAGTTTGTGGTGGCGTTTGAGACCGATCGGCTGGACGATTTTTTAGACCTTGTCATGGAGCTGCGGCATTCTGAAGCGAGCCAGTACACCAAGCGGGATGTTCCGATCTTCACATGCGCGCGCGGCGGCATTGAAGAGGTGATCGACACGCTGGGAGGATAACGGAAGCGAATGGAAGGAAACGATGAAACAACCGCAAGTTGAAGAAATCGACGGGCTTTTACTGAACATCATGCAGGACGATTTCCCGCTTGCGGAGCGTCCATTTTTACAGATGGCGGAGCAGACGGGCGTCTCGGAGCGGGAGGCGATTGATCGGGCGGAGGCGATGCATCGCAGCGGCATTGTGCGTCAGGTGAGCGCCATTTTTGACACGCGCGCGCTAGGGTATAAGAGCAGCCTTGTCGCGTTTCATGTCCCCCCAGAGCGCGTCAATTCCGCCGCGCGCGTCATCAATCAGCACCCAGGCGTCAGCCACAATTACGAACGCAACCATGAGTACAATATCTGGTTCACCATTGCGACGCCGCCGGAGAAAGACCCCGAAGAGGATGTTGTCTATCTGGCGGAAGCGTGCGGCGGCGCCCCTGCTGTGCGGTACCGCATGCTGCCGACGCTGATCCTGTATAAGATCGGGGTGAAGTTGGACATGACGGGCAAGATGTCGGCGACGGTCAAGTCGAAAGACAAAGGGTTTCGACGGCCGATACAGGCGCAGAATCCTCGTCTCACCGAAAAAGAGAAGCGGTTTGTGCGCGAGATGCAGAAGCAGATTGAGTATGTGCCTGAACCGTTTGCGAAGCCGGCTGAAACGGCGGGGATAACGCAGCCGGAGCTGTTTGCGATGGCGGACGACATGAAAGAGCGCAAGATGCTTCGCCGGTTTGCGGCGATTTTGCGGCATCAAAAGGCGGGGTACAGATCGAACGCGATGGGGGTCTGGGCAGTTCCGCCGGAGGACGCCGACCGGTGCGGCGACATCATGTCCGAGTTTCGCAACATCAGCCACTGCTATTTGCGGCCGACCTATCCTGACTGGCCTTACAACCTGTTCTCGATGATTCACGGGAAATCGAAGGAGGATTGCGAGACGATTGCGCGGGAGGTTCAGAAGAAGACGGGCATTGAGAACTACGCGATGCTGTACTCGACCCGCGAGTTCAAAAAAACCCGCGTGGAGTATTTCACGGAAGATTACGACGCTTGGGCGGCTCAGCAACGCGGCGACCGCGCCGCGTCCGCAGGCTCTTAGGGCGTAAGCCGCGTGCAGTGCTATTTTCGAGGCATCAATTATCGGACAGCCCCCGTGGAGGCGCGGGAGCGTTTTGCGTTGACTTCCGACGAAGCGGGGAAGGTCATGCGCGCCCTGCAGCGCGCCGGCGCGCCGGAGGCTTTGACGGTCTCCACATGCAACCGGTCCGAGTTTTATCTTGCGGGGCTGCCTATTCCGCAGCTGAAGCGGATTCTTGATTCTGCGTTGAGCCAATTCAGCGGCGCGAATGTGAGCGCCTACTGGATGGAACTGGAGAATCGAGCGGCGGTGTCGCATCTGTTCCGCGTTGCGTCCGGCTTGGATTCAATGCTTCTGGGCGAAACCGAGGTGCTGGGTCAGGTGAAAGAGGCGTTTCAGCGGGCGCGGGAGATCGGCGCCGCAGGCATCTTCTTCAACGAGGTGTTCAACCGCGCGCTCCATGCGGCGAAGCGCGTCCGCTCCGAGACCGCTGTCGGCGTCGGCACGGTCTCCCTTGCTTCCATCGCGCGGGGGACGCTCCAGCGCGATCTGGGCGATCTGTCCGAGAAGCGCGTTTTGCTGATCGGAACGGGCGAGATTGGGGAGCAGGTTGCGCGTTGTTTCGTTTCGGGGGGCGCCGGTCGGTTGACGATACTGAGCCGGACGCTTGCCCGCGCGGAGCGTTTGGCGGCTGAAGTGGGCGGCGAGGCGGCAGACATTTCCCAAAAATGCGCGCTGTTTGCGGCATCGGACGGGATCGTGTGCGCCAGCGCGGCTCCCTACTACCTGGTTCGGCGGGGCGAAGCGGAAGCGTCGCTGCGTTCGCGCCCTGTGTCGATGGTCGATTTGAGCCATCCGCGCAACATCGACCCTGAGATACGCGAGATGGAGAATGTGCGACTCTACGCGATGGACGATCTGCGGGCGGAGATCGATCGGAACCTTGAGCGGCGGCGTCAAGAGCTGCCGGCGGCGGAGGCGATCGTTCAGCAGGAGACAGCGCAGTTGAGCCGCTGGCACGCCGCGCTGCCGTTGGCGGAAACGGTCAAGCAGCTGCGGAGTCGGCTTGAACAGGTGCGTCAGGCGGAGCTGGAGCGGGTTGCGGGTCGTTTGTCGGAGGCGGAGGCGCAGGCGGTGGATGAGGCGACGCGGCGCATCCTTCAGAAGCTGCTCCATGACCCGACGCTCGCGTTGAAGTCGTTTGACGCAAACGACCCTAGCCATGCGCATAAAATCGCGCTGTTTCGACAGATTTTTGGGTTAAAAGAGTAAGCGCTTCTTTCTCCTCTTGTCCGCTCGGCGCATACAGGTCTTCATTCCCGCGCAGCGTCCCCGCTTCATCCCCGCCAATGCTGTCGCTTTTAGACGCTGCCAAACGGACGCGGCGATTGATAATGGAGCGATATTTTGATAGACTAAACATGGCTCACATCGGCAGGAGCGGAGCTGCGGCGTATGGGACAAATCGGTAGGCGCATCTTTGGAGCTGCGGTCATCGGGCTGCTGGGGGCGTCGCTTTTGGCGGCAGAATTAACCCAGGAAGAAGCGGCGTATTTTGAAACGCATATACGTCCGGTTCTGGCGGAGCGTTGCCTCAGCTGCCATTCTGCCGAGGGCGGCTCGCTTGGCGGCGTTTCGCTCGACACGGCTGAAGGAGCCGCCGCGGTTCTCATACCTGGCAATCCAGACGAGAGCCGTCTGATACGCGCCCTCCGCCATGAGTCGGACATCCACATGCCGCCAGGCGGAAAGCTGCCGGACGCGGCGATCGCGCGCTTTGAAGAGTGGGTCAAAATGGGCGCGCCCGACCCGCGCGGCGCAAGCGGACCTGCGCCGTTAAAGACGTTCAACCTGCAGGAGCGAGCGCAGTTCTGGTGTTTTCAGCCAAGACAAGACCCCGACCCGCCTATGACGCGCCGTCAGGATTGGGCGTCCAACGCCATTGACCAGTTCATACTGGCGAGGCTGGAGCGGGAGGGCTTGGAGCCGGCGCCTGAAGCGGACCGGCGGACGCTCATACGCCGCCTGTCTTTCGCGCTGACAGGGCTGCCGCCGACGCCCGAAGAGACGGCAGCCTTTTTAAACGACGCATCGCCCCGCGCCTACGAAACGCTTGTCGACAGGCTTTTAGCGTCGCCCCACTTCGGCGAGCGGTGGGCGCGCCACTGGATGGACCTTGCGCGGTACGCCGAATCGCGGGGACATGAAAGCGACGGCAGCATCGTGAACGCATGGATGTACCGCGATTATCTCATTCGCGCGTTCAACGCCGATCTGCCGTATGATCGGCTGACGATGGAGCATCTGGCAGGCGATCTGCTGCCCGATCCGCGCCTTCATCCGACGGAGCGGTACAACGAATCGCCCATCGGAACGGCGTTTTACCATCTCGGCGACACGACGCACAGCCCGGTCGACATACGGCAAAACGAGGCGGAACGGCTTGACAATATGATCGATGTGGCGACGAAGACGTTTTTGAGTTTGACGGTCGCCTGCGCCCGCTGCCATGACCATAAATTCGACGCCGTTTCGACGAAGGATTACTACGCGCTTCACACAATTCTTGCGAGCTCGCGTTTTGCGAATCATGACCTGTATCCGGTTGAAGAGACGCGCGCTTGGGTTGAACAGCTGGACGCGGTTCGTCCGCGGCTGCGGGAGAGTTTTTTGAAGACGCGGACGGCGGAGGCGGAAGCGTTTGAGGCGTATCTGTCCGCGGCGGCGGAGGCGGTTTTGGCGGACGAATCGGCGCGCGCCGAGAGAGAAGCTCCCGCGGCGGAACCTGTCCTGTTCGCCGATTTTGAAAACGAGGCATGGGGCGCCGCCGGATGGACGGCGCAGGGAGAGGCGTTCGGCGCCGGCCCGGCGCAAGGCAATCTAGAAGGGCAGGCGGGAGTCGGCGGTTTCCAAGGCAAGCGGTTTGCGAACAGCTTCCACGGCGGTCTAGAGGCGACGGGCGCGCTGCTGTCGCCGTCGTTTGTCATTGAGCATGATTTCGTCAACCTGCGCGTCGGCGGCGGCGCGTATGAGGAAGAGACGGGCGCGCTGTTAGTCGTTGGCGGGCGGGTTGTTCGGTCGTCGGTCGGCGCGGGGTCTGGCTCCCTGCGCATGACGACGTGGGACGTCTCGGCGCTCCGCGGTCAGACGGCGCATCTGGAGCTGGTCGACTGGCGCGGAGGCAAGGACGGGTATGTTCTGGTCGACCATATCGAAATGAGCGCGCGTCCAGCAGTCAACTATGAACTGGACGGCAACTTTATTGCTGAGTCCGCGAAGAAACGGGGCTTGGACGCGGAGCGTCTGGGCGGTCTGGCAAAGGCGTTTGCGCGGCTTTACCGTCTTCGGAACAGCGAGAAGCCGCCGAAGCGGACGGCGCATGAGCAGGCGCTGTATCCGTTGTTTGAGCGGGCGGCAGCCGCTTCAAAAGGCGAACAGAAGAGCGCGCCCCGCCCGTCTGACGCCGCCGGCGAACCGATACTGCTCGCCGATTTCAGGACGGGCGGCTGGGAAGGCTGGTATGCGTCCGGAGAGGCGTTTGGCGGCAAGCCGTCGACGCAGGGCGGCTTTGCAATGCGTTCAGACGGGACGGTCGACAGGTTTACTGGAGCCGGGTTGATGAGCGCTCGTTCGTCTCGTCTGCCGGGGGCGGTCCGCTCGCCGACGTTTGTCGTTGAGCGCGACTTCATCAGCGTTGAGGCGATGGGGCGCGGGGCGCAGCTGCGCGTCATTCTCAACAACTTCCAGCTCATACGCGACCCTCTGTACGGGCAGCTGGACTTTAGAAAATTGAACGCGAACCGACCTGAATGGCGCCGTTTCGACATGAGCAGATGGAAGGGGCAGCGGGCGTATGTGGAGATTCTGCATAACGCCGGCGAGGCGCATTTTGTGAATGTCGGTCGGGTTGTCGCGCATGACGGCGGATGGCTCCCTCCCGCTTTCCGTTTTGACGGAGGCGCGGCAGAGGCGTTGTCTGCATGGGCTGAAGGGCGCATCGGGGCGGAGGAGTTGGGCGTTTTGAACGCGCTGCTGGAAAACGGCTTTTTAGGGCGCGGCGCGGGAGAGGACGGCGAGGCGTATGGACGTCTAGAGAGGCAGATCCCGCTCGCGCTCGGGGCTGCTTCCTCCTACGGTCTGCGGAGCCGACTGCAGGCGCCGGGCATGGAGGACGGAAACGGACTGAACGGACGAACGCATGTGCGCGGGCGGTACGATCTGCTGGGCGAGCCTGTTGAACGGCGCTTTCTGGAGGCGCTGCAGGAGATGGAGAGGCTTGCGCCAAACGACAAGCCGAGCCGAAGCGGACGCTTGGAGTGGGCGCGCGCCGTGGCGAACCCCGACAACCCGCTCACAGCGCGCTCCATGACAAACCGCGTCTGGAGCCATCTGTTCGGGAGAGGCATCGTCGCGACGGTCGACAATTTCGGCCTTCTGGGCGAGCGTCCGACGCATCCTGAACTGCTTGATTATCTTGCGTCCCGCTTTGTGGAGGACGGCTGGTCTGTTAAAAAGCTGATACGACGGATCGTTCTATCGAGCGCCTACCGCATGTCGAGCGTCCGTTCCGCCCGCGCGGTTGAGATCGATCCTGAGAATCGACTGCTGCAGAGCATGCGGGTTCGCCGTTTGGAAGGCGAAGCGGCGCGGGACGCTGTTTTGGCGGCGTCGGGGCGTTTAGACCGAACGCTCTACGGCAAGAGCGTTCCCGTCCACCTGACCCGTTTTATGAACGGCAAGGGGCGTCCGCCGGGCGGCAGCGGGCCGCTGGATGGAAACGGACGGCGAAGCTTGTATATTGCGGTTCGGGGCAACTTTTTGCCGTCGATGCTGGTCGCGTTCGATTACCCGACGCCGTTTTCGACGTTCGGGCGGCGGAACGTGACGAATGTGCCGGCGCAGTCGTTGACTTTCATGAACGATCCGTTTGTGCTTGGTCAGGCGGCGCATTGGGGCAATGAGGCGTTGAAGCAGACGCTTGGCGCAGAGGAGCGCGTCGTCTGGATGTATGAGCGGGCGTTTGCGCGTCCTCCGAGCGAGGGGGAGCTGGAGGCGGCTCTGTCGTTTTTGCGGCGGCAGGCGGCGGCGCGCGGCTTAGAGGCGGGCGCTCCGTTTGAAGACGCGCGCGTGTGGGCGGATTTGGCGCATGCGCTGTTCAACTCAAAAGAATTCATCTATATTTTTTAAAACAGAGAGGGCGGAGGCGCATATGAACTCAACGCGAACGTTCTGCAGTGGACCGACGCGCAAGATGACGCGGCGCGAGATGTTGACGCGATGCTCAACCGGCTTCGGCGCGCTGGCGCTGCTCGGATTGACAGGCTCTTTCCGCTCCGAGGACGCCGCTGCAAACATTCTACAGAACAGCCAGCCGCATTTTGAGCCGAAGGCGAAGAGCGTCATCTTTCTGTATATGGACGGCGGACCGTCGCAGGTGGACACCTTCGATCCGAAGCCGCGCCTGCGCGAAGAGAACGGAAAGCCGTTCGGCCTCTCCGTCGAGCCGACGCAGTTCAACAGCGTCGGCGGCTCTCTTGGCAGCCCGTGGGAGTTCAAAAAATACGGGGAAAGCGGCATCCCTGTGAGCGGTCTGTTTCCGCATATCGGCTCCTGCGCCGACGACATCGCCGTCATCCGCTCCATGTATTCGGAGTTTTCGGAGCATACGAACGGCATCTACTTTCTCCACACGGGGCATGGGCTTCAGGGGCGGCCGAGCATAGGGGCATGGGTTACATACGGCCTCGGCAGCGAGAACGAGAACCTGCCAGGCTTTGTCGTCTTGGACGGCGGGATGATTCCGCCCGGCGGGCTGGATGTCTTCACAAACGGCTTTCTTCCTGCGACGTATCAAGGTTCCATCTTCCACACGGGCGACCAGCCGATTGCAAATGTGATTCCGCCCGGTGAGAGCGCCGAAATTCAACAAAACAAGCGCGATCTCGTGAAGCGCATGGACGACGGGCTATTGAATCGGCTTGGACATGCGGAGGAGGTGGAAGCGGCGATCGCCAATTACGAGCTGGCGTTCCGCATGCAGTCGGCGGTTCCTGAGCTGGCTGACTTGAGCGGCGAAACGGCGGCGACGAAGCGTCTCTACGGGTTCGAGGCGGAGTATGCGCATACGCGCAGCTACGCCGCGCAGTGCCTTCTGGCGCGCCGCCTTGTAGAGCGGGGGACGCGGTTCATCGAATTGACCTGCCCAAAGACGGAGGCGAACCGATGGGATCAGCACAGCGGGCTGACAAAGGGGCATGCGCAGAACGCGCTGGCGATTGACCAGCCGATCGCGGGGCTGCTGAAAGATTTGAAATCGCGCGGGTTGCTGGACGAAACGCTCGTTGTCTGGGCGGGCGAATTTGGACGCACGCCGTTTTCGCAGGGAAACGACGGGCGCGACCATAACCCGTGGGGCTTCTCCATCTGGATGGCGGGCGCGGGAATCAAGGGGGGAACGGTCTACGGCGCGACGGACGAATACGGCTATAAAGCGGTCGAAAACCGCGTCTCGGTCCATGACCTCCACGCGACGATACTGCGGCTGCTCGGAATTGACCATGAACGATTGACCTACCGGTTCAGCGGACGCGACATACGGCTGACCGATGTGTACGGAAACATAATTGAAGGAGTATTGACATGACGCTGAAGGTTCCGCCGGTGATCTACCATTTCACGCTTGCGAGCTATTTTGACATGACCGATCCGTCGGAGGATTACTACCCTGTGTACTATGAGGAGGAAGGTTTTATCCACAGCACGGCGGAGCCTGAATGGGTGGAGCGCATGGCGAACAAGATACTGGGCGAATGCAGGGACGGAGCGTATCTGCTGGAGATTGAGACGGCAAAGATCAAGCCGAAGACGATCATGGAGCAGGCGAAGAACGGGCATTGGTTTCCGCACATCTTCGGCGGTTTGAACAGGGACGCAATACTGCGGAAGACGACGCTGGAACGCGGCGCGGACGGCTTGTATATGTTTCCGTCCGAGTGGCTTGAGGAATCTGAAGAGGAGAGCGCGTGATGGACGCCGAGATCGGTTACGCGGAGTCGGTTTTTGATTTCACGGCGGCGTTTGAGGGCGCGTCTGTGGAGAACTCGCCGTCGGCTGAGGCGTCCATGGCTGAAACGAGCGGCGGCGAGACGACGCCCGGCATTTTTCTACATCCGCCGCGGGAGGGGGACGCGCGCGTCGAGTTTCAGGCGGAGTTCCCGACGCTGGCGAGCGGAGAGAGGCTGTATCTCGTCTTCGCGCTCGGCTTGCGGGACGGGGTTAAATTCGATGAGCCGGACATTCATGTGGACGGGGTCCTGTGCGGCGTTGAGCTGAACGGCGTCCGCTTTTTTGAGGCGGTTGTCGACCAGATTGGCTGGCGCACCTTTATATTGGACGTCGGCGCCTTCACAGGCGAGACGGTCTCCGTCGCATTCATGACAAACGCGCTGGACAATTCCAACTACGACTGGCTGCTGTGGGGCAATCCGCGGCTTTACCGGGTATGGGGCGCCGGCGGCAAGTCTCGGCCGCTGCGTTTCACGGGCGGGCTGTCGATTGCGCGGACGGTTGATCAGCGGCTCTGCGCCCAGCGGTTTCGATATGACAGGTCGGTCGAAGCGGAGGAGGCGGTTCAGGGCGCGCTGGAAGGTTTTAAAAAGCTGCCGGCGGAGCGGACAGGGGTTTACGCCTTCACGCCGAAGGTGTCGATACGCAGTTTGGCGTCCAGCTCGGACCTTCTTTTTTCAGGTAAAAATTACGACATGCGCTGCGTCATTGAGAACGCGCGCGAGGCGGCTGTCGAGGATTTCCACCAAATACAGATCGGAATCAGCGGCGCCGCTATACGCCGAGGGCGCGCCGACCAGAAGACGGCGGGGCTTCAGGCGGGAGAAACATCGGTCGTCTCCTGGCAGATGCGCCCCATCAACCGCCGCAACTCGGTCGATGTCGCCGCGGCCGTCAAGTGCCAGTCGAAGCGTTTCATCGGGGAAGAGAGCGAGGCGTCCGCCGATGTGCGCTTCCTTCGGTCGATGCCGTCCATGCCGGGGCGCATATCGTCCGAAACGCGCAGCATTGTTCACCACGATTATGCGCTGATGGAGAGCGGGAGTTTTCGTCTCGCGTTCATTCGGGAGCGCGGCGCTTTTGAGTATATCGCTCTATTTGCCGAGAAAGCGGGCAGTTTGACGATGGCCGCCGCCAGCCGTCCGTTTTCGCGCGCCGTTTATCTGGGTTCCGACGGACAGGAGCGGTCGATTCGGTTTGCGCCTGCGGATGTGTCGATGGGCGGCTCCAGCTCAGGCGAGGCGTCGCTGCATTTCGCCGACGCGCAGACGGACGACGAGGGGGTTGAATGGCGTTATGAGGCGTCGTTCACGATGGAGCCTATGACGAACCGGGCGCAGGCAGAGTATGCGCTTTACTCAAGCGAGCCGCGCGGGCTGCTTCACTTTGCAGGTCCGACGCTCCGCGCCGGCGATGGCGGCCCGAGCGGCAAAAAAGAGTTCGCGCTGTTCCCTGGGCTTGAGATGCTGGAAGGTTCCGAGACGAGTTCCAGCCCCAGAGACGCCGCTCCGCCCATCTGCGACCGTCTCGCCCCGCACCCGTATAAGATCACCGCGCCGTTGATGGCGGCGCAGCGGGCGGGCGTGACGACAGGCTTGCTGTGGAACCCGTTGGAGGAGTGGAACGCGGAAGGGGAGCGCGGTTTGAGCGCCTGTTTTTCGTCGCCGAATCTGCTGGACGGGCAGGACAACCATCTGATGAGTCTCTTTTTGCCGACGATACCGGACTATACGGCGGAGAATCGGTTGAAGGCGGAGACGCCGTTTCAGATCGACAGCCGGGGGGTTCGTCTGCGGGCGCAGCTGTTTGCGTTGACGCATGGGACGATCTTCGACGCGCCGGCTCTCTGGACGGAGGCGTACGGTTTTCCAGAGCCGCTGTATCCCGAACGGACGGATGAGGAATCGCTTCTTCTGTCCCGTTACGGCTTTATGGAGACGACATGGGACGAGTCGACCGGGAAGTCGCGCCACTGCGTCGATTGGGAGCCGCGCAACGCCCCCGGTTTTGCGACGCTGCTCTGGTACGATTATCTGGCGACGAACGACGCGGCGGTGCGGCAGCGCATTGACCATATCGCCCGCAGCGCGATGGAGGAGTCGGGGCCGGAGGGGCTGGCGTCGCCGGCGAATTGCCACATCATGCGCTGGGAGTTTCCGTTCTACTACGGGCATGTGGAAGCGGGAATCGAGGGCGCGCGGCGGCAGGCGGAGGCGGTCATGCGCTCTCAAAAGAAGGACGGCGGCTGGAGCTTTGAGCCGTCGGACGATCGGCAGGCGTCGCTCGGAAAAGCGGGCGAGTCGGTTCTTGGGACATGCGCGCGCAACGCGCTGCTTCTGTTGAAGTTTGCGCGCGTGACGGGGGACGACGAGACGGGGTCGGCGGGCTTGCGCGCGCTTCGGTTTATGGAGCAGTTTGCCGTGCCGCGCGGCGCGCAGGGCTGGGAATGCCCGCTCCATGCGCCGGATATTCTGGCGGCGGCGCATGCCGTCGGAGCGTATATGGAGGCGCATCAGCTGACCGGCGACCGCGCCCATATAGAACGCGCCGAGTATTGGGCGAAGACGGGCTTGCCGTTTCTTTACTTCTGGAATCTCCCGGATCGGCCGGGCATGCGCTACGCCTCCATACCGATCTTCGGCGCGACGTTCCATACGCATTCCTGGTTCGGCGTGCCTGTTCAGTGGAACGGCTTGGTGTACGCCTACTACGCGCAGCGGCTGTCCGGTTTCAGCGAGTTTCCTTGGAAAACGATCGCGGAGGGCGTCACGGCGAGCGCGCTGCATCAGCAGTGGGAAGAGGGGGAGCTGAAAGGGTCGTACCCCGACGGATTTTACGATTACTGTTTGGACAGGCGGGGACCGCACTTGAACCCCGAAAATATCATGGCAAACCTGTTTGCGCTTCGAGGCCATGATCCAGACATCTCGACAGGGCTTGTGCGCGTTGCCGGGTCGCGCATTCATGTCAGCTCCGGCGCCCGTGTGGGCGGTTTGGAGTCGTCCGAAGAGTCGTTTCGGTTCACATTGACAGGTTCCAAGGGGCATGACACGTATGTGTATATCGGCAATGCGCCTCCGTTGGAATCGGCGGAGCTGGGCGGGCGGCCGTTGCGGCGTCTGGATGAGCTGTCCGAATACGGCTGGGTTTACTCAAGGGAGAAGGCGATCGCGACGATGCGCATTCCGCAGCGAGAAGAGACGGAGCATGTGTCGGCGCAGCTGTCGCCAGGTTTTCGAAAAGGCGAGAAGAATCGGGAGGACGATGGTGAATAGAGCTGTAATCAGGGCGGTATGGGCGGCGGCGTTTCTTTTGGCGCCGTTCTATGCGCCGGCGCAGGACAACTTGACGACGGTCGACCAACGCGCATACGACATTTCGGTAGATATGGAGCAGCAGCGCATCGGTCCCATCAACTTCTTGGGGCTTACCATACCTGAAGAATTTCCTGTGCGGCTGAACCTGACCATCTCAAACAAGGTCAGCCTTGATGTGTGCGGGAACATGTTTGAGGGGGAAGGAAAGGGCGGAACGTTCGCCGCTGCAAGCGACGCCGTGACCGTGACGGCGGGGGAGGTATGCTCCGTCGTGGAGCGTTATACGATCAACATCGACATCGATTCGCTGCTTGTGAGCGCTGAGCTCGCTTTTCAGCATGAAGAGACGTGGAACTGGACGCCTGAACACACAGGAACCTACCGTTTTTCGATGAACGGAAAGTTGGTGGACGGGAAGTTTGAGATGACGGGCGATGCCGCCGGTTCTGTTGCGCAGGCTGTCGTCGGAACGACCGCTGTTCTGGATTTGAAGACGACCCGCGCGCTTCCGCCGGACGATTTTGCGGTGGTTGACGGCAAGTTTACGGCGACTTTGAACCGCACGGCGGAGATGACGCTGTTGACGCCGCCGATCCCGCCGGAGGATCTGAACGAGGACGGGCGCGTCGACACGTCGGACCTTGTTCTCATCGCGCGCGATTTCGGCAAGACGGGCGCGAACCTGACGGGCGATCTGACAGGCGACGGCGCGGTCGACATTGCCGATCTGGTGTATGCGGCGGTGCGCTTTTCAAATGCGGGCGGGGCGCAGGCTCCGGCGCTGCGCGTTGGGGGGGCGCGTTTGTGGCTTGTTGAGAGCCGTTTGCCGTCCGGGATGCTGCGCGTGGACATAAAGGCGCGGTCGCCCGCCGCGGTCGCTGCGTTTGACATCGAGTTGGATTACGACGCGGCGGCGTGGGAGTTGGCGGCGGCGCGGAGCGGGGGAAGGTTGCCGTCCGCGGCGGCGATCCCGATCCGGTCAAAGGCGGGAACGGCGCGTCTGGCAGGCGTTTCGATCCCGCTCGGCGTTCCGGAGCGTTTAGACCGTCCGCTGGCGTCGTTCTGGTTTCGTCCGTTGACGCAGGAGGCGTCGGTCGGCTCCGTTCGCTGGCGGGGCGGTCAGTTGAGCGGGCTGGACGCGCGGCGCATCCCTGTCGGTTCGCTCAGCTCCGTTCCGCATATGTATCGGGACCGCCCGTTCATTGGGCGCAGCTATCCGAATCCGTTCAACCCGGAGGTATGGATACCGTTTGAGCTGTTGGAGCCTTCGCCGGTGCGCGTGTCCATTTATGCGTCGAACGGCCGTTTGGCGCGCGTGTTGGATTTGGGGCGCCTGCCGGCGGGGCTGTATCTTCAGCCGGGGCGGGCGGCGCATTGGGACGGCAGGAACGCGCTTGGAGAGCCGATGGGCAGCGGGCTGTACTTTTATCGGATAGAGGCGGGGGGAACGTCGCGCGTCGGGCGGATGCTGATGGTGAAGTGAGCGGGAGCTCTTGACCCGCGCGCCTTTAAGTCATGGCGGTTTGAAACGGCGCGCCGTTAAGCCGTCCATTGCCTGGAGTTGAAGTCTGTCCGAGCCATCCTGCCGGCCGATCCGGCGACGCTTCACGGACTAGTTGCAGTGCAT
Source organism: Candidatus Poribacteria bacterium (assembly GCA_028818695.1). Lineage (GTDB taxonomy): Bacteria > Poribacteria > WGA-4E > JAPPNK01. The sequence goes on from JAPPNK010000015.1 coordinate 119,573, forward strand.
TTAGTGACAGGTCAGACTCGACATATATGGCGAATAGTTCGACATATGTGTCGATTATCTCGACCTATATGTCGATATTGGTTGGGCGGTTTTGGGGAGAACCCGCACGGTTACTAGGTTTTCAAAGTTGGCGCCGTATTTGCTTTAAGGGAGGCGCGCCGCAATGATGCGGCGGAACAAAATGAAACGGAGAAACGAATGCGACGAACGCTGAACGCCCTGCTGTCAAGAAAAGTGAACGCCATGACGACCATCCGAACGGAACGAACAACGAAAACCGCCCAAACGAAAGGGAACGACATGACAACGCAAAACGATTCTCGCGCCACTGCTTCCAACGCAACGAACCGCGCCCGCCAAGTCCGTACAGCGAAAGGGAACGAAATGATCAACCGACGCGATTCTTACACAGCGACCGCATTGACCAGCCGCAACGGAAAAGGCGTCGGCATGATGAAGCGCATCCTTTTCGCAGGCATGGCGACGGCGAGCCTGTTCATCTTTTCGCACGGCGCAGGCGGACATGACAAATACGAATTCAAGCGGAATCCAGAGGAGGACGGAGAGTACAATTCATACCGAGTATCTTTTTCAGGATTGTATATCGAAGGTTCACACCATTCGCTTACGAATGTACAAGGGAGCGCTGCTTATAGCACTTTATCTCTGTATGCAAGCGCTAGCTCTAAGATGAGATGGAATATGCGTACTTATCCTGATGAGTATATTGCGCAATGCATAGTGGGCGAAGGAAGCTTTGAATATAATTTATATGCGAACGCAGAAGTGTGGGCGGCATCTACGGGAAGAGATAGAGGCAAGACAGGGGATGAAACCAAGTGTAATGGTACTATGTGGACATCTCTTACATATAAAATAAACATAGATGGCGATATGATCCCACATTTTGACTGGGGTGGGGGCGGGTCTATATGGGACACCGCATCTGCGTCGGGAACAGCAGGAGGAAGTTACTTCCATCCTCTAGCGCACTACGCGTACGCGGCTTCGAGAGCGATTCTTAAAAGAACAAGTGGAGAGTATGTAATGGATGACGGTATGTTATGGTCGGTACACAAACACCCATCGAGGCTGAAGTTCTAAACCTAAGGGGGACTATGATGCGAAGAAAAGTTGGGATCGCGTCGGTTGTATTAGGATGCATACTTGCCGTCGTCATTGGATGGATGCTGACATCAAACGAAAAGGGCGCGCTTAGACCGTCTCATGATACAGCATCGCCGACGACGGAACGGTCGATGTCTCCTGTCGTTCAGATTTCGCCAACGATTGAGAGTCTTGAAAAAGAAGACGAGGCGGCTGAAGTACAGCCAGCCGCTCGTCAGCCGTCTGTAGTTGCCGCTGCTGGGAAATACAATTTCACCAAATGGCAAGATGCGGTGGACGAATTTGCAAAGTTGGTCGGCATTGAATACGACCGACTTTGGGAAGAAGGGCATAGATCGCCCGCTTCCCTTGCAGTCATGAATGTTTCTTTTCGTATCTTCAGGGACAACGAATATCCGGAGTTGCTAGAAGCGATGAAGGACTTTGTTCCGTTCGATTCCAGCATGACAGAGGAGCAGCGTCGGACCTTTCCAAACTGGAACCGTCGCATACCAGAAGAGATTTGGCGCAATCCTCGTTGGATAGCAGTTTGGGCAGGTAAAATGCCTGAAGGCAGCCAATTCACAAAGCTTCATTTGCCGAACGGTACGACCATGCATCTCAAGGAATTTCAGAGGGCTAAGGTTTCTTGGGAAGAACGCTATATTCCAGCGCAAACTCGAACCGGGCAGATCGAAATGGGTTTTTTGCGCCAATATGCAAAAAAGCTAGAAACCAATCTGGAAACAGCCCAAGATGAGCAGTTTGACAGTACGTTCTTGGAATTAGAGCGGGTCAAAGCGCAAATTGACGATCTGTCTAAGGAAAAGATCGTTCCGCGTGAAATGGAGGCTGGCGCCCTTGAGGAATTCAGCGGCCATCCTGAATTTGAAATCATAGAGGTTGATTTGGGAATCATTGACCGAACTCAAGAAGAGGATTAACGGAGCTGTCGGGCAGTCAGGGCTTCATTCATGATCGCGGCGATTCGGACGGCGCAAACCGTTCTCATACCTCCTGACAGCAGCGCCGCGCCGATCATGGATCCTTTGAGAGCCGCATACCCGTTCTTCTCCGACGCGGCGGGTCTGGGCTGTCCAGCTCCGCCGCGTTTTTGTTCGAAGCGCAAGCAGCGAGGCGCCTCCAGCTGTCAGAAAATTGTCTTGCAACGGCGCGGCGCGTCGGCTATCATGAGAAGCGTCAACCTTACTGAGTCGCTTTGAAGGAGCTGTATGAGTACTCGACGCATCATCCTGTTGTCTGCCGCGCTTTTGTCCGCGGTAGCGGCTGGCGCCGTTTATGTTGCCGCGCCAGATCTTTGGTCCAATCATGAAGACGCCTTTCCCCTGAGCGGCGAAGCGCTTGAATCGGAGCAATCGCCCATCCTCCAAACGACCGATCCGACCTTGACCGCCCCCGTTTCCCAATCAGAAAAGCTGCCCCCGTCCTCCGCTTCTGGCGCCGCTTCATTTGAAGAGTCTGCGTCTATGGAGGCTTCCGCCGCTTCTGTTGAGATTGCCGTTCCGTTGGAGGATACGGCGGGGACGGAGTCTTCTGCGTCCGCCTTTGCCGCGCCTATTGAGTCGAGCGGTTCCGAACGCGCAAGAGAAACGAGGAGAGCGGAACGGAAGGCGCGCGTTGCGGCTGATCAAAAAGAGGCAGAAAGGATCGACTCCCTGCTTCGAAAAGAGAGCCGCGCCGTTTCAAGAAAAATAGAAAAAGAAAAGAGGCGCGCCGCCACATCAACCGACCGGGCGGTCGAAAAAGCGGCTCGAAAAGTCGAATCTGCCGCCAAAAAAGAGGTCATCAAGCAGAACCCCGACCTTCGCCAAGCCGCAAAAACCGAACGTCAAATTAAAAAAGCCGGTAAGCAATGAAGCTCGCTGTCTGCAACGAATTTTTTGAAAACTGGGAGATTGGCGACGTCTTCGCCTTCGCCAAAGAGATCGGCTTCGACGCCGTTGAGATCGCCCCCTACACGCTTGCCGACAGCGTTGAGCAGATACCGGCAAGCGAACGGCAGCGCATCCGAAAAGCGGCAGAAGATTGCGGCGTTGAAATTGTCGGGCTGCACTGGCTGTTTGTGAAGCCTGAAGGGCTGCATCTCACCCTCCCCGATGAAGCGACGCGCCAAAAAACGCGCGATTACCTGCTGGAGCTGACGCGCTTCTGCGCCGACATCGGCGGGAAGCTCATGGTGATCGGATCGCCCCAGCAGCGCAACATTGAGGAGGGGGTTGATGATCAGCAGGGGTTTGAATGGGCGGTTGACGCCTTCAAAGACGCCGCAGACCTGGCGGGCGAGCTGGATGTCATGCTCTGCTTTGAACCGCTCAACTCGAACGTCACCAACTTCATCCGCAACCCGGACGAGGCGCAGGAACTGATCAACGCCGTCGATCATCCGAACTTTCAGATGATCGTGGATGTTTGCAGCTCCTCCATTGAGGGTCTCGATATTCCCGCCGAGATACGCAAGCATGCCGCGCATATCCGCCACATCCACGCGAACGACGACAACCTTTATGTTCCCGGCTCCGGCGGCGCCGACTATCCGCCCATCATCCAAGCGCTGAAAGAGGTCGGATACGACGGGTATCTGTCCGTCGAGGTGTTCAAGTTTGAGCCGGACCCCAAAACAATCGCCCGCGCCAGCGTCCATTTCCTGAACCAGATGCTGTCTGAATATGCCTGAAATCCGCCTCATCGAAGAGGAGCTGCGGTTCAAGTTTTACCGCGGCTCCCAGTTCTGCCTCGCCTACAACAAGGGCTTCCTGCGCTACGGCGACTTCTACCTGTCGCGCCCGAATTTCTATCCTGTCTATTCTCCCAGCGGGCGCCAAGCGACGGCAGCGAGCGCCTACCGCTTCAACCACCACAGGTCGATCTTCATCGGACACGCGAACGTCAACGGCGTCAATTTTTTCCACGACAACAACCCGACGCGCAACAACCTCGGCGACATTCGGCTTGTTGAGGCGGACTGGGAGGCGGACGGGACGCGCGCCGTGTTGCGGACGCAGAATCTGTGGACGGCGAAGGGAGGCGCGGAGATGCTGTCTGAACGGCGGGACATCGTCTGGACGGCAGATGAGCAGGCGTATGCGCTGGACATCTCAAGCGCTCTTGCGTCAAAGGTCGGGGAGGTCGTTTTTGGCAAGGACACGCACTCCTATATCGGCATACGGGTGGCGGACACGATGGATATAGAGGACGGAGGGCGCGCCGTCAACTCAAACGGCGAAGAGAACGAAGAGGGCGCCATGAACAGGTACGCCGACTGGGTCGATTACAGCGGCGAGGTCGCCGGGAAAACGATCGGGGCGGCGCTCATTCCGCATCCTGACAATCCGCCGTCTCCATTTTTTGTGCGGAACTACGGAACGTTCCTGTCCAACTTCACGCTGCGGGAGCCGTATGTCTTAAAAGAGGGCGAGACGCTGACGCAGCGGTTCCGCATCGTCGTTCACGAAGGCGGCGCGGACGATGTGGATCTGGAGGCGTATCGGCGGGAGTTTGCGGCGTCTTAGCCGTTATTCTATCTGTCCCAGGTCCTGCGTCAACGCTTGAATGTCGGGATGAGCGCGCGACGTTGACGACTGTATCATCCACCTGTATGCGAATCCGTTTGGCCGCTTATAGACTGCGTTGATGCGTCTGTTTTTCTCAAGGCGCAGCGTTTCTCCGTTCGGCAGCTGTATCTGAACGCCGACTTGATCTGGAGAGACGCGCCCGGCGCGCGCCAACAGGCTGTCGGGCCGCTGTGCGTCTTTTGGAAAGTCAGCCACAAAACGCTCTATCCCAGCCCTTAAATATGCAAAGGCGGCGTCTTTGGAGATGAGATCAATGGCGGCTTCATGCGCCTGAATGACCGCCGCGTCATGCGTTTCGCTTTGAATGCGGCGGTCGTACCCTTCCCCTACAAGACGCGCCCACTCGTTCAATACCGCTTCCGCTGTTGAGACGTCGGCGGACGGGTTCGGTTTGGGACCTTTGCGCGCGCTTGCCTGACGGGGCGATTGCTCTTTTTCCGTTAAAGGCGCGGAAGAGCGGTTGTCGAAATAAATCCAAAATGCGGCAGCCCCAGCCAACACAGCCAGAGCTGCCCATAGAATCCAACGGCGCATATGAACGCCCTCCTACTGCCTCAATGTTGGTGTTTCGCCTCGTCATGGACGGAGCCGCCGTCTTGGACGACGAGACCCAGCTCCACGCGCGCTTCATGGTCGTTGATCCGCTCCGTTCCGTCGCCGATGCCCGCAAGACCGAACGAAAACCAGAAGGCGGGCGTCCATTCTAGAACCAGTTCGCCTTGTTTCGTTTTGCCGAATTCGCGCCAGTTGCCGGCGGAAACGAAGCCCTTGATCGTCTCCGGCTGCTCTTTGGGACCGATGCGCCCGAACGTCTTGCCCTCCAGCTGCGCGGAAATGTACGCCGCTTTCGGATCGCCGTCGGCCGGCATCCATACGTCCCTATCCAGCAGCAAGACCGTCTCGGCGATGAACGACGCCCTGAAGGTTTTTTCATCCGGCGTGATGGGACCCACCGCGGCGACCGTCTCCGCCTTCATGAAGTACCCCTCGCCTTTATACTGATCGCGCGGGCCGAAGTCGGCGTCGTCATGGGCGATTCCCCCAGACGACGCCAACAAGACGGCTGCGGCTGTAAAGCCGACCCAGAACCGAGCTGCGCTTTTCATCTTCGCCGCTCCACAGGCGGCTCTGAACGCGGGCGCATTTCAAGCCACAGCTGGTATGCGTCCTGCTGCCGTTTGATCAGCTCGCGCGTTTCAGGGTCTAGCTGCGGGTTGCTTTCAATAAAGGCGTCCATGATCATCTCGTAAGCGGCCGCCTGCTCCTCGCGCGTCTCAAACGGACGCCGCGGCGGAGGAGGCGGAGCCTCATGGACGCCAGGATCAGACGGTCCGACCGGCTCCTGCGACGGAGCGGCAGGCGCATCGGCAGAGGAAGCGGAGCCAGACGCATCTCTGCCCGGCGCGGCGCCTGAAGGCGGAGGAGTTGAAGGGCGCGTCGGCCAGGACCGTTCTCCCTTTTCTATTGCTCTCAACAGCGCCGCTGAATAGTCTAAAAAAACCATCCATTTCACCGTGTCCCACTCCTCTTCTTCGGCGACCGCCGGCGTCCAATTTTCCAAACGGCGCATGGCTCCTTTCCATCCGCGGTCAGTCAGCTTAGCGACTCGGTCGTCGTAGTTGTAAAACTGGACCTCCTCCGGCGGAAGAACGTTGTCATCATCATCCACATAGAAGATCTTCACGCCTTCGGGGGCGACCCCGTAATGCGTGATGAGATACTTCTGATCATCCGTCAGATTCGCTGTCCTCAGTTCGCCCAAATAAAATGTAGCTTTTGATTCGGGATCCAGATTCACGCGAACAATCGGCTCTTTGCTTTCAAAGCACATGTCCATCCACATCTTTTGCGTCGGCCATGTGCGAATCTTTCGGTCGATCAATGCGTTGTCTACCACCTCCCATGAGGCGCTTTCGGGAAGTCCGAGAGATTCTCGAGCGGTCGAGTATCTATCCTTCATCCTAGGAGACATATTGATCGTGATCTCCTCCATCAGCTTGTCTCTACCTCGGAAGTCCTCTATGTCGCGGCGCAACACTTGGGTGAATTCGATGTAGTCGCCGTAGTCGTTGACGACCGCTCCGCGCTCTAGAGCGCGCTCCAGAAGCGCTTTCAGATTTTCAGGAGAATAGAGCGGATCGTTCGCCCTGTGGGTGTTGATGCGCCTCCATCTGGCATCGAACGCCGCCATGAGCGCTTCAGCCGTTTGCGGCCCGTCGTACGGCAATTCCCACTTGTTCCGCTTGCCGCTCTCCTCAAACCCTTGCGCTTTTTGCCACGCTTTCAGCTGGTTTGCCCACGCTTTCGCGCTCCGTAGTACCTCGGGCGGCAGCTCCGCTGAGCCGGGGTTTTCGATGTCCGCTTTGATGAACTCTGTCATCGGGTCGTCATCCTGCAGAGAGGGGCTTATCTCCTTGAGAGGAGTCGCTTCGCCTCCGCTCGTTTCGGCTGCCGCTGTCGGAGCGGATGCAGTCTCCTTTTTAGCGGCGCGGTTCGCAGCAAAGTACGAAACCGCGCAGACCAGAACGAGCAAACCGACCAGCGCCGCTGTCCATTTCCAACTCATGCTGCGTCCTTCCCTGTTTTAAGGATCTGGGTGCAAGCCAATTCCGTCGTGGGTGTGCGATTCGCGCGACACATTAAAGCTATCGCCTGCGAATGTTCCCCAAGCGCTACTGTCAGAGCGTGTAATTGTTTCGAGGTAGGCAACAGGATCATGCTCTAATGTACCGTCTTGATACGCAGAATTTCCATCCTCGTCAACATCGCGATTGATTTCGTTCCCCAGTATGTCTGGCAGCAAGTAGACAAGACCTCCTGTTACCGTGCCCGCGAGAACGCCATCAATGATAACCTCGGTGGCACCATCCACGCCATGCAAATCTATCGCGATCAGAACCGTCACCACCCCTGCTGTGAGACCGGTTTTTATTGCCCCGCTTACTTTCTTCTTGACGCGCCTCACCTCAATCCGCAGCGGGACGTCAAACTTTTCTATTGGTTCCCCAATATGCTCAATCTTGCCCTGGCATGCGTCTCGGCTCACACTGAGCTCGTAGCAGGTCCCCGTCCAAACCGTGTTGTCGCCCAGTTTCTTGAGAGGAACGCTGCTGACACTGGGATGATCCGGGGTCACGCTTGTTTTAGGAATAGAGCCTGCCCATGCAACTGCCTCTGCAGTGGCATGCGCTCCGTCAGGATCAATGCCTTCCCATACCGTCGCGTTTTCTCCGCCAGCCGTCTGTGTGTTAGGGGGATTTTGATCGTGTGTCTGCCCGACAGGAATCACAACCAGCATGGCAGCCGCAAGGAAGATGCGGAGGATGTGAAACCTATTTAAAGATTTCGAAAGGGGGGGTGGTGAAAGTATGACGAGACATTGTAACGCCCTTTCAGCTTGGCGTTTGAGTGTGCAAACAGGCGGGAATCCCGCCAACATGAAGAGCGTACCACAAGTCCATTCTGCGTGTCAAGCCTTTTTTATCGTTTCGGACAAAAAAATGGAAATTACAGTCCCGATACGCTGTTCAGGCGCAATAGGCGCTATAATAGATGTGTAGGTTTCAGTTCAGCCTAAAGAGGAGCCGCGCGTTGAAAATTCGTCTCAAAACGCTTGTCTTGCTGTTGGCGGCAGCGGGGGCGTGTTTTGTTCTTCTTCAAGAAGGGCGGACGCAAAGGGGAAGGCAGCCCGCGCGAACCTACTTGCCCCCCGCCGAAAAGATGACGTCCCAAGGTTACCCTGAGCGGTACAGCATCATCATTTCTAAAAATCTGTTCCGAAAATTGGGCTGGGCGCCGAAGCCGAAACAGGAGTCGATCAACCTTTTCGGGGTCGTTGTTTCAAGCTCGGGCAACCGCGCGCTGCTTTCCTATAACGGAAAGACGCTGTATGTGCGGGAGGGCGAGTCGGTCGGCTCCAGTTACAAAGCGGCGTCCATCGCGCGCGGTTCTGTCGTCCTTGAAAAAGAATCGGGCGAGCGGCGCACATTGAAGCTGGACGAAAAGGTTATGAGCGCCGGCGCGCCCGCCTCATCCGCTCCAAAAAGCGTCTCCGCATCGAAGCGAAGCGTTTCCTCCAACGAAAAGAGGACGCGCGATTTCCGCTGGCGTCCGCCCAAAGGCGCCTCCGGAACCGAGATCTTTGAGATGATCATGGAGCGCGAAGGGTACACCTGGGACGATGTGAAACGCAACCCTGAACTGGGCGGCGAGCTGAAGAAAGAATACAGCTACGTATTTGAAGAGATGTCGGGCGGAGATAAGAAATAAACGGCGGGGCGGCGATAAGCATACGAGAGCGCGCCGAGGCGGACGAAGAGAAGCGCCTGTCGCCTTTTGCGTCTAAAAGCGGACGCTCCAAAGGGCGCGCCGCTGTTGAGCCGCCCTGCCCTATCCGCACGGAGTTTCAGCGCGACAGGGACCGCATTCTGCATTGCAAGTCGTTTCGTCGGCTCAAAGGCAAAACGCAGGTGTATCTGAACCCGTCGGGCGATCATTTCCGCACCCGGTTGACGCACACGCTGGAGGTCGCGCAGATCGCCCGCACCATCGCGCGCAGCCTGCGCCTGAACGAGGACCTGACCGAGGCGGCCGCCCTTGGGCATGACCTCGGACATGCGCCGTTTGGACATGCGGGCGAAGAGGCGCTGAACAACGCCGTTCCCTGCGGATTCAAGCATGACGAGCAGTCGCTGCGCATCGTCGAGACGCTGGAAAAGGAGGGGCGCGGGTTGAACCTGACCTATGAAACGCGGCTCGGCATTCAGGCGCATTCGAAGGGCAGAGGCGCCATTTTTGACGGCGAGAAGGCGGCGGGCAATACGTTGGAGGGGGAGGCGGTGCGCGTCGCCGACGCCATCGCGTATCTGAACCATGACATTGAGGACGCCGTTCGGGCTGGAGCGTTGCGCGTGGAGGACCTGCCGAAGGAGCCGATTGCCGCGCTGGGGTCAAGCCGTTCGAAGCGTATCGGGCGGATGGTCGGCGCGGTCATCGAATGGAGCGAGGGGAAAGGCGCGGTCGGGATGCGTCCAGACATACTGGAAGCGACGGAGGCGTTGAAACGGTTTATGTATGCGCATGTGTATCCGCCCAGCGGCAGCCGCGAGATTGCGAAGGCGAAGGCGGTTGTGGAGGCGCTGGCGGAGCATTATATGCGCCTGCCTGAGGAGATGCCGGCGTTGTATCGGCGGGCGGCTGAAGAGGAGGGCAGCGCCCGCGCCGCCGCCGATTATGTTTCAGGGATGACGGATCGGTTCGCCCTTGAGACGTATGACGCGCTCTTTCGCCCGCGCGTGTGGAGTTCGATTTAAATTCCGCTTTTCCATAATAAGCGGGGGCGGCGGCAGGGACTGCGCCGCGCATCTGGGATATGAACAATCTTCCCCATGCTGAGAACGCGCCGCCAACGGCGCGCGAAGATTGGCAGTCCGCGACTCGCGTTTTTCCGCCGTCGCCGCATGGAGATTAACGCCGTTTCAAGACAAAAGCCGCCCGACGCTGCATATGATCCCGATTCTCTGCCGAGTTCACTATCTCCGCCAAAAGATGCTCCCGCGTCTTCCATTCCGCCAGCTCCTGAACGCGAAAACGCTCATCGTCGAACGAGGCGGAGCGGGATAAGACCGCCTCGTACGCCGCCTGTACATATTCCGCGTCGTCTTTCGGGTTGCCGACGCTTTGCCGCGTCCTGTCAAGGTTCTCCGCCGAGTTCAACAGCGTTTCAAGCAGCGGTTCCCTTTCTGCCTGAACGCCCTTGCGCAGCTCTTCTTCGGTTGGCGGACGGCGCAGAACCGCGCGATACGCCGCTTCAACGTACGCTTCCGCCGAATGCTCCTCAAAAAAATCTTCAGGCTCATACGCCAGCTCGCGCAGCGTCTTCAAGAGCGACGCCGCCAGCCACCGCTTTATCGGCGTCGGATCGCCGAGAGCCGCAAACGTTTCTTGATATTCGTCCGCTTCGCCCGCCTCCTCCGATTCGTCCAGCCATGCGCGAATCGCCTTCGCATACGCGATAAAGCGCTCGCGCCGCTCCCGTTCAATCTGTTCAAACCGCCATAGGACATCCACCGCGGGCGCGCCAGGGTAATCCAACTCGCCGACGGCGCTCAGCAGCAGGGAGAGGTTGTCGAACGCCTTGTAATGCGCGAGCGACTCAAATCGGCTGATGAGCGCGCGCACTCTCGCCGCCTCGTCCGACGCGCCGCCGAGCGCCTCCTCCATCGCGTTGATTCGTTTGATCTCCTTGTCGGGCGCCTCTTCGCAGAGAATGTTCCGCCACTGATCCATATCCGCCTTAAAGTCCCGCATCCTGTCGCCTCCATTCAACACTTCTCATGACAGCTCCGCGCTTGACGCAGTTACATGAAAACGCGATGCAGGTTAAACTAGAGGCGGACATGGGGGCCGCTTTTGACCGCTTATATTTTGCGCCGTCTCGGGGCGCTGTTGATCTCATTATGGGGCGTGTCGCTGCTTCTGTTTCTGATGACGCACCTGATACCGGGCAATCCCGCCCGCGCGATGCTTGGCGAGCGCGCCAACGCCGAGGCGGTCGCCAAACTGGAGCGGGAGCTGGGGCTTGACCGGCCGCTTTATGAGCAATACGGGCGTTTTTTGGCGAATGCGGCTCGGCTTGACTTTGGACGCTCTATCAAAACGAAGCGGCCCGTGGCGCAGGAGCTGTGGGCGCGCTTCCCTGCGACGCTGGAGCTCACCATGTGCGCGATGGTCTTCGCCGTCGTTTTGGGGTTGCTGTTGGGGGCGTTGTCGGCGGCGCGGCGCGGCGGCGCGCTTGACTTCTTTAGCATGACCATTTCGCTCGCCGGCGTCTCCATACCGATCTACTGCCTCGGACTGCTCCTGATCCTTCTCTTTGCGAACGGACTTGAATGGCTGCCGAACGGCGGACGGCACAGCGACGCTTACGCTATCGCCGGCGCGGGGCTAATCGGTTCGCTGTTGAAGGGCGACCTAGGAGCCTTCCGCGACGCCGCCGTTCACCTGATCCTTCCGACCGTCACGCTCGGAGCCGTGCCGCTGGCGATCATCAGCCGAATGACCCGCTCCTCGCTGCTGGAGGCGCTAGGACAGGACTATGTGCGGACGGCGGAGGCGAAGGGGCTGCGCCCGTCGGTCGTTCTGTTTAAGCACGCGCTGCGAAACGCGCTTATACCCGTCCTGACAATCACGGGGTTGGAATTCGGCTATCTTTTGGGCGGCGCCGTCATGACCGAGTCGATCTTCAGCTGGCCGGGCGTCGGGCGCTGGCTGTGGCTATCGGTTCTGGCGCGCGACCTGCCGGCGATACAGGGCGGCGTCCTGTTTGTCGCGCTGCTGTTTATGACGATCGTTCTCATCATGGATCTGCTGTACGCCGCCGTTGATCCGCGCATACGGGCGGCGGCATGAAAGAGACCCCCTTCTGGCGCCGCATGTTGAAGCACCCGATGGCGCTCATCGGGGCGGCTGCGCTGGCGATGTTCGCTCTGGCGGCGCTCGTTTCGTTTGTGTACACGCCGCATAACCCGCGCGAAGTGGACCTGGACGTTCAACATCAGAAGCCGCGCCTGATGGACTCCGACAGCGACTACTGGCTCGGCACCGACAATGTCGGGCGGGATATTTTGAGCAGGACGATGGCGGGCGCGCGCATTTCGCTGCGGGTCGGCATTTTGATTGTGGTCTGCGCGGGGCTGATCGGGAGCCTTCTCGGCGCGGTTGCGGGCTACGCGGGCGGATGGATCGACAACCTGCTCATGCGCATACTGGACATCATGATGGCGCTGCCGGGCATTTTGCTGGCGATCGTCATCGTGACGATTCTCGGCCCGAGCCTTCAGAACGCCATGATCGCTGTCACGATCGTCTCAATCCCGTTATACGCGCGGGTGATGCGCGCCGAGACGCTGCGGGTGAAGTCGCAGGAATTTGTGGAAGCGGCGCGCGCTCTCGGCGCCTCCGATTTCCGCATCCTTGTCAGAGCGATTTTGCCGAATTGCGCCGCTCCTCTCATCGTTCAGATCACGCTGGGGATGGGAACCGCTATTCTCGAAACGGCGGGCCTTTCCTATCTCGGTCTTGGCGACGAGCCGAGCGTCCCTGAATGGGGGCGCATGATCGCCGAAGAGTTCAAGTACATACGTGAGGCGTGGTGGACGGTTATTCCGCCGCTGGCGTCCATCTCCCTGACAACGCTCGGTTTCAACCTGCTGGGCGACGGCCTCCGCGACATTCTAGATCCTCGTCTGCGGGGCCGTTCATGAGTCGGCGGGCATTTGGAGAAGAAAGAGTCGCTAGAATAACGGAGAAGGAGAGTAGGTTTATGAAAATCACAGCGGACATCTGCGTCGTCCCGATGGGCGTCGGCGCGTCCGTTTCGGAGCATGTCGCGGAGGCGTACCAGATTCTTGTTGAGGCGGGGCTGGACGCACGGCTGCATGCGCATGGCACCAATGTTGAGGGCGACTGCGACGCGGTCATGTCGGCGGTGAAGCGGTGCCATGAGCGTATGCATGCGCTCGGCGTTCCGCGCGTTTTGACAACCTTGAAGATCGGATCGCGCATCGACAAACAGCAGACGACGGACGACAAGATCGAGGCGGTTCAACGGCTCGCCCAGACGGACGCATGACGCTGCTGGGCATCGACGGAGGGGGCAGCAGGGTTCGCGCTCTCTTGACAAGAAACGGCGTCGAAATCGGACGCGCCGAAAGCGGTCCCGGCAACCCGCTCTCTGCCGGCTTTGAAACGGCGGAGGCGAACATAAAACGGGCGGCGGAGAAAGCCTGCCAAGACGCCGGCGGTCTGCGCGTCGTTGACGCCGCATGCGTCGGGCTGGCGGGCGTTGGGCGTCCGTCTGCCGCCGAGAAGATGCGGGACGCCCTGCGCCGCATCGGTTTTCCGTCTAGGACGTTGTTGACGCATGACGCGCGCATTGCGCTCGCAGGCGCGGCGTGGCGGGACAGCGGCGTGGCGCTGATCGCCGGCTCCGGCTCCATCTGCTACGGGCGTTCCGAATCGGGCGTAGAGGCGCGCTGCGGCGGGTGGGGAAGCCTGCTGGACGACGCCGGCGGCGGATACGCTGTCGGGCTGGCGGGATTTCGGGCGGCGATGCGGGCGTACGACGGACGGCTCGATTCGCGCGTTCTGTTGGAGTCGGCGCTGGAGTTTTGCGGCGTCGATTCGGCGGAGGAGATCGTCGCGTGGAAAGGTTTGGTTGAAAAAAGCGTCGTGGCTGAGTTCGCCCCCCGCGTCTTTTCAGCGGCGGAGACGGGCTGTCCAGAAGCGGCGCGCATCGTTCAGGAAGGCGCGGGAGAGCTGGCGGCAATGGCGGCGGTCGTTGCGGACAGGTTGGGTTTTGGGAAATCGGCGCGCGTCTGGGCGGCGGGCGGACTGGCGAAGGCGTACCCGTCCTATGTTTCGGCGATGGCGGAAGCGTCCAGTTTAAGGTTTTCCCCCGCGCAGAACGACGGCGCCGCCGGAGCCGTCTTTTTGGCAAAGCTGCTGTTGTAGGCTCCTTGCGCCCTTCTCGTCTCAGCGTTCATTGCCGTTCAAAGTTCATCCTTGATCGATAACGCCGCCTTCAGCGCCGCAGGGCTATCCCGCTCTGCCGCCGAGCATTTCGGCGATCTCCTCCGGCAGCGTCACGCCCGCTTCTTTTTCAAACGCCTCCACGTTTTCGTAATCTTTCTTGAAGAGCGCGGCGATTTTAAGCCGTTTGTTCTCGTCCTCCGCCAGCTCCAATTTCACCTCATCCCATTTCTGAAGCCCCAGCCGCAATAAAACGCGCCCGCAGTATACCTGCATCGGCGCTTCGTTGGGCTTCATCTCGATAAACATCGTCATGTCCGCCTCCGCCTTTTCAAGCATGCCCTCCCGAAGGTATGCGGCGGCGCGGGCGATATAGGCATTGGAAAAGTCAGGGTCGATTTCAATCGCCTTGCCGCACTCCTCAATCGCCTTTTCAGGCTCGCCCATTCTGAAGTAAGCGTTAGCGCGGATGTGATAGGCGAGGGTAAGAGTCGGGTCGATTTCAATTGCCTTGCCGCACTCCTCAATCGCCTTTTCAAACTCGCCCATTTTGTAATATGCGGTGGCGCGGTTTTGATAGGCGAGGGCAATGGTCGGGTCGATTTCAATTGCTTTGCCGCACTCCTCAATCGCCCTTTCAAACTCGACCATTTTGACGTAAACGGCGGCGCGGTTTTGATAGGCGAGGGCAAT
>JAPPNK010000015.1:134596-238288 GCA_028818695.1 Candidatus Poribacteria bacterium
GGTCGGGTCGATTTCTATTGCCTTGTTGCAGTCTTGCGCCGCCTTTTCAAGCTCGTCCATTTCGATATAAACGGAGGAGCGGTTGTAATAGGCAAGGGCAATGGTCGGGTCGATTTCTATTGCCTTGTTGCAGTCTTGCGCCGCCTTTTCAAGCTCGCCCATTTTGATATAAGCGGAGGAGCGGTTGATGTAGGCCTCGGGAAAATCGGGGTCGATTTCTATCGCTTTGCCGCACTCCTCAATCGCCCTTTCAAACTCGTCCATGTTGACGTAAATGGCAGAGAGGTTCCCATAGGCTTCTACTATGGTCGGGTCGATTTCTATCGCCTTGTTGCAGTCTTGCGCCGCCTTTTCAAGCTCGCCCATCTCGCGGTAGACGACAGCGCGGTTGGCATAGGCTTTAGCGCGTTTTGAATTGATCGCAATCGCCTTGTTGAAATCAGTGAGGGCGCGCTCCAGCTCCCCTTCATGCGCAAGGTCAATGCCGCGCTTGATATAATCATCCGCTGACATGAACCAGCCGCCTCTGTTTTTCATGATAGCCTCCCTTCTATATGCGATTGTATCGTACGCCGTTTTGACGTCAAGCGCGGCAGAAACCGTCCGCGCGCCTGCATGTCCCAAATAAAGACGTAAGGTCAGACTACTCCGCTTGACGCAGACGCCCCAACATTCTATCCTCTCAACAGAAGACGCCTACATTGAAGGGTGAAACATGAGCCGATGCCCCCATTGCGGCGCAGACGTCAGCGCAAACCTTAAAAAGTTCAATACGCTCGTCTCTGCGGGCGGCGCGTCGACTTGCGGCGAATGCGGCGGCGCGCTGGAACATACGCGGCATGAAGACGCCCCCGCCATGGTGGAGCGCATCGACTGGGTGAAGGCGGTCGGCGCGCCGCACCCGGTCGCCGGCGTCATGCTCATGGGCGTTCTGGAGGCGGCGGAGATACCCGCGCGGCTAGAGGAACGCTCCATCCCGGCATACGGCGCCATACCGAGCTCATGGAACGAAGACGCATGGGGGATCATCTATGTCCCCGCCGAATACGCCGCCGAGGCGACTAGAGAGATTGAGGCGTATCTGAAGGCGCTTGACCTAGAGACGCATTCCGAGTAAGCCGCGAACGGTTAAGAACGGCGCGAAGGCGCAGGTCGGATGGTTCCATCGGCGGTATGAGGAGCATGACCCTATGGCCGTTGAGCTGGGGGATAGCGCCTTCCCCCAGCTCGCCGCTTCATGGCCTCATTCATCAATGACGCCCAATTGCAAAACCGTCAGCCGTAAATCTGGACTAGAAGGCTGAAGATCTTCAGGCTTGGGCTTAGGCCTCGGCCCCCGTAGTTGACTGCGTTCCCTCAGCCTGCGTTTTACCTCCTCGGGGCTTAGACCAATCCGCACCTCTTTCCAGCGGTTTTTCAGTTGGGGCGTTCTCATATCGACCATCCACGTTTGTAAGGCTGCGATAGCTTCCAGCGCCTCCGTATTTCCAGGGTCATGCGTCAGCTTGGTTTCCAACTCCGCGTAATCCTTTTCCATCTGCGCCAGCATCTGTCGACCCTCTTCCGTATCTGCAGGGACGTGCCGCGTTTGCCATATCACAACCACCTCCTCGTCCTCGTCGAAGTAGTAACGCTCTCCGTTGGGGAGGCTGAGCGAGCCAGCCTTCAAGGCTAGGAGCGGCAAACGACCCGCGCGGACAAGAAATGGTCTCGGCCCGTACTCTTTCAATGGCATCCTTTTTTCCGTCCGTTCTTCCATCGGCACGGAGTCAGAATACGGCAGGTACTGTTCCAACGCCGCAGCGAGAGCGGGGTCTTCTCTACCGATAAAGATGTTTTCTTGGACGTCATGGAATGCTTGCGACCCCGCTTTATCCGGATCCACGCCCGCCGCTATTAGCGCGTCGTACTCAAGCCCAACCAGCTCCGCATAATGGTTCGCCGCGTCTTCCCAGCGTTCAAACTTGTACGGTCCCGTGTCCGATTCGGGCGCCCCCGAATCGGCGCTCGGCTCCCCGTCAGCTGCGGGCGTCTCCTGCGGCTGAACGGGAGATTGCGCCTCTTCCATCAATGCGGCGTCTCCGCCGTCGACGCCCTCCAAGGGCGTCGACGTTTCAGACAGCATGGGATCGTCCCTCAACGAAAGCCAGATGAGCGCGGCAAGGAGAACTGCCGCCGCCAGCGCCGCGGCGATGGTTATTTTTCGAGTCATGTCAAGTCTCCTTTCTCGGACCCCTCAATCAGGGAACGGGGCTGTCGAACCACGCGTTCAGATCTCCGGGTGTGGGCAGGCCTGTGACTGATGCCCTTCCCCATCCGGCGCGCTTGGCCTCATGTTGCGCGTCCGAAGGATCTATGCGAACGTACCCTGAGCCATCTGTCTCGTCAGAAATGGTCTTGTCCGGGGTGTGCAAATACTCCCAATTCCATGCAACGAGTTCGCTCCAAAAATTATCGTAGCAGAGAATCTGACGCGCGTCAACAATCTTATCAACGCCCGCGAACTGTCCGCCGTATTTTCATCTTAGCAGAGACGCATGCGCGCGTCAAACCTTATTATTTCCGCGGAGGCGGAGGCGGGAAGGTCAAGCAACCCGCCTCTTGACCCAAACGGCGCAGAAAGGCATCATACTCTCAAGCTGTCGGAGAACGCTTTGTGAAAACCCGCTTCTTACAGCAACTGAACCGAGACGTCTCATGCGTCGGGTTGGGAACGATGGTTTTCAGCTCCTCCCCCCGTCAAGACGCCTTCGAAATGTTGGACGCATGGCAGGAGGCGGGCGGAAACCTGTTGGACGCCGCTGAAGTGTACGGCTCCGAACCGGCGATCGCCGACTGGTTTGAGGCGCGCGGCAACCGAGACGAGATCGTCCTCCTAGACAAAGCATGCATTGACCTGAACGAGATCGCGCCGGACGGGATGCGCAGAGGCGCCGCCGGCAACCTGGAACGGACGCGAACCGATTACATCGACATCTGGATGCTGCACCGCGACGATCCGTCCAAGCCGATGGAAGTGATTGTAGAGACGGCGAATGAGCTGATCAGCCTCGGTCAAATACGGGCATGGGGCGGCTCCAACTGGACGACGCGCCGCATCATTGAGGCGAACGAATGCGCCGAGAAGCGCGGTCTCGTCGGGATGATCGGCTCCAGCGAAAATGTGAGCCTCGCGGTTCCGAATGTTCCGCGCTGGCCGGGCGTCCGCTCGCTGGACGCCGACGACATCGCATGGCGGCGCGAGACGCAGTTTCCGGTCTTTTCATGGTCGGCGCAGGCGGGCGGTTTTTTCAGCGGGCAGTTCTCGCCCGGCGACAGGTCGGACGGCGACATGGTCCGCGTCTATTATTCGGACGAAAACTTTGCCAAGCTGGAGAGGGCGCGGCAGCTCGCCGCCGAAAAGGGGGTCTCGGCGATACAGATTGCGCTCGCGTATCTTCTTGCGCTCGATTTTGCCGTCTATCCGCTCGTCGGACCGCGCAATATGGCGGAGTTGCGCTCGTGCATCGAAGGAGAGGCGGTTCAGCTGACGCCCGCTGAGGCGTCATGGCTGTCCCTTGAACAGAACGAACGATGACGGACGAAGGCGGCATGTGGGGCGAGGACTATTTTTTGGGAGAGATGCCCAGCCGAGAGGACACGATCCCTGAGGCGGAGTTTTTGATGGAGGCTCTGGAGCTGACGGCAGAAGACCGCGTCTTGGATGTCGCTTGCGGAGCGGGTCGGCACGCGCAGCTGCTGGCGGAGCGCGGTCCGCGCGTCGTCGGCGTCGATCTGTCGCTTTCGCTTTTGAAACGCGCGCAGGCTCTGAATTCCGCCGCTCTTTTTCTCCGCGCCGATATGCGCGCGTTGCCGTTTTTCGGGGCGTTTGACGCGGCGGTCTGTCTGTTCGCCTCCTTCGGCCTGCTAGGGCAAAAGGGGGACCAAGCGGCTCTGGCGTCCATCTGCGCCGCGCTTGCGCCGAACGGGATCGCGCTCATTGAGACATGGAACCCGTATGCAGCCGCGCAGCTGGAAGGGCGGCGCAACTGGTGGCGGGCTGGCGACGCGCTCTATCTCGCCGAGGCGCAATTTGACGCGCTGGAGGGCAAGGCGCGCGACGCGCGGATCGTCATGCCTCTGCGCGGAGCCGCCCGCTCTTGGACGCGCGAGACCCGCTTCTACACCGCCCCTGAGCTGCGGGCGATGGCGGAATCGGCGGGGTTGCGTCCGATGCGCTGGTTTGGCGATTTTGACGGAAGCCCATACGCTGCCGACTCGCCGAGACTCATCGCCGCGTTTGAAAAGGTTCGCTCATCATGAAACGCTGGGCGGCTGCGTGGGGATGGATACGCCCGCATTTCGGCTCGCTGCTGCTGGCGCTGCTGCTGGCGCTGCTGGGCGCGTTTCTTCAGGGGGTTATTGTGCATGTCGTCGCGCTCATGGCGGACGCGGCGGACTTATACCGTTCCGGCGGTTTTCCGCTGTCGTTGCGTCTGCTGCGCTTGGAGCCGTTTTTTGAAGGCGTCTCGGTCGTCTTAACCGACGCCGCCCATGCGCAGCGCGCCCTGACGATTCTCCTGGCGTCAATGGTCGGATTGATGGCTTTGCGCGGCGTCTCCGCTTACGGGCGCGCCTGCCTGCAAGGGCGCGTCACCTACAAGGCGATGACCTCCGCCCGCAACCAGCTCCACGCCAAACTGCTCACCCTCCCGATCGGCCTCATCGCAAAGCAGCGCTCCGGCGACCTGATGACGCGCGTTGTGAGCGACGTCCACCATCTGACGCAATCGATCAACACGTTTTCGGGCGCGCTGCATTCCATCGGCTCGGCGGCTGTTTTCTTTGCGCTCATGCTCATGAACAGCTGGACGTTGACGCTCGTCACGCTTGCGTTTACGCCTCTCATCGCGCTGATTCTCGGCGCTGTCGGGACGGCGATACGGCGTTTCAGCATACGCATGCAGCGCGAGTTGAGCGCCGTCGCCAATCGGCTTGAAAGGAGCGTCGCCGGGCTGAAGGTGATCAAGGCGTTCGGCGCGGAGGGGGATGAAAAGCGCCGCTTTCAGGAGGAAACGCAGGCGATGTACCGCACGGCGATGCGCCGCGTTCGGGTATACGGCGCGCAAGGACCGGCGACGGAGCTGATCGGGGCATTGGCGCTGTGCGGCGTGTTTGGGATCGGCTGCTGGGCGGTCATTCAAGGAACGCTCACGCTGGGCGGATTGCTGGCGCATTTCGGGCTGAGCGCGCTGCTGATTGACCCGCTGCGCAAGATCGGGGAGTTCCACGCGCAGTTTCAGCAGGGACTCGCCTCCATTGAGCGCATCGAAGAAACGCGCGCGCTGCCGAGCGAACCGATGGATCAGGGCGGCGTTCTGCGTCAGGCGCGCGGCGAGATCGAGTTTCGGAATGTTTCGTTCGCATATGACAGCCACGCCCCTGTGCTAAAAGATGTCTCCTTCAAAGTGAAGGCGGGTCAGACGGCGGCGCTGGTCGGGCGCAGCGGGGCGGGGAAAACGACGCTCCTTCAGCTGATCCCGCGGTTTTATGAACCGACGTCGGGCGAAGTACTCATGGACGGGGAGCCGATGCGCAGTTATTCGCTGGAGTCGCTTCGGGCGCATACGGCTCTCGCGCCGCAGGAGACGCTGCTGTTTGCCGGAACCGTCGCCGACAATATCCGCATGGCGAAGCCTGGGGCGGACGACGAGGCTGTCCGCGAAGCCGCCCGCCGCGCCCATGCGCATGCGTTCATCGAGTCGTTTCCTGAAGGGTATGAGACGGCGATCGGCGAGCGCGGGGCGCGCCTCTCCGGCGGTCAAGCGCAGCGGCTTTCTATCGCGCGCGTTTTTTTAAAAAATCCTGCCGTCTTTCTGCTGGACGAGGCGATGTCGGCGCTGGACGCGGAATCGGAGGCGGCAGTTCAAAAATCGCTTGAAGAGCTCACCCAAACGCGCACCGCTTTTATCATTGCGCATCGGCTCTCAACGGTCGTCAACGCCGACATGATCATC
Organism: Candidatus Poribacteria bacterium; assembly: GCA_028818695.1. Lineage (GTDB taxonomy): Bacteria > Poribacteria > WGA-4E > JAPPNK01. The sequence continues at coordinate 140,593 of JAPPNK010000015.1, forward strand.
GTACTAGACAAGGGGAGGATCGTTGAAATCGGCAGGCACGACGAGCTGATCCAACGCAACGGCCTCTACAAACGGCTCTGCTCAACATTCTACCGCAAGGCGCAAAGCGTAAGCCGTCCAAACGGCGCGTCTATGAAGGAAAAGGAGAAAACCGATGACGAATAAACGCCCCAATATCCTGTTCGTTTTTCCTGATCAATACCGGCTTCAGGCGCTCGGATTTCGCGGAGACGACCCTGTCCACACGCCGAATCTGGACGCATTCGCCGCCGAAAGCCGCGTCTTGACGCATGCGGTCAGTACGCGCCCCGTCTGCAGTCCATACCGCGCGATGCTCTTGACGGGGCAGTATCCGCACCAAAACGGCGTTGTCGTCAACTGCAACTCGAACACCTCCGCGCTCGGCAACTATCTCAAAGAGTCGACCGTCTGCCTGTCCGACGTTCTGGCGGAAGCGGGCTATTCGCAGGGGTATATTGGGAAGTGGCACCTTGACCCGCCGAACCCCGACCACAACGCCTACACGGAGGGTCCGCGCGGGAGCGGCGGCGTCATCTGGGACACATACACCCCGCCCAGCCGCCGCCATCAGTTCGACTTCTGGCACAGCTACGGTTGCTGCGACCGGCACTTCAACCCGCATTACTGGACGACCGGCGCCGCGCTGCATGAGCGCATCGAGCCGCAGGAGTGGTCGGTGAAGCATGAGACGGATGTCGCGGTCGATTATATCCGCAATGCGAACGGAGAACGCGACCCTGAGAAGCCGTTTTCGCTTGTCATTTCGCACAATCCGCCGCACCCGCCGTATCAGCAGGTTCCGCCGAGATACTTGGAGCGGTATGAGGACATGCCGCTGGAGACGCTGGCGAACCGCGCCAATTTTGACGCGCAAACGTTTCGAGGGGAAGAGGGGGCGGCGCGGACTATGCGCCAGTACTTCGCCGCTGTTACCGGCGTGGACGAGCAGTTTGGGCGCATGCTTCGCGCATTGGACGAAGAGGGGCTGCGCGAGAACACGATCGTTGTCTTCACCGCCGACCATGGGGACATGATGGGTTCGCATGGGCGCATTGGAAAGGATCTGTGGTATGCGGAATCGTTTCGCGTTCCGTTTATCGTGCGCTGGCCGGGACGTTTGGCGGAGGGGGAAGACGATCTGCTCATCGGGACGCCCGACCTGATGCCGACGCTTCTTGGATTGACGGGCGAGGCGGGGCGCATTCCGGATGAGGTTCAGGGGATAAATTACGCGCCGGCTCTCTTGGGCGAAGAGCAGGCGCGCCCGACCTCCGCGCTCTACTGGACAGCCGGCGCAGGCGGCGGAGGAAACGGCGTACAGCGGCGCGGCATCTTGACGCATCGGCATACGTTCGTCGTCCAGAGAAAAGGAGAAGAGGAGCAGATCATTCTGCATGACGACAACGCCGACCCGTACCAGCTGCGCAACGCGGCGGACGCAAACGCCGATCTGGTCGAGTCGCTGCGGACGGAGCTTTGGGAGCAGCTGCAGGAAATTGAGGATCCATGGGCGGTCTAAGCGATGCGCTTCATAAGAAGAGGGCGGGGCTGCGAGAAAGAGACGCCCCGCCGCCCCTCATTCAGCGTCAGCGGTTGTCTTTTGCGGGGCGGTCGGCTCCGCCGCTTTTATCTTTCCCCATTGCGCTTTTTTTTTATCTGCGGGATCTACGGAGAGGAAGCGGCTCCTGCCCGCCAAAACCCAAGACCCAAACATGGTGTTCACGCCTTCCGGCGTAACGCGAACGATCTCCTTCGTATCCACATTCACCCGGAAAATACGAAAGCCGGATTGAAAGCCGAATCGTTCGAAGTCCGGATTCATCCCGTATAAGATCCATTTGCTGTCCGGAGACCATGTCGTGAGTTCTACCCAGCCCTTGAGAGGCGCGATTTTCTCCATATTGGAGCCGTCCGGATTCATGGTATAAACGCCTCCCAAACCGAGAAACGCGATCTTTTTGCCGTCAGGAGACCACACAGGTGCCTGTTCAGACGAATCGGAGGTGTTGGTGATGTTTCTCACATCCGTTCCGTCTGTGTTCATGGTAAAAATGTCGCGTTTGTGAGTGTGATGGAACGGCTCCTTTGCGTTCGCAGAGAACGCGATTTTTCCATCAGGAGACACGGTCAACGACCCCTCCTCTTTGCCCGGCGTGTTTGTGATGTTGACCATTTTGCCTGTGCTGATGGTCAGCATATAAAGCTCTCTGGGTGGACCATGAGGCGGCAGGAAGAATCCCCCGACCACGCAAGCCATCTGCCTGCCCCCGGGCATCCACTCGCTGCTAAGGATGTCGAATTCGCGCCAGAAGTCGATGCCCATTGTCTGGATGATCCGCTTTGTAATGTTCGCCTCTTCCCCTGTTCTGAGGTTCAGAACATATTTTCCATAGAACTTGTCAGGAACGCCGCCGGCGACAGAGACGCGCTTGCCGTCCATGCTCCATATTGGAAGTCCGTATTCTCCCTTCAGCCAGAGCCGGTTGTTTTGTCCGTCCCAGTCGATCAGGTACACGCCTCCTTCGGCTCTATAAGAAATGGTCGGCTTTTCCAGCTTCGTCACATCTTCGAGCGGTTCAAGATCGTTTCCGGCAGCGGCGGCGGAGAGCAGAATGAACAGGCTGACCGCCGCGAGAACGGCGCGCGACTTTGAGAAGTTAAAGAATGGCATGTCATGCTCCTTTCTGTGGGTTTGGTCTGCGCTGAGAATGATTCCTCAGCGCAGACCTGTCTCTTTTCTAGGGGAAGTTGAACCCCTCCGACCATCCGTCAGGAAACACCTTTGACTCCGTTTCATCGTAGTCAGCGGTGCCAGAAGCTCCGTCGCCGCTCTTGTCTTCAAACTCGTATTTCCATGGGGACACGTCCGTGGGATTAGGGCGTTCGCCTAGCGCCACATGATGTACCTCCGCCTTTGCGTAGGCGTAGTAGAGGTTGGAGGGTGCTTCTTTAGGGGCTCTCTCAAACAGCGCATCCGTCAGCTCGAAGTGTCCGAAGACCTCGGTGTCATATGCGACCTCCATCTCCGGGTACCAATATTTGCCCTCCTCGTTCTCAGGCGCATGGAACGTTTTGAAACCGTCACTGGCAGCTGGCGGCATCAGCTGACCATGCGCGTTTCGCTGCCGTTTTGCAGCAACGACGAACGCGTAGACTTCGGCTTCGGCGTCTTCCAGGTCGTTGTAGTAGTAGAAGCCGGCGGTGAGACCAATGTCGACCAGAGCGGATTCCACTATCCCGTCTGCATCATACTGGAACTCCACATCGAAGTAGCCGACGTAGGCGAAGGTGTCGCGCAGAATCTTTCCTTTGCCTTCATGGACGTTGACGGTGAAAGCGTCTTCGGCTGGCTCCACCGGGTCGCCGTCCGGGCTGCCGAGGGCGTACGCTTTCGCCTTGATCTGGCGCGGCTCGCCGTTTTCATCGTCCGACCCCATTCCATCTCCGAAGGTGTGGGTGAAGGAGGCTTTGTAAGCGGGCCCGTAGGTGGAATGAGAGGGTTGGTCAGCCTCTCCAATGTACCAATCGACGCGCTCAAATCCGGCGTTTGTTTCCAGGTCCACCGTGAGCGATTCGCCGACGATGACATCGGACGGTCCGGACATCTTGGAGATGTCGATGTAACTGCTGGCACTCCAGACTCTGAGCCAGATTGTTTCAGAGACGCTGGTTCCGTCGTTGCCGTATGCTGTCGCCGTGACGCTGCGCGTCGCGCCCCATGGTCTTCCAAGCCCTTCAAGGGAGGGAATGAAGGAGCTGTATGTGTCGGTTCCGTTTTCGGTTCCGTTGTCTGTCTTCTTGATCTCTCCGCCGAAATTCCATTCGACGCGCTCGAAGTCGACGTTGGTTCTGATCTCGACCATGTTGTTCATGTGTTCAAGGACGTAAGATGGATTCCAGTAACTTCCGGACGGCGAGGAGGATGTGATCTGGATGGCGCTGGCTTGCGCGCAGACGAAGAAAGCGGCCGACGCCGCAACAAGCAAGGTCAGAGCCGCTTTACGCAGCCGACTCTCGCGGGGGGGGGGGGGCGATTTTATTCAAATGACGCATGTTCGCGTTTTTCTTTCTGGCGGTTTCCCGCCGTATAACGAAACGATTCCTGACAACATTTGAAACTATAGCATAGGCTTTGCCGCGCAACAACACTTTAGCGCAAACGAACCTCCGCTGCATCATGACGATGCCATGCGCTGATTTTCGAGACAGCATCTTTTCTGACCTTAAGGCTTTATTCGTTCAACGGCTCAACTTCGGGCGGAAGGTCAGAAGTTAATGTTGCGCCGCGACGCAAAACGCTGTAGAGTATGTCCCAATTACGCAAGTGAAGGAGCAGCGGAGAGCGGTATGGCGAATCAAGAAAACGCGCGTTTTGGAATCATGGGTCTGGGCGTCGGGTCGTCGCGCGCCAAGATGGCGGCGCAAGCCGACGGAGCCGACCTGGTCGTTGTGTGCGACCTACAGGAAAGCAAGGTGAAGCAACGCGCCGATGAGCTCGATTGCGAATGGACAACCGACTATCAAGCGATGTTCAACCGAGACGACATTGACGCGATCGGGGTCTTCACGCCCAGCGGCACGCATTGCAGGTTCGCCAGGGAGGCGCTTGAAGCGGGCAAGCACGCTTTCACCACCAAACCGATGGACGTCTCGCTGGAAGCGTGCGACAAGGCGATCGCTGCGCAGGATGAAGCCGGCAAAATACTCGCCGTCGATTTTGGTATGCGCTATACGCGCCTCTTTCACCGCGTCCGAGAAGCGGTCCAGAGCGGGCGAATCGGGCGAATCGTTCTAGGCGACCTGCGCATGAAATGGTATCGGACGCAGTCCTACTACGACGGCGGATGGCCGCCCGGATGGAGAAGCCGGCGCGACACGGAAGGAGGCTCCGCCGCCAATCAGGGCGTCCATTCCATCGACCTGCTTCAGTGGCTCATGGGATCCGTCCAAACCGTACAAGGGCGCCGCGGCACCTTCGCCCACGAGATCGACACGGAGGACTGCAGCGTCGGGCTGCTCACCTTTAAAAACGGCGCGTTCGGCGTCATCCAGACGACCACATGCAGCTATCCGAACCTCGGCACGGCGATTGAGATCAGCGGCAGCAAAGGCACGATCACGTTGGACGGCTCCAACCTGGTTCGGTATGAGATTGAAGGAGAAAAGGAACCGTCCATCCGCGATATCGACGCCGGGGAGGGCTTGCCCCGCAACATCATTGAGGACATGGTCGGCGCCGTCCGCGGGGAACGTCCGCCGATGGTGGACGGGCGCGAAGGGCGCAAATCGGTCGCTGTCTTCAACGCGATCTACCAGTCCTCCGATACCGGCGAGATCATCGACATGGACTCGTTTTAAGTTACGTTCAGGGAGCGCCCAAGCGAGAGGGGACGACATGAAGCGGAGAGGTTATATGTTCACAGGGGGGATGCCCGATCCCGCCTCGTTCCCGGCGGAGAAGCTGGCGGAGGCGGCGCAGAAGGCGGTTCGGCGCGAAGGCGGGGAGCTCTTTGTGCGGTATCCCGGCGATCAAGGAAACGCCGCGCTGCGCGAAATGGCGGCGCGCCGCTTCAATGAGGCGCAGCGCGCCGACGCCTCCCCCGAAGAGGTCGCCATTACGAACGGATCGATGCAGGCGCTTGACCTGATCATACGCGCCTATGTCCCCCGCGGCGGCGTCGTCTTGACGGAGGAGCTGACCTACATGGGAACGCTTGGCATCCTGCGCCACCTTGACGCGCGGGTCGTCGGCGTCCCCGTTGATGAGAACGGAATGAATACGGACGCGCTCGCCGAGATACTTGACGGGCTGCGGCGAGCCGGCGTCCGACCGGCGCTCATCAACACGGTGCCGGTGAACCATAACCCGACCGGCATGCACATGTCCGCCGAACGCAAACAGCGGCTCATTCAGCTGGCGGAGGAGCATGATGTCCTGATTTTAGAAGATGAGTGTTACGGCGACATCTACTTTGGCGAGCATCCGCCCCGCGCGCTCTACGCCGAGGCGCCGGCGGGGCGCGTCGCGTACGCCGGCACCTTCTCAAAAACGATCGGACCGGGGATGCGCCTTGGGTATATGATCGCGCCGCCGAGCGTCATGCGCCATGTGATGCGCTGGCGTTGGGACGGCGGAACGAGCGCCTTCGCCAGCGTCATTCTCGCCGAATTTCTCAAAGAGCATATGTGGGAACACATACGCGAAACGAACAAGATTGTTCAGCAGAAGCGGAACGTTCTCATCGAAGCGCTGGAGACAGAGCTGGGCGGCAGCGTCCATTGCAACCCGCCTAAAGGGGGGCTGTTCGCATGGGTGAAGGTTCTCGACCAGACCGACATGGGACAGCTGATGGCGCGGCTTGAGGCGCGGCAGGTGTATTGCACGCGCGGGCAGGCGTTCCACGCGGCTGGGGCGGACATACCGTATGTGCGCTTTTCGTTCGCCTACCCGTCTTTAGACGAGATACGGGAAGGCGTCGCCATCTTCGCCGAATGCTTACAGGCGTCTCAACGGTAAGGAACGGAATGCGCAAAATAACGGACGGCGAGATACGTTTTTTTGACGAGAACGGCTTTGTCATCTGTAAGAATGTGTTGAACGCGGACGAGCTGGGCAATTTTCAGCGCGAATCGCGGCGGCTCATCGAACGGATACAGCGGGAGGAGACGCAGGAGAACCGAATGTGCCTGCTCGGGCCGGAGGGCGTCCCATACTATTTGACCTATCTGCATGTTCACCCGAACGACTTTTCGCTGCGGCTTCTGGCGCATCCGTTCATCGGCGACCTGCTGACGCGCATGGTCGGGCGGGACTTTGTGCCGTGCTACGAGTCGCTTGTGTTTAAACTGCCGGGGAACGGCTCCTCCGTTCCGTGGCACCTCGACGGCAACCCTGTGGACGGAGACGAGCGCATCTTCAACATCGACCTTTACCCGGACGTTTCAAATGTTGAGAACAGCTGCGTCTGGTGCGTCCCCGGGAGCCATCTGTGGGAGCCTGAGAAGGCGGTTGAATGGATGCGCAAGGGGCGGGAGGATTTTCGGGCGATGGAAGCCGTTGGAGCCGTTCCCGCCGAGATGGAACCGGGCGACGTCCTGCTTCATCATGTGAAGGTTCTTCACGGCAGCGACCGGAATCGCTCCAGCGATCTGCGCCGAGTCGTCTATTTCGACAACCGCGCATGGAGCTGGAACGAGCGGTACTGGTGGTTCAACGAAGAGACGATGCAAAAACGGGCGCGGCTTTACCAGTATGCGCTTCATGAGCGCAAGGAGAACCCGTACCCGCAGGACGACGAGCTGTTTGAGTATCTTCCGCCGAGCCATTTTCCAAAATGGAGCGCGGGCGAGCCGATCGACCTGCATTCGGAGCGGCGCAGATGAGCGCAGCCGAAGCGAGAGGCGCCCGCCCCGACGAGGTCGACAGGGCGATTGAATGCTGCGGCGCGGCGTTCGGCGGAAAAGACGCCCAGCGCGCCGCCCATATGACCGACTTTTTCGCGCGCATCCACAAAGAAGATCCGAACTTTCGCCCTGAAAACTCGCGCGTCGTTCTTTTCAACGGCCGCATCGTCTCTGTCGTTCAGATCTTTGAGCGGGAGACGCTCATCGGCGGCGTTCCTGTCAAGATGGGCGGCCTCGGCAGCGTCGGCACGCTCCCGCAGTTTCGCAGGCGCGGGTTCGGGACGTTGGCGCTCCAAGACGCGCTGCGCTTTATGGAGCGGGAAGGTTACGATCTGTCGCTGCTGTTCACAGGCATCCATGACTACTACGCGCGGGAGGGCTGGCGCGTCTTTGAGCATGCGAGCGCGCTGACAGCGTCTGTCCCGCAGGGGCTGGCAAACGACGGCGCGGGCGGACGGCGGCCTGTGCGCTGGCCTGAGGAGCTGCCGGCGCTCATGCGGCTGTATAATCAGTTCAACCGCGGCGCGACAGGACCGATACAGCGCTCCGAAGCCTACTGGCTGCGGCATGTGCGCTGGCGTCCGTTTGAGGAGCGGCAGTTCACAGCGGCGTATGAGAACGGGCGAATGGTCGCGTATCTGCGCTATTCTGGAGACGGCATGCTAGAGGAGGCGGCGTATGTTCAAGGCGGGCGCGCGGCGGCGGCGTCCCTCGCTGTTGAGGCGCTGCGCGGACGGGAGCAGACGCGCGTCATGCCAGGGGCTTTGACGCTGCGGCGCGGGCTGGAAGGGCGCGGATTCGCGTTTCAGGAGGAGCCGCTGCGCTGGCTCATGTTCCGCATCGTCAACCTGAAAAGCCTGCTGAAAAAGCTGGCGCCCGGCATGGCGGAGCGTCTTCAAAACAGCCCCGCGTCGGAATGGGGAGCCGACGCAGTGAGGCGAATACGCATAGAGGCGGAGCTGACGGAACCGGCGGAGCTCAAAATCGACGGCGGCTCCGTGGAGGTCGTTGACGTTGATCCGTCGGACGAAGGCGGGCTGTCGGTACGGTTAAAGTTGACGCATGCCGAGGCGATCGATCTGGTACTGGGGCAGCTGCCTGTTGAAACGGCTCTCCCGATCGGCGTCTCCGACGAGGCGCAGGAGGCGGTGAAGAGCCTCTTTCCGATGCGGCGGTATGTTTGGCATTCGCGGGACAACTTTTAGCCGCCCGCCTTTCTTCCCGTCATTCCCGCGCAAGCCATGTCCCCGTGAAAACGGGGAGGGAATCCAGAAGCGACGCAGAAACCGTCCGCGTTCGCATTCAAGGTTGACGTTCGCCGGCGGATGCGCTAAAGTATTCAGCGAGGTAGAACTTTGAGTTTAGAGAATCGAAATGGCAGAAGTCGGGACATTGAACGGGTTTGTAAGGTGGGTTGAGAATAAAATAGGCAAGGGGTGCGTGTTTCGAGGCGTTCCCGACAGAGTCAAACACAAGAAAATTCAAGCGTCCGCGTATCGCCGTCTGCCAGAATGGGAGAGAGATAAACCTGAGAAACTCCGCATCGTCATCGAAGATTTAATCAATGAAGCGCGCCTCCGAAAATACGATCAAAAAGAGGGAGACACTCTTTTTGATTTAGAATTGCTGGCTGAGCTTCAGCATCGCGGCGCAGCGACCTGCCTCATCGATTTTACGCGGAATCCTCTTGTCGCGCTTTGGTTTGCATGTCAACCAAAATCAACCAACCGAGATGAAGAAACCGACGGCAAAGTCTTCGCTGTGGATTCCTACGATCGCAGCATAGAAGTCGTCACTCCAAATTTAGTAAAACAGAAAAAGATTGCTGATTTTCTCACTGGCGATACGCTATATAAATGGGAACCGGCGCTTCAAAACAGTCGCATTTTCGCTCAGCATTCTGTCTTTCTATTCGGAAGCTCCAAATTTCCAGTGGTGGATGTTTGCGTAATTCCAAAAAAGAGCAAACTGGCAATTTTAAGCGCGTTGGAAAAATTTGACATTATCGAACTAAACATATTCCCAGATTATGATGGTTTTATCCATCGACATGCGCATGATAAATCATACACGTATCCTGAGTATTCAAACTATTTTACTAGAGCATTTTTAGCACGGCAGCAAGATAATGTAGACGCCGCCATTGGTTACTTTACAAAGATGCTAGCAATTACCAATATAGATGCGTCTATTCGATCTCAAACACATATGCACCGCGGACACGCTTACTTCGAAATAAAAGACTATATAAATGCTCTCAAAGACTTTGATAGAGCTATAGATATCGACCCTCATCCAGGCCTTTATTTTACTCGCGGGCAAATGCGCCAACACCAAGCGGTAGGCAATTATAGGGGAGCGATTGACGATTATAATGAAGCAGAGAGACTAAATCCCGATATTGGCGTTTTAACCTGTCTCTATCGAGGTATGGCGTGGGTAGCTCTAGGGAAATTTGATGAATCCAAAGAAGATCTGGAAAAAGCAAAAGAACTGAAGGTTAGTGTCGAGGGATTCTTTCGATGGGTCGGATATAAAGACATTGATGGTATGGAGCAGAAACTGGAGATCGATATTCCTGAAGAAATCAAGGAGCTGCTGAAGAGAGACTGAGGAAGTGAGCATGACGGGCGCGTTCTTTTTCGCCCCGTCCGCAAGCCTAGCCCTTGCGCAAACAGCCCCCCTTTGGCATACTGCTCAAAACGGCAAACAGGAATCGCGTGAAAGGCGGACGATGGCGCAAGATTTCAACCCCAACACCCTCTACTACGGCGACTGCCTAGACTGGATGCGCGAATGGGAATCTGACTGCGTCGACCTGATCTATCTCGACCCGCCGTTCAATTCCAATGCGAACTACAACGTTCTCTTCAGCGATAAAGGCGACGGAAAAGCGCAATACCGCGCCTTCAGCGACACATGGAGCTGGGACGCCGCCGCCGCCAAACGATATGCGGAGTTTGAAAACGCCCCCGGACGCTCCGCGCATGACGCGATGATCGGGCTGCGCCGCATACTCGGCAAATGCGGAATGCTGGCGTATCTAACCTACATGGCGGAGCGGCTGGAAGAGATGCGCCGCATGCTGAAACAGACAGGCTCCATTTATCTCCACTGCGACCCGACCGCCAGCCACTATCTCAAAATCATCATGGACGCTGTCTTCGGTCAAGCGAATTTTAGAAACGAGATCGTCTGGGCATACCGCACAGGGGGCGTGAGCAAAGCTTGGTTTGGCAGAAAACATGACATCATCCTCTTCTATACGAAATCGCCCAAGCGAGAGTATATCTTCAACCTAAAGAAGGAACGCTCATATTCAACAAGCTCTCCGCCAGGCTTTAAGGGTATCGAAAAATATCAAGATAAATATGGACGATGGTACACGATGGCGGCAATGCGCGATGTTTGGGAAATCAACGCGGTCGGCAGATCGTCAAGCGAGCGACTCGGCTATCCGACGCAAAAGCCGCTGGCTCTGTTAGAGCGCATCATCCAGGCGTCAAGCAATGAGGGCGATATTGTGCTGGATCCGTTCTGCGGTTGCGGCACAGCGGTGGAAGCCGCCGACCGTCTCAACCGCCGCTGGGCGGGCGTTGACATCAGCTCCTTTGCGATCGATCTCGTCCGGAAACGCCTGAAGAACGAGTCGATACCGGTCAAAGGGATTCCCGCCGATCTGTCGTCGGCGCGCAAGTTGGCGCGCGAGAAGCCGTTTGAGTTTGAATCCTGGGCGGTGACGCGCCTGCCTGGGTTCGCGCCGAACACGAAGCAGGTTGCGGACGGCGGCGTCGATGGGCGCGGCATGTTGTTTGACCAGCCGGACGACTGGGACTCGCGGCTCGCTCTTGCGCAGGTCAAGGGCGGGAAGTACAACGCAGACGCGCTGCGCGCTTTTATCAGCGTCATCAACGACGGCAAAGCGGCTATTGGACGCTTTATCACGTTGGATCCTGTCGGATCGGCGGACGCAAAGTCGCGCGCCGTGGAGCAGGGTACGATCGTCGTTCGCGGTCAATCGTATCAGCGGCTGCTTCTCTGGTCGATGGACGATTATTTCAACAACCGCCCCTGCCCTCTTCCGCCCATGACAAATCCGTACACGGGCAAACTGATGCAGCAGGGTCTGTTTTAAGCGGCATAGAAACTGACCTTAAAGCTTTCGTTGGAATCTGGATTCCCGCTTTCGCGGGAATGACGATCCGGTTGACGAAGCCTTTTCCGCTGACCGTCCTTCCCCGCTAAAACCCGCGCCGTATCGAATCCGGCTCTTCGCCCGTGTATGCCCAGTCCAGCAGCTCCATGAGATGCAGAACGCGCGTCTCAAGCCCCCGCTTTTGGATGCCCGCGCGCAGCTGGATCATGCATCCAGGATTCGCTGTGATGAGCAGGTCGGCTTGCGCCGCCTCCACATGCGGCATCTTGCGCTCCAGCGTCTGCTCGGCGATTTCGGGTTGTAGGATGTTATAGACGCCTGCGCTTCCGCAGCACCAGTCCGCCTCGGTCATCTCTTCAAACGCAAGCCCTGGGACGCTCTGTATCAGCTTGCGCGGCTCTGCGCTGACGCCCTGTCCGTGCAGCAGATGGCATGGGTCGTCGTAGGACGCCCGCCGCTCGATCGCATGTTCAGGCGGTTCAAAACCGATTTCGACAAGCCATTCCGTAACGTCGCGCATTTTTTCGCTGAACCTTGCCGCCTTGTCCCTCATTTCTGGGTCGTCTTCAAACAGCTCGCCGTACTCTTTCAGCGCGGCTCCGCATCCCGCTGAGTTGATGACGACCGCGTCCAGCTCCTCGTCTAGAAACGTTTCGATGTTGAGCCTTGCGAGGCGCTTCGCCTCGTCTCGGACGCCGTTGTGGAGATGCAGGGCGCCGCAGCACTGCTGCCGTTTCGGCGTTACGACCTCGCATCCGTTGCGCGTCAAGACGCGTACGGTCGCCGCGTTCACATCCGCAAACATCGGCTGCATGACGCATCCCGCGACAAAGCCGACGCGGTAACGCCGTTCCTTCTGCGCGGGCATGATCGGTTTCAGCTCGCGCAAAAAACGCCCCGACGGAAGGGGCGGCGTCATCGCCTCCATGGATCCCATGCGGCCGAGCAGGCGCAGAACGCCCGACCGCCGCATCAGCGTCTGAAGCCCCGACCGCTGATAGAAGCGCAGCAGTCCGAAGAGCAGCCGCAGCCGCCGCTGTTTCGGCAAAAGGGAGCGGTAGGCGAGGCGCATCGTCAGCCGCTGGCGCCAGGAGCGCCGCCCTGACTCCTCATATGCGGCGCGCGCCTGCTCCATCAATATGCCGAACGGGACGCCGGAGGGGCATGCCGTTTCGCACGCGCGGCACTCTAAGCACCGGTACATATGCGTTTCAAACTGCTCGCCCATCTCGGAGCGCCCCTCTATAGCCGCCTTCATGAGATAGAGCCGTCCGCGCGGCGAGTCCATCTCAAAACCGAGCTGCTCGTAGGTCGGGCAGGTCGGGAGGCAGAATCCGCAGTGGGTGCATTTGTCCAAACCTTCAACGTTGATATACTCTAGTGTGTTCATGGCGCTCCCCGCGTATGTGTTGACACACTTAATGATGGCACAAGAAAGGCAAATCTGTAAGATGAAAATAGGGGTGGACATCGGCGGCACCTTCACCGATTTTGTCGTTTTGGATGAATTGTCGGGCGAAATACGCACATTCAAGCGGTTTTCCACGCCGGACGATCCCGCCCGCGCCGCGCTTGAGGGTCTGCGCCCTTTTTTAAAACAGGGCGGGTTGAGAGCTGTCGTCCACGGGTCGACCGTCGCGGTGAACGCGATCTTGGAGCGGAAAGGGGCATGCGCCGCCTTTATCGGAACGCGCGGCTTCAAGGATATTTTGACGATCGCGCGTCAAAACAGGGCGGACATCTACGATCTGACCGCCGCCAAGCCCGCGCATGTGATACCCCCTGAGCGCTGCTTTGAGCTGACCGAGCGGGTCGATTCCAACGGAGAGATACGGACGCCGCTGCGCGTTGAGGAGCTGGAGCCGCTTTCCGCTCGGTTGAAGGCGCTGGGGGTGGAGTCGGCGGCGGTCTGCTTTCTGTTTTCGTTTTTACGTCCTGAGCATGAGCGGATTGCGGCGGAACGGCTTCGCGCGGACGGTTTTTTTGTGACGGCGTCCAGCGAAATTCTGCCCAAGTTTCGGGAGTATGAGCGGGCGAGCGGGACCGCGTTGAACGCCTACACCGCGCCGGCGCTGGACAGATATTTAGGAAAAATTGAGAGGGAGCTGGCGGGCGTTGAGTTTCGCGTAATGCTGTCGAACGGGGGGGCGGTCGCGTCGGAGTTGGCGCGTCGTCAGCCGGCGCGGTCGGCTCTGTCCGGACCTGCGGGCGGAGCGGTCGGGGCGGCGTTTGCGGCGCGTTTGGCGGGTCTTCAAAACGCGGCGGCGTTCGACATGGGGGGAACCTCGACCGACGTCTCCATGATTATCGGCGACCCGCAGATGACGCCCCAGACGGAGATCGATGGGCTGCCGCTGCCGTTTCCGGCGATCGACATCCACACGATCGGCGCGGGCGGCGGCTCCATCGCCAAGCTGGACAGGGGCGGCGCCGTTCAGGTCGGACCGCAAAGCGCCGGAGCCGACCCCGGACCGATATGTTACGGCAAGGGCGGAGAGGAGCCGACCGTCACAGACGCGAATCTTGTTTTGGGGCGCATCGATCCGGACGCCTTTCTGGATGGGCAGATGCGTCTGGAGATCGGTAAGGCGCGGGCGGCGCTGGAACGTCTCGGCAAGGAGGCGGGCATTCAGCCGAGGGACGGTCTCGCCTTGGCTGAAACGACCGCGCTGGGCGTCGTTCAGATTGCGGACACGCGCATGGAGGGCGCCGTCCGCAACATTGCGCTTGGACGGGCGGAGTCGCTCATTTCGTTCGGCGGCGCCGGCGGGCTTCACGCCTGCGAGCTGGCGCGCCGTCTCGGCATTCGTACGGCGTTGATCCCGTTCGCCGCGGCGGCTCTTTCAGCATACGGCATGCTTGCCGCGGACGCGGTGTGCGACGATGTACAGACCGTCATGCTAGACGGCGCAGCCGCGGCGTTTGAGGAGCTGAACCGGCAGACGGAGCGGATGGTTGAACGGGCGGCGGCGCAGCTTTTAAAACATGGCGCGGATCCGACGCGCATCGCCGCGCTGAAGGAGCTCGATATGCGTTACCGCGGGCAGTCGTTTGAGTTGAGCGTTCCGTTGAGACGCGGTTTTTTGGAGGCGTTTCATTCGGCGCATGAGGCGCGGCATGGACATGCGATGCGCGGGGCGCCGGTTGAGATTGTGAACCTGCGGGCGCGAGTCATGGAAAAGGCGGTTCCGCCGACGCCGCCGGCGTTGGAAACGGCGGGGGATTCGGCGCAGGACGCCAAGACGGGGGAGCGGCGCGTCGTTTTCGCCGAGGGCGTACTCCAAACGCCGTTTTACGACGGAAAACGTCTAGGGCGCGGGCATACGGTGGACGGGCATGCCGTGATCGTTCAGAAAGACACAACCGTCCTGCTTCGCAGAGGCGACCGCGCTTCAGTGGACAAATACGGCAACCTGCTCGTCCATGCCGCGCCCTGAGTCTGGCGCAGCGGATATCCGTGCTCGCCTGCGCAGGAATGAGGAGAAGTCGGCAGTGATTAGCTTAAGCGGAGCGCGGCGCGGAGCGGTTTTTCTAGCCGCTTGAGAGCGTCGGCGCGGTGGCTGATGCGGTTTTTCTCCGCCTGCGGAATTTCTGCCATTGTCCGCCGGTACTCCGGCAGCCAGAAAACAGGGTCGTATCCGAAGCCGCCGCTCCCTGCAGGCGCTTCAGCGATATAACCCTCGCAGACGCCGCGCGCTTCCGCGAGTATCTCTTTCCCGCGCGCGAGAACCATGACGCACACAAAGCGCGCCGAACGGTTCTGGCGCGGGACGCCCGCCGTCTCGCGCAGCAGTTTCTGGACGCATTCTTCGGAAGAGGCTCCCTCGCCTGCATACCGCGCCGAATGGATGCCGGGGCGTCCGTTCAGCGCGTCCGCCTCTAAGCCTGAGTCGTCCGCGAGAACGCATCCGTCCACCGCCGAAGAGACGGCGAGCGCCTTGATTCGAGCGTTCTCAAAAAACGAGTCCCCGTCCTCCGCCGGAGACGCAATATGCGGCAGGTCCCGCAAAGTTTGAATCTCAACGGGGGAGATCCCAAGAGCCGTCAGTATCGCGCCGATCTCATCCCGCTTATGCAGGTTGGAGGTCGCTAGAGTGAACCGCATTGGCGTTTTCTAAAAACATCTTCCGCTGCATATCAATGAGCAGGCGGTTCCCTTTCGCGGCAAGGTTCAGCATTTCGTTCATCTGCCGCCGGGTGAAGGGCGCCGCCTCCGCCGAGCCTTGTATTTCAACGAACGCGCCGCTCCCTGTCATGACGACGTTCATGTCCACCTCGGCGGCGGAATCTTCCTTGTACGGCAGGTCTAGAACGGGCTTGCCGCTCACGACGCCGACGCTGACCGCCGCGATGTAGTCCTTGACGGGGAACCCGTCTCGGAAACCCCCCTGCCCGCGCAGCTTTTCGCATGCGTCCATGAACGCGGCGAACGCGCCTGTGATGGAAGCGCAGCGCGTGCCGCCGTCCGCCTGCAGAACGTCGCAGTCGAGCCAGAAGGTGCGCTCGCCGAGCAGCGACTTGTCGACGACGGCGCGGATGGATCGGCCGATGAGCCGCTGTATCTCCTGCGTTCGCCCTGAAACGCTTCCTTGCCGTCCGTCGCGCTGCGAGCGTTCCGGCGTGGAGCCGGGCAGCATGGCGTATTCGGCGGTGATCCATCCGCCTCCCCCTTCAAGTTGAACGAACCTGGGGACGCGCTCTTCGATGGAGACGGCGCACAGAACGCGCGTGTCCCCGACGTCGATCAGGGCAGACCCTGCCGCGAATTTTGCGTATCCGCGCTCGATTCGAACCGGACGCATGGCGTCGTCGGCTCGTCCGTCTTTTCGGGTGATGTTCAAGTTGGTTGGTCATCTCCGTTTCTTATCGTCGTCGTCGCTGCTGGAGCTGGTCGAGGCGGCGCCTCTCGACTTGCCAGAGCTAGAGGAGGAGCTGGACGCGCTGGAACGCGACTTAGATGAACTGGAGCTGGACGACCTGGTCGAAGAGGACGCTGAGGGTCGGCGCGTTTCCTCCTGCGGCGTGTAGGAGCGCGATCTCGTGTAAGGGTTGGACATCCGATCGCGGGAGGAAGCGGAGGACCTTGACGACGGCGCGTAACGCGAGTAGTCGATGGAGCGGCGCGTCGGCGAGTAGGTCGACGTTCGGCTGCCGGTGGACGCCGCGCCTCGGCTTTTGACGCCGGTCGAGTAGCCGGGCGTTGAAACAGCCGAGCGGCGTTTCTGCGAGTAAGCCCCCGCAATCTGCGTCGACGGCGTCGGCGATGTCCGGTAAGCGGAGAGCGCCTGCCGAACCGACGAGAGGTCTCTTGAACGCACATCGGCGGTTCTCCCCCGCTCATACGTGCTGCGGACGGAGTTCAGCTGCGTCGTCCATCGGTTGACGGGTCGATGCCGGTTCGTTTGCGCCGGCCGATAGACATTGTATCTGCCGTATCGGCGGGAGGAATAGTAGCTGTTGTAGTAGCCCCTCCACCGCCGGTTGATCCCGATATAAACGGAGTCGTGAATGGGAAATTCCCAGTACAGGTAGTATCCGTAGTCGGTCGGGAAGTAGAAGTTGGCGCCGTAGAGCGAGTGGTATCCGTAGACGTTCCATGGCGCGTATCGGTAGCCTGGGACATGTCGGCGGATCACATTCGGCCGCAGCTCGCGCGCGAAGGTTTCCACTTCAATATAATCGATGTCGATGCGGTTGGCGCCGTCGGCAACGATATGAAGCTCCAGCAAGCCTTCGCGGTTGACATACCGGTCGGCGGGTATTTCAAGCGTTTCGGATCGTCGGTCCGATCGGAGGAGAAAGGTGTCGCCCTGGAGCGGTTCGTCGGGACGGTTGCTGTCGCCTTCGGCGTTGCGTATCCATGCGCGTCCCGCGATCGCGTAATCTTGGTTGAGATCGAGAGCGCGTCCGTCGCCTTCATACCGTATTTTGATTTTGATCTGTCTTGTTCCATACGGAATGTCGAACAGATATACGGCGCTGGCGATGCCGTATTCGTAGTTTTCAGGCTCCATTCCGCCTGTCGCCCATGCGGCGACGCGGATGCCTTGATCAAAGGCGGGGCTGAGGGTGACGGTGGCGTTGCCGCGCTCGATCCAATTGTCGAGTTCGGCGCCGGCTCTGCGTTCTCGGCTGAGTCGTTCGGGGGCGTACCGGTATTCGTAGTCGTAGTAAGAGGATCTGTACAGATATGGGTTGGCGATAGCCGAGGCTCCCCATGCGGTCATGAGGGCGATGGCTGCGGCAAAGAGGGATGCGCGGGTCGCTGTTGTTTTCATGGTCGTTCTCCTGGTGCGCTGTCTCTTGTTGAAACGACAGCGCGGCATGCGGGTTTACATACGGAAGATTCGCTTGAAGAAAAATTTTGCCGCTTTGGAGCCGGCGCTGGCGAACAGGTTTGCAACCGCCATGGTCGCCGCCAGCGCGATGAATCGCAAGAGCGTCGGCATGATATGTCCTCCATTCTGGACGTCTCTAATAGTATGCCATGCTTTGACGTCAAGCGCAACCTGCCCTGACCTTGTGTCTTTAGTTGGGACAAATCGGAATGCGAACGCGGGCGGTTTCTGCGGCGCCTCTGGATTCCCGCTTGCGCGGGAATGACGGCCTGGTTGGCGGCGCCTTTTTCCCATCAATAGAGCGATCATTCGTTCAACTGTTCGGCGCGGGTTAATCGGGTGACATATCCTTCAGAAGCGCGTACAATCCAAAAAAGCAGAGACCGACGAGCCATCCCGCGAAACATATAAATTTGGCGAGGCTCCCAGGAAAACCTGCGGCGCTTTTTCCCGCTCCAGTCATGAGCGAGGCGGTGAACGCAAGAATCATGCTTGCGAACCCTAAGATCAGCAGCTGTCTTTTCCGTTTCGCCGCTCTCTTCCTCGCCTGTGTGAAGCGCAGCTCCAGCAGCTCGGCGGCGTTGAATTCCTGATGCGCAAACCAGAAGGCGGCGTCCTTTTCCTTCAGCTCCGACACAATAGACCGGTACCCGCCGAAATAAGCGCTCTTGAACCATGTCTTCTCATGCATCTCGTAAAGGATGCGGGCGCGCGTTTTTTCGGCGGCGAGGCTCATGGGGGAGTCGCCGGCGAAACGGGGCAGCTCCAGTTTCTCGCAGGCAAGCGTCTCTACCGCTGTGAACTCCTGCCGCCTCAGCCAGAACTCCGCCTTCTTGCTCTCCAGATGAGGCAGGCAGCTCATGAGCCGATTCAGTCGTTTTGGCGGCAGCGCATGCGCCTCGTCCATGATTCGCAGATATGTCCTGGCTGCGTCGCCGTCCGACTTGCGCAAATCGACTTGAAACGGCGCCAGCTCATGTTCGATGTCGGCGGCGATCTCGCTTGCGGACATCTCTTGTCGCTCGTTCCAGAAGCCGAGCGGTTTCTGTTTCAGGAGCGCGGTCAGCTTAAGGTACCGCCATGCTAGCCCGCCTTTAAAGTACCGCTGCCAGTTATCTCGGAATTCCTTAAGAACGCGCAGACGCTTTTGGGACGCCGCAAGCGTTTCCGACGCGCCGCCTTGGAAGGGCGTTAGATCGAAGTCGCGCTCGCGTTGATGTATGCGCGCCAGCGTCAGCTCATCGCGCGTCTGCTTCGGTACCGCTTCCAGGTCGCGCATGATGCTGCGTTCGTCCATGGACGCCTGCCTCCGCTGGAATGGTTCGCTGTTACGGCATGATCGCCTGTTCCGCGTTTTTTATCAAGGGCGGAGCTTGTCTCGCCCCATGAGATGCGGTAACGTGTTTGCGCTGCGTATTCAGACGGGAGAACGGCATGAATGTACTTGCGCTTTTTGGCGTCGATCAAGGTTTTCAACATACATCGGACAGCATTAAGGAGCTGCTGTCGAACGCGGAGGGGTTGAATGTTGAAGCGGCGGAGGGGCTGGATTCTCTCAATTCATCGCTCGCAGATGTGGACCTCGTCGTCTTCAGTATCGGCTTCGCCCGCGTTGAACGGACAAACGGCGGGCGCCGCTGGGTTCCGTCGCTTTCAGCTGAGCAAGAGGAGCGTCTCTTTGCGTATGTGCGCGGAGGCGGAGGGATTGCCGCCATACACGGCGCGGCGTGGAACATCGCCGGGCGGTATATGGACCTTCTCGGAGGCGCCGCCAACTGGCATCCCCCAGGTTTGACTTTCACCGTCAACATTGCCGACTCCGACCACCCGGCGCTGGAAGGCGTCGCCGACTTTGAGGTGGAGGACGAAATTTATATGACGGCATGCGATCCAGCCGTAGAAACGCTCGCGACGGCGCGCTGGCAGAATCGAGACCATCCTGTCGCCTGGGCGAAAGCGTACGGCGATGGGCGCGTCTTTTACACGGCTCTCGGCCATGGCCCGTCCACTTTTGAAAAGCCTGAAATGCGGCGGCTGTTGACGCAGGGCGCGCGCTGGGCGGGCGGAGCGTAAATGACGCCTGATTTGCCGCGCGTCCAGATCGGCGGGCTGTCGGTCAGCAAACTGATCATCGGCGACAACCCGATGTACGGATACTCCCATTTCAACAAGCTGCTCTCCAGCCATTATGTGGAGTGGCACACGCCCGACCGCGTCATGGAAGCGCTGCGCCGGGCGGAGGAGGCGGGGATCAACGCTTGGCAGAACTCGCTCACGGAGCGCTCCGTCTCGGACGCCCAGCGATACCTCAAAGAGGGCGGGGGCGTCCACTGGTTCGCGTTGAGCTGGTCGGACGAATGGTACCGCAATCCGTCAAAGGCAACAGAAGACGCGCGGCATGGACCCGCCGCGATGGCTCCGCATGGGGGCGGCGTCGGAGACCGCTGTTTTCGAGAGGGCAAACTGGACCTGCTGAAGGACATCCTGAAACGGATACGAGACGCGGGAACGCTTGTCGGCTTGTCGGCGCATGACCCGCGCCTCGTTGAGACGGCGGAGGAGCGGGGCTGGGATGTGGACTACTACATGACGGCTCTTTACCATCTCAGCGCCGCCCGAAGGGAGTTCGCTCAGAAGTTTGGGCATGATCCGATGGGCGAAATCTACCTGCGCGAGCATCGAGACCGCATGCTGGACGTTGTGAGCCGAGTTTCTAAGCCGTGCATCGTGTATAAGGTTCTGGCGGCGGGTCGGGCGATTCAGTCAAGGGACCGCATCCGCAGCGAATTCGCCTATGCGCTGAAACGCATGAAGCTGAACGACGCGCTGTTGGTGGGTATGTATCAAAAATACGGGGATCAGATTGGGGAGAACGCCGCGTTGGTCGCCGAGCTGTGCGCCGAATAGATGCCGAACGGAACATCGTATGGTATGCTGAACGGGCTTGTGTTAAGACGCGCGTTCAATGTGGAGTATGCAGATGGAGAAATCAAGCTATCGGGTCGGTTTTGTGGGCGTCGGGCGTATGGGCGGAAACATGGCGCTGCGCCTGCATGATGTCGGGTATGCCGTAACGGCGGTCTATGACGCGGACGAGGCGCGTACAAAAGCGGTTGCGTCGCAGGTCGGTTGCGAGGCGGCTTCGTCGCCCGCGGCAGTCGCGGAACTCTCCAACACGGTTGTCACCGTTGTGACGGACGACGCGGCGATGCGCGCCGTCTACGCCGAAGATTCGCCCGCCAGCCTGCTTCAGCATGCGGACGGGCGCGTTTTCATCAACTGCGCCACCCTTTCGCCGCAGATACATCTGGACGTTGAGCGTCTCGTGGAGGCGCGCGGGGGAATGAGCGTCGAAGGATGCATGGCGAGCAGCATCACCCAGGCGCGCGAAGGAACCCTCTATTTAATGTGCGGCGGAAAGCGGGAGGCGTTTGAGCGCGTGGAGCCGCTGTTGAACGACCTGAGCGTCAACCTGCGGCATGTGGGCGAAACAGGGCGCGCCGCGCAGGTGAAGGCGCTTGTCAACATGGTCATGAACATCAACACGGCGGGACTGGCGGAAGGACTCGGTCTCGGCGACGCCCTCGGTCTTGATTTGACGATGCTTCAAGAGATCTTTTCGCAGACAGGCGCCAATTCGCGCGTTCTGGAGACGGACGGGGAGGATATGCAGCATCGCGACCATGAATGCTATTTTTCTGCCGCGCATGCCGCCAAAGATTCCGGCATCGCGCTGGCGCTGGCGGACGCGGAAGGGCTGGACCTGCCGCTGGCGCGCGCGACCTACGATCAGTTTAAGAAGATGATCGAGATCGGGAAAGGCGAGCTGGACAAGTCGGGCGTCGCGGAGCTGACCTTCAAAGGTCGAAACGACTAAAAGCGGATGCGAAAGGCGGAACAAGTGAACGACGAACCGAAACAAGAGCAGGTTGAGGCGCCGGGCGAAGAGCTGCCGGGTCCGTTCATACCGCTGAAGACGGCGGAGATGCCGGAGCGGACGAAGTCTTTTTGGAAGCTGGCGGGTCCGGGGGCGGTGCTGGTCGGCTTGTCCATCGGCGCAGGCGAACTGATCGTCTGGCCTCAAATCGCCGCGGAATACGGCGGCACGATGATGTGGGCGGCCGGCTTAGGCTTATTCATGCAGCTCTGGGTCAACTTTGAGGCGGCGCGCTGGACGGTCGCCACGGGCGAGAGCGCCTTTTCGGGCTTTGCGCGTCTCTGGAGCGGCTTCGCCTGGGTGTTCATCGCGCTGACGATTGTCGGATGGATCGGTCCAGGGTGGGCGCGCGCCTCCGGAGCCGCCTTAAAGGCGCTGCTCGTCGGTCCTGAAGGGTTCGGATCCGACACCTTCTGGACATGCGTCACGTTCGTCTTTGTTGCGATCATGCTGTTCGGTCCCAAGCTGGTCTATACCGGGATGGAGCGCGGCATTGAGCTGCTCATCATCATCGTTGTCATCGGTCTCATTTCCGTTGCGATCGCCACATCAACGGCGGACACTTGGCGCGAATTAGGCGGGGGGCTTTTGAACTTCGGGCATATCGAAGAAGGAATGCGCGTCAAGAAGTTTTTTGGCGCCATCGTGTTTGCAGGCGCGGGAGGAACCGCCAACCTGTTTTACTGCTACTATCTGCGCGACAAACATGTCGGGATGGGCGCGCGGCTCCCAGCGCTGATAAATCCGTTTCGAGGTCGCCAAGAAAAAGCGGTTCAGGCGGGCTTCACCTACGACGACTCCAACCCTGAGAACAGACGCCGTTTTCGAGACTGGTTCTCCTATATTCGGCGCGATCAGCTGCTTTTCTTTTTCGGTTTGAACGCCGTAACGATGTTTCTGTTCATCATCGGATCGCTGGCTGTCTTGCGCCCCGCCGGCATCATTCCTGAATCCGGCACGCTGGTGTACGACCAGTCGCAGGTACTCGGCTCGGTATGGGGCGAAACGGGGCGCATCATCTTCCTGATGGTCGGCGTGGCGACGCTTTTTTCAACGCAGCTGGCTCTCATTGACGGATGCGCGCGTTCGCTGTCCGACATCATCCATTTTAATTTTCCCCGCGCCCGCAAACGAGGGCTTTCATGGTGGTATGTGCTGATCGCGGCGGGATGGATGATCATCGGCGCGCTCGTCATCTATATGCTGGAGACAGGCGGCATCGGCTCCCTTCCGTTCTTTTTTGAAGTCGCTTTTATCGGCGGAATCGCCATGGCGATTTATGTGCCGCTGCTGCTGTATATGAATCTCAAAAAACTGCCGAAATCGGCGCGTCCGGGCATCGTTCACACATCGTTTACAGCTCTCGTCGGGCTAGCGTATATTGTGTTCGCTGTCTGGTCAATTGTTGAGGAGATTGGCAGTCGGTTGTGAAGCAGTTTTTTAACCTGGCGCATGACGGAAGAATCGCCGGCGCCGAGTTCCAACCCGCGCCGCCATGATTTAGACGCCCTGCGCGCCTTTGCGATGCTCATCGGCGTCGGCCTCCATGCGGCGCTGGCGTTCATACCGGACGCTTGGATCGTACAGGACTCGACCATTGGCGAAGCGTCCAGCGGCGTTATGTCGCTCTTTTTGATGGCTGCGCATGGTTTCCGCATGCCCGTCTTCTTTTTAATGAGCGGCTTTTTTACGGCGATGCTCTGGCGCCGGCGCGGCTTGATCCCGCTTCTACAGCGCCGGTTCAAGCGCATCTTCATCCCGCTCCTGCTCGGCTGCGTCACGATCGTTCCGCTCATGTACCTCATCTACGGCGTCGCCATTGAGCAGACGGAGGCAGACGCAGGCAAAAGAGTCGACAATCTATGGAAGGCAGCCGGAGAAGGCGACGTTGACGCCATTGCGATGTATGCCGAGGCGGGAGCCGACCTGAACGCGCGCGAACCAATCAGCGGGTCGACGGCGTTGACGATCGCCGCCGTCAGCGGGGAGCCGGACGCGGCGGAGGCGCTGCTGAAAGCGGGAGCCGACCCGAACGCGCGCAACCGCGACACTGCAACGGCGCTCATGGCAGCCGCTTTTTTCGGACGCGCCGAATCGATGAAACTGCTTTTAAAGGCGGGAGGCGATCCCGACCTTCCCAAAAACGACGGATCAACGGCGCGAACGGCGCTGACGGCGGACCGAGGCGCGACCGAGTTCGTCGCCGCTCTTATACAGATGGAGATCGACTGGGAGGAAACGGTCGACGGGCGGAAGCGAATCGCGCGCATGCTGGGCGGTACCGCGGCGGAGGAAGAGACAAAGACGAGCGGCATCGGCCGCGCCGCGTTTTCCATTTATGCAGTTGTAACAAGCGTCTCGTTTCACCATCTCTGGTTCCTCTGGTTTTTATGCATTCTAGCGGCGGTCTTTGCGGTGTACGCGCTTCTGTTGGAC
The DNA here is from genome assembly GCA_028818695.1 of Candidatus Poribacteria bacterium. Lineage (GTDB taxonomy): Bacteria > Poribacteria > WGA-4E > JAPPNK01. The sequence continues at coordinate 164,885 of JAPPNK010000015.1, forward strand.
AGATACGGCTGGCGCCCCGCCGGCGGCGCGTGGATCCTCTCGCCGATGCGGTATCTCTGGGTCATACCGCTCACGATGATTCCGCAATGGTGGATGAGCGAGATTTCCTACGGACCCGACACCTCGGCAGGCGTGATTCCGATGCCGCATGTGCTGCTGTATTATGCGATCTTTTTCGGCTTCGGCGCCGTCTATTACGACTGCGGGGACGAGCATGGGAGCGTCGGCAAATGGTGGCCGTTGACGGTTCCGCTCTCGCTGCTGATCCTGTTTCCGCTCGGCCTCGGGGCGACATACGGGTATGAAGAGCTGGGGTTGCCGCAGGAATGGAGACGCCCTCTGGCAGATCTGCTCCAGGTATCCTATACGTGGTTCATGACATTCGGGTTGATGGGTCTGTTTCGGCGCCTGCTTCAGCGGGAAAACAGGGCGGCGCGCTATGTGTCCGATTCCACCTACTGGCTCTATCTGGCGCATCTTCCGCTGACCGTCTTGGCGCAGATATGGATGAAGCATTGGAATTGGAACCCGTTTATCAAGTTCATGTTCGTTTGCGTTCTCGTGACGGGGGTCGTGCTGGTCTCGTATGAGGCGTTTGTGCGTTATACATGGGTCGGCGCGATGCTGAACGGGCGGAAGACGCGCCCCAAGCGCATAGACGCCGCGGCCCTTTGATCCAACCCGCCGTCCTTTCCCGCCCTTGCGGTGAAACGCGGCGCAGGATGCGTTGTTTCATGTTATGTCGTAAAATGGAATAAGCGGGAGCGTTATTCCATAAAAAGCCGTTTTTTGAAATAAGGATGCGCTATGGAGCGGGGAGAACTGGGTCGGCGGGAGACCATGTCGCTTACAGGCGAGCGTGTTGAGGCGTTTGTGCCAAAGCCTCTGCCGCCGAATCCGCCCATCGACATGAGCGGGCAGTTGAGGCAGGCGCTGGAATCGGCGTCGCTGGCGTTGGGGCGTCTGGACGGCATCGCTTTCTCCCCTCTATTGCCTGATCCGCTCATTTTCGCTTATGCGTATCAGCGCAAGGAAGCCGTTCTTTCGTCGCAGATTGAGGGAACGCAAACCTCGTTGGCGGATCTGGCGCTGTTTGAGGCGGGCGCGCCTCCCGAAGCGCACATGGACGATGCCGCCGAAACCGCCAACTATGTTGCCGCTCTTGAACATGGTATGGAGCGCATGGCGGAGCAGTTTCCAATATGCAATCGGCTCATTCGAGAGATTCATGCGATACTGCTGTCGAGCGGGCGAGGTCGAAACAAGACGCCCAGCGCGTTTCGCCGTTCACAAAACTGGATCGGCGGAACGCGCCCCGGCAACGCCGTTTATGTTCCGCCTCCTCATGAGCTTGTTGAAGACTGCATGGCGGATATGGAGCGTTTTATTCATGCGGACGACGGGCTGCCGGCGCTCATACGGGCGGGCGTTGCGCATCTGCAATTTGAGATGATTCATCCGTTTCTGGACGGCAACGGAAGAGTCGGACGGCTGCTCATACTGCTCATGCTCATGGACGCGGGCGCGTTGCGGTCGCCGATACTCTACCTAAGCCTCTACCTCAAACGCCGTAGGGATGAGTATTACCGGCTGCTGAACGAAACAAAAAATACGGGCGATTGGGAAACATGGATCGCGTTCTTTTTAAAAGGCGTTCAAACCTCGGCGGAGAACGCGGTCGATACATGCAGCCGTCTTTACCGCCTTTTTGCTGAAGACCGCGCATTGATCGAGAGCGAGCTTGGGCGCCGCGTCGGCTCCGCTCTGCGCGTTCACCGGTCGCTCTGCTCAATCCCGGCGGCGCAGCTGACCGCCGTCGCCAAAAGCGCGGAGATCAGTTACGGCGCCGCCTCCTCCGCGGTGGAGGGGCTGGAGAAGATCGGCGTCGTCCGCGAGGTCACCGGGAAACGGCGCGGGCGCATTTATGTTTATACCCGATGCCTTGACATTCTCAATGAGGACACGGAGCCGCTTTGAACGCTCCCGTTGCCGACTGCGATGCTGAACGGGCGGAAGACGCGCCCCAGGCGCATAGACGCCGCTCCCCTTCTAGAATAGAACGCGGAGTCCAAAGCGGTATCCTATCTCATAGTAGAAGCGCAAGACGCTTTAGAGTATTTTAGTGGATCGCAACGCGACTGCAGCATCAGGAGATTTACATGAAAGCACGGCGACCATCTCTTCCGCGCATTTTCATGACTTTAGCGGTTTTATTCTGGCTGACGCTTATTACGCAAAACAGCCAAGCGCAACTGGAACGACGCTTGCGGGCATGAAGAATAGGGCGCGCGTAGTTCTTGATTCCGTCAGACCAATACAGTACATTGACGCTCGGACGCTCATTGCAGCTCAACAGACAACAGGGGATTTCATGAAACGATCATCTTCCTTCACCTCTTCTCTTCCGCGCTTGCTGACAGCGGTTCTGCTCTTTGCAGGGCTGTTTGCTGAAGTAGCAAATGCGCAACGCGTGGCGTTTTCGCCTGACGGTTCTAGGATCGCCAGCGCCGACTCCAGATCTATGGTTCATATTTGGACCGATACGGGCAAGCATCTCAGAACCCTTCAGGGCCATACGTGGGCTGTCACTTCTGTGGCGTTTTCGCCTGACGGTTCTAGGATCGCCAGCAGCAGTCTGGATGAAACGGTTCGGATCTGGAATCCCGATACCGGCGAATCCATACGAGAATTCACAGAACATACGGGCAAGGTCAGGTCCGTGGCGTTTTCGCCTGACGGTTCCAGGATCGCCAGCGGCAGTTGGGATGGAACGATTCTGATCTGGAATCCCGACACAGGTGAAGTTCTAAAAACGCTGAGAGGACATAGTGTCAATTGTGTGGCATATTCGCCGGATGGTGCCAGGATTGCCAGCGGTGGCACGGACGATAAGATTCGAATCTGGAATGCCGACACCGGGTCGCAAATCGGAAGTCCGTTAGATGTTACCGAAGATGTCAATTCAGTGGCATATTCGCCGGACGGTTCCATGCTCGCCTGCGGCGGCGATCACGCCGCGGTTCATATCTGGAATGCCGACACCGGGTCGCTAATTCGGCAGATGACAGGACATGCGCATAGCAAAGATGTCAATTCAGTGGCATATTCGCCGGACGGCTCCATGCTTGCCAGCGGCAGCGATGACGATACGATTCGCATCTGGAATGTCGACACCGGGACCGCAATCCAAGATCCGATACTTACGGACGGCGATGCCAATTCAGTGGCATATTCGCCGGACGGTTCCAGACTCGTCAGCATCGAAGGCGGCAACACGATTCAATTCTGGGACGCGCCTCCGCCTCCTTCCGTTACGGTGATGATTGACAGTCCGAGCCAATACACGACAGGCGCGTTTGTTGTGTCCATCACATTCAGCAAGGCGGTCGCTGGATTCGAAGCGTCGGACATCAATGTGACGAACGGCTACGTAACGGATCTCGCCGGCAGCGGCTCCGCTTATACGGCAACGATCAGCCCGTCCAGCTCCGGCATTGTTACAGTAAGCGTTCCCGCTAACGCCGTAGAGAATAACTTAGCTTCCGACATCTATATCGTCAACTATGACGCGCCTCTGCGGGTTTTGACAGGGCATAAGGGCGCCATTTTAGCGGAGGCGTATTCATCTGACGGCAATCGCATCGCCACCGCCTCCGCCGACGACACCGTCCTGATCTGGAATGTCAACGCGGGAACGCCGCTCTTTGAACTGACGGAGCATACAGGCGATGTCCGCTCCGCCGCCTTCTCGCCGGACGGAACGACGCTTGCCACTGGAAGCGCCGACGACACGATACGCATCTGGAACGCCGAAACAGGCGCGCATGTCCGAGCGCTGGAAGAACACGAGGGCGACGTTTACGCTTTGGACTATTCGCCGGACGGATTAACTATCGTCAGCGGAAGCGGCGACCGTACCGTTCGGCTCTGGAGCGCCGAAACGGGGAAGCTTTTAAAGACGATGACGCAGCATTCGGGAACCGTTCGGACGGTCGCCTTCTCGCCGGACGGAACGCTCATCGCCAGCGGCAGCGCCGATAGAACCGTCCGGCTGTGGGACGCCCAGACCGGCAAGCCTCTCGCCTCAATGAAAGAGCATGGGCGGACGATCTATTCGGTTGCCTTCTCGCCCGATGGCACGGTTCTGGCGAGCGGCAGCGCCGATAAAACGATTCGTTTTTGGGAGGTCTCATCGCAGTCGCTCATCCATACCCGTACGGTGGGCGGGTCTGCGGGCTTGGTGTTTTCGGTCGCCTTCTCGCCGGACGGCTCGACGCTTGCCTCCGGAAACCAAGACGGAACCGTCCATCTATGGGCGTCCGGGAACGGCAGGCATAAGGAGACGTTAGAGGGGCATACGGGAACCGTTTACGCGGTCGCCTACTCGCCGGACAGCCAAACGCTCATCAGCGGCAGTCGCGACAGAACGCTGCGCTTCTGGGAAACGCCGTCGGTTGATCCGGATGTGAACGGCGACGGCGCCATTGACGGCGCAGACCTAACAGCCCTTGGCGAAAGCTACGGCATGACGGTCGCGGACGGCGCCGATCCCAACGCGGATGTGAACGGCGACGGCGTCGTGGATGTGACCGACGTTCTGCTTGTCGCGGACGCCTTGGCTGGACAGGCTGCGGCGGCTCCGGCGTTGGCGTCTTCGCGGGAGGCTCCTTCCGTTCCGCAGGTTTCCGTCTGGCTGAACGACGCGAATGGGCTGATGGTCCGCAGCGACTCGGCGAGACGCGGGATCGCCGTTTTGGAGAGCATGCTTCTGTCGGCGGGACCGGTTGTGTCCAAAAGCGCGCTTCTTCCGAATTACCCGAACCCGTTCAACCCTGAGACCTGGATTCCGTTTGATCTGTCGGAAGCGTCCCGCGTGAGAATAACAGTCTATAACTCGGCAGGTCAACTCGTGCGGACGCTGGATCTGGGGCAATTGCCGGCTGGAGCGTACCGCAGCCGCGCCAGAGCCGCCCATTGGGACGGACGGAACGCTCTGGGCGAACCTGTCGCCAGCGGCGTCTATTATGTCCGCATTGAGGCGGGTTCGTTCACGGCGCTGCGGCGCATGGTCGTCTTAAAATAACCGACTCTGCTGAACTCTGGATTCCCGCTCCCCGTTTTCACGGGGACATGCTGCGCGGGAATCCAGAGTTTTCCCAGACAGCCTCCGCATTCTAAAGCGGCTCTTTAAATCAAAATCATCGCCTATAGAGACTGCCGCGGTGAATGGCGTATTGCATACTTTGATCATTTATGTTATTACTGCAAGTAACCCGGAACCTTAGGGAGAGAACCATGAAGTGGGCAATGTTTGCGGCGGCAGTTATTGGAGTCGCTTGTTTGATTTCGTGCGGCGACGACCATGATGATTATTATCTGGACGATGACCGGTACGACGACCGGTACGATGACGACCGGTACGACGATGACCGGTATGAATATGATGACGACCGGTACGACGACAGGCGCGATGACGATGATGACCGGTACGACGATGGCGACGATGATGATGACGACGACCGGCGCGGCCGAGACGACGATGACGACGATGATGACGACGACCGGCGCGGCCGAGACGACGATGACGACGACGATGACGACGACCGGCGCGGCCGGGACGACGACTGACAAAAGGAACGTTTGTATGAGGCGCCTTGCTTCGCATTTCTTCCGCATCCTTTTGCTTTGCTGTTTCGCCGGTTTTCTAATCCATAGCAGCCAGGCGCAAACTCCTCAAACGCTGATAAGGCATTCGGATGAAATCTATTCGGTCGCCTATTCTCCAGACGGACAGAAAATCGCCGGCGGAAGCGACGATGGAACGATTCGAATCTGGGACGTCAGCGACGGCTCCCTCATCCGAACGCTCCGGGGACATACGGACGGCGTCGAATCGGTCGCCTATTCGCCAGACGGGACAAGGATCGTCAGCGGCGGCGATGACAACGCCGTTCGGATCTGGAACGCCGACACGGGCGCGCTTCTCCAAACGCTCCGAGAACATACGGATGAAGTACCTTCTGTAGCATATTCTCCAGACGGACAGAAAGTCGCCAGCGCCAGCTCCGATAGAACGATTCGAATCTGGGACGTTAATGCCGGTTCCCGAATCCGAACGCTCCAGAGACATACGGATGGCGTCGAATCGGTCGCCTATTCGTCAGACGGGACAAGAATCGTCAGCGGCGGCGATGACAACACCGTTCGCATCTGGAACGCCGACACGGGCGCGCTTCTCCGAACGCTCCGACGGCATACGGATGAAGTCTATTCGGTCGCCTATTCGCCAGACGGACGGAACGTCGCCAGCGGAAGCGACGATGGAACGATTCGAATCTGGGACGTCAGCGACGGCTCTCTCATCCGAACGCTCCGAGGGCATACGGACGGCGTCGAATCGGTCGCCTATTCGCCAGACGGGGCAAGAATCGTCAGCGGCGGCGGCGACAACGCCGTTCGCATTTGGAACGCCGACACGGGCGCGCTTCTCCGAACGCTCCGAGAACATACGGATGGCGTCGAATCGGTCGCCTATTCGCCAGACGGACGGAACGTCGCCAGCGGAAGCGACGATGGAACGATTCGAATCTGGGATGTCAGCGACCTCGCCCCGCTCTCCGCGACCATCACAGGTCCGATCGGCGATCAGACAGGTCTGTTCAATGTGACGATCGCATTCAGCGCGGACGTCACAGGCTTTGGAACGTCTGATATTGAAGTGACAAACGGCTCCGTGACAAACCTTACAGGCAGCGGCAAAACCTATACGGCAACCATTGCGCCGACCCTCCCCGGGACGGTGCGCGTAAGCGTCCCCGCCAATGCAGCGGGCAACAACCGAGCCTCCAACGAGTTCTCCGTCGTCTATGAGCCTCCCGCCGCAAGCCCGCAGATTTTAAGCGAGCATACAGGTACGGTCTGGTCTGTTGCGTATTCACCGGACAGCGCCGCGCTCGCAAGCGGCAGCGACGACAACACGATCCGCATCTGGAACCCCAACACAGGCAAAACGCTGCGGACGCTCATGGAACACACAGGCTCTATCGTTTCTGTAGCGTATTCACCGGACGGCTCCAGGCTCGCCAGCGCCAGCGCCGACAACACGATCATGGTCTGGAATCCCAACACAGGCGATCTGCTCCAAACGCTCATAGGGCATACGGATACGGTCAGATCTGCGGCGTATTCACCGGACGGCTCCAGGCTCGCCAGCGCCAGCCGCGACGACACGGTCCGCATCTGGAACCCCAACACCGGCGATCTGCTCCAAACGCTCCCTGGACATGCGGATTATGTCAGGTCTGTGGCGTATTCACCGGACGGCTCCAGGCTTGCCAGCGGCAGCGACGACGACACGATCCGCATCTGGAACCCCAACACGGGCGACACGCTGCGAACGCTCACGGAGCATACGAATTCTGTCTATTCTGTGGCGTATTCACCGGACGGCTCCAGGCTCGCCAGCGCCAGCCAGGACAACACGATCCGCATCTGGAACCTCAATACGGGCAAAACGCTGCGAACGCTCATGAGGCATACGGAAAGCGTCCTATCCGTCGCGTATTCTCCGGACGGCTCCAGGCTCGCCAGCGCCAGCCGCGACGACTCGATCCGCATCTGGGACGCGCAAACGGGCGACCATATCGAAATGCTCACAGGACATACGGGAAGCGTTACATCCGTCGCGTATTCTCCTGACGGCTCCTGGCTTGCCAGCGGCAGCCAGGACGACACGATACGCATCTGGCCGCGCGGCGTCAGAATAGTTGCTCCATCGACATTGGTAACGGGTCCGGAAGGCATCGTTACGGGTTCGTTTGAAGCGGCGATCTCCTTCAGCGAGACCGTCACAGGGTTTGAAGCGTCCGACATTGAAGTGACAAACGGCGAAGCGGCAAGCCTCGAAGGCTCCGGCTACAACTATACGGCGGTCATTGAGCCGGCGGCAACCGGCCCCGTCGTTGTGACGGTTCCCGCCGGCGCGGCGCAAGACGCCGACAGCAACGGCAACCGCGCGGCTTCCTACGCGGTCTTGGCTCTCATTCCCGACACTTCATTTACGCTTCATTTGAACGCCGGATTGAACATGATTCATGCGCCTGTGAACGATCCCGAACTTGAAAACGCGGCAGATCTTTATCAAAAGCTGGGCGGTTCGGCAGCTGTCGGCGCCCTTGTCGTTCAGACAGAGAACGGTGAGTTTGAAGGGTATTTTGGGGTAGGGACGGGCCCCGCCCTGCGCGATTCGGCGGCCGTTCTTGTGAATATGCTGTCGTCAAAGTCGGCAACGTTCACAGGCGGGCTTCTGCCGCCGCAGGTACCCCTGCGCGGAGGCGTCAATCTCATCGGCGTTCCGCGCAGCGGATCGGTCTCCACAGTGGGCGATTTGCTGAACATGGACGCGGCGGTGACGGCCTGCTTTATTGAAAAGGACGGCAAATTCAAGCATGCGGTCGGGTCTGTATTGGACGAGCCTGTGATCGGAGGCAAAGGGTATATCCTCATGTCCAGCGGGGAAACGACCTTGACATTCAACGGCGAAGCTTGGAAGAACGAGGCGGCGCAGGCTCCCTCTTCTATTTCGCGGCGGCGGGACGCTTCCTCTATTTCGGCGCTGGTCGCGTCGGGTCTTATTTTGCAAGAGGACAGCTTGGCTTCGCTCAACGGCATTGCCGCGTCTGTAACGCATCTGAGGACAGGCAAGACCTTGACCGCCGCGACAGGCGCGTCGTCTGAAGACGGACGTTTTTCGGTCGTCTTTTTAGACCTTTTCAGCGGCGGCTTTGCGGTCGGCGATATGTTTGAGCTGCGCGCCGCGGACCTGGCAGGCGCATTCGGCGGCGTTCAGAGCGTCCGCCATACGCTCACTCAATCGGACATCGCGCGCGGCGCGGTCGACTTCGGCAGGCTTCTCATGAGCGCGCTTCCGTCTGAAACGGCTCTCCTGCCAAACTACCCAAACCCGTTCAACCCAGAGACCTGGATTCCGTTCGATCTGTCGGAAGCGTCCCGCGCGCGGATGAATATCTACAACTCGGCAGGTCAACTTGTGCGGACGCTGAATCTGGGGCAGTTGCCGGCTGGAGCCTACCGCAGCCGCGCCAAAGCCGCTCATTGGGACGGACGGAACGCTCTGGGCGAGCCTGTCGCCAGCGGCGTCTATTATGTCCGCATTGAAGCAGGCTCGTTCACGGCGCTGCGGCGCATGGTCGTCTTAAAATAACCGACTCTGCTGGACTCTAGATTCCCGCTCCCCGTTTTCACGGGGACATGCTGCGCGGGAATGACGACGAGGCTGCCGCTTATTCAGGCGCCGGCGGGATGGGCAGGATTTCCCGCTCCACCTCATGCACCTTGTCGGGGTATGTCTTTCCGCGCACCCACATGATGGGCTGCCCTTTGCCTCTTCCATGCGGGGGCGGCGGGTTCGCCCATTCCGCCTGCGCGCTCAGGTAGTGGACGACATAGCTTCGGCGGAATCGCCGGCTATGGTTGTCGGTGCTTTTATGCAGCAGATGGCTATGGAACCAGACAACCGAGCCTGGCTCCGCTTCCAGCGGTATGCCGTCCTCGTCCCGCGCGCCGCGCGCCAAGCGAAACTCCCGCTGTTGCGAGCCTTCCAGGTCGTCATGTTCATGGATGTCATGCTTGTGGCTTCCGGGGATCACATAGAGGCATCCGTTGCCTTCGTCGGCGGGGTCGATCGCCGTCCATGTGCCGACGGTCGTTTCGGTGTTGAAGCGGTTTCGGAAGTAAAACTTGTCCTGGTGCCATGGGAAGCCGAGGCCGATTTCCGGCGCCTTCCATATGAACAGGTTGTTGATGCCGAGGATGTCGGGACCGAGGATGTCGACGAGCGGATCGGTAAGGCGCGGATCGCGGACTCGGTCCAGAAACTCTTGGCAGAAGCAGCTTGGGTGATGGATTTTGTGCATGGCGTAGACGCCTTCGGCGTCCGCTTTGCCGTCCTTGACAAGCGCGTTCTGGTCAATGTGCGCGATTGGAAAGGGGCGTTTTCCGTCGACGATGTCTTCGGCGGTTTTGCGCAGGATGTCGTTCTCTTCTGGGCTGAAGACGCCTCGGCGTACCAGAAACCCGTTTTCGTTCCAGAACGCTTTTTCTTTCTCGCTCAATCGATGGCTGCGTTCTTGCGCGTTTGTTTCGTCGCTCATGCGTCTCTCCGTATCGTCTAATTTATAATGTATCGCCCGATGAACCTCTAAGTTCAGCCCGCGCGCCAGTATAACTCGTTTCTTGTTGAAGATCAACCTCCGCCCTCTGACCTTATGTCTTTAGTTGGGACAGGTCGGCGGGCGGATGCGGACGGTTTCTGCGGCGTCTCTAGATTTCCGCTTGCGCGGGAGTAATCATGTAAATGACGGTCTGGTTGGCGGCGCTTGCGTTTAAGCAAAAAAAGCGGTATGTTCTTTGAACTGGCTGTGAATGAGCAGGTCGAATCTTGGAGGATCATGTGGCAGATTTCAAAGCGGCGATCATCGGATGCGGCGGGCGCGGACGCGCGCATGCGGGCGGATATCGAGCCTCAGAGGATGTTAAAATTGTGGCGTGCGCGGACCCGTCCGAGGCGAACGCGCAGCGCATGTCGAACGACTGCGGCGGCATCAACGTCTATGCCGACCACCGCGAGATGCTTGAAAAAGAGAAGCCCGACATTGTGAGCGTCACAGTTTGGACGGCGCTGCACCTGGAGCTGATACGCGACGCGGCGCAAAGCGGCGTCAAGGCGATTCACGCCGAAAAACCGATGGCGCCCACCTGGGGCGAAGCGCGCGAGATCTACGACGTTGTGACCGAAAACGGCGTTCTGACCACCTTTTGCCATCAACGGCGGTTCGGCGCCAACTTCGTCAAGGCGCGCGACCTGGTGAACGAAGGCGCTGTCGGCGATGTCCTGCGCTTTGAAGGCTTCTGCTCCAACATGATCGACTGGGGAACGCACTGGTTCGACATGTTCTTCTGGTACAACAACGACGAGCCTGCTGCCGCGGTTCTCGGACAGATTCATCTGGACGGCGCGCCGCGAAAGGCGTTCGGCTTGCCGATTGAGAATCAGGGAATCAGCCATGTTTGGTTCAAGAACGGGCGGAGAGGGCTGTTGTGTACGGGCATTGGCGGAGGCGGAGCGGGCAACCGCATCATCGGCTCAGACGGCGTCATTGAGATTGGCGGACCCGCGCCGATACGAGTTCTGCGCGGAGACGGCAGCGGCTGGGAGCGCCCCAATCTGTCCGACATTCACCCAAGAGGCAACGACACGACGCTGTCCGTGTTGGACCTGATCGGCTGCTTGAAAGACGGCGGCGATCCGCGTTTGGATGTGCGCAAGGCGCTCGCGGCGACGGAGCTGATCTTTGCGACCTACGAATCGAGCCGCTCGCGCAAGCGCATCGATCTTCCGCTAGAGACGGAGGACAGCGCGTTTCTTTCCATGGTGGAAAGCGGGGAGATGGGCGGCTAAAGCGAAACACAAAGGAGATAGACGATGAGGCGAACGAGTCGATTTGCGGTTGCGGCCGCGGTGTGTGGAACGGCATGGCTGGCTTGGAGTCAGGGACCTGGAGGTCCGCCGAATGAGGGTCCGCGGATCGATCTTGTTGAGCAGTTTGACGCGGACGGGGACGGACGCTTGAACGACGCGGAGCGGGCTGAAGCGCGCGTGTTCGCGCAGCAAAATCCGCAGCGCAGAGGGCCGGGCAGACGCGGAGGCAGGCAAGAAACTCCCGCCGCGCCGGTCGTCTTAGAGCCGAAATCGACCCTTGAACAAGACCTGGAAGCGAGCCGTCAAAACGCGGTCGACGAAAGCGCCGAGCTTTATGACGATTCCGTCCTGCGCACCTTGTACTTGCGCTTTCCGAACAACGACTGGCATCAGGAGCTCGCCGACTTTTACAACACGGGCGTGAATGTCCCCGCGGCGCTCATCGTGGACGGGCGGCGGTATGACGGCGTCGGCGTCCGTTTTCGCGGGAATTCGTCCTACTTCACGCTCGGCGCTTCCCTCAAAAAATCGTTCAACCTTTCCATGAACCATGACGACCCTGACCAGCGGCTTTACGGGTATCGGACGCTGAACCTGCTAAACTCGCATGCGGATCCGTCTTTTTTGCGCGAGGCGCTGTTTAGCCGCGTCAGCCGGGAGTATATGCCGGCGCTGAAGGTGAACTTTGTGCGTCTTGTTGTGAACGGCGAGAACTGGGGCGTCTATGTGAATTCGCAGCAGTTCAACAGCGATTTCATTGAAGAAGCGTACGGAGAACGGGGCGGCGACCGATGGAAGGTTCCCGCCAACCCACGAGGCGGCGACAGCGGACTCGCCCTGATGGAAGGCGGCGTGGAGGCGTATCGGCGGCGGTATGAGATCCGGTCAAGCGACAACGATGAGGCGTGGGAAAGCCTGATGGAGCTGTCGCGCGTTCTGAACGAAGCGCCGGCGGAGGAGCTGGCGGCGCAATTGGAGCCGATTTTGGATGTGGACGAGACGCTGCGCTTTCTGGCGCTGGACAATGCGTTCATTGATCAGGACGGGTATATGAGCCGCGCGAGCGATTATAACCTTTACCGCGGAACGGACGGGCGGTTTCATCTCATTTCGCATGACAACAACGAGACGTTCCGCTTCGGCGGCCGCGGCGGCGGTCCGAGCGACACAGGCGGCGATCCGCAGGTTTCTCCGCTCGTTCATCTTGAGAACCCGGATCGTCCGTTGATACGGCGCTTGTTGTCGAACGCGGATTTGCAGGCGCGTTATCTGGGGTATGTGCGCTATATCGCGCAGGAGTGGCTTGACTGGGAGCGTCTTGGGCAGGTTGCGGAAGCGTACCGGTCGTTGATCAGCGCCGAGCTGGAGCGGGACGACAAGAAGCTGACCTCGTATGACGCTTTCAGGCGCAGCGTGGAGGAAGACATTGCGCGTGAAGGCGGAGGCAGTCCGCCGGGCGGCGCCCCCGCTCCGCCGCCGATCGATTTCAACCCGTTTGGACCGCCTCCTGAAGGCAGCGATCCGCCGACAGCGGCTCAAGGACCCCCGCCCGCCCCCGGCGGACAGAGCGGACGAGGCGGCGGACGAACAACTCCCGGGCTGAAACGGTTCGCAACGGAGCGGCGCGCCTATCTGCTGGCGCAGACGGAAGGCGTCCCCGCCCTTGAGCCTCCGCAGACGCGCAGGCGCGTCGGCGATCCGATCCCGACCGTCGATTTCCCTGTCGTCATCAATGAGCTGATGGCGCTGAACCGCGCTGCGGTGGAAGGTCCCGACGGCGCATTTTCCGATTGGATTGAGCTCTACAACCGCTCCGACAAGGCGGTCGATTTGAGCGGAATGGCGCTCTCGGACGATCCTGACGAGCGGGACAAGTGGCGTTTTCCTGACGGGACGGTCATCGCCGCCGGCGGTTATCTGATTGTCTGGGCGGACGGCGGAGCGAAGAATGCCGAAGGGCTGCATGCGTCGTTTCGGTTGAGCCGAGAGGGGGAGACGCTGCTGTTGACAGGTTTGGCGGACGACGGCTTCCCTGCGCTGGACGCGGTTCGGTTTGAGGAGCAGGAGGAGGATGTGTCGTTCGGGCGGACGGCGGACGGGGCGTTTGCGCGCCTGCGCCCTTCCCCAGGACAGCCGAACGAAGAGCTGTAGCCGTGTCGAAAAAGAGGACGCTTCTTGCTGTTGGAATTGCCGTTGCGGCGGCGTTGATTTATGTCGGCGCTCGGGTCGTCCTGCTCCGCTATGACTCTGTTGAGATGCCGTATGCAGATCTTCTGGAGACGGCAGAGCAAAAGTGGGGTCTGCATTTTTTGAACGATTGGAGCGTCTGGGAAAAGCGGGTTGATCGGCATATCAAAGAGTTTTTTAAAACACAGAGGCGAAGAAAAAAGCCTCACGAAGTAGAGTATTTCAAATGGCGCTACCAGCGGCTTTGGGCTATGGACGAGGACCTGGACGATCTTCCGCTTCCCGCCAGCCTTGAGCCGGAGGGCGGGATAAGTGAAAATTCTGGAGGGACGATAGCGACCGGCGGCGGGAAGGGGAGAAGCGTCGAACCTGCCATGATCGTGGACCTGCGGGAAGGGAAGGTCCTTGAGGGCGGCTTGGTTGACGGCAGCAGAAGATTTGACGGCGGATTCAGCTTTGTCAGCAGCGGCAGCCTTGTTTTAACGGATGAAGAGCATTATCGGGCGATGTATTGGGGCCTCCCTCCCGTTCAGAAAATGTACATGGTTTCGGGTCAGCCTTATCTGACGGTTTATATTGGAAGCGCCGACCCGCTGGGGCATTCCATCGGCGAATTGCCGCCCGAGCTGGACCCTGCGGAACCGTTTAAGCAGATGGACGACGCCGAGCTGCAGTTGGCGGTTCGGCAGCTGGCGCAGATCGTGAACCGCCCGACGTCGCATCAAGAAAAAACGCTGCGCGCCGCGTCTCAAGACCCTGTCGACAGGATGTATGTCGCCGACCTGTTCAACGGCATTATGCGGGCATGGCGGGAGCGCCGATCTGCATGGGCGGATGTCTCGATGACGCCGCTGCTGCCCGCTTCAGCCGGCATTGAGCAAGCGAAAGCTGTCAAAGCCGACCCCGCGGAAGAGTCGAACCCTCCGCCCGAAGGGACGCCGTATCTCTACGCGGACGCCTATGCCAGCCCCATTCGCGCCGTCGGCAAGATTCATGGCAAGCTGAACGGATCGGCAAGGGGCGGGAGCGTAACGTATAAGGGCAGGGGGGTCGCAGACTCGTCCATCGCGTTCATCGACAACGGAGCGTCGCCTCCCATTTCCGAAACCTATTCTTATCTAGGGAAGAAGTCAGGTCCCATTCGAGATGGCGATGAGGGGTATGGAGAGGCGCACATTCGATTATTTAACGGGTGGTCAAGGCAGGTCAAGAATCTCAACGCGCGGACATACTGCCCATGGGACAAGTTCTGGCTTTGGCTGAACGATCCCGCGCGTTATTCGATTTCAAGCCAAGCCAGCGCCATAATTCAAGATGACGGCGCCTTTCCCGAAGTGTGGGGAAGCCGCGAGAGTCGAGCGCGTTATCCTTCAAAAGCGCCAAATTAAGCGGTCAGATCGGCGGGCTATCGTTTAAAAATGCGGGTTGCCGCCTGCATGCGCTGCGTTTTTGTGCGATTCCTTGCGCATTCAGCTTGCCATCGCCCGTCATTACAGCGTATATTAATTGACTGCGCCGCTGATCGGCATGGGCGGGGAAAGCGCCTGCGTTTATGCGTTTTAAAAAACGGCAAACGCAAACTTTGCTTGACGCATGCCAGAGTCGGCGTTACTATTGTTTTCTTGGTATGGGCGGCGTGTTTTTTTGAACGCCGTTTGTTCAGCGCATGTTTGAAAGCCTCCTTGACGAGGCTTTCATAATGAATATGGAGCGGTTTATGCCTACGGTCAACCAGTTAGTTCGGAAGGGTCGCAAGCGTACGACCAAGAAAAGCAAATCGCCTGCGCTGGAAAGATCGCCGCAGCGTCAGGGCATCTGTCTGCAGGTGCGGACAAAGCCGCCGAAGAAACCGAATTCGGCGCTGCGCAAGATCGCGCGCGTGCGTCTCACAAACGGGCGCGAAATCACGGCGTACATACCTGGCATTGACCATAACCTGAACGAACACAGCTCCGTCCTTGTGCGCGGCGGAAATGTGCGCGACCTTCCGAATGTGGGCTACCATATCGTGCGCGGAACGCGCGAATGCGACGGCGTTGAGAACCGCAAGCAGGGCCGCTCAAAATACGGCGCAAAGCGGCGGTAATTTTTAAGCAGGAGAGGAATCGGCATGCCGAGACGTAACGCAGCCGAACGGCGGCCAACGCCGCCCGACCCAGTGTACGGGAGCGTGGACCTTCAGAAGTTTATCAACAGCATCATGCTGAAGGGCAAGAAAAGCGTTGCGGAGCGCATCGTGTACGGCTCACTGGATGTGATCGGCGACCGGACGGGGCGCAATCCGCGCGAGGTGTTTGACGAGGCGCTGGACAATGTGAAGCCTGTGGTGGAGATTCGACCGCGGCGCGTCGGCGCGCAGACCTACCAGGTGCCGGTGGAGGTTCGGCCTGAGCGGCGCCTGTCGCTGGCGTTTCGCTGGATCATCACCGCGGCGCGGGAGGCGCGCAACGAAAAGACGATGTCGGCGCGTTTAGCCTCGGAGCTGCTGGACGCTTCCCGCTCCGAAGGGCATGCAATTCGCCGAAAAGAAGAGACGCACCGCATGGCAGAAGCGAACAAAGCGTTTTCGCACTACCGCTGGTAGAAGGGGCTGACCTTGAAACACGCCGCTAGGCCGAACGGCCGCGAGCATCTGAAACGGACGCGCAATATCGGCGTCATGGCGCATATTGACGCCGGGAAGACGACCGTGACGGAGCGCGTTCTGTACTATACCGGGCGGACGCACCGCATGGGGGAGGTGCATGACGGCGCGGCGACGATGGACTGGATGGAGCAGGAGCAGGAGCGCGGCATCACAATCACATCCGCCGCGACGACCTGCGAATGGAACGGCAGGCGCATCAACTTGATCGACACGCCTGGACATGTGGATTTCACGATAGAGGTGGAGCGTTCGCTGCGCGTCTTGGACGGGGCGGTGGCGGTGTTTTGCGCAGTCGGCGGGGTGGAGCCGCAGTCGGAGACGGTCTGGAAACAGGCGGATCGATACGGCGTTCCGCGCATCGCCTTTGTGAATAAGATGGACCGCATGGGGGCGGATTTTTTCCGCGCGCTGGATATGATGCGCGAACGCCTCGGCGCGCGTCCGGTGCCTGTTCAGCTGCCGATCGGGGCGGAGGAGACCTTCCGCGGCATCGTGGATCTCATTGAAGGCAAGGCGTATGTATGGGACCCTGAAACGCTTGGAGCCTCCTACGAGGAGACCGAGATTCCCGCGTCCATGCAGGACCTCTACGAGGAGCGGCGGGCGGAGATGGTTGAAGCCGCCGCCGAGCAGGATGAACAGCTGATTGAGAAGTACCTTGAAGAGGGCGACCTGTCGAGCGAGGAGATCAAGGGGGCTTTGCGCAAGGCATGTCTGGAGAATAAGGTGTCGCTGGCGCTGTGCGGCGCCGCTTTGAAGAATATCGGCGTCCAGCGGGTTCTGGACGCGGTGATCGATTTTCTGCCGTCGCCTGTGGATGTTCCGAATGTGCGCGGCGTCGACCCTGTGACAAACGAGCCGCTGGATCGGGAGGCGTCGGACGAGGCGCCGCTGTCGGCGGTCGCGTTCAAGATCATGGCGGATCCGCATGTCGGGAAGTTGGCGTTTCTGCGCGTCTATTCCGGGTCGCTGGGTTCGGGCGATTATGTGTTCAACCCGCGCACGGGCAACAAGGAGCGCATCGGGCGTCTCCTGCAGATGCATGCGAACAAGCGCCAGGAACGGCAGCGCATCTATGCGGGCGACATTGCGGCGGCGGTCGGTTTGAAAAACGCGCTGACGGGCGATACCCTGTGCGACGCGCAGCGTCCTATCGCGCTGGAGTCGATGCATGTCCCGGAGCCGGTGTTGAAGATCGCGGTGGAGCCGAAGACGGAAGCGGACAGGGACAAGCTGAGTACCGCGCTGCTGCGCCTTTCTGAAGAGGACCCGACGCTTCAGTTGTCGTCTGATCAGGAGACGGGTCAGACGCTCATTTCTGGCATGGGCGAGCTGCATTTGGACATCATCGTGGAGCGGATGCGCCGCGAGTTTCGGGTTGAGGCGAACATCGGCCAGCCGGAGGTGGCGTACCGCGAGACGATACGGGGCGCTGCCGGCGCGAATGAGCGTTTTGTGCGCCAGACGGGCGGGCGCGGTCAATACGCGCAGGTTGTGATTGAGATTGAGCCGATGGAGCCGGGGAGCGGCTTTGAGTTTGTGAACGAGATTCGAGGGGGCGCGGTGCCAAGCGAATTCATTCCGTCCGTTGAGCGCGGCGTTAAGGAGCGGATGGATCAGGGCATTTTGGCGGGCTATCCGATGACGGACATTCGCGTTCGTTTGGTGGACGGCTCAGCGCATGAGGTGGATTCGTCGACAGTCGCGTTTCAGGTTGCCGGTTCGCGGGCGTTTCGTTCGGCGGCGGAAAGAGCCGGCGTCGCGCTGCTTGAGCCGTTTATGGAGGTGGAGGTGATTGCGCCGGAGAGTTATCTTGGCTCCATCATCGCCGATTTGAGTTCTCGCCGCGGTCAGATTGTGGAGACAGAAGCGCGTTCAGCGGGTGTGCATATGGTGAAAGCGATGACTCCGCTTGCGCAGATGTTTGGTTATGTAAAGGATTTGCGGTCGTTGACGCAGGGACGCGCCGCTCTTTCACCGATGAAGTTGGATTCGTATCGAGAAGCGCCTCAGGACGCGGCGGAGACAGCGATCCGTCTGCGGACTGCGCCGCTTGAGTCTTAAGACTAGAAACACCGCAAAGGAGTAGCCGATATGGCGCGCGGAAAATTTGAGCGGACTAAACCGCATGTTAACGTTGGAACCATTGGGCATGTCGATCATGGCAAGACGACGCTGACGGCAGCCATCACCCTCATTCAGTCGAATCGGGGGCTTTCCGAAGTGCGCGACTTCGATAGCATCGACAACGCGCCGGAGGAACGCGAGCGCGGAATCACCATCCAGACCGCCCACGTCGAATATGAAACCGAGAACCGCCACTACGCCCATGTGGACTGCCCCGGTCATGCGGACTATATCAAGAACATGATCACGGGAGCCGCCCAGATGGACGGAGCCATCTTGGTCGTATCCGCCGCCGACGGACCGATGCCGCAGACCCGCGAGCATGTGCTGCTGGCGCGGCAGGTGAACGTCCCCGCCCTTGTCGTCTTTCTCAACAAGGTCGATATGGTGGACGACGAGGAGCTGGTTGAGCTGGTCGAGCTGGAGGTGCGGGAGCTGCTGAGCGAGTATGAGTTTCCTGGGGACGACATCCCGGTTGTCATGGGCTCGGCGTTGAACGCTCTTGAGTCGGGCGACGCCGAGGGCGACGGAGCCTGCATCGTTGAGCTGATGGACGCTGTGGACGAGTATATCCCGGAGCCGGAGCGCGACATCGACCGCCCGTTCCTGATGCCGATTGAGGATGTGTTCAGCATCTCTGGGCGCGGCACCGTTGTGACGGGGCGCATTGAGCGCGGGAAAGTGACGGTCGGCGACGCGGTCGAAATCGTCGGAATTCAGCCGACCCGCGCAACGGTCGCCACCGGAGTTGAGATGTTCAACAAGCAGCTGGACGAAGGCATCGCAGGCGACAACGCGGGAGTGCTTCTGCGCGGAACGGCGCGCGACGAGGTGGAGCGCGGGCAGGTGCTGGCGGCTCCAAACTCCATTCTGCCGCACAAAAGCTTCAAGGCGGAGGTGTATGTGTTGAAAGGCGAAGAGGGCGGGCGTAAAACCCCCTTCTTTTCCGGCTACAGGCCGCAGTTCTACTTCCGAACAACCGACGTGACGGGCGCGGTGACGCTGGATGAAAGCATCGAGATGGTCATGCCCGGCGACAACGCGACGTTCAACGTGGAACTGATCACCCCGATCGCCATGGACGAAGGTCTGCGCTTTGCAATCCGCGAAGGCAGCCGAACCGTTGGAGCCGGCGTCGTTACCGAGATACTCGATTAACGGCGGGGGAGCTGGATGGCGACAACGATACGCATAAAGTTGGAGGCCTACGACCACCGTCTGCTTGACAGGTCCGTGTCGGAGATATGCGACATCATCAAGCAGACGGGGGCGTTGGTGAGCGGTCCCGTTCCGTTGCCGACCCATCGCAAGGTCTGGACGGTGAACCGCAGCACATTTGTGGATAAGAAATCGCGCGAACAGTTTGAGATGCGCATACATAAGCGCCTGATTGATGTGACTGACCATACGCCGAGAACGATGGACGCTCTCGGGCAGTTTGATCTGCCGTCCGGCATCAACATCAAAGTGGCGTTGAAGTAGAGGATAAAACGATGAGCATCGGCTTGATCGGTACCAAAATTGGCATGACGCGCGTGTTTGACGAGACGGGGATTTCCGTGGGCGTTACGGTTATCCAGGCAGGTCCCTGTCCCGTCGCGCAGGTGAAGACGCCTGAGCGCGACTCGTATTCCGCCGTTCAGCTCGGCTACGGCTCCCGCAAGCGTCCGAACCGTCCAACGCGCGGGCATTTTGAAAAATCAGGCGCGGAGCCGACGCGCGCGCTGCGCGAATTTCGCATTGACGATCCGTCCGAATACGCGGTCGGAGACCTGATTCGCGTCGAGGATCTGTTCGCTTCAGGCGAATATGTGGATGTGAGCGGCGTCTCAAAGGGGCGCGGGTTTGCGGGCGTTGTGAAGCGCTGGGGCTTTGCCGGACAGAAAGCGAGCCACGGCGCGGAGAAAAATCACCGCCGACCCGGCTCTATCGGCTGCAGCGCGACGCCTTCCCGCGTTGTGAAAGGGCGCAAAATGCCCGGACGCATGGGCGGCGAGCGCAAGACGGTCCAGAACCTAAAGGTGATCCAGACGGACGCCGAGAACAACTTGATTGTGGTGAAGGGCGCGGCGCCCGGACCGAACGGCGGCTTTGTGATTGTGCGCAAGGCGGCGAAACGGTCCAGCTAGCAGAGGAAAGACGTCCCAAGATGGAATTGCGGATAGTAGATCAATCAGGCGCGGACGCAGGATCGGTGGCGGCGCCCGCTCTCTTGGCGGAGGGCGAGATTCACATGGCGGCGCTGCATCAGGTTGTGAACGCTTATTTGGCAAATAAGCGCAGCGGCACATCGAAGGTGAAGACGCGCAGCGAAGTGCGCGGAAGCGGACGCAAAATGTTCCGCCAAAAAGGGCTCGGCAGAGCGCGTATGGGCGACCGGCAGTCTCCCATACGGGTCGGCGGCGGAATCATCTTCGGACCGACGCCGCGCAGCTACCGCCAGAAGACTCCCCGAAAGATGAAACAGCTCGCGCTGCTCTCGGCTCTGCGCGATAAGCTGCAGAGCGGAGGAATCAAACTGGTCGAATCGTTCCCAGAGAACGGAGAGGTTCCAAAGACAAAGCGCGTCGTCTCTCTTTTGAAAAGCGTCGGCGTCAACCGGGAGAAGACGCTGTTGGTGACCGCCGAGAGCAACCCATGGCTGCTCATTTCGTCCCGAAATGTGCCGTATGTTGAAGCGGCGTTGAGCAGTCAGATACATCCGTATCAGATACTGACGCGCGACACGCTCATCTTTTCGGTGGAGGCTTGGGAAGCGCTGCTCTCCCGCTTGGGCGTGGAGGATGCGCCGGCGATAAAGCCTCCCTCTGAGGCGCAGGAAACGCCTGTTGAAGAATCTCCAGCTGAAGAGGCGGTTGAAGAAACGCCGGCGGAGCAGGAGCCTGTTGAAGAAGCTCCAGCGGAATCCGAAGAGGCGGAGCAGGAGGCGCCTGAAGAAGAGCGCAAAAACGATGAAGAAGAATCGGAGGCGCCCTGATGGCGATGGACCCCTATAAGGTTTTTCAGCGTCCGCTGATGACCGAAAAATCGACGATACAAAAAGACAAATACCGCGAACGCTTGGGCGCCGAATCCTATGTGAAATACACATTGGAGGTGGATATGAGGGCGACGAAGCAGGATATTCGCCGCGCCATCGAGACGCTGTTCCCCGAAACGGAGGGACAGATTATCAAGATCAACACGATGCGCAAGCAGGGAAAGCGGCGCGATTCGGGACGTTTGAGCCGCTTCCGCCGCTTTCGGCCGGGACGCTCAGCCGGGCAAAAAAAAGCGATCGTGACGCTGCGCGGCAACGTTACGATAACGCAATTTGAAGGAGCGTGATGATGGCAAAGAAGCACCGCCCCTATACGCCGTCGCGCCGTTTTATGACGACCTCCGAGTTTTCGGAGATCACCGCCTCAAAGCCGAAGAAGTCGCTCACGAGCGGCAAAAAACGCATCAGCGGGCGCAATTCGAAGGGGCGCATCACAATGCGTCGGCGCGGAGGCGGACATAAACGCCGATACCGCGTCATCGATTTCAAGCGGAACAAGACAGGCATGCCGGCGTCGGTCGTCTCCATCGAATACGATCCGAACCGTTCGGCGCGGATTGCGCTGGTGCGGTATGAGGACGGCGAGGAGCGGTACATCTTGGCGCCACATGGTTTGAAGGTCGGCGATTCTGTCCAGTCGGGTCCGGGCGCCGGCTTCAATGTCGGCAACGCGATGCCTCTGGAGAACATGCCGCTCGGCAGCGTGATCCACAACATCGAAATGCGTCCTGGGAAGGGCGGTCAACTGGCGCGCAGCGCGGGCGGATTCGCTCGCCTCATGGCGCGGGAGGGCAGATATGCGACGATCCTGCTGCCGTCCGGCGAACAGCGCATGGTGCTGTCGCGCTGCGTTGCGACGCTGGGACAGGTTGGAAACATTGACCATGAGAATGTGGTGATCGGAAAGGCGGGCCGCTCGCGCTGGCTTGGACGGCGCCCGAAGGTGCGCGGCGTAGCGATGAACCCTGTCGACCATCCGCACGGCGGAGGCGAAGGGAAAAGCTCCGGCGGCGGCAGCTCCGGCGGCGGCGACCACAAGAGCCGGCATCCGGTCACGCCGTGGGGCGTCCCGACGAAGGGGCGCAAGACGCGGAAGAAAAACAAAGCGTCGAGTCGATTGATTTTGTCGCGTCGGAAGAAGCGTTAGCAAGGAGTGTTGCGATGGCGCGTTCATTGAAAAAAGGCCCCTATGTGGAGCCGAAACTGCTTAAAAAAGTGCAGAAGATGGAAGAAGCGGGCGAGCGGGGCAGGGTGATACGCACCTATTCGCGCCGCTCCACCATTCTGCCTGAGTTTGTGGGTCATACCTTTTCGGTTTATAACGGGAAAAAGTTTTGGCCCGTGTTTATTTTAGAATCGATGGTCGGCCATAAGCTGGGAGAGTTTTCTCCGACGCGGACATACCGTGGGCTTCGGCTGACCAGCGGAACAAGCGGATAGGGAGCGCTGGAATGAGCGCGCGAGCGATACATCGAAACGCGCCTGTTTCCCCGCGTAAAGCGCGGTTGGTGGCGGATATGATTCGCCGCAAAAAAGTGGAAGAGGCGCAGGATATATTAGAGTTCAATCCGCAGCGCGCGGCTTATCTTATAGGCCGTCTCTTGCGTTCCGCGGCAGCGAACGCCGCCGAGTTGAACGCAAACGACAATTGGCGCGGCGGAGAGGATCTGGATGAGAGCAATTTATATGTGAAACGGATCGTTGTTGACGACGGTCTGCGCTTCAAGCGCATGCGGCCGCGCGCGCGCGGGATGGCGTACGGCATCTTGCGCCGGCGGTGTCATATCACCTTGGAACTGGACGATCGATAGGAGTAGTTTTTTGGGTCAAAAGACGCATCCGCGCGGTTTACGGCTAGGCATCATACAGACATGGGACGCGCAGTGGTTTCCGAAACGCAAGAGCGATTACGCGGAATGGCTGCAGGAAGACATTGAAATCGAGAAGTTTATTCGTCAACGCATGGCGCGGGCGGCGATCGCGCGGGTGCGCGTTGAACGCTGGGACGAGGAGCGGTTCAAGATCCATGTGCATACGGCGCGCCCGGGCATCGTCATCGGGCGCCGAGGCGCAGATATTGAGAAGCTTCAGGAGGAGCTGGCGAAGAAGATCGGCAAGCCCTCCAAGATCGAAATACAGGAGATACGGCAGCCCGACCTGGAAGCGTATCTTGTGGCGGAGGGCGTCGCCGCGCAATTGGAGCGCCGCGCGCGTTACAGGGACGCGATGAAGCGCGCCGTCCAAAATTCGATGCGTTCTGGCGCTCAGGGCTGCAAGATCATGGTGAGCGGGCGTCTGGGCGGCAATGAGATTGCAAACTCGCATTACGAGATTCAGGGCAGAGTTCCGCTGCATACGCTCCGCGCCGACATTGATTACGGGTTTGCGGAGGCGAAGACGACCTACGGCGTCATCGGCGTCAAGGCGTGGATCTTCCGCGGCGAGGTGATTTCGGGCTTTGTCGGTCAGGACGACCTGCAGATGTTGAAAGCCCGTTCAGGTTTGGATTCGACGCCCCGCGGAACGCGCAGAAATCAAGACCGCGGGCGCGTGGGTTTTGGCAGACAGGGACGTTCGAGATGAGAGGCTCTAACAAATGTTGATGCCGAAACGGACAAAGTATCGTAAGTTGCGCCGCGGTCGTATGAAAGGCGTCGCCTCGCGCGGCAATAAGGTCGCCTTTGGCGAATACGGCTTGCAGGCTCTGGAGCCTGGGCGCATTTCCAACCGGCAAATTGAGTCCGGCCGTATTGCGATCACGCGGCATGTGCGGCGCGGCGGAAAGGTCTGGATCAAAATCTTTCCCGACAGGCCCGTCTGGAAAAAGCCGCTTGAGGTGCGTATGGGCAAGGGGAAAGGCTCGCTGGAAGGCTGGGTCGCCGTCGTTCAGCCGGGGCGCATCCTGTATGAGCTGGCAGGCGTGCCGGAGGATGTCGCCCGCGTCGCAATGACGCGCGCCAAGCATAAACTGCCCATCAAAACGCGGTTTGTGCGCCGCGGATTTGGAGGTCAGTAAGATGAGAATATCCGCAGACGAGATCGGCGCCGACTCCATTGACGAATTGCGCGAGCGGACGCCCGCCGAATTAAAAGAAAACCTGCAGACGCTGCGCCGCCTAAGGGTTGACCTGCGGTTTCAAACGGTGTACGGACAGGTCGAAAACACGCGCAGAATGGGAGACGCCCGGCGCAATACGGCGCGCATCTTGACCGTTCTGCGCGAGAAGCAGATACAGAGCTTCTTGATGAGCGATCCTGACGTACAAGAAGGCTTGAACGAGGGCAGATACCATTTTTCAGCCGGCAAGCAGGACCCCAAGTCCGCAATCGGAATAGACGACATCTCCGGCAACGACGCGCGCTCCGTCACGTTGGCGATGCGGCTGTGGGCGTCGCTGCGCAAGGATCCGTCCTTTTTTGAACGGACGCGGCAGTTGCCGAAGGTGTGAGCGCGTATTTGATTTTGAAAAGCGGAGAAAAAGATGAGCGGCATTGAGCGAGGCAACCGCAAAACCCGATCGGGCGTCGTGGTGAGCGACAAGATGGATAAGACCGTTTCGGTGCTGGTGGAGCGGGCGTTTCCGCATCCGGTATATGGAAAGATTGTGCGCCGCTCCAAGCGGTATCTTGCCCATGACGAGCGCAATGAGGCGAACGCGGGCGATCGGGTGCTGTTGATGGAGACGCGCCCGTTGAGCCGCCGCAAGCGCTGGCGGGTGGCGGCTGTCTTAGAGCGGGCGCAGTGATTATTTGAAGCGATTTTAAGGACAGGGCGATGATTCAACGCGAAACATACTTACAGGTCGCAGACAACAGCGGCGCCAAAAAGATCATGTGTATCGGCATTTTAGGCGGAACGCGCCGCCGTTACGCCCGAGTGGGCGACATTATCCGCGCAACCGTGAAGGAAGCGGCGCCGGACAGCAAGATCAAGAAAGGCGAGGTGGTGAGCGCGGTCGTGGTGCGAACTGCGAAAGAGTACCGGCGCCCGGACGGATCGTATATCAAATTTGACCAGAACGCGGCGGCGATCATCGACCCGGAGGACGACAACAAGCCGCTCGGCTCGCGCATCTTTGGTCCGGTGGCGCGGGAGCTGCGGGAACGCGATTTTATGCGCATCGTATCGCTTGCGCCGGAGGTGTTTTAGAAAGGAAGGACGGATGCCGAAACGGAAGCGTATGAAGTTTCGCGTCAAAGTGGGCGACCTGGTAAAGGTTGTCAGCGGCGACTGGATCGACGTTCAAGGGACGGTGACGGAGGTGGACCGCGTTCGCGGGCGCGTCGTCGTCGATGGAGTCAATCTAAAGACGAAGCATATGCGTCCCAATCAGCGGTTCCCCGAAGGGGGAATTGTGGAGCGCGAGGCTTCGATACATATATCCAATGTTCGGGTGATTGAAGAAGCGGCCGATTCGTAAGGAGCGATGATGGACAATTTGACGCGGGAACTCTATGAACGCGAGGCGGGAGCCGCTTTAAAAGAGCGGTTCGGCCTCCATAACCCGATGCAGATACCTCGTTTAGACAAGATCGTTCTCAGCATGGGTCTCGGAGCGGCAGGCGCCGCCGGGGGCAATTCAGCCTTGATCGATTATGCGATGAACGATATGGCGAAGATCACTGGGCAGCGGCCGTCGCCGAGAGCGGCGCGCAAACATGTTTCTAATTTCAAGATACGCGCGGGCGCTCGCATCGGATGTATGGTGACGCTGCGCCGTCAACGTATGTATGCGTTTTACCATCGGCTGGTGAAGATCGCGCTTCCGCAGATACGCGACTTTCGCGGCGTGAATCCAAACTCGTTTGACGGGCGCGGAAACTATGCGATGGGCTTAACAGAGCAGATTATTTTTCCGGAGATCTCATATGACGATATGGAGCAGACGCTCGGTATGAACATCGTCATCGCAACGACAGCCTCAACCGACGAGCATGCGCGGGAGCTGCTTCGGCTTCTCGGCATGCCGTTTCGAGACGACATTTCACAAACAGGCAGGGAGATATGACACGAAAAGCGTTGTTGGAGAAATCGAAGCGAACGCCGAAGTTTTCGACGCGGAAGCGGAATCGCTGCGGGCAGTGCGGCCGCGCGCGCGGATATATGCGTCAGTTTGGCTTGTGCCGGATCTGTTTTCGTCTGCTGGCGCGCGAGGGCCGCATTCCAGGCGTTGTCAAAGCGAGTTGGTGAGGTAAGCGCATGTCAATGACCGATCCATTGGCGGATATGTTGACGCGGATACGCAATGCGGCGATGCGCCGCAAAGCCAGCGTGGACGCGCCCGCATCGAATCTGCATGAGGCGGTGGCGCGCATTCTGATTGAAGAGGGGTATATCCGCGACTACCGCCGTTTGGAGGACAACAAGCAGGGAATGCTGACGATCTATCTCAAATACGGCGAGAATCGCGAGCCTGTCATTGTCGGGCTAAAACGGGTGAGCAGCCCTGGTCGGCGCGTATATGCGAGCGCGCGCAAGATGCCGCGCGTGTTGAACGGCTTAGGCTCGGCGATTGTGTCGACCTCGCAAGGCGTCTTGACCGGCAGGGAGTGCGCCCGGCGCGGCGTCGGCGGCGAGGTGCTGTGTTATGTATGGTGAACCGATAGACGAAGGGAAGAGCGCATGTCGCGGATAGGACAGCTCCCAGTGCAGATTCCGTCGGGCGTGACGGTGACGATCGGCAATGCAGCCGTCGCGGTGAAAGGACCGAAAGGCGCGTTGGAGATGCCGACGAATCCTTATACGGAGGTGACGCAGGAGAGCGGCGAATTGCGGGTGACGAGACCGTCCAATTCGCGCCGTCACCGCTCCATGCATGGTCTAACTCGGACGCTGATTGCGAACATGGTGGAGGGCGTTTCGAAAGGTTTTGAAAAACGCCTGCAGCTGGTCGGTCAGGGTTACCGCGCCCAGGCGCAGGGACGCAATTTACAGCTGACGGTCGGCTTTTCGCATGTGGTGAATTATACGGTTCCAGAGGGGGCTTCGGTGACGGTCGGAGAATCGGGATCCATGACGGTTGGAAACAGTTCGGTGCCGTTCATTCCAATTGTGGTGTCGGGCATCGACAAGCAGTTTGTGGGAGAGACCGCCGCGGCGATACGGCGCATCAAAAAGCCGGAGCCGTACACGCCTTCAAAAGGCATTCGTTATGAAGGCGAAGCGGTGCGCAACTTGGCGAAGAAGCAGTCCTAATTTAAAGGAGTATGGAGAGTGAGAAATACGGGGCGGCTGCGGAGAGAGGCGCGTATTCGTCGCCACCGCAGAATACGTCGAAAAATTAGCGGAACCGCGGACGCGCCGCGCCTGTCGGTGTTTCGTTCGTCGCGGCATATATATGCGCAGTTGATCGACGATGAGCGCGGGGAGACTTTGGCGGCGTCGTCAACGGTGGCGCAGGATGTGCGCGACTCGGTGGAATCGACCGGCACCGTGGCGGCCGCGGCGGAAGTCGGAAAGAGGCTCGCGGAGCTAGCTGCGTCCAAAGGCATTGAGCGCGCCCATTTTGACCGCGGCGGGTTCCAATACCATGGACGGGTGCGCGCTTTGGCAGAAGCGGCGCGTGAAGCGGGGCTGGACCTCGGAAGATCGCGCGAGCCGAAGCGGCTGCGCAGAGACGAAAGCGGCAATGAAGGCGCATAGCGGGCAAGGAGAACGGATATGAGACAGAACAATCGGCGCGACAGGCGAGACCGCCGAAGCAATTTTGAGGAAGAAGACGACGGTTTTGAAGAGAAAACGGTGCATGTGAACCGCGTCACGCGCGTGCGCAAAGGCGGAAAGCGTCTGCGTTACAACGCGCTGACCGTCGTCGGCAATAAGAACGGGATGGTCGGGCTAGGGTTTGGCAAAGCAAACGAGGTGATGGAGGCGCGCCGCAAGAGTTTTCAAGACGCGCGAAAGAACCTGTTTAAGGTGCCGATTATCAAAGGCACGCTTCCCCATAGCATTGTCGGCGTCGCCGGTTCGACGCGGGTGGTGATGCGTCCGGCGTCGCCGGGGACAGGCGTCGTGGCGGGCAGTTCGCCGCGGTATATTTTTGAAGCGGCGGGCGTTCAGGATGTGCTGAGCAAGATCATCGGCTCCCGCAATAAGATCAACGCTGCGCACGCGACCATCAACGGGTTGAAGCGAATGCGCAACGCCGAAACGATCGCCAAACTGCGCCATAGAAGCGTGGGTAAGATATTAGGAACCGAGTCGGACGACGAAAGCTAGCAGATAGGAGAGGCTGAATGCAGGCGCATGAATTGAAGTCGCCGCGAGGCTCCAAGCGCAAACGTAAGCGCGTCGGCCGAGGGGACGGTTCAGGATACGGAACGACAGCGGGGCGCGGCACGAAGGGGCAGCGTTCCCGTTCAGGCGGACGCACGCGCCCGTTTTTTGAGGGCGGTCAGATGCCGCTGTTTCGCCGCTTGCCAAAGCGCGGTTTCAAGCCGTTTCGTCGAGTGCGTTATGCGGTGGTGAACCTTCATGGTCTTGAACAGACGTTTGAGCAGGGGTCGGCGGTCGGGCCGCCCGAATTGTATCAGGCGCGGTTGATTAGCCGCAAGAAAGGGCTTGTCAAGATACTCGGAACCGGTACCTTGACGAAGCCTTTGACGGTGCGGGCGCATAAATTCTCGGCGGCGGCGGCGGCCGCTATCGAGTCGGCAGGAGGAAAAGTCGAGGTGATCCTGTGATTGAAGCTCTGCGCAACGCCTGGCGAATGCCCGACCTGCGTCGGCGGATTCTGTTTACGATGGCGGCGCTTCTCGTGTACCGGCTCGGAAGCCATGTGTTTATACCCGGCATCGACCGAGACGCGCTGGAAGCGTTATGGGAACGCATCGCGGAAAACTTTGGCGCCCTTGCCGTTGTGAATGTCTTTTCGGGCAGCAACCTCGCCACGATGACCGTGTTTGCGCTCGGCATCATGCCGTATATCAGCGCGTCCATCATCCTACAGCTGCTTACGGTCGTGATTCCGCAACTTGAGCAGCTGTCAAAAGAGGGACCGAGCGGACGGCGCAAGATCAACCAGTACACGCGCTACGGCACCATCGGCCTCTCGGCGTTCAACTCGATTGTCATCATCGCCGCGCTGGAGAGACCCGGCACGTTCGGCTTTCAGGAGAGGGTGATTCTGGACTCCGGCTTCAGTTTCTATTTTATGACGATTCTGACATTGACCGCCGGGACGACGTTCGTCATGTGGCTGGGGGAACAGATCGAGGAGTACGGCATCGGACAGGGTATTTCGCTCATCATTTACGCGGGGATTGTGGCGGACACGCCGCGGGGAATCCTCAGCATCGTCGGCTATATGCAGAATCAGGAGAGCGGCACAGCATTGATCAGCGTGCTGGCGATTGTCGGCGCGGCGCTGCTGATTGTCATGGGCACGATTTTCGTCACGCTTGCGGAACGGCGCATACCTGTTCAATATTCAAAGCGGATTGTCGGACGGCGTCAATTTGGGGGGCAGACGCAGTATCTTCCGTTGAAGGTGAACACGGCCGGCGTCATGCCGATCATCTTTGCGATCACGATCATGCAGTTCCCGAGTACGTTCATCAATCTGCCGATTTTTTCGGACGGCGTCCGCCAAGTGATGCAGGATATCTTCAACCCTGGCGCGACATACAATATGGTGTATGCGCTGCTGATTGTGTTCTTCACCTACTTTTACACGGCGGTCATCATCAATCCTGTCGACATCGCAGACAACCTGAAGCGTTACGGCGGTTTCATCCCTGGGGTTCGTCCTGGGCGTCAGACGGCGCGGTACCTTGACCGGACCTTGAGCCGCATCACGTTGCCGGGCGCGATCTTCTTGGCGGCGATTGCGATTGTTCCGCTCTGGATCGTTCAGTTTTTGACCGGGGGCGCGCTATTTTTGAGCGGCATCGCCGGGACATCGATTCTGATTGTGGTCGGCGTCGCTCTTGACCGCATGCAGTGGCTGGATGCGCAGTTGCGGACAAAGAATTATGATGGTTTAATGAAAGGATTGCGTCACAGCGGTAAGATGAGAGGTCGGCGGCGGTAAAGGACGCAGCGCATGCGATTGGCGATACTAGGACCGCCCGGGGCGGGAAAAGGCACGCAGGCGACGCGGCTAGCCGCCCGTACCGGCATATGCCACATCTCGACCGGCGACGCGCTCCGCAACGCGGTGATGAGCGGAACTGGGACCGACCTGCATGCGGTTGTGCGGAGGGGTTCTATGGCTCCGGACGAGCTGGTGGCGGAGATCATTGAGAGCCGCATTAAGCGGAGCGAGTGCCGTAAGGGGTATATACTTGACGGATTTCCTCGCACGGAGCGTCAGTTGGAGATGTTGAAGGCGTTGACATCCCGGCTCAGCCACCGCTTGGACGCGGCGCTGCTGCTGGACGCGCCGGAAGAAGAGCTGATACGCCGCATCGTCGGACGCTTGGTATGCTTGCGCTGTCGGCGCAGTTATCATGTGGAGCATGCGCCGCCGTTGGTTGATGGCGTCTGCGACACGGACGGAGAGCCGTTGACGCGGCGGTCGGACGACACGGAGGAGGTGGCGCGGAATCGTTTGCGGATTTACAAGCGGCAGACCCGCCCCCTGATCGAACGGTATCGAGCGGAGGGGCTGTTGGAAGAGGTTGGAGCGTTGGGCTGCCCAGACAAGATTGAGCGCGAGATCAACGCGCGCTTAGAAAAAAGAGCGCTGAAAGGGAGGTACAATGGCGCAGGATTACATTGAGGTCGAAGGCACTGTTCTGGAGAAGTTTCCGAACGCGCAGTATAAGGTGGAGTTGGAAAACGGTCATGAGGTGCTGGCGTACATTTCGGGAAAGATGCGCATACGGTATATTCGTCCGATGCCGGGCGATCGGGTTCGGGTGAAGTTGTCTCCGTACGACTTGACCCGCGGGCGCATTTTTTCCATCGATTACTCCGCGCAGGACCGCGGAAAGGTTGAATCATGAAGGTGCGCGCATCTGTGAAGCCGATCTGTCCGCGCTGTCGGGTGGTGAAGCGAACAGGAGTGGTTCGAGTGATCTGCTCAAACCCTCGTCATAAGCAGCGTCAAGGCGCTCGAAAGGGCGCCAGCAAGAAAAAGAGATGATCTGAAGGAGCGACAGCATGGCGCGTTTAGCGGGCGTGGAATTGCCGCGCAACAAGCGTATCGAAATTGCGTTGACCTACATCTACGGAATCGGTCATTTTACGGCAGGCAAGATCATTGAATTCACCGAGGTGGACCCGGCGACCAAGGCGGGCGAGCTGAGCGAGGACGACATCAACCGGCTCCGCGACGCCCTGGAGCGGTTGGACGAGGTGATGCCGCCGCATGAGACCTCGTTTTTCAACACGAAGATAGAGGGTGATTTGCGCCGTCAGCGCGAGATGGACATTCGCCGTTTGATGGACATCAACTGCTACCGCGGGTTGCGGCATCGGGGCGGGGTTCCTGTGAGAGGGCAGCGCACCAGCACCAACGCCCGCACCCGCAAGGGCAAGGCGAAAACAATCGGCGTCGGGCGAAAGGCGAAAGTGAAGCACAAAGCTTAAAAAAGGGGAGCGGAGTGAGAAGAAGAAGCAACCGACCGAAGCGTCGGACGCGCAAAAATGTGTTGAACGGCATCGCGCATATCAAGTCGTCGTTCAACAATACGATCATCACGATCACGGACGAGCGGGGCGACACGCTGGCGTGGGCGTCGGGTGGAATCGGCGGGACGGTGAGCGGTTCGCGCAAAAGCACGCCGTTTGCCGCGCAGCAGGCCGCCGAGGCGGTCGCGGCGTCGGCCAAGGAGCATGGGATGCGGCGCATACAGGTATGGGTGAAAGGTCCCGGCTCCGGGCGCGAGTCGGCGATTCGTCAACTGCAGGCGAGCGGTCTGGAGATCACGCTTATTAAGGATGTGACGCCGATACCGCACAACGGCTGCCGTCCCCCAAAGCGCCGACGCATCTGAGCAGGTCGAGAGGAGCATTTTTGTCCATGAAGCCTATTCATATGGAAATGCCGGAGCGTTTGCTGGCGGATGTCGAAACGCTGACGCATGAGTATGGTTGTTTTTATGCGGAGCCTCTGGAAAGCGGCTACGGCATCACGCTTGGGAACGCGCTGCGCCGCGTTCTGCTTTCGTCTCTGCCGGGCGCCGCGATAACGGCTGCGCGCATTGAGGGGGTTGCGCACGAGTTTTCCACCATGCCGAACGTTGTGGAGGATGTCGCGCAGATTGTGTTGAACCTAAAAGAGATACGTTTTAAGGTGAACGCCGAGGCGGACCGCTTTTTTGAGTGCCGCGTTGAGCGGGAAGGCGAGGGGGAGATCACCGCGGCGAATATACAGATGCCGGCGGAGCTGGAAGCGGTGAACCCCGACCAGCATATCGCCTATCTGAATGAGGGCGCCTCGTTTCAGATGACGCTGGATGTGGCGGTGGGGCATGGTTTTCAGGCGGCGTCGCATGATCTGCCGGAGAACCGCGCGATCGGCGTTGTGCCTGTGGACGCGATCTATTCTCCCGTCCGCAAGGTGAATTTTAATGTGGAGCCGACGCGCGTCGGCCATCTCACCGACTATGAGCGGCTCGTATTGGAAATCTGGACGGACGGCGCGATGACGCCGAAGGAGGCGTTGACGCAGGCGGCGGGGACGCTCATCAAGCATTTGGAGTTCTTCAGCGACTTTGACGAAACCTATGTGGAAGAGGTGGTCATCGAGACGCCTGAGCAGAAAGCCCTGCGCGAGACGCTTGACAAGCCGGTCGCCGAGCTGGAGCTGCCGGTGCGCGCCGCCAACTGCATGGAGTCGTACGGCATCCGCACCGTGCGCGACCTTGTCGTCCGCCTCGAAAAAGATATGCTTGAGATGAAGAACTTTGGGAAGAAATCGCTCCAAGAGGTGCGCGAAATTCTCCAAAGTATGAATCTCGAATTCGGAATGACTCAATATAAAAAAGCGGAATAGATCGGAACATCATGCGGCATCGAAAGCGGTATCGAAAATTGAATCGGACGCCGTCGCACCGCCGGGCTATGCTGGCGAACATGGCGACCTCGCTCATCTACGAGGAGCGCATTCAGACGACTGAAGCGAAAGCGAAAGAGCTGCGCCCCTTTGTGGAGAAACTGATCACCAAAGCGAAGCCGAGCGGCGAGGAGACCAACGTTCATCGGCGGCGGCTTGTCGCGCGGGTCATACGCGATAAAAAAGCGGCGAAAAAGCTGTTTGACGAGATCGGCCCGCGTTACGCCGAACGGCCGGGCGGATACACGCGCATCATCAAACTGGGGCGGCGCCTCGGCGACAACGCCCCGACGGCGCTCATTGAACTTGTGCGCGAAAGCGTATGAACCAGCCGAACGTACTCTGGGTCTGCAGCGACCAGCAGCGGTTCGACATGGCGAGCGTGTACGGCAATCCGTTTGTGAAGACGCCGAGCGCGGAGCGGCTCGCCGAAGAGGGTACGCTGTTTGAGTACGCTTTTTCACAGAGTCCCGTCTGTTCGCCGAGCCGCGCCAGCTTTCTGACGGGGCGGTATCCGCGGACGACGCGCTGCCGTCAAAACGGGCAGGCGATCCCGCCCGACGAGCGGCTTGTGACGAAGGTTCTGGCGGAGAACGGGTATATCTGCGGGCTGTCGGGCAAGCTGCATATTGCGACCTGTTCGCCGCGTTTTCGTCCGGCGGGCGAGGAGCGGATCGACGACGGGTACGCCGAATTTCACTGGATGCATCATCCCGACCCGCACTGGACGACGCAGGAATACGCCCACTGGCTGCGGGAGCGGGGGGAGGCGTACCGCCGTCATTCGCGCCCAGAGTCGCGCTTTCTCCATACAACCATGCCTGCCGAGCTCCATCCGACGACATGGTGCGCCCAGAAGGCGATCAATTTCATTGAGGCGCATGAGGGGAAGAGCTCCCCTTGGCTGTTCAGCGTCAACTTTTTTGACCCGCACCATCCGTTTGATCCGCCTGAAGAGTATCTTGAGCGGTATATGTCTCGTTTGGATGAAATCCCGCTGCCGAACTATACGGACGGCGAGCTGGAAAACAAGCCCGTTTTTCAGCAGGCGAACCATCATGGCGCCTACAATCAGCCGCGCAACCTGCCTTACAGCAAGATGGATGAGAACGATCATCGGTGCGTCCGCGCGGGCGCATGGGCGATGTGCGACCTGATCGACGACCAGCTCGGGCGCATGATGGACGCGCTCGAAGCGACGGGGCAGCGAGAGAACACAATCGTTATCTTCATGTCGGATCACGGCGAGATGCTGGGCGATCATGGCATCTATCTGAAAGGGCCGTTTTTCTATGAGGAGGCGGTGCGGGTTCCGCTCATCATTTCGTGTCCGAGCCGCTTTCAAAAGGGGGTCAAAAGCGGGGCGTTGACGGAGCTGACCGACATTGCGCCGATGCTGTTGGACGCCGCCGGCATTGAACGGGAGCCGGGCATGCAGGGAAGGTCGCTCCATCCGCTCCTGACAGGCGAAACCGCCGATGAGGAACATCGCGAGGATGTGTATTCGGAGTACTACAACGCGATGCCGCACCATCAGAATCCGCAGGCGCATATGACGATGGTTCGGACAGGGACGCATAAGCTGGTCGCGGCGCACGGGCTGGATGTGTGGGAGCTGTACGATCTGGAGAACGACCCAGGCGAGGTTGTGAACCGCTGGAACGATCCCGACTACGCGCGCGTCCAGACGGAGATGACGATGCGCCTCGCCGATCGGATGGCATGGACGGTCGACCCGCTGCCCGAACGGATTGGCGCGTACTAGGCGGAAGCAGATCATGAAACGCCCGCATATCGTTCTCTACCTGTCGGACGATCACGGGGCTGAATTTGTCGGCTGCTACGGAAACGCGGACGTCCACACGCCGCATCTTGACGCGCTCGCCGGCGAAGGCATGCGTTTTGAGCGCATGTTCACAACGACGCCGACCTGCGCCCCGTCCCGCTCAACGCTTTACACCGGCCTTTATCCGCAGAGGCATGGCGCCATGCGCAACCACACCGCCTGCCGAGACGGATTGACCGCCCTTCCGACGCGCATGCGCCGCCTCGGCTATCGAACGGCGCTGGCGGGAAAGAAGCATGCGTCTCCCGACGCGCTGTTTGACTTTGAGAAAGCGGGCGGATTCACGCCGCGCCCGCCTGAACAGCCCAGAAAATACCGAGCCGATGGGCTGGATGTGGAAGCGGCGGAGCAGTTCATGGAAAAAAGCCTGGATGAACGCCCCGAAGAGCCGCTGTTTCTTGTTCTAGGCGATCCGTCCCCGCATGTTACATGGGAGAAGCGGCGCCGATTTGAGCCTGAACGCCTGACGCTGCCGCCGTATTTTGTGGACACGCCAATGACGCGACGCGCGCTGGCGAACTACTATCAGGACATCGAGACGCTGGACGGGCGGATCGGGCAGATCATGGGGGCTATGGAACGGCTCGGCATCGCCGACGACGCGCTCTTCATCTACACAACCGATCACGGCTCCGAGTGGTACCGCAGCAAGTGGACGCTCTACGACGCCGGCATACGGGTTCCGTTTATCGCGCGATGGCACGGGCGCGTCGAGGCAGGCTCCGTCTCCAACGCGATGGTCTCGTTTGTGGATCTGCTGCCGACCTTCATGGAGATCGCGGGCGGGAAGCCGGACGGCGACCTGGACGGCGCCAGTTTTTTGGAGGTTCTGTTGGGGCGGCGGCAAGGTTTTCGAGAGAAGATTTACGCGACGCACACAGGCGACGGCAAGATGAACGCGACCCCGCAACGGTGCGTCCGCGACAGGCGGCATAAGTATATTTTGAACCTGAACCCTGGGCGCGCCTTCACATCTCATTTCACGGAGGTGGAGGGGCTTGAGGAATCGCACGGGGAGATCTGGAAGACATGGATCGAAAAGGCGAAGACGGACGCGGAAGCGGCGGCGCTGGTGGAGAAGACGACACGGCGCCCCAAAGAGGAGCTGTACGACCTTGAATCGGATCCGTTTGAGCTGAACAACCTGGCGGAGCGGACCGACCATCAAAAACGGCTTGAGACGATGCGCGCCGATTTGCAGGCGTGGATGGACGAGACGGCGGATCCTGGGATGGATGTTTGAGCGGTCAGTTCCGCCGCTGATGCCGGCTGTACAGCATGACCACCTCCGATTTGGCGAGCGACGGGTTGCCGGCGGTGCGCGCCGCCGCCTCTCTCCAGTCGATGCGGCGCATGACCTCCGCGACGCCTGGAGCGTTGGCGGCGATGAAATAGTGCGAGGTCGGCGAGAGAGCGCGCGGGTTGAACTTGACGCGGCCCGCGTTCGCCCCGACGCGCTGTATAGCGAAATCTGCCTCGCCCGGCTTCGCAAAACGAAAATCGGGGTGCGTCAACGGCGGCGGCGTCATGGAGCGCGCCGACGGACGCTTCAACCAGATCTGAAAGACGCATGGAACGGCGTAAGGCGCGCCGTCCAGCGTGAACGAATCGCGCGGCAGAAGAAGCTCCGCTTCCAAATGAAAAAACCGATTCAACCGCCGCGCCGTACTTTCTTTTTGAAAAGTGCGCGGATGAATCATGGCGACAGCGTCCGCAAAGCTGGCTGCATGGTTGAAGAACTTGACAGCGAGGCTCGCGTTTTTGCCGAACGGCGGATTTCCAACAACAATGATCCGCCCCGCCTCAACCGGCGGCGTCCACTCTAAAAAATCCGCCTGTATGATGTCAGGGCGGGGGGGCGGCTCAATGTCCAGCCCGATCTTCGGCTCCGGCATCAGATCGAAGAATGCGCCCGCCCCCGCCGACGGCTCTATCCACAAATCCCACTTCGCCGGGCAGCGCTCCGCCAAGAGCGCCATGCAGCGTTTCGCGGCGGATCTGTTTGTGTAAAAGCAGTCGCGCCGCCGTCGGCTCTCCGCCCCGCTTTTTTCTTCGCTGCCGACATCGAACAGCCGATTCACTACGCCGCTTCAGGCTTGTCTTTGAACCCTGCGACGACGATGTTGTTGTATGGATCCTCCGGCTTTTTGTTCGGCGGACGAAGCCGCGCGTCATGAAACCCGAACCGAACCGATTTGCGCCAGTCGCCCGTCCGGTTGCAGTCCGACCAGTGGATCATGTTGTAGCTGAAGAAGATCATGTCGCCCGCTTTCGCCGGCACCAAGACCGTCTCGATGAAGTCCGGATGGTACTTGTCGGTCGGGAGGTGCGGAGCCGTGTGGGCGCCGGTGATGTGTTCCAGCGGCCCGCCGAGATGGCTGCCGGGGACGACCTGAAGACAGCCGCTCTCAATCGGCGTGTCGTCCAGATGAAGCAGGCAGTCGATGAACCCCGGTCCGTCATGCGGATAAAACGGATGGTCTTGATGCATCGGAAACGGCGTGCCGAGAGTCGGCGGCTTCGCATGCAGAACGGTATGGTGCCACTGCATGCATGGCGCGACCAGCTGCTGAACGCAGCGCGTCAGCCCCTCGTGAAACAGAACGCGCCCCCATGCCGACGAGTAGAAATGCGGGTTGTGGAGAAAGACCGCTTTGGTCGATTGCTGCTCCTCTTTATTGAGGTACCGCTCGCGCCACGGCCCGTGCCAGCCGATCGTCTCCTGCCCCCATTCGTTGATGATGCGGATCATTTCGGAGCCGAGCTCCTCCGTCTCTTCGGGCGAGAACAGCCCCTCCACCTTCAGGTAGCCCTCGTCCTGGTATGCCTGGATCTGCTCTTGGGTCAACATGTTTTTCTCCAAAGACGTTGCGCTGTGAGCGTAAGATACGCAAAACGGGTTTGGATGTCAAGCGGCAGAGAATGGGCAGCCAGTCGGCTTAGAACTTTATACCAATAGGATTTTGGCGAATCAAATTTAAGGCATGACAAATATCATGGACGTGCACGATACCAGTATTGTATAGGTAATAGCCGATTGGGGATTCCTTTCGCTCTTGATCTGGATAAACCTGTCCTAGAGCGTGGCGGAATCCATACACGACTCCGGCGACTGACAGATCGCTACTACGGTCATTCTTCGGATAGTAAACAACAGGCCCTCCAGAAAACCCAGGGTTGTTATGACCGTCCAACATGATAGTGCCTTTGACAGTCTGAGATAGGATCGCCTTTTTCACGAATGGCAATGGAAAATTTTTGTTAGATTCTAATGTAGCGTCGCTAACTATATCAAAAGGAAAACCAAGAAAATACACATCTTGTCCAAGGATCATCCCGGCTGCTGTAGGGTCCGAAGGCGGTAGGGTCAAAGAGTGTGTCGGTGAAATTAGAGTTTCAGCGGCTAGCACAGAAATATCAACATCCCCATCAGCGTGGCCGACCAACTTGATTGGAAGATTTTCCCATGTTCCCCCGCGTATAATTTCTATGCTGCTCTGACCGACAATACTTCCAACAAGATGCTTAGAAGCGATAATGTACTGGCGCTTTTCAAAGTCAATTGTAAAACAAGTCGCTCGTCTATTTCCAAATTGAATTTTGAACGTTCTTTCGAGAATATTTCTAGTAATCATCATTCCGTTCCTCTCTTTGAAGCGGGGCGAGCGTTGCTGTCCGCCCCTGTTTGATTCACATGGGGCGCAGTTTTCAGCGTAGAAATTTCTGCGCATGCGCGCGTCGCTTTGAGATCGACCTGTTTGCCAGAATGCGTATGTTCGTCCTTGTCGTTTGCGCTTGCGAAGTTCAACAAGGCTGTGAATTGATACGGCTCGCGTCTATCTTCGCTTAGGCGCGTCGGTCAGTCAACACCATTATCACGTACGTGTACGTCTTTTTGTCCTCTGCGCCGATATCATTACCCATTATCTCAATAACATACCCTTCCTCCTCACGTTCATCCATCCACTTATCTAAGGCGGGTCCTTCATCTGACGCATTTACGTGCGTGATTCTGCGGTTTTTCATGTATCCGCCTTGATTTTCCTGAAGAGAAAGCTGTTGGACCATTGCCACATACTTGTACGATTTTTTGTCCTCCGCGCCGACATCAGTGCGCCATTTCTCAATAACATACCCTTCCTCCTCACGTTCATCCATCCACTTCCGTAAGGCGGGTTCTCCACCTGAATGCTTTACATGCGTGATTCTGCGGTATTCCATGTATTCCATTGTATCCGCCCTTTCGGTTGTTTGCATTCACAGCGATTTAAGTTTCCTGAAGAGCGCGCTGCGCGCCATGCGAGGGCGGCTTGAGATCAACCTGCCGACCTTCTTGCATAAGCCCTTCCTTGTCGTTCTGCTTGCGAACCTCAATCTGTTTCATTATAACATGCGTCTTGCCCGCGCAGTAGCTTTTTAGAGTAGAGATTTAAGGCGCGGGCGGCGACTCTGGATTCCCGCTTTCGCGGGAATGACGGCCGCAGGAGCGCGGGGATGACGGAGAAGGCGCGGGGTGAAAATCGGCGGCGCATGAAAAAACTGGCGGAATCGGCTGTCAGATGCGATTTTTTCTGCGAAAGGTGTAACCGCGCGCGCTAAGGCGGCGTATAGGTGTTCAGTGGCATTGGAATCATCGCATTCATCACATAAGGCCGGGCGTCATTGCCTGGCTTTCTTTTTTAATCCCGTTCTTCTCCAGCCTCACATAACGCCCGCTCCGACAGCCGCTCCGTTCAACCGGACATGCTGAACCCATTGCCGGGCAAAACTCGCATATTCAGGGTTCAGCTCGATGCCGACAAATTCAACGCCTATCTCTTCAGCCGCGGCGCACTCGGAGCCTGTCCCCGCAAACGGAACGAGCAGCCGTCCGCCGTCCGCGCCGATGCGGGACAGGATCAGCCGTTTTGCGAGCTCCATCGGCTTCTGCGTCGGATGTTTCAGGATGTCATGTTCGCGGTGCGCTTTCAGTTCCGCCGGCGGAAACAGCTTGCCGCCGCAGTCTCGGCATAGAAACCAGCGCTGCGACCTTCCCGCCCCGCCCGCCAGCGCCGGCGTTTTGAGAACGTCGCGCGGCAGGGCGCCGTTTTCATGCGCGTTATAGACGGTTCGGCGCCCCGTTTTGCCGTAGCGGGAGGGGGTGTCTTTCCGCTCGCGCCCCGCGTTTTTCATGAAGGCGGGCGTGTACGGCTCGCGTATCTGGTCAATCTCAAGCCGAGGGCGCGGACGGCCGGGCTTCCATAAACACAGGATCGTTTCGTGGGAGCGCTGCCAAAACTTTGAGGTCGGAGCCGCCTTGTTTGTGTAGTGCCAAACAAGCCAGCGCTGCCGCTCTATCGGGTAGAGGGACGCGATTCGCGCGACAATTTCTGGAAAGCCGTAGAGATAAAGCAGCCCGTTGTCGGCGAGCAGCTGCAGGCTGTCGTCGATCCAGCCGCGCGCCCATTCGATATATCGCTCTATCGGCATGTCGGCGCAGTTGTTGCCGAAGTCTTTGCCGATGTTGTAGGGCGGATCGGCGATGACAAGGTCGAATCGCTCGCCGCGCTGTTTCAGCTCCTGCAGCGCCTCTACAGCGTCCGCTTGCAGTATCATGGAGGCAGGCTTGAATTTCATCGGCGCCGCCGCTTTGTTCGTTTCGTCCGCTCTTTGCTCTGTCATGCGTCC
Source organism: Candidatus Poribacteria bacterium (assembly GCA_028818695.1). Taxonomy (GTDB): domain Bacteria; phylum Poribacteria; class WGA-4E; genus JAPPNK01. The sequence goes on from JAPPNK010000015.1 coordinate 205,901, forward strand.
CGTCGGCGTTTTGTCAAGATGCGTTGACCGATACTATAAACGCTTCGACAGGGGCAAACGGTACGAGAGAATGCGTTATGCGGCGACGGCTTGGAACCCTTTTTTGCAGTTTTCGATGGCGGCTGCGATCTGATCCAGTTCCTCGTCCGACAGCTTTTCGCCCGTTTCGATGCGTTCCACCAGTCCCGTTTCATGTTCCTCGAAATGATCGTGCATGGCGGTTTCAAACGCGCGGATTTCGTCGGTCGGGATGTCGTCGCACAGCCCCTGCCGTCCGGCGAAGATGCTCAGCAGCTGCTTCCAGTGTGGAAGCGGTTCAAACTGGTTCTGCTTCAGAAGCTCCGTCAGCTGTTCGCCGCGGCGCAGCTGCTCCTGCGTGGAGGCGTCCAGCTGCTCCGACCCGAATTGCGCGAACGATTGTATTTCGCGGAAACGCGCCAGCTCCGCCCGCAGCGGTCCGGAGACCTGTTTCATGGCGTCCGTCTGCGCGTTTCCCATGAGGCGCGAGACGGAGAGGCCCACATTCACCGCGGGGCGGACGCCGCCGTAAAACAGCCCAGGTTCCATGATGATCTGTCCGTCGGTGATCGACCAGACGTTTGTCGGGATGTAGGTTGTTACATCCTCCTCCTGCGTTTCAATGATCGGAAGCGCCGTCATGGAGCCTGCGCCTTTTTCGTCGCTCATTTTGGCGGCGCGTTCCAGCAGCCTTGAGTGCAGGTAAAACACATCGCCTGGGTACGCTTCGCGCCCCGCCGGCCGCCGCAGGTTGAGCGACATCTCCCGATACGCCCATGCGTGCTTCGTGAGGTCGTCGTAGATGACGAGCGAATGCATGCCGTTGTCGCGGAAATATTCGGCGATGGCGCAGCCGGAGTAGGGAGCCAGCCAAAGAATTGGAGCCGGCTCGCTGGCGGTGGCGGAGATGACGGTTGTGTATTCCATCGCGCCGCGGTCCTCCAGCGCCTTGACCAGCTTGGCGACCGTGGAGCCTTTTTGCCCAATGGCGACATAGACGCACCGGACGCCGCTCTCTTTTTGGTTGATGATCGCGTCAACGCAGATGGCTGTTTTTCCGATCTGGCGGTCGCCGATGATGAGTTCGCGCTGCCCGCGTCCGACAGGCGTTGTGCCGTCGACGATCTTCAGCCCCGTCTGCATCGGCTCGCGCACCGGCTGCCGATCAATGATGCCTGGCGCCTTCCGCTCTACAGGAAGATAGAGGTCCGTTTCGATGGGACCTTTTCCGTCCAGCGGGCGTCCCAGCGGATTGACGACGCGCCCGAGCAGCGCTTCGCCGACGGGAACCTCGACGATGCGGTTCGCCCTTTTGACGGGGTCGCCTTCCTTCACATGCGCGCTGTCTCCAAACAGCACGGCTCCGACATTGTCCTCTTCGAGGTTCAGAGCCATCCCGAGTACATCGCCTGGGAATTCAAGCAGTTCGGCTGCCATGACGTTCTGTAGTCCGTGAACCCGCGCGATGCCGTCTCCGACCTGCAGAACGCTGCCGGCGTCGTACACATCTATTTCGGTTTCGAACTGCTCTAGCGATTCCCGGAGGATGCGCGAGATTTCGTCGGGTCTGACCTGTTGCGCCATATTCGATCCTTTACGCTGAAGAAGGTTGAGAGAGAATCTTTCGTATGCGTTCCAGCTGCGTTCGGAGCGAGCCGTCGTACACGGTGTCGCCGACGCGGGCGGTGAAGCCGGCGATGAGGCTCGGATCGCGCGCGACATTGAGGATCGTCCTGCGCCCGACCGCTTTTGTGAGCGCGTCGGACAGCGCCGCCTGTTGCCGTTCCGTCAGAGGCGCCGCGCTGACGACCTCCGCCCGTTCAACGCCTTCCGCTTCGTCCAGCTGCCGCAGCGCTTCCTCGAGGACCGCTTCCAGCTCGCGCTCGCGTTTGCGTTCGATCAGAAGCGTCAGAAAGGCGAGCGCAATGGGCGGCGCCTCTTCGTCAACGAGCCGGCGGAGCGCTTCCTGTTTGGCGGAGGGCGCAATCATCGGGTTCGCCAGAAAATTGCGCAGCGGCTCCGAGGATTCGAGCGTCCGCTGTAGATTTTCGAGTGGCTGGCGCAGCTGGGACGCGCTCTGTTCCTGTTTTGCCGCGTGTAGGAGCGCTTTGGCGTATGCCCTTGCAGCGCGCGTATGTTTCACGTTTGCCGTCCTATTCGTCTGCGGCGATCTGTTGAATCATCTGATCAACGATTTGCCGCCCTTGCTGTTCGTTGAGCGTGTCGCCGATGAGTCGCCTTGCGGCGTCGACAGCCAGGTCTGCCACTTCGGCTCTCAGGGCGAGGATCGCCTCGTTTTTTTCTCGTTCGATGGTCAGCCTTCCCCGCTCCATTTCGGCTTCTGCGGCGGCTCGGGCGTCCGCCGCGATTTGGGCGGCGCGGGCTTCTGCCTGTTCAACCGCCTCTTGGATGCGCCTTCTCGCTTCGTTTTGCGCGTCGGCGAGTTGCCGCTCCATCTCTTCTTTTGCGGCGGCCGCGTCCGCTTGGTCCTGCTCAATTTTGGCGAGGCGGTCGGCGATCGTTTGCTGCCGCGCGTCCAGCGTTTTTCCGACCCTCTTGAAAACCGCCTGCCAGAGAATGACAAACAGCACAAGGAACCCGACCGCCTGGGCGAGAAACACCCAAGGGTCGAAATGGATGTCGCTGGCAATTCCGCCGCCGTTCGATTCGGCTGCGGCTGCGTAAACAAGCGCAGCCCATTGGGTAGCGTTCATAAAACAGCTCTCATGTTAACGCCGCCCCGCGCTGAATGGCGGGGTTGTGTCGGTTTATTCGCTTTGCGCCATATTCAGCGCCTGGGCGCGTTCCGTCTGTTCAGCGGCCGCTTCAGCCTGCGTCGCCTGAACCGCCTGCTCCGCGGTGATGGCCGGCATCTTGCCTTGTACAAGGAACGCAAGCACAAAGGCGAGAAGAATGAACAGCTCAATGAACGCGAGACCGATCAGCATCGCGGTTTGCAGCTGTCCTGTCAGTTCGGGCTGGCGAGACATGCTTTCAACGGTCTGCGAAATGGCGCGCCCCTGGGCGATGGCGGCGGCTAATACCGCTACGGGCAATCCAAATCCGACGGCAAGCGCCATCGCTACGAGATACAGTTCCATGTGGTCGACTCCTGTCTGTTGGTGAATTGGAGCGGGCTTTCTGCCGCCCGCGGGTTCTTATATGTCCCGCGCTTCAATGGGGCGCGGGAGCCGTTTCTCCATGACTTTCTTCATGATGATGGCCGGCATGCTCCACAAACTGGCCAATATAAACCGCCGTCAAAATCGCAAAAATGAACGCCTGAACGAGGCTCGCCAGCAGACCGAAAAGCAGCACCGGCAGCTGTATCGGTATGAAAAACAGCTTCACCGCAAGCGCGTACAGCACAATCAGAAGCATTTCTTTAGCGAAGATATTCGCAAAAAGCCGCAGCGACAGCGACACAACGCGCGACACCTGCGTGATCAACTCAATGACAAACATAAACAGCATGAACGGCAGCATCGGCAGCGAAAACTCAAGGGCGCACAGATGCTTGATATATCCGCCCAGCCCGAGCTCTTTGACCGCAATCAGTTGAACGGCGGTCAACGAAACGAACGCGAGCGCCAGCGTTGTGTTCAGCTCGGCGGTCGGCGACTGGAAGCCAGGTATCAACCCCGCAAGGTTCCAGCCGAGTATGAGAACGAAGTAGGCGTTGATGAACGGGACATATTTTTCACCGGCGGGACTCAGGATCGGCTTGAAGACGCCGTTGAGTCCCCCAACGATCCATTCGATGGCGGTCTGCGAGCGCGTTTCTGGGACCGCTTTGAGCCGTCGCGCCATCCAGATCAGAACGACGACGACCAGCAAGCCGAAAAAGACCGTGTTGGCGATGACGTCCAGCTGCCCCCAGTTTTCTCTGGCGTAGAGCGCGGCGCGCCATTTTTCAGGGGTTATGTACGCTAGCAAGGAGTTGTGCTTCTCGGCGGCGCCGGCTGTCCATCCGCTGTAAAAGAGAGCGGCAAACGTTCCAAAAACCGCTTTTTTCATGCGCCGCTTCTTTTCTGTTGAAACGCCTGCCGTATCAGCTGCGCGACGGAGGCGAAATAGACGACCGGCATGCCCCCCGCGACCGCCTCCAGCGGAACCGTCCCGCTCTGGACGACCGCCCACAAGGTTATTCCCAGCAGCGCGTATTTTCCAAGCGTGATGAGCGCGGCTCTGAGACGCCATTTTTTCTTGGCTGATCGGTTGAATGCCCAACGTATCATCCGTTCCAGTTGCCAAAACGCCGCGATGGCGACCATCGTCCCCGCCGCGATTCCAATAGATAACGATAACCCAAAAGGCGTCGCTCCGGCGACTGCAATTGCCATTAAAATGAAACTATTTTGGTACACGCCGGCGACAAACGGGTCGCGCGCCGAGGCGGGGTTATGGTTCGCTGCGTTCGTCATTCGATCCGCCCGCGTTCATTTTGCGTACCGTCTTGATGAGCTCCCATGCCGCCGCAAAGACGCCGATCATGAGTCCTATGACCGTCCCAAGATCGGCGTTTCCCAGCTTTCCGCCGATCCATCTCCCCCCAATAAACCCAATGAGAACGCAGACCGCCAGCGTCATGGCGAGCGAGACCGCTTCTCCCGTTTGAATGGCTCTTTTCGGGTTCAATTTCATAGGGCAGGTTCATGCCGCTTACTGCGCCGCTTCGCTGGGAACGTTTTGAACGGCCGTCTCGGCGGCGTCGGTTGAAATATGAAAAGCGTTCATCATCGCCTTCGGCGCGGCGCCTCCGATGAAGACAAGCGCCGCCGCGGCGATGAGCGCGGCCGCCGCCGTCTTATGTCGAATGGACGGGGCATGCGCCGGCTCTTTAGACGGCTGCGTCATATACATCTTGACGACGACGCCGAGGTAGTAGTAAGCGGAGAGCGCGCTGTTGAGAGCGGCGACAATCACCAGCCAGCCGAGGCCGGCGGCGTAGGCGTCCTTGAAAAGCAGCAGCTTGCCTGTGAAACCGGCGGTCGGCGGCAAACCTGTCAGCGAAAGCATGAACAGCGTCATCCCGATCCCGACAAGCGGACGGCGGAAGCCGAGTCCCGCGTAATCGTTCAGCTCAGACATCTCATTCTCTTTAGAGGAGAGAGCCGAAGCGACGCCGAACGCGCCGACGCTCATGACAGCGTAGGCGGCAAGGTAGAATAGAACGCTCTCGGACGCCCCGGCGGCGACGCCGACCAGCGCGTATCCGACATGCGCGACGCTGGAATAGGCGAGCATCCGCTTCAAATTTTTCTGCGTCAAGGCGATCAGGTTTCCGATAGTCATCGAAATGCAGGCGAGGACGGCGAAGATGGTCGACCATTCGGCTCGCATGGCGGATGCGGCTTGGAACAGATAGAGGAGAGCGGCGAAGGCGGCCGCTTTAGGCGCGGAGGCGAAGAAGGCGGTCACAGGCGTCGGCGCGCCGTGGTAAACATCCGGCGCCCACTGATGAAACGGAGCGGCGGCGATTTTAAACGCGAGTCCGACAAACACAAGCGCAAGCCCGATCGCAAACAGCGGAGACGAAACGCCGGTCAAATCCTGTAAAAGGGTTGAGCCGGTCGAACCGAAGATAAGCGCAATGCCGAACAGCAGGAACCCGCTGGAGAACGCTCCGAGCAGGAAGTATTTCATGGACGCTTCGCTGGACGCGCTCCCGCGTTGAAAACAGGCGAGGATGTAGAGCGGCAGCGACATGAGCTCAATGCCGATAAAGATGAGTATGAGGTCTTGGCTGCCGGCGATGATCGTCATTCCGAGGGCGCACAAAAGCGTGAGCGCGTAAAATTCGGGGCGCAGGGCGCCGCGCTGCCGCAGATAGCCGATGGAGAGCAGGATGCAGAGGGCGGTTGAGACAAGGCAGATGAGCATGAAGGAGCGCATCATGCTGTCGACGGAGAAGAGGGCGATCGGGTTCCCGTCGGCGTCTTGGGCGCCGAAGGAGAAGTACAGCGCGGGCGCGTCGCTCATGAGCGTCAAAACGGCCGCGGCGGCAACGCCAATCAGAGACGCCCAGGCGGCGCGTACCGCCGACGCTTGCGAATGTCCCATCGACAGCGCGCAGACGATCAGCGCGGCCGCTAGGAGCGTGAGACTTGGAGCGAAAGCGCCCCAGTCGAAGTCAATAATCTGCATCATCGTCATCAGGCCTTTCAGGGGCCGGTTCATACTTCATCCGTCGGCGGTTTATCCATCGGCGCCGGCGAATATCGACATGCATAAATCTAGCAGGTATTGCGCTCAGAATCAACGTGCGCTTTCTGGCCGGCGGCGCCTGAAATCGTCTCTAACGCCTCCCGAGGAGGGATCAAGATTACAGCGCCCCCTCCTGCTCACTCGTCCGGAGCTATCGTTTGTACTTCTTAAACAGCGGATAAAGGATATAGGTCACGATGTCGGAGTCCAAATCGGGATGGCGGTTGACAATCCTTTTCAACAGCGCTGCCACAGAATCGCCCCACACTTCGTCATCTGCATGCTCCAATAAGAACGGGACGCTGGGCGCGCCCAAATCCACCAGAGCGCGGCTCCAGGAGGTACCTCCCGAGCTGTACTCGTATAGGTATCGCGCCAGCAGTTCGGCGGAGCGAGGGTCTTTCAACGGGATCAGCTGATCAAACAGCGCGATCACCTGTTCGGACGCTTCCTCGTCATGGATGAATTCGCCGCTCTCGGTAAATCCTGACTTTGCGTTTAAAAACCCGTCGGGCGGGGGCATCAATTGCGCGATAATCGCGTCGGCTTCCGGGTGGAATATCCCGTAGAGATGCAGGTTGTTGCGGATATGCTCCACTTTTTTCCAAGCAGCGGCGATCTGGTCGGAGTCCAACTGCGCGTCTGGGGCATCGGGGCTTTCGTTAGCCTCGACTGACGGCTTTGCCTCCGCCTCTCCTTCCGGTTCGGGAACGGGAGCTGACGGTTCCGGCTCGGGGGAGGGAGGCTGCGCCTTCGGCGTTTGGATGATTTCAGGTTCCAGCTCCGGTTTGCTTCCGGATTTGAGCACCGCGTATCCAAACGCCAACAAAACACAGATCCCTGCCGCCAACAGAATCACTGCAAGTGTGCGAATCATCATTTCTAAGGCCCCGAGGAGGGATCACTGCAGACCCGTCTTCTGAAGCCACCGTTTTTTCTTTTCAAACAGCGGCTCAAGGATATAGGTCACGATGTCAGTGTCCAAATCGGGATGGCGGTTGACGATCCTTTTCAACTGCACGGCCACAGAATCGTCCCAGACTTTGTCATTCGCATGCTCCAATAAGAACGGGACGCTGGGCGCGCCCAAATCCACCAGAGCGCGCGACCACGCGGCGCTTCTCGCTCCGTACTCGTAGCTGTATCGTACGAGCAGTTCTGCGGAGCGAGGGTCGTTCAACGGGATCAGCTGCTTGAACAGCGCGATCACCCGTTCTGACCCCTCCTCGTCATGAATGAATTCGCCGCTCTCGGTAAAACCCGCCTTTGCGTTCAAAAATCCGTCGGGCGGCGGCATCAATTGCGCGATGATTGCGTCGGCGTCCGGATGGAAGGTTCCGTAGAGATGCAGGTTGTTGCGGATATGCTCCACTTTTTTCCGAGCAGCGGCGGTCCGGTCGGAGTCTAACTTCACGTCTGGGGCGTCCGCGCTTTCGTTCGCCTCGACTGAAGGCTTTGCCTCCGCCTCGCCCTGCGGTTCGGGAACGGGAGCTGACGGTTCCGGCTCGGGGGTGGGGGGCTGCGCCTTCGGCGTTTGGATGATTTCAGGCTCTGGCTCCGGTTTGCTTCCGGATTTGAGAGCTGCGTATCCAAATGCCAATAAAACGCAGACTCCAGCCGCCAACATGATCATTGCGAGCGCGCGAGTCGTCATAGTTTAAGGCATCCCGAGGGTTCAGGGTTCCAGTATGCCATTCGGCAGTATGCCCCACTCCTGGCGAAGCTTGAACCAGCGTTTGTGCTTTTCAAACAGCGGCTCAAGGATATAGGTCACAATGTCGGGGTCCAAATCGGGATGGCGGTTGACGATCTTTTTCAAATCTATGGCCACATCTGTACCCATCAAATCGTGATCTGCATACTCCAATAAGAACGGAATGCAGGGCGCGCCCAATGCTATCATTGCGTCCCCCCATGCGCCGCTGTTCGCCGGTCCCGCGGTTTGCCACCGCACAAGCGGTTCGGCGGCGCGCGGGTCGTTCAATGGGATCAGCCGCTCGAACAGATCAAGTATCTCCTGCGCCTCCGCCTCGTCCACACCCAACTCCTCCGGCGGAAGGGGGAGCAATTGATCAATTATCTCGTCCGCTTCGGGATGAAAAGTTCCGTAGAGATCCAGATTGTTGCGGATATGCTCCACCTTCTCCCATGCCGCCGCGACGCGTTCTGGGTCCAAAGGCGCAGTTTGTTGTGTCTCTTCGTCAATTCCAGCGTCGGAACTTCCCGCCTCTTTATGCGCCGGCGGCGCGTCTGCCGGCGGCGCAAGCGGCGTTTCAGAAACAGGCGCGGCGGATTCCGTAGGCTGAATCACAGGCGATTGAATGATCTTATGCTCCGGAGCGGGCGCGCCCCGGTATTTGAGCGCCGCGTATCCAAACGCCAATACAATGACGATGGCAACGCAACCCAAGACCGTGGCGAGGCGTCGGGTCGTCATTCTAAGGCCTCCAATCCGAATGAACATGGCTTTTGTAATACGAATGACCTTTTACGCCCAGAAACTCATGCGATTTTTTAGCGGCTTTCACCATCTCTATTTTATCGGCAGTCTTGCCGTACTTCTTATCGCCATTCATATCAACGTAGGCGGCACTGACATCTAGGGCGTCGCCGAATTGATGCCGGCTTAGCCAAACAGAGTTATATCCTTGCGCCCTCACATGCTCCCAGTTATGCTCCGGGTTCCGGTAACCGCTGTTGATTGGCAGGTTGTCCGCCGTGATGACGTACTCGTTCGCTTCCTCTCGGCTCATCCCCCGCAGTTTCATCAGGTTTTCTCTCATCTTAAACGTGCAGTGTTTCGCCCAGTGTTCGAGGTAAAACTGCATCCCTCTGTCCACCATCCAGTTGGGCGGATCCGAGGACGGCGCGTAGAGAGAGTCTTTTGCCACAAACTCCATTCGGTCGGGAACGGTCAACCCATGGTCGACATACTCCTGCCGAATCTCGTCTATCGGGTCTTGTTTCAGCTCAAGCGGACAGCTCAAGGTTTTGCATTTGTCTCGCCAAGGACAATTTTGAGAGCAGCGCGAACAGTCAGATTCACACTTAAACTTGGCAGAGTACGTGAGATCAATGCCCATCGGCGCGTTGGCGCGGCCGTTACCAGGGCAGGCTTGGGAGCTATGCTTAGGTCCCTCGGCGACAGCGAAAAGAATGAAACACCCTATGCTCCATCCCTCCTCTTCAAACTCGAAGCCGTGCGTCATCTCGGCTTCCCATTCATACTGTATCGGGCTGATATGGGCGTCTGTGTCGTCTATATAGCCGACTTCTGCATAAACAGCGCACTTCGTCTCTTCATTCGTGATGAAAGTCATCGAGTCGAAGGGGGCTTGCCCAACTTTCCAGGTTTTGAATTCCAGACCATTCTCAGGGATGCATTGGCATTTGTTCGGATTCGGCGCGGCGCTGTGCGCAGCAGTGGACAGAAACCATCCACCAACTGCAACTGCGGCAAGGGCGGCGGTAAACAGAACCAAGCGAAGAGCGAATCGTTTCGTGTCAGCGCCTTGCGGCGTCCAGATCGTCATGTCGGCGTCCTTTCTTTCATCGCCAGCAATTCTAAAAGGCATGATACACGAGCGCAAGGAGCGGCGCAACGTTTTCTTTGCTGGCGCTGTCCTTCTCACCGCATCCGCGCGTCTATTTGCCGTCCGCTTTCGTTTCGGCGATGTAAGCGGCGGCGACGGAGACCGCGCGTTTCTTCATCTCCCGCTGCCGCTCTATCGATAGACTCGCTTTGGCGAATTGAACGGCGCCGCACGCCTCCAGCAGCTCCAGCAGCTCCTTTGCGGCGGGCGAAGAGCTGCTCCGCAGCGTTTGGGCGGCGCCTCCGCTTGACGCGCACCGGCGTATGAGCCGCGCCAGCTCTTGGCAGAATTGCGCGTCGCCGCCTGTTTGAAGGGCGCGCATGCGCTCCAAGAGCGGATTCTCTGCCGCCGGCGCCGGTCGGCCGCGGTAGAGACGCGCCGCGCCCCATCCAACGACGCCCAAAAGACACGCCCCAAGTATCGTCAACAGCAGCCCTGTCCGCCAGCTGTCGTTCTTGGCTTCTTCCGCCTCCGCGGCCGCCGCTTCGACGGTCAGCCCAACCTTCTGGGGCGGCGAGGCGGCGTACCGCCCTTCGTCCGGCAGAAAGAAATGGACGGGGGGCAGCTCAACCTCTACATATCCCTCTTGGCTTGGCGTGAACGGATAGGCGAAGATGCGCCGACCTCCGAGGAGGCGTTGCGGCGCGTCCCATTTATCCTCGACGCTGGGCGCATGGATATTTCCGCTTGAAACGGCGGGAGTCGGAATGTTTGTGAGGCTTTTGAGATAGCCTCTGCCTTCTACGGTCACGATGAGACGCGCCGCTTCTCCCATCGTCAACCTGTCTCGGCTGGACCGTATCCTCGTCTTGAAGTTGCCGACTCCGCCTGAAAAAGCGTCGGGAACGGGCTTCGGCAATGGACGAACAGACACGGCTGCGGGTTTCGTTTCCAAGGTATATGGGGGACGCCCGGCGTAGGAGGGCAAGATCAAGCGCGCCGGCGGTATGTTTTTGCCGCCTTCAGTTAAAGGAAACAGCGCGGCGCGGATCTCCTCCACATAGTACGGCTTGCCGTCTACCATGACTTCGCGGGTGGAACTGCCTAGGTTTTGCGATTCAAAGTCGGGAAAGGCGGGGAAGGAGTAAGAGATATTTTCGGTCGTCGGGGGGTAATTCTCAAAGTAATAATGGAGCGTGTAGGTCGTCTGTTGGCGGATATACGGGTCGGGCGGGTCAACGGAGGCGCGGACGAAACGTCTGCCTGTCAAATCCTGCATGGAGTCGGGCGCGCCTTCAGCCGCAGAGGGGCAAAGGGACAGCGCCGCTATGAGCAGCGGTATCAGTCGCCCTGGTCGAGCCATGGTTCGTCGCAGCGCATGTAGTCAAGAATCTCCGAAGGCTCAAAGAAGAGCGGTATCTCGCGCTCAGCCGATTCATCGGAGTCGGAGGCGTGCGCTAAGTTCAGGCGCGGATGGTTTCCCCAGTCGCCGCGGATGGTTCCTGGCTGCGCGTTCCAGGGCATCGTGTCGCCCAGCATGACGCGGACGCGCCTTGGCGCCTCGGCGCCTTGAACGATCATCGCAACAATCGGCTGCTCCGCCATGAATTCCATGAGCAGATCGTAGAACGGCTTGCCTTTGTGTTCGGCGTAAAGCTTCTCGGCGGTTGAAGTTGACAGGCGCATCATTTTAAGGGCGGCGATCTTCAGCCCCTTTGCTTCAAAGCGCGCGATGATCTTTCCGACAAGACCTCTGTGGACGGCGTCCGGCTTGCATAAGACGAGCGATTTGTTCATTCAGACAGCTTTAGCCTCAAATCATGGATGTAGGTTTCGTCAATCTCGTTCGACTTGTGTTCAGGAGCTGCGTGCGGCTCCGGAAACATTTCAAGCATCGTTTTATATTCCTCGATGGCGCGCGAATCGCCCTCTTCTTCGAAGATATGAGCGATCTGATACTGCGCGTTTCGGCGAATGTCGTAGATGGCGCGGTCTTCCGTTTCGGCGGCGGCAAGCGGTATCGTTTCGTTGACGATGGCGCGGTAAGCGTCCACCGCTTCTTCGGGCTGGTCAAGCGCTTCGCTGTGAATCTTCGCCATGAAAACCTGGGCGGAGGGGGTGTTTCGGCTGTTCGGATGCGCCTCAATGGCGGTTTTGAGCGCGTCGACAGCGGCTTGATACTCTTTTATCCGCTCGTACGACCAACCGATTTGAAAGGCGCTGTCGACAGCGGACGCCGAATCGGGGTAGTTCTGGATCGTCTCTTCATAGGAAGCGATTGCGTCCTCATACGCGCGTTCGCTGAAGTAGGACTGCGCAATGTTGAACTGCGCTTCGGCGGCAAAATCAGGATTCCCAGAGTCGATGACGTTCCCAAAATGCTTCCGCGCGTCAGGAAAAGCCTGCTGTTCATAATGAACCATGGCTGTATAAAACTGGGCGGCATGCTCGAAGTCTGCCGCGTCTGCCAGCTTCTCCAGCTCCGCGCGGGATTCGTCAAACTTGCCTTTTTTCATGAGGCATACGGCTCGGTTCAGCATCGCCTCATTTCGCAGCGGGCTGGTCGGATACGCTTCAAGGAACTGGTCAAACATATACATCGCGCGGTCGTAGTCCTCGCGGTGAAAATGCGCAACCCCGACAGCGTTCAGAGCCGGCGGCGCATGCTCGCTGTCAGGATAGTCGTTGATGAGCCGTCTATACAACGTGAGCGCGATGTCCGGCTGCTTCTTGTAGTCGATTCGGGACGCGATGGCGAAGAGCGCGTTGTCCGCGTACTCGCTGTCCGGATAATTGTCGAAGACGGATCGATAGAGCGCGATCGCTTTTTCCCACCGTTCAGGTTCATCGGAGCCGGCGGGCGGGGTGTCAACCTGGAGGGCGAGCTGGTACTGCTCCGCGGCTTTTTCGTAGTAGTTGGCGGAAGCTTCGCTCTCTCCGGACGAGCCGACGATGAGACCGACGATGAAAGCAAGGACGATCAGCAGCAGCGACAAAAACGGCCAAACGCGGGACATGGGGACTCTCCTTTTAACGTAACGCGTCGTTCAACGCAGTTCGGCCGCTAGTTTTTCGAAGTATGCATACGCTGCGTCGGCCGCGAAGGCAGCGTTTTCGTTTGAGACGTCGTTGTGAAAGACGAAGCGGAGCATGGCAGGTCCGTAGATGGAGGTCAGTATGCCGCGCTGTTTTAGAGCGTCTGAAGCTTCTGGGGCGGAGGCTCCAACGCGCTTCGTATGAACAATGACGATGTTTGTTGGGAAGTCGTCAGGGTTGAGACGCAGCTCCGGTATTGCTTGGAGCCGCTCTGCGAGGCGCCGCGCGTTGGCATGGTCTTCATGGAGCCGCTTCGGCATCTCTTCAAGAGCGACGAGGGCTGCCGCGGCGATGACTCCCGCCTGCCGCATGGCGCCGCCGAGAAGCCTGCGGTTTCGCCGCGCCTGCTCAATAAACCCCGACGGGCCGGCGAGAGCCGAGCCGACCGGCGCGCCCAGTCCTTTTGAGAAGCAGAACTGAACCGTATCCGCATACTGCGTCAGCTGGCGTACATGAAGGTCCAGCGCCGCCGCGGCGTTGAAGATGCGCGCCCCGTCCATATGGATCGGGAGGTTGACCTGTTCCGAGGCGCGTTTCAGCTCGGCGAGATCGTCCGGGGGGATGACCGCCCCGCCTCTTCGGTTATGCGTGTTTTCAACGCAGATGAGGCTGGCGGGCGGATAACGCAGAGCCGTTCGCCTCCCGTATTCCAGCACAAAATCGGTCGGAGGGCAGCCGTTCGGCGAGTCGCACAGGAGCGGATTCATCCCTGCTAGGGCGGCGTATCCGCCCTGTTCATAGACGTAGATATGGCATTCTTTGTCTAGGAGAATCGCGCCGCCCGGCCGTCCGCGCGTCAGGAGCGCGAGAGCGTTTCCCATCGTGCCGCTAGGGGTGAAAAGCGCCGCTTCTTTTCCCATCGCTTCAGCGGCGCGCCGTTCCAGCTCGGCGACGGTCGGGTCTTCTCGATAATGGTCGTCGCCCACTTTTGCGTTCGCCATGGCGGCGCGCATGGCGGGGGTCGGCTTCGTGACGGTGTCGCTGCGCAGGTCGATCATTCGGCGTCCTCTTGCGGCTGCGGGTCGACGATGTCGAAGTAGCGCTGGATCGCCTCGGCGCGCCGTTTGGCGGCAGCTGTGAGGCAATGCTTATCGCTCATTTCCGCCACTTCCAAGAACAGCTGAGCGTTCTCGCGCGCGTAATTCTGCTGCGTCAGCGCTTCCGCTTTCCAGTAAGCAGCCTTGATCTTGCTCTCGCCGTCGTATTCATTGTCGTCCAGGACGGTCTGAAACTGTTCAACGGCGGCGGCGTAGTCCCCTTTATGGTAGGCGTTGATGCCGTCCGACAACGGCGACGCCGGCATCTGCGACATCTCAGGCGTGATTCGGGAGACAGGCTCCGGCTCTTTCTTTGAAAAAAGCTCGTCCTCCGGCAGCTGTTGGAATTCTTGAAACTCCATGCGTCTTCTCTCCGCGGGATTTAACGGTTAAGGATTGGGCGCATATACTCGTAATCTTCTTTGGTTTGGCGCAGAACCTCTTCGGTGTTCAGGTCTTTCCAGCTTCCCCAGCCCTGATATTCGGAGTGGAACGAGACGACGCCGTCGAACGAGATGGAGCGCAGGCATTCGAACGCTTCCTTCCAACGTACGACGCCTTCTTTGAGCGGCACCAGTTTTTGGCGCCAGCGCGCATTTCCGTTCGATTCTTCTCGAAACCATCCAAAGTCCTTGACGGCGACGAGGCGGATGCGGTCTTTCATTTCGTCCATCGCCAGTTTCCAGCCGGACAGCCCGCCTTCCAGCGTCAAATGTCCAGGGTCGATGTAGGCGCCGACAGCGTCCGGGTTCAACCCTTTCAGCAGGCGCGCGACGAGGCTTCCCGAAGCGGTCAAGTGCGCCCCAGAGTGGTTGTGGAGGCATGCCGTTACGCCGCGCTCTTCGGCGAGTTGCGCAATGCGTTCGATGGCGGCGCGCGCGTTCGCCATGTTTTCGTCCAGCTTTCCAAATCCGCCGTAGCTCCAGTACCCCAGCTTCAGATGCCGTATGCCGCATTCTTGGGCGGCGGCAAAGGTGTTTTGGGCGGTTTCGTCGTCGTCCGTGACGGCGGTGGTGATCATGGGTACTTCGGCTCCGACCGCTTTGAGCGCTTCAACCGCTTTCGGCAGCGTTTCTCGAACATTGTCGGGCTGCAGATGACCGCCAGGCCGAACGGTCAGGTCTAGCCCGTCAAGTCCGATCGCCTTGACGGCGCGCCCCGCCTCTTCGACAGACAGCTCCTGAAGATGCTTTGAAAACATGACGACTTGCATACAGCGCTCCAAAGGTTTGATCGGTTCAATTTTAACGTCAAACGGGCGTTATGGCAAGGCGGCAGTTCTGACCTTAAGGCTTAAAGTTGGGACGCCGTCGCCAAGAATTGCTATGACCAGCGGAAAAGCCGCCGCGCCGCCTGCTATTGTACCCGCGCAAGCCATGTCTCCCTTGAAAACGGGGAACGAGGAGCGGGAATCTTAGCCGTTGTCTGGACTAGGATTATAGGATTGAAAGATTGACAGGATGATTGCCGAAAACCAAAAGGCAAATGACGAACCGCGGGGCGGCAAGCTTTACACGCGCCGCCGCATCGTGTATCGTCTTTACGCGGCTTAGCATAAAGGCGGGAGAAAAATGGCTTCTTCTAAACCCAACATACTTGTTTTCCTGACAGACGACCACGGCCAATGGGCATTGCCAACCTACGGCAACTCCGAAATATCTGCCCCCAACATCGATTATCTAGCCGCAAACGGCGCTGTCATGGAGAACGGATTCACCCCTTGCCCCGTCTGTTCCCCCGCCCGCGCCAGCTTCTTTACAGGACTGCTTCCGTCCCAGCATGGCGTTCATGACTGGCTCCGAGAATCGGAGCAGGCGCTCACACATGACGGCATCGACAACAAGACGAACGTCGCCGAGCTGCTTCAAGCGGACGGCTACCACACCGGTCTTGTCGGCAAATGGCACTGCGGCCGCTCCTCCGAGCCGAAGCGCGGATTCGACCGCTGGTTCAGCTACCAGGTCGCCCAGTATCCTCATTTCGGCGTCCAAAACTTCTCCGATCAAGGAGAGCATATTCAGCGCAAAGGGCATCAATCCGCCCTCTTGACCGACGAGGCGTCCGCCTTTCTGCGCGGCAGACCTAAAGACCGCCCCTTCTTCCTGTTTGTTGGGTATGTCAACACGCACGGTCCCCACCGCGACCAGCCCGAACGGCTTGTCGACCATTACCGCCGAAACGCGGCGTTTGTCGACATTCCGAAGGAGACCTTCGCCGAATGCCATGGGATTCGCGGGCGGCGCGTATGGCCGGCAGAACATGTTTACCGCGAGGAGCTGGCGCAGTACTACGCCTCCGTCACGATGATCGACGACCAGGTCGGTCGGCTCTTGGACGAGCTGGACGTGCAAAACGCAATGGACGACACCTTGATCGTCTATACGGGCGACCATGGACATATGAACGGGCATCATGGGATGTTCAACAAGGGGAACGGCACAGTCCCGCAAAATTTCATCGAGGAATCGATACGCATTCCTTATATCGCGATGTGGCGCAACGGGTTTGAAGCGGCGCAGCGGCGCGCGGAATCGGTCGACCTGTGCGACTGGCTGCCGACGCTGATGGACGCCGCCAGCCTTGAGACGCCGGAGGAGATTCATACGCCTGGGCGTTCCTTTTTGCCGCTGCTAAAGGGAGAAGCGGTTGAGTGGCGGGACGCGCAATTCTGCGAATACGGCAACGCCCGCATGATACGCACAGACGAATACAAGCTCATACGGCGTTATCCTGGACCGAACGGACATTTTCCGGATGAGTTGTACGATCTCAAGAACGATCCGCGCGAGCGGGAGAATCGAATCGACAGGGCGGAGTATGCGGAAATCGCGGCGCAGCTGACCGCTCGATTGGACGCGCATTTTGAAACGTATGAGACGGATGAATGCTCAGGCCGCGACATCGCCGCGCGTCCAAGATGCAACGCGAATGAGCCGTGGTGCCGCGCTGTTTCTTAACAACAAGGAAAATGATCATTCAGCGCCTAGATGTTTTCAGAACGCGAACAGGCTTCGGCGCATGCCTCATGGCGGCGCTGGCGTTCATCTTTATGGGCTGCGGTCAACTGCACGGTCTGCTTGAGCAGGACGACAAAACGGCCGCGGAATGTGTAGAAGCAGGGCGCGTTCTCAAGGTCGGCTTTTACGCCGATTTTCCCCCCGTCAGCTACAGCGCCGACGCCGATCCGAACGCCGGCGGCTTCAACGAGCATACGGGGTATGAAGCCGATCTGCTAACCGCGCTTGAGGCGGTGGACGACCTGGGCGCGACCTTCATCCGCAGCGGCATCGCTGAATGGCCGGGCATCTGGCTTAAATCGGCCGAGCCTGAATACGACCTGATCGGCGGCGGAATCACCATACTGGAGTCAAGGACGCGCGATGAAAACGGCGTCCCGAAAATCGCGTTCACATCGGGGCATATTACATTTCGTCAATCGCTCTTAGTCCGCGCCGAAGACGCCGACCGCCTCTCCGCGCACGCAGCGCTCGCCTCCGATGTGCGCGTCGGCGTATTGTCCGCCACCACCGGCGAAGCGCGCCTGCTTCAACTTACCGGCATTGCGGACAGCGAAGGCGTCCTGACCAAAGGAACGCGCGTCTCAACGCCGAACGGAGAGGTTGAGGCTGACGGGACGGCCGATTACATGATCACCGCCGCTCAGGCGTCGCCCAGTCTGGAAGGGCGCGCGCTCATCATCCCCGCCGCCGACCATATGCCGCAGGTTGTGTATCTCAGCGGCGACGCGGAATTGCTTGAAGCGCTGGCGGGCGGGAGCATTGACGCCATCGCGCGCGGCGAAATCGGCAACCGCGGCGCCTCCCATGTCTCCGGCGGCGCCTTCGTTGTCACGGCGTTGGACGATCAGGTGGAATACGGCGGGTTTACGCTCGCGCTGGAAGACGCCGACCTGCTCGCCTGCATAGACGAACGGCTCTATTTTTTGACGGACGGCGGCAACATCGGTTATGGAGAATGGCTAGAGAATCCGGCGGTCTTTCTTGAGCGCGCTGCGATGTGGAATGCTAAAGAATAAGCCCGCGCCAGCGTCTTGGAGCGGGCATGCTTCAACAGGTATGGAAGGAAGCCGAAGCTGCGTTTATTCGGCTTCGCTTGCCTCTTCAGCCTCAGGGTTCATTCTGGACTGGATTGACGCGCCGAGAGAACGCAGAGCCGCTTTCGCGTCATCGGTTGAACCCGTATGGACAATCTTCGTCCCGTTCTCTGTATGCTGAACGGAAGTCTCAATGTTCGCCCGCTGGAGATACAGCCGCGCCGCTGTCGGCGTCAGGCGTCCGCCGCGCGCCGCCAACTTGGCAAGACGCGGCTTGCCTTTGCTCATCTCATGGCGCATTTCGGCATGCGCTTGGATGACAGGGACGCGCTCTTCGTTCTCGGTTGTGATGCGGAGCTCAAATCCGCCGTCGGTCAGCTGAACGGCGCGCGACACATCTTCCATGCCGCGCCTGCCGCGTTCGAAGCCTGGGCGTCCTTGCCGCCCGCGTTCTCTCGTCCTGCCGCGCGCGCTCTCTCTTGTCCTGCGCCGCTCGACGTTTCTTGGACCTCGGGGCGCATGGCTTCGGCGTCCTGGGCGTCCTCTGCGGTCGCCGCTTCTTGTTCTTCGGCGTTCCAGTCCTGGTCGTCCTCGCCGTTCGTGTCGTTTTGGACCTCTGCGGTCGCCGCTTCTTGTTCTTCGGCGTTCCAGTCCTGGTCGTCCTCGCCGTTCGTGTCGTTTTGGACCTCGCCGGCTGTTTCCTCGTCGCGTTTCTCTTTGTTGTGTTTCTCTTCTCAACATTTCCTCCGTTGATTTTGTTTCTTCGCCGCTCCGATGCGCATGCGATCATGCGTTTGGGCGGCTTTGTTTGCTTTCAACCGTCTTAGACGCAGCGGTCCGCTGAAAGGTTGAGCGCGTTCTGCGGCTTTCTCTCATCGGCGCCGTTCCCTATTGGGCGCAGTCTATGTTAAACTCGCTCTATAACATCAAAACGCGAGGGGGCGCAAAGATGCGTTTGAAAGGCAAAAGAGCCTTTATCACAGGAGCGGGAAGCGGCATTGGATGGGAGACGGCGCGGCAGATGGTCTTGGAAGGGGCGCATGCCGCTCTCATCGGCCTCCCGTCAGACGAGGTGGAGCGCAAAGCGAAGCGCCTGCGCCCCTCCGCTCTCGGCGTCTTCGCGGATGTCTCGGACGAAGCGCAGGTGAAAAATGCGGTCGAAGCGGCCGTCAAAGCGTTCGGCGGCATCGACATACTTGTCGCCAGCGCCGGCATTCAGCTCCATCTCGAAGACCGCGACCTCCATACGCTCCAATCGGAAGCGTGGGACCGAACGCACAACGTCAATTACCGCGGCGTCTTTTTGACGGTCAAGCATGTCTTAAATGAAATGGTCGAATCGGGGAGCGGAGGCTCCGTCGCAATCGTCTCCTCCGTCACAGGTTTGAGCGGCTTTTCAGCAAACCCCGCCTATCTCAGCGGCAAGCATGGCTTGATCGGTTTGAGCCGACATGTCGCCGTCCATTACGGCAGATACGGCGTTCGCTGCAACGCGGTCTGCCCTGGAGCGCTTGAGCGGACGCCGAATCATGAAGAGCATCCCGACCCGAAGGGGCGCGCCGAGCGTTTTGAGGCGCGCGTGCCGCTGGGCCGTCTCGGCTCGCCGGCGGAGGTCGCCAACGCGCTTGTTTTTCTGTCCAGCGACGAAGCCTCCTACATCAACGGCGCCTGTTTAACCATAGACGGCGGCCTCTCCTCGGCGTGAACGGACGGGAGAGCTGAACTTTGGCGGTTCTCTCTCGATGATGTTCCAAGTTTAGACATGAGGTCAGAAACTCGGCTTGAATTCCTGTCGCGGCGCTCTATCATATGCGCATAATCTGAAGAGCGCGGTTCATTTTTCATCCCCTTAGCGAGGTTGGTTGGAATGGCGGGGATCCGTCTGGCATTAGCCTATCTAATTGCCCATACCTTTTTGTCGGCGTTGGCGATTCGCCATGTACAGATCCCCGTCTGGGTCTTTGCGGCAAATCTGACCGCAATCGCCGCTTTCGCTTACATCTTGGCGCGCGGTCGGAGCGGCGGTTTCAAAAGCGAATCTGTCCGCTGGTCGGTTTTATGGCTGCCGGTGTTGACATTCTGGATATGCTACGGCTGGTCCGAGTGGACGCTGCATGCGTTCCATCCGCCCGGCGAAACCTGGGACGCCGCCTTCATCGCAATTGAGCGGCAAATCGGACAACCGACGCTCTGGATGGCGAAAGGAGGCTCCTCGATCTTGACAGAGACTGCCTCTATATTTTACGCCAGCTATTATCTGTATATGCTGACGCTTGGCGTTGCGTTAACCCGCCGAAAAGAGTATAAGGCGTTTGAGGAGGCGGTCTTCGCCGTCTCGCTTGGGTATGCCGCGTCCTATATCGTCTTTGCGCTCGTGCCGCTCTGGGGTCCGCGCTGGGCGTTTGTGGACGCCGGTCTGTTGGACGTTTCGGAACAGCAGCTGAGAGGCGGGTTCGTCACCGATTTATTGAACCAAATTCAGTACGGCGGAGTCGCGCTCAAGGGCGGAGCCATGCCCAGTTCGCACACCTCAACGGGAGTCGTCTTCGCCGTCTGGTGCGGACGCATCTGGGGCTGGAAGGCGGGAGCCGCCGCTTGGATCGTCGTCGCGGGGATGTGTTTCGGCGCGATGTACGCCCGTTACCATTATGCGCTTGACATTGTGGGAGGCGCGGCGCTCGGCATGGCAAGCTTGCGCTTGGCTCGAAAGGCGGTTCCATGACAAGCTTCACGCACGCTGCTGTCGGCTTGGGCGTCGCCTCTTTTTTTAAAGAAGTTCCGGAAGTTCAGCCCGTCTACCTCTACGCGGTCGGCTTTTCGCTCCTGCCCGACTTAGACCATCTGCTGTTCCTAAGGACAATGAAGCTCAAGGTTGGAGGCATGCGCCATGCGCGCACCTTCATGCATGAGCTGCTTGGAACGGCGGTTTGGCTGGCGGTCGGGCTGTGCGTCATGCCGTTCAATTTTCAGCTCGGTTGTCTTTTCATCGCGTGTTTGTCGGCGCATCTGTTTTGCGATTTCATCAACGGATACAGCGAGCCGTTCAAGCGCATTCGCTCCGCGCCGGGCATCGACATGGGCAAGAGTTTGCCGACGCGCATCGCGCAAGAGGCGTTGATAGGGGGGTTGTCCCTGTGGCTCTTCTTCGCAGGTTGACCGACGTTCGCAAACAGCTTGCGGATCGAGCGCTAGGGGGCGGACCGCTTCCGTTTTCGGCTGAAGAGGTAACCCGCGTCAGCGCTTGGTGCTGCTTTTTGGCGGGCTGGGCATGCATGGGCGGACGGTTAGGCTGGGCGCTCGGTTTGTTGATTGCGTGCCTCCTATTAGACGTGGCGGACGGAGTCGCCGCCCGCCGCAACGACGAAGACAATCCGCATGTGGACTGGGCGGCGGACCGGTTCGGGGAGCTGGCTCTGATCGGAGGGCTGTTTTGGCGCGATTCGATCTGGGTCGGCGGAGCGTATTCTGCCTGTTACGCGTTGAACATTTTTTTGCCTCGCTGGCGGATTCCTGTGCTTCCGCTTCGTCATGTCTTGGCGGCGTATTGGGCGTATCGGATCTTAGCCGGGTAAGGGCGGCGCGCGGCGTTCCCAGCTGTAAAGCTTGGCGGGAGCGGGTGGGAGTCGAACCCACCACAGACGTCTAACGCCCGTATCCGGTTTTGAAGACCGGTAGAGCCACCGGACCCTATCCGCCCCCATGCGCATGGCATGATACTCGAAAACAGGCGATGCCGCATGCGTCAAACTAGGATTGGCGTTTGAGCTGAGACATGTCGACATGCGAACGCGGACGTCTTCTGCGGCGCCTCTAGATTCCCTTCCCGTTTCCCGTTCCCCGTTTTCACGGAGACATGCTTCACGAGGACATGCTTCACTGGACATGGCTTGCGCGGGAATGCATGTCCTCGCGGAAGCGGGGAACGGCCTGGTTGGCGACGCCTTTTTCCCATGAATAAGGCTTTGGTCGTTCAACGGTCCCAACTTTCGGTATGAGGTCAGAAGGTTGAGTTGCGCTCTCTCTAAAGCAGGTGTATGATACGTTAGAATAAGCAGGATTGGAGCGGACAATCATGAAAAGGTCTCATCTGCTGTTGGCGCTGCTTCTGGGCGGCTCGTTGGTGTTGGTTTTCAGTCAGTGTCAGTCGGGGCAGCAACCGTCCACAGACATCTCCATCGCGGAGTCGTTTGAAACAGCGTTAGCCGATGTGGTGGAGCGGAGCCGGCCTGCAGTGGTATCGATTTCTGCCAATGCGAACGTCGGCAGTCGGTCTCGTTTTGGGTTTGAGTCGATCCCTGTCACCGGCGCGGGCTTCATCTTTCGTCCTGAGGGGTACCTTTTGACAAATGAGCATGTGGTGAGCGGCTCCAGAACGGCGCGGGTGAGGTTCACGAACGGGAATGTCCGCAACGCCCGCGTGATCGGTTCCGATCCGAACACGGACATTGCCGTATTGAAGATTGAGGCGATGGAGGGGGACGATGAGTTTCCGTCGCTGAAGCTGGGCGATTCCGATTCGGTCCGCGTCGGCCAATTTGCAGTCAGTTTAGGCAATCCGCTTCAGCTCAATTTTTCAGCAAACATCGGCATCGTGAGCGCCAAAGGACGGCAGAATCTGATCGGACGTCGAACGGAAGACGATAAGGTCATTCGCTATCAGGATTTCATTCAGACCGACGCCTATATGAATGTCGGCAACAGCGGCGGCCCGCTGCTCAATCTGCGCGGCGAAGTGGTCGGGATCAACACCATGATACGCACCCGCCAAAGCTCCGATCAATATATCGGTCTCGGTTTTGCCATACCGAGCAACATCGCGCAGATCATCAGCGATCAGCTCATTGAGCGGGGCAGAATCGTGCGCGGCTGGCTCGGCATTGAATATCGGACCGAGCCAGAAGGCATTTTGGTTTGGGACGTAGTGAAAGAGTCGCCTGCGGGCGAGGCAGGCTTTCAACGCAACGACATCATCTTCGCTATCGATTCAAAACCCCTGAACGCCGCCGATCCAAACGAGCTTCAGAAACAATTTCAGTGGATGATCGCCATGTCCCCTGTCGGAAAGAAGATGCGTTTCAAGACGCTGCGCGGCGGAGAGGAGATCGATATCGATGTGATTCTGAGCGAGATGCCGGCGAAGCATGCTGGGCGCGAGGCGCCGCGTTATCCGTTGACGGCGCAGCTCGGTTTTCGAGGCGTCAAAAAGATGTGGCCTAATGTGGCGGCGGACTACCACTTTTTAGAAGGAGACGTCGGCGCGTATATCGGGAAGGTAACGGAAGACAGTGCCGCTGATCAGGCAGGCATTCGAGAAGGGGACCTTGTAACGGAGGTGAACGGAAAAGCGGTCAGCTCGCCCGCCGAGCTGGAAAGCGCGCTCTTCCATTTAACCAATGACGAAAAGGAAAAAACGGTCTCGTTCACAGTGAAGTCTCCTGGAGAGGCAATGTCGGAACCGTCCGCCCGCGAGGCGGCTATTCCGATTGAAGCGCTGCGAAAATGAAAGGACGGCTATGGCAGAACCGGTCGGCGTCGGCATCTTAGGTCTGGGCGTTCATGGCGCCCGCTACGCAAATCATCTGCTTCAGGGGGATGTCCCAAACGGCCGTCTGATCGCAGTCCACCGCCGCAACCAGTCGCTAGGGAAAGCGTTTGCCGAGGAGCATGGCTGCCGTTTTGCGGCTGCTTCTCAAGGCGTTCTTGAGGATGAGCAGGTTCAGGCGGTCGTTGTCGCCGCGCCTCCAAATGCCCACGCCGAGCTGACCGAGCAAGCCGCAGACGCCGGAAAGCATGTCTTGTGCGAGAAGCCGATGGCGCGCTCATCGGAGGAGTGCCGGCGGATGATCGCAGCCGCGGAGCGGAACGGCGTCCTGCTGGGAGTCGCGCAGACGATGCGCTTCACTCCGCTGCTCGGCGCGCTGCGCGGCCAGCTTTCGAGCGTTGGCGATCTATACGCCGTGAACGCGGCGATGCGCCATGAGCGGACGCAGAAGGAATGGCATCTAGACAAGGAGATCTCTGGCGGGGGCGCCGTCTTAGAGATCGGTCCGCATCTTTTTGACACGGTTCGCTACCTGTCGGGCGAAGACATTGTACATGTGTATGGAGAAACGCGCGCCGCGCCTGGTCAAGAGGTTGAGGAGTATGCGAGAGGAGCCGCTCGGCTGGAAAACGGCGCTTCGGTCGGGTTTGAGATCGCAAAGTGTGTCAACGGCAGGGCGGCTTTCTTTGAGCTGGTCGGTTCAGAAGGGAGCGTCTGCGCAGACGTTCAACGCAACCTGTTGACGCGCATTCGCGGCAGGGAATCGGAGCCGCTGGAGACGCCTGAGAACGCATGGGCAATCCCGCTTGTGTTGAGTCAATTCTGCGAGGCGGCGTTGAACGGGGGCGCACCCGCCGTGACGGGCGAGGATGGGCTGCATGCGGTGGCGGTCGCCGAAGCGTTTTACCGTTCCGCTGCTTCGGGAGCGTCCGAGGCGGTTGATCTCTAATCCCGCGCTGCGTTCAAGCGCGAACCCGCATTTAACCAAAAGAACGGAGCGACTTGCCGATGTCCAAGCCTACCGACATTCGCATCTTAGAAGCGTCCTACGATTTTGAGGAGCATCCCTACCGTACCCCGTTGAAGTTTGGGGGCGTCAAGACGGATCGTTGCGTCCTGTTCAATGTCCGCTTGCGGGCGCAGACGCGGGACGGCAAGGAGGCGGAGGGGTTCGGCTCCATGCCGTTGGGGAATGTATGGGCGTTTCCGCCGAGGCATGTTCCGTTTGCGTCCAGCCTTGAGGCGATGAAAAGGCTCGCCGCGGAGGCAACAAAGACGGCGGCTGAATCGAACCTGCTCGCCCATCCGCTAGACCATTCGGAGGAGCTGCGCCCCGAGTTTGAACGGCTGGCGGCGCAGATTTCAACCGAACTGCAGCTGGAAACGCCGATGCCCGACCTGTGTATGCTTGTGACGACCAGCCCCATCGATGCGGCGATTCATGACGTTTTTGGCAAGGCGAACGGAGTCAACAGCTACAACGCCCTTGGCAGCGATTACGCTTCGCATGATCTCAGCCGCTATCTGGACGATCAGTTTGAGGGCAAGTATCTGGACGCCTATGTGCATGACCGCCCCCAGCCCGCGATGCCGCTTTACCATCTTGTCGGCGCTCTAGACCCTCTGACGGATGCGGATGTGTCGGAGCCTGTCGGGGACGGGCTGCCGGAGACGCTCGCGGAATGGATCCAAGCGGACGGGCTGCGGCATTTGAAGGTGAAGCTGAACGGGGACGATATCGATTGGGACGCGCAGCGGTTGCTGGATGTGAACCGCGTCGCGTCGGAATGTCGGGACGGGCATTGGCAGTATTCTGCCGATTTCAATGAGCGGTGCGAAAATGTGGAATATCTGCTGGAGTTTTTGAGCCGCGTTCGGGAGAGCGGCGCCGGCGCGTTTGAGCGTTTGGCGTACATTGAGCAGCCGACGGATCGCGACCTGCGGGCAAACCCAGAGAACCGCGTCGAAAAAGCCGCCGCTGTCAAACCTGTTGTGATTGACGAGTCGTTGACCGATTACGAGACGCTGCTTCTGGCGCGCGATCAGGGGTATTCGGGCGTCGCGTTGAAGGCGTGCAAGGGGCAGTCCGAGTCGCTTGTGATTGGAGCGGCAGCGATTGAGTTCGGGATGTTTCTTGCGGTTCAAGATTTGACCTGTCCAGGGGCGTCTTTTTTGCATTCAGCGGGTTTGGCGGCGCGCGTCAAGACCGTGACAGCGATTGAAGGCAACGGGCGGCAGTACTGCCCTAAAGCGAACGAAGGCTGGCAAGACCGCTTCCCAGGCCTGTTCCATATAACCGACGGAACCGTCAAAACAGGCGAATTAAACGGACATGGCTTAGGGCATTGACGCTAGCGTTCAGCGGTCAATCCGTCATTTTTGCCCCCGAGGGAAGCCGTAAGCGGCTCAAAACCGCTCGCGCACATGTTCAGAGACGTCCCAGCTCAAAGCCCATGTTCGTATTAATATGTAGCGTTGGGCGGTCGAATGACGTATGATAAGGCAAACATACACGAGAGGGTTTTATGCCGTTCACTTCGAAATTTGCCCGTTATGCGACTATTTCGCTTGCCGTTCTCTTTTGTTCGCCGCTTTTTGCCTCATCTAAGAGCATGTCTGCGTCGCCTGATTTTCCGCTTCAAGGAATGGCGCAGAAGGTTGCCGCTGTTGAATCGCGCGGGGTGGAGTTCGGCATCTATATTCAGGAATTGGGGGGAGCCGAAATTCTATCCTACCGCCCCAATACGCCGTATGTTCTTGCTTCTAACACGAAGCTGTTCACGACCGCGGCGGCTATTTTGGGGCTGCCGAAGTCGTTTCGGTGGAAAACGGAAGCCCGCGTGAACGGAAACGAGCTGTGGATCGTCGGCGGCGGCGACGCTGCGTTTCATATCATAGACGGCTATTCGTATCCCGATAAGTTTTTGGACGAGTTGGCTCTGAAATTGCGCGAGCGCGGTCAAACCTCGTTCCAAGAGATGGTGGTGGACGCGCGTTATTTTGACGATGTGTACCAGCACCCGCACTGGCCTGCAGATCAGCTGCGGAAGCGTTACTCCGCGCCGGTGTCCGGTCTGCCGTACGCGCGCGGGATGGTTCGCATGAAGATTGGAAAATCGTCGGTGTATTCGGCGGCGTATAACCCGGTGTCCGTTGCGAAGACATTTTTGAAGCACGGTCTGCGGAAGCGCGGCATTCAGGTCGCCAACGCCCGCGAGGCGCATCCGAACGAAGCTGCCCCGCCTGTACAGAACCTGGTTTATGTTCAAGAGTCGGCGTTGTCGCTGCGCGAGGCGGTCGTCAAAACGAACGTGGACAGCGACAACTTTCTCGCCGAGCATCTTCTGAAAACTCTCGGCGCTGAATTGAGAGGCGACGGCAGTTTTGAGGGGGGAACCCAGGCGGTACAAGACGTTCTGGCGAACCTGGGCGCCCCGTTGACAACCTTTACGCAGATGGACGGCTCAGGCTTGGCGCGCAAGCGCAACAGCGGCAACCGCGCCTCTCCAAGGGAAGTGGTGACTCTGCTGCGCATGATGGGTTCCCACCCTGAGGGCGCCCCGTTTGTCGACTCGCTGGCGGTCAGCGGCCGCTCCGGCACTCTCAAAAATCGCTTTTCGAACGGACCGCTGCGCGCTTCGGTCGTCGCGAAGACGGGTCTCATCAAGGGTTCCGTTTGCCTTTCCGGCTATCTCATTCGGCAAAAAGACCGCGCCGCCCTGTTTGCCATACTGGCGAACTACTCCGCCGCAGACACCTATGCGATCCGAGAGAGCGTCCGCGAGACGCAGCATGCGATCTTGCGCGCCGTTTGGCAGTATCTGGGTCAATCGCAGCGGCCGATCTCGGCGTCCTCGGCTCTCCTCGGCGAGCGGTTCGAGCGGATACGCGAGACCAATCGAGCGCTGCGCTAAGGAGATCCACATGGACTGCTTGATCGGGGTCGACATCGGAACGACCGGCGCCAAAACGATTCTGATGGACTCCAGCGGGCGTCAGCTTGCCAGCGCGACTGAAGAGTATCCGCTTTCAAACCCGCAGCCGAAATGGTCGGAGCAAGACCCTGAGCGGTGGGTTCAGGCGGCGCTCAACACGATACGCGACGCGCTCCGCAAGGCGGATGTGCCGGCGCGGCGCGTCAAGGGCGTCGGTTTTTCCGGCCAGATGCATGGACTTGTCCTGCTGGACGAAGCGGGCGGCGTCCTGCGTCCAGCGATCTTATGGAACGATGTCCGAACCACGGAGCAATGCCGCGAGATCGAGTCGGTCGTCGGGCGCGAGACGTTGTTTCAAGAGACATGCAACCCAGCGCTGGAAGGCTTCACGGCGCCAAAAGTTTTATGGGTGCGCCGGCATGAGCCTGAAATATATGAACGGGCGCGGCATATTCTTCTGCCGAAGGATTATGTGCGCTACCGCTTGACAGGCGAGCTGGCGATGGAGGCGTCGGACGCGGCGGGAACGCTGCTTTACAATGTGCGCGAGCGCCGCTGGTCGAAGCCTGTTCTGGACGCGCTCCAGATACCTGTCGAGTGGATGCCGCCCGCGTATGAATCGTCCGAAATTTGCGGCAGGGCGACAAGCGAAACCGCCGAAAAAACAGGCCTTCCTGAAGGAACGCCCTTTGTAGGCGGAGGCGCCGACAACGCATGCGCCGCGGTCGGCAACGGCATCGTCGTTGAGGGCAAGGCTGCCGCGAGCCTCGGCACTTCCGGCGTCGTCCTGGCGCATACAGACAAGCCGCTTGTCGACCCTGATATGCGGGCGCATACGTTCTGCCATGCGGTTTCTGACAGATGGTATTCGATGGGTGTGATGCTGTCGGCAGGCGGCGCGTTTCGCTGGCTGCGCGACGCCCTCTGCCAAGAAGAAGCGGCTGATGCTGAAAAGAGCGGCGTGGACGTGTATGAGATCATGTCGCAAAAAGCGGCGGAGGCGCCTGTCGGCAGCGAAGGTCTGCTCTTCCTGCCGTATTTGACAGGCGAGCGAACCCCCCATGCGGACGCGAACGCGAAGGCGGCGTTTGTCGGCTTGACGCTTCGGCACGGGAAGGGCGAAATCATCCGCGCGGCGATGGAGGGCATCACCTACGGCATGCGCGATTCGCTGGAGATCATACGCGGTTTGGGCGTCGAAGTGACGGAGATCGTCGCCACAGGCGGCGGCGGAAAAAGCGCGTTCTGGCGCCAAATGCAGGCGGACATCTACGAGGCGGAGGTGACAGCCATCGCGCAGTCGGAGGGACCGGCGTTCGGCGCGGCGATCTTGGCGGGAGTCGGATCCGGCGTGTTTGGCTCATGCGAAGAGGCGGCGGAAGCGTTTATCAACGTCGAGTCGAGAACCGAGCCGAATCCAGATGTCAGGGATGCGTATAGGCGCGGATATTCGGCGTACCGCTCGCTCTATCCTGCGTTGAAGCCGTCGTTTGACGCGATCTCTTTAATGGTGGAAGAGGCGGCCGGTTGAAGGACATCCGCCTGATCGGGATCGACATTGACGGAACGCTCTTGAATTCCGCGGGAAAAATCTCGAATCCAACGCTGGCTCAAATGCGCCGGCTGCACGATCTTGGGGTGCAGCTGGTCTTGGTTACGGGGCGCCGGTATTTGACGGCGGCAGACATCTGCCGACAGCTGAACCTGCCGTTGCTGGTCGCATCGAACAACGGGGCGTCGCTTCGTCCGTTGGGCGGCTCGACGCTTTACAGGGAGGAGTTGGATGAGGCGGCGACCCGTCAGGTGTGCGGGGAGGCGCGCAGATTGGGCGGTTTTCCGTGGGCGTTTATCGAAGTGAACGACGCGGGCGATTCGATCATCTACTGCGAGGAGCCTACCGACGCCGACTCAGAAGGATATGAGTACGACTATCTCCGCGCCTATTTTGAGTACTGGCGGCATTATATGCGCGTCGTTTCGGACTTGAGCGCGGAGTTCGTCGGCGCGAGCGTGGAGGTGGTCGTCACCGTCCCCCCTAACCATGCCGATCGACTGGCGGACGCCTTGCGGGCGCGGTTCGGCGGGCAGATTAGCGTTATTCAGGAGCATTCGCGGGGGTATTCGCAGGTGGACGCGGCGCATCCGAGCGTCTCAAAGGCGCTTCCTTTGAAGCGTCTCGCGGAGAAGAACAACCTCCGCCCTGAGAATATCATGGCGGTTGGGGACAACCTGAACGACCTTGAAATGCTGGAGTATGCCGGCTATCCTGTTGCGATGGGGAATGCGCATCCTGGGCTGTTTGAGCTTGATTGCCGAATCGCCCCGACAAACGACGAGGACGGGTTAGCTCATATACTGGCGGAAATCTCTTAACAGCTGCCTTTTAACGGAAACCGATGCCGACAAAAGACTCTGACAAGCTGAACCGGCGGCGTCTTTACAGCGTCCTGTTTGCGATTTCCGGCGTATTCACTGTGATTCTGCTCGCCTTTTTTCTCGCCTCTTCGCCGAAGCGTTCCGCCGAGATGTGCATATCGACCGAAAGTTCCGCCTGTCTCAGCTGCCATTCCGCGCCGCATCTTGACGGGGGCGAATACCATATTCGGCGAGTCTCGGCGGACACGGGTCTCATTGAAACGGCGACGTCGGACGGCTCGCTGCGCGGAGACCGCGACGCCCGCGATTCAAACGGTTCGGAGTACGGCGTGTTGACGACTGCGCATGCAATCTGGAAGCGCAGCTCCGAAGAATCGGACGCCGAACTCTTTGCAGGGTCCATCATCAACGGGAAAGGGGTCAAGGGATTCAGCGGCGACGGCGGACCTGCCTCTAGAGCGCGTCTGAACCGGCCCTCTGCGGTCGCGTTGAATGAAAAGGGGGAGGCGTTTATCGCCGACACGGCGAACCACCGCGTGCGAATTGTTGACAGCGAGGGAATCATACGC
Source organism: Candidatus Poribacteria bacterium (assembly GCA_028818695.1). Classification (GTDB taxonomy): domain Bacteria; phylum Poribacteria; class WGA-4E; genus JAPPNK01. The sequence goes on from JAPPNK010000015.1 coordinate 236,268, forward strand.
ACCTACGCGGGCAACGGCAAGCGCGGTTTCGACGGCGACGGAGGAGACGCGCTCGACGCCGCCATCGAAAATCCGGTCTCGCTTGCCTTCGACGCGGACGGAAATCTGCTTGTGGCGCATGGAAACGGACGAGAAGGCAGAGTGCGCAGAATCGACTCAAACGGACGCATTGAAACGGCGGTCGGAGGCGCCGCGGCGCTGCCCAAAAAAGGGGACGGCAAAAAAGCGGTTGAGGCGGAACTCAAGCGCATCGTTGAGGTGTCGGTGGACGAAGCGACGGGGGACATCTACACGGCAGAGAGCATACCCATTTTCAGACATATCAACATCGGCTCTTGCGCAGTTTGCCACCGGGAACCTTAGCCGCGCGCCAGTTTGATTTTCACAGGCCGTTTGAGAACTTTGCTCAGCGCCTCCGCACGTTCCTGTCCGACGGTCGTTTCAAAGACGGCGTCTCCGTTCGGAACCGCTTCGATCAAAAGCCGATCCTCTTCAAGCGCGCACCGCAGCTCTCGGACGGCGCCATGGTGAAGCCTGTCAAGCCCTTCGGCGACGCGCAGAACGCTGGAAAGACGGTCGACGCAGGCGCGGTCTTTTTTGCTGAGCGAGCCGTACAGCTCATGTTTTTTCTTCGGCTGAGCGCCGCGGTGGTAACGCGCGACATTGCCTAAGGCGCGCGCTTCTTGCGGCGTGAACCCCAGCAGGTCGCTGTTTTCGATGATATACTGCGTGTGCCGATGATGGCTTGAAGCGTTGATGATCATGCCGATGTCATGAAGATAGGCGGCGTATTCAAGCAGGGCGCGTTCTTTCTTGTGCCATTTCAGCGAAGGCGCGACAGCGTCAAAAATAGCGAGCGAGAGCGCCGCCACATGTCGGCAATGCGCCTCGTCCCACTGGCAGCGGCGCGCGAGCTGAAGAACGCTGCGCAGGCGGACGTCGGGAAGCTGCTGCGCCGCTTGAATCTCTTCGCGCCGCCGGTCGACATGGTCGTACAGGACGCCCTCGCGCAGCGCAAAGGAGCAGGCGGCGATCTCCTCAATCTCAAACCGATTGAGCAGCTCCTCAAACAGAACCGTCCCCGGTATGATCGTATCGACGCGCGCCTCCTCAAGGTTGCCGCGGGATCGGCGCTCCTTTTTCTTCGTGGTGTAAAGATCGGTGAAGACGGTCCGCAGCGCTTCAGCGGAGAATCGTTTCTGATGCAGCGGACCGGAGTTCTCCTCTCCGTTCTCGTCTAAGGCGAGTCGGAAAAGCTGCAAAGCCGTTCCAGAAGTGGCGATGGCGTCGCCCCGTTCCAGATCGTTCAACGGAGCGGCTTGGTCCAGCTCGCCTCTGATGTGTTCCCGAAGAGCGTCCATCTCCTTCCGCTTGGGCGGGTTGGAGAGCGGAAACTGGTTGGCAAGGCGAAGAGCGCCCAGCTTGACCGTTTCCCACCGCCGCATCTCTTGACGATCGCCCCAGATCAGTTTGACGCTCCCGCCGCCGATATCGATGGCTAAAAACGCCCCGTTTTCAACATGGACGCTTTCTCGGACGGCGAGATAGATCAGCCTCGCTTCGTCGCGATGGCTCAGGACGCGAATGGGCAAGCCGAGATTCTTACGCGCCTGCCTGACAAATTCAACGCCGCCGGACGTCTCGCGGACGGCGCTGGTTGCGACAGCGAGGATATTTTCAGCATGGCGCCGTTCGCAAAGCGTTTTTGCCCTTTCGAGAACTTTTAAGCCGTTTTCCAGCTCCAGCTTCTTGAGATTCCCCCATTTATCGACCGACTTGGCAAGGGGAGCCATCTCTTTTTCAGCGTCTAAAACGCGGATGTCCAGGTCCTCGCCCACCTCTGCCACCAGCGTATGGATAGAGTCGGAGCCGATATCGATAGACGCTAACCGCATATTTCCCCCGCCCTGTAGACATGGGAATCATACCATGAAAAGCGGGTGGGTAGAAAGGAGAGTCGGGTGCGGGTGGTACGCTCATGCGATGGTGATGGTAGAATCGGATTTAAATTGGTTCAACAG
>JAPPNK010000034.1 GCA_028818695.1 Candidatus Poribacteria bacterium
ATTGATGGACGTTCACCCAAGCGTTTCGTACTCCATCCCCTTGGGAGAAGAGACGGAAGCGACCGCTGTTTTGGGCGTCGGATACAATCCAGACGCCGGCACAAAACAGACCTACTTCAAACTGGGAACCGGCTGGACATGGTCCCCTTGATTATTCAACCTCAACCGAAAGAGAATGCGAATGGAACGTAATATCGGAGTTGCGCAGACTTCGGAGCAGCAGAGCGGCGCTCCGAAGTCTTTGCTGGAGCGGTACCAAGCGGCGCGCGCCTTGACGGAAGCGCTTGCGGAGCCGCTTAGCCCGGAAGACCAGACGCTCCAGATCGACTGGTTTGCCAGTCCGACAAAGTGGCATCTTGCGCATGTGAGCTGGTTTTTTGAAACGTTTGTTTTGGAACCAACAATCCCCGACTATGAGGGGTTTCATCCCGCCTACCGCGAATTTTTCAACTCCTACTACAACGCGGTCGGCGATCAGTTTCCGCAGGCGGAGCGCGGGCGGCTCTCCCGCCCGTCTGTCCGAGAGGTGATGGCGTACCGCCGGCATGTGGACGATCTCGTCATCGAGACTCTCTCCAAACATGGCGAGGAGGAGCTGGGCGAATTAGCCGATGTGGTCGAACTCGGCATTCATCATGAGCAGCAGCACCAGGAGCTGCTTTTGACCGACATCAAATTCGCCCTGTCGCACAACCCGCTCTATCCTGTTTACAAGGAGCGGAAGATTCCCGACATGGAGGCTCCGCCGCTGCGTTGGACGCCGTATGAGGAGGGCGTCCGCTGGATTGGGACGGACGGCGGGGAGTTCATCTTCGACAACGAAGGTCCGCGGCACCGCGTTTTCCTAGACGCCTATCAGCTGGCGAACCGCCCCGTAACGAACGGCGAGTTCATTGAGTTCATTGAGGACGGCGGATACGAACGCCCCGACCACTGGCTCGCTCTCGGATGGAAGACCGTTCTGCAGGAGGGCTGGAGCGCTCCGCTTTACTGGATCAAGCGGGACGGGGAGTGGCATACTTACACCCTTTCAGGTTTGCGGAAGGCGGAGCCGTCGGAGCCGGTCTGTCATGTGAGTTACTTTGAGGCGGACGCTTACGCGCGCTGGTCCGGCTCCCGTCTGCCGACCGAAGCGGAATGGGAAGCCGCCGGCGAGGGCGTTCCGATAGAGGGGCGGTTTGTGGACGACGGACATGCGCATCCGCTTCCTGCGGTTGAGAACGGACATGCGCTGACGCAGATGTTCGGCGACATTTGGGAGTGGACATCCAGCCATTACAGCCCCTATCCGGGCTACACAACCGTTAACGGCGCCCTCGGCGAATACAACGGCAAATTCATGTGCAACCAGTTCACCCTTCGCGGCGGGTCATGCGCGACCTCGCGCAACCATATACGGCGCACCTACCGCAACTTTTTCCCGCCGCATCTGCGCTGGCAGTTCATGGGATTTCGCCTCGCCAAAGACGCTTAAGGAGCTGAAATATGGAGAACGGAACGCCGCCTGTTGACAGCCTGCGCGCCGCCTTTATTGAGGATGTGCGCGCAGGTTTGACGTCGAAGCCCAAAACGGTCCCGCCGCGCTACTTTTACGACGCCAAAGGCTCGCGCCTCTTTGAGGAGATATGCGGGCTGCCGGAGTACTATCTGACGCGCGCCGAGTTTGAAATACTGCGCGGCTATGCGGACAGGGCGGCCGCGCAGTTTCGAGAGCCGGTCGCGTTGGTGGAACTTGGCAGCGGAAGCTCTGTCAAAACAAGGCTGCTCATCGAGGCGTTTTTGCGTCAACATGGCGCCCTGCGGTATGTGCCGATCGACATCTCCGCCGCTATTCTCGAGGAGAGTTCCGCCGCCCTTCGACATGAATACCCGCGCCTAGAGATACAGCCCGTAACGGGGGAGTACGCGGTCGGTTTCCAACAGCTTGCCGCCGAGACCGACCGTCCGAAGTTGATCCTGTTCCTCGGCTCCAACATCGGCAATATGAACCCAGACGAGGCGCTGGCGTTTTTGCGGCGGATGCGCGGCTCTATGTCGAACGGGGACAGGGCGCTGGTCGGGATCGATTTGCGCAAGAGCCGCGGGGTTTTGGAGGCTGCTTACGACGACGCGGCGGGCGTCACGGCGCAGTTTAACATGAACCTGCTGGAGCGCATCAATCGAGAGCTGAGGGGAAACTTCAACCTGGAACGATTCGTTCACCGCGCCTTCTATAATTCGGCGGAGGGGCGCATGGAGATGCATCTTGTCAGCCTCAAAGCGCAGCGCGTGCAGATTGAGGCGGCAGAGATGGAGACGGAATTTGCGAAAGGGGAGACGATCCACACCGAGAACTCGTATAAGTTCACGCTTCAACAGATCGACGCGCTGGCGGAGGCGTCCGGCTTTGTTGTTGAGACGCGGTGGTTCGACAGCGGGCGGCGGTTCAGCCTGAATTGTTTGGCGCCAGACGCCTAACCTTAATGGGCGGATTCTTGGCAATGAGTCGGCGGCAGGTTCACCTGTCCACACTCGCTTGCCATGCTGCGCCGCCCGCCCGCTGCGTTTCCACCTGAAACATCTTGCCGAGCTCGTTGAAACGCGCGCCGCCGTTTGGCGCAAGGTCGTCCGTTTCGTACGGGTCCGCGCTCAGGTCGTACATCTGCAGCGGTTCGAAGGGGCTGTTCTGGAGCAGCTTCATGGAGCCTTGGCGGACGGCGCGCTGGCAGTTGCCTCTAAATCTGCCGTCTCCTTCTCTCCGCACATAGTGAAACTCTTGGCGCGGTTCATCTTCCGTCCCGCCCTTCAAGGCGGACAGCATCGGTCGCCCTTCGATGTTGTCGGGTATGCCGGCTTGGGCGGCATCGCAGAAGGTCGGCAACAGATCGATGAGCATTCCAGGCGCGTCGGAGACCCAGCCGCTTGGGATTGCGTCCGGCCACATGGCGCATGTCGGAACGCGCACGCCGCCTTCGTACATATCGCCCTTCCCTCCGCGCAACGGTCCGTTGTCGGCGCCGACGTTCGTCTGCCCTCCGTTGTCGGAGGTATAGACGACAAGCGTGTTGTCCGCCAGCCCCGTTTCCTTTAGGACATCCAGAACCCGCCCGATGCGGTCGTCCATATGTTCAACCAGCGCGGCGTATCGAACGCGCTTCTCGGAAGCTTCCGGCTCCCGCTCTCGGACTCGCTCAACCCACTCTTCCGGCGGTTGAATAGGCGTGTGCGGGGCGTTGTACGCCAGATATAAAAAGAACGGGTCCTTAGCGCCTTGCCGCCCGCGCAGATACTCGACCGCCCAGTCGGTGAAGAGGTCGGTTGCGTGTCCGTTTGGGTCGATGGTTTCTAAGTTGTCGCGCATGTAGTTGTTTCCGTGGCGGAGATGGGTGTAGTAATCGTCCATCATGTCGCCGAGGAAGCCCTTGAACCGCAGAAAGCCGCGCCTGCAGGGATGGTTTTCAGGGTTCAAGCCGAGGTGCCATTTTCCGACATGCGCCGTGTCATACCCCGCCGAATGGAGCGCGTCCGGCAGCGTGACGGCGTTCGTATCAAAGTACCCCCAGTTGTTTTCGGGATGCGTACGGATGACGCCTGGGACGCCGACGCGGTCGGGGTACCGCCCCGTCATGAGCGCGGCGCGGCTGGGGGAGCAGACGGACGAATTCGCGTAAAACTGCGTCAGCCGTACGCCGTTTTCTGCGATGCGGTCGATATGCGGCGTCTGGAGATGCGGTCCGTCATGGGCGGAGATGTCGCCGTATCCGTGGTCGTCGGCAAGGATGATCAGAAGGTTCGGGCGCGCGCTCACATTTTTCTCCTTAGAAAGATCGCTTACTGGCCTCATGCCTAAAGTTGGGACGGGTGAAGGAACAAAGCCTTATGGATGGGAAAGAGGCTTCGCCAACCGGATCGTCATTCCCGTCCTTGTCGTTGGAGTAAGGGTTATGGTCTGTTGAAGCTGATTGGCGAAATTACCTGTATCTCTTTGTCATAAAATATGTGTTGATCGTGTTTTCGCCTCTTAAGGAGGCTCCCCGTTCAAAAAGGTCGTCCAGAGCCGTAAAGATGGAGACCGGCGGCGGCAATTTGTCCAGCGGCTCTATCCAAACGCCTGCAGACCGCACAAGCAGCAAGCTCTCGACAATCGGTTCCCGCCACAGGTCGTAAAAGAATTGCGGCAGCCGCACCTTCGACCATTCATAGGGTACCTGGAGCTCGTCAACAAAGATCGGATCGGAATAGCGCTGATCCGGCGACGCGAAGAGGCTAAACGGAACTGTCCTTTCGCCCCCGCCTAAAAGCTCCATTCCGCGGCGCAGCCATTGTTTTGGGGATCCTTTCCATTCGCTCTCCCACCCGTCTGTTTCCACCGCGTAGTTGGAACGATCGGCCGCCTGGATCAGCGCCGCTTCCAGATCGTTCGTGACGCCCTTTGCGACAGACTGCGCCTGTTGTTTATCGCTGTAATGGGCTATTGACGCTTGCAACACTCCTTCTAGGAACAAACTCATCTTCTCAGTCTAAGAACGGCTTGATCTGTACGGACATGCCAAAGAAGAACAAAGCGAGAGTTTTACGAATGCGCGTTATGTTCATGCTCCTTCCTGATAATGACGGTCTGGATCGGCGTGCCGTCGCGTAAAAATGAATGTCATCGCCTGTAGAGACTGCCAAAGACCGCTTACCGTTGACAGCATACTCGATTTAGCGCTATAAAGCATGTAGAACGCTGTTGAGAACAGGAGACGAACATGAAACCAAACGAAACGGACGTTTCCCGATACGATTTTTTGTCGCCCGAACAGAAAAGGGCGATGGATGAAGACGGGTGCTTCGTCGTCGAGAATGCGCTGCCGCCGGAGGTGGTGGCGGAGCTGGAAGAAGCGATTGACGAGGTTTACGCGCGCCAAAAGGAGCTTGGCGGGCTGGACGGGGACGGGCGGCTCAACCTGCGCAACTGCGTCACCCACCATGACGCTTTCCTGCAGCTGATCGACTGGCCGAAAACCTTCCCGAAAGCGATGGGCATCCTGAACTGGAACATTCATCTTCTCACCTCGCATCTGCTGGTGCTGCCGTCCAAACCGAAGCCGGATCGGGCGACCCGCGTCGGGCTGCATCGGGACGGCGGACGTTCCTATCAGGAGCTGCCGGAGCCGCACCACCGCATGATGTTCAAGATCGGCTACATCATCAGCGACCAGACGGATCCCGCCTCCGGCGCGACGGCGCTCGTTCCGGGAAGCAACCGCTATCTCGGCCGCCCCTCCATCGACCCCAAAACGGGCAGCGCGCGCGGTCTGATCTCCATGAACTACAAGCCGGGTACCGCCTTCTTCTTTGAACAGCGCACTTACCATGGGGCTGGACACAATTATTCAGGGAAACCGCGCAAGACCATCTTCATCGGATACGCTTACCGGTGGGTGAAGCCGATGGATTACATCGTCATGCCGGAGGAGATGCTGGATCGGAGCAACGACGTTCAGAAGCAGCTGTTCGGCGTCGTGACGGAGCCGCTCAGCTTCTATCTGCCGCATGAGCGGGATGTTCCGTTGAAGAAAATTTTGGAGCGCGCGTAGTCTTCTATACGCTGCCGCTTTTCGTCTGCGTTGACGCGGGGCGGGCTCCCTGCGTTTTGCTTGCGTCAGCCGTATGAGCGCGCTACAATGGGCGCGTCATACATGTCAAGCATGAGGAGTGTAGAATGCCGCTTGGACGCAAACTAAGGTATGGGATGGTCGGCGGAGGTCCTGGCGCCTTTATCGGCGCCGTGCATCGCAAAGCCGCCGCTCTGGACGGCGAGATAGAGCTGGTCGCCGGCGCGTTTTCATCAGACCCTGCGAAATCGGCAGAGCAGGGCGCCGAGCTGATGCTGGACGCAAACCGGGTGTACGGCTCCTACCGCGAAATGGCTGAAAAGGAGGCTGCGCTGCCCGAAGGGGAGCGGATCGACTTTGTCTCCATCGTAACGCCCAACCATGTCCATTTTGACCCTGCCAAGACCTTTCTGGAAGCCGGCTTTCATGTGGTGTGCGACAAGCCCCTCACGACGACGCTGGAAGACGCGGAAGAGCTGTGCCGGCTTGTGAAGGCGCATGACGCTGTCTTCGCCGTGACGCACAACTACACCGGGTATCCGATGGTGAAAGAGGCGCGGGAGATCGTGCGCGCCGGCGAGCTGGGCGACATCCGCAAGGTTGTTGTTGAATATCCGCAGGGATGGCTTGCGACGCTGCTCGAAGCGGAAGGCGCCAAGCAGGCTGTCTGGCGCACCGACCCGAAACAAGCGGGCGTCTCCTCATGCATCGGCGACATCGGCTCTCACTGTGAAAATCTCGTCTCGTACATCACGGAGCTTGAAATCGAAGAGCTGATCGCCGACATGACCACCTTTGTCAGCGGGCGCCTGCTTGAGGACGACGGAAATCTGCTCATCCACTACAAAGGCGGGGCGCGCGGCATTCTTTACGCTTCGCAGATCTCCATCGGCGAAGAGAACAACCTGCGCATCCGCGTCTATGGCACAAAAGCGTCGCTGGAATGGCATCAGGAAAACCCGAATTATCTGTATGTCAAATATCCGGACGGACCGGAGAAGACGCATAAACGCGGGAACGACTATCTGTCGGAGATTGCGCAGCATAATTCGCGCATTCCGTTCGGGCATCCGGAGGCGTTCATTGAGGCGTTTGCGAACATCTATGTGAACGCCGGGCGGACGATGGCGGCGAAGATTGCGGGCGAGGAGCCGGGCGAATTTGACGCGGACTTTCCGACGGTTCAGGACGGCGCCCGCGGGGTTCACTTTATCCATGCGGCGGTCCGCAGCGGGAATGAACGCGCATGGATCAACGCCTCGTACAGCCCGCCTGAATAGATGCCCCGCTGGGCGGGACGTTTCATTGTCTTTGAGGGTCTTGACGGAACAGGGAAGACGACGCAGCAGGGGCGCGCCGCCCGGCGTCTTCGGGCGATGGGGTTTGATGTTGTGGAGACGCGGGAACCGGGCGGAAGCGCTGTCGGAGAGGCGGCGCGGCAGATCGTTCTGAACCTGAGCGACCTGAACCCGCGCGCCGAGACGTTTCTGTTTTTAGCGGCGCGGGCGCACCATGTACATGCGGCGATTCTTCCCGCGCTCAAAAAAGGCTCTGTCGTCCTTTGCGATCGCTTTTTAGATTCCACGGTCGCGTACCAGCATGGAGGGCATGGCTTGCCGCTTGCCGCCATCGACTCCATGAACAAGTTTGCGGCGAACGGCTGCCTTCCCGACCTGACGCTCCTGCTGGATCTGGATATTGAAAAGGCGGCGCGGCGCGTTCAAGAGCGGGATGAGCGGAAGACCCGTTTTGAAGAGGAGTCGCTCGCGTTTCGCAGGCGCGTGCGGGAGGCGTATTTGCGCATTGCCGAAAGCGAACCGGACCGCGTCAAGATTGTTAACGCCGCGCTGGATGAAGACGCGGTGGAAGCGCAGATATGGACGCATATTGAGACGGCAATCGCAGCGGAGGACAGGCGTTGATTAAAAATGAAGGAAAGCCGGCATGAACATTGTTTTGATCGTGATCGATACATTGCGCTACGACGCGCTCGGCGTCAATGGAAACGAGCGGGCGCATACGCCCAATATGGATCGGCTTGCGTCCTCCGCATGGGCGTTTGACAATGCTTACAGCGCCAGCTTTCCGACGATACCTTTTCGGAACGACGCCATGCGCGGGGAATACGGCGGACCGTTCCATCCGTGGAAACCGCTTCCGTTCAACGCGCTCACGTTTCCTGAAACGCTTGGGCGCAACGGCTACGCGACGCAGCTGATTCATGACACGCCGCATCTTGTGAACGGGGGCCATAACTTCGACTGGCCGTTCCATGCGTGGACGTTTATACGCGGGGCTGAAGTGGACAGGCCATGGATTACGGACGGCTTGCCGATGTTGTCGAACTGGAAGCGGGACCCGCTTTTTGATGTCGGCGGCGAATGGAAACCTGCGCCAGGGCTGCGAACCTATATGCGCGCGAACCGCGCCCGAAAAGACCTCGACGACTGGAACTGCGCCCAGCTGTTCAATGCGTCGGCGCAATTCCTCCGCGACAACGCCGAGCGGGACAACTTCTTTCTATGGATCGACTGCTTTGATCCGCATGAACCTTGGGACGCTCCGCCTGAATTCATGCGCATGTTTGACCAGACGCCAGGCTACGACGGGCGCATCGACCCGCGCAGCTTTCAGGCGCGGAACAATTCTCAACTGTCCGAGGCGGGGCGTCGGCGCGTCAAAGCCGCTTATGAGGCAAAAACGGCTTGGGTCGACCATTGCTTCGGCAAATTCTTGACCGCGCTGGAAGAAACCGGCTTGGATGAGACTACAGCCGTTATTTTAACGGCGGATCATGGCACAAACCTAGGAGAGCGCGGCTTCTTCGGCAAACGCTCGCCCGTGACAGACGCCGAGGCGCATGTGCCGCTTATCGTGAAGGCGCCGGGAGGCGGGTCGGGACGCTCCAGCGTCATAGTTCAACCGCAAGACCTGTTTGCGACGGTTCTTGGTCTAGCGGGGATTCCTCTTGAGGCGGATCTGGACAGCCATAACATTTTGGAAGCGGCGCAGAGCGGTTCGGGGCAGCGAAAGATCGCGCTGGCTGGCGGGGCGGCGAACCAGTGGCAGCGCCGGCAAAACGGGACGCTCTTCACCGCCTTTGATGGGGAGCGGCGCTTGCAGGTCGCCGCGCGTCCAGAGAAAAGCGTACTTGGGCGCATCGGCTCCGTTGAAAATGAAACGCAAGCGCATGCGGACATCGCGGCAGATCTGCGCGAGGCGGCCATTGAGGAGATTGCGCGGCGGGGATTGGATGAGACGTTGGCGGAGTGGCTGCGTTCGGACGGACAGAAGCCGTTTCCGCAGGATGCGTCGTTTTGGCGCGGGTGGCCCGACCATTCGGGCCACCACGCCTACTTTTCGCGTTTATACGGCGGAGATTAGCGGGTCTCCGCTTTGAGCCGACCCCAGACGGCGGCAGCCTTTCCCTCAGGGTTCACCGACAGGAAGCCCCGAAGTCCGCCGTCCATGATGTCGTTGATCTCGCCGGCGCTCAGCTCCGAGCTGTAGATCGCGACCTCGTCCATGCTTCCGTTCGCGTTCACATGGTGGAGCAGCTTATGTCCAATGGCGACATCCTGAACAGCGTTGTCCGTGTCGACGGCGACGGGGTTGCCGGCCGTCTCCGCCTCTTCGACGCCGTCCACATAGAGCAGGTGGTCTTTGACGCCGTTGCCGCCTTCAGGGTAAACGACAGCGAGATGATGCCATTCTCCGTCGCACACGTTTGTTGTACCGTAATGCTGTCCGCCGGAGGTTTCAATGCGCAGGTAGCATTCCGGCGCGGTTCGGTGCGCGCGGATGTAGTACTTCGTTCCGGTTGCATTCTGCCCCCATTTGACCCATGAATGTTCGATCACGGCGTCGCCTTTCCACCAAAAAATGATCGTGCGGGCGTCCCCTCCGCCGACGCCCTTATAGCCTGTGATGGTCGCGCCGGCAGTGGCGGAGCCGTCCAACGCCATGAGGCTTCCAAACGGGCCGGACCCTGCGATTGTAGCTCCGTCGCCGAGGAGAGCGTCTCTCCCTTTTCCGGAGATGTCCTCAACGAGGCCGTCCTCGACCGAATCGAACAGCCATGCCCCTTCCAGTTCCGCCAGCGCCGCTGTGAACGCCGCGAGCGATCCGATCAAAACAACAGCGTTTATTTGCATCATGCGTTTCATGTTGCCCTCCTTTGAGTGTGCGGGTCATTCTGATTTGACATTCCCGCTGATGTCGTTCACCATTATATTACAAGTAAGGGGAGAAGTAAAACGTGAAAAAACCGCCCTTTGTTATAACGTTGTTCGTCGCGTCGTTCCTGATGATCGGTTGCGGCAACAATCCTATTGAACCAACGCCGCCCACGGCGTTCGAACAGGCGGATCTCGTAAGGGGCGGCGCCATGTACGACAAGTGGTGGACGGTTGCAGACGTCAGCGAGCCGGACGGGGACCACCCGCTGTGGTCGCAACGTCCCGACCAAACGTCCAACAGTCGCTCTGGCGGCGATACATTCCGGTGCAAGGAGTGCCATGGCTGGGATTACAAGGGGCTGGACGGGGTTTACGGGGCTGGCAGTCACCGAACAGGATTTCCCGGCATCCTAGGGACCGCGAAAGCGCCCCAAGAAATTTTTAATCTGCTCAAGAACGATCATGAATACGGCTCTCTCGGATTGGATGACGCTGCCCTGTGGGATCTGACCAAGTTCGTTCTCGAAGGCTTGATCGATACGGCTTTGATCATCGACCAAGAGGGCAAGTTTATCTCCGATGGCGACGGCGGTAAATTGATCTACGACCAGTCGTGTACATCCTGCCATGGCGCGGATGGGCTAACCAAGCCGTCTGACGCAATACCGGGGCAGCCGGGCGCTCATCCCGACTATGATGAATTCCCGCAAGTAATCGCCAATGAGAACCCTTGGGAATTCCAGCACAAAACCCGCTTCGGCCAACCAGGAACCGATATGCCCCTTCTAGCGGAGGATGGCATCACAAACGAAGAGCTGGCGAGTTTGGGGGCCTTCGTTCAATCGCTGGATATGCCGGAAGAAGACGCGCAGGAGTAACGCTCGGTTGCCAAGCTGAGCGGTCCGTTGCCCAGCCGCGGTTGGGTATGTCGCCTCCTTTTGAGCGCGCGGGTCATTCTCCGACCTCATGCGTAAAGTTGGGACATTTGAACGAATGATCGCTCTATTGATGG
>JAPPNK010000035.1 GCA_028818695.1 Candidatus Poribacteria bacterium
ATGTCCGTTCAGCGTTCTTTTGAGCTCGCCGGTTTGAGCGTCCCAAAGCTTGACGGTACCTTCGTTGTCGGCGCTGGCGATGTATGCGCCGTCGGACGAAAAGGCGATCGATTGAACAGGTTCGCTGCTCGCTTCTATGGTCTGCTGGAGACCGCCGGTCTGCGCGTCCCAGAGCTTGATCGTCCCGTCCAGCGATCCGCTGGCAAGGGTCATACCGTTCGGCGAATACCGCAGCATTGGGATTGCGCGGGCATGCGCTTCCTCCGTTTTTGACAGGACACCGCCCGTTTTCGGGTCAAAGGTCATGAGCGTTCCGTTGTCAACGCTGACCGCCAGCGTTGATCCGTCCGGCGAAAAGGCGACGCCCCATAAGAGATCGTCCAGCTCCTCCGTTTTGATTTTCAGATCGCCGGTCTGGACGTCCCAAAGCAGAGCGACCTTGTCGTCGCCGACGCTGGCGATCGTCTTGCCGTCCGGCGAAAAGGCGACGCCCCAGACCTCGTCGCTATGCCCTTCGAGCGTCATGATCAGCTTGCCGGCGACCGCGTCCCAAAGACGGACCGTTTCATCCTGGCTGACGGTGGCGATCATCCTGCCGTTGGGGGAGTACTCCACAGAAGGCACGGGAGATTCATGTCCTTCAAGAACGATGTAGGCGTCGCCAGCCTGCGAAGCGGTTAGAGCGCACGCCAACAGCGCCGCCGACGCAATGAGAGAGAAACGGAAATGCTGAGTTTTCATATGCGGTCCTTCATTTGCCAGCCTGAACAACACCGCATCGTATAGCAATGAGAGGCGCAAGGCAACAGCCGAACAAACAGAGCATTCTTTACAAACGATGAGATGCGAAGCTCTGTCAAATCGGACGCCGCCATTCCCGCGAAAGCGGGAATCCAGAAAGCTCCCAGACAACCTCCGCATTCCAAAACGGCTCTAAAATCAAAACCCGTCGTCTGTAGAGACGCCGCAAACAGCCGGCGCCTTAGCTCCCGCGCCCGTTCTGTTTAAGCGTCTGGACGGCTGCCGTCTTGGACGATCCAGATGCGGTCGGAGAAGTCGGCGCCGCTGGTCGCGCTGCGGGCATGCGCGGGAATATACTGAACGATATACCCTTTCCGAACCCCGTCCGTCAGGTTCGGACCGCTGCGGTGGAGCGTCAACGACGAGAAGACGCCCATGCCCCCGCGCGGCAGCTCCACAGGAACGCCTTCATCGCCGCCTTGATACCCGACGCGCCCGATGGGGCTGTTCTCGTGCGGGCGCGTCCCGCCCTTGTGGGAGCCGGGCAGAACCCAAACGCACCCGTTCTCGACCGACGCGCCGTTCAGGGAGATCCAGCAGGTGTAGTACTGCTCAGGGTCGAGCGGGGTGTAGCCGTTGTCCTGATGCCAAGGGAACTCTTTCTCGGTTTCAGGGTATTTGTAAACAGCCTGATTCCAGTAGAGGCGGACGTTCGGACCGATCAGCTGCGAGGTGAGGTTCACAAACGCGGAGCTGGAAACGAATTGCCGCAGCAGAGCGCTCTTCTCGGCGAGAAAGGCGTTGAAGACGATCTCGTCGGCGCGGCTGATGCCTCCGCCGCCGGACTGGCGCAGCCGCTCGTTCGCCTCGTGGATATACTTGTCCAGCTCCCGCTCGACGGGGCGCAGCTCCTCCTCGGCAAAGGCGTTTTCCAAAATGAAATAGCCCCGCTCTTGGAACTGGCGGATATGCGTTTCGTTGATCACGGCGTTTACTCCTGCCAATCTTGTTCAGCCCTGTTGAAAGGCGGCTTTCCCGACGCTGCCCTTAAAGGGGCATGTGAATAGATGATGCCTTCTATCTGCGGAAAAGGCTCCGCCTATCAATATCGTCATCCCGCGTAAGCGGGAATCATACGCCCACCTGCGCTATCCTGCCTGTATCTAAACGCGCCGAATTTGCTGCCTCCTCCAGATTCATACCGCGCTCCAGCCGCCCGTCAATAATTAGGCGCTATGTTTTCTTAAATAAGGCTTTGTCTCGTAGTCTAATCATATCAACCGCCTTTGCTTCTTAGTATCGCCAACCTGCCGACGCACCCTACGACGCGCATGCGCCGCCTTCAGGCGCGCCGACTGCGCCGCCCGCTTATCAGGCGTCCATGCTGCTGACAGCGCCGCTCGCTCATCTGGATTCTCATATAGCGCCTTCAGGCGCGCCGACTTCGCCGTCCTTACATCAGGACGATTCTGCGCCCTTTTCTGCGACGCCGACCGCATAGCCTTTACTTCTGGACGCGCCTCCGTCAACGCCCGCGCAGCCTTTGTCTTAGCCTTCTCTGCAGGCGTCCGCTTGGCATGCGCAGCCTTCGCCGCCTTCGACCGCCGCGCCTTTACTTCTGGACGCGCCTCCGTCAACGCTCGCCGCGCCTTTACATCAGGACGATTCAGTGCTGCCTTCCGCCGCGCCTTTACTTCTGGACGATTCAGTGCTGCCTTCCGCCGCGCCTTTACTTCTGGACGCGCCTCCGTCAACGCTCGCCGCGCCTTTACATCAGGACGATTCAAAGCAGCCTTCATAGACGCTCTATGCTTTGCCCTATTATCTGGATTCGCCCACCGCGCCTTCAGCGCATTTGTCACCTTAGCCTTCGCCGCAGCCGATAGCGCGCCGCCGCTATCGCCGCCTTCTGTATGATTGTAATGGCGCTGATCATGGCATGCGTTGAATCTCGTTATCCAATACCGCTCCCGCTCATTTAGCATGTCGGCAGCACAGTGCTCAAGGACGCGCCATTTAAATGTAGCTCGCCCATGCTTGCGTATCGCCCGCATGATATGCCGCATATCGCGTTCAGGCGGATTATCGTATTGACGCCGCCGCCGCTTCAGATCAATCGCCTGCCCGATATAAATGCGCCGCTGACCAGAAGCGTCAATACGCTCCAGAAGGTATATCCCGCTTTGCAACCGCTCTTTACTCGTCAATCTGATGCCTCCGCATCCTAACAGCGTCTATCAACCAGCTATGCGCTGTCGGAGTTCATGCCGCACATGATGTCTAGGTTGTCGTCTGTCCACATCGCGCGGTTCATCCAGTTCAGCTGATGTTGATTTATGATCGCTCCCTTGACCATTTTGCTCATGCGTCCAATATAATGCAATGTCTAGGGTAAGTCCAGCGCGTTCACTGAGCTTATCCCTTGAGTAAGGGAAATCTGAATAACGTCTTACCGCAAAGAGCGGACTTCGCCTGCTGGACTCTGGATTCCCGCTTGCGCGGGAATGACGATGCGCCCAATTTGAACCGAATACCAAGATCATCATTTCCGTCCCCCGCCTGCGCGGGGCAGACCCGCGGAAATCTAGAGGCATCCTAGCAACTGTAGAGCTAGGACGCATTTCTCAGGCGGTTTAGTCGGCGCGAATCGCATCTACAGGAGTCAACCGCGCGGCTCGGCGCGCCGGGTACACTCCCGACACAACGCCCACCACAAACGCCACGCTCACTGCAATGACGATGCCTGTCGTCGAGACGGCGGAGGGCCAGACCGTACCCTCCGAGAGGATCCACTGCTGCAGCGCCGCCGCCGCGCCCTTCCCTAAACCGACCCCGAACGCAGCTCCAAACGCCCCGCCCAGAAGGCTCAAGACGCTCGTCTCGATCAGAAACTGAAACAGGACGTCGCGCCGTTTTGCGCCGAGCGCTTTTCGCAAACCGATCTCCTGCGTCCGCTCCGTGACGGAAACCAGCATGATGTTCATAATGCCGATGCCCGCCACCACAAGCGCAATCGCCGCGACAACCCCCATGAGCAGCTTGAGTATCATGCCGAGCCGCTCCGCGTTCGCAATCTCTTCGGTCGCCGTCCAGTAGGTGAAGGCGTCCGGGTTGTCATGCCGCTTGGAGAGTATCTGTTTCACCTGCGCGATCACATACGGCACATCTTCTATCGCGTTCGCCTTGATGCGCATGCGCTCAATCTCGTCATGTCCGCTGACGCGCTTATGGAACGCGGTGAGCGGCACAAGGACGCGCTCGTCCCAGCTTTCGTTTGCGGCGGTCGCCCCCTTTTCCGTCATGACGCCGATGACGGTGAACCGTATCGCTTCCAGCTCCTCGTCGTCTCTCCAGCTGAAGGTGCGCTGGGCGACCAGCTCCAGCCCGACAGGGTTCATATCGCCGTAGAGGTCCGTTGCGACAGCGGAGCCTAACACGACAACCTTCGCGGCTTGGTCAATATCGTCCTGATCAAAGAACCGCCCCTCCCTGACGCTCCAGTTGTAAACGTTCGGATAGTCGGGCGTCGCGCCGATGAGCGGGCCGCCTTTTGCCCTGCCGGCGTTTCGGAATTCAAAGCCTCTGCCATAGTCGTCTTCTCCGCAGATGCCCTGAATGTCGGTCAGGTTGGCGCTCAAGTTTCGGAAGTCGACGATGTCGATCGGTTTGGCGCGGTTTCGTCTGTATCTGCCGCGCCGTCTCCCGCGCGTTCTGGAGGTGAGGGTGCTTCCGCCGCGCGAGTCCCACTCGTCGCGGTAGATTTCAATGAGGGTGACGCCGCCGCTCTGGGCGATCTCTTCGGTGACCATCTCTTTGGCGCCGTCTCCCATCGACGCGACGGCGACGACCGCCCCGACTCCGACGACGATTCCGAACCCTGTCAGAAGCGTGCGCATGGGGGTGAGCCGCAGGTTTGTCAGCCCCATTCGGAGCGACTCGCGCCCCGCGCGCGTGAAAAGAATGTATCCGATCAGAAGCGGGGCGAGCAGCGCCAGCAGCCCTCCGACCCCGTAAAGCGCGATGTCAAGCATCAGTTTGGGCGAGAAGTCCACAGCGGCTCCAATTCGTTGTTATGCGCACGAGTGCCGAAGGGCGTTGATCGGTTCCAGCTTCGCCGCTTTCCACGCCGGCCACAGCCCAAAGACAACCCCGATGGCGAGCGAAACGCCCATCGCCAGAACGATCCATGGCGTGGAGACGTTGAAGGGCCATGAAACCCAGTCGCCCTGGAAGCCGAGAAGCGGACCGATGAATCCGCCGATGGCAGGGTTGGAGATGATCTTGGCGCTGCCGACGCCGAACGAGATTCCGAGCGCGACGCCCGCCATCCCGCCGACGAAGCACAATGTCGCGGCTTCAATGAGAAACTGAAGAAGAATGTCCCGCTTGCGTCCGCCGAGCGCCTTGCGCAAGCCGATCTCCTTGGTGCGCTCCGTGACGGAGACCAGCATGATGTTCATGATGCCGACGCCGCCGATGAAGAGCGAGAAGCCGGCGATAGTGCCGAGAACGACGCGCAGCAGGTTGCTCAGCGTCGTGACAAATTCAAGGCTGTCCAGCCCCGGCGCCCACATGCGGTAAAACTCTTCGCCGTTGTGCCGGCGGTCTAGGATGCGCCTCACTTCAGCCATCGCCAGCGGTATTTTATCGGAGCTGACCGCCTGGATCGTCATCATATGGATCGAGTCGTTGCCTTCGTAACGCGCCTGTACCGTGGAGAGCGGCATCATGACGGTGTTGTCCAGGTCCCAGCCGTACTGAATCGACTTGCCGCGTTCCTCCATCACGCCGACGACGGTGAAGGGCTGCCCGTTCACCTTGATCTGCGCGCCCACCGGGTCGGCGTCTTCAAACAGCTCTATCGCGACGGTGGAGCCGACGACGGCGATGCGGTTCCAGTCGATGTCGTCCGTTTCGTCAATGAACCGCCCAATGCTCGTGTCCCACTCCATGCCTTCTTGGAGAGCGGTTGTGACGCCCTGGAAGCCGGCGCGCGTCTCTCTGGCGGCAGATCCCCCGCCCGCGCTGATTCGCTCGCCGCGCCAGCGCGGTATGCGCGGAATAACGCGCTCAACGGACGGGCATTCGCGCTCAATGGCGAGAACGTCGTCGTAGTCGAAATGTTCGTCGCTGTTGTTGCGTATCCAGCGCCCGTTTCGTTCAATGTGGGAGCTGCGGAACATCATGAATTGGTTGTTGCCGCCGATGCGCTCAATGTCCGCCATGATAATCTGCCGCGCCCCGTCGCTGATGGAGACCATCCCCAGCACAGCGGCGATGCCGATCGTGATGCCGAGCAGCGTCAGGGTAGAACGCAGCTTGTTTTGAAAAACAGCGCGGAAACCTTGCGCTATCGATTCCAATGTGCGCATAGTTGCCCTCCTGTGTGTTAGACGAGAGCTTTGGTTGAAAGTTTAGAGCGGTTCAACATTCGCGGCTTCTCCCTGCGCGTCTAAGGATTGGCGCGCCGCCTGCGTGAACGCCATATACCGAACCCCCTCTTCAAACGAGGTGAGTTCAACCGGCGCGCCTTCGCGGATGGAGTCGACAAAATCGCGTTCAACGCGCCAACGCCCTTCGCGTTCAGGCGGTATGTCGAGTTCGCGCATCTCGCCGTCCGCCGCGCCGGCGTACGCTTTTTGATTGCCGATGTCGATGCGCAGCGTTCCCTTGCCGCCGTACGCCTCCAGCGACGCCGAGCCTGCATGCGCCGCGACGGAGCTGACAAGGAACGAAGCGAGCGCGCCCGACCGCATCTCCGCCAGTATCTGCAGCGTCTCTGGGACGTCAACCTGGCGCGTCCCGTTCGTTTCAGGGTCATGACGTTCGCGCGTCCACAGGGCTGCCCGCGCGATGACGTTCCGCGCATGTCCAAAATACCGCGCCGTCATCTCATACAGGATGCCCATGCTCATGATGTTCATGCCGGAGAGGTCGCGCCGCTGCCGCCAGTGAATCGGCGCCGTCGGGTCGAGCGTCTGCGACGTGAGCGAGCGGATATGCAGCTCCCGCGCTTCGCCTAAAAACCCGCTTTGGACAAGCTCTCGGACAACATGATGCGTCCGCAGCGCCATCGGGGACGGAACAATCTGTCCGACGCGGTCCGTTTTGTTCAGCGCGTTTAGCATCGCCTTCGCTTCGGGCAGGTCCATCGCCATGCGCGCTTCGCACAGGACATGCTTGCCCGCCTCAAGAGCGGCGATCGTCATCGGCGCATGCATATAGGGCCATGTGCCGATGACGACGGCGTCCAGGTCGGCGCGTTCCACGAGCGCGCGCCAGTCGGTCATGACGTCCGGTATGTTGAACCGCCGGGCGACTTTGGCACCGGACTCTTCGCTGCGGTTGCAGACGGCGCAGATGCGCACGTTTTCTATTTTTTGAAGCTCCGGAAGATGCTTGGAGCGCGTGTTTCGCCCCGCCCCGATGACGCCGACGCGCAATTCGTTCATGACGCCCCCTTTCATGCGAAGCAGCTCAAGATGTCGTCCGCGGAGGCTGGCTCCGGGCTGACGGTCAGCTGGTCGGCGACGTCCGCGTTCGCATACGCCTGCAGGACGGACGCATACGGCTCCGCATTTTTAATGCCGTGAAGGCGCAGCGCATGCGGAGCGCGCAGAATAGCCGCCGCGGCAAGGTCGCCCGCTTTCCGAATGCCCGGTATGAAGGCGTTCTCTTCAAAGAACCGGTCGGTACGCTCAACGCCCTCCAGATGAAGCGACGCGCACTCGATCTCGTCCAGATACGGAAGCGCCAGCGCCGACCACAACCCCCCAACAAGGCAGACCCGCTCCGATAATGTCAGGGCGTAGGCGCATGCGTTCAAAACCTTCTGAACGCGCAGCGCGCCGTCCGACAGGTTGAAGGTCAGGTCGTGGGACGGGCGGTCGGGCGTCGGCTCAACGTCCGCATTGAAGAACAGAACGCTGCATCCTTTCTCTAAAAAAGGCGCTGGATCGTACTGCGCTCCGTTTCCGCTCTTTTCAATGAGCAGGAGCGGCGCGTCCGCATTTTTTGCAGGGTGAAATTGCGCGTCAACCTGCTCGGCGGAAGGCGCGCTCGGCAACGACACATTCAAGGCGCATGCGTAGAGGGTATTCAGCACGCGCCGGTTCATGACCGGGCGTGCGGCGCTTTCGGCGATGAAGCGGTCGATCAGCGCCTCTTCGGTCAAGGTTCCGTCCGGCAGGCCGGTCGGGAAGACGCGCCGCTGTTCGACGGGCGGCAGCTCATACGGCGTTTCGATCCACCTGTCGGGATCGTCCTCGCCGTGGAGCCATCTGCCAAACCATTCATAGACGGCTTGTCGGCTTTCGCGGTTGAAGTTATGCCCCGCGTCCACCTGGACGTGATGGACGCGCTCTTCGGCGCCGTAAATCTTGTAGATCTCCCGTATCGCGGGGTATTCAATGTCGGGGGATGTTCTTGTCCAGTCGCCTGTGGCGGAGACAATCAATAGCGGGCGGGGGGCTGCCATGGCGGCAATCTCGACGTTGTTGGCGTCGAGGCGCAGATGCGGCGCGTTTTCGCAGACGCACCCGCCCTGCATGCTCGCGGAAACCATGACGACAGGCGCCGAAACGCTGACCCGGCGGTCGATGGCGGTCAACAGGAACGTTTGCGTCCCTCCGCCGGAGGCGCCGACGCATGCGAGCCTGCCGCTGTCAACCTCGTCCAGCGACGAGAGATAGTCCAAGGCGCGGACGCTGTTCCACAGCTGCAGCCCCAGCAGCGAGACGCTCCACAGATAGGCGCGGGCGCTCTTGTAATGGTGCGGGATTTGCATGCTGTCGTTGACGCCGACCATGTCGTATGAGAAGACGACATTGCCATGCCGCGCCAGCGTAACGCAGCGGGCGACAACGGAGAATTTCTCTGTGTCTTCAAAACGCCCTGTGGCGGCATGTCCGTGCGGACAGGCGACGGCGGGGGCGGGCTGTTCAAGGCGCGTCGGCAGGTACAGATTCCCTGTAGAGTAGAAGCCGGGCGCCGTTTCCAGGCGTAGGTTCTGGATGCGGACGCCGTCGATCTGCGTTTCGCCTGTGACGGTCGGGTTGAGCGGCGTCTTGGGCGGTTCAGGGTAGATTCCTGCGGCGGCGCGTATGCGCATTTCAAGACGCTCGCGCCGACGCTCCCAGTCGGCAAGCGTCGGGTATTCAGGGATGGGCGGATGAAAGAGCGCGTTCGTTCCGCGGCGTTCAGGTTCTGGGTTGTTCATGGCAAAGCGGCTTGTCGTTGTTCATTTCATGCGTCTTCGTTGCTGTTCGTTCATTTTCCATCAGACATTTCGAGGGAGCCTGACCCGTCTTCTTTGACGCCCAGTTCGGCGGCAAATTTCTTTTTTGAATTCAAAACGCTCACATACCCGTTTAACCGTTCATCGACGCTCAGAAGGACAGCCAATGTTGGCTTCTTCTTGTATTGCTGTCTTGAAATGCCCATTACGCCGCCTGTTTCGTTTCCTGCGAGGACGATAAGAGGGTCTCCATTGCTGTCGACAATATGCAGCCGATCGGCTTCGATTTTACCCTGGCGGTAGTGGGCGCCCCCTAGGTCGTCCGCCTCCAAGACGATGAAAGGGTCGCCTTTGGAATCGACAATTGCCAATCGACGGGCTTCGATAATGCCCTGTCGGTGGTGGGCGCCGCCTCGGTTGTCTGCCTTCAGGACGACTGCAGGGTCTCCGTTGGAATCAACAATGATCAACCGCTTTGTTTTGATCTCGTCCGCCAGAACGACGTCCGCATCCTTAGGAGGCGCGGGATCGGGTTCTGTCCAGGCGCGCAGGGCGACTCCCGACAAGACGAGCGCGCCCCCAAGGGCGATGTGCAAAAGCCGCTGCCTCATGTTCATCTCATGCTCCTTCATTGTTATTCGTCGACCTTTCTGGTTGAACCCGGCGGTATCGATCATCGAATTGGTTCGAACTCTTGCGGCATGCCCGCGCTGTCCATTCATGCGCTGTCCAACTCTTTTCAGCGCGCTTCAGAATACCAACACCGCAGCGCGCCGTCAAGAGAGGCATGCTGACGGTGGTACGCTCATGCGATGGTGATGGTAGAATCGGATTTAAATTGGTTCAACA
>JAPPNK010000012.1 GCA_028818695.1 Candidatus Poribacteria bacterium
TCCGACCTCATGCGTAAAGTTGGGACATTTGAACGAATGATCGCTCTATTGATGGGAAAAGGCGCCGCCAACCAGGCCGTCATTCCCGCGCAAGCGGGAATCCAGAGGCGCCGCAGAAACCGTCCGCGTTCGCCAGGCGGAATGTCCCAACTAAAGCGCTAGGGTCAGTCTATTCTGAACGTCGGCTTTTAAGTTGGGAGAACGCTGGATGCCGCTTCTGCCTGCGGCTTAATAATACGCCGCCTGAATCGCCTCAATCCGCTTCCATGCGCCGTCCAGCGCCTCCGCATTGCCGACGTATCGAAAATAAAAGTTCAAGACGCGGCTCACATACCGCTCCGTTTCGGGCCGCAGCGGTATGTCGGAGGCGACGCGCCCCGGCCCGGCGTTGTATGCGGCGATCGCCAGGGCGTAGTTCCAATCTTTCCGTTGAAGCAGATGCGCAAAATACCGAATCCCGGCGTCCGCGTTCACCATCGGATCGAAACGCGGATCGCGCTGGCGGTCCAATAAGACAGATTCAGGCAGCTGAATCCCCATATCGCGCGCCGCCCCAGGCATCAGCTGAAACAATCCAACCGCCCCTGACTTGGAGATCGCGTTTGGATCAAAGCTGGACTCGGCATGGATAATCCCAAGCAGAAGCTCCGGCTCAATCCCGTACTTCCGCGAATGGCTTTCAATCAACGCGCGCAGCGAATGACGCGCCTCCTTCGGTATGTCTAGCTTCGGGTCCACCGCTGAAGGGATGAGCCGCTTCGGCGGTTCGGCTCCCTCCGGCACAACGATGATCATAGGTCTGGGCGGAGGCGGAGGCGGAACGGCTGGCGGAATCGTTCCTTCCAGCGGAATGGAGATCGACAGCGAATGGTCTCCTTGCCCCGGCGTTTGACTTTCGAAGTCGTAGGCGTAATGGACGGCGGCGCCCTGCGGCATATTTGCGGAGACGCCCGCCGAGAGGCGCGAGTCGCCGCGCCAGCCCGCCCGCGCCGAAAACATCCGCCAATCCGTTTCCATCCCAAAAGCGACCGTTCCGCGCGACATCTCAAAGAGAACACGCAGATCGTCCGCCGGACGAATGAGCGCCCCGTAGCGCCAGTTCCACGACTCCCCGCGGCGAATGTCCGCGCCTATCCGCGCCCATCCGTCAGGATCCATCCAGATCGTCTGGGCGCCGAACTGCACATAAGGCGACGGCGCCAAGAGCGCGCCGAGGCTGAAACCTGTATAATACGCGCCGTCGCTCAAACGCCACCGGTCGACGGTCATCCCGCCCTGCGCGTTTCCTAAGGAATAGGCGTAACCCAGTGAGGCGCGGTACTTTCCAATCCGCAGCGGAGCCAGAGGCACAGCCTGTCCCTCAACCTCGTCCAAATTCACAACCCCAAAGCTGACGGCTCCCCCGTCCGAGACGGGAAGCGCCGCCGCAAGAGAGCCTTGCGTCGCGTCTAAAAGAAAACCGGCTTTTTCGGCGTCCGCGATGAGCGCAGGATTGCCGAACAGACTCGCTGGGTCGCCGCGCAGCGTCGTCGTGATAGAGCCGGCGCCGCGCGATCTAGCCCCTACAGCCGTATATTCTGAATCGTCGGCGGCCGCTAACGTAAAACCGATCCAAGCGGCGGCGACGAAGCACCCAACCAACATCGTATAGCAAATCACGCGGCGGAACACAATCTCTCCATCGCGTTGCTTTTCAAATAAAGCGGCATTGGCGTTCGACCTCCTTTATAATCGCGCCGTCTCATCCATTCTAAGACGCGCGTCTTTTAAAGACGCCAAAACGCCCCTGGCAGTTTCTACTTTTTTATCTGTGGAATCGAATTTGCGCATGGCTTACTCCAACTTCCATTCGGAACGGACGACTGCCGCCTTTGCCGACTGGGCGTCTATGCCGCTTGGCAGCTGGGTGAACTCGTCGCAGAAAGCGCCCTCCGTCAAGGCGCCTTCCATTGCCGCGCTCTCCAGATTCGCCTCTTGAAGATTCGCATGCCGCAGATCCGCGTTCGACAGGTCCGCCCCGTTCAAACGCGCTCCAAACAGATTGGCTCCAGAAAGATTTGCCCCGGCGAAATTCGCCCCCCGCAGATCCGCATGGCGCATGTCCGCAAAACGCAGATCAACGCCGTCCGCCGCCGCATTTTGCATGCGCGCAAAACGCAGAACTGCCCAAGGCTGCAGTTTCGGTTGAGATGAAGACTTTTTCATAGAAAGAGCCTAAACTCCGGCAGCCGACTGCTTTAAATACGACTCGATGAACATGTCCAAGCCGCCGTCCATCACGGCGTTCAGATTGCCCGTCTCCGCGTTCGTGCGGTGATCCTTCACCATGCGGTAGGGATGAAACACATAGGAGCGTATCTGATTGCCGAACGCGATCTCGCTTTTTTCGCCATGCTGCTTCGCCAGCTCGGCGTCCTGTTCCGCCTGATAATGCGCAAACAGGCGCGATTTGAGAACGCGCAGCGCCGTCGCCCTGTTCTTATGCTGCGAACGTTCATTCCTGCATACAACAAAAATGCCGGTCGGAAGATGCGTCATCCGCACCGCCGAGTCGGTCATGTTTGCGTGCTGGCCGCCCGGGCCGCCGGATCGGAACGTGTCGATGCGCAGCTCGTTCTCGGCGATTTCAACCTCAATGGAGTCGTCCAGGTCGGGCGTAACATAAACCGCCGCAAAGGAGGTGTGCCGGCGCCCGCTGGAATCGAACGGGGAGATGCGCACCAGACGATGGATGCCCGATTCGGAGCGCAGATAGCCGTAGGCGGAGGGACCTTTCACGGAGATCGTCGCGCCCTTGATGCCCGCTTGGTCGCCCGGCTGGCTGTCCAGCGCCTCCGCCTCGTAGCCGCGCGCGTCGCACCAGCGCAGATACATTCGAAACAGCATAGACGCCCAGTCCTGCGACTCGGTGCCGCCGGCGCCTGGGTTGATTGTGAGGATGGCGTCCCTGTCGTCGTGGTCGCCTTGGAGCATCATGGCGAGCTCCTGCTTCTCAACCTTCTGCGTCAAGGCTGGCAGCTGCGCCGTCAGTTCCGCCTCGATTTCGGCGTCGCTCTCCTCTTCCGCCATGAGCGCAAAATCGAGCGCGTCCGCAACCTCGCCGTTCAGCGACGTCCATGCCTCAACCGGCTTGCGCAGCTGCGCCAGACGCCTCTGCGACTTTTGAGCCGCTTCGCGGTCTGTCCAAAAATCGGCGCGTTCCGACCGCTCCTCTATCTCTGCAATCTCACTCTCTGCCGCGTCCATGTTAAAGACCGTCTCGCAACTCTAGAACTCGCTCCTTCAAGGCTTTCAATTTTGCGGCGACTTCGCTTGCCATTTTTCGCGCTCCTCTCTGCGTCCGCGTATAATCATAACCGCAATGAGAGCCAACGAAGCGAATATTGACAAAAAAGAGACCCAATTTCCCCATCGCACATACAATGTTTGGTCGGTACGAGTCGATACTTCTGCCGCGATGACGCCGTTTCGGTCCGACGCCTCCACCCGATCGCCGACAATCCGCCCATACGGATCGATAAAGCATGTAACGCCGCGATTCGCCGCCCGCACAAGCCACCGCCGAGTCTCAATTGCCCGAAAAACGGAGCAGACATTGTGCTGAGGAATCGCCGGCGTTCCGTCGT
This sequence comes from Candidatus Poribacteria bacterium, assembly GCA_028818695.1. Classification (GTDB taxonomy): domain Bacteria; phylum Poribacteria; class WGA-4E; genus JAPPNK01. Next base: position 3,627 of record JAPPNK010000012.1, read on the forward strand.
ACCAGCCGTCGTTCGTCAGAACAATCAGAAGGTCGGCGCCGTTGCGGACAAATTCGCGGCTGATTTCTGAAAACACCGACTCGAAACAGATCGGAACGCCCGCTTTCGTTCCGGCGATCTCCAGCAGATTTGCCTGTTCCCCGAAGGCGTAATCGCCGATTCCGATCACCTTCTCCACGATAAAGCCGGGCAGAAGGCTGCGCAGCGGGATATACTCTCCGAACGGAACAAGATGCTGCTTGTTGTAAAACTGACGCGGTCCTTCCTCATGGTCGACCGCGACAGCGGAGTTAAAATAGGAGAGCGTGTCGGGATCGCGGCGCGGCGCGCCGTAGAGCAGATCGACGCCGTGCGTCTTTGGAAACTGCTCAAACCGCTCCCGCTGCGCGTCATCCAGAGCAGGCAGCAGAACGGATGTCTCCGGCAGAACGACCGCGTCCGGCTTCAACTGCGCCGCCTTCTCCATCCGCTCCATATAATGTTCAAAGTTTTCCTTTAGAGCGTTTCTCCGCCAGCGTTCATCCTGGGGGATATTCCCTGGGACGACAGCGAAGCGTACGGCGTTGTCTGTCGGCTGTTTTTGGTTGAGCGCCGCCGCGCCGTATAGAAACGCGAACGCGCACAACGCCAGCGCCGGCGACGACCATGCCAGCCCGCGCGTCCATTTGGGACGCTCCATGACGATAAGCGCAACCGCCGCGTTCACATACATTAAAACAAAACTGATGAGCGGCTCCCCGCCGAGTGACGCCAACTGCGCAACCGGCAAGCAATTCCATTGCGACGCGCCCAGAGTCGCCCACGGAAAGCCTGTCAACATCCAGCTGCGCAGCCACTCGCATAATGCCCAGAAGCAGGCGGCGGCGGGCGGATATAAGTAACGGCTTCGCGGCGCCGCCTTTACAAGAAGGACGCCGAACAACCCGACATACAGCCCAAGATACGCCGCCAGCAGGGCAGCCCCAAACGCGCCGACGATCCACCCGAAGCGCGGCCCGACAGCCGAATACATCCCCACCTTGTAAAGCCAGCCGACGACGCCTAAAAACGCAACGAAACCGCCCAGCCATCCATACCAGAATCCGCGCCGCCAAGTTTCCGCCCGGCGCAGCGCCAACAGCAGCGGAACCGCCGCAAACCAGCCCGCCCAGCAAAGGCTCCAGTTCGAATGAATCGCCGTAAACCAGTTCGGATGAATCGCCGTATAAAGCAGCGCAAAGCCCGCCAACAGCGCATACGGACGCCAGCGCTTCGGTATCTTGTCTGTCAAACCGCCCGCCTTCCTATCTCCGCATGTCTATGTTAGCGCCAAGTCGCTCAACGGGCGCAGTATAGGTTGATGTGCCGCCCCTCCTCGGCGCACGCCGACAACGCCTCCTCAGGCGAGACGGGGCGCAAACGCTCCCGCGCCTTCCGCGCATGCGACACATGAAACAGCGAGAAGCCATGCCCCGTCAGCTCCTGCAGGAAACGCATCGGGTCTTCGCCGCAGGCGGTCAGCCTTTCGGGGTCCAGCTCCACGATCATTTCCATCTGTGGATTCGCCTCTAGGAGCCGCTTCATTCCTCGCAGAGCCGCAGCTTCAAAGCCCTGTATGTCCATTTTGACAAAGTCGACGCGGGGAGGGGAATCTCCAAAATAGCCGTCTAAAGCGACCATCTCCGCCTCCGCCGTCTGATGTTCGCCGTGCGCCTTTTTTTGGCGCGCAATTGGCTCTGCGACGCCCGTTTCCTCCTCGACAGACAGCAGAGCCGTTCCGCTCCGGTCGCCGACCGCCTTTCCTTCGATGACAACATGCGCCGCCTTGTTGAGCGCGCAGTTTTTTCGCAGCGTTTCAAGGTTTTTCGGCATCGGCTCAAAGGCGTACACGCGCCCCGACGGACCGACCGCGCGCGCCATCGCCAACGCAAAGCAGCCGATGTTCGCGCCGATGTCGACGGCGGTCATGCCGGGCTTGAGCCGTTTTTGCGCCGCGTCGATTTCAGGATCGTTATACTCCGCGCCGAGAAAGAGCGGGGCATGGGCGGGGTCGTCCGCGTCTGCGTAAAGCGGCATCCCGCGGTATTTTGTAAGGACGACGCCGCGCGGCTTCAGAATCGCAAACGCGCGCTGAAACAACGGACCGACCGCCGGCGCGCTGCCGAACCCCCGCCCGTAACGCCCGCCCGCAAGACGCTTCATCCACCGAAACAGAAAGAAGAGAAACCGCCGCATGGGCGCTCTCAACTAAGCTCCGTACATGTCGTATAAATCCTGCGGCTCATGCTGCGCTTCCGCCGGCTCATCCGTTTTGACAGAGGCCGCCCACACCGTCAGAGCCGTCGCAACAATGCTGATGAGTATCCACACAACCCCCCAAAAAAGCGTCTGGTTCGTTGTAGACAAAAAGGGCGGGAAGCCCGTATGTTCAGCCAGCATATGAGCGTCCGATTCCAGTTTGGGGCGGAACAGCACATCGGAGGCGATGTCGTACGTCGCATAAAGGCAGCTTCCCAAGCCGATGATGCGCATCGTCCATACCACGGCGCCTTCAATCAAAAAGAGAGAGCCGAGTATGAAAAAGAGCGCCGCGCCCAGCCCGATCGCCAAACCGGCGCCGTTGCGCATATAAAAAATGGTGATCAGCCCCGCGCCGACGCCCATCGCCATCGCCAGCGGGCGGCTGTGTTTCGTCCGGCACGAGATCATCATGATCAGAATGCCCCAGGCGAGGCTGCCGAGGTAGCCCGCTGTCAGCGTCCAGAAGCGCGAGCCGCCTATGCTTATAACATGTCCGCCCTCTTCGAATCGCACCGCCATGTCTTTGACCTCCCCGCCCGTCGCGACGGTCATGATCGCATGGCTCGCTTCATGCAGGAACACGACAAAGACCCGCAGCGGCTTCATTGGGAGGCTGTGCCAGAAACAGCCCATCACAATTGCGGCAGCCGCAAAAACCAGAACGCGCCGAATATCGAGACGGCGGCCGGACCTGCTCGGTTTCTTGCCGCCGAGGCTCCCGCCAGGGACCTCCCCAGGGCCGCCCATGTCCATATCAAAATTCGGATCGTAATTCATGCGGAGGCTCCTCGCCGATGAGTGAACGCATCATGAGAATAACAGATTTTGACTAGGGTTGTCAAACGCTTTCCCGATTAAACGCCGCTGCGGAGACGAAAGCGCATACTCCGACCAGGACTCGCTGTCCGTCCATACAGCCGACTTGCATTCCAACGGCTCCAGATCGCCTCCAAGCCACTCGGCATGAACGCCATGCAGATGGATGCGGTAACGCGTCACGCTGTGGCGCAGCGATCCAAACGACCCGACAGCCCGCGAGCGAACGCCGCACACCTGCAAGCCCGCCCGCTCCGCCGCGTCTTCCACCGTCTCGCCCTCGCCCCGCTCAACGCGCGGCAGCTCCCAAAGACCCGCCCACATTTTACCGCCGGGTCCCCCGTCAGGGCGCTGCGTCAGCAAAAAACGCCGCCCCCGCATAATCATCGCCGACACATGCGTTAAGGCGGTCGTCTTCGAGCGCGGCGGAGTCTCTGGGAACCTGTCCGTCTCGCCATGCTCAAACGCTCCGCAATGCGCCGAAACTGGGCAACCGCCGCAATTCGGCTTCCGAGGGGAACACACAAGCGATCCGAGCTCCATGAGAGCCGCGTTAAAATCCTTCGGGTTTTCGTCAGGCACAAGCGCCTCGGCGATCTCCCACAGGCGCTTATTCGCCGCCCCCGTTTTCGGGTTGCCCTTGACGCGAAAGACCCGCGTCAAGACGCGCATGACGTTCCCGTCCACCACGGGCGCCGCGACCTGATACGCCGAACTCGCCACCGCGCCCGCCGTATAACGCCCGACGCCCGGCAGCGACATCAGCTCCTCCGCCGTGTCCGGAACCTGCCCGTCAAACCTGTCCATCATGATTTTCGCCGCGTCATGCAGACGGCGCGCCCGCGAGTAATACCCTAGCCCCTGCCATTGCTGGTACACCTCGTCCAGCGGCGACTCCGCCAGAGTCTGTATGTCCGGAAAACGTTTTAAAAAACGCTCATAGTAAGGGACCGCCGTCGCCGACTGCGTCTGCTGAAGCATGATCTCCGCCGCGAAGATGTGGAACGGATCGGTCGCGCGGCGCCATGGCAGGTCGCGCTTCTCCCGCTGAAACCACGCCAGCAGCTTTTGCTGAAACGAAGCCGCAACGCCGCTGTCAACGCTCATTCGGGCGGACGAAGAGGCGCGTTCGGCTGAACAATGCTGCGCCGCTCCGGCGTCATTTGCGCCAACACATCCGCCGGGATCGTGTAGCCGAACCGCTCCCGCACATACCGCGGCGAATAACGGATGACGACGCTGCGGCGGTGTCCGTCATTAAGCCGCTCCGCCGACCCGTGCGTGATCGCGTCCGTAAAGAAGAGCGCGTCGCCCGCTTTTAGATACATCTCCTTGACGCCAAAGGCGGTACCCGCCGGCTTTCCCGTGACGCCGTCATAGACGATGCCCTTGCCGTTATGCTCAAGGCGCGGATGAATCTCGGCGCACTTGTGGCTGCTCGGCACCAGAACGGGCGCGCCGTCCCCAGGGCCGATGTCGTTCAGCGCAATCAGGACGTTGATCTGCCCAACGAGCCATTCGCCCGTGTTCACTTGGCGGAAGGTGAGATAGGAGAGCGGCACATGCCCGCCGCAGTGGATATGGATAAAGCCGCCCTTGCCGCGCACGTTTAAAAAGTTTTCGTGAATGGAGAGGCCGTTGACAGGGTTCACATACCGCCGCGCCGGCTCCGTCCACACGGGATGGTCAATGAGCTTCTCAAAGGCGGGGCCGGCGGCGACGATATTTTGAAAGTTGACGCCGTTTTCAATGTTGTAGGTGTGCGTCTGCGTATGCCCAATCCACCGCCCGCGGCGATGCGCCGGGTCGCCGTCCCACGGCGTTTCAATATACTCCCAATGGTCGTCAACCCATTGATTGATCTCGGCAAGATGCGCCTCATCAACGGCGTTTTCTAAGATGAGATACCCCTGCAGGTCGAACAGGTAGTCTTGCGTTTTTGCGTCCATGCCGCTGTTCATGGCTTCGCCCGTTTCGGTTGAAGATGTTTGTTTTCGCATTGTACAGCTGCGGGAGTCGAGACGCAAGCGGCTCCATTCCCGTTCGCCGCCGCTCCGTTCAGAGCAGGCGCGCCGCGTCTTTCGCAAAGTAGGTGACGATCATATCGGCGCCCGCCCTCGCGATGCTTGTCAGCGACTCCAGCGCCGCCGCCTGTTCATCCAGCCAGCCCAGACGCGCCGCCGCCTTGATCATCGCATATTCGCCGCTCACCTGATACGCCGCAATCGGCGTCTCAAACCGCCCGCGCGCCGCCCGTATCACATCCAGATACGGCATCGCCGGCTTCACCATCGCAATGTCCGCGCCCTCCTGTATGTCCAGCTCTATCTCGCGCAGCGCCTCTCGAACGTTCGGCGGATCCATCTGATAGGAGCGCCGGTCGCCGAACTGCGGCGCCGAGTCAGCCGCCTCGCGGAACGGTCCGTAAAACGCGGAGGCGTATTTCGCCGCATAGGACATGATCGGAAGATGGGCGTATTCCGCCGCGTCCAGAGCCGAGCGGATCGCGCCGACACGCCCGTCCATCATATCGGAAGGGGCGACCATATCGGCGCCCGCCTGCGCATGCGACAGAGCGGTTTCGGCGAGAAGCGCGGCGGTCGGGTCGTTCTCCACAAAGCCATGCTCATTCAACATGCCGCAATGCCCATGATCCGTATAGGCGCACAGGCAGACGTCCGCGATCAACAGCAGCGAGGGGCATGCCCTTTTTAACGCGCGGAGCGCTTCTTGGACGGCGCCGTGCGGGTCGCGCGATTCGGAGCCAACAGCGTCTTTGCGCGCGGGAACGCCGAACAGCAGCGCCGCCGGTATGCCGAGCGAGACCAGCTCGGACGCCTCCTCAACGAGAAGGTCGGGGCTGAGCTGCGCGCAGCCGGGCATCGACTCGATGGGTCGGCGGACGCCCTCGCCATGAACGGCAAAAAGCGGGTAGATGAACCGATCGGGCGACAGGCGCGTTTCGCGGATCATGCGCCGATGAGCGTCCGAAGCGCGCATACGGCGCATGCGGAGAGGCAGGTTCAATGCGCTTTTCATACAGCGTATTATGCCAGCGTTTGGGAAGGCGCGTCAAGTGGGCGGAGCCGCCAAGCCCAACGAAATCGAGAATTACTCCTCTTTGCGCTCAATCAAGCCCAAGTTCATTACAACGACCTTCAATTTAGGCTCTCCTACCGGCGCGCCAGGCCCTTTGAAATTCACGACTTTTTTTATCATCTTTACTTTATCGAAATAGAATGGCGCTCGAAGAGCTTCCAGCCGCTTTTGAACTGTTTCCAGCTCATTCAGTAACGGTTCCATGTCGTCTTCTGTAACTCCTCCGCTGAGACGCTCTAGGATGCTCATTTCTTTCTTCTCGGCTTCCGCTATCATCCGGAGACCTTCTTCTGTCTTTTTCCCCATTGTGCGATATTTCACAACGATTTGCATATTAGCATATAGCTTCGCTGTCTCGCCGTTTGGCAGCTCCACAGGATCCCATAGTACCGACTCCGGCAAAACTCCAGCCCGCACCAGCATATCTTGCGGATAAAGACGATTGTCGTAAAATCCAACTTCGTCCAAAATCCGTTTCATGGCAGCGTCCAGTTCTGCGTATTGCGGATTCTCTGCGATCTTCCGATCCACAAAGTCCCAAATGATCAGCTGCAGCTCCTCCGCTGGAGTTGTCTTGATCAGTATCTCCCATTCTTCACGCATCAGTTCAGCTACCACATCCAGAACGTACTCCGTGTCATCCAGCCTCGCAGAGTCCCAAAGTTGTTCGGCGTTTTTCGTTCCCACATTTTCTGTTGTCTCAACCGCAGCGCGGTCGTTCTCGGCTTTCTTGCGCGCTTCCGCCTGGGGAGCGCGGGGCGTTTGATATTCAGGTTTCAGCGGGGCGTGATCCACCCTAGGTGATTGAACAGCGTTGGGCGCGCTTCCGCTGCCTGCGCTCTTGTCTGCGCTGTTGAGCCAGAGATGCGCGCCGGTCAGAGCGCTGAGCGCAAACGCAGCTCCGACAACGATTTTTGTTGTGTTGGACACGAATAAAACTCCTCCCCAAGCCGCGCGTTTGAAGCCTCCAAAGACGAGGATGAGCGCGGCAGAAATCGATTTGAGTATCTTGCGAAGACGTTTTTTGGCGCGGTGGATTCGCAGCGCGACGGCTGAATAGGACAGACCATGCTGGGCTTGGAGCTCGGCATACGACGCCTCGTCCATATACCGGGCGCGCAGCAGCTCTCGATCCGCAGGACTCAACGACTCCATCGCTCGGCGGAGGCGCCGATTCCGCTCCGCCTCTTCTACGGCGTCATGCGGCGTTCTCCAGTCGATGAGCTCGGGCGGCTCCTCCATCGGTTCTTCTCGCTTTTTTCGATTCCATTCCCGCGCGAGGTTGCGCGCAATGGCGGCAATCCATCGGTCGAACTTCTCTGTGTCGCGCAGCTGACGCCGTTTGGAGTAGGCGCGCAGCAGCGTTTCTTGGACGAAATCGTCCAGATCGGCGCGGTTGCGCAGCTTCCGCTGTCCGATGCGCCGGATATTCTCCATCTGGCTCAGCGCGGCTTTGTCGAAGTTGAACAGGTCGGATGCGCCCATATCGTCCTCTCTACTCTAATTGATGAACGGGGGCATTTTATTTTACAGCTATTTGCGTTTTTGGGGACGTTATAGGGCGGGCGGGGAGTCTCTATAGGCGATGGCATTGGTTTTAGAGCGCCGTTTTGGAATGCGGAGGCTGTCTAGGAGAACTCTGGATTCCCGCTTTCGCGGGAATGACGCTGCCCCCGATTTGAACAGGATTTTCATACATCATCGTCTGTAGAGGCTATCGGGCGGACGAGGGGCGGCGCCTATCCGCCAATGTTGTCCATATGCGTCCTGTTCATGCGGCAGATTTGTTGGACAAATAAAGATTCCCGCCTGCGCAGGAACAACGAAGAGCAGTCGCCGCGCAACCCACCAATTCGCAAAAAAACGCGCCCCCGTCCAAAAGTACGGATACTATAAAGACATGCTGCGTCGACTTTCACATTTCGCGTTCAGCTTCGCCGGCCTCAACGCCGCGGGCTTGACCGCCTTCACCGTTCTCGTCTGGCGGTTTGCCCATGAGGGGTTTAAGCTGATACAGCTTACCTATATCACCATCCTTGCGAACGTGTATATCTGCGTCGTGCCGCATGAGCCGCTGCTGCTTTACTACGGCAAGATGTGCGGTTACTGGAGCGCCTCTGTCGTTTCCGCCTACGGCGCCTTCGCCGCCGGCGTCATTGATTACGAAACGCTGCGCCCCTTTTTTAGACATGACCGCGTGCGAAAACTGTACGCCGACCGGTCCTCCTATAAAATCGGCGTGCGCTGGTTCTACAAAATGCCGTTCATGGTCATGTTTCTCGCCGCCTTGACGCCCGCGCCGTTGTTTCCGTTCAAGTTCATGGCGTTCTCGTCCGGCTACGGCAAATACCGGTATCTCGCCGCCATCACGCTAGGGCGCTTCCCGCGCTATCTGCTTTATACATGGGTCGCCTACAAATGGAAGATTCCAAACTGGGCGATTGCCGCGCTGGTTCTGTTGACAGCGGCGGTTGCCGGGTGGGGACTCCTTCGAGCAAAGTGGAAAAGCGGCAGCTCAGACCAAACACAGGAGGAACCAAGCGAAAAGACGCCCGACGAAAACGCGCCGCTTCAATCGCGCCAGAAGCAGGACTCCGCCGGCGCCTGATACGCCACCTCCAGCTCAGGCGTCTCCAGTTTCGCCTGCCCCCGATACAGCGACTCCACCCCAAAATACACCTGCCCTGTCGTCAACAGCGTCCGCTCCACTGGATAGGTCGGCCGCCCCGTGAGAAACATCTTTTCAAGGTTGTCGCACAGCGGACTGAAGAAGCTGGCTAGGGTGGTGTGTCTGGGCGGCATCGGCAGATACATTTGCGTCGACTGAATCGAGCCGTCTCCCATGCGCGCCGCAAAGTTGAAGTCCAGGAGAAAGCCGTTCAGCAGGATCATCGTCGTTTTCAACCCGTCCCGATGCTCCATCAGATAAGCGGTCGGATCTGGGCAGACATCCTGAATGCGGTCGTTTTGGAAGTCGATGTCGGAGCTGTCGCCTCGGCGGGGCTGGCGGGTGAAGCTGCGGGCGACAGCCGCCGTCAGCAGCTCCTGGTCAAACGCGCCGTCCTCCATCGCTTTCCAGACCGCTTCGCCGCGCAGCGCGTGGAGCGATTTGACGCCGACCTCGCCGTCTCCGCGCCGCTCCGCCATGCATTGCGCCGTTTCCAGCCCGTGAAAGTCGTAGCTGTCGACGCCGCCGTAGCAGGCGCACAACGCTTCGCGCATTTCGACGCCGAGCGGGAATTCAAGCGCGGGCAGCCGCCAGGTCACCGGCAGCGACGACCCCGCCATGAACGCGAAGCCGAGCTCGCGCGAGATGTCGACCATCTCAACCGCCTGATTCCAGTCGTAGGAAAGGTGCTTGTCGTTGAAAACGGGAACCGCCCTGCCGCTGTCTCGAAACACCTCGACCATCTCCATAAAAAACTCGTAGCGCGGGTAGAGATGCTGTCCTTTTTCGTTGCGTTCGTACTGCCCGTGTTCCCCGATGATGAGGACGCCGTCGACGGCGAGCGTTTCGCCGCCCAGCGTGAGAGCCTCCGCAATCGTCGGATAAATGGGGACGCCGAACCGCTCGGAGCGGTCTTGGCTAAGGTCGCGCTTGTCCGTCTGGTCAACATACATAGACGCAATCTGAACGTTGGGGATGTGATGGCGCCCCTGCCATCCGTAGCCTTCTAGGAATCGGTCGACGATATGCTGCGCGTGGGAGTACTTATGGTAGATCGTGTTGAGAGCGGCAATCTTTTTTGCGGGCATGGATCGTCTCCTTTTCTCCATTTTAGCATGGACGGCGGGGCGGTTCAAGCCTGCCGTCTGACCTCATGCCTAAAGTTGGAACATCATGACGAAGCTTTACATTTTAAGGCGCAGGAGCTATACTATGGGCATGAGCATGAATGAAAGAAGCGCCGATGAATCCTGAATCGTTAGCGGCTCGTCTCATTGAGGAGCTGAAGTCAGACCCTGTGGCTTTGGCAGCTCTCAGAGGCATTCTGATACCGCAGGAGCTTCTGGGCTTGCCGGCAGAGATTGCCGACATGAAGCAGCTTCTTGCGCAGACCGTTGAAACGCAGACGAAGATGGCTGAGGTACTGGCAGAAATGAAAGATGCGCAGAATCAGCTCATCGCCAACCAAGCCAAAATCATGCAGCGGCAGGATGAGTTCGCTGAAACGCTAAAACAGGCTGTCAATATACTGGGTCGGGTTCAAGGCGAAAATCTAGAATTCAAATGTGGGTTCCGACATCCCCGACCAGACACGCCGATACGCCGAAGAATCTGACGTAGAGGTCATTCTTCTCTAATCGTCGTACGCCGCGCGTTCCCGATCCTCTGCCGCCGCGTTCAGAGCCGTCACGGTGACATGAAAAAAATCTGCCTCCAGCTCTATCGAAATCGTCAAGGCGCGCAAATCCGCCTCAAAAAGGGCGTCCTCCACCAAACGCCCCACCGCGCGAGCGCGCAAACCTTCATGCCGCGCTCCAGGCGCAAAACGCGGGTCTAGCCGCTCTGCCTCATTCTTCATCATCGTCCATCTCCTCAAACAGCTCCGAACCGCGCAAAATATCCTCCCGCGACAACACATCCAACGGGCCGGACGCCTGATTCGCCAGCTCGTCAAACGCGGGATTTCCTCTCAACGGGGCTAGATTCTCATCTTCCGCCGCCGTCCGCCCCCAGCCCGTGTTCAGCTCCGCCGCCGAGAGCGCATACTCCAGCCCCTTCTCCAGATCGCCTGTCTTGACAGCGATCACCGCGAGGCAGTAGATCGGCGCCGGCCAGTCGGGGCGCGCTTCTGCCGCCGCTTCAAAATACGGACGCGCCGCCTCATACCGCCCGTCCGCAAAGTACAGCTGCGCCAGGTCAAAATGCGCCTCCACATAATCGGGGCGCAGCTCAATCGCGCGAAGCCAGGACGCCGCCGCTTCGTCCGCGCGGTTCGGCGGCCCGTCCATATACGCGCAGCCCAAGTTGTAATGGGTGAAAGCGTCCTCAGGGTTTATCTCGAGAGCGGCGCGGTAGGCGCGCTCCATTTCCTCCGTTTCGCCCGCCTCGCGCGCTTTGAACGCCTGCCGCAGATGCGTCCGGCGCAGTCTTTCCCGCGCCTCCTCGTCCGTATCGTCCATTTTCAAAAGCCGTTCATAGATCTCCTGCGCCGCCTCATACCGCTCCATAAAAGAATGTATCTGTCCGAGCAGATGCAGCGCATCTAGATCGTCAGGCTTCCGCTCCAGTTGCCGCTTCACAATCGCTTCCGCCGTCTCGATGTCGTCCGCTTCGAGCGCCTTGCCCGCTCTTGAAAGCCATCGCGTTCTCAGCAGTTTCATGCTTCGTCCTCCAGCGCTTCCATGAGACGCCTGCGCCGCGCGTACAGCCGCTCATACGCCTCGACCGACTCGCTCTTCGGCTCAAACTGCTTTGTCGGCGTTTCCAGGAGTTTCCATGCTTCTTCGGCTGAATCGACCGCGCCGATGCCGACCAGCGCCAGCGCCGCCGCGCCTAGAGCCGTCACCTCCGCCGCGCCCGACAGCTCCACCGGCATGTCCAACACATCCGCCAAGATCTGTCCGAACAGCTCATTTTTGGCAAAACCGCCCCCGACCAGCAGCGACGCCGGCTCCGCGCCCATCGCCTCTTTGGAGTCGCGCGTCTGGCAGGCGATGCCTTCCAGAACCGCTCTGACGGCGTTTCCCGGCTCCATTCCGTCCGCCCAGCCCAGAACGGCGCTGGGAACCTGCGGATTGGGACCTGTCCCGGCGACAAAGGTCGGGTTGATGAGAACGCCGCCGCTCCCTGGCTCCGCCTCCGCCGCGAGCGCGGACGCCTCCGCCGCGGACGCCCCCGGCAGCCACATCCGCCGCACAAGGTCGAACGCCAGCCCCCCAATCATATGCCCTTGTATGTTGAAACCGCCCAAGACGCCTTCGTTTTGAGGGTTGCGCTGCCACAGGATATTGCGCCGCCGCTGCGCAGACGACGCTGCCGCCTCGTCCCTAGAGCCGACCAGAATGCTCCATGTGCCGGTCGAATACAGCAGGCTCTCCCGCAGGTCGCGGCATGCGCCGGCGACCGCTACCGCCGTGTCATGCCCGCCCGCGCACACAGGCGTTCCAGCCGGCAATCCAGAAATCTTTGAGACTTCCTGACGAACTTCGCCCGCAATGTCGCCCGGACAGACGACGCGCTTCGGGAATTTATTTGGAACATCGAACGCCTCAAACAGCTCCTCCGCCCAGGCGTTCCGTTCAAGGTCGTACAGCATGCTGGTCGTCGCCATCGTCTGCTCGGCGGCGCGCTCGCCTGTCAAGCGCTCGACAAACAGCTGCGGCATCATCAAGAAAGCGTCCGCCTTGTCCAAAATTTCTGGACGCCGGTCGCGTAGCCAGCGCAAGCTAAACGCCGTGTTGAAATAAAACGGCGGCGCGCCTGTCTGTTCATAAACCGCGTCCAGATCCAGACGCCCTTCCGCCCACTCCAGCTGCTCCTGCGTTCGCTGACACTTCCAGGATATAACTGGATAGACCAGCTCCCCCTGGGCGTCCACCGCCCCCCAGCAGACGCCGAAGGTTGTGATGTTCACCGCGCGCGGCTCCGCTTCATGCTCGCTCAACAGCTCGCGCGTCAGCTCGCAAAAATGAACCCAAAAACGCTCCACAGGCCATACAAGCCCGTCTTCGGTATTCGCTGCGTCGGTCGGTCGAGACTTCGACCCTAAGACGCGCCCGTCCAACGCGACCAGCAGAACCGAAGCGTTCGTCGCTCCGCAGTCCCATACCACGATGCCTTCCTGCATGCGCTCCGCCTTTCCATGCTTGAACGCCGTTTTAACCCGCTCCGTTCACCGCAGCGCGATGATGATGACCGCCGCCGCGGCCGCCGTTGTGATCGCAAAGCGCAGCAGGTTTGCCGCGTCCGCAAATCCGCTAGACACCTTCTCCGACACAACGCGCGTCGGAACGATGATCGTATCCCCAGGCGACAGGTTTTTGAGCTGATCCGACCGCGTGAAACTGCCGTTCACATGCGCCACATAAACCCGCTCCATGTCGGCGTCCGCGGCGGCTCCCCCCGCGACTTCGATGTAGTCGTTCACGCTCAACCCCTTTACGTATACGGTTGCGATATTCGCCGGCACCGCCCCCGTGACGGCGATGATGTTGCGCAGCTTCGGCACATGAATCACATCGTTCGGCTCCAGCAGCAGATCGAGCTCCCCGCCCGGACGATTCAACGCTTCCGGCAGGTTAATGACAATACGCCCCAGCGGAAACAACTGCTCAATTTGACGCGCAGGAGTCACCAAACTAACCGACGGCGCCCAATCCGACGCCCCGGCGTCTTCAAGTATCGGAGCCGCCCCCTCGCCCAGAACCCCCGCCGACGCCGCCGCGATTTCGGTTAACGAATCGATGCCCTGCGGCTGAATCCCCGCCTCATACTGCGCCTTCGCCGCCTGCCGCAAATACTCCTGCTGCGACAACAGCCTCTGAACCTCCCACACCGTCTCGATCGATTCGCGCTGCGCCTCGTCCAAGAGATGCTCCGGACGGCGGCTCATAGACGCCCCCTCCAGATACGCCGACTCGGTCGCTCCCCCCGCGCGTTTGATGATGTCGCTCAACCGGTCGTCCCCCTCCAGAACATACGAACCGGGAAACGCCACCTCGCCCGTCACCTTCACAGAACGCGGAACCTCCTGAAACGTGCCGCTCTTGCGCACCGCCGCCACATCCCCCGGCTCCAACACGAGATTATGAGCGGGATCGCCCGCCATCGCCGCTTCAAGATCGACCCGCACAACAGGCGAGCCTTTCTCCTGGCGCGCATGGGCGATCTCAACCGTCTTGCCGTAACCGGGCGTCAAACCGCCCGCGAGCATGATCAGATCTCGAAGCGTCATCCCCTCATAATACGGATAGGTATCTGGACGCTGAACCGCGCCGTAGAGCTGCGTCGTTTTTTCAGGGGTGAAGACTGCCTCGCGCATTGTCCAGACGCGCACCGCGTCGCCGGGGCGCAGCTCCAGGTCAGCCTCGGCGTCGCCCGCGAGAGCTTTTGTCAGATCGATTGGAACCGCGATGCGACTCTCATAATCGTCCAAATACCGGTAAAGATCGGCGCGCTTGAGATAGGCGTTCGGCATCACCCCGCCCGCCTGAAACAGCAGCATGGAGACGCGCATGCCGTCCTGAATCGGATAGCTTCCCCCGCGCTGGACGGCTCCAATCGCCTGCGCCTCAGAGGGCGGCCGCCATTTCGTCTCTCCATAGCCGTAAACGATGATCTCATCCTCCGGCATGAGCGTCAGGTCCGCTTCCCCGCCGCCCGACAGCGCGCCTTCAAGGTCAATGACAAGCGCCGATTCGACGCGCGCATGGCTCGGCGCCTTCCGCAGAAGCAGGGCGGTTGGCTCGCGCTCCGCTTTGGCGCCGCCTGCGCGCATCAGGGCGTCGCTGACGCGCATATTTTGGGTGAAGGGAACCCAGCCCGGCGACTGAACCGCGCCTGTAACTTTCACCGACTGCGGAGGTTCCCAGACCGCCTCGTCATAACGCAGAATCAGCAGCGCGTCGCCGTCCCGCAGGATCGGGTCGTTTTTGTCCAGCTGAAGCAGGTTCACCGGCTCGCTCAACGCCAGCCGATTCTGAATGTCGGAGCGCAGAAGCAGGGCGCGCTCCCGATAAGCGTCCGGCGCCGGACCGCCTGCGATCCGCAGCAGGTCCGAGACGCGCATGCCGTCCGCGCGCGTGTAATTCCCTGGACGCTTCACCGCGCCCTGCGCCGCGATTTTTCGCGCAGGCGCATCCGCCGCGTCCGACTCCGCATAGATTGTCAGCCTGTCGAACGGATCAAGCGGAATGTCCGCGTCCGCGTCGCCCGACAAAGCGCTCTCAGGGTTGACAGGAATGAGCGTCAAGGTGAGGCCGTCCGCGTTTCGACGGAACAGATCGGCGCGCGTCCGGTAAGCTCCCTCCCGCAAACCGCGCGCCGCCTTGATCAGATCCGAGATGCGCATGCCCTCCTTCAGCTCATACTGCCCCGGGCGTTTTAGATAGCCGGACGCCTGAACCGTGTTGACAGGCTCCGACAGCAACGGGTGTATCATAATATGGTCGCCGTCCTGAAGCGGCGGAAGGTCGGACATACCGCCCGTCACATCCAGGTTGCGGAGTATGCGCTCCGCTCCGCCCCGCGCCGAGTCGACCTGAACGCTTTTCGCAAAACCGCTTGGGCGAATGCCGCCCGCCATTTCAAACAGCTGCGCATAATGCTCCCCCTCCTTCAGCTCGTAGATGCCAGGCCGCCCCACCTCGCCCTGTATGGACGCCTGCCGTCCGACCGGCGCAAAATAGATCAAGTCGCCGTCGCGCAGCGGCTGCTCCTGATCCGCCTTGCCATGCAGCAGAAAGTCGTACATATCGATCTCAATGGTCTGCGCGCCGCG
This sequence comes from Candidatus Poribacteria bacterium, assembly GCA_028818695.1. Lineage (GTDB taxonomy): Bacteria > Poribacteria > WGA-4E > JAPPNK01. Next base: position 19,268 of record JAPPNK010000012.1, read on the forward strand.
CTTCAAGAATATCCTGCGCATGGAGCCGAGTTCGTTCGGGCCGCCGCAGATTCGAAGCAGGTTAAAAAGAGAAGCCGCCGAGCTCAACGCATACGACCCCGGCAAATACGCATGCCCCGCCACCGCCGCCTGCACCGTTTCAAGCGACTCGAAGGTGACGAACAGCTTCGTGTCTGAGTAGGTTTCGCGCGCCGTCAGCTCGCGCAGCATCTGCTCCACTTCGCCCAGCGTCTTGCCGACCACGACGAGCCGTCCGTGCGGCGGCGCGTTCACTTCGCCCTCCGGCGACACCACAAGGCGCATCCGCTGCGGCTCCAGATTGCCCGCCGCCGACCACCAGACCGCGCGGAGAACATCCCCAGGCGAGACGATGCGCCGCTGCGGGATATTCAAGAGCGCGTTCGAATCGAGCTGGTCAAGCGGACCGATATAGCCCGTCACGGCGTTTCGGAGCAGCGTTTCAGGGACAAGCGCCGGCTGCGGAGTCGGCTGAGTCGGCGGAACAGCGCCTGTTTCTGAAGGCGGCGTCCCCGCCGGCGCGTCAGGGATGGGAGCTGTTCCCTGTGCCGCTTCCAGCTCCAGCAGCTTGATTCGACGCGCCGTTTGGCGAATGCGTTCGCGCCCCGCTTCAAAAAACTCGTCCCCAAACCGCCGCAGCGTCAGGCGCGATTCGTTCATCATCTCCATGCGCGCCTCCCGCCGGGCGCGCTCGCGCATCTCTTGGTCGAAATTCGTCGGCCGTTCAGCGCGCATCGTCGGAACGATGAGAATGTCGCCCGGCTCCAGCGTTTCAGGGTTGCGCTCAAGCGTTCCGTCGCGCCGGGCGGCGTAAGCTCGTTCTACCTCCCCGTTTTCTGTCGTTCCCCCTGCGAGACGGATGTAATCTTCCGCCGTCAGCTCTGGATGAAAACCGAACGCCCCCGGCCGCCGTACGGCGCCGGTTACAAGTATTCGCTGCGGCGCGCCGCTCTTCTCCGCCGGTTCGGCGAAGGGACGGAGCTTCGGTCCCTTCCCCTGTCCCTCCTCAAGCGGCTTGAACTGCGCTAGTATCGCGTCCCCCGGCAAAATCTGCGAGACCCTCTCGGCTCGAAGCAGCTGTCCGCTCGGACGAAGAATCCACAGCCCGGCGACGTCCGCCTCGGCTGAAAGACCGCCCGCCGCGTTCAGATAGTCGCGCAGCGTCCACCTCGGCTGATGATTAACCCGTATCGGGCTGTTCACCGCCCCGGTGATTCTCACCCGCCGCTCGTCCATCGACTGCGGCAGCGCAAGGCGCGGTCCCGCTGACGGCTCCTCTTCAGGCAGCGGCGACAGCTCCGATTCCAACGTTGACAGCTCTAAGATGCGTTCCCCGCCTGAAAGCGGCATTCCAGGCGTCAGCGGCAGGATGGTTCCCTCCAGCGTCGCTATGCGCACATTTTCAGGGACAATTTCAGACGGATCCGCGCCGGCGAAAAAAAGGTAATCCAGCGGCGTCAATTGTTCCTCAAAACGGAACCGCCTGCCCCGCTCCGCGCCCTTGATCCAGACAAACACATACGGGCGGAGCGCTTCAAGAGACTCGGCGGACGCCTCCGCAATTTGCGGGCTTGCCAGCGCTTCGAGCGGCGTCTGGTCTTCAACGCTGCTCTCCTCAACTTCGTTGTCCTCAACGCCGTTCTCCTCCGCCGCGCACAACGCCGCCGCCAATATAACACACACAGACGATATGAACCGACGCCTCAATAGCCACGCTCCCCCAAATCACAATATCGGAGCTATCATAAGCGCAACGCGGGCAGTACGCAACCCGCCATTCCGACCGGCGGCGCCGATGCCCGTCCTCCCGTTATTCCCTCGCAGCGTCTCCCGTGAAACGGGGAATGATCAGTTGCGAAATTGACCGCCTTGCGATAAGCTTTGACAAGCCGATAAAGACAGCGCGCAGCGGTTGAATAACATGACGGAGAAGCGATGCCGCTTGAGCAACTAACCCATGAGGAAAAGAAGATCGTGTTCGCCTGCTTGTGCGCGATTGCGAAAGGACCCTTTATTCACACGGGGGAGATGAGGTATCGGGGCGGAGGGGAGCGGCAGGAGCTTTACAAACTGATTGAAAAATGGCCCGATATTGACGACTCAGACGGCCGCGTTTGGAGAATGCTCAATGGCTCCATGAACGTAATGTCCCATGGTGTTCTCGTTGTTTCTCCTGAAGAGTGCGAGGCATGGTGCGGCGTTGATAGGGACGCCGTAAAGAAGGTGTTTGAAAAATGGAAAGGCGAAGATTAATTTGTTTAGGATCACACGATCGCTTGCCGCTGGGTCTGACGCATGGGGCGCCGCGCCTTGAAAGCGCAAGACAGGCGTATCGATTTCGATATCGACCCGCCGTATGAGGCGGTCCTTCAAGCGCACCGCTTTGAGTGGATTCTGCGATTTGAAAGGTTGAGTCAGGAACGAAGAGCGCCGGCTAGACATGTTTACGGCTCTATGTCCGCTGCGGCGTTGAACGCCGAAAGGCGCGCCAAGAGCATTAAGCGGCCGTACTATGAACACTTTGAAGCTTCGGCGCGTTTGGCTTTGCCGCCGGCGGAGCGATTTGAAAAGGCTGAAGGACGCCGGCTCCTAGATACAATCCCGCTTACAATTCGGCTAGGCAGTTCATGGGGAGGGCTGCTTGAGTTGTCCAATTTTTTAGACAACCATGCCGCCCAACTGGTGGATGAGCCGTGGCGTTCCGACTCCTTCATAGGCGGCGATATCCTTAAGGGAATCGTGGGCTTCAAGGCGCGCGCGTCTCATAGTCTAGGCGTGGTCTCTCCGCCGAGGGGCTGCTTCGAATTGCAAATCGTCTTTTTTCTCGCTCCTTTCTTCGATCCGCTCGGCGTGAGCGTCGAAGGTCGAGTCGACATCGCGGAATGCGCGGCGTTCACTCAACATCTGCGCGCGTTCCATAAAGCCTGCTGCGCGCAGATGTTTAAGCGTCAGTATCCTGGGAAGCGTCCGGCCGACATTGATCAGAAGATGGAAGAGAACCTAAGGAAAGCGACGCAGCGATCGATACAGAATCCCGGGCCGCCGGGGCATCCGCGTCTGAAGCGCATGACGCGAGAAGAGATTCTCGAAGAATACGGCGATAAAGTGTATTGGTTCCCTGGGCAGGTTTGGCATGACGCCCGCTTTGACCCTTCAACCAAAGACTTCTTAAAATGGTGGGATTCTGTCGTTGGTTCGGAGAAGGGAGAGGATGGTGAGATCGCGTCGCCTCCGCCCTATGTTGACGACGATCAGCTTGTCGGCAAAGGGGTTCTTCCTGCGCTGAAGCTTGTTCCTCAACAGCCGATGCCGTCCGATTGAAACGGCAGCCGTTCAGTTGCGCGCGCGGCCGTTTTTGCGCACTCTATTTGCATGCCGTTGCTGAAAGTAGACCGTCTCAAGACGCATTTTTTTGTCGGCTCCCCGTTTCGCCGACAAAAAACCGTCATACGCGCCGTCGACGGCGTCTCGTTTGAGCTGGAACGGGGCGAGACGCTTGCCCTGGTCGGCGAAAGCGGATGCGGAAAAACGACAGCGGCGCGCTCCGTTCTGCGCCTTGAAGAACCGACCGCCGGCTCCGCCGTTTTTGACCTAGACGGAGAGCTTGTCTCCATCTTCGACCTCGACAAAGAGAGTCTGCGCAGATGGAGACGGAAGGCGCAGATGGCGTTCCAAGACCCGTTCGGGTCGCTCAACCCGCGCATGAATGTCGCCGACATTGTGACCGAAGGGCTGCGCATTCACCGCCTCTGCCGACCGAGCGCCAAATGGGAACGGGCGGCGGAGCTTCTTGAATCGGTCGGCATGGACGCCCGCCACGCCGCGCTCTACCCGCATGAGTTCAGCGGCGGGCAGCGGCAGCGCATCGGCATCGCGCGCGCGCTCGCGCTGGAACCGGATCTGATAGCGGCGGATGAACCTGTCTCGGCGCTGGATGTCTCGGCGCAGGCGCAGGTCGTCAACCTCATGCAAGATCTGCAGGAGCGGATGGGATTGAGCTATCTGTTCATCTCGCATGATCTGAGCGTTGTGCGCCACATCGCGGACAGGGTCGCCGTTATGTACCTCGGCAAGATCGTTGAGACCGGACCGAAGGCGGAGCTGTATGAGAACCCTGTTCATCCATACACAAAAGCGCTGTTGAGCGCGGTTCCGTCGCTGGATCCTTCGGCGGGGCGGTCTGTTCTGCGGCTTTCTGGGGACGCGCCCAGCCCCGCCAATCCGCCGTCCGGGTGCGCCTTTCATCCGCGCTGTCCGATGGCGGAAGCGTCATGCGCGAACGCGCCGCAGACGCTCGTCAACATCGGCGGCGGGCGCGCCGTCGCCTGCCACCTTGTCACAGGAAGCGAAGAGCGCAGCCATTCCCCTAGAAAAGAAACGAAATAGAAAGGGTCTAGACGATGCAGAATAGGTTGATCGCGGTTGCCGCGGCGTTGTTAACAGCGGGGCTGATGGCGGGGTGCGACTCCCACACCCCTGAACAGGCATTGAAGGCGGCAGAGCAGGCGCTGGTAGCGGCGGCGCCTGCGGAATGGCTGGCGCATGAAGCGGCTGCCCAGACGTATGAGAAGGCGCAGGAGACGTTGGAGGCGGCATGGAAGGCGGAAGATGCGGCGGAGGAGATACAATCGGCGGCTGCGGCTCCGGCGAAATGGAACGCGTTGAAGGCGGCAGAGCAGGCGCTGATAGCGGCGGCGCCTGCAGAATGGAGCGCATTTGAAAAGATGCAAAGCGTAGAGACGAGGGCCGCGGCAAGGATGGGAAAGACAATGCAATGGGAGCAGTCATGGTGGACGGTTGAGGAGTTGAAGGCGGCGGCGCCTGCAGAATGGAACGCATTTGAAAAGGCGCAGGAGGCGGCGTTCCATGCGCGCATGGAGACAGAGAAGGCATGGAAGGAGCGGATTCCGGAATGGCGCGCATATGATGAGGCGTATATGGCTTGGCAGGAGGTATTGAAGGCGGAGGGGAGGGCATTGAGAACGATGGTGGTGGAATGGAGCGTATATGATGAGGTGGCGAAGGCGGAGGAGAAGGCGCGGGAGTCGATGTTGCGGGCGGCGCGGAAGGCGGCGGAGGGGCGCGGGGGACCGTTGAAAACGGCGGCGCCTGCAGAATGGAACGCGTATGAGAAGGCGCGGAAAGCGAGGGAGAAAGCGGCGCAAGAGGCGCAGAAAGCGGAAAGGAAATATCCGGAAGAGTTGAGGGCGGAACGGGAGATGTGGAATAAGGCGCGGAAGGAGGCGGAGAAGGCGATGGAAGCGGCGCAGGAGCCATGGGAGAAAGCGCAGAAAACGGCGGCGCCTGCAGAATGGAACGCGTTGCAGGAGGCGCGAAAGGCGTTGGAAAAGACGATGCAGGAGGCGTATGAGGCAAAGCGGGCGTATGAAGCGGCGCAAGAGGCGTTGCAGAAGGCGGCGCCGACAGAATGGAAAGCGTACGAGGCGGCGCAAGCGAGGCACAACTAAGGCGGGCGCAGGAAGGACGGCGCTGGCCGGCGGGGTAACGCGCTTCTACAAGGTTTTCATTTTTAACCCTAAAGCGTCCGCCCCGCCCATCGTCATTCCATGAAAACGGAAATCTTAGGGTCTGTTTGGAGGAGGACGCTTCCCATGACACAATGTCCCAACTTAAGGCGGAAGGTCAGATACGAGCGGTTGACATGACGGGGGCGGCGCGGTACACTCTCAAAGCGTAACAAGTTGGGAGCGCCCGGTTGATGCGCCGTTTTTTCCGAGCGGTTTTTCGCATTTTTCAGATCGCGTTTATTCTTGGCGTCGCCGCGCTCATGGTCGGCACCATCGCTCTCTGTACCTACATCTACCAGATTGTGGAAACCTTGCCGGACGGTCAAACCGATCTGCGCGAGCTGGAATACGGCGAAATCAAAATATGGAAACAGCATACGGAAATCTACTCGGACATCGCCGAAATACGCGAAGGAGCCGCCCTGAGCCGCATCCGCCGCCGACTAGCCCGCCTTGAGTATGAACCCGCCTCGTTAGAAACGCTAGAAAGCGTCGGACCAGGCATGTATATGGACGAGGTCGCCGAAAACGGCAGCGGAACCCTTGCGGTTTTCACGCGCCCGTTTGAATTCCCCCGCCTTCGCGCCGTTTCAGGCTTGCATACGCTCCATTTTGAAAAGGGCGCCCTGCGCTCCATACAAGGCAACGACGGCGGACGGCGCAGCGTTCTCTACCTTGAACCGGAGCTGCTGGCGGAGCTTTACAACACGGACGACGGAGCCACCCGCCGATTGATACCGCTCAACGAGGCTCCCGACCAGCTCAAAGAGGCGATCTTAGCCGTCGAAGACCATGAATTTGAAAAACACCCTGGCATCCATGTCCGCCGCTTGATCGTGACCTTGGGGACCAACATGATACGGGGCGAACGGCACGGAGCCAGCACCATCACGCAGCAGCTGGCGCGCAATATCCTGCTCAACCGAGGCAAGACGATACCGCGAAAAGTGCGCGAATGGGCGTTGGCGACTCTCATCGAACGCCGTTTTTCAAAAGATCAGATCCTTGAGCGGTACATGAACTTCGTCGATTTCGGCAGGCGGTACAATCGCGAAATGCGCGGCGTTCGGGAGGCGGCGCGCCTGCTTTTTGACAAGGAGGTCTCCGAACTGACGCTTGCCGAGTGCGCCCTGCTCGCGGGACTCCCAAACAGACCGACAGCGTTCTCGCCTGTCACCAACCCTGAAGCCTCAACGCGCCGGCGCAACTTTATCCTTGGACAGATGCTCCGCCGAGAATATATCGATCAGGCGGAATATGAAGAGGCGGTCAAAACAGAACTGACGCTCTCCGACCGCAAGCGGAAAGCGCCGAGCAATTCAGCGCCCTACTTTGCCGCGCATATCGAAGAGAGCCTGAAGCGGATCTACTCCAAAGAGGACCTGTATATGCGCGGAATGCGCGTCTATACGACGCTTGATCCGCTGCTGCAAGAGGACGCCGACCGCGTCCTGCTGGCGGGCTTGAAGGAGCTTGACCAGTTTCTGGGATACCCCGACTTCAACGCAGAGATGCAAAAGCAAAAAGCGGGAGAAAGCCCCGCCCGCCCCTTGACCGACTATGTGCGCGGATGCATCGTCGCGCTGGATGTAGAAACAGGGCGGATCGTCGCAATGGCAGGCGGACGCGACTGGAGCGTCCTCCCCTTCAACCATGTCACGCAGGGGCTTCGGCAGCCGGGGTCGGCGTTCAAACCGATCGTATACGCCGCCGCATGGGAGAACGGCATGCGCCCCTCCGACACAATCATTGACGAGCCGTGGTCGTTCAACGGCTGGACGCCTGAAAATTATACGCGCAACGAGTATCTGGGCGAGGTGGACCTCAAAACCGCGCTGATTCGGTCGCTGAACATACCGACGGCGCGTCTCCTGAATGAGCGGCTGGACGTCGAGACGGTCGTTCAGACGGCGCGGAATCTCGGCATCGCGTCGCCCATCGGTCCGCATCCGTCCATCGCGCTTGGCACGGCAGAGGCGACTCCGCTGGAGATGACCGCCGCGTACGCCGCGTTTGCGAACGGCGGCTATCGCGTCGCGCCGATGGAGATTCTATATGTGACGCCGCTGCGCGATGTGAACCGCGTCATCGATGAGTATGTCCCGAAGCGGAAGCGCGCCCTCTCGCCCGAATCGGCGGAAATGTCGCTGGAGACGCTTCGAGGCGTCCTTGATATATCGGGCGGCACCGCCCGGCGGGCGCGTTCTCTGGGTTTCTATGAGCCGGCGGGCGGCAAGACAGGCACCACCTCCGGTTACGCCGACGCATGGTTCATCGGCTTCACGCCGCGCTACGCCGCCGGCGTCTGGATCGGTTTTGACGACCGCTCCAACAAGGTTCGCCGTTCAGGTTCTGAAGGAGCGCTGCCCATATGGGTCGAGTTTATGAAATCGGTCGTGGAAGAGCCGCAGGGATCGTTTCCCGCGTCTTCCTCCTCCTCGCCGCCCTCGGCGCCCTGACGCTGCTCCTCGCGTTGGAGCTGCATGCGCATGATACCTTGATTCCGCATCATGAGGAGGATTTCAAGCAGCTGACCGATCGGCGGGCGTTGGCGACGGCGCTGACGGTTCTCTTTGTGCTGGGATTGACCGCCGCCGCTGTGTTCATCTACAAAAACGCGGACGCGGAAACGGACGAGGCGGACGATCCATAAGCGCGCGTATATAAAGGAGAGCGCGCCCGACAGGACTCGAACCTGTGACCTGAAGTTTAGGAAACTCCTGCTCTATCCAACTGAGCTACGGGCGCATCTGGGGTATAGTGTAGCCGGCATGCGCTTTCATGTCAAAGGCGCGCTTCATCGGGAAGCGTTAGCGATGGAGTTTATTTTCTTGTTGACGCAATTAGCGGAAGATGCGTAAGATAGACGCTGCGCTGCCATTTGTATAGCATGGCGGCGCAGCGTAACCGCCTCGAAATGAAGCGGGGCTGAACAAGGAGCGAGAAATGCGAAAGGTCCATCACAACATACGCCCCATGATCGCCCTGATTGTTCTACTGCTTGGCATCGGAGCTGCGCAAGGCTGCGGCGCCGGCGCCCCCACCCAGGAGGAGCTGAAGACGCAGGCGGCTGCCGCTCTAGATTCTCTGGTTGCCGAATTGGCGGCGGAGCGGCCGATCGACGTTGCCGCATATACGGAGCGCTTGCAGGCATACCTGGAAGCCCACCCGGCGTTCTACGGCAGCGCCGCCGCGCTGCTGGACGAGACTGGCGCCGTTGTTGCAAGCCCCTACGTCTACCGCGCCGACGACGGCTACCAGACTCGCGATCTTGCCCATCCTAAATACAACATTCAGGAGCAAAAGTGGATCACGATGCCGTTGGCAGCGGACGCGGGCATCTGGACGCCCCCCTATTTTGATGCGGGCGGCGGCGATATCTGGATGATTACGCGCTCGGTCCCAGTGCGCGACGCTGAAGGCGTCTTCGCCGTCATCACCACTGATCTGCCTGTGGACGCTCCCGGCCGGTGACGCTTCCTATGTACATGTCCATCGCGGACGGCATGTCCGCGCTGAGGCGGCGATACCGGATGAAAGGAAGGCGGTAAGAAATGTCGGCGCGGACGGAATCATGTTGGCTGCTTTGAAGAATGACACAGGATCTGTCTCGGACGCAACCGATGTCGAGGCAGTAATAGACGCTTCGCTTTTTGGAGGAATAAAATGAGCAAGTTAAACATCGCGCTGATCGGAGCGGGGCGGCGTGGGGCCGGGGCGCATCTGCCCGTCATACCCGCATTGTCGGACACATACCGCCTCGTTGCCGTCTGCGACATTGACGAGGAGACGGCGAACAAATACGCCCGGCAATACGGCGTCAACGCCTACACCGATGTGCGCCGAATGGCCGCCGAAGAGGAGCTGGATGTGGCAGATGTGACCGTCCCAGGGCCGGCGCATCATGCGGTGTGCGTTTATCTGGCGCGGCAGGGGGTGAATATCCTGTGTGAAACGCCCATTGCGGTCACCCTAGCGCAGGCAGACATGATGATTGAGGCGGCGCGCGAAAGCGGAGTCGTCCTGGAGATCGCCGAAAATTACTACCGCGCGCCGATGGAGCGGTTCAAAACGGAACTGATCAAGCGCGGCGTCATCGGAAAAGTGTCGCGCATCTACCGCATCTTTCGAGAGGGCGGATACCACGGGATGAGCATGCTGCGTCTGCGGGCGGGCGGTAACCCTGTCTCCGTCCTGGGCATAGCCCATGAAACGCCGGTGATCCCGCATATCGACCGAATGAAACGCCGCCACACATCGGAGCGGTGGTCGCTCAGCTATATCGATTTTGACAGCGGCGCGGCGGCGGTGATGATGTACTCCAACGTCATCCATGGACGGACGCTGGGGCGCAAGGTGAACTCAACCGGTCAGGTGCATGGCGAAAGCGGAGCGATTGTGGAAAACGATGTCTATGCGGTTCCGGCGGCGGAGCTGGAAGCGGGCGCAATTGCGCGCGCCTATGCGCCGCGCCGAGTGACGAAGCGCATCGACGGGGTGGACGCGCTGCAGCGCATTGAGCTGGAGCTGCCGGACGAAACGGTCGTCTGGGAGAACCCGCTCGCGCACCTGCCGATCTTGGAGGGGCGGGTCAATGTGGCGGATGAGCTGCTGTCGGCGGCGGCAGCGGTACGGTCGGGCGAGCCGCCGGAATACGGCGCAGAGGCGGGCCGCCTTGACCAGGAGATGAACATAGCTGTCAGCGAGTCGGCGCGCCGAGGCCGCGAGTCGATCTTCTTCCCCCTTACCGAAGAGACCGCCGGGGAACGCTCAACCCATGCGAGCTATCAGGCGAATTACGGCGTCGAGTGGAACGACGTTGACGGCCTTTTGGATGTGTATTTCCCTCGCCGTTGAGGAGCGCGTTCTCCGCGCCGGTTGTCCCTTAAGTTTGACCTTCGGGCGTCGCTCTGACATACTTATTAGCTGGCAGATTGTGTTGAAAGCGTCCGGCGTATCGGTCGGCCAACAATGATCTGTATCGTCTTTTTTTGAAGGAGTTTCGAATGCCTGTGCGTGTCGGCATCAACGGGTTTGGACGCATCGGCCGAAATTCGTTTCGGTCTATGCTTAACAAACATGCGGACAATATAGAGATAGCAGCGGTGAACGATCTGACGCCGTCCAGCGTCAGCGCGCATCTGCTGCGTTACGACTCAAACTACGGCGGCTTCCAAGGAACGGTGGAAGAGGCGGAGAACGCGATCGTCGTCAACGGAAAAACGGTACGATACTTCGCCGAACCGGACCCTGCGAAGATACCTTGGGAAGACGCCGGCGTCGAAATCGTCGTCGAATCGACCGGTTTTTTCACAGACGCCGAAAAAGCCGCTGGACATCTCGGCGGAAGCGTCAAGAAAACGATCATCAGCGCTCCCGCGTCCAACGAAGATCTGACCGTCGTCATCGGCGTCAACGAGGACGCTTACGACCCCGCCCGGCACCATGTCGTCTCCAACGCTTCCTGTACAACGAACTGCCTTGCCCCCGTCGGCAAGGTTCTGCTCGATTCGTTCGGCGTTGAAAAAGGGTTTATGACGACCGTCCACGCCTATACAGGCGACCAAAAGCTGCAGGACATCGGCCATAAAGACCTGCGCCGCGCGCGCGCCGCCGCCGCAAACATCATCCCGACAACGACCGGCGCGGCAAAAGCGATCAGCCTTGTCATTCCAGATCTGGAAGGCAAGATGCATGGGCTTGCGATGCGCGTTCCCACCGCCACCGTTTCCATCGTCGACCTTGTCGTCGAAACAAGCAGGGACACGACAGAAGACGAGGTGAACGACGCCTTAAAGGCGGCCGCCGAAGGGCGCATGTCGGGCGTATTGGATGTATGCGATGAGAAGCTGGTCTCGGCCGACTTCATAGGCAGCGAGTTCTCCTCAATTGTGGACGCCCTCTCGACGCTCGTGCTGCAGGGCAACCTTGTCAAGGTTCTTTCCTGGTACGACAACGAATGGGGCTATTCAACGCGCATCGGCGATCTCGTCCATTACATCGCGCAGAAAGGTCTGTAACGGCCGTGCCGCGCAAATGGAATGTTCATGATCTGGACGCGGCCGGCAAGACTGTGTTGACGCGCGTCGATTTCAATGCGCCGTTGAGCGGCGGGAAGGTTGCCGACGACACGCGCATCCGCGCCTCTCTCCCGACGATCCGCGCGCTTCAAAAACAGGGGGCGAAGATTGTTCTCGCGTCGCATCTCGGCCGTCCAAAGGGGGAGAGGAATCTGGAGTATACGCTGGCGCCGGTCGCGGAGCGTTTGAGCGCTCTTCTGGGGGAAACGGCGCGCTTTGTTCCCGACTGCGTCGGCGCAAGCGTCTCCGAGGCGGTTGAGCGCCTTGAGCCGGGCGGCGTTCTCCTGCTTGAAAACCTGCGTTTTTATCCGGGCGAAGAGGCGAACGATCCCGAATTTGCGCGTCAGCTAGCCTCATGCGCCGATCTGTACGTCAACGACGCCTTCGGAGCCGCGCACCGCGCGCATGCGTCCACGGTCGGCGCCGCGCAGATGCTGCCCCCTGCAGCGGCCGGCTTGCTCATGGAGCGGGAGCTGACCTATCTTAGCAAGGCGTTTGACAATCCGCCCCGTCCATTTTATGCCGTTCTCGGCGGGGCGAAAGTGTCTGACAAGATCGGAGTTCTGCGCGCGCTCATGGACGCCGCGGACGCGATCCTGATCGGGGGCGCCATGGCGTACACCTTCCTTGTTGCGCTTGGAAGGCAGGTCGGCAATTCGCTTGTTGAACCGGACAAGATCGAGACGGCGCGCGATCTGATTGTTCAGTCGATGATGAAACGCGCGCCGCTGTACCTACCGATTGACCATATCATTGCGAAGGAGCTGTCGCCGGACGCCGAGGCGGCCGCCGCTTGGCGCGACACGATCCCCGAAGACTGCGAGGCGCTGGACATCGGACCCGCGACCCTTGAGATGTACGCGCTCATCCTGCGCCGGGCGAAGATGATTGTCTGGAACGGACCGCTCGGCGTGTACGAGGTGGACGCCTTTGCGGGCGGAACGCTCGGAATGGCGCGCGCGCTAGGCGAAATGGACGCCGAAACGATCATCGGCGGGGGGGACTGCGCAGCGGCTGTTGAAAAAGCGGGAGCCGCCGACCGCATGACGCATGTCAGCACAGGCGGGGGCGCCGCGCTTGAATTTCTGGAAGGCCGCGAGCTGCCGGGCGTTGCGGCGTTGACCGATAAAATGTAGAATAGAAAAGAGAACGATGCGAAGACCGATCATAGCCGGCAACTGGAAGATGAACATGACGCCCTCCGAGTCGGCTGCGTTTATAGAGGCGTTGTCGCCGTTGATCGCGGAAGCGGGAGACGCGGAGATTGTCGTCGCGCCGCCGTTTCCTGCGCTGTACGCGGTGGCGCTGTTGACAAAGGGCGGTGCGGTCAGCCGGCCGATACGGCTCGCCGCGCAGAACCTGCACTGGGAAGAGAAGGGAGCCTACACCGGCGAGGTCTCCGCCGAGATGCTTGCCGACATCGGCTGCGATTATGCGATTGTGGCGCACTCGGAGCGGCGGCAGTATTTCGGCGAAACCAACGAAACGGCCGCGCTCAAAATCAAGGCGGCGCTGAGATGCGGAATCGTCCCGATTTACTGCGTCGGCGAAACGCTTGAGCAGCGCGAAACGGGGCAGGTGGAGGCGGTCTTGAAGGCGCAGTTGCGCGGCGGACTTGACGGCATGACAGCGGAGCAGGCTCGATCCGCAACGATCGCGTATGAACCTGTCTGGGCGATCGGGACGGGAAAGACGGCGTCGCAGGAGCAGGCGCAGGAGGCGCACGCTCTGATACGCGCGGAGCTCGCGGAGATGTTTGACGAAAAAACTGCGCAGACCGTACGGATACAGTACGGCGGCAGCATGAAGCCGGAGAACGCCGGCGGACTGCTGGCGCAGCCGGATATTGACGGCGGGTTGATTGGCGGCGCCAGCTTAGACGCCGAATCGTTCGCCCGTATTGTGATGGCAGCAAACCGTTTGGGATAACGAATGCCGATTTTAGAAGGAACCTTGACCGTTTTATTTGTGATCGTTTGCGTGATGATGATCCTTGCGATCCTGATTCAGCCGGGGAAAGGCGAAGGACTCGGAGCCATCGCCGGCATGTCGACTCAGACCTTTGGAGGGGCGGGACCGACCTCGTTTCTGTCGAAGTTGACGGCGGGCATCGCTGTCGCCTATATGGTGCTGGTGATTGCTCTCGGCAGGGTGACCGGCGGAGGCGCCGACATCACGCCTGCGACTCAAGAGCCGGAGATTCAAGCCATAGAAACCGAGGACAGCGAAACAGAAGCGGCAGAAGACGCTGAACAAAACGGGGAAACGGGAGCGTCCGAAAACGCCGAAACGGACGATTCGGGCGAAACTGAAAACGCCGAAACGGACGGCGCCGAAGACGATTCAGGCGGCGCGGACGCAGATGAGTAACGCTTCGAAGGCGGCGCATGAATGGACGGCGCTGCCGGCGGCCGACCGTAAAGCGGTTTCAGCAGCGGTGGCGGCGGGCGCGGTAGGGATTTCATGCGCGGTCGGCGCGCTCTACGGAGCGTTTTTTGGCTTTTTGTCGGCGGCGCTCCTCTTTGGCGGGACCGCGTCGCACTGGGTTCCGCGGCGCTATTCGGCGTTTCAAGACCGGCTGGAGGTGCGGTATCTGTTTTGGCCGCGGCCCGCCTCTTACGGCTGGAGTCAGTTTCGCGGTTGTCTGCGGGCGGGGGAATCGTTTTTGTTGAGCCGTCAACCGACGGACGCGGCATTGGCGCGCCTTCGAGGCCTCCGCGTCGTCCTTCCAAAAGACAGCGACTCCGAGGCGGAATGGATGCGCAGACGCATTGAAAGCTCCGACAAAGCCCAACATGAATGACCCAAAGCCGATCTACGCAGACGAAATACCGACCGAACGGCGCGAACGGCTGTTGAACGGAGCCGCGCGCGGGATTGTGAACCGCCGACTTGCAGGCGCGGCGCTTGTCGTTCTGGAAACATGCAAGCCGCTCAACTTTGTCGGCTCTCAGTTCATGCTGGCGCTGCATCCGATCGTCTCCATTTTTTTTAAATACAAAGCGGACGACTACCTCAACATGGCGCTGATACTGGAATCGGACGCGCATTTTGAGGAGCTGATCGGCCGCATCGAAACGCTGGAACAACGGCGCCGAAACGGAAAGCCTCAAGAAAAAGCGCAAGAGAAGAACGGAGAGGACTCGCATGGCGGATAACAGGCTCCGCTCCGTTTTGGCGACCGACTGCGGCAGCACAACGACGAAGGCAATTCTCATCGAGTATGTTGAGGAGCGGGAGGGCGGGTCTTATCGGCTCATCGCGCGCGGCGAGTCGCCCACAACGGTGGAGGCGCCTGTCGAGGATGTGACGGTCGGCGCGCTGAACGCCGTCACCGAAACGCAGGAGATCGCGGGGCGAACCTTGACGCGCGGTGGGCGCATATTGAAATCGAGCGTCGACGGCGAAGGCGCCGACATCTACATCTCAACAAGCAGCGCGGGGGGCGGCTTACAGATGATGGTCGCCGGCGTCGTCCGCGCAATGACCGCTGAAAGCGCCGAACGGGCGGCTCTCGGCGCCGGGGCGATCGTCATGGACGCCGTCGCCTCAAACGACCGCCGACTCCCCCATGAAAAAATCGAACAGATTCGCCGTTTGCGACCCGACATGATCCTGCTCTCCGGCGGCGTCGACGGAGGGACGACCTCCCATGTCGCGGAGCTGGCAGAGCTAATTGCGGCGGCAAACCCGACAGCGCGCCTCGGCGCAGGGTACGATCTGCCCATCATCTACGCCGGGAACATCGACGCGAGAGAGCTGGTGATAGAGCGGCTTGGACAGCGCATGTCCCTAGAGATTGTGGATAATCTGCGCCCCGTCCTTGAAAAAGAGAATCTGCTGCCCGCCCGTAAAATGATACAGTCCAAATTCCTAGAGCATGTCATGGCGCACGCGCCCGGTTACAAAACCTTGATGGAATGGACAGACGCGGACATCATGCCGACGCCGGGCGCGGTCGGTTATATGATGCAGACCATCGCGGAGGGGCGGGGCGTCAACATCATAGGCGTCGACATCGGCGGCGCGACAACCGATGTGTTCTCCGTCTTCGACGGCGTCTTCAACCGAACCGTCAGCGCAAACCTCGGCATGAGCTACAGCGTCTCCAACGTTCTGGCTGAAGCGGGCATCGACAACGCCCTGCGCTGGATACCTTTTAAGGTGGACAAGCGCGCGCTCCATAACAGCGTCAAAAACAAAATGGTGCGCCCGACCACAATCCCGCAGACCATCGAAGACCTTGTCATAGAGCAGGCGATCGCCCGCGAAGCGCTGCGCCTCGCGTTTGAACAGCATAAGCTGCTGGCGACAGGGCTGCACGGCGTTCAGCAGCAGCGCACCATCAGCGAGGCGTTCACGCAGACGGCGACCGGCGAAACGCTGGTCGATATGGAAGCGCTGGACCTGATTGTGGGGAGCGGGGGCGTTTTGTCGCATGCGCCGAGACGGATACAGTCGGCGGCGATGATGATCGATGCGTTTCAGCCGGTCGGAATGACGCAACTCGCCGTCGATTCGATCTTCATGATGCCGCAGCTGGGCGTACTTGCGCAGGTGGACGCGGAGGCGGCGATGGATGTGTTTGAGCGCGACTGCCTCATTCCGCTCGGAACGGTCATCGCGCCGAACGGGGAGGCGGACGCGCGCTCGTCGCTCCATATCAGCGGAACCTTCCCAGACGGCGCAGCCCTTGATGAGACGATTCAGGCGGGCGGAATACGCCGATGGGAGTTGAAAGAGGGCGAACGAATGAAGGTGAAATGCGTCCCGAAAGGATCGTTCACCTTTGGAGAAGGGCGCGAACGGGGCGCCGAGTACGAAGCGCAGGGCGGAACGGCGGGGCTGATCGTGGACGCGCGCGGACGGCCGATGACCGACGTCGGCGAACGCCTTGACCTCTATCCAAAACGGAAGCGGTAAACCGATGGCGCAAGCATACACGCCAGGTCTGACGGTCGCGCGGCGGGCGGTTGTGCGGAAGATGCGCAAGCTGCCGCTGCCGGGCGAGACTCTTGTGAAGGTCGGCGACGCTGTCGAGGCGGACTCGGTTGTCGCGCGGACAAAACTTCCCGGGGACGCTCATCCGTTGAACCTGTCGCGCGCGTTGAGCGTTCCCGAATCGGATGTGGAGCGGCATCTGCTTGTGAAGACGGGAGAGCCGTTTCAAAAAGGCGCGCTCATCGCCGAAACGAAGGGCTTTTTTGGTCTGTTTAAATCGCGCTATGTCGCCCCTGTGGACGGATCGCTTGAAACCGTCTCGACCGTGACGGGGCAGGCGATCCTGCGCGAACCGCCCAAGCCGCTGGAGGCGCGCGCCTATGTGAAGGGCGTTGTCGTCGAGACGCTGGAAGACGAAGGCGCCGTCGTTGAAATGGAGGGCGCGTTCATTCAGGGCATTCTGGGCGTCGGCGGAGAAACGCATGGCGAGCTGGTACTGGCAGTTGAGCGCGGCGCGGAACTGACCGCAGAGGAGGTCCTGCCGGCGCATCAAGGAAAAGTTCTCATCGTCGGCGGAAGCGTCCGCGCGGACGCTCTGCAAAAGGCGGCTGAAGTCGGGGCGGCGGGGATCGCGGCGGGATGTATCGACGCGGCGGAACTGCGCGATTGCCTTGGGTATGAGCTGGGAGTCGCCGTCACCGGGGCGGAAGAAATCGGGCTGACGGCGATCGTCACGGAAGGGTTTGGACGCATCGACATGGCGGAAAAAACCTTTGAGCTGTTGAAGTCGCTGGAAGGGCGGCATGCCTCCATGAACGGCGCGACGCAGATACGCGCCGGCGTGACCCGTCCGGAGATCCTGGTCCCGATGGAGGGGGAGGGCGAGGCGTATTCAGCGTCCGCGCTGACGCTTGAGACGGGGGCGGCGGCGCGCGTCATTCGGGAGCCGCGCTTCGGCGAGACGGGCGAAATTGCCGAGCTGCCCGTTGAGCTGCAGGAGATCGAGACGGGCGCGCGGGTGCGCGTCGCGGTCGTGCGCCTGCAGAACGGCGACGAGATCGCGCTCCCAAGAGCGAACATTGAACTGATTGGCGGCTAGCGCCGAAAGGACGCAAAGAGAAGGCATGCCCCCGCCTGCGCGAGGGCAGCAACCTTCCCGATTGTCATTCGCCTTTGTCTTGCGAAGTTTGATTATTCGGGCTGCCGCCCGCTTCTTTCAATGTTCCCCACTGCGCTTTTTTTTTACCCGCAGGATCGACGGAGAGGAAACGGCTCTTGCCCGCCAAAACCCATGTCGCACTGATCGCTTCTATGCCTTGCTTGATGAGACGAATCTCCTTCGTCTCAATGTGCATCCGGTACAGTCCGCCAAGACGCCCGCCATCCGCTTGACGAGAGTAGTGACTATAAACGATCCATTTGCTGTCCGGCGACCAACATTTCGCAAAATCTCCAGTGTCGTTGAAGGTGAGCCGCTGGACGTTGGAGCCGTCAGGGCGCATCACATACATCTCCGCATAATCGGGGGTTCCGCTGACGGGAGCCTCCGGCAGATAAGAATGAAACGCGATCCATTTGCCGTCCGGCGACCAAACCGCCGGCCATGAGGAGAGCGGCAGATTTGTCAACTTGACGCGGTTTTTTCCGTCCGCCGCGTCGATCGTGTAGATGTCGCGGTACAAATCCTCCGTCTTAGCATCGAACGCGATCTTTTTGCCGTCCGGCGACCAATTGGGACTCCAATTGGAAGCGGACGGCTTATGCGTCAAGCGGACCAACATGCCGGTGTCGACGCGCAGTTTGTAGATGTCGGAGTTGTGTCCGGTGCGCGCCGTGCCTGCCATCGCAAGCCATCTGCCGTCCGGCGACCAGTTGAGATGGATAAAAACCAAATCGCGCGGAAGCGGGTCATAGAGGCTTTTTTCTTTCCCCGTTTCTAAATCAAGGATGTACGGCGCGTAGATCTGTTTAATGGAATCGATCGCGACAGCCGCCGCCCGTTTCCCGTCCAGCGACCATTTCGGCGCTCCAGACAACCCGACCTCTCTCGTTCCGCGCATCCAGACCCGGTCGTTTTCTCCGTCCAGATCCACCAGACGAATCTCTTCTATGTACGGGTCGTCGACAGCTCTTGCATGGTATGAGATGGTCGGCTTGTCCAGCGCCGTCACATCCTCAAGCGCTCTCGCCAACGGAGGGTCTCCGACCGCCGGCGAAGCGCTGAACCACAGCAATGCGGACGCCGCTGCTCCCAGACCAAGAATGCGAGCGAGAAACCGCATGGATCCTCTCCTTGTCATTTGAGAGCGTCAGGGAGGTTGGGGTTTTCGCTTTCATCTTCCTTGCCTGTCGGAATCGGGAGTGGGTCTGCCGCCTCTGGATTGTAGAACGCTTTTTCGCTTTCCACCTCTGCAGGCGCATTGCCGGCGCCATAGTTTGTGTAGGCTTCAACGTAGTATTCCCGGTCTCGAGTCAATGTCGCCGGTGTGTCCATCGGCAATGTAACGCTCTCCCAGAATGCCGGCGTTGTGAAAAACGACTCATCGTCCGGCCAGTTCGCTTCATGTTGATTTCCATCCTCAAACCATCTGGCTTTGCGCCGCAAGTGAAAATCACGCGCATTCCCGTCGTAGTAGTATTCGATGGTGTGACCGCTCGTGAAAATGTACCGATCGTCAAGAACGTTGTAAAAACTGTCAACCCGCGAGATCATGCGACGCCACTGAAAACCGTGGTTGTCGTAAAGTTTCACCGTGGCTGTCTCCGGACGGCTTTTGACAACTGTTCCGGAGGGAGTGACGTACGTCGCAACCGCTGTGACGGTACGGGGGCTGCCATCCTGGTCCCCGCCGATAGCGAACGTGTGATCTATTTCGCTCCACATGTCCGATGTTTCGTTGCTGGGATCAACTTCGTTGTTTTCGGCGCCTTCAATGACGTATTCAACCCAGTCGAAGGGAACGGTTGTCGCGAGGCTAATATCAATGGATTCGTCTTCCACACACTTTTCTGGAACATATAGCATGGCGTAGATCGGCTTCCAGACAGAGACCGCAATTGTTGCGGATTCGCCTGCGACCTCATCCCCGTCCGCGTTGACGCCGTAAGGAGTCGCCGTGAACGTGACGGTACTGCCATGCGAGACGCTTGAGAAGTCGTATGTGATCTGGCTTGTTAAGCCGGGGCCGTTGTCCGTCGGCAGTGAGCTGCCGTCGACCGACCATTCGACTTTCCAGAACCCGACATCTGTTTGGACAAAGACATCGGCGGTTGAGCCGTCAACGAGATCATGATCGCTGGTTTGCGAGACAATACTGACGGTTTCCGACTTCTTCCAAACGTTGATGGTTGCCTGGGCGGTGTCGGAGTTGTCTTCGGCGTCAAAGGCGACGGCTTCCACAACAACTGCGGCTCCGGTCGTTGAGCCTAAGTCGTCGTATGCGAAGTCGAAATCGCTTGAAACGCCTGGGTCATCGTCTGTCCATGTATGTTCTGGATCATCGTCTCCGTCCGCCTCAACCGTCCAAACAACCCTGTCAACCAGGCTTTCCCCGTTTAGGTTGGTGAGCAAGGACGCCGTTGTGGTGTGCGAATCGCCTTCAAATATGTCGGTTGCCGAGACCGTGATCTGAGTGATTAAAGACGTTGTGGGTATAGCCGTGTTGCCGGGCGCGCCGACGAAGAAAGCGGCCGTTGCCGCCGCGAGGAAAGCCAGAGCCGCTTTATGCAGCCGATTTACGCGAGGGGGGGGGTACATTGCCCACATCCTGACGGTCGGTTCGTCCGAGAAGAACGGACATGAGTTTTTTCAGGCGTTTCATTTCTTGATCGGGTCCTTTCGTGTTTCAATATTCGTTGCAGACGGCTCATGCCGCCTGCATCCACTCTAGCATAAGTCGTTCTCCGGTGTCAACGTCTTTCGCCGCTGATCCAAAGACCGCCTCCATGCCGTATCGTAACTCTAGCATGGCTTTCGCCGGCGCGCAACAATTATTTCTTCGCTCACGATTCTCCATGCTTGCCCAGATTGTAGCATAGGTCTTTCTCCCGATACAACATCTTTTTTGCCGATTCGCTAAAAAACTTCTCCCAATCCGTATCGCCGGCGCCGCCCGTCATCCGTTGGCGTCCAAATACGCTTCCGCCTCGTCCGCCTTCTCGGCGGAAATCTCGCCGGCGCGGACATATTCTTTGATCAGCTGGCGCAGCGTGATGAGCGCGTGGAGAGTCCGCCCGCGCTGTCGAAGCGCCTCCGCTCCGCCCTGCTCCCTGTCTAAAATGACAACGGCATGCTCAACGCGAACGCCTGCCGCGTCCAGCCCGTCCAAAAACGCAAACTTGCTTGTTCCTTGCGTGATGAGGTCGTCTATCAGAACGCACCGCGCGCCCTTTTCCAAAAAACCTTCGACCTGCGAACGGGAGCCGTACTCTTTCGGCGCCTTGCGGACATACGCCATGGGGAGGCGCAGCTTGTGCGCGGCGACGGCGGCAAGCGGTATGCCCGCCGTCTCCGCCCCGACAACCGCATCGACCGAAAGAGACGCTGCGATGTCGGCGAGCGCGTCTGTCGCCGCGTCCATCGCAGACGGGAAGGAAGGCAGCCTGCGCAAGTCCACATAGACGGGGCTGACGGCTCCAGAACGGAGGGTGAATTCGCCAAATTGAAGGACGCGCGCCTCTCGGAGAGCTTGCGCCGTTTGTTGTATCGACATGCTTTGTTCCCTGTTTTGGCGGATTATAGAACGCTTGCGGCGATTGTTCAAGCCTCCGGCAACGAGCGCATGGCGCCGCGCGCCCTTTCAGCGCTATAATAAGATGAACGCCAATTGAACGGTAAGGGGAGTCCAGATGATCAGCGTTGCTGTGATCGGAATGGGCGGCATCGGCAACCGCCACGCTCAATGTTATCAAGAGAACCCGCTTGCGCAGTTGAGCGCCGTGTGCGACCAGAACGAAAGCCGCGCCGACGCCGCTTCAGAGCGGTACGGCGTACCCGCCTACTACAGCATACAAGAGCTGTTCGACAAGGCGGAGGTCGCCGCGGTCAGCGTCACAACCGCCGGGCGCGAAAACGGCGGCGACCATTACGCCCCCGTCATGCAGGCTCTGGAGGCGGGGAAGGACGCGCTCTGCGAAAAACCGATCAGCAACGACATCGCGCTCGCAAGAGAGATGGTCGCCAGCGCAAGAGAAAAAAACCTGCGCTTCGGCATCAACCTGAATCACCGCTTCGTTCCGTTTGCGTGGAAGGCGAAGGAGTGGGTTCAGGAGGGCGGCGGCGGACCTGTCGGACATCCGCTTTTCATCAACATGGCGCTGCGCATTGAGAATCCGAACGAGTCCTCCCCCTTCTTCCATTTTCGGGCGTTGCATCCGCATTCTTTAGATGTGATGCGCTTCTTTGCGGGCGAGGCGGCCGCCGTCCACGCCTTCGCCAACCGCGCCCCCGGCCGCATCAACTGGAGCAACCTCTCCATGAACATCCAGTACGAGAGCGGCGCCGTCGGACATTTGAGCGGCAGCTACGACGCCGGCGGGCTAATTGAGCGCGTTGAAATGGGCGGAACGAACGGACGGTTCATCATCGAAGGCGTCTTTGAGGAGCTGCATTACCGCCCAAGGCGGGGCGGCGAGGCGCAGATGTGGACAAATCCTGCGCCCGGCGAGGAAGGGCATGTGAGCGGATTCAACGCCACTTTCACCAACCGAATCGGGCACTGGCTGCAGCAGCTGACGGACGGCGTCCCTCCCGACGAGATCGAAGCCTCCGGCGAGGACGGACTGCGCGTCCAAGAGATCATCGAAGCGGGCATCCGCTCCTTCCAAAAGAGAGAGGTTGTCGAACTTTAATCACGCAACGCGGAAAACGAATCATGAAACGCTCGGCGCTTTTACTTTTACTGCTCATCGGCGCGGTCAGCGCGTTCGCCGATGAAGAGACCGACTACGCGCTCGCCTACCTCTTATACGAAGCCGGCGACTACGAGACCTCAAAAGACGAATTTCACCGTTTCGTGCGCAACTACGCCGACAGCGACAACGCCGACGACGCGCTTTATCTCGCCGGCGAAGCGGCGCGCAAACTCGGCAAATACGACGAGGCGATACAGGCATACCGAACGCTCCAGAACGACTATCCCCAGAGCGGCTTGCGCATTCAAGCGCTTCTCGGACACGCCTACGCATGGCGCGAAAGCGGACGGCTCGAAGAAAGCGTCCTTGCCTTTGAAAAGGTTGCGCAGCAAGCCTCGGACGAATCGGTGAAGTCGCTCGCCGTCTATATGCTCGGCGACGCGCAGTATAAGATTGGCAACTACGAACGCGCTTTGGAAGCGTACAACCGCATTTTGGCTGAATTTCCGAGAGCGAACGAGGCTGGTCCCGCCGTGTACGGCAAAGGCTGGACGCTCTTCTTTTTAAAACGGTACCAAGAGGCGCATGACGCCATGTTGAGCTTTGCGCAGACCTATCCGAACGCGCCGGAGGCTCCCGAAGCGTTGTACCGCGCCGCCGAAGCGCTGTTTGTCGACCCTGAAAAGCGGACCGACACGCAGCAGAACGAAGCGGCCAAAAGCCTATACGAACAGTTCATACGCCGGCATCAGGAGAACGCCGACGTTCGCAGGCTCACAGCGGACGCGTCGCTGCGCGTCGGGCAGTGCCTCTTTCGGTTGAACCAGCCGGTCGAAGCGCGGCGGCAGCTTGAGCTGGTGATACAGCGTTACCCTGAAATCGACGCCGCTGAAGACGCTCAGCTCTGGATCGGCAATGTCCTGTTTCATCAAGGTTCCGACGATCCGAAGCAGTATGAGCGCGCCGTCATTGAGTATCAGCGGCTTCTGAACGCCTACCCTGACAGCGATCTCGCGGACGAGGCGCAGTACAGCATCGGGCGGTGCCTTCTGGCTCTGGATCGGTTTCGGGAGGCGGCGGAGAGCTTCGAGCGCGTCGCGGACAATGTGGAGAGCCAGTTTCGCAACGCCGCCGCGTTTCAGCTCGCCGAGTGCAGGCGCAACCTGGACGAACACAACATCGCGCTAGTCTGGTACCGGCGCGTGGAGCCGGGAACAGAGTATGAGGACGACGCGCTCTTTGGAAAGGGCAGCTCCCATTTTGCGCTGCGCGAATACGACGACGCGATACAGGCGTACGAGACGGTTTCAAAGATGCAGAAGTCGCCGTGGCGCAAGACGGCGATCTTCAACCTTGGGCGGTCGCTCTTTAGCGCGGGGCGGTTTAAAGACGCGGACGCGGCGTTTGATCGTTTTTTGAACGATCCTGCCAAGAACGATCCGATCGCGCAGAACGATCAGGCGCTTTACTGGCAGACGCGGTCAAGGTATGAGATGAAACAGTACGCGCAGACAGCCGCCTCGGCGAACCGCCTTCTCAGCAGCTATCCGAAAAGCTCCTACGCCTCGGAGGCGCGTTTTTTCTGGGGAGAGGCGCTCTACTGGCAGCAGAATTACTCGGCGGCGCGCGAGCAGTACCGCCGGCTGATTCAAAGCGACCCAAAAAGCGCCCACGCCGCGCAGGCAGAGTATAACATCGGATGGACGCATTTTTCAGAGGCGCAGAATGAACAGGACGGAGAGAAACAGCAGGCGGGGTATCAGGAAGCGGTGAACGCTTGGCGGCGGTTCATTGATAAAACGGAGAACAACCCCGCGCTGACCGCCAAAGCCGCCTTCGACATCGGGGTCGCGCAGCTGAATATGAAGATGCATGACGAAGCAATAGAGAGTTTCTTGAGCGTTTCAGCCGACTATCCGAACAGCGACTGGGCGGACGACGCGCAATACCGCGCCGCGTGGACGCGCTACATCCGCGAGGATTACGAAACGGCGTTGAACAGCTTCACCGACTTTTTGAAACGGCATGCCGGCAGCGTTCTCAAGCCGGAAGCGATCTTTTTCAGGGGCAACTGCTACTTTAAACTGAAGCGGTACCAGGAAGCGATTGCGGATTACATCACCGCGGCCGAGCAGTATCCGAACGCCGAATTCTCCTCCCAAAACGCGAACACGCAGCATATACGCGAAGAGGCTCTGTATCAGATTGGGGAGAGCCGCTACAACTTAGGGGAGCATTCGCAGGCGATCGAGTCGTATCGGCGGCTTCAAGAGCTTTATCCGAAGAGCGAGCTGGCGGACGACGCGCAATTTGCCGTCGCGGAGGCGCAGCGGCTGATGGGCGAGGCGGAGCTGTCCTTGACGTCGTACCGGGAATTGGTGGAGAAGTACCCGAAAAGTCCGCTTGCGCCGGGCGCGCTTCATGCGATCGGAGTACAGCGTTACGATCGCCAGCAGTATCAGGAGGCGATTGCGGAGTTTCAGAAGGTGATTTCGCTGTACGGGACGTCTGCGGCGGCTCCGCGCGCCCAGTATGACATCGGGCAATGCTATTTTGAGCTGAAGTCGTTCCCGCAGGCGACCGCAGCGTTTGACAAGGCGGCTGCGATGCCGAACGCGACGGACGCGATCAAGGCGAGTTCGCTTTACTTTAGCGCATGGGCGCTTCAAGACGCGCAAAATCCGTCGCGCGACCTAGATGAGGCGGCGCGGCGTCTGCAGAACCTCATTAAGATGTATCCGAGGTCGCCCGAAGCGCCGCGCGCCTATCTGCTCATGGCGGACGCCTACAGTCAGCAGCTGAAGCCGGAGGAGATGATTCAGGCGTATCGACAGCTGATCGCCGAGTATCCGAAGACGGAAGAGGCGCAGGCTGCGCAGATCGATCTTGGAAGTCAGCTGCTGGAGCTGACGCGGAACCAAGAGGCGCTGGATGCGGTCGCCTCCATCACCGAGAACCAGAGCGACTACAAGCCGACGTTGGTGATTGCGGCGCAGCTGATTGCGGGGGATGCGCTTGTCGGCTTGCGCAATTATGAGGACGCGGCGCGCTCCTTTTTGATTGTCGCGGTTGTGTATCCAAACCTAGATCCGTATTCGACGCTGCGCGCTCTTGTGAAAGCGGGGGACGCTTACGAGCGGTTGAGCAAACTTGACCTTGCCGTGCGCTGGTATGAGAAAGCGGTTCAGGATTATCAGCGGAGCTCTCAAAAAACCCCCGAATGGGATCCGTTTCTGAATCATGCGCAGAGGAGGCTTGAGGCGCTGCGTCAGCAACAGGGGCAGGAAGAATGAAACGAATAGCGACGGCCGCTCTGGCGATATGCGTCGCGGCGTTAACTGCGCAGGCTCAAGAGCTGGAGGGCGTTCCTGGAGAGATTGTGGGGCGCATTATTGATGTGACGACGCTGCGCGCCCAGCGTTCGCGGTTTGAAGCCAGCGGGCTGCCGACGCCGATCTTATACCGCGTCACGATGCCGGTTGAGCGGGCGTGGCGGTTTCCTTACACTCGGCCGCAGCAGCGCCGTTTTTTCGTCCAAGAGCGCGCGCCGATGAAACGCAGCGCAATTGCCGAGATTGCCGCGCAGGCGCCAGGGCGCGCGCGGTATAACCTGTTTCTCTCCGGCGGAGGGGAGAACGCGCGGGCGTCGGCGCGGCTTATCGGAGAAGCGCAGAATGGAACCTTCACGCAAGGAAGAGGCGGAAGCAACCATGCCGACGCAACCGCCGGCGCCGCCTGGAACTCGGACAAGAGCGCCCTGCGGCTGAACGCGCGCTGGAGTACGCGCTCGTCAAACTGGATCCAAACGCTCGAAGAGACAATTCCAAAAGAGAAGACGCTGCTCTCCGCCGAGATCGCCCTAGACCGAAAACCGCCCGCAAGCGGAGGAACGCGCCAACAATGGACGGTTCAAGGAGGTCGATACAGCCTTCCGCATGAAAAATCGACAGGAGCCGTAGCGGAGGGGCGCGCCCAGGGAGTTGTGGAGCTGCAGTCGATGGGCAAGAATCCGCGCCGTTTGCAATTCAGCGGAGCCGTTCGTTCTGCCGAGGATCCGTTGACGGCGGGGACGCATCATTCCGCTCTCGGACTCGTCTCGTTTGAGGACAGGCATGCGGCGACCGCCGTTGGGACATTCAGCTGGAGCGTCGGCGCGACCGCTTTTCGTCAACCGGATAGGACAACCGATACAGGGGAGAGTTCGCGCGTGTTGCCGGCGTTCAAAGCCGCCTGGACAACAGGACTGGACGAGGGCTGGGGTACGCGCTTTGAGGCGCAAAACCGCGCGCGGCTGACGCCTATAGATCAGTATGTCGAGACAAACCATACGATTGTGAACGGATATTTGAAGCCCGAAGTCGAACTGAGCGGCGGCGGCTCCATTTGGGTTCGATACAGCGGCGTGGAGGCGAAGGCGGGAGCGAAATGGCGGAGCATGGAGAATCTGTCCGTCTGGGACGAGACCCGCATTGACGAGGCGCCGGCATGGCAGCCTGTGAATGTGAAGGCGCAGCTGGTTGAAGCGCGGGCAAGCCTGCGCATCGACATGAACCCGCGCTTTCGGCTGCAGTCGGAACTGACGTGGGAGCGCGTTCAGTCGGTCGAGAATCTGAACCTGGATATGCTGCCGTACCGTCCGCAGCTGCGCGCGCAGGCGGAAGCGTATGCCGCGCTGAACGAAACCGTTCAGTTGAAAGCGGGAGTAGAATGGATCGGCGAACGGCATAATATAAAGGGCATGTTGAGCGAGAGTTCGGTTTCAACGGCGCTGGAGCCGTATGCGCGTTTGCGGGCGCAGGCGTCGTTCGCGCTGTCCGAGGCGGTGTCGATACGGTTGAACGCCGAGACGAGCTTAGGGGAGTACCGCGAATTGTCGTCCGAGGCTGCGCTGTATGAGATGACGCAGCATTCCGCCGGCATTGGCTTCGCCGGTCGGTTTTAAAGAACAGAAGAGAGGAATATGGAAAACATTTTTGAAGGCAAAACTGCCGTTGTTACGGGGGGCAGCTCCGGCATCGGCGAAGGGTTGGCGCGTCGGCTCGCAGAAGAAGGCGCCAATGTCGTCCTCGCCGCCCGAGACCGCGCAAAGCTCAAAAAGACCGCCGAGAAGCTGCGCGGCATACGACCCGAAGGTCAATACTTAACCGTACGCTCCAATGTGCGGTCCGAAGCGCAGGTCGAAAGCCTGAAAGCGAAAACGCTCGCCGCCTTCGATACGGTCGACATCCTCATCAACAGCGCGGGGATCGGCGCATGGCATGAGATTGTCGACATGCCGACGCGCGAATGGAACGCGGTCATCGAGACGAACCTGACAGGCGTCTTTTTGGCGACGCGCGCTTTTCTGCCGGTCATGATCCAGCAAGGGTCGGGGCATATCTTGAACATCTCCTCCGTCGCCGGCAAGCTCGGCTTCAAAAGCGGCTCCGCCTACTGCGCTTCGAAATGGGGGCTGCTTGGGTTCACGCGCGCGCTGGCTGAAGAGGCGAGACCGCATGGCGTTCGGGTGGACGCGCTCTGTCCTGGGACGGTTGAGACGCCGTTCGAGAACAGCCCCGCGGCGTCCGATATACGGCTTGAGGTGGGGGACATCGTCCGCGCGGCGGTTTATCTGATGACGCTTCCGAAGCATGTTCGGGTGGACGACATCGTCATGTATCCGCAGAGTTAAACGGGTATCTTATGTCCGTCCCGCGTGTCAAGCCGCCCTTTCAACATGCTCTCAAGGACGGCGCGGACGACAGGAACGGCGACCGAGTTGCCCGCCAGACGCCGGGCTGCGCTGACGCTGTCCGGCAGAATATAGGAATCGGGGAAGCCCTGCAGCCGAAACATCTCGCGCGGGGTGAGGCGACGTATTCCGTCCACCAGCAGATAGTTGTAGCTCGCTCCCGCCCGCAGCGCGCATGAAAACGGATGGCTTGACACATTTCCGCCCTTGTTCTCATGCCATATGGCGGGTCGGATCTCTGCCGCGTGCGCCTCTTGACGCGCTTGGCGTATGCGTTCCGAGGCGTTGTGGCGCGGGTCGGGATTCTCTTCAAGAATCTCCGCAAGAGGTTTCATCGGAACGCCGCCCGCCGGCCACGGGAACTGCGCAAACCCGACATCCAGCCCGACAATGAAAACCCGCTCCCGCTTCTGCGGCAAACCGAAATCGAGCGCGTTCAGGATGCGCCAATCGACCGCGTAGCCCAACGCCTCCAGCGTCGCTACGACGCACCGTATCGTCTTTCCGCCTTGAATGGTCGTGAACTGGCGCACATTTTCAATGAGAACGGCGCGGGGCCGCTTCGCCGCGATGACGCGCGCCGTCTCCAAAAACAGGTTGCCGCGCGAATCCTTGAAGCCGCCCCGCTTGCCGATGATGCTGAACGGCTGACACGGCAAACCCGCAAACAGAATGTCATGGTCGGGTATCTCGTCGGGGCGTATGTCGATGATGTCGCCTTCGGGGCGCATGCCGAAGTTCGCCTCGTATGCGTCCTGCGCGTCCTCGTCAATGTCGCATGCGAAGACGCATTTTAAGCCAAGGTCCGCGGCGGCGACATGGAATCCGCCGATGCCGCAGAACAGGTCGGCGAAGGTTTGTATGGGAGGAAGGTTCCCGCCGCGGATCGTGTCGCCGTTCATACGCGCCTTTCCGTTTGGAATGATCGCGACGATCCTGTTGTTAAGAGCATATAGGATGTTTGAGCGGCGCCGTCAAGCGTTGCCTTCCTCGTCTTCCTCGTCCAAATTGGGCAGGTTGCTCCATCCGCACGCAAGGCAGACGCTTGTTGAACCTGTGATGTGGAACAGGTCGTCGCCGCAGCTGGGGCATTGCGTTTCCGCTTCTTGATCTGCCGTTTCTACAGCCTCTTCCAGTTCTGCGGCTAGTCGCTCTTCCGGCTTTTTCTCAACGGCTGTCTCCGGCTCTTCTTCTTCGATATAGATTTCTTCCGTCTTTTCCTTTTCTGAAGAGAGCGCGGAGCTCCAGCTAAACTGCGGGATGTCCGCCGGGATGGACAGCCCCTCCGCAAGCGACGGCGGAGGCAGCGCCGCCTGCGCCGAGGGAGGCTCTACTAAAGACGGCTGTATGACTTGATCCGCGTCCGTTTCAGGGCGCTTTATTCGAAGACGCTTCAAATAACGCAGAGCCTGGTTGGCGTCCGCCTGCGCTATGTTCTGCCCCGTGTCCATGCGCGTTATCCCGCTCAAATAAATCTGCAGACGCGATCCGACCGTCTCGTACCGGGCAAAGACGCGCGCGTTGTCCGTTTTGACGCAGTAGCATAGGTCGGGCGGAATGGCTCGGTCAAAGACAAGATGTACCCGATGCCTCTCCGCGTCGGTCATTTCAGGTTTTACGCCGAACTCTTCCTCCAGCCGCCCCTGCAGTCTGGTTGAAAAAAGAAAGCCGCGGTCCGCCCCGCGCAGATTGAGAGAGATCCACTCCATTCCGGGGTCCAGCGCGATGCGGCTCACATAGCCGATGTAATGGTTCCACGCCGAGCTGCGCGTGACGCGCCGGATGCGCTCCTGCTCCATCGGCGGGCAATCTCGGAGCAGCTGCTCGTCATGAACGAGCTTGTCGACAGGCACAATCTGTTCCCATGAAACGGCGCCTCTGGGCGAACGCATCTCCATGCGCGCCGTCTTCTCCGAGACGATCTCAAGACGATAAAAAAGATGATCCATTTGCATAAAAAAGCCCACCGCAATCTCATCACGTTCCGCGCACAGCGTCATGCGCTTGCGTTTATGATACGAACGTAACGCCGCCTCCGTTCCGATAGATCGCCGCTCCCGTTCGGCTTCCCATGGTGAAACTGCATACGCGCGTCAAACGCTTACACTTTCGACCGCTTCCGAAACCGCTTGTAAATCAACTGCGCAACAGGACGCGTCATGCTCGGAACGGCGAGAAGATCGTCCAGCGACGCCTCCTGTATCGCACTCACATCGCCAAACCGCTCCAACAGCGCCTGCTTGCGCCGTTTTCCGACCTGCGGTATATCGTCCAAAATCGAATGCGTCAACTGACGGCTGCGGAGCCGGCGCAGATATGAAACCGCAAACCTGTGCGCCTCATCCCTCAGATGCTGAATCAGATGAAGCGCCGGCTGGTCTTTTCGAAGCCTCATCGGCTCCGAATCGCCGGACAGATAGATATGCTCAAAACGCTTGGCGAGACCCAGACGCGGCTGCTGCGGATAATCGACCTCGATCAGAGCCTCCTCTGCCGCTTTCAGCTGTCCCATCCCTCCGTCAATCAGGATGAGATTCGGCATCGCGGACCCCTCCTGAACCGCCCTAGAGAAACGGCGGTAGATCAACTGCTTCATTGCGGCGTAATCGTCCTGCCCCTCCGCGTCCCGTATCCGGTAGCGGCGGTATTCGGAGCGGGCGGGCTTTCCGTCCTCAAACACAACCATGGAGCCGACGACGATCTCGCCTCCCGCGTTGGAGATGTCAAACCCTTCGATGCGGCGCGGAAGCCTGTCTAGGTTCAACGTCTCCATGAGCTGCTTCAGCCCAGGACGCTCGTCCGAGCTGCCGACAACATGCGCCGCCCGCTGCGCCAGAGCCGTCTCGGCGTTCTTCGCCGCCAGCAGCGTCATGTCGCGCCGCCGCCCACGTATCGGGGCGTAGAGACGCGCCTTTGCGCCGCGCTTCTGTTCAAGCCACGCCTGCGTCATGTCGGACATTTCGATCTCGGTCTGAAGGGCGACCGCAGGCGGTATGTAGGACGCCTCGGCGTAATACTGCGGCACAAACGCGGAGAGGACGCGCTCCGGCGTTTCGCCTTCAACGTCGATCAAGAAAAACTGCTCCCGTTCAATCAGCTTGCCGCCGCGCACCATGAGAACCTGCGCGCATGCCATCGTTTCCAAAACGGCGCATCCGATCGCGTCATACGATTCGCCCGACGAGGATTCGACCTGCTGCCGTTCCGACAGCTGCTCAATTTCGCGTATTCGGTCGCGCAGGCGCGCCGCTTTTTCAAAATTCAGCTCCTTGGACGCCTCCGCCATCTCGACGCGCAGCTCCTCAATGAACGACGCGGTTTTGCCGCTCAAGAACATCAACGCGCCGCGCACGATCTCCGCGTACGCCTCTGGCGAGATATGGTCGGCGCACGGGCCGGGGCATTTGCCGATATGGTAGTCGAGGCAGACGCGGTGGCGGTTGCCGCTCTCTTTTAGGTCAAGCGCGCAGGTGCGCACTGGGAAAAGCGTCGTGAGCCGCTTCAAGGAGCCGCGCACGGCGCGCGACTGCGCAAACGGGCCAAAGTAGCGGTTGCCATCCTGTTTCGCCTCGCGCGTGACCGAAAGAGCCGGAAACGGCTCCTTTGTGGAGACGCGCACATACGGATACCGTTTATCGTCCTTCAGCTTGATGTTGTATCTTGGCAGAAGCTGCTTGATCAGGTTATTTTCTAGAATAAGCGCGTCAACGGCGCTGTTGGCGCTGATCGTTTCTATCGATTCAACGCGCGGAATGAGCGCCGCAATGGTGGATGATCTTGGACCGGACGCTTGTTGAAAATAGGAGCGTACGCGCGCTTTGAGCGACGCCGCCTTGCCGATATACAGCGTCTCTCCGCCCCTGCCTTTCATGATGTAGACGCCCGGCGTTGTAGGAAGGGCGTCTAAGGTGTCGCGTAAACGCTCTGCCTGCATAGAAGGGACTCCAACGCCGCGCAGAAGGGATGGTTGCCGGGGAAGGATTCGAACCCTCGTAACTTGGTCCAGAGCCAAGCGTCCTGCCGCTAGACGACCCGGCAACTTTTATACATCATATCATGCCAGGTCTCTGCCGGCAACTCAATCCCGCCGGTCTCACGCGCGCTGAATGAGTCCCGACTCTCTCATGATTCATACGCCGCGCCGTGGAGCCTCCCATTCCATCAAAACGCTCTCCCGCGCCTTTTTATGAAGGGCGCGCGCGGAATCGCTTCAAAAAACGCATTTCGGGTTGACATCAACCCCTCTCCCTGTTAAGATAATCATGCGGGCGCAATGGAGCAATTCGGGCGAGTGGTGGAACAGGTAGACACGCCGGACTTAAAATCCGTCGCCCGCGAGGGCGTGAGGGTTCGAGTCCCTCCTCGCCCACCAGATAACTTGACGCGGGGTGGAGCAGTCTGGCAGCTCGGTGGGCTCATAACCCACAGGTCGCAGGTTCAAATCCTGCCCCCGCTACCATTTTAAAATCCAGCGGGAACAAA
This sequence comes from Candidatus Poribacteria bacterium, assembly GCA_028818695.1. Classification (GTDB taxonomy): domain Bacteria; phylum Poribacteria; class WGA-4E; genus JAPPNK01. Next base: position 51,901 of record JAPPNK010000012.1, read on the forward strand.
CAACCCCGCTGGATTTTTTATTTTTTATACTGACCTGCGCCCGCAACGAACGGAGAGCCGCATGGACAGCAAAACGCGCCATACGTTGAACGCCATTGACGATGCGAACCGAAACGACCCGCGCGTTTGGACATACGGCGCGGAGGGCGAACCTGAACCGTATGAGCTGGTTTATTCTAAAAAGCTGTACGCTTGGGTGGAGGCGCTCTGCCCCGACCCGTCCGAAGAGCTGATTCTCGCGGCGCGGGGGCTGCATATTGAGCGTTGGAAAATTCCGCGCAGCGACTACCCGATGACGCGCAAAAGTTATCATGACTGGCGCGACGCTCTGCGAAAGCTGCATGCCGACAGAGCGGGGGAGATCATGCGCGAAACGGGCTATGAGGCGGGGACCGTTCATCGAACGCAGGAGCTGATTCTCAGATCAACCTATCCGGACGATCCGGAAAGCCGAATCATTGAGGATGCCGTTTCGCTGCTTTTTTTGGAGACGCAGTTTACGGAATTGGCGGAAAAAACGGAGCGCAAAAAGATGACGCGCATACTGCGCCGCGTTTGGCCCAAGATGACCGTCAAGGCGCAGGAGGCTGCGCTCCAATTGAACTACACCGATTTTGAAAAAAGCTTGTTGGAGGAAGCTCTCGGATCTTAGAGAGCTATTCCGCCGGCGCTTCGCTCGTCTGTTGACGGCGTTTGGCGGATTCCAATTTCTTTCGCTTGGCGCGCCGTTTTTGCTGCTGCCGTATCAGCGTTTGGCGCCGTTTCTTTCCGCTCTTGCTTCTTGGCATGTTGACTCCTTTTGGGCGCGTTTGGTTAATCATGCCTTGTCGCCGGCTCGATGTCAAGCGGCTTGCTTGAAGGTTAGCCTCTACAGGCGATGATACGCGAAAATCCTGTTCAAATCGGGCGCCTCGTCATTCCCTTGAAGCATGTCCCCGTGAAAACGGGGACGGGGAGCGGGAATCCAGAGATCTCCCAGACAGCCTCCGCATTCCAAAACGGCTCTAAAACCAACATCATCGTCTATAGAGACCGCCTTTGCGGTAAGACGTCATTCCATCCGCTTCGCGGCGAGGGCGCAGCAGAGCGATCCTTGCGCCTCCCCTTTTTTGAAAACGTCCAGCGCCTCGGATTTGGTCGCCCATCGGCAGGCGCTGTATTGCGTCATTCCCGCGTCCGGCTGCGGGACCTTCGGTTTCTCTCCAGTCGTCAGCCTGGCAGAAAAGAGCCGCATATGGAGCGCGTAGTCAGAGCGTTCTTGCCGTCCACCGCCCGCAAGTTCAACAACCTCGAGCTGAACGCCCAGCTTGACGCGCGCGCATCGGCGCGCCGCCTGGCGCCAGCTCTCCTCCGCTTCAAGCGAGCAAGCGGGCAAGCCCCACACCCCTGGCAGCTCCGCATCCTCCAACGGACGCTTCACCAGCAGGACGCGCTCCAACTTCTCGATCAAAAGCGCGGCGCTCCTCTTAAGTACGTTATCGTGAACGGGAATGCGGCTGCGTCCGCGTTCGGTCATGCGTTTTTTAAATCGGGCGCGTCCGCCTCTTCGACGCTGTCTGGACGGACGCGGTAAAGCTGCGCGCCGTTGACGCAGGCGTCTGTCAGCGCTTCAACCGGCAGAGCCGCTTCCGCCTGTTCAAGCGCCCTCGCCGTCGCCTTCGTTTTCGGCTGCTTCGGCGCGAACGCCGTACAGCAATCCTCATACGGCAGAATGGAAATCTCATATGTTCCGATGCGGCGGGCGAGCGCGATCGTGTCTACCTTGTCGTAGGCGATGAGCGGACGCAGACGCAGCATATCGACCGCGGCGTCCATTGCGGCAAGGTTCTCCACGGTCTGGCTGGCGACCTGTCCCAGATTGTCGCCCGTGACGAGCGCCCGATACCGCCGCGCCTTCATCAGCCGCAGCGCCGCCCTGTCCATCATCCGCCGAAACACAAGCGTCCAGAGGCTCTGATCAACCTTCTGCGCGACGGCGGTCTGCGTCTCGGCGAACGGGAGAACATATGCGTTCACGGGCAGCGTCTTCCAGCGGGACAGAACGCGCGCAAGGTTGAGGCATTTTTCCTTCGCCTTTTCGCCGGTGAACGGAAAGCTGTGAAAGTGAACCGCATCGACGCTCAGCCCCCGGCGCATCGCCATCCACGCGGCGGCGGGGCTGTCGATTCCGCCCGACAGCAGCGCCAAAGCCTTTCCCGACGCGCCGACCGGCATGCCGCCCGGTCCCGCCCGCTCGTCCAGGCTGGAGTACGCATACGCGCTTCCATGCCGAAACTCTACATGCGCCCACAGGTCGGGAGCTGTCAGATCGACCCGCCATGACGGGAATCGGTTCAGGAGCAAGGCTCCGAGACGCCGTTCCGCTTCGTTGGATGAGACGGGAAAGGAGCGGTCGGCGCGCTTGACTCGGACGCCGAACGAGGCGTTTTCGAGCCTTGTCGACTCTGCGATGCGCAGGCACGCCTCCCCTGCCGCGTCCAGGTTAGGCTCCGTTCGATACGCCGGCGCGAAAGAATGCGCTCCGAACACCCGCCCGAGCGCGTCCAAAACGCCGTCCATTTCCTCCGCGCTCACATGCAGATAGACTCGCCCCGGCTCGTCCCGCGCCCGGTCGGGGGGCAGTTCGGCGGCTCGCAGCAGGTTCTGGATGAGCCGCTGTCGAAAGCGGTTGCGGTTCTTGCCTTTCAGCCCGATCTCCGGCGCGTCCTTGACAAGTATGAGCCGATTCATTGGGCTGCTCATTGGGCGAGCTTGTAGAGTTGGCGCAGTTTTGGAACCGTCTCGCGCAGGGCGGCCGCGGCGCCGTCGATGCAGTTTTCGGTTGTGCAGCGCGAGAAGGAGAAGCGCAGGCTGGAGCGGCGCGCCGCTTCCGGTATCGGCAGCGCCGCCAGGACGGAGCTGACGCTCCGCTTTGCTGAGGAGCAGGCGGAGCCGGTTGAAACATACACTCCGCGCTCCTCCAAGGCGTGCGACAATGTCTCGGCGGGGACGCCAATAAAGGCGGCGTTGACGGTCGTTTCCAGGGCGTCGTTGGGGGAGTTGACGCGCACATTGCCGATGGGGGCGATCGCTTCAAGAAACCTTTGGCGCAGTTTGCGCAGACGTTCGCGCCATGCCGGCATGTCCTGATACGCGGCTTCTACGGCGGCGGCAAAACCGGCGGCGGCGGGCGCGTTCTCTGTGCCGGGGCGAAGGCCGCGCTCCTGCCCCCCGCCGAACAGCAGCGGCTTGATGGGCGCCCCCCTGACAACCAGCGCGCCGATTCCCCTCGGCCCATGCAGTTTGTGCGCGCTTGCGGCGTAAAGATCAACGGAGCGGGCATGGACGGGCATTTTGCCGAAAGCTTGAGCGCCGTCGGAGAAGAAGACGACGCGCGGGTTTTTTTGTTTCACAATCTGCGCAAACTCGGCGATCGGATGAATCGTTCCCAGCTCGCCGTTGACATGTCCAAACGCCGCTAGAATCGTGTCGTTTCGGACGGCGGCTGCGAGGCGGTCTGGGCATATGCGCCCGAAAGCGTCCGTCTCAAGCATGTCGATCAAACGCCCTTCGCTCTGGAGATGCTTGCAGACCGCCAGCGTCGACTCATGTTCAACGGCGGAGGTTAAGATGCGGTTGCCCTGACGGCGCAGCGCTTTGGCAGCTCCGAGGAGCGCCATGTTGACGCTTTCGGTCGCGCCGGAGGTGAAGACGACCTCGCGCGGATCCGCGCCGAGATAACGGGCGAGGCAGGCGCGCGCGTCTTCCAAAATGCGGGACGCCTTGACGCCCATGCGGTGCAGGCTGGACGGGTTGCCGTATGCTTCTTGCGCCGTCTGCGTCATCGCCGCCAGCGCTTCTGGGGCTAGCGGGGCGGCGGCGTTGTTGTCAAGATAGATCGGTCGCATCAGGCGTCGTCGGCTCTATTCTATTTTAAACAAACCAAAGCCTCTTCCGCTAAGCGGACGCTTGGAAGGCGCGCTGGCGGTATAAGCGCTCAAACAGGTTCCCTTCATGCGGCTGATCCCACGCGACGCGGTTCGTCGGTATCGACCCGAAACTGAGCCGCTCAATATGCGGAGCCGACATGAGTTCGCGCATCCATTCGGCGTCCTCGGTCACAACGGCGGCTGAGAGCGTCGGACCGATGCGCGTCAACATCTCCGCCTGCGGAACCTGAACGACGCTGACAAACGGCAGCAGCAGCTCCATCTTCGCCAGCGGATGATCAAAACTCTCGCAATAGACGACCGTCGGCTGAACATAGCCGCAGTTCCCAATTTGAACGAACCGCCGCCCTTTTCGAAACTGTGCCGTCAAGTCGACAGCCCCGCCCGTTTTCAGGCCCGCGTCGATCATGTCGGAGACGGCTTGGGCGGCTCGCGGATTTGCAAAGGCTGCGATTCGCGCGTCAGGGTCGTCCAGCGGTTTCGCTTCTATCTGCGCGAGCCGTTTCGCCAGCGCTTCCGCCATTTCGCGCGCGCGCGAGGGCGTCCAGACGCCTGAAGCGTTGACGCAGGAGCGGCCGCCGTTGTCGGCGACAGAATACTCCAGCATATCCAGATGGGCGCGCCAACCGTCTGCCGCGTCCTCTCCAAAAAGAACCTTGCTCCATCCAGGTCCGTGAATTTGAACGCGCGGGTCGTTTCTCCATGGGCGAACCGTGTCGGCGCCTCCAAACAGCATGGAGCTTCCCGTTCGGACAAGGATCTCGTTGGCGCCGTTGTGGCTAGACGGGTAGAACGAGAACGCTTCGGCGGGGCAGCCCGCTTTCATGAGCGCCTGTGCGATGCGGTAGGGCGTCCATGGGTCGCCGCTGCCGGGCTTCAACACAACGGGGACGCGCAGCGCGACCGCCGGCAGCCACAGCGAATGGACGCCGGGGGAGTTGCTCGGCAGGACGGCTCCGAGCGCGTCGGTCTGCGGGGCGTAGCTGAGCCGCCGCCCGTCCTGAACGCCCCATCCGTTTTCGATGATGCGCAGGTTTAGTCCGCGCGTCAGCCCGCCGAGTATCGTTTCCATCTTGTCGAGATTGTGCCGTATCTTCTCCATGTTGAGTCGGCAGAGCGTTTGGGGCAAGCCTGTGGAGGCGGAGGTTTGGCGGACATAGTCGTCCGGCGTTTGCGTTTCGTTTCCGATAGGCAGCGCGTCCTCCATGAAGACGCGGGCGGCGCGCTTGCAGATGTCCAGCATTTCAGCGATGGGGATGCGTTCCATGGCGCGTTTGCGGTCGGGCGCTTTTAACATGTCGCGCGCGATGAGTCCAGGGTTCGCTTGGCTCGCTTCGGCGTAGATCTCGCCCGTCTCGACATGGCGGATTTGGGCGGCGTCTAGGCTTTTGTAAGGCTTGCCGGCTCGCAGGATCGGAATATGCGTCATCGTTCTCTCGCATGGGGTCTCACAACATGCATTGTAGCGCGCCGCCGCTCGAAACGCAATTCAGAACCTGACCTTAGAGGCTCTAGTTGGGACATGTCGGCATGCGCGCGGACGTCGTCTGCTGGTCTCTGGATTCCCTCTTCGTTCCCCGTGAATGACGGTCAGGTTGACGAGCTCCTTTTCTTATAAATGTGGGCTTTGTTCGTTCAACTGTCCCAACTTTAGGCATGAGGTCGGCGCGCCGCTATTGACATAAACATATCGAATGGCATATCATTCTCTTTGTGTCGTTGCAATCATGTTTTTTAAAAAGAAAGGAACCGCATGGCTGAAGAAATGGTGGAAGGCGCGCGCCGCGTGCCGATTGCAGATGTGAAAACGATACTTGGAAGAGGCAGCGATCTCACTATACGCGCCCGAGCCAGAGACGGCGAAATCGGAGCCGTACAGATTCCGCTTCATCCCGGCACCGCATCCTCGCGCTTTCGTTATATGTTTGACGTCCACGAGGTGCTGAAAGAACTTGTCCAAATCGTTGAAAACTCTCCTGCCCGCTTAACTGTGCGGCGCGGCGGACCCAACCTGTACCAGAGCATTCATCAACTGTTTGAAGAAGCGAGCGCGCCGATGTCCATCGGCGAGATACGGAACGCGCTGGATGAACAACTTGGGCTGAAGATCAGCGCCGAAACCGTTGTCGCGGCGCTGGACGCGTTCAGCGAGTTTGCGGGAGAGGGAAACGAGCGTTACCTGGAAGGGCGCGTCTTTGAGCCTGAACCGGAACCAGAGCCGGAGCCAGAACCTGAGCAGGAAGAGGAACAAGAGCCGGCGCAGGACCTGGCAGAAATAGAGGAAGAAGCGCTGATAGAACCGCTCCCGCCCGCCGCCGAGACGCCGGAACAGACCTCGTCCGCGTCCAACATTCAAAGCCTTGAAATGCGCATCGTGGCGCTCGAAGCGAAGGTGGAACTGCTCACCAGCATCCTTGTCGCAAAGATCAGATAGATCGGGCAAACCTCATAAAAGGGAGCTTTTGTCTGAACCAGAATTGCAGGGGTTGAATAGCCGGCGGTTGTGTCCATTCAATCTCTTTGATCTGGTTCAGGCGAATGCTTCGCCTGCGTTCAGTTGTCAGAGAAAGGGCGGCGCGCGAATGAGGGCTGGACCGGCAGGCGTTTTTAACATATAAAACCGCCGTCCCAAGCTCTCCAACTAAGGAGCCTGAGTTGGCGCATGTTGATAGGTTAAGGCGTCCGTCTTTCAGGTTGCGGCAGCGGGGAAGAAAGTTGACGGCGGCGCGTTTTCTGCCTATGATGTGTTTTCAAGAGAGGGGCGCGCATGCGCAGCATCCACACAATATTTTGGCGCGCGGCCGCTGTGTGCGTTATCGCCGCGGCGGCCGCCTGCGGGTCCAACGACGAAGCGGCTCTTTACAAAGTTCGCCGCGCCGTGGAACGAAACGCCGAACCTGAAAAAATCGCCGACCTGTTGAACGGCGTCGGAGCCTTCTCGCCCGAATTCAGCCAAGCCGTACATACGTCGCTCTTCATGTCCAGCGACTGGGAACAGGCGTACCCGAGCGTCCTGAAACAGCTGCGGGAGGCGAACGCCGAAACGCGCGCCATCGAAACGCGCGCGAAGGCGGAGGAGATCGACAACCGAGAGGCGCAAACGCTTCGGCTGCTCAACTCCGCCCGCGATATGGCTGCGGAGCGCCTCGCCGCTTTTCTTGCAACGCGCCCGGACGAAGAGCTGCGCAAGCATGCCGACTGGACGGCTGAGACGGCGCTTCTTGCCGGCAAGGCGCTTCATCCGCAGGCGCTGAACGACTCGCGCCAACTTTTACAGACTCTCGGCGAAAGCGCGCGTCCGTTTCTGTTGAAGGCGCTCGAAAGCGGCGACCCGACCGCGCGGGCGCAAGCTGTCTATTTTCTGGGAAGGCTTCAAAACGCGGAGGATGTCGAACCGCTGCGGCGGCGCATCGGTCTTGAAACGGCGGCAGAGCCGCTGTATGAGCTGCCCGGCGCGCTTTACAGAATCAACGCGCCCGAAGCGGCGCGCGCTCTCATGGAGACGCTGCGTCTCAATGCGGACGGTTCGTATGCGGTTGGATCGGCGCGGGCGCGCGCGCAGGCGGCCGACCTGCTCGCGTTGGAACTTTTGCGCCGGCCCGCGCTCGTGGGCGAGGCGGTACCGACGCTCATTCAACGCCTCGGCGACGACAACGCCTATGTGATTGAACGCGCCTCGGCGGCGCTCATATCGCTGCGCGACGCCTCGATTCCGCCCCTGCTGGAGCTGCTGGAAGGCGGATGGGAGACCGCCCGGCTCTCCGCGGTCGCTGTTTTTGACCCTGACCGGGAGGCGTCCAGACGGCGCGCCCTGTTCGCGCAAGCGGCGGATGTTCTCGTCAACCTGCGCGAAGCGACCGTCATGAGCGAAATTCAGCGCAAGCGCGCGCTCGCGATCTTCGCGGACGCCTTCGCCAACGACGACCTGCGTTCCGCGGCGTCTTCGGCGCTTCAAGCGTTCGGAAACCCCTCTCTTCCGCTTCTGATGGAATATCTGGACGACGCGGACATACGCATTCGCGCCGCGGCGGTGAAGCTGCTTGGAAATATGAACGACCTAAACGCGGCGCCCGCCCTATTAAAACGTGTGGAAAACGAACGGGAGGCGGAAGCGCAAGCGGCTGTGATCGCCGCGCTGGAAACGATGCGTCCGCGGGAGGCGGTTGAGCGCGTCGACAAGGTGTTGCTGTCGGCGCGGGACCCGCGCGTGCGCCTCGCCGCGGTGAGCGCCCTGAGCGCCTTTAAAGAAAGCGGCTCGACCGAGTGGTTGCTGGCGGCTGTCGACCGCGAAACGGCTGTGTCGAGAGGTTACCGCGAGAGCGCGCGCGCCGCCGCCGTGGGGGCGTTGAGCCGCATCAAACCGTCGGGAGCTCCGCGCGCGCTGCTGACCGTCCTTTTAGACGAAAAAGAGCCGGACACTCTGCGGAAAGCGGCCGCGCTCGCTCTCGGCGAATTAGGGGCGGACGCCGAAGAGGCCGCCCCCGCCATGCGCGAAATTCTGCGCATCGGGCGTGAAGACCAGAAAGATTTCCTGCGCAGAATCAAGCAACTTTACGGAAACGAAAACCGCCTCAACGACGAATGGAAGCGCATGGGATGGACGGCTGGATACCGCAGTTTCCGAGAAGTGAAGGCGATACCGAGCCTGGCGCGCACCGAGATTGTCCACGCATACCGCAAGATTAAAGGAGCCGAGGCGGAAGAAGCGCTTGTTGAGACGCTTCAAAACGACCAGAGCGCCGCTGTGCGGAAAGCGGCAGCGCTCGCGCTCAGGGAAATTGCCAAGGGCAAGGAGGCGCTCATGGACGCCATGCTGAACGACGATGTCGGCTCGGTGCGCGCCGCCTGCGCGTCGGCGATGGAAAAACACCGCGGCGAAGACGCTGTCCGCGCGCTTCTCAAAGCGATACGCGAGGATGATTATGAGACGACGCGCGTCAACGCCGCCCATTCCCTGCGCGAGATCAAGTTGGACTCCACGGTCAGGGGTTTGACCGATGTGTTGACGGATCGGGATTTGGACATGTCCTCGCCTTTGGCGGCGAGGGCGCGCGCGTCGTTGATTTTGGCGGGCGCGCAGCGCGTTCTTGACAACGGGGCGGATTCAGCCGCGCCGCTGCTTCCCGCGCTGCGCCATCCGAACGCGCAGACGAGAGCGGCCGCTATCGACATTCTCGCGCGCATCAAGGCGCCGCAGACCTATGATGAAGCGCTGCGCATCGCCAAAGAGGATGAGAGCGCGAGCGCTCGCGAGCGCGCCGTGGAGGCTCTTGGACGCATCCGCCTTGTGAAAGCGGCGGAGCCGCTTCAGCGAATCCTCGGCGACGAGAAGGAACGGCCGCGCATACGGGCGGCGGCTGCGTGGAGTCTCGGCGCGTCGTATGCGCGCGGGTCGGCTCCGGCGCTCATTGAAGCGCTGGAAGCGGCGCATCCGGACATACGCGCGGCGGCCGCCTCAGCTCTTGGACAGATTCGCGACGAGAAAGCGTCCGAGGCGTTGTCGCGCGTCGCGCTGCGACGGTCGGAGGATGAAGCGACGCGCATCGCAGCCATTGACGCGCTCGGCCTCATCGGCGGAGAAATGGCTGTCGACGCGCTGTATGAGCTTCTGCCGAGGGAGGTTGGGCTGACTCGGCTTGCGGTTCTCAGGGCGGTTGGAAATGCGCGGGCTGAAGAGGCGGCGGGGGCGCTGGCGCGGACGCTGGAATCGCGCGCTGAGCCGTCGGACGCGCGCATCGCGGCGGCGGTTTCGCTTGGGCAGATAGGAGGAGATCGGGCAAGCCGCGCGCTGGCGGACAGGCTTTTAGACCCGATGGAGCGCGCGCTTGGACAGATTGAAGCGGTTGACCATTATATTTTTTGGGAAGCGGCGGCGCGCGCGGCTCAAAACCTGCCGATGCCGCGGCGTCTGTTGTCCGCCCTTCAAACGATGACGGAGGATGAATGGGCGCCTGTCGCCGCGCGCCGGCATGCGCCTCGGCCGATGGGGCGCATACCAGGGACGGACGCGGCCGCCGCGCTTCTGGACATCATCGAAAACAACGAAGACAAGCATATCCGCGCGCATGCGATCGCGTCGCTCGGATATGCGGGCGGAACGCGCGCCGGCGACACGCTCATCGATCTGTTGACAAACGCGGGGAGCGTCGAAGAGCGGAGGAACGTCCCGCTTGCGCTGGGCGAGATGAGGCATGCGAGGGCGGCGGAACCGTTGAAAGAGGCGTTTGAAAACGACGCGGACGCCGCCGTTCAACGAAACGCCCTGAAAGCGCTCATCCAGCTGGGAGAGTACGCGTTCGCTTCGGAGAAGATCGCGGACGAACAGGTTCCGCTCGCGGCGCGCCTTTTGGCTCTTCAAGCGATCGCGGACGAGGGGGCGAGGGCGCAGGCGGCGCTGCCGGCGGTTCTGCCGCTGCTGGACGCCGAGGACGGGCTTCTCGCCTTTCGCGCTTGGGAAGCGTCCGCCGCCATCGAGAACGGGGACGGAGGAGGCGCTCCATGAACCTGCATGATCTGTGCGCGCGGATACGGGAGCAGGGCGTTGTCGCCATTCTGCGCGCCGACAGCTCCGATCGGCTTGTATCGACAGCTCTTGCGCTTGCGGAGGGAGGCGTTGATATTGTGGAGATCACGATGACGACGCCGAACGCGCTGGCGGCGATTGAGGCGGCGCGCAAGGCGGCGTCGGGCGGGATGGTTGTCGGCGTTGGATCGGTTCTGGACGGGGAGACGGCGCGGGCGGCTCTTTTAGCGGGGGCTGAATTTGTGGTGTCGCCGGTTGTGAAGGCGGAAGTCATGCAGGTGTGCCGACGGTATCAGGTTCCGTCGATGGCGGGCGCCTTCACGCCGACAGAGGCGTTGACGGCGCATGAAGCGGGAGCGGATTTTGTGAAGATATTTCCTGCGAACCTGCTTGGTCCTGGTTTTTTAAAAGACATCTTGGCGCCGATGCCGCACTTGTCGCCCGTTCCGACGGGAGGCATTGACGCATCGAACGCGGGGGCGTATCTGGAGGCGGGGGCGGCAGCCGTCGGCGTTGGCAGCGCCCTGGCGAAGAAAGACTGGATCGCCGAGGGCCGCTTCGGTCTGTTGACGAACGCGGCGCGGGAGCTGGCGTCGGCTGTCGAAGCGGCGCGCCGCAAACGGTAGAATATCGGATCGATACCGCCGTCATGAACGGCGAGCTGGCGCCCCGCCCCTCTTATTTCAAAAGAAGCATGCGCCGCTGCGCCGTAAACGACTCGGTTTGGATGCGCGCAAAGTAGATCCCGCTTGCGACTCGTTCGCCCAGCGCGTTGCGTCCGTCCCAGTAGGCGGCTTTCTGTCGACTGCGGTAGGCTCCCGGCGGCAGCGTTCCAAGGTTCAATTCGCGCGCAAGCTCGCCCGCCTCGTTGTAGATAGAGATGCGGACGCGGGAGGTTTCCGCCAGGTCGAAGGGTATCCATGTTTCAGGATTGAACGGGTTTGGGTAATTCGGCAAGAGGGCAGGCGCCGAGGGGACGCTTCCGCCTTCTGCCGCTTCTTCTGGGCGGCGTATGTCCGCCCATTGGATCGGCGTCTGCTCGCCTCGCCGCGCGTTCCAGAGCAACAGGGAGCCGTCATGGGAGCCGCTGACAAGATAACGGCCGTCCGGCGAATAGGCAAGGGCGCCGACCCATCTCGTATGCCCTTTCAACACCGCTTTCAACTCCCTGTTGTCTGTTCCCCATAGCCGAACCAGCCCGTCGCTGCCGCCGCTGGCGAGCGTTCGACCGTCCGGCGAATACGCAAGAGCATCAACACCGTGGATATCCGCCTGAATCTTTCGGATCATTTTGTAGGTCTGCGCGTTCCAGAAGGTGACAGTTCCGTCTCTATGTCCGACAGCGAAGGCTCCGCCGTCCGGCGAATAAGCGAAGCAATCGGGAGTGGAATGGTGAGTGACGGTCGCTCGGAGCCGCCCTGTTTCAACATTGAAAAACTGCGAGCCTTTCAGCGCAATCGTCCGCCCGTCGGGCGAGTAGTCCATGAACGACTGTGAATACCATCCTTTCCCTATAACAATCTCTTGGGTCGCTTCGCCTGTGTCGGCGTTTCGCAGCTCAATGACCGAAATGTGGTCTCTATTTCTGTATTCATATCGAATGCTTGCGATCGTTTCTCCGTCCGGCGAATAGACGGCAGGGTTGGTGTTTCTGAGATCACGACCATATTCGTCTCCAAGCGCTTTTTTAAACTGCCCCGTTTGCACATCCCACAGGGCGATGTCCACGAAATTAGCGCCAAGAACTGTTTTCCCGTCTTTAGAAAAGTCGACCGATTCAATGTATTTATAGGAATACGGAGCCAGCCAGAGCTTGTGTAGGAAACGCAGCGTATGGACATCCCACAGGCGGACGGCGCCGTCGACTGAGCCGACAGCGAGCGTTTTGCTGTCGCGCGAAAAGGCGGCTGAATAGATCGCTCCAGTGTTTTCGCCGCCAAATGTTGAATGCAATCTTCCATCGTTCAGGTTCCAGATCTGGACGGCGCCGCCTGCCAAGGGAAACGCGGCTTTTTCTCCGTCTAGCGACACCGCTACGTCGGGCCAGATGGTCGATCTGGACGCGATCTGGACGCGCTCCCCCGTTTTGAGATCGTAAATCCATAAGGTTGCGCCCTCCACGATTGCAAGTCGCTCTCCGTCCGGTAAAAAATGAACTTTGAACGCGGCAGCGTCGTCCTCAAGGGAGTAGATCGTCTCGCCCGTTTCCATATCCCATATCATTATTCCTCTGGAGCCGCCGGCGGCAAGCCATCTGCGGTCGGGAGAAAAAGAGAGCGACCGGATGTAGCTGACGCGCCATGACTGTTTCACCAACGCGCCGGTGTCGACTTCTATCAATATGACAGCGTCGTTCGCGCTTCCAAACTCGTCCACAGCGGCGGCCGCAATTTGTCCATCGGACGATAACGTCATTGCGGTGTACGTTTTGGAACCTTCGCCAAGCCGCTTGATCAGCTCCCCCGTCTCGGCGTCCCAATGCAATGCGCCGTTGCCGGAGGAGCTGAGAAGCGTCTTGCCGTCCGGCAGAAACGCCAGCGAGCGAATCGCTTCCGTTTGTTCATCGATCGTCGTTTTCAGCGCGCCCGTTTCAACATCCCATATATGAATGGTTCCCCCGTAGTCGCCGGAAGCGAGCTGCGCGCCGTCGGACGAATACGCAAGCGCATTAATGGACCGATCATGTCCGACGGTACGGCGCAGGACGCGCCCTGTGTCAACATCCCATAACACAAGCGAGTCGTCTATGCCGCCTGTTGAGAGCGTCTTGCCATCTGGAGAAAAGGCGGCTGCATACACGGTACCCCAGTTGCCCGTCCTGCGCGATAGATCGATCGCGTCCTCGTACATTTGAACATCTACGCCCGCCGCCGGAACCGCAACAAGCAGCGTCAACGCGCACATCAAAAACGCTGTCGCTTTCATAACGTATCCTTTCAGCAGCTTCATCTGCAGAAGATTGAAGCAAATTTTATGCCAACGCCGCGCGCCTCCTATTTCAACAGAAGCATGCGCCGCTGCGCCGCGAACGACTCGGCTTGGATGCGCGCAAAGTAGATCCCGCTTGCCGCCCGTTCGCCCAGCGCGTTGCGCCCGTCCCAGTAGGCGGCTTTCTGTCGAGTGCGGTAGGCTCCAGGCGGCAGCGTTCCAAGGTTCAATTCGCGCGCAAGTTCGCCCGCCTCGTTGTAGATAGAGATGCGGACGCGGGAGGTTTCCGCCAGGTCGAAGGGTATCCATGTTTCAGGATTGAACGGGTTTGGGTAATTCGGCAAGAGGGCAGGCGCCGAGGGGACGCTTCCGCCTTCTGCCGCTTCTTCTGGGCGGCGTATGTCCGCCCATTGGATCGGCTTGCTGCTGCTGACGTCTATGTTCCACAGCTGCGCGGAGCCGTCGGAGGCGCCGCTGACAAGATAACGCCCGTCCGGCGAATAGGCGAGCGCGCCGATTCCGCCTGTATGTCCTTTCAGAACCGCTTTCAACTCCCCATTGTTCGTCCCCCATAGCCGAACCAGCCCGTCGACGCCGCCGCTGGCGAGCGTCCGACCGTTCGGCGAATATGCGACTTCAGCGACATAGCGGAGATAACTAGGCGTCTGGTCAGTGAATGGTTGCGCCTGAATCGTCCTGATTCGCTTATAGGTTTGCGCGTTCCAGATCGTGACGGTTCCGTCCCAATGTCCGACAGCGAAGGCTCCGCCGTCCGGCGAATAAGCGAAGCATCTGGGAGTGGAATGGTGAGTGACGGTCGCTCGGAGCCGCCCCGTTTCAACATTGAAAAACAGCGACCCTTCCAGCGCAATCGTTCGCCCGTCGGGCGAATAGGACATGAACGACTGTGAATACCATCGCTTCCCTATCACAATCTCTTTGGTCGCTTTGCCGGTATCGGCGTCTCGCAGTTCAATGATCGAGACGTTGGCTCTGTAATCGTATCGAAAGCTTGCGATCGTTTCTCCATCCGGTGAATAGACGCCCGGGGTAGAGTTTCTAAAGGGACGGCCGAATTCGTCTCCGAGGGCTTTTTTGAACTGCCCCGTTTCAACATCCCACATAGCGATGTCCACGGAATTGGCGCCAAGAACCGTTTTCCCATCTTTAGAAAAGTCGACCGATTCGATCTCTTTATACGAATACGGAGCCAGCCAGAGCCTGTGTTGAAAGCGCAGCGTCGGGACATCCCACAGGCGCACGCCCCCGTCGGCGCAGCCGAGGGCAAGCGTTTTGCCGTCTCTTGAAAAGGCGGCTGAGAGAACAGGTCCTGTGTCGTTCCCTCCAAACGCCGCATGAAGGCTGCCGTCGTTCAGGTTCCATATCTGGACGGCGCCGAAGGCGAAGCCGAGCGCAATCCTGTTTCCGTCCGGCGAGACCGTTTTGCCCCCCACGATATCGGGGGCGGCCGCGATGCGAATGCGGTCGCCAGTTTTCAAATCATGGATATAAACGCCCTTGTATGAGACGGCAGCGAGCCGTTCTCCGTCTGGCAAAAACTGAACCAGATAGGCTCTGGCTCTGCTGTCTTCGCCTAGGGCGTCAATCAGCTCGCCCGTTTCCATATCCCATAGCATGAACCTGTCGTAGCCGGCAGCGGCAAGCCTTTTGCCGTCGGGAGAAAAGGAAAGGGATCGAATAGAGGGGACGTCCGGAAGATGAATCTGCTTCTTGAGCGCGCCGGTGTCGATGTCCATCAATTCAATGAAGGATTCCTTATTCAGGGGGTAGCGGATAAACCTCGCGGCGGCGATCGTGCTGCCGTCGGACGATAACGTCAATGCAGTATATGTATTGGAATGTGCGCTCAGACTCTTGATGAGCTCCTTCTTCTCGACATCCCAATGCAGTAATCTGTAGCCGGCGCTGAAAAGCGTCTTGCCGTCCCGCCCATAGATGAGCGCGTTGATCGAATCCTCGCGTCCTTCGAGTTCAGCTTTCAGCGCCCCTGTTTCGGCGTCCCTAATTAGAATGTCTCCGCCATGGCCGCCGTGGGCGAACTCGGCGCCGTTGGGTGAAAACGCAAGACTTCCACCGCGAGATGAACTGAAGAAGCGGCTCTTGGCGCGCCCTGTGTCGGCGTCCCATAGAACGATCCGGCCGTCGTTTCCGACGGTCGCGAGCGTCTTGCCGTCCGGAGAAAACGCGACAGATTTGACGGTTCCCCAATGCCCTGTGTCGCGCGTCAGAGTGATCGCTTCCACATACACAGGGGCGTCGCCGCCCTTCGCTGAAACCGCAAAAAACAGAGTCAACGCCGTCATCAATAATGCTGTCGCTTTCATAGCGCACCCTTTCAACAGCCTCATTTGCAGAAGACCACAGCAAATTTTATGCCAACGCTGTCCGTCGTTCATACGCAGGCGGGAATCCAGAAGCCGCCCTTTTCAAGGGAACGCGCGCCGCCGACAACATTGCCATACCGCGCCGCATGCGGCATCATATGCAGCGTGTGAAATCGGCGATGAGAGGCCTCCATGAATTCCCCGCCCAAACGGGCTGAAAAACTGCATCTTTACAGACCATGGATAGGCCAGGAAGAGATTGACGCTGTCGCCGAAACCTTCCGCTCAGGATGGATCGGAACTGGACAGAAAACGCGCGACTTTGAGCGGCGCTTCGCCGAAACGGTCGGAGCCGACGAAGCGGTCGCTGTCAACTCATGCACCGCCGCGCTGCATTTGACGCTCACAGCCGCAGGCGTCGGGCCGGGCGACAACGTCCTTGTCCCCGTATACACCTTCACCGCCACCGCCGAAGCCGCCCTTCACGCCGGCGCGGAGATCCGCTTCCTAGACGTCAACCCGACAACGCTCAACGTCGATCCCGAAACGATGGAAGCCGCCCTTAACCCAAAAACGAAGGCGGTTGTCCCCGTCCATATCGCCGGTTACCCATGCGACATGACCGCCCTTCAACAGATCGCCGACGCGCATGATCTTCTCCTGCTGGACGACGCCGCGCATGCGGTCGCCGGTGAACACAACGACAAGCGCATCGGCGGGATCGGGCATGCGTCCGCCTTCAGCTTTTACCCAACGAAGCATATCACTTCCATTGAGGGCGGCATGGCGACGACGAACGACCGCCAGCTCGCCGACGCCGTCCGCAATATCCGCTACCACGCGATCACGCGGGACGCTTGGACGCGCGAAGCGGATCAAAGCAGCGCCAACGCCGAACAGTCTCCCGCCATGGCGTATGATGTGACGGCGCAGGGGTATAAATGCAACATGACCGACGTTCAGGCGGCTGTCGGGCTGGCGCAGCTGGAGAAGCTGGACCGGCAGATGGAGATACGGCGGCGCATCGCGCGGATGTATCAGGACGCCTTCGGCGACTGCGGCGCGCTGGAAACGCCGCCTGAACCCGACAACGGACGGCATGCATGGCATCTTTATATACTTAAGCTGAACCTAGATCGGCTGTCGGCGAGCCGAGACGAATTCGCCGCCGAGTTGGAGGCTCTCAACATTGGAACCGCCGTTCATTACATCCCGCTCCACCGCTTCACGCATTACCGCGAGAGATGCCGGTCGGCGCGGGGCGATTTTCCGAACGCCGAGCGGCTTTACCGGCGCGTTTTGAGCATACCGCTTTGGCCCGGCATGGACGAAAACGACGCCGAGGATGTGATTCGCGCTGTGTTGTGGACGGCGAAAAAACGGCGCGTCAAACGCATTTTTTAAACGACCGGAAGGAGCCAGATATGAACGAACTGAAACGCGAAAGCAAACGGGTGACGCAGCGGCCGGACCGCGCCGGCTCCCGCGCCATGTTCCACGCTGTCGGACTCACCGACGCCCAGATCGACAGCCCGCTTGTCGGGATTGCCAACACATGGACGGAGATCGGTCCGTGCAACTTTCATCTGCGCAGGCTCGCCGAGAAGGTGAAGCAGGGCGTCCGCGCCGCCGGCGGAACGCCGCTCGAATTCAACACCATCGTCGTCTCGGACGGCATCTCAATGGGAACCGAGGGAATGAAGGCGTCGCTCATCAGCCGAGAGGTGATCGCCGACAGCATAGAGCTGGTCGCGCGCGGGCATTCGCTGGACGCTCTTGTCGCGCTTTCAGGCTGCGACAAGACGATTCCCGGTTCCGTTATGGCGCTGTCGCGTTTGAACCTGCCCTCCGTCATGCTGTACGGCGGGGCGATTGCGCCGGGGCGTTTTCAGGGGCGGGATGTGACGATACAGGATGTGTTTGAGGGCGTCGGCGCGCATGCGGCGGGGCGCATGACCGAGCAGGAGCTGATTCAGCTGGAGCGCTCCGCCTGTCCGGCGGCGGGGGCATGCGGCGGGC
Organism: Candidatus Poribacteria bacterium; assembly: GCA_028818695.1. Lineage (GTDB taxonomy): Bacteria > Poribacteria > WGA-4E > JAPPNK01. The sequence continues at coordinate 69,645 of JAPPNK010000012.1, forward strand.
AATTCACCGCCAACACAATGGCGACCGCATTTGAGATCATGGGAATATCGCCCGCAGGCTCCGCGTCCACGCCGGCGATGGACCCGCGCAAGGACGAGATCGCCTTCCAGACCGGCAAGCTGGTCATGCAGGCGCTAGAAAACGACATCCGCCCGCGCCAGATCGTCACAAAAGAGGCGCTGGAGAACGCTGTCGCTTCGGTCGCCATGACGGGCGGCTCAACGAACGCCGTTCTTCATCTGCTTGCCGTCGCGCGGGAGGCGGAGGTTGATCTGCGCATCGAGGATTTTGACCGCATCAGCTCGCGCACCCCGCTTCTGTGCGATCTGAAGCCGGGCGGGCGTTATGTGGCGAACGATCTGTTTCGAGCGGGGGGAGTCGGGCTTGTCGCGAAGCGTCTTTTGGAAGGCGGTTTTATCCATCCGAACGCGCTCTCGATCACGGGGCAAACCATCGCCGAGATCGCCGAATCCGCTTCGGAAACGGAGGGGCAGGATGTCGTACTTCCGTTGAGCGACCCGATCAAACCGACAGGCGGAATACTCATTTTAAAAGGGAACCTAGCGCCTGAAGGGTGCGTCTTGAAGATCGTCGGGCATGACCGAAAACGGCATGAGGGACCCGCCCGCGTCTTCAACAACGAAGAGGACGCTTTCGCGGCTGTCCAGTCAGGGTCGATTCAAAAAGGCGACGTCGTCGTCATACGTTATGAAGGGCCGAAGGGCGGCCCCGGCATGCGCGAGATGCTGGCTGTTACGGCGGCGGTCGTCGGCGCAGGCGTCAGCGACGAGGTTGCGCTCATCACAGACGGGCGGTTTTCAGGCGCGACGTACGGCTTCACCGTCGGGCATATCGCGCCCGAAGCGGCCGCAGGCGGGCCGCTGGCGGCTGTCCAGGACGGCGACATCATTACGCTGGATGTGGACTCCCGCTCGCTCAACGTCCAGCTGACAGACGACGATATTGAGGCGCGGATGCAAAACTGGAACCCGCCAGCCTCCAAATACGCAACAGGGGCGCTCGCAAAATACGCGCGGCTGGTCTCCTCCGCTTCAAAAGGAGCCGTGACAAGCTGAACGCCGCAACAACGACAACGAAAGAACGGAACGCAATCTATGAAATGGGACTTTCAATCGAACGTATTTGAGACGGAACTGATCGAGATCGCGGGGACGCGCGAGCGCATCGTGCGCGGCGGACGGGACAAGTTCCCCCTCCTGCCGAAAGCGCTGAACGGCGTTCAACAGATTGGGGTCGTCGGATGGGGTTCTCAAGCGCCGGCGCAGGCGCAGAACCTGCGCGAGTCGCTTGAGAACAGCAGCATTCGCGTCAAGGTCGGTCTGCGGGAAAACAGCGGCTCCTTAGAGCTGGCGCGCGCCGCAGGTTTCACCGAAGAAAACGGAACCTTAGGCGAAATGTATGCGACCATACGCGAATCTGACCTGACGCTGCTGCTCATCTCGGACGCGGCGCAGGCGGAAACCTATCGAGACGTCTTCAACGCGATGAAGCCAGGCGCGGCGCTCGGCCTCTCGCACGGCTTCCTGCTCGGCGTCATGGAAAACGACAACGCCCGCTTTCCCGACAACATCAACGTCATCGGCGTCTGCCCGAAAGGGATGGGACCCTCCGTTCGACGCCTCTATGTTCAAGGGCGCGGCGTCAACGGAGCCGGCATCAACGCCAGTTTCGCCGTTGAGCAGGACATCGATGGGCGCGCCGTCGATCTGGCGATCGGCTGGTCGGTCGCGCTCGGCTCGCCGTTCAGTTTCATCACGACGCTTGAGAACGAGTATAAGAGCGACATCTTCGGCGAGCGCGGCATTCTTCTCGGCGCGGTTCACGGGCTGATTGAGGCGCTCTACGGACGGTTCCGCCGCGCCGGCATGCCTGAAGAGGATGCGTTCAACGAGTCGTCCGAATCGATCACGGGACCCATCAGCAAGACGATCTCGCATGACGGCATCTTGGCGGTGTATGAGAAGCTGCCAGCGGAGAAACGGCCGGCGTTTCAACGGATGTACAACGCCGTTTACGCCGCCGCTGAGCCGCTCATCGCGGAGATCTACGACGAGGTTGCGTCAGGCAACGAGATACAGTCGGTCGTCATGGCGGGCAGGCGCCTGCAGAAGTGGCCGATGGGGCGGGTTGATGGGACGCATATGTGGCGCGTCGGGGAGCGCGTCCGGGCGCGGCGCGTCGAAGAGAAGATACCTCTCAATTCCGAAGCCGCCGCGGCGTATATCGGCGTCATGATGGCGCAGATCGATCGGCTCATTTCGAACGGCCATTTGCACAGCGAGATTGCGAACGAGTCGGTCATTGAGGCGGTCGATTCGCTGAACCCGTATATGCATGCGCGGGGCGTGGATTATATGGTGGACAACTGCTCAACGACGGCGCGGCTTGGGACGCGCAAGTGGGGTCCGCGTTTTGACCATCTGATTCAGCAGGAGGCGTTCACGCGGTTCGATTCTGGAGAAACGTTGGATGAGTCGCCGTTCGCCGCGTTTTTGGAGCATCCTGCGCATGAGGCTCTGGCGGTGTGCGCGAAGTTGCGCCCGCCGGTGGATATTTCGGTCGTTTAACCCAAAAGAAACGGCCGGGGCGATGGAATCTCCCCGGCCGCGAATGGGCGTTCAGTTGCCGTTTCTAAAGTAGGTTCCCAAAAGGAACTTCGGCGGCGTCTGATTTCTCGGCTCGCTCGGTATCAGCTCAAAGGCGAAGCCGATCGGAGCGGGGCCGAGGTCGTTCTGCCGGAAGTTGTACGTCGTCGCGCCCCATCGGGAAGCGGCGGCGACCATGTCGAACTGCTCAAAGGCGTTCGTCTTTCGGTTGTAGCGGATAACGCCCTTGATCGTTGCGTCCATGCCGCGTTTCATGTCGATCTTGAAGCCCGAATACGGGTTTGTCTGCCCTGTTGGATCCGCTTCGAGAAGCGCATGCCCTTCGAGACGTATCTTCAAGGCGTTTTCGTTTACCGATTCGACGCGCAGCGTCAACCCCGCCTTTTGGATATGTTTGTCGTGCCAAGGCGGCGCCTCGCCCCGCACCTGATCAACCAGATGGTACTGCGCGATGCGGCGCACAAGCTCTTTCGGCGCCTCGTATTCCATGCCCGCCTTTGGGTTGTCGGGAATGAGCGCCTGCGCCTCCTCTTTCCGTATCCAGAGATGGTCAAAGTTGTGCTTCCAAATCTGGACTTCGTCGCTGCTTTTGTCTTTGCGCGGGATGTCGCGCATCGTTTCACGCAGAATGAGCGCGCCTTCAGGGAAGGAGCGGTTGAAATTCCGGTCCTTTTCGTAGGACGCGGGAACATCCGCTGTCGGGTTCATTTCGTTCCACTTTTTCAGCGCCTTGTTCAGCATGCTCAGGACATGCTCAACGCGCGTCGTGTTGATGGAGGCAAGCAGCTCGCCTTCCGACGTGCAGGCGTAAAGCCCCTGGCGGGTGCCGGTCGGCTTCGTTCTGCCGGAGTAATGGCCTTGTTCAGCCATTTTGCGGAAGAACTCGCCCTCGGCGTCTCTTTGAATCTGCGTGAAGGTGCAGTTGTCGGCGACAGGAATGAATTGCTCGGTGAGAATTTTGATGACTCGGTCGTCGGAGAAGACGGACGCACGGCCCGTCACGCCGTTGTTTCAGACGCAACCGAGCGGGTCGCCGTTCATTGCCCAGATGAACATCGGCTTCTCTTGCTGCGCCGATCGGATTCTGCCTTCCCAGATGTCGGGCGTCCATGGTATCTTGCGCCATTTCGTTTCGCCAGCTTCCGGCAGAATGAAGCGCATGACGGTCTGAAATTGCTCGTCCGTTTGCATGTTCTGTTCGAAGGCGGCTATCACGCTCGACTCCTCCGCAATCTGCTTCAGTTTGTCGGGATCAATCGTCTGACTGTTTGCGAACGCCGCCGCCGCCAAGACGGCGGCAAAGGCAATCATTCGTCTCATCGGATCCTTCTTTCTGTGGTTGCCCGTTCTTTAGATTAGTATAACCCAAAGGCGGGCATTTGCAAGCGGCAAGGTCAGACCTTAGCGCTTTAGTTGGGACATTCGCCTGGGCGAATGCGGACGGTTTCTGCGGCGCCTCTGGATTCCCTCCCCGTTTTCACGGGGACATGGCTTGCGCGGGAATGACGGCCTGGTTGGCGGCGCCTTTTTCCCATAAATAGAGCGATCATTCGTTCAAATGTCCCAACTTTACGCAATGAGGTCGGGCAAGGTCTGATCTCCTCTCTTGAGTTCGGACAATTCTGAATGCGAATGCGGACAGCGTCTGCGGAGCCTATAAGAATAAGGGGGCGAAGGCTCGCTTCATCTGGCGAAAGGTTGACTCGCCGGCGCGTCTCGTGTAAAAACATGCTTGACAAACGGTCTGCCTGTAGGTAGGCTTTATGAAAGCATCGTGTTCCCAAAAGAAAGGCGCGGTATGTCCCTCACTGTACGCAACGCTGACATCGCCTCCAAGATTGCGAGCATTCCTCCAGAAATTGAGCGCGAACTGAACGTCTTCGAGATCGAACTGGATCGCTTTCAAAACGACGATATTCCTGAAAATATCTTCACCGAGTTTCGACTTCGACACGGCGTCTATGGACAGCGCCAAGACGGCGTCCAGATGATACGCATCAAAATTCCCTTCGGCGGCGTGACGACGGAGCAGATGGAGGTCCTCGCCGACGTCTCTGAAGAATACGCCGACGGCGTCTCCCATATCACAACCCGTCAGGACATCCAGTACCACTTCGTCAAGATCAGCGACGCCCCCGCGCTCATGCGGCGCCTCGCCTCGGTCGGCATCACGACGCGCGAAGCGTGCGGCAACGTCGTCCGCAACGTCACCGCATGCCCCGAAGCGGGCGTCTGCGCCGACGACGCCTTCGATGTGACGCCGTATGCGAAGGCGCTGGCGAACTTCCTGCTGCGCCACCCTGAGGCGCAAAACTTCGGCAGAAAGTTCAAAATCGCCTTCTCCGGCTGCGAAGACAAAGCATGCGGGCTGGCGAACATGCATGACATCGGCCCGATCGCCGCGCTCAAAGAGGTGGACGGCGAAATGAAGCGCGGATTCCGCTTCCTTGTCGGCGGCGGACTCGGCGCGGTGCCGCATCAGGCGAAGGTTCTTTACGACTTCCTGCCTGAAGAGGAACTGCTGCCGGTATCGCAGGCGATCGCGCGCGTCTTCACCCAACACGGCGAACGCAAGCGGCGCATGAAAGCGCGCATGAAGTTTCTGATTGCCAAGATCGGCATCGACGAATTCCGCCGCCTTGTGGAAGAGGAGCGGGAGAAGCTCGACTTTGACCCGCGCTGGACGGAGTATCTGAATCATCTGAAAGACTCGGAAGAGTCGCCGTTGAAACCGCCCTCAACGCTGGACGAAACGGACCTGCCGGACGATTTCCTGCGCTGGAAAGAGCGCAACGTGAAACCGCAGCGCGAGGAAGGGTATGTTTCGGCGCAGGTCACGCTCCCGCTGGGCGACATCACGGCAGATCAGTTCCGCGATCTTGCCGCCGTCTGCCGAAAGTATGTGAAGGACACGATTCGATTGACGGTGCCGCAGAACATTCTGGTGCGCTGGCTTAGCGAGGGCGACCTGCTCGACTTTTACAACGACCTGAAGGCGATTCATCTGGACGACTTCGGCACGGAGGGCATCTCGGACGTTCTCGCCTGCCCTGGCACCGACTCCTGCAAGCTGGGGATCTCGTCGTCGCGCGGTCTTGCGGCGGTTCTTCGGGAGAAGTTTTTGGACGAATCGTACGACGACGTCCGCCATCTGAGCGTCAAGATCAGCGGCTGCCCGAACTCGTGCGGTCAGCATCACATCGCCGACATCGGCTTCTTTGGATCGATCATGCGGAAAGGCGGGCATGTCGCGCCGCACTTCCAGGTGGTTCTCGGCGGACAGCAGCAGGGGAATGCGCAGTCGTTCGGGCTTGCGGTCGGCAAGGTGCCGTCGAAACAGGCGCCCGCGTTTGTCGACAGGCTCCTGGATCTTTACCGGGCGCAGGCGGAGGAGGGCGAAGCGTTCGCCAGCTTCGTTGAGCGCATCGGCGTTCAAACGGTCAAGGAGAACCTGAGCGAGTTCAACGATCTGCCGGAGTTTGACGACGACGACAGCTTCTACTTCGACTGGGGGCAGGCGCGCGAGTTTTCGCTTCAGTCTGGGACGGGCGAATGCGCCGGCGAGCTGGTCGATCTGGTCGAGTTCATGTTGACCGAAGCGGACCGCTGGCTCTACGAGGCGGCGCTCCGTTTTGAAAAAGACCTGTACGAAGCGACGGCTCTGCACACGCTGCAAGGGATGCAGCGCGCCGCGGACGCCCTGCTGACGACGAAGGGCATTCAGCAGAAAGACCTACAGACGACGGCGGCCGACTTCAAGCGCGAGTTTGTTGAAACGGCGCAGTTCTGGGCTCCGTTCGCCGAGTTCTTCGACAAGTATATCGAGATGGACAAGTCGGCGCTGAACGAAGAAGGCGCCCACATCGCCATCGAAGAAGCGACCCTGTTTGTCGAGCAGGCGCATGAGGTGTACGGGCGCATGCAGATTCAGGCGGAAAAGAAACCGCGGACCGCCGCCAAGAAGGCTCCGAAAGCTGCCGCCAAACCGGCCGAGAAGGTCGAAGAGATTGTCGACAGCCTCGACCTGAAAGGCGTCGCATGCCCCTACAACTACGTCCGCACGAAGCTGCGCATGGAGCAGATGAACGTCGGCGAGCTGCTGGAGATCACGATCGATGACGGCGAGCCGATCCGCAACGTTCCCGCCAGCCTCAAAAACGACGGTCAGGAAGTCGTTGACACGAAGAAGATCGGCAGCCATTACCGACTCATCATACGGAAGGCAGAATGAACAACGACACGCTGAGCCTCGACCGAATCGACCTGAAGCTGTTTTTGGACGATTCGGTCGAGGTGGATTGGGAAGGTTGCGTCCAGGTCTTCACACATTGGCTGAAGGCGGATCCTGACGAAGAAGAGTGGCTTGACATCGCCGACTACACGCATATGCCGCAGGGGCCGGGCGTTCTTGTCATCGGTCCGGAAAAGCATGTGAGCATCGACGATCGGCGCGGGGAGCTGGGCGTGCTGTACAGCCGGCGCGAGCCGTTCAGCGGAACGAACATTGAGCGGCTTCAACAGCTTGTCTCGGAGACGGCGCGGTTTGCATGCCTGCTGGAAGAGGCGGACGTCGGCGTCAAGGTCAAGACGGATCGGCTGGAGTTCGTCGTGAACGACCGCCTCGGCTTCCCGAACGACGCCGAAACGGCAGCCGCGCTAGAGGCAGACCTTCGGGCGGCGCTGGCGTCGGCGGGCGAGCTTTCCTTTGAGCGGGATGAGGACCCTGGGCAGCGGCTCAACTTGATCGCGCATCCGGCGGAGCCGCTGACAGCAGCCGACTGGGCAGACGGCGTTCCTGAATGACGCGGCGCCGATTGCAACGCTTCATGATCGCCCCGAGACGCTTTGAGCAACGAAAATGGAGAAGCTGCGCTTAAAGAAGTAAATCTCGCGGCTGATCGTCATGGTTTTCGCAGAATAAAGCATGGCAATGCTTGAATTCACATGCGAGCTCAAAGACCCAAGCAAAGTCTGCGGACGAGAAGGGTACGAATACGGACATATGGCGTTCGTAGGGGAGCTCGGCCATCTGACTTCAAAGCCGGATCCGAACAATCCTCATTACGAACCGTTCATGGCGATCTGGGCAATCCATGATCTGCTGAGCGGTTTGCGGAAGCTTTTGGAAAGCGATATCGGCGAGACGTTCATGCTTTACACCATCGGCAACCCTTTCACCTTGAAGGTGTGGTTTGTGAAGAAGCCGGACGGGATGGTCGCCGTCATGTCGTTCCCGGAGCCTGGCTTCTGGAGTAAGATCATGAAAGCAGAAAAACTGCAGCGGTACAAAGACCATCTCGAACGTTATCCAGGCGTCTCAAAGAGCCGGATCATCTCCATTCTAAGCTGGGAAGATCTGGTTCGCGCTGTTTCTAAGGGCGTCTTGGAATTTGCCGACCAGCTGGTCACGCGCGCGCCGGATGGAACCGTTTACCCAGACGCGCTTTATAGCCAGGAAGGTTTGCGAAACGACGTTAAAATGCTGCAGGACAAATTCAGCGCCGCCAATTTGCCAGGCTAAGGCAAACAATGCTTGAACTCACATGCGAGCTCGCAAACCCAAGCAAAGTTTGCGGACGGGAAGGGTACGAATACGGGCATATGACGTTCGTAGGCGAGCTCGGACATCTGACTTCAAAGCCGGATCCGAACAATCCCCATTACGAACCGTTCATGGCGATCTGGGCGATCAACGATCTATTGAAAGGACTGCGGAAGCTTTTGGAAAGCGATGTCGGCGAGATGTTTATGCTTTACACCATCGGCAACCCGTTCACCTTGAAGGTATGGTTTGTGAAGAAGCCGGACGGGATGGTCGCTGTCAGGTCGTTCCCGGAGCCTGGCTTCTGGAGCAAGATCATGAAGGCAGAAAAACTGCAGCGGTATAAAGACCATCTCGAACGTTATCCAGGCGTCTCAAAGAGCCGGATCATCTCCATTCTAAGCTGGGAAGATCTGGTCCGCGCTGTTTCTAAGGGCGTCTTGGAATTTGCCGACCGGCTGGTCACGCGCGCGCCGGACGGAACCGTTTATCCGGGCGGGCTTTATCGTCAGGAGAGGCTGCGGTCTAACGTTAAAATGCTGCAGGACAAATTCAGCGCCGCCAATTTGCCAGGCTGAGGACGCGCGGGAAGACGACAGGGCGCGCGTCCGATTCCCCTTGAAGCATGTCCTCGCGGAAGCGGGGGAGGCGTTAGAGAGTTTCTGGCGGCGTCTCGTCCTGGGCCGCCGCGATTCTGTCGATACGATGCGCCAACTAAACTCGGAAGGTCCAAATCGCTGTTCAAAAAAAGCGCGCCATCGTCTATCATAAAGCGTGTGATGCGATTCATATTCTTTGGAGGCGGTCGGAATGACGCGCGGCGACTTATCCGATAAAAAGGTGTTGGCTCTGGTGTCCGGCGGGCTGGACAGCACAACGATTGTGCATTGGCTCTCACAAGCGGGAGTAGACGTAACCGCCGTCACCATCGACCTAGGCCAACCCGACGAAGACGACCTGGAATCGATCCCATCCCGCATGAAAGCGGCGGGCGCCTCGCAGGCGCTGCTGGTGGACGGCAAAGAGCGCCTAGCCCAGTATATGCTCCAAACGATACAGGGGCAGGCATGGCATGAGGGCATGTACTGGAACACAACCGGCATCGCGCGAATGGCGAGCGTCGCGGCGGCGCTTCCCGCGATACGCGACCTCGGCATCGAGATTGTGACGCACGGCGCGACCGGACGCGGAAACGATCAGGCGCGTTTTGAAATCGCCCTAGCCGCGCTCGCCCCTGAAACGCGCGTCTACGCTCCCTGGCGCGACGCCGAATTTATCGATGCGCTCGGCGGACGAAGCCTCATGATCGATTACTGCGAGGCGAACAGCCTCCCGGTGTCCGCGACGCGCGAAAAACCGTACTCAACCGACGCAAACTTCTGCGGCTTGACGCATGAGGCGGGCAAGCTCGAAAGCCTCTCGACGCCGACCGACTTTGTCTCGTTCGTCATGGGCTGCTCCCCTATGGACGCCCCCGACAAAACGGAGCGCGTCTCCATACGGTTTGAGATGGGCGCGCCCGTTCAGGTGAACGGCGAACCGACGGGGCTGGTGAAAGCGTACGAGACGCTGAACGAGATCGCCGGACGCAACGGCGTCGGCATCGGACTGGATGTGGTCGAAAACCGTCGCATCGGCATCAAGTCGCGCGGCGTCTATGAAGCGCCGGGCGTGACGCTGCTCGGCTACGCATACGGCAAGCTGCTCCAGCTGATTCTGGACCGCAACTCGCGCAAGTTCTTCGACATCGTCTCGCGCCAGATGGCGGACGCGGTCTACGAAGGCGAATGGTTCACGCCCCATGCGGCGTCGCTCATCGGCGTGACGGAAGGGATCGCCCGCTTTGCGACGGGCGAAATCGCCGTTCGGCTGTATAAAGGCAATATCCGCTTCGACTCGGCGGCCGACGCCCCGCACAGCCTCTACGACGAGGAAGGCTCGTCAATGGAAAAAATCGGAGAGTTGAGCCACGAATGGGCGCAGGGATATATGGAGCTCGCGGACTACACGGCGCGCGGCTTTGCCCACAGCGGACAGGCGCGCAAACCATAAAGAGCAAAAACGAAATGCCGCGCCGCAGCTTAACCTGTGATTCCGGGAGCTTGACGCTGAAATTTGCTGTCAAAACCCATCGCTGCCAAACCCGCCGCTTTAGGCGCCGCCGGTTAAGTTGACGGCAGCGATCAATCATGTGAGAATAAAGCCGACTGGAACCGCTTATGCGAAAACATGAACAGCTGCTAGAGAGCGTATCGGAAGCCAAAACGGCATACGGCGAAGCTGTTTTTTGGTGGATGGGTCAGCATAGTTTTATCCTGAAGCTCGGCGAACGCGTCGTTTACATCGACCCGTACCTTTCGCCGAACCCCGCCCGGCGGACGCCTCCGCTGCTCCTTCCGTCCGAAACTGGACATGCCGACCTGATCCTCTGCACGCATGACCATACCGACCATATCGACCCAGGCTCCATTCCTGGCATAGCGAAGGCGGCTTCCAACGCCGTATTCGTCGCCCCCAAGACAGCCCGTCAGCGCATGCTGGACCTAGGCGTTGATGAAAAGCGGCTCGTTAGCCTCGATGCAGAGGATGTGTATGAAGGAGACTGGGTACGGGTCGCGGCGGTGAAGGGCAAGCATGAGTTTTTTGATCATGACCCCGTCCTCGGCTACCCGTATCTCGGCTATGTGATTGAGGCGAACGGCGCAGCGTTATACCATGCCGGCGACACGATTGTGTATGAGGGGCTTGTTTCGACGCTGCAGGCTTGGGATTTTGACGCTGTGTTTTTGCCGATCAACGGACGGGACGCGCGCCGTTTGAAGGCGGGCTGCCTCGGAAATATGACCTTTCAGGAGGCGGTTGATCTCGCGGGAGATATTTCGACGCGCTGGGCTGTTCCGACGCATTATGAGATGTTTGAAGGCAATTCTGCCGACCCGCAAGATTTCACCGATTACCTGTCGGCGAAGTATCCGCAGATACGCGCGTGGGTCGGCGAGGCGGGAGAGCCTGTTTTGATTCCGTCTAGAAATACGCAAACGAAAAACAAATCCAAAACAGCAACCAAGGAGACGCGCATATGAACGCCAATGACAACGCGCAACAATCGGGCAGCTTCGGCCTTCTGATTGCGATCCTGATCGCTATCATCGCCGGGGTTGCGGTCGGGGGCCTCGCGCCAGAATTCGGCCACAAACTAGATTTTCTAGGAGAAATTTTTCTAAACGCGCTGAAGATGATCGTGGTTCCGCTCGTCATGTTTTCGATGTTGGTCGGCATCACCTCTCTGGGGGATGTCCGCAAAATCGGAGGCATCGGCGGTCGAACAATCGTCTTTTATATGGTCACGACGGGGCTTTCGGTCCTTGTCGGCCTGATTCTCGTCAATATCTTTCGTCCTGGGGTCGGAATGACGCCGGGCGAGATGCATGCGACAGCGGAGTACCGCATTGAGGGCAGCTACACGGTTCGGCTGATCGGTTCTCACCAGTGGGAACGAGAAAATCTGAACGAATATGTGAAAAAATATACGGTCGCGTTGCTGGATGACGAGGGCGAACCCAGCTATGTCGGCGAAATCGCCAAGATCGATTCGACGACAGCGACGGTGAAATCCTGGTCAAAAGTGGGGGACGACGGCTCCTACATTGCCACGATGGACGGGAAGAACTTGCATTATCAGTCGGAGGACGGCACGCTCGTTGAAGTGATGCCCGAATTCAGTTCTGGGAAAGGCGTTGCGATCGCCCTCCCGATTGCAGCGAAGGTCGTCGATAAGCAGGATCGCGACATCGTCTCAACGCTCAAAGATGTTGTGCTGGGAATGATCCCTGTCAACATTTTTAAGGCGATGGTCGAGATGGATGTTCTGCCGCTCATCGTCTTTTCGCTTCTGCTGGGCGCCGTGTTGACCATTCTAGGCGACGTTGGCAAGATCGTCATCCAATTCGCGCACGGGATGAACGAAGCGATCATGAAAATGGTCCATTGGCTCATGTATTTCGCCCCGATCGGCATCATGGGGCTTCTCGCGGGGCGAATCGGAAAAGAGGGGGGGTTTGTCCAATTCCTTCCAGAGCTAAAGATGGTCGGCATGTACTTCATCACCGTTCTCATCGGGCTGATCATCCATGGCTTCATCACGTTGCCGCTCATTCTGATGGCGTTCGGCAGGCGCAACCCGTGGAAGTATTTCCTCGGCATGGCAAAGGCGCTCATGAACGCCTTCTCAACCGCGTCCAGCTCAGCGACATTGCCGCTGACGATGGAGGGCGTTGAGGAGGAGAACAAGATCTCGACGCGGACGTCCAGCTTTGTGCTGCCGTTGGGGGCGACGATCAACATGGACGGGACGGCGCTGTATGAGGCGGTCGCCGCGGTGTTCATCGCGCAGATGTACGCCGCCGCCGATCCGAGCATTGATCTTGGGCTTGCAAATCAGGTGGTGATTGCGCTGACGGCGACGCTGGCGGCGATTGGGGCTGCCGGCATCCCTGAGGCGGGCCTTGTAACGATGGTGATCGTGTTGAAAGCGGCGGGTCTGCCGATTGAGGGGATCACGTTGATTCTGACGGTCGACTGGCTCCTTGACCGGTTCCGCACGACGGTGAACGTCTGGGGCGACAGCGTCGGCGCCGGCGTCATTGAGACGCTAGAAAACGGCGCGGGCAGTTCGGATGAGGAGGCGGCTGCGCCAGCTTAAGACCGAACCAATTCTCACACACCGGGCGGCGTTTTGAGTTTGATTGAGACGCCGCCTTTTCTTTTTAAGCGTCGCTGGGCGCATTGATCCGCCGCCTGTTGTCCTATACGCTAAAGCGAGTCAACAAGAAAGGGACTGCCCATGAAGAACTCTCGCGGCGCGAGACGGCGCTTCCATTTTCTATGCGTTTGCCTCTTCCTGTGCTGCGTCTTTCAGGCGTTCTCCTCGCCGCTCATTTCGCAGCTTGGGCTTCCGGACGGCGTCAAGCTGCGCATCGGCAGAGGCTCCATTGCCCAAATCGCCTACTCTCCAGACAGCTTGCAAATCGCCGCCGCAAGCAGCATCGGCGTATGGATCTACGACGCCCGCTTCGGCAGGGAGATTGCCCTGATGCGCGGGCATACAGAGACGGTCAATTCGGCGTCGTATTCCCCGGACGGCAAAAGAATCGTCAGCGCCGGCGGCGACAGCGCAATCCGCATCTGGGACGCCAAGACCTTTCAGACGCTTAAAACGTTGATTGGGCATACGGAGAGCGTCCATTCAGCGGCGTATTCCCCTGACGGCAAAAGAATTATCAGCGCCGGCGCAGACGAAACGGTTCGCATCTGGGACGCCGAGACCGGCGCCCTTCTTAAAACATATGAAGCGGGCGTCGTTCATTCCGTCGCGCTTTCGCCAGACGGCAAAAGAATCATCGCCGGCGGCGGGGATATGACGATCCGCATCTGGGACGCCGACACAGGCGCGCTTCTCAAAACGCTCAAAGGACATACAGCCTCTGTCAGTTCAGTCGCATACTCGCCGACTGGAAAGAGAATCGCCAGCGCAGGAGATACCGAGAAGATACGAATCTGGGACGCCGAAACGGGCGCGCTGCTGCAAACGCTCTCACAGGATGAATTGGACGCCGCATATTCGGTCGCGTTTTCGCCGGATGGGAGGATCCTCGCAAGCGCGGGCGTTTTTGAGACGCTGCGCCTGTGGAACGGCGCCTACGGATCGCCTCTACGACCGTTCGATGAATACAACGGCGCTCGCTCTGCCGCGTTTTCGCCGGACGGACATTTCCTTGCAGGCGCGCAAAACAACAACGCCATCCGCATTTGGAATATCAAGCTCCGCGCCCTCGTTCATAAGATGGACGGGCATACAGGTTGGGCTGAGTTTGCCGCGTTTTCGCCGGACGGCAAGACGCTTGTCTCCAACCATTCAGGGTTTCAAGTTGACCTGCGCATCTGGAACGCCGAAACCGGCGCCCTTCTCAAAACATTCCGAAAGCGCGGCGAGCATATGAATTCGGCGGCATATTCGCCGGACAGCAGGACAATCCTCGCAGGCATGGACGACGGGACGCTGCGGATATTGGACGCTGAAAACGGGGCGGTTTTACAAACGCTCATTGGACATACGGAGCAGATCTATTCCGTCGCGTTTTCTCCAAGCGGATTGACCGCGGCGTCCGCAAGCGGCGACAAAACGGTTCGCATCTGGGGAGCCGCGTCGCCCCGCGCGCTTGAGGGGCATACGGGTTCGGTCTATTCGGCGGCGTATTCCCCGGACGGCAAGGCGATCGCCAGCGCGAGCGGGGACGAAACGATACGGGTTTGGGATGTCGAGACGGGCAAGACGATCAAAACGCTTGAGGGGCATACGGGTTCGGTCTATTCGGCGGCGTACTCTCCGGACGGCAAGACGATCGCCAGCGCGGGCGGCGACAAAACAATACGCATCTGGGATGTCGAGACGGGCAAGACGATCAAAACGCTTGAAGGGCATACGGGTTCGGTCCGATCGGCGGGATATTCGCCGGACGGCATGACGATCGTCAGCGCGGGCTATGACATGTCGGTTCGAATCTGGGACGCCGAGACAGGATCGCTTCTCAAAACGCTCAAAGGGCATACCGACGCGATCCTTTGGGTCCGTTATTCTCCAAACGGGAAGACGCTTGCAAGCGCAAGCCGCGACGGTACCATCCTCTTGTGGGACATCTCCGACTTCTTAGAAAGTGGCTTATGAACATCCCCCGCAGATCAAATCGGCGCTTCCATTTTCTATGCGCCTGTTTCTTCCTGTGCTGCATCTTTCAGGCGTCCCCCTCGCCGCTCATTTCGCAGCTTGGGCTTCCGGACGGCGTCAAGCTGCGCATCGGCAGGGGGTCTGTCCATTCGGTCGACTACTCGCCGGACGGTCGGCGGATCGCTGCCGCCAGCAGCGTCGGCATATGGATCTACGACGCGCTCTTCGGCGGCGAGATCGCCCTGCTTGGCGCACATGAGCGCTGGGTCTATTCAGCGGCGTATTCTCCGGACGGCAAAAGAATCGTCAGCGCCAGCGCCGACGAGACGATTCGCATTTGGAACGCCGACACAGGCGCGCTTCTCAAAACGCCCAAAGGGCATACGCGGGCGGTCGCTTCAGCAGCGTATTCTCCGGACGGCAAACGAATTGTCAGCGCGAGCTGGGACAGGACGGTTCGCATCTGGGACGCCGAGACGGGCGCGCCGATCAAGACGCTCAAAGGGCATACTGATTGGGTCTACTCGGCGGCATATTCTCCGGATGGCAAACGAATTGTCAGCGCGGGCCGCGACAGGACGGTTCGCATCTGGGACGCCGAGACGGGCGCGCCGATCAACGCGCTTAAAGGACATCAAGATTCGGTCATTTGGGTGTCGTATTCGCCGGACGGAACGATCATCGCCAGCGCAAGCAGGAACAGGACAATTCGGATATGGGACGCGCAGACAGGGAAACATATACGAATGCTATTGAAGCGCAGCTTTGGCGGTCTTGCCGCAGCGTTTTCACTGGACGGGAAGCATATTGCCGGCGGGGACGATTTTGGGCTGAGGCTGTGGAACGTCGCTTACGGTTCGCCTCTTCGGCCATTCGATCGGAACAGGGGCGTCGATTCGATCGCGTTTTCGCCGGACGGTCATTTCATCGCAGGCGCCCAATACAACTCCATCCGCATTTGGAACATCAAGCTTCGCGCTCTTGTCCGTACGTTTGACGGGCATAGTGCAGGATCTGAGCGCGCCGCATTTTCGCCGGACGGCAAGCGGCTCGCAATCGTAGGTGGGGTTAATGGACTGATCAAGATATTGGATGTCGAAACCGGCGCATTTTCCAGCAGATTCAAAGAAAAAATTGGCGGGTTTGCGCATCAGGCGGCATATTCCCCGAGCGGGAAGACGATCGCCCTTCTCATGGGCAGCCGAGCGGAGATACAGATAGTGAACGCTGAAACGGGCAAAACGATCAAAACATTTAAGCGTCTGCCAGATAGTATCTGGGGGCTGACGTATTCGCCGGACGGGAAGAGAATCGTCGGGATCAGCGGCAAAACGGTTTGGATCTGGGACGCCGAGACGGGCAAGACGGTCAAAACGCTCAAAGGACATATCGAAAAGGTCCATTATACGACATATTCGCCGGATGGAATGACGATCGCCAGCGTAAGCGGCGACAAGACGGTCCGCATCTGGGACGCCGAAACAGGCGAGGCGCTCAAGACGCTCAAAGGGCATCAACACAACCCCACCTCAGCGGCGTATTCGCCGGACGGCAAAAAAATTGTCAGCGCAAGCGGCGATAGGACGGTCCGCATCTGGGACGCCGAAACAGGTGAGGCGCTCAAGACGCTCAAAGGGCATACAGATTGGGTCTACTATGCGGCGTATTCGCCGGACGGCAAGACGATCGTCAGCGCGGGCAGGGACAAAACGATACGCATCTGGGACGCCGAAACAGGCAAAACGATCAAAACGCTCAAAGGGCACACAGCGCCGGTCAAAAGGGTTG
Organism: Candidatus Poribacteria bacterium; assembly: GCA_028818695.1. Taxonomy (GTDB): domain Bacteria; phylum Poribacteria; class WGA-4E; genus JAPPNK01. Next base: position 86,326 of record JAPPNK010000012.1, read on the forward strand.
GATATTCCCCGGACGGAAAAACGCTTGCAAGCGGAGGCTACTACGACGGTACCATCTTCTTGTGGGACATCTCCGACCTCTAGGATAAGCTTATGAACATCCTCCGCAGACCCGATCAGCGCTTCTATTATTTATGCGCCAGCCTCTTTCTTTGCTGCGTCTTTCAGGCGTCGTCCTCGCCGCTCATTTCGCAGCTTGGGCTTCCGGACGGCGTCAAGCTGCGCATCGGAAGGGGGTCTGTCCATTCGGTCGACTACTCGCCGGACGGTCGGCGGATCGCAGCCGCCAGCAGCGTCGGCATATGGATATACGACGCGCTCTACGGCGGCGAGATCGCCCTGCTTGGAGGACATGAGAGCTGGGCCAACTCTGCGGCGTATTCTCCGGACGGCAAAAGAATCGTCAGCGCCGACCGCGACGGAATGATCCGCATCTGGGACGCCGAGACCGGCAAGGCGCTCAAGACGCTCAAAGGGCATCAACACATCGTTATCTCCGCGGCGTATTCTCCGGACGGCAAAAGAATTGTCAGCGCGAGCTGGGACAAGACGGCGCGCATCTGGGACGCCGAGACGGGCGCGCTTCTCAAAACGCTCGAAGGACATACGGATACGGTCGCGTCTGCCGCGTTTTCTCCAGACGGAAAGCGAATCGTCAGCGCGAGCTGGGACAAGACGGCGCGCGTCTGGGACGCCGAGACGGGCGAACCGATCAACACGCTCAAAGGGCATACAGAGAAGGTCATTTGGGCGGCGTATTCGCCGGACGGAACGATCATTGCCAGCGCGAGCCTGGACAATACGATTCGGATATGGGACGCGCAGACAGGGGAACACATACGAACGCTATCGAAGCGCGGCTCTAACGTTCTTGCCGCCGCGTTTTCGCCGGATGGAAAGCATATTGCCGGCGGGGTCGATTCTGGACTGAGGCTGTGGAGCGCCGCTTACGGTTCGCCTCTTCAGCCGTTTGACACGCCACACGGCGTTTCTTCGCTCGCGTTTTCGCCGGACGGTCATTTCATTGCAGGCGGTCTATCCGCGAATCGGCCGTCCTCCGACTCATTCTTCGGAGGATTCGAAAGACATTCGGGCATTCGCATTTGGAACATCAAGCTTCGCGTCCTTGTCCGTATGTTTGACGGCCATGCTTCCTGCTCCCAGTACGCCGCATTTTCGCCGGATGGCAAGCGGCTCGCAGTTGAGTTTAATGGACAGTTCAAGATATTGGACGTCGAGACCGGCGTGTTTTCCAGCAGGTTCAAAGAAAAAGTTGGCGGGACTGTGAAAAAGGCGGCATATTCCCCGGACGGAAAGGCGATCTCTCTCCTTAATAGAGTTAATAGAAGGATACAAATACTGGACGCCGACACAGGGGCACTTCTCAAAACATTTATGGGTCTGCCAGATAAGGTCTGGACGGCGGCATATTCGCTGGACGGCAAGAGAATCGTTCTCGGAGGCGGAAATGGTATGGTTCATATCTGGGATGCTGAGACAGGCGCGCTTCTCAAAACGCTCGAAGGACACACAAGATGGGTCAATTCGACGGCGTATTCGCCGGACGGCAAGCGGATCGCCAGCGCAAGCATGGACGAAACGGTTCGGATCTGGGACGCTGAGACAGGCGCGCTTCTCAAAACGCTCGAAGGACATAAGGGCGCGGCGTTTTGGACAGGATATTCCTCGGATGGAAAAACGCTCGCAAGCAGCGACGAATACGGCGCCATACGGATCTGGGACGCCGAGACAGGCGCGCTTCTCAAAACGCTTGAAGGGGATAAGGGCGCGGCGTTTGGGAAGGGGTATTCCCCGGACAGCAAAACGCTCGCCAGCGGCGGCGCCGACGGCGCCATAAGGATCTGGAACATCGAGACAGGCGCGGTTCTCAAAACACTTGAGGGGCATACAAGCGGAATTGTATGGGTTGGGTATTCGCCGGACGGCAAGACGATCGCGAGTTTGAGCTTTGACCAAACCATCCTTCTTTGGGACATCTCCGATCTCTAGGAGGCGAGCTTATGAACATCCCCCGCATATCAAATCGGAGCTTCCATTTTCTATGCGTCTGTTTCTTCTTGTGCTGCGTCATTCAGGCGTCGCCCTCGCCGCTCATTTCGCAGCTTGGGCTTCCGGACAGCGTCAAGCTGCGTATCGGCAGGGGATCTGTCCATTCGGTCGACTACTCGCCGGACGGTCGGCGGATCGCAGCCGCTAGCAGCGTCGGCATATGGATCTACGACGCGCTCTACGGCGGCGAGATCGCCCTGCTTGGAGGACATGAGAGCTGGGCCAACTCTGCGGCGTATTCTCCGGACGGCAAAAGAATCGTCAGCGCCGACCGCGACGGAATGATCCGCATCTGGGACGCCGAGACCGGCAAGGCGCTCAAGACGCTCAAAGGGCATCAACACATCGTTATCTCCGCGGCGTATTCTCCGGACGGCAAAAGAATTGTCAGCGCGAGCTGGGACAAGACGGCGCGCATCTGGGACGCCGAGACGGGCGCGCTTCTCAAAACGCTCGAAGGACATACGGATACGGTCGCGTCTGCCGCGTTTTCTCCAGACGGAAAGCGAATCGTCAGCGCGAGCTGGGACAAGACGGCGCGCGTCTGGGACGCCGAGACGGGCGAACCGATCAACACGCTCAAAGGGCATACAGAGAAGATCACATGGGCGGCGTATTCGCCGGACGGAACGATCATCGCCAGCGCAAGCGCGGACGATACGACAAGCGTGGACGATACGATTCGGATTTGGGACGCGCAGACAGGGAAACACATACGAACGCTATCGAATCGCGGCATTGGCGGCCTTGCCGCCGCGTTTTCACTAGACGGGAAGCATATTGCAGGCGGGAACGATTCTGGACTGAGGCTGTGGAGCGCCGCTTACGGTTCGTCTCTTCAGCCGTTTGACACGCCACACGGCGCTTCTTCGCTCGCGTTTTCGCCGGACGGTCATTTCATTGCAGGCGGTCTATCCGCGAATCGGCCGTCCTCCGACTCATTCTTCGGAGGATTCGAAAGACATTCGGGCATTCGCATTTGGAACATCAAGCTTCGCGCCCTTGTCCGTACGTTTGACGGCCATGCTTCCTGCTCCCAGTACGCCGCATTTTCGCCGGACGGCAAGCGACTCGCAGTTGAGTTTAATGGACAGTTCGAGATATTGGACGTCGAGACCGGCGCGTTTTCCAGCAGGTTCAAAGAAAAAGTTGGCGGAATTGTGAACAAGGCGACATATTCCCTGGACGCAAAGACGGTCGCTCTCATGCAGGGCCGAAGGGAGATACTAAAGAAGATACAGATACTGAGCGCCGAGTCGGGCGCGCCTCTCAAAACATTTACGGGTCTGCCATATAAGTTCTGGATGATAGCGTATTCGCCGGACGGAAAAAGAATCGTTGTTGGGAGCAGAGACAATACGGTTTGGATCAGGGATTCTGGGACGGGCGCGCTTCTCAAAACGCTCAAAGGGCATACGGGGTGGGTCTGCGAGGCGGCGTATTCGCCGGACGGCAAGCGGATTGCCAGCGCAAGTACGGACAAAACGGTTCGGATATGGGACGCCGACACAGGCGCGCTTCTCAAGACGCTAGAAGGGCATAATGGCGCGGCGTTTTGGACGGGGTATTCCCCGGACGGAAAAACGCTCGCCAGCGGCGACGAAGACGGCGCCATACGGATCTGGGACGCTGACACCGGCGCGCTTCTCAAAACGTTAGAAGGCGCGCATATGAACGCCTTATGTTTTTGGGCGGGGTATTCCCCGGACGGAAAAATGCTCGCCAGCGGCGGCGGCGATGGCGCCATACGGATCTGGGACGTCGAGACGGGCGCGGTTCTCAAAACGCTTGAGGGGCATACAAGCGCAATTGTATGGGTCGGGTATTCGCCGGACGGCAAGACGGTCGCAAGCGTGGGCTTTGATCAAACCATCCTCCTTTGGGACGTCTCCGACCTCTAGGAGGCTTAAAGCAAGCCCGCCGCCCGCAAAAAATCCTCGGCCGTCTCGGAAGCGTCCAGCGCCTGGATATGCCGCGCCGCCGCCTCATATTCTGCCAAGGACGCGAGGTCCAGCTCCACCTTCCGCCCTTCCGCCTCAAACGTCAACGCTCCCCACTGCGCCGCTTGAACCTGCGTCCCAAAACGCTCCAAAGCGCGCCCCCGGACATACGCCCTTGTGTCGGACGGAGGCGAGAACGCCGCCGCTACTACCGCCGCTTCTGACACAACGCGCCGCATCTCTTCCGCCTTCTGAAGATCGTAAAAAATGCCCTCGTCCGTATCGATGTTATGGTATTCTAGGTCGAGGCTGCGCAGCCAAGGATCGTCCCAATCCAGCCCTTCCTCCTCCACAAACATCGTCAAAGCCCACTTTTTGGCGACCCAGTCCAGCTCCCGCCGCAGTTCCATCGGATCGCGCTCAAGGGCGTCCAAAACGCGCGTCCATTCGTTCAGCGTCCATTCGGCGTCCGCACCCGTTTCGCGCGTGTGTTTCTCGGCAAGGCGCAGATAGGCGCGCTGAACCTCAATCGCGTTGGAGCGGCTCCCGTCCGCCATGCGCACGGGCCAGTCCCCCTCAGCGTTCCGCGAGATGCGCCGCGCCGCCCCCACCGGATTGGTGAGCCGAAGCTTCTCCGGAACCGCTTTCTGCTCAATCAGGTCCACAACTAGAGCCGTCGTTCCGATCTTCAACGCTGTCGCGTACTCCGACATGTTCGCGTCCCCGGCGATGCCATGCAGCCGCCGGTATTTGGAAGGGTCGGCATGCGGTTCGTCGCGCGTGTTCACAAGCGGGCGCTTATGCATGGTGTCAACGCTCGCCTTCACCTGAAAAAAATCGGAACGCTGCGCAACCTGATAATGCCCAGGCGTTTTCAAACCGCGCTCCGTCTCAATGCCGACCTTGCCCGCCCCCGCGTAAATCTGTCGCGTCGCGTTGAATGCCAACAGGCTCTCCCGCACATACCGAAACGGAACCTCGCGCGACATGAGATAGTTGTCATGGCAGCCGTAGGAATGTCCACGAAAGTCGGTGTTGTTCTTATACAGAAGGCAGCGGACGCCCAGATGCTCCGTCCGCCGGCGGGCGCACTGCAGAAGAATGCGCTCCCCCGCCTTGTCATGCGCGACCAGATCAAACAGGCTGCGGCATTCCGGGGTGGAATACTCTGGATGCGCGTGGTCGTTGTAGAGGCGGGCGCCGTTGAACAGAATGCGGTCGCTCTTCACCTGCTCATAGGTGAGAGGACGCTTCGCGTCGCGCTTCTGCTCCTTTTTCTCGTCGGGATGCTCATGGAGAACCGCCGCCCGTCCGCCCTGCGCGTCCCGAAACGGGTCTTCGCGCGAATAGTCCCACCGCGGAGCCGGATCGTCCGGACGATAACAGTGAATCAGCGCGATCGACTCGGCGACAGGGTCTGACTCCTTCTCCTGGTCAAGCGCGATGCCGTACTCCGTTTCGATGCCCATGAGCCGATTCATCTTAGATGGCGCCTTTCAAGCCTTTTTTCGTCAACCCCGCGCAGCAAGTTTGCCGATGCGTTTATATGGCGCCTTCCAGGAAACGTTCACGCGCCCGGTTCTTTTTCAAAGACACAGGTGAGACAGCCGCCACCTGCTCCGGATCCCGGTCGATCAGCTTGAGCCAGTCGCCGACGTCGCCTGTGGAGGGGAAAATTTCGCTTTCTTGGTATTCGTTTGCGATCGCCTCATACAGGTCGTCTGCCGTCACGCCCGATTCCTTTCCTTCGGCGATGGAGCGCTTGATGGCTGTCTCCTTCGCCCGCTGAACGACCGACGCGATGACAGCGCCGCTGGCGAGATCGCCTCGATGCAGCGTCTCGCGGTGTCCGTCTCTCAGTTCGATCTCCAGAAAGCGCGTGTCGTCCCGTTTCGCCCACAGCTCCTCCACCGACTTGTCGATGAGCGACTCGACGCTCTCGCTTGGATGAATCGGTATGCCATGCGTCAGATATATCTGAAAAATCTCGCGCGCGCCCTCCTTGTTCGGCCGCTTCACCTTGATCTTCCGATCAATGCGCCCAGGACGCAGGATGGCGGGATCGATCAGATCGGGTCGGTTCGTCGCCAGAATGATGACGACATCCTGAATCGAGTGGATGCCGTCCATTTCGGCGCAGAACATCGGCACAACCGTATTGGAAATGTTATGGGAGCGGAGGGCGCGGCGCGTTCCCAGCACCGCCTCCGCCTCGTCAATAAACACAAACGGCAGGAATCCCTCTTTTCGCCGCTGCCGAGCGGTTTCAAAGATCTCCCGCACTTTCCGCTCCGATTCGCCCAGCCACATGTTCAGGATCTCAGGTCCCTTGATGTGCATGAACTGCCCTTGAACCGGCTCCCCGCTGTCCGCTTGAAGTTTCGCCGCTAGGTTGTGCGCCGTCGCCTTTCCGATGAGCGTCTTGCCGCAGCCTGGCGGTCCATAAAGCAGAAACCCCTTCGGCGGCTGATATTGAAAGTTTTCAAACAGCTCTGGATGCAGCAGCGGCATCTCGATGGCGTCTCGTATCGACTGAATTGCGTCGTCCTGTCCGCCGATGTTCTCCCAGGGGACATCCGGCGTTTCGTCCAGATAGTAGTTCTGCGTTTCGCGTTTGGGAAACACCTCAACGACGAACCGCCCGCTTGGATCAAGCCGCGCCTCATCGCCTGCATCGACCTCCGCCTCTTCAATGAGCGCGGCTCTAAGCAGGAGATTGGACGGCTCCGGCTTAGATCCGATGCGGATGCGCCCGTCCTCCATCGCCTCGGCGACCGTTTCGATGCGCCCCGTCGTCGGGTAGCCGAGGTCGCCCACCACCGCAAACGCCTCGTTCAACAGCGCCTGCGTTCCGGCTTTGAGCAGATCGGCGTCCAGATCGGGATCAATGTTGGAGTAGTAGCTCGCGCCGCCGACCATCACATGCGCCGTTCCAGGTTTGGGCGATTCGATATAGACGCCGACGCGGTTTGCCGGGGCGCGCAGCGTCTCGACCGCCTCCTCGAGGGCGGCGCGGGCGCGCTCCAACTCGATTCGACTGCTCTCATCCTGTTCAAGTTGCCTGCGCAGTCGGTACAGCAGCAGCCGGCGCGGGTCGTTCTCGTCTGTCGCGTCAATGAGCGTGTAGAGCAGTTCCAGCGCCGAGGAGGCTCCGCCGCCTGCGCTCTGGGGTTCCCTGCCGTCCCCTTTTCGGTTCCGTCCGGTCGCCATGGCGCTGTCCTTTCGATGGAAGCGTCAGTAGGTTTTATCCGCCTGCGCCTCGCCGCGCACGACGCGCCTGCAGTAGCCGTTCCCTGTCACATCGTAGGCGATTGTCACGGCGCGCCGTTGATGCGGCGACTTGTTTGCATCCGAGCCGTGGATCACCAGCGAGTTGAAAAAGACGGCGTCGCCCGCCTTCATATCGAGCGTGACCGCCGTCTCCCGCTTTTGAAAAAAGCCCGGCAGAAAAACGCCAAACGATGTGTTCGCCCTGTCATGCTCAAGCAGACCCAGCTTGTGGCTTCCCGGCACAAACTGAATGCAGCCGTTCTCGGCGTTCGCGTCATCGATGAACATCATGCAGTTCATCATCTTCGGCTCGTTGTTGTGCCGCGTCCAGTAGGCGTAATCCTGATGCCAAGGGATGATGGAGCCGTCGTTCGCCGCTTTCAAGAGCAGCTTGCAGTGAAACAAAGCGATGTTGGGTCCCATGATCGGCTCAAGGCAGCTTAACACCTCGTCCGATTCGATGAGGCGGTTCAAGCCCTCGCTCACAACCTCGCCATGCATGAGCTGGCGGATGCGCTTCGGGCGGTCGTCTTCATATTCTTCCCATGAGATGCCGACGCCCTGAGGCGTATGCTCCGCCATGCGTTCGTGGAGCTGGTCGGTCTCTTTCTGTATCTGGGCTATCCATTCGCCGTCAATGATCTGCCGTTTTACAAAGAAGCCGTTGTCGATGAAAAAGTTGCGGTCGTTGTCTGTCAAAGGCATATGCCGCCCTCCATAGTCCTACGGGAATCATACACGCATTGAAGTTTGAGCGCAACCGCCTCTTCCAATCCCCGTTCCTTGAGTTAGGACAATTCTGAAATATGAATGCGGACGTCGTCAGCGGCGCCTAAGATTCCCGCTCCCCGTCCTGTGCCGGAATGGCGATGGGAGAGCGCGCGGAAGAACGGCATGGGTTGGCGGCTTGCGTTTTCTTGAATGGGCATGTATTCTATAGACGTCTAGAAGGAGGCTCTTATGTTGAAAAAGTTTCGATGGGCGGCTCTCTTGGCGGGGGCGTTTCTGTTGGCGGGATGCATGCAGCCGGCGTCAATGGTGAACGCGCCGGAACGGACGAAGCGGAAAACAACCTTTGCCGTTCCGAGGGTGCAGATCAACATCTCGCAGGACGCGCATCAGTTCTCCTCGCCTCATTTCACGCTGTATCTGAAGAGGGAGCTGGACGCGCTGCGCCAGTTCGCTTCTTTACAGGATCGGGTCAGCTACGGGAAAGGTCTGATTCTTCAGCTGGAGACCTACTACATCCATCTGAAAAATACGCTCGGATACGTTGTCAAGGAGCCGGTGAATGTCGTCATCTCCAAACAGGTCGGGCAGGTGTTTAGCGGGGGCTTCACGACGCCCGCTTATGCGACCTCTGCCGATCCTGACTACGGAAACAAGCCGACGGCGCATTTTTCGCCTAAGTCGGCGGCAGAGGTCTCCACGCTGATTCATGAGGTCACCCACCTGCTTGATTACGCCTATGTCGGCAAGTTTGCGCCGCCATGGTTCATGGAAGGCATTGCCACCATGATCGAGAACGACTTTCTGGAGGGGAACAACCGCCGGCGTAAAGAGCCGCTCATAAATGAAGCCGGCGTCAACCTGCTGCAAAAATGGGCGGCGCACCGCCGCGAGGGAAATATGCTCCCCGACGGCTTAGAGATAGAGGCGTACAACCACTCCTACTACATTCTCTCGGAGCTCCACAGGCGGTACGGCGACGACTTTTACATCAAACTGTTCCGCGAAATGCAGAAATGGCCTGATCGCAGATTAAACGACGGGCAGCTGGTCGATCTCATGTCGCGCGTAACAAAGACCGACATGAGGCGAGTCTTTGAAAACGAGTTTGAGTTCAAGTTCGAGGATCCTGAAAAGAAATCAACGCAAACAACAACTCAACAGAAATAGGAAAACGTATGCCCATACCGACGATCCATGCAGGATGCAAGCATTTTGGCAGCGGACGGCTTCAAGCGCTGGTGAACGCCGAGGGGCTGGAACCGGTCGCCTGCGTCGATCTTGACATTGACGGCGCGAAGCGGGTCATCGAAAACCTGAATAACGACCCGCCCGCCGATCTTGTCAACCGCGTTTACTCGTCCATCGGCGAGGCGCTGGAACATCATGAAGCGGAGGCGTGCCTCATCTTCGCGTCGACGACAGCGCATGCGAAGCTGGTCATTGAGAGCCTGGATGCAGGCATGCACACGCTGTGCGTCAAGCCGATCGTGACCAATCAGGACGACTTCAAGGCGATTCTGGCGGCGCAGCGCGCCAGCGACAAGAATCCGATGCTCGTACAGGGACAGAACAAGCGGTGGAACCCCGCCGCGGCAAAGATGCGCGAATGGCTGCGCGACGAGGGCGGCATCGGCGAAATGCTGGGCGGCGAATGCCGTTTCTGGATTCGCCAAAATTTATGGACAGGTCCAGACTCGCGGCAGCCGGACGCCTTTGTTGAAGGCTTGTATTTCCACGCCGGGGCGAGCCATCAACTTGATCAGCTGGTTGCGGCAAAAGGGCTGCCTCAATATGTGACGGCGCACATCCATAACCTGATTGACGAGTCGCTTGGGCAGACAGGCGTCTGGGGAACGGCGGGCGGCAACGCGCTCTTTGAGTATGAAAACGGCGCGCCGTTCACCTACGCGGGGACGCGCTCCGGCCATGCGCGCTCGACCGGATGGAGCGGCGCGTGGAGCTTCCACGGCGTCGACGGGGATCTCCAGCGCGACCATGGGAGTCTAAAGCTGTGGCGAAAGGGCGAATGCGTCGAAGACCTGCAGCTTCAAGACCTGCACGGCGGCCTCATTGAAGACGACCGCATTCAGTTCGACTCCTTCGCAACTGCCATCGCTACAGGCGAGGGGCGCGAATGGATGCAGACCAGCTCGTTGAACACATGGACGCTCATGGAGGCTTGCAACGAGTCGGCGCGGACGCATTCGCGGATCGATATGGCGGCGTTTCGGGAGGGGCTGTTCGCGTAAAAACTGAACCTTTTGCGTCCGTCGTTTCGTTACGATAAACGGAATGGACCGCGCGCGTTCAAGGCGCGGTTTGCGATTGGCGTCCGTCAGGGGTATGCTTTTTAAAAGGAACAGGAATCAACGCGAAAGACGTCCATGAGCAAGAACGAAATATGGCTTCCAGCGCCCGGCGGCGAGTTGGAGTTTTATATCCCGCGCGCTGTCTGGTCACCGCCTTTGCCCGATCTGGAGCCGCCCGACGCCCCTGTGCGCGAGATCGACGCCGCCGTCCATGTGGTCGTCAACCCGCAATACGGCGGCAGCGAAACGGAGCTGGACGCCGACGTCATCGACTGGAAAACGACAGCGCAGATACGCGAGCATATATGGAGCAGCGGGCTGGGCGTCGCCGACGGAATGGACACCGCCCAGCGCGACATCCTTCCTCAAAAAATAACCGACCGCCTTCTCCGCCAAACCGCAGAACAGGCGAACGGGCGCAGATGGTATTTCGGCGCGGGAACCGACGCGATACATTCCGACAGCCCAACCAACAAGGAGATCGCGCGGGCGTATATTCGCCAGATTGTTCAGATTCAGCGTCTCGGCGGGAAGGTCGCCGTCTTTCCGTCGCTGCATCTCGCCGGACGCTCCGAGGCGGACTTCATGGAGACATTCACGCAGCTGGACGCCGCCGCCGAAGGTCCCTTGCTGGCGCACTGGCTCGGCGAGATGTTCAATCCTGCCATGAAGGGCTACTTCCCCGGCGCCTCCTTCTATAAAATCATGGAGCTGCCCAACTTTGAAAGCGCAAAGATTTCGCTCTTAGACGCTGAAAGAGAGATCGAGATACGGCGTCGGCTCGCCAAAATCGGCAAGATTGTCAAAACGGGCGACGACTTCCACTATGTCGAGCTGATCGAAGGGACGGACGAGCCTATAGAAGCGGAGGGGGCGTATGAATCGGACGGCGTTCGGTATCCGTTGGGCGACTATAGCCACGCTCTGCTGGGATGCATGGGCGCGTTTGAGACGGTCGCCGAGCAGGCGCTGAACGCGCTGGCGCAGGGCAACGTTCAGGGTTACCGCCGGCGCCTGCTTCCGACGGCGCCGCTTTCGTATTGGCTCTTTCAAAGCCCGACTGCGGCGTATAAGCATGGCGTCGCTGCGGTTGCGATGCTTCAGGGCAAGCAGGACAACTGCCAGCTTTTGCCGAACAACCCGTCCGCGCGTCCGTCGCTCCACATCGCGCACCTGTTCAAGCTGATGGACGGCGCGGGGCTTTTCAGCGAGGAGCAGGCGCGGAAAGCGTATCGTCAACATATTCAACCGCTTCTGCGCTGAACGATGACAGACCTTTTTCGACAACTCATCGGCGGCTTCGAAATCCTGCTCACAGGCGGGGCGATGTTTTTTCCGCTTCTGTTTTTTTCCATCGTCGCGATGGCTCTCTTTTTAGATAAACGGGCGGAACTGAAACGGCAGCGCAAAGTGCCGGCTGAATACATCGCGCGCATTTACAGACTCCTAGAAAATGAGCGGTACGACATCGCCGCCTCTCTATGCGAAAACAGACCGATGCTGGTGACCGACCTGCTTTTGACGGGTATTCAAAACCGCCGCCTCGGCGAAAGAGAGCTGAACAAGCTTCTCAAGCAGCGGTTACGGCTGCTTAGACAGCAGACGCAGACAAACCTGCCCCTTCTTGGGATGGTCGCGACCGCCGCGCCGATACTGGGGCTGCTCGGCACGACGCTTGGAATGATCGTCTCCTTCGCCGCTCTCACAGAGGGGCAGGGCGGCGACGCGCAAAAAATGGGCGTTGTGGCGGACGGCATCAAAGTAGCGCTTTTGACAACCTTCGGGGGCCTTGTCGTCGCGGCGCCAACCTTCATCGCCCACCGGTACCTTGTTGTCCTCGCCGACCAGGTTATCCGAGAGGTCCAGCGGTACGGAACGGGACTCAGCCTCTTCCTGAAAGCGGAAGACCTTTACAACATGCAGCGGCTGGATCAAAGCGGCATGGACATCGACATGGATGCGACGGAGATCGACGAACCTAACGACGCGGCGCAGGGCGTCTACGACCGAGGAGAGCGGAATACGCCGACTGTGATCGGTAAAAAGGCATGATGTATCTGAACCGCATGGTTGAATTTGAGGCGTCTCATTACTACTGGGATGCGCGCCTTTCGCCCGAAGAGAACCGAGCGCGGTTCGGCAATGAGACGCGCGCTCACGGGCACAACTGGACGGCGCAGATCGGCGTCACAGGCGAGGCGGACACGCGCACCGGCATGGTCGTCAATATCAAGGAGCTGGACGACATCGCGCGTCGCTGCGTCGTTCAGCCGCTTGATCACAAGTGTCTCAATCTGGACGTCCCCGCCTTTCAAACGGCTCTGCCGACGCCGGAAAATGTGGCTTTTTTTATATGGAAACGGATCGCGCCGAATGCGCGCGGTTTTCAGCTTGCCAGCGCCGAGGCGACCGAAAACAAACGCTCAAAAGCCCGCTTCAACGGACAATACGAGGAAAGAACGCAGATGCCGATCGTCACAATCACCCGCGCCTACGAATTCACCGCCACCCACCGACTGCATAACCCGAATCTGTCCGACGAGGAGAACGTTCAGCTTTACGGCAAATGCAACAATCTGAACGGGCACGGGCATGATTACAGGCTGGAAGTGTCCGTTCAAGCGCCGATGGACGAGCGGGCGGGCGCGGCGCGCGGGCGCGAACAGATCGACCCGATCGTTCATAAAGAGGCGGTGGAACGGCTCGACTATCAACACATGAACGACATGGAAGAGTTTCAAGACGCCGTCCCGACGACGGAAAATCTGGTTCGTTTTTTGTATGAAACGATGCAGCCGCTTTTTAAACGGGAGGGGCTGCGGCTCCAACGCGCGCGGCTGTATGAAACGCGCAAAAGCTGGTTCGATTATGGAGAAGCGGTATGAAAGGCAAAGTTGCGGTTGTCACAGGCGGGAGCAGCGGCATCGGGAAGGCGATTGCGGCGAAATTGACCTCCCTTGGGGCGGAGGTTGTCATCGCGGCGCGGAATGAAGAGAGGCTAACAGCCGCCGCCGAAGAGATAAACGCGCTGCCAATCCGAGCCGACGTCACCGAAGAAGCGGACGTTCAGCGTCTGGCGGAGCAAACGCTCAGTCGGTTCCAGCGCATCGACATTCTTGTCAACAACGCGGGCGCGTCGCTCTCAAGCGGAACGGTCGCCGAGTCGGAGCCGACGCGCTGGTGGGACACCGTGCGCGTCAATCTGCAGGGCGTTTATCTCTGCTCGCGCGCCGTTCTGCCGGGGATGATTCAGAACCGTCGGGGCGACATTCTCAACATTCTCTCGGTCGCGTCCAAAACGGCGTTTTCGGGCGGAAGCGCCTACTGCTCAGCAAAGGCGGGCGCGCTCATGCTGACGCAGGTCATGGCGGCGGAGGCGCGTCCGCATGGCGTGCGCGTTTTGGCGCTGCTGCCGGGCGCGGTCGACACGCCGCTCTGGGATATGCAGTCATGGTCGCCCGACCGGAAGGAGATGCTGACAGCGGAGCAGACGGCGGAGACGGCCGTCTTTGCGCTCACTCTTCCTCGCCAGGCGACAATGGAGCAGGCGATTCTGACCCCGGCAAAAGGGATTCTTTAGAGGCGTAATCGGCGGTCAGCTCGGCGGTTGAATTCGAACTCAGGGAGAGCCGCTTCACCTTCGCGCCGTCTAGAACCGCTCCGCGCAGGTCGGCGCCGGAGAGATGCGCCTCGTAGAGGTAGGCATGCGTCAGGTTGGCGCGGTAGAGGGCGACGCCGTTCAGGTCGACATTGCGGAAGACAGCGCCGGTCAGGTTCGCTTCGGCAAAAGTGGCGGGCGGGTCTAGCGGGTCTTCTAAGGCGGGGTCCATATCTCCGAGCATCGCTTCTCTCAGGGAGGCTTTTTGAAAGTTGGCGCTTCCGACCTTGGCTCCGCTGAGGAAGGCTCCGTCTAGGACGGCGTTTTCAAAGTTGGCGCCGCGCAGGTCAGCCCCGACGAAGTAGGCGAGGGACAGGTCGGCTCCGTTGAAGTTGGCTCCGCGCAGGTCGGCTCCGTTGAAGTTGGCTCCGCGCAGGTCGGCGTTGGAAAAGTCGCGTCCGATGAGCGTCTCGTTGGCGTAGTTGGCTTCCATGCTGCGTCTCGCGTGTTGTTTGGGCGAACGGCGTTTGCGCATATGATAGACGGACAGGGGCTGCGTTTCAAGAGCGCTTTGACGCCTACTCTATTTCGCCCAGGCGACCCTGGACGACAGCGTCGTCCGTCATCTGGGTCTGGTCAGCCTCCTCGCGGATGAGGCGCCATTCTTCGACCAGGTAGTTGAACAGAACCGCCCCGCGCGAATTGTCTGCGCTGTCAAAGTAGCTGTATAACGCCCGCGCAAGACGCTCGCTTGCGTTTAGGTTCACTCCGCTGCGGCGCATGAGGCGCATCACCCTCGCGCATTCGTCAATCCCGCCCGCCTCTTCGCCGACATCCAAATGGCGCGCCATGCGGAAGCAGCCCTCCCACGCCGTCATCTTATCGCTCATATCACGGGTTAGGTACTCGTCCAGGCTGAACAGGCGAACCTTCCCAGCTTGCGATTCCAAAATCGATCCGTCCATGCTGTTCACATCAATAGCCCAGTTGCGCGCCGACCTGTTCGCCTCATCGTAAGAGCCTTTATCGAACCCATGACTCGCCAGCCATTCCCAACAGAACTGGCTTTGCTCGTTCGCCCCCTCAATCGTCCGGCGGTGGTATTCGCTGATGATATCGTTGATCTCGATCAGAGCCTCCCGCACCTCCACCGGCTGATCGCTCATACTCCGCTTAACTGAACTGTAACGGGAATAGACGCCCATGCCGAGACCAATCGCCGCCTGACGAAAATCGACCGGCGCAAGATGGCAACTGTTCTCAAGATGCGCCAGCTCCTTCGGCAGCTCCTCCTCCAATGCCGTTTTAAACTGATTGCGCGTCGCGCTTGGCGCATCTTCTGGACGAGGCGAACATACCAGCACGACGGAGGAGAGCAGCGCTGCCTTATTAATAGCTGTCATGCGCCTCTTCATCTCCGTACGCATCGCCCATGTCCCTTTTATCTGCAGCCCCGTCTTGATGACAGCGTTCAGGAATGTTTCCCATCCTGTTGAGGCGCGGCCGCCTCGCTCCACCACCTCTTCCTTGTAAGCATAGAAGATGGAGGACGGATATTTATGTTCAGCATTTTCCTGTATGCGCTTGAACGCGCGCAGCATCAGGTACTCAAACCAATCCCGCCGCTCGTCTTTGTCGCCGAAGCGGCGCGCGGCAATCATCTCATCCTCTTTAGGCGTTAGGACACTTCCGAACAGTTTGGGATGGATCTTCCGCAGCAGCGGACGGAGCCAAACATAGAAGAAGTCAGACAGCTCGGCGTAGCTGATGTTGCCGTAATAGGGCGGATCGGTCGCGATGATAGATCGGCGTTTTAGTTTTGTCGTCGCAGCGTCCGCTTGAAATGCTTCCCCTGGATTCACACCGGCAGGCAGGCGCGCGACAGCCTTAGCGATCCATTCAACATGCGCCATGAAATTGCCAGTCGAAGACGAAAACGGATTCACCTCTGCATAATCCCAAACCATAGCGATAGATTGCCTTGCAAAAGTACTTCGTATCTTATCTCCTATTGCTTGCCATGTCGCACAAGTAGAGCTGTAATCGGAGAATTTGCTGACCGCCAGCGCAAGGTAGCTTAGAACAGCGTCGGCGTACTCGTTATCCTTCCCGTCATTGATGATTTGCTCATGAACTTCTTGAACCAGATCGCTGAAGGTTGTCAATGCGAGCAGCTGCCGCTCCGTGAACAGCTGACGCCATTCTGTGATTCCATATCTGTAGGCGCGGATCGACATTTGCTCTTCAGGAATACGCTGTTTAGGTCTCCATGCCGGCTTTGCCGTTTTAGCCGCTTCGATATGGGCGTCGTTCGGCGAAAGATAGACGCGCCCAGGGTTTCCGTCCGCGACAATCGCTGTCATCACAGCGCCCATCCGTCCAGTCCGCGCCTGCTCCGGCACATATTCCAACTTCGTAATCGTTCCGCAGGCGACGCAGATTGTGCCCTTGTCGCCCGCCGTTCGTCCGTCCGGCAGCGTTTCAGGCAACCCGCCAGGGTGATCTTGAACAGCGAACCTTATCCGCTTGGCACCGCGGTCAACGATTGGGCGCGTCCAATGTTCGTTCCCTTCCTTTTTGGATATCTGAAGGCTGCTCATGAGCGGCATATGAACGCCGCATGCGGGGTTGGAGCATGGGACGGTTCTCGCCCATAACCATGCGATGACGGTCGCTTCCGTTCCATCTTGCAATGTCGCTTTCGGGTAGAAATGCCCTATCCGATCAAAGGCGCGGTCGCGCATCCATTGCCCGTAATACCGTATGTCCTCGGCGAGTCCATGTCGCCGCTTTCCATCAATTTTCTCGCGGGCGTCAGGATTGACAGGCGGTTTTCCGCTGTATTTCGGCGCCAATTCGATCATGGCGCGGTTGATGAGAACGGCGACAGGATTCAGATCGGAGGCGACAGCGCGCAAGCCGAGGCGCTGCGCCTCTAGCGGTATGGAGCCGCCGCCCGCGAACGGATCGTATATTTCAGGTCCGCGCTTTTCAAGGAAATCTATGACAGCGTCAGGATCGTTGGGCGGCGAGTCAGTCATTTCCATCCGAGCGACCGACTTGGCGATCTCATACCGGGCGGCGTTCAGAATGTCGCGGGAATCTTCCCTAGTCTCGTCGGTCGTTTCCCACTTCACCAGCTGCCGTATCAGCTCGTGCAGGCGTTCCCGTTCGGCGTTTTGCGCTTCTTCGGTCTTGAATTCTGGACATGTGGACGGGTCGTCCACGATGCTGGCGAAAATGACTGCGCGGCATGCGGCTAGGGGCCGCCTTGCCCACCAGAGATGGAGCGTGCTGGGATGCCCATGCCGTATCGATTTTTCCCGCGCCGCTTCTTTATTGATCTATTCCAGCGGCAACCCGACTTCGATCAGTTTTTTTCGCATCGCCATCCTTCCGCCTGTTCCCTTTAAGGCAATGCTCTGCTTCGGCGTTCAGTTGCGCATTTTCCGCCTATTATGACATCATGGCGCGTAAAAAAAATTTGTCAAGAGCGATCTACAGATCGCTCTCCTCATCCAGCTCAATCCCCAGCTCTTTGCAGTTTTCCCTCACAGCGCGCGCGTCGTTTTCGTCAAAGCCGCGCGCATGCTTCGCCGTCACGATGATGCGCATCGAGACCTCGCCGTTCCGCAGACTCGGCATGATCTCGTTCTCCAGCTGCTCAACCGCTTGTTTCAGCGTATCCGGCTTCGCCTCCGCGGTCATCGTGAACAGCTTCGGCAGCTTCGGCGGGTCTAGCTCTTTACGGCGCCGCTCTTCTTCTTCTCGCCGCCGCTTTTCCTCCTCGGCGCGCCGCTTCGCCGCGTCCTCTCGCTTCAAGTCGTATTGGAACTGAGCCGCTTCTTTCCGCACAATCAGCCCGCGCAGATCGTTCAGCGTCCAGACCGACATCTTCGACTCATATTGCAGGTTCTCGTACTTTCCCGACTCCTCGTCGTACTTGGACGCGCTGCCGAGAAGCCCTTCCGCCACGCTTGCAGCAACCGCATTGGCAAGGACGCTCTTGCTCTCAAGGCGCGGCATATACACAAACTGCGCAAACAGCTCCCAGAGCTTGTCGATGTCGATGTGATCCTTCGTTTGCTCGCGGCTCCATACATATTCGTCCAGGAAACGCTCAAGGCTTGCCGCCGACATGTTGTCAGCGACTGCATCTTCTTCGATCAGCTTGTTGAACGCCGCCTCAACGATGTCGCCGTCCGCGTCTGTCTGAACCTGTTTGAACTCGTATTTTGCATTCGTGTTGTCGGGCTGACGCGGATACAGCGCATGCTGATAGGCGCGGATGAGCGCATCCTCCGTCTTGTTCTTGTTGTCTTTTAGACGAGCCTTCGCCTCTGTCAAGCGGTCGTCTTTCAGCCCCGGCATCTTCTCCCCATGCGCGTTGCCGTTGACGATCGATTCCCACGCCAAATATTGACCCGCCCAGCGGCGCAGTTCGCGTATCGAGTCGTTTTTTGCGGCGAGAAAGACGATCATGTTGCGGAAGGAGCGGGGGCTTCCGTCGCCGCGCGTTGTCAGTATCTTGAGCGCCGCTTCGGTTGCCTCGTCGTTTTCGGCGGCTCGGGACGGGATCGATTCGCTGGGGCTTAAGACCGCCAGCGTGACTCTATTCTGATCGTCCGTCATGAATGTTTCGTCTGGACAGACGACGACGCCCGGATGTCTCCGCGTCGCTTCGTTCAGCTTCTGAACGATATGCGCGTCAAGCTGCTCCCTTGTCAGCTTGTCGATTCTGTCCTGCGCGACTCTCACCAGGTTCGGCTCGACATGGAAGTAATGCATCCCTCCCTGCGCGTACAGGTAGTACAGCTTTTCCTTCATCTGTTTCAGCGCGTCGGAGTAGACGGTGACGCCGTCTCCCGGTTTTACGACGCCGAGATGTATCTGCCGCAGATCAATGCCGTGTCTTGCGCTTGCCTGCGCGCTTCCGAGCAGGGTCGCTCGGGCGATGCGCTGCGCTGCGCCTCCCGCTTCCTCAAACCGCTTCGATGGCGCATCGATGTCCTTCACGCGGGCGTCGGGTCCGTCCGCCTCTGAGAAAACAGGGTCCCAGTTGCCGCCAAGACAACGCGCAAACTCTTCTTTCACGTTCGACTCATCCATTGGTAGATCCCCCGGCATGATGAGCGGATCATCGCTGTTTTGAAGGCGATGAGCGCACGCCGCCATCAGCCGCAGAACGCCGCGCGTCCGCTGAAACTTGCTGTATGCCGACCAGTCTTCATAAAGCCGATCAAACACCTCCGGATGGATCGGATAGCACATCTTCATCTTTTCCAGATACTTTGGGTCGCGGCTGTGTGGCGGATAGTTCTTGCTGGAGTTGCGGTACATTTTTGCGAACGCTTCGCATGTTTGGTCGCGCGCCTCCTCATCCTTCACCTCTTCGAACAGGCGCCGGCGCACCACTTCGTACGATTCCTTGATCTCCAGAACCTCGTTCGCCGCCTCTACGCGCCCCAAGATATTTTCGATTCGGCTCTGGACTTCTTGTCCCCCGACGCCGCCCGCCTCCTCTGCGCTGGACGGGAGCGTTACGACAAGGACGCCGCGCTTGCTGCGGTGAACCGCCTCCGTCAGATTCTGAATGAAGGTGTAGATACGATCCTGCATCTGATCCGGCAGATTCCGCGTATAGGCGACGATCTCGTCCATCAAGATGACAAACGAGCCGACATTTTTGAAAAGCGCGTCCAGTTCGTCCCCGCCGGGCGCCAGACCTTTCCGCGCCGCTTCCCCCACGAACTCATACCCGCGTTGATCCGCCAGCTGATGCGCCATCTCGCCCCAGAGCGTGTTGAGCAGATCTCCTTTTTCCGTTTTGGCGCCGCTTGTTGTGGAAAGGGATGTTCCCGCCAGAACGGCGACCTCGCATTTGTCAGGCGTTTTGTCGGGGCTCAGCCCCGCCGCTTTGACAATCTCGCGTATCTCGCGCGTCATCCGCGCCAGAGCGGGTTTGCTTGACTCGCTATAACTCAGCAGCTCTTTCGGGTTCGTCGCCAGATGGCGCAGCGCGATGAGGCTGTGCGTCTTTCCGCCGCCGAAGCCGATTTTCGTTTGAACGACCGGGTCGCCGCCTTTGCCGTTCCAGCGTTTCAGCGAATTCACCAACAACTCCCGAAGCCCCGCCGAGATGTATGTCCGCTTAAAAAATTGAATCGGATCGCTATAGATTGAGTTTGCCGCTCCTTTACCAACCTTCTGCAGATCCGCCCGGTATTCCGCCTGTCCGCTCTCCTTCTTCACATCAGGATTCAGGTCGATCGCCTCGCGCCAAGGGGTCATATCTCCTGTCTTCCGCTTGATGGGTACAGGCGGCTTTATTTCTTCGGATTCTTCGTTCCCTTCGGCCTCGTTGACCTCGTCTTCCGTCTCTTCGTTTTGCGTCGGCTGTTTCAGGCTGTCCCGTATCGTCTCCACTTTCGCCTTCGCTTGCGGCGCGTTGATTCGCCCCAGAGCGTCAATGATGTACTGCAGCGACGACAGCGTTTTCTCCTCTTCGAAATCGGTTGAGGGCGGATGCGCAGCCGCGTTGCGCGCGTTGTCGTGGATAAGATATGTCAGATTCTGAACGCCTCGATCTCCTTTGAAGTACCGTGAAAACGGTTCGTTCCAGCACCGCTTGATGATCTCAGGAAAATCGGTTGTGTCGATGAAATCGTCCACCTTTTTACCGTCCCGAAAAGCGGCTTCAAACTCGGCGGCGCGTTTAGGAAGCAGCGAGCTGCTAATCATCTCTTCTACTTTGCTGCCTTGGACCTGCTTCAGTTGGCGAACGATGAAGGCGCGCATAGCGTCCCTGTATATGTCCACCGCCTTCGTCAGCGCATCTTTGTTTGGACGGTCGATTATTGCCATATTCTTCTCCTTGCCTGCTTTATTATACTCACTCTGCGCCGGTTTTTTCTTCTTCCTCGGACGGCGGACGGCGGAAATAATGCATCCAGAGCAGCAGCGCCGCTGTCAAAAAGTACGCCGCCCCAAATTCAGGCGCCGCCTTCCATCCAAACTGATTCACAATGCCTAGCTCCGTCAACTCGTATGCGTGGATCACGCCCACCATCGAAAGGATGCCGCCCGCCGCCGTCCACGCCGCCGCTTTCAAAAATTGCCGGTTGATCACAAACGCCAGCGCCGCCGACAGGATTATGGAGGTCACAATGAAGCCTTGACTCAACGCAATCGCGCCGTGTATGAAAATGTCTTCGCTTATCAAAACGTGCGCCGCATTGAAAAGCGACGTTCCGCCTATCCGCAGCGCCGTCTCTATGAGCAGCAGCGCCCATGCCGCTAATGAGGGCGTCAAGCCGAGCGCGACCGCAGGCGCATGCTTCTTCGGCACATCCTGAAAGCTCTGCGCCATGATGATCATCCCGACCCAGAGCAGGATGCCGATGACCGCCTCAATGGGAACATACTGTTGAATGAGCGCGATGCCGCCGAACAGCGTCAACGCGACGATGACGACGCCGTTCATCGTGGAATACGCCGCGCGGGCGCCCAACGCCTTCCAGCCTGGATGGCCGATGTAGATCGTGGTCGGGAACGCGCTGCCAAACGCCGCGGCGACAATGGAGCCGATGCCGTTTGCCAAGAGCGAAGGACGAGTCTCGTACCGGTCGCCTGCCGCTTCGGCGCTTTCCAAATTTTGAAGTGAGCCGATGATGTTGAAAAGACCCATCGGCACGATGATTCCCATATACTTCCAGCCGCGCGGGTCGCTCAAAAATGCGAACAGGTCTCCCAAATACAGCGACGGGAAATAGAGCTGTACCGCCGCTTTCCCGTCCGACGGTTCAAACAGCTCCAGACCCAGTAAGCGCAAACCCCACGCCAACACAACGCCGACCAGCAGCGCAAACAGCCCCCCAGGCAGCCCGAACGGCATCTTCGTTCGGGAGGCGTATGCGATCAAAATGACCATCGTCGGCAGCAGCGCAATGACGGGATTGGAGAAGATCTGGAACACAAACGGCATGGAGATAAATGTGATGGCGATGCCGGCAAGCGCCGAAAGCAAAGCGGCGCGCGGCGTGTTCCGCCTCAGCCAGTCCGCGATAAACGCGCCCCCCGTCTCCATCAGCCCGCTGACGAGGCAGGCGAACAGCCCCATCTGCCACGCCAAGGTTGAATCGCCCGTCTCGCGGTACACCGGTCCCATGATGAGAAAGATGTAGGCGATGAGGCTGGGGGTGTTGATGCCGTAGGGAAGGGCGGTGACGTCGGAGCGGCCCGTTTGCTTCATGAGCCGCCGCGCCTGCCAGGCGTAGAACAGGTTGCCGACCAGGATAGAGACCGCCGCGCCCGGCAGGATTCGCCCCAAGATGATCTCATTTGGGATGCCGCAGATTTCTGCGCACAAAGCGACCATCATGACGAGCTGGACGAGATTGTCGATAAACAGGCCAAAAAATCCGTCAATATCTCCGCGAACGATTCGCCGCATACTCATAGACACGCTCCATTCTCCGTTGGACGCTGTTTAGAATACACATTATAGCCATGAATTCAAACAGCTGCCTTTTGCTTGCCGCTTAAGTTGGGAGTTTGAACGATGAGCGGTTTTTATGGGAAAGGCGCGCCAACTCGAGGGGGCTTACTCTGCCCATTCGCCCCAGTAAACGTCTAGCAGCCAGGACTCTTCGCTCTCCAGCTCTTTTCGGCTGTACCGTCCGTATTCCGCCTCCGCCTCCGACCATGGGCGCAGCCGCAGCTCCACCCGATCGCCAACCTCCAAAGAAGCGGCGCGCGTCCACTCATGCGCGCGCATTCCCCACACAAACGCGACCGCCTCCGCAGGAAGCTCCGCTCCCGCGCTTGACAGCTCCCCTAAACGAAGCGCGACGACGCAATCGCCGTACGGCGTTGAACCTGGCGCCGGCGGCCGCGTCAACTCCAACACCGCGCCGCGCGCCAGCGCCGCCCCTGACGGCTTCGACGGCTCAGGCGAACGCTCAAACGAACCCAGCTCATATAACCGCCAATTGCCCCAAGACAGCTCCCGCGTCGCAAACTGCCACAACACGACCCGCGCCGCCGCCAAACGCCCCGAATCCCGCGCCAGCTCGCGCCGCGTCGTATGGCTGCCCCCCTCGTTCAACACGATGCGATCGATCGGACGCCCGAGCGCATACGACAGCTGCTCCGCAAAACCGGCCGACGACCCCCAGCTCATCTCCTCCAGCGAATAGATGTTGCTAAAGCTGTCGCCCAGCAGCAGAATCTCCGCGCCGCGCCGCGCCTCCCAAGGGGTTCCGTCCGCCGTCTCGATCGGCTCAATCTCGACCCGCTCCGCCGGCAGTTCAATGTCCAGCATTCCCGCCAGATCGCCCCGCCCCTCAACCGAGCGCGTCTGGCGAACATATCGGTCTGTTCTCGGCGTCAGCTCAACGCGCGCCTCAATGAAACGCGCCGCCTCCTCCGCAGCCTCGCGCATCGCGGCGGGCGTCCAGTGCGTGTCGGTCTTCAGATAGGCGCGCGGGACCGCCTCCAGCGTCCAGACGCCCTCGCCGCGCAGCCGCTCCATGAACGCTTCATAGGACGGGTTGCGAAGGACGCTTTCAGGCTCTATGCGCCGCCGGGCGAAATGAACCCACTCCACAGCCGACTTCGGCGCGACCGGCATGACGATGAGTCGAATGCCGCGCGCCTCCAGCTGACGTCGAAAATCCAGTATCGCGGCGAGAGGCTCTTTAACCGAAAAACCGGGGCCGGAGGTATGCTCTATGTCCGGCTGATAAAAAAGCCAGCCGCCCCTGCCGAGATACGCCTGCCCGCCGCCCGCCGCGCCGACATGCGTCAACGCCTGTTGCGTCCAAGGGCGCAGCCGCTCCGACAACGGCGACCGCTCCTCCAGCGCGTCCTCATACGCCTCTATGTGCGGAAGGGAGACGCCCGCCGGCAGAGGCGGCGCGCCTTCTCCAAACAGCTGATGAAGCAGCGCCGGAACCCCAACCGTCAGGCAGAAGAGAATGACGATCGTCCATCTTGTTTTAGAAAATGCCGCCACCTGTTGCCCGCCTCATTCGCTCGCTTTTATGAAAGCGAATTGATGATACCGCGCGCTGATGCGGCGGTCAACGGCTGTCGGATGTTGCGTTGTCTGGAGGCTTCCCGCTTGATTCTTCGTAAGCCTCGACAAGTACTTTTGCCGCGTTTGGCGTCAATGCGCCTTCCGTCAACATCGTCCGAATTTTCAGTAAAAACGGATTTTCCGGATTCTCGAGGCTTCGCGTTAAACCTTCCAACATCGATATCCTAAGTTCAGCCTCTCTCGCTCTTTTGAGAATTATCTCAAACAAGACGCCGAAAATGATTGTGCCAAGGAGTCCACCGAGACCAAATCCGTACCATACCCCCCAAGGTTGTCCTGACAGGTATGCAGCGATGCCGACGAAGACTGAAACGAACGAGAGGAGAAACGCGAAGGCGTTAACTCCTAAAGTAAGTTTCGTCGCTTTTCCTCTTGACGCAAACGCGCCTGCCAATGTGCCGACGATTCCGCCAAGGATGCCTATTGCCCCGCCGAGTATCCCCCCTATCCATCCAGGGTTTCTGATCCAAGGTTCGACGACGCGCTCCCCTAGGTTTTGAGCCGACGCGCTCAAGCATAAAACCGAGAAGAGGACGCTCAACGCGGCGGCGAAGCGAACAAACCGATTGCCTAGTATGAGAAGAATTCCTCCATTCTTACGGTTAGTCTTTGCCCTGAAACGAATCATTGGGCGCGTTTCTGCGCCGCCGACCATTTCGCTTGATATTCAGGATTCTCATGTATCTTGCGCATGATGTCTTGAGGCGTCATACCGCCCATGAGAAGCATCTCTAACTTTGAAGGGATGCCAATGGAGCTAGCCGCGCTTCTAAACATCGCATCCTTCTTTACACTTGCTGAATTTGCTTCGTGGATGATCATGCGATCCAAGATGTTGACGAAATACTTTTCGGATACCTGCGCTTTCCGCTCTTCAACCGACGCCCCTTGCCGCCGCAATTGAGCGTCCAGATCGGCAAGATCCTTCATCGAGCCGGTCATCACGTCCGCATACTCCGTCAATTCAGGCGAATAGGCTTTCAGCTTTTCTGCGAAGTCGAACACTTCCTGAATGCCTTCTAGGAGCTGGTTTGCAAAATCGTCAAGAGCGTCGGCGGGAGCGGCCTCGGAGGGCGGAGCGGTCAAGGTTTCTGCCGTTTCCCCGGCGTTGCCGGCGTCCTGCTGGGCGTCAGAAGAGAGCGTCGAGTCGGCGCCGTCGGCTGTTTCGGTTTGGGTTAAGGCGCCGTCGTTTGAAGCGCTGTCGTTTGAGGCGTCGGTCTCGACAGGGGGCGTCTGCTCTTCAAGCGTCAACTCGGAAGGCTCGCTGTCGGATGAACCGCCGTATTCCAGCCAGAGATACCCGCCCAGCAGAGCAAGAATCAGAACCGCCGTAATTCCAAGAACAATCTTCGTTGATTTTGTCATGAGAAGGATTCCTCCGAATGCGTTGCGTTTCAGGTTGACAAGCGTCAAGGCGAGCGCGATCTTCATCCCGTTCAGTATTTTTTTGAGACGCTGTTTGGCGCGGTGCAGCCGAATCCCGACCGCCGAATAGGACAACCCGTGCCGATTCTGCAGCTCGGCGTACGACTCCTCGTCCATATATCTCCCGCGCAGCAGATCGCGGTCGACAGGGTTCAGCCTGTTCATCGCTTGGCGTATCTGTTCGTTTCGCTCCGCCTGCTCAAGGGCGTCCAGCGGATTTCTTTCGTCCAGCAACTCTGCCTCGTCCGTCAGCGGCTGCTCTGCCTTGCGGTACCGCTCCCGGTTCCAGTCGTTCACCACGTTGCGCGCGATGCCGGCGATCCACTGCTTCAACTTGGCAGGGTCTCGCAGCTGCGATCGGTTCGCATAGACCCGCGCGATCGTTTCTTGGACGAAGTCGTCCAGCTCGTTCTGGTTGCGCAGTTTGCGTCTCCCGACGGCGCGTATATGCTCCATCTGTCCCAGAACCGTTTTGTCGAAATCGGTCAGCGGTCGATCTTTCAAAGCGCGCTCTCCTCGTTCAGTTGTTTTGTAGCGTTCGCCCTGCAGATTTTACATATTTTTGCGTCAAAATTCCGTTTTGGAGCGAATTGAGATTCTCGCCTGCGCAAGAATCGCCATATAGATGGCGTTTGATCGGAAGATGTATCTTTTAAGATTCCCGCTTGCGCAGGAATGACGACGACGGGCGGCGCCAACCCAACAAGTTTTAGACGCTTCTATCAGGAGTCCGAACGGCTTTCATACTCTCTGCTTTGAAGCTGGCGCGTCAGTTCGTCGATCTGCCGGCGGAGGTACGCCAGCTCAGCGTTTTGGGGCGACTTTGCGTCGCTCATGAGGATGGTCAGGTCGGCGATCTCTTGGCGCAGCCGCGCGACCTTCTCGTCCGTCGGCTGCTGTGCGTTTTTCAGCTGGCGCGTCAGTTCGTCGATCTGCTCCTGCAGATGGACAATTTCTCGCTCCGCGCGCAATTCCCGATTCTGCCGCTGCCTCTCCGACGGTACCGAAAAACGCCGCCTTGCCCGATCCCCTCTCGTCATAGAGGGCCGCTCAGCCCATGCATCATCTTCCTCATCATCCCACTCCAGACGCCGCTCCTCTGCTTTTCGAAGCGTCCGCGCAAAGCGCTCCTCCTGTTCGCGCCGCAGACGCATTTCCATTTTTTTGGCAGACTTATTAGACTTGTTCCGCCCCCAGAAATATCCTGCAATGCCGCCGAACCCTAAAACAAAACAGCAACAGAAAAGCGAGCAAAATTCCAAAGGGCTTACCATCATCCTTCCCTGCGCGGGTTCCGCTTCAAAAAATGAAGTAGATAAAGGGATTATATGTCTGCGCGGAGAGTAGCGCTAGCGACAGCCATAATCCCGCCAGCGCAGCTCCCGCTTTCAAGGGCGTCAGTCGTTCCGTCCAGTCCAGCGCCGTCGGAGAGAGCCATATCGTCAATCCGCTGACGACCATGCAGATCAGATAGTACGGCTGATACACAACGCCCGACAAGAGCGCCGCCTCCGGCCTTGGCGATCCCAGCCCCGCCAGAGAGCATAAAAATGTCCATGCCGAGCCAAGATCAGGGGCGCGGAAGAACGCCCAGCCGAGGCAGACCAGTAAAAAGGTCAGCCCGACGCGCGCCCAGCGCGGCAACCCGCTGTACACCGCCCGCTTGCCGCGCCAGCGCTCCAGCGCCAGCATTCCGCCATGCAGCGATCCCCATACGACGAAGTTCCAAGAGGCGCCATGCCACAGCCCGCCGAGGATCATCACAAGCGCAAGGTTCACATAGGTGCGCCCCGGACCCTTCCGGTTGCCGCCAAGAGGTATATAGAGGTAGTCGCGCAGCCAGCTCGAAAGGGAGATATGCCATCGGCGCCAAAATTCGGTGATCGACTCGGAGCGGTACGGCGAGTCGAAGTTCTTCGGGAACGCGAAGCCGAGCGTCAAGCCGAGGCCGATCGCCATGTCGGAGTAGCCGCTGAAATCGAAGTAGATCTGAAACGCATACGCGAGCAGACCATGCCAAGCGTCTAGAAAATGGAGCGATCCCGCCTCAAAGACCGTATCAGCCACTTTCCCGCACGGGTTCGCCAGCGCGACCTTCTTCGCCATGCCGACCGAAAACAGAGCCGCGCCCCGCGCAAACTTCTCCAATGTATGCGTACGGCTGCGCAACTGCTCCGACACATCCGAAAAACGCACAATCGGACCCGCCACCAGCTGCGGAAACATCGACACATAACAGGCGAAGTCGATGAAACGGCGAATCGGCCGCGCATTCCCTCTGTAAACATCGATCGTATAACTCATCGACTGAAACGTATAAAAACTGATGCCAAGCGGGAGCGTTACCTGCAAGACCCCTTCCCACGCGGGCGAGCCTAGACCGATCAGGCGCATGAACGCAGCGGCGTTCTCAGCGGCGAAGTTAAAATACTTGAAGAAGCCGAGAAGCGACAGGTTTGCGCAGATCGAGACGACCAGCGCGCGCTTGCGGGTCGACTCGCCGCCGCTTGACATCGCCAGACCGCACCGGTAATCGACCAGCGTGGAGCCGAGCATGAGCAGTGTGAACCACGGATTTGCCCAGCCGTAAAACAGATAGCTGAACGCCGTCAGCGCAAAATGCTTCGCCCGTCGAGGCGTCAGGCAGTAAACGGCGAGCGCCAGCGGCAGATAGTA
The DNA here is from genome assembly GCA_028818695.1 of Candidatus Poribacteria bacterium. GTDB lineage: Bacteria > Poribacteria > WGA-4E > JAPPNK01. The sequence continues at coordinate 114,444 of JAPPNK010000012.1, forward strand.
GTAAACGAACAGCGGCGAACTAAAGACCATGCATCATGCCGCGGGGACCGCGCGCCGCGCCGTTACAGCAGCGAAGAGGGCGGCGGCGGAGGCAGCAGAGCGTTCCAGCCGTATCCCGGCCCCTCGGCGTCTTGCGCCGCGTCTTCCTCCATCAGGAGCGGCAGGCCGTCGTCCATTGGAAACGCGTTGCTGACATACGCGCCGTCCGGCGACTTATACGGGCGCAGACGCAGTATATGCGCGCCGCCGATCTCATACGCAAGCGCCGGTTGACGAGCTTCGTTGCGAACCGCCCAGTGAGCCACGCGCAGGCGCAGCTGATCGGTCAAACCCCTGATGCGCCGTAAAATGCGGTACTCATACACCACCAGCACATTGTGAAACGACGCTTCTTCAAAGACGGGCAGAGGCGACTTCGCCACCAGCTCCGCCTCAACCATGAATCGGCTCTCGTTTTCCGACGGATCGCCGCCGTTGTCGGCATACTCCAAGGGGAGGTCGGTTTCGTCCTCTAGCGAAGATGCGGCGCCGTCACCGCCGCTCTCCGCGCTGTAAGGCTCGGAGCTCTCGACATGCGCTTTGTCCGCTTCCCGTTCGCGCATCGTTTTTTCTAAAACAATGTTCCATACGCGGGAGCGTTCCTCGTCAAGGTTCGGCTCTCCCTTTGAGACGGGAACATGCCTTTGGCGCGGCGTCTGGATCAGCGTCGCGCCGCTCTCCTGCGAAGGGGTTGACCAGCCCACATAATAGACAGCGGCCGCCAACAAGCAACCGAGGCCAAAACCGATCAAAAAAGCGAACCCGCGATCCGATTTCAACATATGCCGTCGCCTTTCTATCAAGGGTCTACCGCGTAAAACAGGGGCGTATTAAAGTCCGGCTCTAACGTGTCCGACATGTAAAACGATTCGAGCTGAGGGTTCCTTTCAAAAGGCTCAATGCGGATGCGGACGGAGCGCCCCGCCTTCCATTGGGCCGAATCGAGCGTTTTGCCGTCCAGGGCGACCCAGTGAACGACGCGCATCTTCGAGGGCGCCGCCGAGCCGTCCAACGCCCGCGCCGATTCATATTCATACACCGCCAACGCCTCCCGATACGGTTTGATCTCCTCTAGTGTCGGGGCGCGGGACAGATTTGTCAAGGTCGCTTCCACTTCCAGCGGACGAATCGACTTGCGGCTCTCGTATAGGCGCCAGTACGCCTCGCTGTTTTGACGCGCCTCGGAGGCGTCCATCCAGCGCGAATAGATTGCGACGCCCTCTAGACGCCCCGACCAGTCGCGTCCGCCGCCCAATTCGTCGCCGAACAGGAGGCACTGAGCTTCCCAGTTTTCAAAGCCGCCGCGAACGCTCTTAGAGCGCAAAACCTCTACCCCGTCCCGATAACACACAAGCAAACCCTGCCTATACGTAATTGAGACATGAACAGGCCGATTTTTAGGTAAATCGAACAGCGGCGTTTGCGGGCTAGACCCGTTCGCCCCTGTCGACGGCGTCCGAAGCCTCAAAATAAGCTGCCCGCCTTGCTGTCCCAACGTGAAATTGCGCGACGATGCGCTGCTGGAAAAGGTGACGATGCGCGCCGGCCCGTCTTGATTCATCGAGTCGGTCTGTATAAACGCCTCAATCGTCAGCTGATTCGTTCGCTTCGCCGAGTCCAAAAGCCGCTTTGCCGCGCTCTCGTCAGCCTGATACGCCCCGCCCGAAAGCGCCATCGCATACTCGCCTGTCAAACGGCCCTTCCCGGTCGGCTTGACGACGCATGCGTTGTTGTTGATGAGATTGTCTGCCTTGTCCGTCTGCCAGATAAATTGAAGACCTGCGCGGTTCGCCGGCCAGGGCGTCGGGTTCTCTGCAAAACGCCGATCGCGCAGCGCCTTAAAGTCGCGCCAGCTGCGCCGCGCCTCGTTGGCGGACAGCGCCCGGCTGTGAACCGCAAACGCCTCCACAACGCCGTTCCATCGGCGGTTGCCGTCCGCCTCGTCGCCCAGCAGAAAGTAATGGTCGGTCCACGCCTTCAAATCGCCTTTCAGCGCCGTTGTCTCAAACGCCTTCTCGCCGTCCCGATAGGCGGTCAGCTGCCCGTTGCGGTATGCCGCGACGACATGGACGGTCTCGTACGCCTTCAGCGGAAACAATGTGAATTCGCGGTAGCCGCCGCTTTCCGCTGTCGTTTCGGAGGTGCGCAGACGGAGGATGAGCTGGCCGTTCTGTTGGCCGAGCGTGAAGTTGCGCGCCGACGCTGTACTTGAGAAGGTGACGATGCGGGCGGGACCGCTCTGGTCAAGCCGATCCGTCCGAAACACCGCCTCAATGGACGCCTCTCCAGACGCCCGGCACGCTTTCAAAAGAGCGGCCGCGGCGGTTGGAAAACGAGCCGAGCCGCCTGAAAACTCCAATGAGCCGTCCCAGCCCTCTTTTACCGCGCCCTCGCGCTTCATTTCATGCGTCCCTGCGGACGCTTCGCCCGACGACCATGAAACGACCGCGGCGTCCGAATCGACAGGCCAAGCAGGAGGCTGAACCGCAATGCGCAGCGGCTCCATCTCATTCGGGCTTTGCGCCAAATCCTTCGCGCCCGACAAAATCAGCGTATCCGCCGACTCCACCGGCTCCCGAAGCGTCAATGCCGCCGCGTCTGCGCCCACCGCCTTCACCGACTCAACTTCAACCCCTGACGCCAGCGACGCCTTAAAACCGCTCAAATCGACCGGTTCGCTGAATTGAACCCGCGCAAGCCGCTTCGACGGAAGCGACGCATCCACCACATACGGAATGCTGCGCGGAGACGCTTTGACGCGCCCGCGGTAGGTCTCCTCGCCGTCTGCCGCCAAAATCTCATATTCGCCCGCTTCTTTGTAGAGATACGACACGCGCGAACCGCGCAAACGGGACCCGTCGCCCATATCCCATGCGGCGCCCTTCGAGACGCCCTCCGGCGCAAACTCCACCCGCAGCGGAACCTCGCCCTCCACGCGGCCGAGCTCCAGACCGCGCAGATACACATCGGGGTACCGATCCGCCTCGGAGTCAAACGTATAGCGCGCCGGCTTGCCGATCAGCTCCAGCGTTTCTGGGTCAATGCGGGAGATGAAGATGTCGTAATCGGAACGGAAATGGTCATGCTGATTGGGAGACGCGCCAAACGCGATCAGGTCGGAGCTGTCGGAGATCATCGGAAAGTAGATGTAGCTGCGTCCCGCTGGGAGTCGGCTGTCATTTTTATGGAGGATCGCTTCCACGGCGCCCGTTTCAAGGTGTATGCGGTTGACGGGACCGCCGCCGCCGCCCATCCAGTATCCCCAGACGCCGTCGCGCGTGAAGTAAGGCTGGCAGCCGCCGCGGTGTTTTCGGCGCGAGATCTGTTTGCTGCTCAAATCGTAGGGGGAAAACTCTGGACGGCCGGGCGTCGCATGCGTCAAGGAGGCGTTGATGAGCATTCCGAACTCTTTTTGCGGCTCGGAGGTGAGGCGCAGATTGCCGTCCGTTTTCAGATTCATCTTATATGTATGCCCGTCTCCGCCAATGTAGATGAATTCGTCGGGGTTGATCCAGACGGCGGCGCGGTCCTCAAAATAGGCGCGCGCGTTCTCAACGACGACGCGGTCCCGCCCCGTCTCGATATGGTACAGATGCAGCGGCACCTTGATGTTATGCAGATCGGGCTTGCCATGGAGGGTCTTGTCGTAGCTGTTTCGCCCTTTTGGGTAGCTCAGGTAGAGAAGCCGCTTGCCGTCGGGGGAGACATGCGGACAAAAATGGTCGCGCCCGTTTTCGTCTGGGACAAGCTGGCGCAGACCGCTGCCGTCCAGGTTGCGCGTCCAGATTCGCCAAGCGCCGGTACGGCTCGACTCCCACACGACAAAGCCGTCGCCGATCTGCGCGATTTCGTTCCATGCCGCTTTTTCGCCGGCGGTCTGCGCCTCCGCCCCGTTAAGAAAGGCGGCAGAAAAAAGGAAATATCCCAGAGCAGACAACACAGCGAACCGACGATAGCTCATAGGCGAAACCTTCCGCGCTTCTTATTTGCATGAATCATACACCATGGCTCCGCCAGCTGTTGTTATATGCTTATGAAATCAGAATAAAAAACGCCCTAGAAGCGCGCCTCTCATATTAACGATGTCTAGATTCGAATGCGACTTTACAGCTTCGCGATACGAAAATCCTCAAACCGTATCCAATGCTCGGCGTTGGGCGGGCCGTTGTAGCACTGAATGCTCACCTGATCGTCGTTCGGCGCTGGGAGGGCGCCTTTTGCGGCCGTTTGAAATTCCGTCTCGCCTTCAGGACGGAAAGTCGCTTCCCACGAATCTGCCGTGACGATCAGGCGCAAACGAACGCTTTTTGTCCGCATGGAGACGTGGCCGGGGATGATCCACAGGTCGCCGTTGATCAGCTCCTTCACCACTTTAAAGACAGGGCGGCCGCCGCAATACCATGTGATGCCCGCCTGCTCGTACTGCTGAATCGGCATCGTGTGGTTCATGACGGTCACTTCGATGGCGAAGGCGCCTTCGTTTCGGTCCGGCGCGGGGCGGCAAAGCGCGTTCAAAACCGTGTCGGCGACGCCAGGCTCCACCCGTATCTCAAGGCCGCCGTCCGCGAGGCGCCAATGGTCAGGGTTTTCCCGCAGCCATGTCCAGCCGTCTCCCAGCTGTCCGTCAAATGCGTCTTCAAAAATCGTTTCCATACATACGTCCTCTTGTGTAGGTTTTGCGCCTTCATGATACATCAGAGCGCGCCTGAATAAAAGCGCCTGTCTTTGGAGAGCTGCCTTGAGTTGGGACATGTCAGCGGCGGTTACCTGCAAAATGTTGGTTGGCCGGGTAGGATTCGAACCTACGATCGCGGGTCCAAAGCCCGCTGCCTTGCCGCTTGGCCACCGGCCAACATTGGACTGCTCAACGCATCGGCGACCAGAACGCGCTCGCTTCCGCAAACGGGTAAACGCTCCGCAGAGCCTTCAAGGCGCGGTCGCGCTGCGCTTCGGTCTTGAAGACGCCGAAAACTGTCCCGCCTGTTCCGCTCATGAGGGCGGCGGCGCCGAAGCTGCGGAGCCTGCCGCGCGCCTCGCGTATCTGCGGAAAACGTTTGAAGACCGACGCCTCAAAGCCGTTTCGGGCGGCTCCCGTTTTGAACGGATCGTGAAGCCATCCGTTTCTTATCTTAACCCGTTCTGGAAACGGCGGCAAGTTAAAGGAGTCGAGAAGAGGGGCGTTCAGAGCCGCATACGCCTCGCCCGTATGGACCTGCGCGCCGGGATTGATCAGCAGGAGCGGGCGTTTCGGCAGGGGAGGAAGCGGGCGAAGGCGGTTGCCGACGCCTTCTCCAGAGGCGCATCCGCCGACGACGCAGAATGGAACATCCGCGCCGATAGAGGAGCCCATCCGCGCGAGGGCGTCTTTAGGGTATCCGGTTCCGCACAGGGCGTTTAACCCGACCAAGACGGCTGCCGCGTCCGCGCTTCCGCCGCCGAGGCCTCCCCCGACAGGGATGCGTTTCATGATGCGGATATGAACGCCGCCGTTTATGCCCGTAAACTGAAAAAACAGGCGCGCCGCTCGACAGGCGAGGTTGCGGTCGTCCGTCGGGATGTCCGCGCCGAGAAGCTCCGCCGACACTCCGCGCCTGCGCAGCTCCAGCTCCAGATCGTCTGCCAGCTCAATCGAGTGCAGTACCGTTTGGACGGCATGGAGTCCGCTTGGGAGCCTGCCGAGAATGTCAAGGTACAGATTGATCTTCGCCCTCGCTTGGAGGGTCAATCGGGTCGCCTTCATCGTTTACCCATATCGTTCTTGCGCCGGGGGGAAGCCGATGCTGAAACTGGGACGGGTTGAGCTCCACGTTCACCTGCGGATCGGTCGCGTGGAAGCGCATGCGCACCTGTTCAGGTTTGCGCTCTATGGAGACGTCCATCGGGCGGAGGAGTCCGCCGACGCTTCGATAGTTCCAAAAGCGGATGGCGAGCGTCTCCCCGCCGTCGGCTGCGCGCTGCTTCCACTCCGTGACGACCGGTTCTCCGTTGATCCATTTGAGCCGAATCTCCTCCTCGCCGCCGGTCGACTCCATTGGGCGGTTCAGGACAGCTTCATCTTCCGTTCGGCGCAGGTTTCCTTCTGTGAACGGCGCGCCGATAAACGGGTTTGCGGCAATGGCGCGCCGTATGTCGGAGACGCGCACATCCATTTCAAACAGCCGCTTCAAACGGGCGTCGCTCAACGAGCCGCGCACAGCTGTATTTGAGCGGATATAGATCTCCGTCAGCTGTCTCTCCGACGCGACCATGACCGCGACGGGCGAGCCGGCAGGGCTGAGCGCGCTGAATCGAAACGAATCGGGCGTTTTGAAATGCAGTAGACCGCGCACTTCCTGCGATCCGCTGGGATCGTTCACCTTGACGGTCATCTGCGTACGCATCGATTCCATCTGCCGCCATCGGACGTCCAGATCGGCGAGCGCGTCCTGAAACGCTTCGCGTTCCATCGGTGCGAACACTGTTCCTCCGCCGCATCCGTTTAGCGCTGCGAATATCGCCGCCAAGAGGATGGGAGCCGCGTTCCAAACAACCTTCATTCGCGTTTTTTCAATCTTCCGCAATTCCATACGCTTCCACCTCGTGCAGACGAATTGTTCCTGTTACATAGAATTCATAACGGCCGTACGCTCGGAACGCGTCCTGTTTTTGAGAGCCGTTGACCCAGAGGGCCGCGGCGCGCAGATACTGCGTTTCAACAGGGTCGAACGAAACGGCGAGACGGGGGAGCTGGTTGCCGCGCGCCTCGCCCGCGTTAACCCAGAGGCGTTGGGCGTCGTCCCAATACTGAACCAGAACGTCGCGTATGCCGAAGCGGGTGGCGGGGTACCGCTCCGTGTTGACCGAATGCAGAACGACGCGCGCCGCCTTTCTCGGTTTGTCAAAACGTATCAAGACCCAACCGAAGGCGGCGTACTCCTTGCCGAGGCGGTAGTTTCGGCGCAGCCCCTTCCATTCAAACGGCTCCCCCGCTGCGGCCGCGTCCACCTCAACATTGAACAGGCGGCGCCGTTCCAACGCTCCGTCAAAGGTCGATTCCCAGCCGACAGCGGGCGACCATTCCTCCGCCGAAACGACGCCGTCCGTCAACACGGTTGGATCGAACCCCTCCTCCCATGAGGAGACGTCGACCGTTGTTCCCGGCAAACGCGCCAGATTAACGAGGCGAGGAGCGGGCTGAAACAGCGCCGTTTGAGAGCCGCAGCCTGCGCAAAAGATCCAAACCGCCGACATCCACCGTACAATTCTCAACATGATCAAGTCCGCCCTGTTACTCTTCTTCGATTTGGCGATGCGCAGTGTGAAACGCCGAAGTCGGCTCTCCGTTGACGAAGTCGACCGCGACGCCTGTCAATTGCGGGCATTCCAGCAGACGCAGCGCCGCTTCTGCCGCCGAACGCGCCGCTTCATGAATATCGGCGGAACCGCCGTAGAATACAACCGCCGCAGCCAGCGGTCCCTCTTCGCCCATCATGAGCGCGTCGATCTGGTCTATTGAGCCGTCGAACGGGTCGGCGTTTGGGAAGGCTAAGTTCGTCAGAATCTCGGCGCCAGGGTACGTCTCTTGGAGCAGCTTTTTTGTTAAGACAGCGCATCGGGCGGCTTGAGCCGCTTCTTTTTGGGTTGAGTCGACGGAGCCGGCGCGCAAATGCGCCTCAGCGCGCTCCGTCAGCGATTCTTCATCCATGCCGTCCAGCGCCAGCGGAAGCAGGAAACGGCCTAAGTCGGTTGAACGGCTGTTGGTCGGCGAATCGTCGGGCGGGGCGTAACGCTCCCAGACGGCGTCCGCGTCAAAGTCGACAGGGGCGCCGACCTGAATGGGCTGAAGCGGGACGCCCGCGTCTCCTTTTGGCAGATCATAGACGCCGACATATTCCTCCTCGTCCCATCCGCTTAAAATGGTTTCGATCCAGTCTGTCCAGCAGTTGCCCGCCTTGACGCTTTGCGGCGGATTCTCTTTTTCGCGGGTGAAAAGGACAAGCCGCTCCTTCGCGCGCGTGAGGGCGACATAGAGCAGGCGTTTCTCTTCCGCCCTTGTCCGCTTGCGGTTTTCTATGTTGAGCGCTTCCCACATGAACGGCTGGGGGGCGTTTTTTTCTTCTGGGTCTAGAGTGATTTTTACTGCCGCTTCGAACTCGTCCCGTCCGCCGAAACCGGCGAGGCGGCCGACAGCGACTCCCGCCCAGTTGCTCGTCGTATCGATGCGGTATTGAAATCCGGCGTCCATGTCTGGCAGGATGACGACGGGCCATTCCAGCCCCTTGGCGCGATGGACTGTCAGCAGCTGGATGCTGCCGCCGTCGGGCAGGTCGGCGTCCCCGGCGTCTGAGAAGCCCGCGTCCAACGCATCCAGATACCGCATGAAATCGACCAGCGCGCCGGAGCCGACCGATTCCCAGTCGCGCGCAAAATCGATGAACTTTTCGACGTTCAGGACGCGCTGCTGTCCCATAACGCCCATTGCGAGCGGCGCGTACATGCCCGATTCTTCGATCACTGCCGTAAGCGTGTCGGCGACGCCGGACGCGCGCGATGTTTCAACCCAGCGGGAGAGAAGCGCCTTCGCCTTCCGCAGAGCCGCCGCGTCTTCTTCAGACAACTCGTTCAGTTCAGCGAGGTCCGACAAACGCTCCAAGCGGTTCCGCAGCCGCCCCCTAGACGATTCCCCCGCCGCGCTTAAGAGAAGCAGCCCCTCGTCGCTGCATCCGATAAGCGGGGAGCGCAGAAAGCCGGCAAACGCGATCTCGTCCGCCGGGTCGTTGATAACGCGGAGCGCGTTGCGGAGGTCGCATATTTCCTGCCGTTGAAAAAAACCTCGTCCGCGCGAAGCCACATAGGGAACGCCGCGCCGGCGCAGGGCGTCTTCATACAGCCGCTGGTGCGTTGAGCGTCTGAACAGAACAGCGACCGCCGGTTCGGAGGCGGCGATGCGGTCGGCGATGCCGGGGAATTTGGTCTCAAGCCGCCCTTCGGAGATCTCTTGGATCAGGTCGGCGACAGCGTTCGCCTCTCGTTCGCGCGTTTTCTCCTTTTCGTCCGGCACGATGAAGCGGTAGACGCATCCGCCTTCTTGGAGGGGCGCGCCTTTTTGGGGCGGAGTCGGGGCGTCTCCCGCGCGTAAAGACTGCGCCTCCGCCTCATAGGACGCGCCGCCGGTCAAGAGCGACTCGAAGAAGCGGTTGAAAAAAAGTATCAGATTTGGGAGCGAGCGGAAATTCGCGGTCAAGTACAACTCGGCGTTCGGGTCGAACTCGGCGCGCGCCTGAGAGAACAGGTCAACCTCGCCCCCTCGGAAGGAGTAGATCGCCTGTTTTTCGTCGCCGACGATGAACAGCTTGCCGGCGTCGGCGACGGAGCCGTCCGCGTCGGTTCCGAGATGTTTGAAGATGTCCCATTGCCGCCGGTTCGTATCTTGAAACTCGTCAATGAAGACGGCGCGGAACTGCTCTCGAAAGGTTCGCAGCCCCTCCGGATGATGGATGACGCCGTGAGCCAGCCCTTCGAGATCGTTGAAATCTAGCGCGTTCTGAATGCGCTTTCGCCGGCTGTAAAGTTCTCCGCCCGCTTCCGCCAGTTTTGCCAGCGACTTGAGCGTTTCCAGCGCCTCTCGTTCTAGCTTGTCGTCCCAGGCGAGCTCCAGGGAAGGTTCCGCGGCGACCAGCTCGGCGTACTCATTCATATGCGCGCGCGCGGTCCCCAACGTTTCTTTTCCCCAGAAAGCGGCGCTTCCAACCCTGCCGAAAGAACGCGCCGCGCCAGCTTTGGTCGTGAACAGCTCGCGGATGCAGACCGAGTCCCGCTTCTCTGTCGCCTCCAGCATGTTCGCGCGCAGCTCCACCATTTTGTCCTCTCCGTCCTTGGGCGGAGGGCAATTTTCAACAGCGCGCGTCAGGTCGAGAACCTGCGCCGAGTTGAAAAACTCCTCTTTAAAATTGGCGATGTACTGCTCCGCGTCGGCGCGGTAGGCGTCCAGCAGCGCGTCCGTATCGGTTGTCAAAAAACGGCGCATCCACGGCTGCAGATCGTAACGCCTTTCGATCAGCGCCTTCACCGCGGAACCGACCAGCGCTCTCCTCCGGCGATGCATGAGCCAGCGCCGCAGATCTTCCCGCAGCGGCGCTGTCGGATCAAAGGCGGTCTCGTCCAAAATGCGATCGACGGAGCGAAGCAGCAGCGTGTCCGCCTCAAAGCCTTCTATGACGCGGTATTCTCGGTCGACGCCTGGATCGTTTCCCGCGCCGGGGACAAGGTTCGGAAAACGGCGCAGAGTCTTCGCAAAAAACGAATGCATCGTTGAAACGAAGTTGTCCGAATAGTTTTCTTTAAGGGAGGTTAGGCGATCTAGGCGCGCGCCTTCCGCTGTTTCCATCTCGCTCATGATCGCGCGGTAGATGCGTCCGCGTATTTCGCTGGCGGCTTCTTCGTTGAAGGCGAGTACGAGAGCCTGCTCAATGCGCTCAACTCCTGTCAAGAGGCGGGTGATGCGGTCGATCATGGCGCGCGTCTTGCCGGTTCCGGCGCCTGCCGTCACAGCGACCGCCCCTGGCCGTTCGACCGTCTCCCGCTGCTCTTTTGTGAGGGCGAATTTAGCCGCCATTCTCTTCATCGCCTCCAAACGGTTTTGGACGGTACGCCGGCAGCTCTTCGGGCATCCCGCTCTGCCTTGTTTCGTCCACCCTGCAGATTTCTTTGAATTGGCAGTAGGCGCAGCCGGCGTCGATGGGTTTGATGATCGTCGGGTGGAACCGCCCCGCGCGGATATGCGCGTCGATTTCGGCGATGCGCTTGCGCGTGAACTGCAGCAGCCCGCTAAACTCGTTCGATTGCATCATGCCCGAACGCCTGCTGGACGCCCCCTCTAGGAGCGCGCCGACCGGTTCCTGCTTGCCGGCATCGCGCGGATCTCCCGCTGAATAGTACGCGCCGCCGACCGGCCGCTCGCACCCTTTATGCCCAGACGCCGCCATCATATACAGCGGCAGTTGGAAATGCAGACCCTCCAGCGTCAAGCGCGCCCTTGGCAGGCGGCCCGTTTTGTAGTCGTACACCGTAAATTCGCCGGTCTCCTTATTCAGATCGATTCGATCAATGACGCCGCGCGTCTGTATCGGCTCCTCCATATCTTCGCGTTCAATCGCAACATGCGGAAACGCTTGGAGCTCTGGCAACCCTGGCATCTCGCCAAAGGTCTTCTCAACGAGATAGCCGCGGTCAAAATGCGCCCCGAAGGCAAACTCGGAACCGTCCATCTCGGCGTCTATGAATAGGCGGAGGACGCCCTTCGGCTCATCCTTGTCGGTCAAGCCGCTTAACAGGTCGCGCCGGCGCTCCTGCCAGTAAAGGTTGCGGTAACGCGCGTCGTATGGGCGCGCCTTCTCCCGCGCGTGGTCATAAAGCGTCTTGCGCAGCCGTTTTTTCGCTTCGTCGTCTAGGTTCTCTGCGGTTCCCTGCCATGACCTGAAAAAGCTCTCCAAGATCTGATGGATCAGCTTGCCGTAGATGATCGGGGCGACGTCGGAATCGTCCTGATCAGCGTCTTGCAGACGCAGAACGCTTGCGAAGAAGTAGCGCATCGGGCAGCTCGCATACATTTCCAAGCGGTAGGCGCTGTAAGGCTCCAGGGCGATTTTGCGCAGCAGTTCGAGAGCTGTCCGATTTTGGGTTACATGCCCGTCATGGACGCTCCATTCTTTGCGCGATTGACGCAGCCGCTCCTGTTCAATGAGGCGGGGGGCGTTGCTGTGCGGGAGGCGCAGCCGTTCATGGTTTTCCGCGTTCGCCTGCCCTCCCATTGCGATGAGGGCGTCGCGCGCGCAGAGAAGCGCCGCGTACTCATGCTCTTGAAGCGGGTCGATTTCGTCTTCCGCCTCTTCAAAGAGGGCGAGCGCGTCGTCAATGAAGGGGGAGGGTTCCATCCGCTTTCCGCGTTCTCGGCGCGGATAGGTTAGAACGGCTGAATCGGAGTTGAGCAGCGTCTGCTGAAAGAAGAAGCGGTCGGAGAGCGGCGCGCTGATCCGCTCTGAAAATCGATGGACGTTAGACGGAGCGGGCGCCTCGCCTTCCGCCAGACCGAGAATAAAGAGCGTGTCGAACGACAAGCCCGCCGCTTCTCGAAAGGAGAGAACCGAGACGGCGTTCATCGGTTGCGCCGAGTCGATCGTTCGGCTTGCGTCCGCTAAAGACTGCGCTAGGAAGTCCGCATACGCTCCGGCTTCAAATTCTTCGCCTTCGACAGACCTGAAGACGCGGACCGCTTCGTCCATGAGATTGTTGAAGGCTGACCATGCGCTGCGCTCCTTCGGGGCGTTTGCCGGCAAGCCGTAATCTTGGAAGAGTCGGCGGAGGGCTGCGCGGGCGTCTTCAGGGGTTTTTGCGTCTGAAAACGCCTGCGCCTTTTCAACAAAACGTTCGATCTCGCTTAGATCGAAGGCGAGGCGGAGCAGTTTTTCTTGGGAAATCGACTCCTGCTGTTCAAAAAAGTCGTTCTCGTCGCGGGGCGCATCTGTGAGAGACAGCTTGACGGCGTCCATCCATTCGTCGGCGTTGAACGGGGCGATGTAGAGGCCGGCGGCGCGCGCCTGTTGCGAGATGCGCCGCATATAGAATCGGCTTGGGCGGGCAGACATTTTGACGGCGCCGCCTAGAAGCCGGGAGGCTGCCGGGGAGATGTCTTCTGAATGGGCGATTTCGGCGCGGGTCAGTACCTCGGACAGATCCTCTATGTCCCATTGCTCCGAGAAGCCGTCGCCGCCCAGTTTTAAGGCGATGCGTTCTAGGAGCGTGTGCGCGAATCGGATTGCGGCGAATTGAAGGAGCGGCGCGCCCCGCCCAAAGCGCGTCGGCAAGCCGTAGGATGCAAACTCGGACGCCGCCAAATCTCGATACAGGGGGAGCGACGGAGCCGCGACAGCGAAGCGGTTAAAATCTGCCTCGTCGGGAGAGACGTTCCCCAGCGCAAGGCGTATTAAACGGGCGGCTGTGCGGGCTTCATTGCGTCGGCTGGCGCAGCTCAACACGCGGAATCTGCCATTTCCGTCGGAGGCTTCGACGCGCGCGTTTTGCTGAAATACGGCGGCGCCGACCCGCTGCGTCAAGCTTTTTTTGCCCGACGGCGCTTCCAATTCCTCCGCCCCTAGGTCTAGATGCCAGAGGCGCAGCTCTTCGGTTTCTCGGCTAAGAGGAAGCGTCGCGGCAGCCGCTTCAAAGAAGGGAAGCAGCGATTGAATAAGGCTCCTGTCTAAAGCGCGCAGGCGGGTGAATTCATCCAGGACGAGCGCTCTGGCGCGAACAGGCGCGTCGGTTCCGATATGGGCGGCGGCGGAGCGCGAGTCCCAGTAACCTAAGCGCTCCAGTGTCTGATCGTAAACGTCGGCGAATAAGGACAGGTCTTGAAACGGCGCCTCTTCGCTCATGTCGTAGAGCATGTCGAGCGCCTGCCTCGCAAAGTTGCGCGTTGCCGGCTCTCCGTCAAAGAGGCGGCGCTGTTGGATCAGCTTTTGGGCAAGGCTCGTTCGCGCGCCTTCGGAGATCCATCGCCTGCGCGAGGGCATGCTCAAGGCGCGTTCGCGGAGAAACGAGTCGACCGTCATTACCTTCGGCGACCAGACGCGCCCATTGAAAAAGCGGTCGACTGCCGACTTTAAAGCCTCGCCTCTCCGCCGACTTGGCGCAAGAAGCAGCGCGTCCAGCCGGCGGGAGGCGGGATGCGCATACTGCGCGAGCCACTCCATTAAGGCGCGCTCCCGGTCGCGCTGCCGATCCGCTGTGATGAGAAGCAAGCGGCTCATTTGAACGCCTCTTTCCGTCTATCGCCGGACGCCGCGGAACAGAAGAACCGAAGCGCCTGCAAACAGTATATTCGCAAGCCAGGCTGCAAGCATAGGGGGCAGGCGTCCGTTTTCGCCCATCGCCTCAAAAGTGGCGCTCGCCAGCCCCCAGTAGATGAAGCTGATGAGCAGCGTCGCGGGAAAGCCGATTGAAACAGCGAATCGTCCAAAAAGCAGCGACAACGGAAGACTCAACATGACGCCCACCAGCAGGGTGAACGAATAGGCGATGTTATGATGAAACTGCACCTCCTCAGCGAGGGAGGAGAAACCGATGCGGCGTTTGAAATCGGCGACGCGGCGCAGTTCCGCAAAGGTGAGCTCCTCCGGCTTGGAGGCGGCGGCGAGCAGCGTGCGCGGGTCGGCGTCCAGAACGCGCTCTTGGCGTTGGAAGGGTTCAAACTTTGCGACGCCGTTGTCGCTGTATTCGCGCGTCCATCCGAAGCTCAAGAACCAGTTTTGGTCGTCCCAGCGCGCCTGTTGCGCATAGATTTGGCGGATCGGTTTGCCGTTTTCGAACTCAAAAAAGGTGAGGTTTCGGGCGATTTTATGCGTGACGGTGAGGCTCTGGATGAAGGCGAGGGCGCCTGTTTTTTCGCGGTAAACAACTTCGCGCGCTTGGGTCGCCGTTGGACGCATCGGGTCGATTTCGGCGGCGAGACGGGTACTTGGCGCCAGGATCTTGTCCGTAAAAATAAGGGAGATGACGCAGACGGCGCATGTGAAGAGGCAGATCGGAAGCGCCAAGCGGCTTAGATTAAAACCGAGCGCGCGGAACGCGGTCAGCTCGTTGGAGCGTATCAAGCTGCCGGCGGTAAAGAAACATGCCAAGATGCCCGAACCTGGAATCACCTCCATGATGCGCGGCGGCGACTTATACAAAAACAGAAGCCACGCTTGCTTCGCCGATCCTGCCGCTTTCATATGGTCTATTTCCTTGTCGAACAGGCGCACAATCAGAATGAGGCAGACCCACATGAGAAAGCAGAGCAGGAAGGAAACGGCGAACTTTTGAAGCGCATACCGGTCGCGCAGCGGCATCGGCAACTTCCACACGGCTAGCGCCAGCAATGCGCAGGGCAGCAGGACATACACAGCCAGATCGAAGATCATCGCCGCGCCATCCGTATCGTCAGATAGATTCCCATTGCAAGCGGAGGAATGTTCGGCAGCCAGACGCCTAAGCCCGCGCCGAGCCAAGCCGATTCAAACAGCGGTCCGAGCAGCGACCCGCCTCCGTCCTGAGACGCGCCGAGAAGGATGCCGATGTCTTCTCCCGCGCGCAGCATGACGTAATAGACGATGATGAGCGGGAGGCCGATCACCAGCCCCGCCATGAAACCGCTTCGGCGGGTCAGCGCTCCGATCGGGACGCTGAGGAGCGCAAACGCCAGACATGCGAACGGGATCGACAGCTTTTTATGCCACTCGACCCAGGCTTTGTAGATGGAGGAGCGGAGGTACACAGAGGTGTAGTCGGAGGGGGATTCTATGAGCCGCTTCTCCAGTTTCTCAACCTCGCTCAAGATGTCGCCCATACGCATTGCTCGGAAGCTGGTTGAGCGGAAGGTTGTCCCTCTCGTTTCATCTTCCATCGGCAAATAGATGGCTTGTCGGTCGAATTTTCTCCATGCGGCCGTTTCGGGCTGGTCTTTGTCGCCTGGTTCGTAGGTTGATCCGTTGTAGAGAGCGAGGACGGAGCGGCCGTTTACAGTTTCTACGGCGCCTTCTTCGGCGACGCTGAAGGTCGGGATGCCGGTTTCGTACGACTGCCAGACGCGCACATTTTCGAGCCGCCCGGTTTCCAGATTGTCGCGTTCGTACATCCAAAGTATCTTTTCTCTTTCAAAGGTGCGCATGACAGAGCCTTCTGTCAAGATGAGCGTCGGATACCGTCGGCTGATCTCCCAGCGCAGGTGAGAAAATTGACGGTTGCCCCATGGAAGCGCAAACTCCATGACGCAGAAATCGGCGGCAAAGAAAAGCAAACCCATGCCGAGCGCAAACGGAGCAAGCTGATGGACGCCGATTCCGCTCGCTTTCATGGCGGTGATCTCGCCAGAGAAGGAGAGCTGACCCAGCGCCATGAGCATGCCCGCCAGGACAGAGATCGGCATAGTCAGCGCGAGGACGGACGGAAGCGCGTAAAGCACCAGCTCCGCCATGTGCCAGAGGGAGACGTCCTTCTGCACAAATTGCCGCGTCAACAGAAACACCTGGCGCAGGATCAAAACCGTAGTGGACGCCGACAGCATGAGCGAAAAATAAAGCAGGAACTCAGCCGCAACGTAACGTATGATTAGGCGCACGACGCTCTCAAGAACAACCTCCAATATGCAATCGATTCACATCCACGCCTTTGCCTACACTGGAAATTCTGCGTTGCCGGCGGTCAATCCGCCGTCGATGACAAATGCGGCGCCGGTCGCAAACGAGGATTCGTCCGACGCCAGAAACAGGGCGCAGTTTGCGATGTCGTCCGGTTCGCCCAGCCTTCCGAGCGGGTAGAAGCGAACAATTTCGTCCCAGATGGCGGGGTTTCGCTCCAGCATCGGTTTCCATATCTCCGTTTGAACGGTGCCTGGGCAGATCGCGTTGACGCGGATGCCATGCTTCCCCTGTTCAACCGCGAGCGAACGGGTGAAAGCGACGACCCCGCCCTTCATGGCGCTGTAGATATGCAGCCCCTGCAGTCCGAAGATGCCGTTCACCGAGGCGATGTTGACGATGCTGCCGCCGCTGTCTTGCATCGCTTCGACGGCGGCCATTGAGCAGCGGTACACGCCGCGCAAAATCACTTCGGACTGTATCTCCCATTCGTGCGCCAGCACCTGCTCGGTTCCGCAGACAGCGTTGTTGACAAGAATGTCCAGCTGTCCGTACCGTTCAAGCGCGAAGTCGAACAGTGCGCCGACCTGTTCGCCGCTTGTCACGTCCGCTTGAAAAAAGGCGGCTTCTCCGCCGTCTTGGCGAGCTTCGGCGGCTGCCGCTTCGCCCCGTTCCGCGTTCAGATCGTCTATGACGACCTTGGCGCCTTCTTGGGCGAAGCGCAGCGCGGTTGCTTTGCCGATTCCCCGCGCGGCTCCCGTGACGATCGCCGTTTTACCTTTTAACCGCATTTTACCCGCATCGCTCTCCGCGTCAATGCGTTTCAAAAAACTCAATCACTTCGCCGCTCGGTCCGATGAAGAAGGAGATCGTGACCTTCAACGCGCCGAGATCGACATCCCTTGGCTCAACGGTCACCTTGCAGCCGGCTTCGCGGACGCGCTCGGTAGCGGCTCTTGCGTCGGTTGTCGCTAAAGCAAAGTGTATCACCGGATCGTTGACGGCGTCGTCCCCTTCTGAAGGAGTCGCGTCGGTGGGTTGAAACAGCTCGATATGGCTTCCGTCGCCGGCGTCCAGCAGGACGATCTTGCGCTCCGGCGATCCGAATTCGGCGACCAGCTTCATTCCTAGGACGTCTTGGTAAAACGCCATGGACTTGTCCCAGTCGCGCGTCTGGACGGCGATGTGGTGCGTTCCGCAGCCTTTGATCGCTTCGTTCCGTGTTCCGACAGGCATCTCCATTTCTCCAATCTTGAACGCGCCCGCTAGGGGCTTCTTTTACATATGTTACCGCTATTTTCCTTCTAAAGCCTTGCGCATTTCGTCTCCGTTGCGCGTCCACCAGCTGCGCAGGACGGCAAGATCGACGCCGAGGCTGAAATGGCGCACGCCGATGTCAAGCCATCGCTTTGCGTCGCCGGGGGAGCCGATCTCTGCGCGGGGAGGGATTCCCGCCGCGATGGCGGAGCTGAAGACCCGCTCCTGCGCCTTTGCCACTTCGGGCGCGCCGCGGTCGCCTAGGCGTCCGACGCTCATGGAGTAATCGGAACCTCCCCATTGAATCATATCCAGACCAGGGAGCTCTAGTATCGCGTCCAGCTGTTCGACGGCGCCTTTCTTTTCGATCATGAGAACGACGACAATGTCGCGCAGCATCTGGGCGTAATCTTTTCCGCCGTAGCCCATGTAGGTGAACCGGCGGGCGACGGAGCCGAAGGTTCCGCGGTCTTCGGGGGTGTCCGGTCGGACGGAGCGGATGCATTCCTGGGCGTCTTCAACGGATCGGCAGTCGGCAAACAGGACGCTTTGGAAGCCGGAGCCGACAGCGCGCTGGGCGAGGTATCCGCGCGATTCCGCCTCTACTTTGATCATGAGGTCAATGTTGTGGACGTCGGCGGCGCGGGCTAGGTTGTCCAGGTCGTGGGCGGTGTAAGGGGCGTATTCGCCTAAGAACTCGACATAGTCGTACATTCCCGACTGCGCCGCCAGCTCTATGACCGACGGCCAGGGGGAATTGACGCGGGTGCCTAAGGAGGGGGCGTCCTCCTGCAGCAGTTGGCGAAGCCTGTTTTGACGCATCGCGCGCTCCTTTCAGGGACGTATCATTCCAGTTTATGGCGGAAACGGCAAGCTGGTTTATCTGACCTTAGCGCTTTAGTTGGGACATTCCGCCTGGCGAACGCGGACGGTTTCTGCGGCGCCTCTGGATTCCCGCTTTCGCGGGAATGACGGCCTGGTTGGCGGTGCCTTTTTCCCATAAATAGAGCGATTATTCGTTCAAATGTCCCAACTTTACGCATGAGGTCGGGGTTTATGGGCGGATGTTCTTAGCAAACGACGATCTTCATATCTTTTGTTTGAGGACTCTGAGATTTCCGCTCGGACATGCCGGGCGGAGATGACCGAATGAGGACGCTTGTTGCGAGAGGAAGTGTCCAAAATTTGAACAGCGCTGTGTCATAAATGGACAGCGCAAGGCGTTTGCGAAGGGAAATAGGCGCAAAGCTGGGTGGCACGATTATTGCTGTAGGCTTAAGACAGAATGTTGGCGTATGAACCGAAAGGCGTATAGATGTTGGAAAAACTCTCTGCCGCTTCCGCCGTTGCTCTTGTTCTTTTTTGTCTAGGGGGATTCAGCGGCTGCTCTGGGGCGGCGGTTCAGCCTCGCAATGTGGACGATCTGTTGAGCGAATCGCTTGAAGAGGCGGATCTGCGCGGCGGTATGTTGGAAGGGGTTAATCTTGAAGGGCGGAACATGGAGGGCGTCAATCTTCAAGGAGCGAATCTGCAGAGGGCTAATCTTCGACAGGCAAATCTGAGGTATGCGAATCTGCGCGGCGCCAATCTCTCCGGCGCGAACTTGCGGCTTGCAAATCTGTTTGAGGCGGATCTGCGCGGCGCCAACCTTGAAAACGCGCTCCTGGGCGACCCCGACATTGAAGGGAATGTCGGCGCGCTGCTGCGAAGGGCGGATCTGCGAAAGGCGATTTTGACCGGAGCCGACCTGAAAGGCGTCGCGTTCACGAGCGCAAATCTACAGCATGCGAATCTATCGAACGCGGACGCCCGGGGGGTCGACTTTGGAAACGCAAATCTGCGCGGAGCTAAATTGGACGGCGCTCGGCTGGACGGCTCCCGTTATACGCAGATCACTCAATTTCTGGGCGGGTTCAATCCCGATCAACATGGCATGCGCCGCGGCCGATCTTCACAAGGTTTCTAAATGAAAGAAGGAGTCGCAATGCGCCCCATTTGGTCTCAAACTGTTGCTGTATGGATTGTCGGCGCGTTGGCTCTTGCAGCCGCAGCGGAAGACGACAGCGAGGTGGAACTTCCCGAAATCGATGTGACGGCGACGCGCGCGGAACGGTCCAGCTTCGACATCCCGAACGCTGTCAGCTCCGTTACGCTGGAGGAGCTTCAGCGTCGGATGCCGATCTCGCTCATCGACGGGCTGATTGATGAAGCGGGCGTTTTCTCCCAGCGCACAACGAACGGGCAAGGCTCCCCGTTCATCCGAAACTTCACGGGTTACCACACGCTCATGCTGATCGACGGGGTGCGTCTCAACAATTGGACGTTCCGCTCCGGTCCGAATCAGTATTTCAATACGCAGAATGTGGACGACATTGAGCGGGTTGAGATTTTGCGCGGTCCGAGCTCCGTTTTATACGGCAACTCGGCGATCGGGGGCGTTATCCACACGATTTCGCGTAGGCCGACCTTCTATGACGACGGCTTCAAAATCGCGCCAAAGCTGTATGCGCGGTATGGGACCGCCTCGCAGGATTCCGCGTTTGGATTGAGCTTACATGGCGGTCAGGACAATCTCAGCTTCCGCGCCAATATCACGCGCAAAAGCGCCGGCGACATACAGCCCGGCGCCGGGCATGATGTGCATTTAGAGGGGCGCAAGTTCTTGATCACCAGCGAAGAGGATGCGGAAAACATACCGACCTCTTTCAACGCCAAAACAGGCTCTTTAGAGAGGACGGAGCTTTACGATAAACAGGCTCCGACCTCTTACAGCGAGACGGCAGGCGCCGCCTCCATCGCCTGGAGCGCCGGCGAGAATCAGACGCTGCGGCTTCATTATCAAGCGGTTGATCAGAAGGTGGATTCCAGATGGGACAAGATCGCATCCAAAGAAGAGTTTGCGGAGCTGATCTATGATCCGCAAAGAAGGCATCTCGCCTATGGGAACTACAGGATAGACGGCTTCTTTAATGGCGAGGGAAGCCTTTCAGCGACGCTTTCCTATCAGCGCCAGATGGAGACGCAGTCGAGCCTCAGGGTCGGCCCGGGGAGCGATAGAAGCGAAACGCATGACGACATCGGCTCCGTCGGTCTTTCGGTTCTGGCGAAGAAGCCGCTGGATGGGCGGAATTCGTTGAGTATCGGCATTGACGCCTACTCCGACAGCGTTTCGAGCGTTCGCAATTTGCCGACCGAGAGGGCATGGGGGCGCTATCCGGACGGTTCCTCCGCTTACGACGTCAACCTGTTTGCGCAGAACGAGATGGAGTTGAGCGATCGGCTTGAAGCGGTTGTCGGCGTGAACGGCACGCTTTATAACGTCAATGCCGACCTTTCGCTTGAGGATTCGTCGTTTGGGGAGCTGGATAAGAGCGGCGCGGCGCTGACAGGCAGCGCGTCCGCGTCGTATGAGGCGGCCGCGGGGTTGAAGGCGTTTGCGTCGGTGGGGAGCGGTTTTCGCGCCGCCTCAATTGACGATCTGACAGGCGTTCAGGCAACGAACCAAGGCATTCAGGCGCCCAGTCCAGATGTTCTCCCTGAACGTTCGGTGAACGCGGAGATTGGGGTGAAGGTTCAACGGCATCGGTTTGGCGGCACGGCGGCTTTTTTCTCCACATGGCTCAACAATCAGATGGCGCAGCGTCTTGTCTCTGAAGTGTACGGCGACAATCCGCCGCAGCTGTTTCAGAACATCGCCGCGCAGCATGAGGGTCTTGTCATCACCGTTTTGGACAACCTTGACCGGTCGGTTGTGCGGGGGATTGAGGCGGACGCCTACGTTGCGCTGGATTCGAGTTGGACATTGTTCGCCGCGGCGGGGTTGATACGCGGCGAGGTGTTGACGTTGAACGGCAAGGCGCCGGATCCTGACAAGCCTTGGGAGGCGCGCATACGGCGCGAGACGCCCCCGCATGCGGCTCTTGGGGCGCGGTGGAAGCCGTCCGGTAAGCCGTTTTGGGCGGAATTCATTGCGCGCGGCGCCGCGAAACAGAACCGCCTCAGCAAGGGCGACATACGCGACGCGCGCATCCCCGGCCTCACGCGCGACCCTGAAGAGGTGTCGTTTGATGAGAACGGGCGGGCATTGGACGCCGGGACGCCCGGCTGGTTCACGCTGAACGCGCGCCTCGGCGTTCAAATCAACAGCTATGCGCGGGTGAACGCGGCGCTTGAAAACATACTGGATCGGCGGTATCGGTGGCATGGGTCGGGGGTGAATGCCCCGGGTCGGAATTTGATTGTGAGCCTTGATTCGCAGTTTTAATGGGCTTCCGCTCCTTATAGAAGAACGGATCGGCGCCGGGCGCATGATGTCGGCGCCGATTCTTTTTTAAACCGAAGAAAAACGGCGCGCAACGCCGCATGGAGTTCTGGATTCTTGCTTGCGCAGGAATAGCGTTAGCCGGCGCCGGCTCACTGTTCATGACCGAACTTAAGAGGGCGAATCAACGGCATACACCGCAAGAATGCGATACGGACCAGGCTCGCCGTAGACCGCTCCCGTCTCAATGCTCCGCTTCGTCTCTTCAAAGGAATCGAACAGGCAATTGCGGTTTACCTCCGACACCTCATTCGCCATGTAGTTGCATGACAACGGCGAACATTCGGCGTTCGATCCGGTTTCATAGGTAATGGCGTCGTAGCCGAGCAGCGCCGGACAGCTCGGAGGCTGCACATTATCCAGGCGCAATTTTTCAATCCCGTAGGGGTGCCATTCGCCCATTTCTTCATAGAACTGCTTGTCGTGCGCCTCGTAGTAAAAGGTCGTCGCTTCGTCCAGACAAACGCCGGCGGCGTCCGCTATCTCCTTGATGAGAGCGGGCGAATCGAACAGCCAGTAATCGTTGTGCTTCCAGTACTTGATCCACTTCATGGGGTCCATGAAGTCGCCCGAGACGCATGGGCTGACGGAGCAGATCTGATCCACGCGCTCTGGATTCAGATGATGATCCTTTTTCTGCACAAACTTGCACATGTATCCGACCGGCAGCAGCATAGGAGCGTCCGTATGTGTTAGCGTCATGCGTCTATCCTCTTTAAAAGTGAAGCGTCTGTCCGATGATACGCTGCAGATGGAGAGGTTGTCCACTTTTATATTCTGACCTTACGGGTTTAGTTGGAACATGTCGGCATGCAGACGCGGACGCTGTCTACTGGATTTTAGATTCTCGCTCCCCGTTCCCCGTTTTCACGAGGCATGCTTCACGGAGACATGCTGCGCAGAAATGGCGGGAGAGGGGCGCGCGCAACGCCGCATGCGGAAACAGCGCTATCATTAAAGAAATAAGGAAAACGCTGTCAAGGAGCTCCGCATGAACGAAGCGACGCGACGACCGAACCGACTTATCCATGAGACCAGCCCGTATCTGCTTCAGCATGCCTACAACCCTGTCGACTGGCATCCATGGGGAGAGGAGGCGTTGGAACTCGCGCGGCGCGGGGACAAGCCGATTCTGTTGAGCATCGGTTACTCCGCCTGCCACTGGTGCCATGTGATGGAGCGGGAATCGTTTGAGGATGAAGCGATTGCGGAAGCGATGAACCGCGGCTTTGTCAACATCAAGGTGGACAGGGAGGAGCGGCCGGATCTGGACGCGCTGTATATGATGGCGACGCAGGCGATCTCAGGTCAGGGCGGCTGGCCGATGACCGTCTTTTTGACGCCCGACCAGCGCCCGTTTTACGCCGGCACCTATTTTCCGCCTGAAGATCGATACGGGCGGCCTGGTTTTCCGCGCGTGCTGGAGGCAGTGAAAGAGTACTATGAAACGCAGCGGGCGTCGCTGGATCATCAGACGGAGAGGATTGCGCAGGCGCTTCAAAATGCGGCGGAGCTGCCCGCATCGGACGCGGCGGCGAATGCGCAGACGCTCAACCGCGCCTACTGGCAGCTCATGGCGGAGCATGACCGGTATGAGGGCGGCTTCGGGCGCGCGCCCAAGTTTCCTCAGCCCAGCAAGATTGAGCTGTGCCTGCGTCATTATCGGCGTACGGGCGACGAAAACGCGCTTGGAATGGCGTCGACAACGCTGCGCAAGATGGCGCGCGGCGGCATCTACGATCATCTTGGCGGCGGTTTTCACCGTTATTCAACGGACGACCGCTGGCTTGTGCCTCACTTTGAGAAGATGCTGTACGACAACGCGCTGCTGCCGCCGTTGTATCTGTCTGCCTGGCAGTTGACGGGGGAGGCTGAATTTGCTGAAGCGGCGCGCGGCTGCCTTGACTACGCGCTTCGGGAGATGCAGGACGCGGGCGGCGGTTTTTATTCGGCTGAAGACGCCGACTCGGAAGGCGTTGAAGGCAAGTTTTATGTGTGGACGCGCGCGGAGGCTATGGAGCTTCTCGGCGAAAGGGACGGCGGGCTGTTCTGCGCCTACTACGACATCACGGAAGGCGGCAATTGGGAAGGCAGCTCCATTCTGAACCGCCCGCGCGGGCTGGAGGAAGCGGCGTCAACGCTGGGCGCGTCGACGGAGCAACTGCGGGAGACGGCGTTGCGCGGACGAGAGCGGCTTTTTAAGGCGCGGGAGCAGCGCATTCGCCCCAGCCTGGACGACAAGATTTTAACCTCTTGGAACGGTCTCATGATTTCGGCGCTGTCGCAGGGGGCGTTCGTATTGGGCGAGGCGCGGTATCTGGAAGCGGCGGAGCGGGCGGCGCGCTTTGTGTTGGAAAACATGACGCGGGAAGGGCTGCTGCTGCGTTCGCATCGGGCGGGGGAGTCGAAGATCGACGGGTTTTTGGAAGATTACGCCTACTTTGCGCGCGGGCTGTTGGACCTGTTCCATGCGTCTCAAAAGGCGGAGCGGTTGACGGAGGCGCTGGAGATTGCCCGTCGGATGCGCGATCTCTTTTGGGACGAGAAGGACGGGGCGTTTTTCACAACAGGATCGCATCAGGAGACGCTCATTGCGCGGTTGAAGGATTCGCATGACGGGGCGACGCCGAGCGGAAATGCGGTCGCGGCGGAGGCTTTGCTGCGCTTGTCGGCGTTGACAGGAGACGCGGAGCTTCAGGAGAAGGGGGAGGCGGTTTTGTCGGCGTTTGCGGCGTCCATGGAGCGGTCGCCGTCGGCGCATTGCGAGATGTTGTCGGCGCTGGATACGCATTTGCATCCGCCGAAGCAGGTTGCGCTGGTCGGCAGGCGGGGGGAACCGGAGCTGGAGGAGGCGCTGTCGCGGCTTGGGAAAGCGTATCTGCCGGGGGTTGCTGTGGCGGCGTTTGAGGAGGGAGAGGCGCCGCCGTTGAACCCGTCTCTCACCGCCGGAAAACGGCGCATAGACGGCAGACCGGCGTTTTATGTGTGCGAGAACTATGTCTGCCGGCAGCCCGCGACGGATCCGGACGAGCTGGAGGCGCTGCTTTTGGAGTGAATATCGGCGGAGCGTTTTACTTTTAAACAAAAGGAGCGGAACAGTGAACCTGCATCGACGCGCGATTCTATGGTTCATGGTCAGTCTCATACCGGCGGCAGCCGGGGACGCGCCGGCGCGCGCTCCTCAATATGCGCCTTCTGCAACGTTTCTTGAAAAACGCACAGGTCCGTTTGATGAGATAGACTATTCGCCCGATGAGAACAAGCTGGCGATCCAAACGGCAGACGGCGTCTGGATATACGACGCGCAGACCTTTGAAAAAATCGAACGGTTGCAGGGGGCGCGCCCATTAAACGATTCATATACGCACATCATTTTTCAGACATATTCGCCGGATGGAACGCTTGCCGCTGGGAGTACCGTCGCCGGCCATCTTCTCATCTGGGACGTGGAGTCAGACCGACTGAAACATGCGCTGAAAGAGCAGTCAGATCGGGTTGTGGCGGCGGCATTTTCGCCCGACAATAAATCGTTTGCCGCTTCTGTACAAGACTATAAGATACGCCTGTGGAATGCGCAGACGGGCGAACTGCAGCATACGCTGGAAGGCGATTTCGGCTGGGTCAAAGCGCTAGAATATTCGCCGGACAGCCGCGTCCTTGCCGCCGGCGACGGCAAAACCCATGCGATTCTGCTTTACGACGCGCAGACGGGCGATTTTAAAAAGAGGCTGACGGGACATACGGGCGACATTGACGCGCTCGATTATTCGCCCGACGGACGGACGCTGGCGAGCGGCAGTTGGGACGGCGCGATACGGCTTTGGGACGCTGAAACAGGCGACCCTCTCTCCATTCTACAGGCGCCGCCCAAAGATATTGTCGAAACGCTCGATTATTCGCCCGACGGCAAAACGATTGCGAGCGGAGAAAGCCGCAGAGTTCGGCTATGGGACGCTCAAACAGGTCGACTGAAAACGACGTTGGTCATGCCTAGATTTGTCAGCTCCGTTCGGTTCTTGCCGGACGGGAACGCGCTTCTTGTGGTGGACAGCTTTTACACCATGCTCTGGGATTTAAAGACGGGAGCGGAGGTTGTCCCTTTGCAGGGTCATACAGGCGCGGTCGTCTCGCTGGCGTTTTCATCGGACGGCGGAAGCGCGTTGACCGGCAGCCATGACACGACGGCTCGCCTATGGAACGTCGAGACAGGGGAGATGATTCGCGCGTTTGAGGGGCATACCGCGCGCGTCAATTCCGCCGCATATTTGACAGACGGGCAGTCGGTATTGACCGGCAGCCATGACAAGACGGTACGCCTATGGGACGCCAAGACAGGCGCCGAGATTCGAACCTTGGAGGGGCATGCGGGACCAGTGTTGTCGGCGTCGGCTTCATCAGACGGGCGAACGATCGCGAGCGGAGGGCATGACAAGACGGTACGCCTATGGGACGCCGAAACGGGCGCGCTCATCCATACGCTGGGCGGACATATCGACTGGGTGACGTCGATCGCCTTTTCGCCGGACGGCAAAGCGGTTATGAGCGGCAGCCTCGACACAACCTTTCGGCTATGGGACGCGCAAACGGGCATGATACTGAAAACGAATCCGCTGCATCGGGATATCTACTCGGTCGGCTATCTGCAAAGCGGCGATATGTTTGTTTCAGGCATAGCGACGATACAGACGCTAGACCGAAAAAGAGGGGATCAGATCCAACGGATCGAAAGCCATATGGCCGGCGAGGACGGGCTTCATGACAACGCGTTCACGGGCGAGTATGTCCCTCTCGAAATCTCGAATAGGGAGCTTTACGAGAGCTGGTATTTGGCGGCGGACGTCTCGCCGGACGGCAAAACGGCCGCTGCCGGCGCCGTTGACAGCCTTCTCATTTTGATCGATGTAGAGACGCGGAAATATAAACGGCTCTTCGGAGGTCATTCGTCTTCTGTCAAGTCGGTCGCATACTCGCCGGACGGAACGCGCCTCGCCAGCGGAGGAGAGGACGGTACCGCTATGATTTGGCGGCTGCCGAAGCCTGCAAAGGAAGTTGAATGATGCGCTTGCGTCCGCTTTTATATCTCGCCGTTTGGATTTTAGCGGGCGTTGTTTCCGCTCAACAGTATGCGCCCGCCGCAATCATTTTTCATGGACACAAAGGCTATTCCGGCGGGGCGGCGTTCTCTGACGGCCGGAACATGCTGGCGCTCATAGGGCGCGAGGGGATCTGGCTTTATGACGGGGACTCTTTTGAGACAATCAAGCTATTGAAGATTCCTGAAAATTTAGCGCCGCCCTTTAAAAATATCGTCGCGGCGGCGCTTTCCGCAGATGGAACGCTGGCTGCCGGCGGCTCCTTCTATGGAGCGGTTCTCATTTGGGATGTTGAATCGGGACGGCTGCTGCATGCGTTGGGGGGTTCCACGGGCAGAGTCAGCGCGGCGGCGTTTTCGATGGACGGCAAAACGCTCGCCGTCTCAAGCGACTACAACAACAAGATAGAGCTCTGGGACCCGCTGACGGGTCAACTCAAAAAAACGATCGACGCGAAGATCAGCGGCGATAAATCGCTGGCCTATTCGCCGGACGGTCGGACGCTGGCGAGCGGAAGTTGGAACGATGCGATACAGCTCTGGGACGCCGAGACGGGCGATTTGAAAAAGACGTTGACGGGGCATACCGGCACGGTCTCTTGCCTCGCCTATTCGCCGGACGGTCGGACGCTGGCGAGCGGAAGTTGGGACTACACGGTACGGCTCTGGGACGCCGAGACGGGCGAGCCTCGCTCAACCGTTTTGGAAGGGCATTTGGAGATTGTCGAGTCGGTCGCCTATTCTCCTGACGGCAAAATCCTCGCCGCCGGCGCTGGGCGAGCGGTACGGCTCTGGAACGCCGAAACCGGACAGCTGAAGAAAACGCTGGTTGGAACAATGCGGCTCGAAAAGGTTCTTTTTTCTTTGAACGGCAAATCGCTTGCGGTTGAAGGGCGTCATGAAATACTGATCTGGAATTTGGAAACGGGGGCGGAGATTATCCCGATGAAGGGGCATACAGACGCGGTCGCCTCGCTGGCGTTTTCTAAAGACGGCGCGACCGTCTTGACCGGCAGCCATGACAAGACGATTCGCTTATGGAGCGCCGAGACCGGAGAGGCGATCCGAACGCTGGAAGGGCATACGGAGGCGGTCAATTCCGCCGCGTTTTCTAACGACGGAAAACTTGTGGTGAGCGGCGGTCATGACAACGCGGTACGGCTTTGGAACGCGGAAGCGGGGGAGTTGATAAGGACGCTGGAAGGGCATACGGCGCCGGCGCTGTCGGTTGCGTTTTCTCCTGACGGGCGGACAGCTGCGAGCGCCGGGCATGACAAGACGATCCGGCTCTGGAACGTCGAAACAGGCGAGGCGCTTCATATGCTTGGCGGGCATACGGACTGGATAACGTCGGTCGCGTTTTCGCCGGACGGCAAAACCGTTTTGAGCGGCGGGCTTGATACGACCATACGGATCTGGGACGCGCAGACAGGCGAACCCATACGAGCCGATAGACCGTACTTCGAGATATTCTCGGTCGGCTATGTGCAGAAGAGCGGCATGTTCGCCTCAGGCGGCTCCCAGATTCTATTGTACTTGGACGGCAGAAGGGGAAATATGATCGAAAGCCATATGCAAGGCGATGACCATATGAACAGCGACGCGCTCACAGGAGAGTGGGTTCCGATTGGGATCTCGAATGCGGATTTTTATGAGAACTGGTACCATGCCTTCGCCGTCTCGCCGGACGGCAAAACGGTCGCAGCAGGGGCGCGAGACAGCCTGGTTGTGTTGATTGACGCATCGACTCGCAAAAATAGAATGTTCTTCGGGGGATTTTCGTCGCCTGTCAGGTCGCTCGCCTATTCTCCGGACGGGACGCGCCTCGCCGGCGGAGCTAAGGACGGTTCCGCTATGATTTGGCGGCTGCCGACGACTGCTCAGGAGATTGAATGACAATGCGCTTGCGTCCGCTTTTATATGTCGCCGTTTGGGTTTTAGCGGGCGCTGTCTCCGCTCAACAGTATGCGCCCGCCGCGCGGGTCTACCAAGAACACAACGACCTTTTCAGGGGCATGGCGTATTCGCCCGACGGAAAAACGCTGGCGATCGCAGGACGGAAGGGAATTTGGCTGCATGACGCGGCCTCCTTCGAGACGACGGGATTGCTGGCGCCTCCAGAGCGGTTCTATGAAGAAGAGAAGATTGCGTTCATGTGGTCGGCGGCGTTTTCGCCGGACGGAACGCTCGCCGCAGGCGGTTCCACAGGCGGTCCCGTTTTTATCTGGGAACTGAAATCGGGTCGGTTGAAGCATGCGCTGGAGGGACATAAAGATTCTGTCTATGCGGCGGCGTTTTCGCCGGACAGCAAGACGCTCGCCACAGGCGGGAGCGACAACTTGATACGCCTATGGGATGTTGAGTCGGGCGAACTGAAACATACGCTGGAGGGGCATACCAGTTGGGTCCGAGATTTGGAGTATTCGCCGGACGGGCGGACCTTGGCGAGCGGGGGTTGGGACGATACGGTACGGCTCTGGGACGCGCAGACCGGGCGGCTGAAACATACGCTTGAAGGGCATACGGAAGACGTTAAGTCGATCGCTTATTCGCCGGACGGTCGTACGTTGGCGAGCGGGAGTCGGGACTACACGGTACGGCTCTGGGACGTCGGCAAGGGCGAGCCTCGCCCAACCGTTTTGGAAGGGCGTTTGGATATTGTCGAGTCGGTCGTCTTTTCTCCAGACGGCAAAACTCTCGCTGCCGCCAGCGGAAGCAGAAGAATAAGGACCTGGGACGCTAACACGGGGCGTCTAAAACAAATGTTGTTTGCGCCGACTACCGCCGAGATCGTCCAGTTTTCGCCGGACGGCAAAACGCTGGCGAGCGGCGGAAGCCTTGAGACGATGTTTTGGGATTTGGAAACAGGGGCGGAGATAGCGCCGCTGGTGGGGCATACAGGGGCGGTCGCGTCGTTGGCGTTTTCTTCAGACGGCAGAACAGCGTTGAGCGGAAGCCATGATAAAACGATACGCATATGGGACGCGGAAACAGGCGAGCTTGTCCGAACTTTAACGGGGCATACGGAGAGAGTCAATTCCGCCGCGTTTTCACCGGACGGCAAAGCGGTTTTGAGCGGAAGCCATGACAAAACGGCGCGCATATGGGATGCGGAAACAGGCGAGCTTGTCCAAACTTTAATGGGGCATACGGCGCCGGTATTGTCGGTTGCTTTTTCTCCTGACGGACGGACGGCGGCGAGCGCCGGGCATGACAAGACGGTACGGCTCTGGAGCGCCGAAACAGGGGCGCTAGTTCATACATTGGGAGGACATACCGACTGGGCAACCTCTATAGCGTTTTCGCCGGACGGCAAAGCGATTTTGAGCGGCGGGCTTGACGCGACTATTCGGATCTGGAATACGCTGACAGGCGCGCCGATTCTCACAACGGAAGGGGGCGTTGGGGAGGCATTCTCGGTCAGTTATACGCAGAAGGGCGATGTTTTTGTTACCGGCGAAGGGAGCATGCAGTTCATTGACGGACGAGGAGGCTACCATCTGAAATGGGTTGAAACCCATATGGCAGGCGAGGATAGGTACAATCACGACGCGCTGACGGGCGAGATTTTTCCGTATGAGATCACAGCTGCGGAGATGTATGAGAGCTGGTTTCTAGCTTCCGCTCTTTCGCCGGACGGAAAAACAGCGGCAACCGGCGCTAGAGACAGCGTTGTCTTATTGATTGATGTTGAGACGGGCAGGTTTCAAACAGTTCTTGGAGGGTTGTTGTCGCCTGTCAAGTCGCTCGCCTATTCGCCGGACGGGACGCGCCTCGCCGGCGGGAGCGCGGACGGATCGGCGGTCATCTGGAAGATGCCGAACCCGCAGCGCGTCTCTTGTTCTCTTGACGCCGACCCTAATCCCCCTTAAAATGCCCCGCATGCAGCCCGCACAGGAGCGCGTCCATGAATAACCGCCGAATCTTTCCGCTTCTATGGATCGCCGCGGCGCTTCTCGCCTTCTGCGCATACGGATGCGGAACCAAAACGCGCATCTCCAAAAAGGCGCGTTCATCGACGGCGCAGATCTTAACCAACAGCCCGACTTTTCCCAAATTTGTCGGAACAGGCTTTGTGGTCGGAGACGGGCTGATTGCAGTCGATTACCGCCTTGTCAGCAATCTATCGTCTCTTTACACGCGCCTCGCGGGAGACGACCATGTCCATTCTGCTGAATCCATCGCCGCGATAGACGATGAGCGCAATCTGGCAATTCTGCGCGTCTCAACGCATGACGCCCCCGCTCTGCCGCTTGGGGAGATCGGCGCGCTTCAAGCAGGCGACCCGCTCTACGCCGCCGAGATCGGAGAAAAGGGCAAGATCAAGGTCTCAAAGGCGGAGTTCAGCAAGACGCAGACAGGTCCCCGCGGCGAGACGATGATTGAGGCGCCGGCGCTCCCGTTCGACATCGTCGGCGCGCCCGTCTTCAACAAACAAGGCGAAGCGGTAGGGATCGCGAGCCAAGCCTTTCTTGACGGCGAACTGAAGAGCTATGCCGTTCCGTCAAGCGCATTGAAGCCGCTGATTGAGAGAGCGATGGGGCGGGGCGTCCGCGCGGAGGAGCCGCCCTTGACCAAGAAGTATACCGCGGTTTCTCAATGGAATCTTCCAGAGGGGGCTGCCGCTCGGTTCGGGAAAGGATACGCGCGGCGTATCGCCATTTCGCCGGACGGCAAGACGCTTGCCTCTTCCGGCGGCGCGGGCGTCTGGCTTCATGACGCGGAAACTGGGAAGGAGACTGCGCTGCTGCGGACGGACGCTTATGAAATGCAGTCCGCAGCGTTTTCTCCAGACGGACGCTCCATTGCGGCTGTAGGTCATGAGTTATACAACAGCAGCTTGATTTGGATTTGGGACGTTCGCACAGGCAAGAAGCTGCTAACTCTCAAAGACGATACCGCTCGGTACGAGTATAACGACGACCATGTGATCTATTCGCCGGACAGCGCCGTCATCGCCAGTACTGGACATGCCCCTTTTCAACGGTACGTACGGCTATGGGACGCCCGCACAGGCGCGCTGATCAACAAGCTGAAGTCTAGTGAAAGACGAATGAACGGAAGTGTTACGTCCATGGCGATCGCCTTTAGTCCGGACGGAACCATCCTCGCCTCTGGAATGCGAAACAAAGGTATAGAACTATGGGATGTTCAGAAGGCGCAGCTGTTGCATACGCTTAGAGGGCATATTGATCAGGTCAGGTACATGGAATTTTCGCCGAATGGTCGGACGCTAGTAAGCGTGGGCGGCATTAAGGACAAAACAGTACGTATATGGGATGTTGACGCCAAATCTTTTCTCTACTCCATTGAGGAAAAGTACATGAGAGTCAATGCCGCCGCGTATTCTCCGAATGGACAGTTCATCGCAACGGGCGGCGGCGAAAAGGTACGGATTTGGGACGCTTTCACAGGCAGCCTTCTGCTCAAAATTGAGACAGGGAAGGGCGACGTCATAGACGTCGCCTATTTTCCAGACGGGAATGAACTTGCAAGCTTAAATACCAACGGCTTGATTCGTATCTGGGATGCCTGGACAGGAATCAAGCTGCGGACGATCCGAGGTTATACGGACGGAAGGTTCCATATGGGCGTCTATGCGGTCGCTTATTCACCGGACGGGCGGACGATTGCAAGCGGAGAAGGCAACGCGGTCACAGTATGGGACGCCCGCTCCGGCGCGCTTCTTAGAAAATTCGTCGACACATCGAGAGTCAATGCGCTCGTATTTTCGCCGGACGGGAAGACGCTCGCCAGCGGCGCATACCGCGCGCTGATTTGGGATATGAAGACAGGCGCTCTGCTTCATCAACTGAAAGGTCATGAGGCAGAGGTCAATGCGATCGCATATTCGCCGGACGGACAGTACCTTGTCAGCGGCGGCAACGACAAGACAGCGCGCATATGGGACGCCCGCTCCGGCGCGCGTCTCCATACGCTTAAAGGGCATACGCGCAGGGTCAACGGGGCGGCGTTTTCGCCGGACGGAAAAAATGCCGCGACCGTCAGCTCAGACTGGACGCTGCGCATCTGGAACGCCCGTACGGGAACGGCGCTCAAAACAATCCAGCCGCAACAGGGTACGTTAAAATGCGTCGCGTATTCGCCTGATCAAACGATGATCGCAGTCGGAACTGTCGGCCAAGTCGCAGCGCTTTTGGATGCGTCCACAGGCGAGCTTCTCCATACCTATAAAATGGAGGAGGCAGAGAATAGGGGGGATTACGGCGGGTTCACTTCCCTAGCGTTCTCTTCTGACGGACAGACTCTCGCCGCCAGCTTCAACCAGACGATTTGGCTGTGGGACATCGAGACAGGCGAGCTCCAAAATGAGATCAAGGGGCATGGGGGGATTGTTACGGGCGCTGCGTTTTCTTCGGACGGACAGCGGCTCTTGAGCGGAAGCCTAGACGGCTCCATGCTGCTCTGGGACCTCAACAGCGTTTCAAGCCGCCCTTAACCCGAACGCCAACCGACGCCCGCATACGGATAAAACGCGATTCTGGGCGACCTTCCCTTTTTCTCTTTGACAAGCTGAAGAACGCTCTCCCAAGACGCATGATGTTGAACATTCGCAAGAACTTCGTTCACCTCCCGCGCGCCAATCAGCGGCGAATAAAGATGAAACGACGGCTCCCCGCTCGGCGGAGGCGCAAACGGAGCTCCCCCCGCCTTAAACAGCTGATGGTAACCCGACCCCTCCGGCGAATAGGCGACCAGAATGCGCAGCGCGTTCGGATGCGCCTCAAACGCCCAGGTTCCGCGCCATGTGTAGCGCAGGTTTGTGTCGAACGGGTAGGCGTTGGAGACGACAACGTCCGCCTCCTGCGCCGTTGGAGTTAGAGCGGTTTGATTGACGCATTCTGCCGCCGCCCTGTGCGCCTGGACGACATCGCCCGCAAAGAGAGCGGCGATCTGCCGTTTTCCGTTCAAAACGGCGTTCACAATCATATCGACGCCGGCGGTCCGCGCGATCCATTCAATTTCTTGGCGCATTTCGCTGTCCGTCCGCAGATGTTCGCCGCCGCGCAGCCCATGATACGCCTTGATCGTTTCAAACGCGGCGGTTCCCGGCACAAGGCATTTGGCGCCTCCGCCGTAGCCTGTGCCGCTTCTCGGATACGCCGTCCCGATCAGTATCTTCAGGTCTGCCGACATGACCGCCTCGCTGATGCGTATCGGGACTCCGCGCTCCGAGACGCCTAAATCTCGGAACTTGCCGGTCAGGTCATGGTTGAGCGTTTCATACCGCCCGACGACGTTATGCCCCAGCTTTTTGACCATCTCAGCGCGCGGCGCCTGGCGGTGGCATCCTAAGGCGAAGACGAACCGGACAGCGTCTTCGCCCAAACCGGCGGCGCGCAGCTCATCCAGCAGAAGCGGTATGAAGAGCCGCGTCGGCGTCGGGCGGGTCATGTCCTCCACAACAACCGCGGCGGAACGCGCCGACTTCCGCGCCGCAATCTCGCGCAGGGCGGGCGTTCCGATCGGATTTTGAAGCGCGGCGCGCATCTGTTCTCGGCTCAACGGCGGACGGGGCGGAGGGGCGCATCTCTCCGCTTGCCAGCTGTCCGGAATCGGCAGCGACGCCTGTTTGTCGCCGTACCACGCCATCACAGGCATTTTCAGCTGCGCCATCCTCCGCCTCCCGTTTTAATCCAGCCCAAGCCGCTCATACTGCTCTTCGGGCGCGCTGCACTCCTGCATGAGCCGCTTCATATGCGCGGTCATGCGCTCCTCAACCGCCGGATCGTCCAGCGGGCGTTCCTGCTTCGGATCGTTTTCCAGATCGAACAGAAGCGAGCCGTAGCGGTGGATTCCGCCGCGTCCTCCGCTGCGTATCTTCATCGTTTGGCATCCTTTTGTGAAGGAGAACGGGTCGGCGAGCTCCATATTTCCGCGCAGCTCATTCACCGAAAAATGCGCCTTCATGCGCGTCGGCATGAGAGTGTAGTCGTAAAGCGGCTGATTGTCTTCGGCGGCGGGTCCGCGCATATACGCATACCGCCCGGCGACGCAGTTCACCTGATGCCCGTGCTGTCCGAAGATTGCCGCTTCGCGCTGCGGCTCGTCCTTGGCGACGACATCGGTCAGCGGCTTGCCAGTCATGTCCGCGGTCGGCTCTAGGTCGAAAAAGTCCAGCAGCGTCGGACCGAGGTCAATGGATGGCTGAACGAGGCTTTGCCGCCGTTCGCCTTGAACGCCTGAGCGCGGGTCCCACACAAAGAACGGCGTATGCGCGATCTCCTCATAAAACGGCATCCAGCATTTCGCCCACATGTCATGCTCGCCCAGCAGGAAGCCGTGGTCAGTCCAGACGACCAGCATCGTGTCGTCCCACATTCCGTGTTCGTCCATCAGATCAAGGATATTGCCGAGTTTCGAGTCGCACATCGTCAGCAGCGAGGCGTACTCATACCGCATATGTTCAATCTGCTCGCGCGTTTCGGTCACTTTTGAATAAGGCGGCCAATCGTGGAGCGGCCCGTCGTAGTTGGCGTAATGTTCTGGGTATCGGTCTTTGAAGGAGCGGTGGGCATAAAACGGCTCGTGCGGGTCGAAGGTTTCGATCTGGAGAAACCAGTTGTCTTCGCTTGCGTTTCGGTTGATGAATTCGACGCCGGCGTCGAAAGTTTTTGCTTGGGAGAAGTCCTGCTCTCTGCGCATGAATTCTCGGTTGATGCGGTCTTGTCGATGCCATACATTGGTAGCGGCGTTTCGTCCGGCGGCGTCCACTTTCGGCGGATCGGCGACCTGCCCCTTCCACGGATCGCCTTCCTGCCCGCGGAAGAATTCCCATGTGCTGTACTGGGTGTGATAGGTGGCGCCGCCCGCTTCCCAATAATGGTAATGGTCGCTGATGAGATGGGAGCTGACGCCGTTTTGACGCAGCATGCGCGGAACCGAGTCGTCGAACGGCTCCAGCGGTCCCCAGCTGCGGTGAAGGAAGTTGGGGCGCCCCGTGTGGAGGTCGCGCCGGGCGGGCATGCAAGGCATTGAACAGATGTAGGATCGGTCAAACGCGGCGGAACGCTCGGCAAGCCGCTGAAAATTGGGCGCATGCGTCCAATCGCATCCATACGGCGGCAGCATATGCCGGTTGAGCGAGTCGAACATGACCATGACCGCTTTCATTCGTTCTCCTTTTCGGTTGAATCGCATTGAAGCGGCGCCATGATCGTTTATTTTGGTTTAAACTGCAAGCTCTCCTTTGGCGCGCTGTTTAAACAAAACGCCTCAATCGTTCGGTCGGAGGCGCGGGCGTATCCTGGGACTCGGACGATGCGCCGTCCGTTTGCGTCCAGCCAGCGATGGAACGCCCCTGTCGGATCCACGGAGGATGCCCATTTTGCGTCCCAGATCACATAGGCGCGTTTCGCCCAGTCAGCCGTCTCTGGGTTTTGAACGCGGTTGAGACCGATTTTAACCCAACGGACGTTCCGTTTCTTTGCATAATAGCCGCCCAATTCTGGGGCGTGGAAATAAATCGCGCTGTTTGGCTCCGCCCGCTCTGCCGTTTGCTTCAGGGCGGCTCTCCAATCGGGGCGTCCGCCGTTTTCAGCTCCGTAGTAGAGCGCCGTTTGAAACAGCGCCGCCGCCAGCAGCGCCGCGACAGCGACCCGCGAACGGCGCGAAGCGTATGCCGCCAACAGCAGCGCAAACGGCGTTAAAAAGAAGAGGTAGTAGCCTGCCACATTTTGAAAAAGCGACGCTGTTAAAAAAAACATGAACGGAAACGCAAGCGTACACCAGCAAAACAGCCTTGGAACGGACGAAAAGCCGCCGCACAAGCTGAACAATAACGCCGCCGCGGTCGGCCATGTCAACCCATGCGCGAAAGTGAGCAGCACATAGAGCGCGCCGCGCGACCACATGTTCCGCCCCCAACCTGACATGACGCCTTCGCGCAGGGCTGGTATCGTCAGCGCCGCAAGCCCCGCCAGCGCGATCGGTCCGAAATAAAACAGGCAGAAACGTGGAGCGTCCTGCGGAAGCGGGAACCGCGCGCGCAGCCGCCAGCGGATGAACGCGTAACCCGCAAAACCGAGCCACAGGACAGACGCCGGCGTATGCGACAGAGAGAGGCTGATCAGCGCGCCCAGGGCGGCGAGCGTTCTCCATATTCCGCCCTTTTCAAACGCGGCGTAAAACGCCCACGCCGCCAGCAGCGCGAAGAAAAACGCGAAGGCGTAATGGCGCGCGTTTTGCGACCAGTAGAGGTGCCAAGGCGAGACGGCGACCAGCGCCGAAGCGATCAACCCGACGCGCATGCTGAAGAGGCGCCGCCCCAGCGCCAGGGTCAATGGAACGGACGCGGCGCCGATGAGCGCAGGGGCAAGGCGCGCCGACCATTCAGACGTTCCGAACAGCTTGAGGCAAAGCGAAACGGCGGCGTACGGCAGAGGGTTCAACCTGAGCGGTTTTGGAAACTGCGCGGCGTCTCGGAGCGTGTAGATTTCGTCCGCCCAGAAGCTCCACTCGCCCAGATAAATGAAGCGGAGGGCGGCGGCGAGCAAAACGATGCCCGCGGCGGCGCGCCGTTCAGCGCGGGACATCGGCGACGGCGCGGAGCGCTTGATCCAGCAGCGCCGCGTTTTCAGGCTTGTTGAGCCAGAGACTTGCGCCTGAGCAGTGGGGCAGCGGAGCGAGAACGGCGCTTTTGGGGTCATGCAGCAGCTGTGAAAAGGGGAGCGCCGAATCGGCCGGCATGAGCCTGCCGACAAACTGCGTCAACGCGCCGGGTCCTAAAAACTCCTTCACCGCCATTCCGCCCAACAAGAGAACGAGACGCGGCTGAAGCGCCGACAGCTCGGCATGAAGATGCGGGCGGCAGTTGCGTACCTCCTGCCGCGTTGGGACGCGGTC
This sequence comes from Candidatus Poribacteria bacterium, assembly GCA_028818695.1. Taxonomy (GTDB): domain Bacteria; phylum Poribacteria; class WGA-4E; genus JAPPNK01. The sequence goes on from JAPPNK010000012.1 coordinate 152,170, forward strand.
GCCTTTGCCGGATGCGCTTGCGCCGGGGTAGCACCTCGTCAGCGCGGAGAAGTAGACGTCCGATTCCGCAATGTCGGCGCGTTCAAGCCATGAGCGGAGCCGTTTTCCGCCGGGTCCGCTAAACATCCTGCCCGTACGTTCATCGGCGCGGCTGGGCGCCTGTCCGATGATCATAACGCGGGCGGAGGCGGAGCCGGCCGCTGTCGGTCGGTTGCCGCCTTCTGGAAAGCAGAGGCTGCAGGCGCGTATCTCCCGCTGTATCTCGGCGACGGTTCGCATTCAGACCGATTCTTCATGCGCCGCTTTGTTGATGGCGTCCAGCATTGCCTTCGCGCTTGCTTCCAACACATCGGGGCTGGCGCCGACGCCAACATAGCTGCTGCCGTTTCGTCGGACGCGCACGGTTACCTCGCCCATCGCGTCCTTTCCGCCTGTGACGGAGCTGATCGCGTAGCTCTCCAGCTTCATCTTGACGCCTGTGACGCGCTCAATCGCCTTGTAGAGAGCGTCCACCGGCCCGTTGCCAGTTTCGGAGGCTTCCAGCGTCTCATCTCCCCGCTTGACGCTGATCGTTGTCGTCGGGACAAGGTTCGTCCCGCTCAACGCCTGCATGTAGTTGAAGAGAAAAGTGGGCGGCGTTGAATGCGTCTCATCCTTCACGATCGCTTCCAGGTCGGCGTCCGTCACCTCTTTTTTCTGATCGGCGACGCGGACGAACCGCTCGTGGACGCGGACGAACTGCTCCTCAGACAGCTCATAACCAAGCTCTTCAAGGCGGTGGCGCAGCGCGCGGCGTCCGGAGCGCGCCGTCAAGATCAGCTTGCTTTCGCTGATGCCGACATCCGCCGGGTTCATGATTTCAAACGTCTCCGGATTTTTCAAATACCCGTCCTGATGGATGCCGGAGCTGTGCGCGAAGGCGTTGTCGCCGACGATCGGCTTGTTGGGCGGCACCGGCATGTTCATCAACCGGCGCACAACGCGGCTGATCGGCATGATCTCTTTCGTGTTGATGTCGGTATAGATGTCGCCGAAGTAGTCCTGCCGCGTCCGTATCGCCATGACGCACTCTTCGAGCGAGGCGTTGCCGGCGCGTTCTCCGACGCCGTTGATTGTGCATTCGATCTGCCGCGCGCCGCGCTGAACCGCCGTGAGCGAGTTGATGGTCGCCATGCCGAGGTCGTCGTGGCAGTGGACGCTCAGCCGCGCTTGGTCGATGTTCGGGACGTTTTCAAACAGGTACTGTATCAGTTTGCCGAACTGCCGCGGGACGGCGTATCCGACGGTGTCGGGTATGTTGATAACGCTCGCGCCCGCTTCGATGGTCGCCGTCACGACGTCGCGCAGATAGGCGGGTTCCGTCCGCGTCGCATCCATCGGAGAGAATTCGACCGTTTCGCAGAGCGAGCGCGCCAGAGAGACGGCGTCGACCGCGATTTTGAGCGCTTCGTCGCGCGTCTTGCGCAGCTGTGAGCGTATATTCACATCGGAGGTGCCGATGAAAGTATGCAGGCGCGGCTTCTCGGCGCCCTTGATCGCCTCGGCGCACACTTCAATGTCTTCAGGGACGGCGCGCGCCAGCCCGCAGATTTCAGGTCCGCGTATCTCTTCCGCGATGCGCGCGACCGATTCAAAATCGCCCGGCGAGGAGCGCGGAAAGCCCGCCTCAATCACGTCGACATTCAACCGCGCCAGACGGCGCGCGATCTCCAGCTTCTCATGGAGGTTCAGCTTGGCGCCGGGAACCTGCTCGCCGTCGCGCAGCGTTGTGTCGAAAATATGCGTTTTGTTTGGGTCTGCCGTTTTATTCTCCGCCATCGTTTTTCTCCTTTGCTTGATTGGTTCGTTCATAATCGTCTTTTTTTAAAATGAAACAGGCGACTGTTCCTCGCGCGTCCTCTTCTTCTCCATCCGGCTGGAAGCCGCATTTTTCGAGAATGCGAATCGACGCAGGGTTGTGAGTGAGACTGCGCGACACGATGATCGGATAGCCGCGTTCCGAAAAGACGCGCGTCAACACAGCGCGCGCCGCCGCGTATCCGTATCCGCGCCCCCAGAACGGCTTGCCGATCCAGTAGCCGATCTCCGGCTTCCCTTCTCGTCCGCGCTTGTCTAGATCTATTCCGCAGACGCCGACGAAAGAATCCTCGGCGATCACGGCGTAGGTGAAAGAGACGCCTTTTTCCCGACGGCTCCGATCGTATCGGACAAACTCTTTGGCGCCGTTTTCAGGGTAAGGGTGCGGGAGGGTTGTCGTGGCGGCGACGGCGGCGTCGGACGCATACCGCTGTATGAAGGGGGCGTGGCGCATCTCCAACGGTTCGATCCGCACTGAAGCCGCTTTCTTTTCAGCCATCTTTACTCTCCTCCGTTTGAGCGGCTCGTTTAAAATCGTTCTGTTTCAAAATATAACACACCCATGCGCCTCGTTCGTCTATTTCGGTTCCTTCGGGTTGGAAGCCGCATTTTTCTAGGATGCGTATCGACGCGGGATTGTCTTCATGGCTCCGCGCGACGATGAACGGGTAGCCGCGTTCCGAAAAGACGCGCGTCAACACGGCGCGCGCCGCCGCGTATCCGTATCCGCGCCCCCAGAACGGCTTGCCGATCCAGTAGCCCAGCTCGGGCCGCCCTTGTCTGTCGCATTTGTCTAACCCAACGCTGCATACCCCGACAAATGTTTCTTCGGCGATCACGGCGTAGGTGAAAGCGGCGCCTTTTTCCCGACGGCTCTGATCGTATCGGACATACTCTTCGGCGCCGTTTTCTGGGTACGGATGCGGGATGGTTGTCATGGCGGCGACGGCGGCGTCAGACGCATACCGCTGTATGAAGGGGGCGTGGCGCATTTCCAACGGCATGATCTGCGCTTCAGGGCGTTTTATTTTCATCGCCGCATCTCCCTTGTTTGAACGATGCGGTTGAAATCGTCCTGTTTCAAAACGTACCAGTTCAATGTGCCGGGTTCATACTCTTCAGAGCTTTCATATTGAAAGCCGCATTTTTCTAGGATGCGTATGGACGCCAGGTTGGCGGCAAGGCTGCGGGCGGCGATGAGCGGATAGCCCTGCTCTGAAAAGACGCGCTTCAATACGGCAAACGCCCCCGCGGTTCCATGACCATGACCCCAAAACGGCTTCCCGATCCAGTAAAACAGATTCGGCCGCTCTTCGTTGATGCGTACGCCGCACAGACCGACAAATGTTTCGTCGTTGTACACGGCATAAATAGAACCGGAGCCTTCATCCCGAAGGCGCACCGCCCAGCGAACGCTCTCCTTCCCGAAGTTTTCTGGAAGAGGATGGGGAACATGCGTCGTGGCGGCGATGGCGGGATCCGACGCATACCGCTGTATGAACGGCGCATGCTTCATTTCCAGCGGCTCTATTCGCGCTTCGGTCGGTCGTTTTTTCATGCGTTCACCCTCCGCACCGAGAGAGCCGCCTTGTCGCCGTCGATCTCCGCCTCTTTGGCGTATGCCCCCTCTTTCGGCTGATCGTCGATCTGGACAGCCAGCGTTTCGCGCATGATGTCGTCCCGCAGGTTTTCAAAGGCGCGCTTCGAGTCGCCGACGCCTTCAAAGGTGAGCGCGATTCTGTCCGTCACATGGAAGCCCGCCTCTTTGCGCATCGCTTGAATGCGGTTGACAAGTTCGCGCGCCCGCCCTTCCTGAATCAGTTCCGGCGTCATGGTCAAATCCAGCGCGGCAAAAACGGTGCCGTTTGAGACGACCGCATAACCCTCTCGGCTGCGCATGGAGACGGTAAAATCGTCCGGTTCCAAGACGAATTCGCCCGCTTCGGTTTGAATGCGCGCCTGTCCGCGTTTGTCCGCTTCGCGTTTCAGCTGCGCCGCGTCCGCGGTTTGGACGGCGCGCGCGATCTGTTGAACCGCCCTGCCGTGCTTCGGTCCGAGCGTTTTGAAGTTCGGCTTCGCTTCATACGCCGCAAAGTCGCTCAGGTTGCCGCCCCATTCGACCGCCTTGACGTTCAGCTCCTCCAGAGCGATCGGCGTCAGCTCGTTCATCGCCTCCCGCTCCGCTTCGCTGAATCCGCCGAGGATGATGCGGGAGAGCGGTTGTCGAGTGCGGATTTTGCTGTCGTTGCGCGCCGCTCTGCCCATGAGCGTGACGCGCCTTGCCGTTTCCATCGCGCGCTCCAGATCGGCGTCCATGAGCCGTTCGTCAGCCGCGGGGAATGAACAGAGATGGACGCTTTCAGGCGCGTCAGGGTTGACGGAGCGTACCAGGTTTTGATGGATTTCTTCAGCCGCAAACGGGGTGAAGGGAGCCGTCAACAGCGCCGCCCCCGTTAAGGTTTCATGCAGCGTCGCAAACGCCGAGAGCGTGTCCGCTTCATCTGTCGAACCCCAGAAGCGGCTGCGCGAGCGGCGCACATACCAGTTGCTGAGATCGTCCACAAAACGATCCAGCGCCCGCGCAGCGCGCGTGATCTGATACTCTTCCATCTCCTTAAAAACCTCCCGCGCCGTCGAATGAAAACGGGAGACCGCCCATCTGTCCATCGCTGGACGCTCCTTGACGGGAGGCGAGTTCTTCGTCGGGTCGATATTCTCCGCGTTCGCATACATCGCAAAAAAAGCGCACATGTTTTGGAGCGTTCCGAGATATTTATTGAGCGATTCGGCGACGCCGGCTTCGCTGTAAATGCGCGGCTGCCATGGCGGAGCTGCCGTGTAGAAGTTCCAGCGCACCGCGTCCGCGCCATGCTTGTTGAGAACTGTCCATGGGTCGACCGCGTTGCCTCGGCTCTTGCTCATCTTCTGTCCGTCTTCGCCCAGAACAAGCTCAAGGCAGAGGCAGTTGCGGTATGCCGGCTCGTCGTAGAGGAACGCCCCTGTCGCGAGCAGGCTGTAAAACCAGCCGCGCGTCTGGTCGATGGCTTCAGAGATGTAGTCGGCGGGGTAATTCGCGCGCTGTTTCTGCTCGTTTTCAAAGGGAGCATGCCACTGGGCAGTATGGGCGCAGCCTGAATCGAACCATGCGTCCGCCACTTCTGGGATGCGCCGCATTTCGCCGCCGCATTTTCCGCATTCAACAGATATTTCGTCGATATACGGGCGGTGGAGGTCCAGCTTTTCTGGGAAATTTGTCGCCCGTTTCTTCAGCTCGGCGACGCTGCCGAAGCATTCCGTTTCGCCGCATTCTCCGCATCTCCATATGGGCATCGGCGTTCCCCAGTAACGTTCGCGCGAGATCGCCCAGTCCACATTGTTGCTGAGCCAGTCGCCGAAGCGTCCGCGGCGGATATGATCGGGGCGCCAGTTCACCTGGTCGTTCAGCTCCATCATGCGGTCTTTATACGCTGTCGTTTTGATGAACCATGAGGCGCGGGCGTAGTAGAGCAGAGGGGAATCGCATCGCCAGCAGAACGGGTATTCATGCGTGTACCGCTCCGATTTGAGCAGCTGTCCGCGTTTTTCCAGGTCGGCGGCGATCTCTGGATCGGCGTCCTTCACGAAAACGCCCGCCCATGGCTCCGCTTCTTTAGTGAACCGCCCCTCCGCGTCCACGAGCTGAATTGTCGGCAGCCCATGGGTCTGCCCTATCTCGTAGTCGTCCTGTCCGAAAGCGGGGGCGATGTGGACGATGCCGGTTCCGTCCTGCATCGTCACAAACTCGGCTCCGATGACCTGATAGGCGTTTTCGAAGTCGCCGGCAAAGGGGAACAGCGGCTCATACCGCCGTCCGATCAGGTCGCTTCCCTTTTCGGTTTTGACGATCTGCGCGTCTATGCCGTCCAGAACCTTCGGCGCAAGGTCTGCCGCGAGCGTCCATGTTTCCGCGCCGCACTGGACGAGGGCGTAGTCGGCGTCCGGCTTCACCGCTAAGGCGGCGTTGGACGGCAGAGTCCACGGGGTGGTCGTCCAGACAAGGTAGCTGCGGTTCGGGTCCTCTTCGTCGCGGAACTTCACATAGACGGACGGGTCTTCCGTTTCGGCGTAGCCTTGGGCGACCTCATGGCTTGAAAGCGTCGTTCCGCAGCGGGGGCAGTAAGGCGCCACCTTATGCCCTTCGTAGAGCAGCCCCTTGTCATCCATCTGCTTGAGAACCCACCAGACCGATTCAATGTAGTCGTTGCGGTAGGTGATGTACGGATTCTCCATGTCGATCCAGAAGCCGATGCGTTCGGTTGTTTTTTTCCAGTCCTGTTCATAGGCGAGGACGCTTTCGCGGCATTTTTCGACGAACTGCTGGATGCCGTACTGCTCGATTTCTTTTTTTCCGTCCAGTCCGAGGGCTTTTTCGACTTCGATTTCGACGGGGAGTCCGTGCGTATCCCATCCGCCTTTGCGTTCGACAAGGCGTCCAGTCATGGTTTTGTATCGGCAGACGACATCTTTCATGGCGCGGGCGAGGATATGGTGGACTCCCGGTTTTCCGTTTGCAGTCGGAGGTCCTTCTAGGAAGACAAACGGTTTTTCAGCGCGTCTGTTTTCGATAGACTTTTGAAAGATGCCGCTTTCGCGCCAGAACTGGATGACCGCTTCTTCTCTTTGCGGACGATTCAAGCCGGGTGCGATCTCTTTGAAGAGCGGCGCCATTTGTAACTCTCCATGCGGATTTAACAAAAAAGCCCATCCCGCTGAGCGGCGATGGGCTTCAACCATGCTTCGAAATTCCTGAGAGAACTTAGACGCTGTCCGCCCGCTCGCCGCCTATTCCGCCCCGTAAAATGGGGCGAATAAGTCGAAGCGCTTTGGCGCGGTATGCAAACTTCATCGTTCGTCTCTCAGATACGACCTAGAATAAAGCATACTTGCCGCTATAGGGGTTGTCAAATTAAATCGATTTTTTATGGGAAGGGGCTTGCTTGCGCGGAAATCTTAAAGTACCCATCGCCGTCTAAATCGGTTCCCGGGCGCTGCCGCCGCCTTCGGATACTTGTTCGCCGCAGATTGCGTTGCGCTCAGACGGCAAGCATGGTAGTACTAATCTATGCGAGCAACAGGCGCAGTATAGAAAGGCGTCGTTCAATGGATCGTATTCAGGGTTTCTACGCCGGGAAAACCGCTCTCATTGTAGGAGCCACCGGCTTTTTGGGAAAGCCGCTGGTAGAAAAACTGCTGCGCGGCGCTCCCGATATACGCCAAATCTATGTTCTCATACGCGAAAAAAGGGACGCGCGCGGACGAACCGTCGATGCTCAGGAGCGGTTTGAACAGGAGATGCTGCCGATAGGCGTCTTCGACAGGCTGCGCGAAGAATGGGGCGCCGACTTTGACGCGCGCGTACGGGACAAGGTGAAGGCGGTTGCCGGCGACATCGGCCTGCCGAAACTTGGCATGTCGGACGAAGAGTACGCCGCTCTCGCATCGGAGGTTCAGATCGTCGTCAACAGCGCCGCGGTCGTTGTCTTCGATTCGCCCTTGGACGAGGCGCTGGAGATGAACGCGGAGGCTCCGAGGCGGATTGTTCAGTTTGCTAAAGAGTGCGGCGGCGCCGTTCTGGCGCATATCTCCACCGCGTATGTGAACGCCGGGAATCCGAACGCCGCCCCTGAAGCCGCCCTGCCGACCGATCAAGAGCGGCCCGACGGATGGAACGGTCCTGTTCTGCCGCATGATGTCGACAAGGAGATCGAAACGCTCAAACGGGCATGCGAAGAGGAGGAATACGCCAGCGAGGAGAAACGCCAAGCCGCGCTCGTCAAAGCCGGCATGGACAGGGCGCGCGAACGCGGATGGAGCGACACCTACGCCTACACGAAAGCTCTCGGCGAACGAGTGACGGAGCTGTCGCGCGGCGACCTGCCCGTTCTGATTGTGCGTCCGTCCATCATCGAAAGCAGCTTGCAGGAACCTGACCCTGGGTGGATCGACGGGTTTCGGATGGCGGATCCGATCATTGCGGCGTATGGAAAGGGGCGTCTGCCCGATTTTCCGCTCAACCCTGATGTCACCGCGGATCTGATACCGGTCGACTATGTTGTGAACGCGGCGCTCACCGCGATAGTTGAGACGGCGGAAAAAGGCGGGCTGCGGTATTACCATGTCGCCAGCGGCGCCGAAAACCCGCTTTCGTACCGGAACCTGTATAGATACTCCCGCGACTATTTTCTCCAGTGGCCGATGACCGACAAATCAGGGTCGCCTGTGGCGGTTCCAGAGTTCACCTTTCCGTCGATAGAGGCGTACCGCGCCCAGTTGCGGCGTAAACTGAAGCTGTTGGGCGTTTTCGATCAGCTGCTGTCGCTCATACCGTCGAAACGGATGAAACGGCGCCGGCAGCGCCTGGGTCTTCTTCGCAACGCGGGCGAACGTCTGCTTTACTACACGGTGATTTACGGACCGTATATTCAGAACCGGTATCTGTTCGACACGTCCAATACGCGCGCGATGATAGAGCGTCAAACAGAAGAGGAGCGGGAGCGGTGGGGTTTTGACGTCTCGAAGATCGACTGGCGCGCCTATCTGATGGAGGCGCATATACCGGGGCTGAAACGCAACGTATTGAAAATCTCGGATGACGCCGAGCATGTGGATCGTCCTATGTCGGAGGGTTCCGAATCATGGACATAGCTTTCTCCGAAATGACGCTGGCGCGGATGCTGCTTCAGACGGCGGAGCAGTTTGACGACAAGACCGCTTTTCGTATGAAACGTCAGAATGCGTGGTACGAGATCTCCTACAGGGAGGCCGTTCGGCGGTCGCAAGGATTCGCGCGGCATCTGGCGGAGCGGGGGTTCGGTAGGGGAAGTCGGGCGATTCTGTTTGGGGAAAGTTGCCCCGAATGGGCGGTTGCGTATTTTGGATGCGCCGCGGCCGGTATGAGCGTCATTCCGCTGGATCCGCAAACGCGCATCGACGAGGCGCTGGCGATACTTGATTTTGCGGAGGCGCAGTGTTTCATTGCGTCGGACAGTCTTGCGCCCCCTCTCAAAAAGAGTTTGGACGAGGCGGGATGCGAGGAGCCTTTATGGACATTCACGACGCTGCCGGAGGAGCCAGGGGGAGAAATCGACCGCGGAGAGCCTGACGCCGTCGCATCGGTCATCTTCATCGCCGGGACGACGATTGAACCGCGCGCCGCCATGCTGTCCCATTCGAATCTGTTGGCGAATGTCGCAAGCGTCTCGCGCCTTCTGCATCCGTTTCCTACGGACGAGTTTCTGTCCATCTTGCCGTTGAATACCGGTTTTGAGTTTACGAACGGGCTTCTGGGACCGATCACCGCGGGCGCGTCTGTGACCTATGCGGGTACGTTCAACCCGCGCAAGATCCTGGCGATGTTGAACGAGGTGGGCGCGACGGTCATGCTCGGCATCCCGCGTCTGTTTCAGATGTGCGCGGATATGGCGCGTCGGCGCGCCGCCGAGTCGAACGAATCGCCTGAAAGCGAATTGCGGAAGCTGTTTGGCGACAGCGTCCGCGTGCTGGTGTGCGGCGGTTCGGCTCTTGACCATGACGTTTATGAGCTGTTTTTGAGCGCGGATATGCCGATTCATGAGGGTTATGGGTTGACAGAGGCTTCGCCCGTGTTGACGGTGAATCCGTACCGCAAGACGAAAAAAGCGAGCGTCGGCGTCGCCGTGCCGGAGGTGGAGATTCGGATCGACGCGCCGGGGAGCGACGGAATCGGGGAGGTGATTGCGCGCGGGCCGAATGTGATGCAGGGATATTTGAAGAATCCGGCGACGAGCGCCGAAAAACTGCGCGGCGGATGGCTCCGCACAGGCGATCTTGGGCGTCTGGACGAGGATCGGTACCTCTACCTGACGGGGCGCATCAAGGATATGATCGTCACAAGCGCCGGCAAAAATGTGTATCCGGACGAGGTGGAGCTGATCTATAAGAACCTGCCGTATGTGCGCGAGATGTGCGTCATCGGCGTCAAGAGTCCGCAGCAGCGGGAAGAGGTACATGGCGTCTTTTCGGTCGCGTCCGTCGTTCTGCGCGACGAGGAGAAGATGGCGGAACTGCAGGCGGCGATACAGGAGCGGAGCGCATCGATTCCGTCCTACCAGCGTCTTCAGAGGACGCATTTTCGGGCTGAGGAGCTGCCGAAGACGAGCTCCATGCGTCTGCGGCGGGACGCTGTGCGGGAGTGGATTCTTGAAGGCGGGGGGAAGCGGGCGGTCGATGCGCCCAGCGCCGAAGCGGCTGAACCGATAGAGGAAGGTTGGAAGCGGGAGCTGGCGAATGAGATTGCGCTCATATCGGGCGCGGACGCCGATTCGGTGCAGTTGAGCGACGACCTTGACCAGGATCTGCAGCTCGATTCGCTCATGAAGGTGGAGATGCTGGCGGCGGTTGAGAAGCGTTTCAGCGTCTCGATTCCAGAGCAGATTGCGCTTCGTTTTCAGACGATTCAGGACGCTGTCGATTTCCTAGAGCCGTATGTTGAAGAGTGGATTCCGCGCGAGGGCGAGTCGGAATATGACGAATCGGCGTCGCTTGAAGCGGAGATGCGGTATTTGGACTATTCGTCGTTTCAGAAGATCCTCGGGCGCAGTTTTCGTTGGACGATGCGCCTGATTTTCAAGACGGCGTTTCGCTTGAAAGCTGAAGGGACGGAGCGGCTGCCGACCGGCGCGCCTTATATTATCGCGGCAAACCATGCGAGTCATTTGGACAGCCCTGCGGCGCTTTCGGCTTTGGGGGAAGCGGCGTCGCGCTTTCATGTGCTTGGGGCGAAGGATTACTTTTTCGATTCGTACGCTAAAGGCTGGGCGGTCAACACGCTGCTGAACGTTCTTCCGTTTGATCGGCAGGGGAATTTTTTGCGCAGCTTGCAGCTGTCGCGGGAGGCGCTGCATCGCGGGCGGTCGCTGCTGATCTTCCCTGAAGGCACGCGGTCGCGGGACGGCGGCATACAGCCGTTTAAACCTGGGCTGGGGCTTTTGGCGCTTGAGCTGGGGGCTGCGATTGTGCCGGCGCATATTTCTGGGACGCGCCGGGCGTTGCCGGTTGGGCGCCGATTTCCGGCGCTGGCGCCTGTTCATGCGCGTTTTGGGGAGCCGATTTTGATGTCGCCCTATCAGGAGCGCGCCGCTTCCGAGCCGAATTACCTTCTCTATCGAGAGATCGCCGATCGAGTGGAGCGGGCGGTGAGAGAGCTCGGAGGCGTATGAGCAAGGCGGCAGCGTTTTTTGACATTGACGGAACGCTTCTAGATTCCACCATCGTTCATTTTTATGCGCATCTCTCGACGGCGGAGATGTCTCCGCGGCGGCGCGCTTGGTGGACGATTCGATTCGCGCCATGGATACCGGTACTCATGGCGGTTGATATGTTCAGTCGGGCGGCGTTCAACCGCATGTTTTACCGCTTTTATAAAGGGATGGAAGCGGAGCGGCTGTTTCATCTGATGGAAGAAACGGCGGAGTCGTTTGCGCTGCCGAAGATGTTTCCCGAAGCTAAAGAGACGTTTGAGCGTCATGCGTCGCAGGGGCATGAAACGGCTCTTGTGACAGGGACGGCGGAGATGATCGCCGCGCCGCTGGGCCGTCTGCTGGGAGCGTCTGGGGTGATGGCGGTTCAGCTGGAGGTGTCGGAGGGGCGGTTTACAGGCGAGCTGACGACTCCGCCGTTGAGCGGGAAGGCGAAGGCGGAAGCGGCGCGCGCGTTCGCGTCGGAGCGGGGAATCGATCTGTCGGCGAGTTACGCATACGGGGACAGCATGGCGGACGCGGAGCTGCTTCGTTTGGCGGGTCATCCGACGGCGGTGAATCCGTCGCGGGGACTGCTCTCTTTGGCGCGGCGGGAGGGCTGGCCCGTGAAGCGGTGGACGAAGGGATGAGCGGTCGCGCCGCATTTCATGAAACGGACGCGCCTATGTGAACGTATCTATCAGGGGGTCGGCGCGGCCGATTTGCGTTGACATATTGCTTGACGCGGCCGTTGGACGCCCCATTCTACGATACAATATAGCTAAACAGGAATCGTTTCAGCCTCTAAGGCGTGTGGAACACGGCATGCAATCAAACGAACGCATTGAACTGATCACCGTGCGGGGCGCCCGCGAACACAATCTGCGCAACATTGACCTTGACCTTCCCAAAAATCAGCTGATCTGTTTTACCGGCGTGAGCGGATCCGGCAAATCGTCGCTCGCCTTCGACACGCTCTACGCCGAAGGGCGCCGCCGATACATTGAGTCGCTCTCCGCCTACGCGCGGCAGTTTCTAGGGCAGATGGAAAAGCCGGCGGTCGACTTCATCGGCGGGCTGTCGCCGACCATCTCCATTGACCAGAAATCGACCGGTTACAACCCGCGCTCCACTGTCGCGACGATCACCGAGATCTACGACTATCTTCGGCTTCTATACGCGCGCGTCGGCTCCATGAGATGCCTTGAATGCGGCGGCGAGGTCGGCGCGCAGAGCCGAGAGGAGATCGTCAATCAGCTGCTCAACCTGGAAACAGGAACGCGGCTGCAGATACTCGCGCCCGTCGCGCAGGGGCGGAAAGGCGAACACAAAGAGGAGCTGGAGGACGCCCTCCGCGCCGGTTACGCCCGCGCCCGCATCGACGGGGAGATCTACGAGTTGACGAACGCCGTTCAGCTGGATAAAAACCTGCGCCACAACATCGAGATCGTCATTGACCGCATCGTCGTCAAAGAGGATATACGGGAGCGGCTCTCCGACTCGGTTGAGAGCGCGCTTCAGCTGGCGGGCGGAATCATGATCGCCGACATCGTCGACGGCGGGGAGATCATGTTTAGCCAGCTCTACGCCTGCGCCGAGTGCGGCGTCAGCTATGAGGAGCCGTCGCCGCAGATGTTTTCGTTCAACAGCCCAAAGGGGGCATGCCCAACCTGCAACGGCATCGGAAGCGCGACGCAGGCGTCGGCAGATAGAATCATCAAGGACGCGACGCTGTCGATACGCGCGGGGGCGGTCGCGCCTTGGGGCGAATTGAAGGATCATCACCCGACGGCGGAGGGGCTGGCGGAGCATATCGGCTTTTCGCTGGACGAGCCATGGGAGACGCTCCCGGAGCGCGCCCAGAACGCTGTTTTAAACGGAATTGGAAGAAAGCGGCTTCCTGTAACTGTCTACCGCAACGGAGAGGCGAGGCGGCGAAGATGGGGTTTTGAGGGGCTTCTCAACAACGCGAACAGGCGGTTCAAAGACACCCGCTCCGAGAACGTCCGCAAATGGCTCATGAAGTTTATGGAGGTCCAGACATGCGCAGAATGCGACGGGCGGCGGCTTCGGCGGGAAGCGTCGGCTGTGCGCATCAACGGGAAAACGATCTTCGACATTGCCGCTATGACGGTCGGCGAGGCGCAGGAGTTTTTTGACAATCTAGAGCTGAATCCGCGGCAGTTGCAGATCGGCGAGCAGGTATTGAAAGAGATTCGCGCGCGGCTCTGGTTTTTAAAAAATGTCGGGCTGCATTATCTTGCGCTGAACCGGACAGCCCCGACGCTTTCGGGCGGCGAATCGCAGCGGATACGTCTGGCGAGCCAGATTGGGGCGGGTCTGGTCGGCGCGCTGTATGTTCTGGATGAGCCGAGCATCGGCCTCCACGCGCGCGACAATCTCAAACTTCTCAACACGCTGAAACGGCTGCGCGACATCGGCAACACGATCATCATTGTTGAACATGACGAAGAGACGATGCTGAACTCGGACTACCTGGTCGATTTTGGACCGGGCGCCGGCGTTCAGGGCGGAGAGATGGTGGCGGCGGGTACGCCGGCGCGCATCATGCAGTGCGAGCGGTCCGTCACAGGCAAGTATCTTTCAGGGGAAAAGGAGATACCGGTTCCCGAAACGCGGCGGACGCCGAACGGCAGCTGGCTGAAAATCAAGGGGGCGCGGCAGAACAATCTGAAAAACATCGATGTGGAAATCCCTCTTGGCGCGTTTACATGCGTCACAGGCGTCAGCGGGTCGGGCAAGTCGTCGCTTGTGAACGATATTCTTGCGAAGCGTCTGTCGCGCGATCTCATGCGCGCCGAGGAGCGCCCCGGCGAACATGACGAGATCGAAGGGATGGACGAAATCGACAAGATGATCTGCATCAACCAGTCGCCCATCGGCAGGACGCCGCGTTCCAATCCCGCGACCTATGTGAAGGTGTGGGACGCGATTCGGGCTTTATATGCGCAGCTGCCTGAATCGCAGGTGCGCGGATATAAACCTGGCAGGTTCAGCTTCAACGTCAAAGGCGGGCGGTGCGAAGCATGCCAAGGGTATGGGTATAAAAAAATAGAGATGCAGCTCATGGCTGATGTCTGGATCAAGTGCGAGGTGTGCAACGGCTCCCGTTTCAACGACGAGACGCTGAGCATCGACTACAAGGGGAAGCATATCGCCGATATTTTGGATATGGATGTGAACGAGGCGTTGGAGCATTTTGGCGGTCTGCCGAAGATCGCGCGGAAGCTGGAGGGGCTTCGGGATGTCGGACTGGACTACATCAAGCTGGGTCAGCCGGCGCCGACGCTCTCTGGGGGAGAGGCGCAGCGGGTGAAACTCGCCAAGGAGTTGAGCCGCGCCTCGACGGGGCATACGCTGTATGTGCTGGACGAGCCGACGACAGGGCTTCATTTTGAAGATGTGCGGAAGCTGCTGGATGTTCTGCATGCTCTTGTGGATCGGGGCAACGCAGTCGTTGTCATTGAGCATAATATGGAGGTCGTGAAGACGGCGGATCATATCATCGACCTCGGTCCTGAAGGCGGGGAGGAGGGCGGTTATCTTCTCGCCGCCGGGACGCCCGAAGAGATCGCCTCCGCTGAGAATCGGACCGAAACGGGGCGTTTTTTGAGAGCGGCTCTTCAGAAGCGGTCGTCCGCCGAGGAGGCGGAGAAGGAGTCGCCTCCGCCGAAGCGGCCGGAACCTTTGCGCGAAATCAAGGTGCGCGGCGCCGCCGAACATAACCTGAAAAACATCGATGTCGATATTCCGATGCGGCAGATGGTCGCGTTCACAGGGGTTTCGGGTTCCGGAAAAACATCGTTGGCGTTGGACACGATCTACGCCGAGGGGCAGCGCCGATATGTTGAATCGCTTTCGGCGTATGCGCGGCAGTTTTTAGGGCGCGTCGATAAGCCGCATGTGGAGAGCATCGAAGGGCTTTCGCCTGCGATCGCGATTGACCAGAAAGCGCCGAGCAAAAGCCCGCGTTCGACCGTCGGGACGGTGACGGAAATCTACGACTATCTGCGGGTGCTGTTTGCGCGGGCGGGGACGGCGCATTGTCCAGAATGCGGATCCGCTGTCGGGACGCAGACCTCGCAGCAGATCGTCGAAAACATCATGTCGCTCCCGGCGGAGAGCCGCCTGAATGTTCTGGCTCCAGTACAGCTGGCGCGCGGGGAAGAATACAGCGAGGTTTTTCAGCGCGCCGCAAAAGACGGGTTCATACGCGCATGGGTGAACGGAGAGACGGTCGACATCGTCGAAAACATGGAGCTGGACAGGCGCATACGTCATGACGCCGCGTTGGTCGTCGATCGGCTGATTCTGCGCGATTCGGAGAAGGCGCGGCTGGCTGAAGCGGTTGAAACGGCTTTGGAGCAGGGCAAAGGCGTTATGCGCATCGAAGGGACATACCGCGTTTTGAACGAGGAGGGGGTTGAGGAGACTCGGCGTTTGTCGGAGACCTACTCGGAACATTTTGCGTGCGCGCCGTGCGGGCTTAGTTTTGAGCCGCTCACGCCTCAACATTTTTCGTTCAACAGCCCGCTTGGGCGCTGCGATCGGTGCGAGGGCATCGGGCGGGTGACAGGGGCGGACGCAAAGGCGGTCGTCGCCAACCCCCGAAAGTCGCTGCGCGGCGGGGCGGTTCTGGCATGGGGACCTGTGCTGCCGGGGAATCCGCTCGCGAGCTTCATCGCTGTCTTGTGCCGAGAGTACGGCTTCTCGCTGTCGACTCCGTTTGAAAGAATACCGCTTGAGGCGCAGGAGATACTGCTCTACGGATCCGATCAGCTTTACGAGATGGACGGCGCCAAAGTTCAATTCCGCGGCGCTGTCGGGACGGTCGACTGGCTGCATGTTCGCGGCGCGCGAACGCGGGAGGTTCGTCCGTTTCTGCGCGAGGTGGTCTGCCCGTCATGCAAAGGCTCGCGTTTGAACCCGTTTGCGCTGGGCGCGCAGATCGGGGGGCTGAATATGACGGAGGTCACGGAGCTGACGACCGAGGCGGCGCTGCGTTTTTTCCGCGACCTGCGGCTCGAAGGGCAGAAGGCGCAGATCGCGCAGGAGCTGCTGAGCGAAATCATCAACCGGCTGCAGTTTTTGGTGGATGTCGGGCTTGAGTATCTCACGTTGAACCGTCCTGCGCCTGGTCTCTCCGGCGGGGAGGCGCAGCGCATTCGTCTCGCGTCGCAGCTTGGGTCGGGGTTGACAGGCGTGTTGTATGTGCTGGACGAGCCGACAATCGGTCTGCATCCGCGCGACAATGAGCGGCTTCTGAAGGCGTTGGCGCGGCTGCGCGATCTTGGGAACACGGTCATTGTTGTTGAACATGACGACGCGACGATTCGTTCCGCCGACAGGGTATTCGATTTCGGTCCAAGAGCGGGGCGGCACGGCGGAGAGATTGTGGCGGAAGGCAGCGCAGGCGAGCTGACGCAAAACTCGAAGTCGTTGACGGGGCTGTACCTGTCGGGAAAAGAAAAGATTCCGCGCCGCAACGGACAGCGGTCCCTGCCGAGGGGGCATATCCGCATCACGGGAGCCAGACTCAACAATCTGAAAGAGATTGACGCGGCGTTCCCGCTCGGCGCGCTCACCTGCGTTACGGGGGTTTCCGGCTCCGGCAAGTCGTCGCTGGTTCAGGAGACGCTGTATCCGGCGCTTGCTCGTCGGCTTGGAGGCGTCCAGGCGCGCGAGCCTGGTCCGTTCAAGGAGCTGCTGGGCGTTGAGCGGCTTGACAAGGTCATCAACATAGACCAGAAACCGATCGGCGAGACGCCGCGTTCCAACCCCGCCACCTATACGGATGTGTTCACCGATATACGAAAGATCTTTGCCGAGATGCCGGAGGCGCGGGCGCGCGGCTATGATCCGCGTCGGTTCAGCTCCAACCTGCCGTTCGGGCAGTGCGAATCGTGCCGCGGGCATGGGAGCAACCGCATCGAGATGCAATTTCTGCCGGATGTGTGGATCGAGTGCGAGACATGCGCAGGGGCGGGCTACAACCGAGAGACGCTGGATGTGCTGTACCGCGGCAAAAATATCGCTGAAGTTTTGCAAATGACGGTGACGGAGGCGCTGGCGCATTTTGACAGCATCCCCCAGGTACGGCGGCGGCTGCAGACGCTGAGAGATGTCGGTTTGGATTATGTTCATCTTGGGCAGTCGGCGCCGACGCTGTCCGGCGGGGAGGCGCAGCGGGTGAAGCTCGCTAAAGAGCTGGCGCGCCGCTCGACGCAGGGGACGGCGTATCTGATGGACGAGCCGACGACAGGGCTGCATTACGACGATGTCCGCAAGCTGCTGAACGTCATCCATCGCCTCGTTGATCAGGGCAGCGCGGTGATTGTGATTGAGCATCATCTGTCGGTCATCGCGGCGGCGGATCATGTGATCGACCTTGGTCCTGAAGGAGGCGAGGAGGGCGGATATATCGTGGCGCAGGGACCGCCTAAAGAGATCGCCGCGGCGGAAAGCTCCTACACGGGCAAGTTTTTGCGCGAGGCGCTTGGGCTGTAAGCCGACTTCAAGATTGTCATTCCCGCGCAAGCGGGAATCCAGAGGCGCCGCAGAAACCGTCCGCGCCGAAAAGGGCGACTTGAACCAAAAGACAGCTTGGCATATAATTGCGCGCATACGGGCGGAATTGGATGTATGTTATGGCGAAAAATCAGTCTTTGCACGCTGCGAACAGGGCAAAGAAAGATGAATTTTACACACAGCTCCCGGACATCGAAAATGAGCTGACGCATTATGAGGAACATTTTCGCGGCAAAACGGTCTACTGCAATTGCGACGATCCCGCCGTCAGCAATTTCTTTCGCTACTTTCATTTAAAGTTCGAGGAACTTGGACTCAAAAAACTGATCACAACCTGCTATCAAAATCGGCAGACACGCCTATTCAGTCAGCACGACTCGCCGTCCGCCGCCGGACTTGAGTATGCCGGCAATGGAGAAGAACCCGCCGTATTTGAACTCGAAGAAGATGGCGATTTCAGAAGCGAAGAATGCGTTGAGCTGCTTCAACAGGCGGACATCGTCGTTACGAATCCGCCGTTTTCATTGTTCAGGGAGTATGTCGCGCAACTGGTCGAATACGGCAAAAAATTCCTCGTGATCGGGAACATGAACGCGATAACGTACAAGGAGATATTTCCTCTGATTAAGGATAACAAGCTCTGGTACGGCGCCAGCATAAAGAGCGGCGATCGGGAGTTTGGCGTACCGCCCCATTATCCATTGACGGCGGCTAGCTCCAGAGTAGACGATGCAGGAAACAGATTTGTCAGGGTGAAAGGAGTCAGATGGTTCACCAACCTTGATCACAAGAAGCGGCACGAAGACCTAATCCTTACCAAGAAATATACCCCTGAGAAATATCCGCGCTACGATAACTACGACGCCATAAACGTAAATAAAACCGCTGAAATTCCAAAAGATTATGCTGAGAAAATGGGCGTTCCGATAACCTTCTTGGACAAGCACAACCCAGACCAGTTTGAAATTACGGGATCAATGGCCACGACGAAAATCACGGATTACAATTTTGGTTATCCATTCATAAATGGAAAAAAGAAATACGCCCGAATCATCATCCGCAACAGGAGGCCGCAGCAATGAAAATCGATCTGCTAGACCTCACAGTGAAAGAGCTTGTCAAAGATTACAAAGACGACGACGAAGGCGGCGTGACCGGGTACGGCGGCAAATTGGACATACGTCCGCCGTATCAGCGGGAGTTTATCTACAAAGAAAAAGAGCGCAACGCCGTCATCGAATCGATCCAGAAAGGGTTCCCGTTGAACGTGATGTACTGGGCGGATCGGGAAGACGGCAGTTTCGAAATCATCGACGGACAGCAGCGCACCATCTCCATTGCGCAGTATGTGTGGGGCAAGTTCTCGGTCGACTATAAATATTTTCACAATCTCACGCCCGACAAGAAGGCATTGATCGAGAATTACAAGTTGATGGTCTACGTTTGCACCGGGACCGACAGCGAGAAGTTGGATTGGTTCAAGACGATCAACATTGCGGGAATGAAGTTGAAGAATCAAGAATTGCGCAACGCCGTCTACGCCGGACCATGGTTGTCCGACGCGAAGCGGTATTTTAGCCGACACCTTGGCCCTGCATACCAAATCGGCAAGGACTATGTCAAAGGCGCGGCAAACCGGCAAGAGTACTTGGAGACGGCGATCAAGTGGATCAGCGGCGACTCGATTGAAGACTACATGGGGAAGCGTCAGCATGACGAAAACGCGCTGCCTTTATGGGAATATTTTCAAGAGGTGATCGAGTGGGTTGAGTCCACTTTCACGAACACAAGACCCAAAATGATGCAGGGCGTAGATTGGGGTACGCTGCATCGCGACTTTGGCGACGCCCACCTTGACCCCGATAAGATTGAACAGGAAACCGAGCGGCTTGTCATGGACGATGATGTGACGCAGAAATCGGGCATCTACCCGTACATTCTGACGGGCAAGGAGAAGCATCTGAACATACGCGCCTTTACACAGAGCATGAAGCAAAAGATGTACGAAAAACAGTCCGGCATTTGCCCCATCTGTAAGGACGAATTCGAAATCAAAGAGATGGAAGCAGACCATATCACGCCATGGTCCGAGGGCGGCAAGACCAACGAGGACAATTGCCAGATGCTTTGTAAAACGTGTAACAAGGAAAAGTCTGCGCAGTAATCCGACGCGCCATCGGCAATCCTGTAATCTTTTCAATCTTGGCAATCCTAGTTCAGACAACTAAGATTCCCGCTTACGCGGGAATGACGACACGTGGGAAGACGGCTTTTCCGCTGTTTGATGTTCCAACTTCTATTGATGCCGTATCGCATCGACGGGCGGCATCAGCCCGGCGCGGAAAGCGGGAAATATCCCCGCCAAGACGCCGATGCAGCCTGAGATGAGCATGGCGAACAGCGCCGACTCAAGCGAGACGACGGAGGGCCAATCGACGATCAAGCCTTCTCCGCTTGAACGGCGCAAGGCGGACGAGATGCCGAACGAGGCGAGCTTGCTTAAACCCCATCCGAAGCCGACGCCGAGTACTCCGCCAATGCCGCCTAGGACGACCGCTTCAATCAGAAACTGAGAAAGGATATGCCGCCGTCTGGCGCCGACCGCCTTTCGCAAGCCGATCTCGTGCGTCCGTTCGGTGACGGTCACGAGCATCATGTTCATGATTCCGACGCCGCCGACGATCAGGGCGATGCTGGCGACGCCCGACAGGAACGCTTTCATGACGAAGCTGACCTGCTGAACGGCTCGGATGATTTCGTCCGAGGTTTGGAACTGAAAGGCGTCGGTTGCCGCGCTCAAACGATGCCGGCGGCGCAGCGTCAGCTTCACCTCTTTCACCGCCTGTTCAACCGCGAGGGCAGATTTTGCACGAATAAAGAACACGCCGACGCCGTCATGCCCGGCGAACCGCTGGCTGAAGGTTGTCAGCGGCATGATGAGGCTGTTGTTGGAGCCTGTGAAGTCGGGCGAGTCGTCAGGCTTGCGCTCCATAACGCCGACGATGGTCAGCCTCTCCCCCGCCAATGTGATGTCCTTGCCTAAGGCGGAGTCGCCTGGATAAAGGTCGCGTTCCAGGTCGGCTCCGACGACGCACACCTTGCTTTCGCGCTCAACGTCTAGGCCGGTTAAAAATCTGCCTCTGTCCAGCTTCCAGTTGTGTCCCGTCCCGTAATGCTGGGTTGTTCCGACGGCGCGCGCCTGTTTTGAGCGACCGCCATGGGTCGCGCGCAGGTCCCACCACATCTCCGGCAGGACAAACTCAACGGACGGAGCGTTCGACTCGATCGCCTGAACATCGCCGTAGCGCAGGTAGGCGCGGGCGTCGTTTCGCTCCCAGCGTCCGTCCTCGCGCTCAACCCATTCGGGGCGGAAGCAGATGATCGTATTGCCCATGCCCATCTGGTTGAGAAGGTCCATGATCATCTGGTTCAAGCCTTCGCTGACGGAGACGGAGACGGTGACGGAAGCGATGCCAATGACCATTCCGAGCGTCGTTAAGAAGGCGCGGAACTTGTGGCGGAACAGCGCCATGACGCCTTGCAGGAAGCTGTGGGTGAAGACCATTACGGATGCCTCAGGGCGTCGACGGGGGGAAGTTTTGCGGCGCGTATGGCGGGGGCTGCGCTGGCGACGACGCCTGTCAACGAGCCGACCGACACAGAGAGCGCTACGGACGTCCAAGAGATGAGAGAGGGCCAGGAGCCGCCCTTCATGACAAACGTGACGACGGCGAAAGCGAGGGCGCGTTCGGTGAGCCATCCGAAGAAGACGCCGATAAGGCTCCCAATCAGGCAGAGAAAGGCGCCTTCAACAAGAAACTGAACGGCGATGTTGACGCGCGTCGCGCCGACCGCTTTTCTAAGCCCGATCTCGCGCACCCGTTCGGCGACGCTGACAAGCATGATGTTGAGAATGCCGATGCCTGCAATCAGAAGCGACATGGCGGCGATGGCTCCGAGGGCGATCTGTATCGCATTTCCTAGAAAGTTGGCGCCGCTTTCTATTTCGGCGGCTTGGGAGTAGATTTGGACAAAGTCGTCGCCTCCGTGGTGTCGGCGGAGAACGGCTTGCGTTTCTTTCTCCGCTTTTTCGCGCAGGTCCGGCGAGAACGCCTTCAGAAGAAGATTGTCGACCTGTTGCCCTCCCCAGAAAGCGGTATGCGCCGTTGTGTAGGGAACGAAGACCTGGTTGTCGAGGCTGCCGGCGGGGCTGTCTCCTCCGCCTTTGGATTCCATGACGCCGACGACCGTGAACCGCTGGTTGTTGATGCGCAGCCCCTCGCCGACAGGGTCCAGCTTGCCGAACAGATCGGAGGCGACCTCCGAGCCGATGACGACAACTTTGTTCCAGAGGTCGACGTCGGCGTCCTCTAAGAAACGGCCGAGGCTGTTTGACCAGTCGCGGATATGCTTGTATACGCCGGTTGTGGCGCGTAGGTCGGATATTTTGGAATCGCCTTCGTTTGAAAGAAACACCTGGCGTCCTGCGTCCGGGGCAACCCATTCAACGGAGGGACAGTAGGTTTCGATCAGTTCTATATCGCGCATCGAGAGGCGTTCGCTGCTCGGGTTCGGAATCCACCGCCCGTCTCGGCGCACCCAGCTGGGGCGGTAGACGTTGAAGGTGGAGGCTCCGCCGATCTTATCGACCTCCATCATGACAAGTTGCCGGGCGCCGTCGCCGAAGGAGATGGTGCCGATGACGCCGCCCGTTCCGATGACGATTCCGAGCATCGTTAAGAGGGAGCGCAGCTTGTTGGCTTTCAGCGCCGACCAGCCGGAAAAAATGCCTTCGATGAAACGCATCGCTTTTCCGCTTTACACCCTTATGAATCGGGCGATTCGACCAGTTGGCGCACAAACTCCTCAACGCCTGGGCTTGGGGAGGTTTGCAGGAACGCTCGCAGCTGCTGCGTTCCGCCCACTTTTGCGAGCGCTGTTGCGATGGTCAGTTGAAGCGTCACATCTTCCGCGGAACGCAGAGCGTTGATGAGCTCTTGGCGGGCTGCGTTTCCGCCGATTTCGCCCAGAGCGGAGGCGGCGATGTCCTGAACGCGGAGCGACGCCCCCGCGCGCAGCGCCGAACGGAGCGCCGGCAGAGAGCGTTCTCCCAGACGGCTCAAGACGACGCCCGCTTGGAGCTGAACGCCTGGGTCGGAGTCCTTCATCGCAGCGGCGGCCGAGGCGACCGCGTTTTCGTCAAAAGCTTTGGCTCCAAGCGTTTTCGAGAGCGATTCGATCATGGAAGCGGCGCTTCGGCGTATCTCGACATCCGGCTCATGCGCCTCGCTGAGGCGGCGCAGCGCGGCTTCCAGGAGGCGTTTGTCCTTTTGGCTTGGCGCCAGGGCTTCCAGGGCGCGCGCCGCGGTTCGGCGGACGGCGGGGTCTTTCTCGCGCTCCATGATCGCTAGAAGTCTGTCGAGCGCTTTTGGGCTGTCGGCGCCGAGCTGTCCTACGGCGCGTATCGCTTCGATTTTGATGCCCGCCAGCTCATGGGTGTACACATAGACCTGCGCGGCGTTTTTGGCGCGTTCCGCAGCTTTCTTGAACGCCTTGACGCTTTCGACCGCGTCCTCATCAATGACGGCTGCGACGCGGTCGCCGGGCGCGACGCCCGCCGCTTCCGCCGGGCTGAGCGACTGGGACGATTCGTAGCCCGCGCGGACGGACGAGACCTGCGTTCCCGAAAAGGCGGCGCCATGCCTCTTCCATTCGGAGGGCTTGCGGGCGGCAAGTTCGATATAGATCGTTTCGCCGTCCCGTTCCACTTCAAGCAGCGCCGACGCATCCGATCGATCTTCCGCGCCAATTTGCCAAAATCGTTTTTGCGGCGCCATCGCGCGTTTCAGAGCCGCCTCCAGCTCGTCCTCGGAAGAGACGGGATAACGCGCCGCCAGATGTGTGATGAGATCGCCCGGTTCCAGTTCGGAATTGGGCGGAACCTTCGCTGCCGCGACGCCCTTGGCGCCCCATCGATCTTCGAGCTGCGGGTCTAGCCGCTCCGCCGTCAGCCCTAGCCGTTCGTCTTTCCATTCGTTCAGTTCGCCGCAGCCGGTCCATGCGGCCGTCAACAAAGCCGCGGCGCATATCCAGCCGGCGCGTTTGATCGCTGTCAAGCGTTTGATCATCTCATCGTACCTGCGTCAAGGTTCGTCCGTTTCGCCGGGATGAATTCCACCCGTCTGCGCCGCCGCTGTCTTCTTGGAGCAGGTCTAACAGCGCGTCGATGGAGGTTTCGCTTTCGCCGGCGGCAATGAGCGCTTGTAAGGCGTCTGAGCGGAGCGAGGAGCCTTTGTTGCGCAGGACGCCGAGCAGTTCGTCAACGGCTCCCATCGTTCCGAGGGCGCGGACGGACAGGGCGCGCGTTTCGGGCGCTTCGCGTTCGCCTTCTCTATCCCACACCTTCCACCAGACGCGCTTCGGCTTTCCGTCGATCTTTTCCACCAGCTCCGGGATAAAGGAGCGGGCGGCTTCGGGTTTATGCTGCGCCAGCTCTTCGATGGCGGCGACGGCGTTCAGGCGCGTCTCCATGCGTTTGTGCGTCAACGCTTGCTTGATGCCGTCCTTCAAGGAGCTGTCTTGGGCGGCGAGGTATCCGAGAACCCATGCGGCGTCGGCGCGCGCGCGGTTGTCCTTGCCTTTGAGCGCGTCCATCAAGGCGCGCCGTATCGGCTCTTTGCGGGACTTATACCGCTCCGCCAGCGCCATGCGCACCGCATCTCGAATATCAGCGGCTTGGTCGCGCAGCGCTTCATGGATGAGAGAGTCTTCGTAACGTCTTGGTTCCAAGCGGGCGGCTTCTGAAAACAGCTCGGCGCGCTTTTCAACGGCAAGGTCGCTGCCGTAATAACCGAGCAGGTAACGCGCTTCGGCTTCATCTCGGTTCGTAAGGTCAGCCTCTAGAGCGCGGTTCAGTTGATTGGCGGCGAGTTCAATGCGGTTGCGCTTGTCCGATTTGAGAAGCGACTTTGCCTCGGTGAGCGACTCATTCTGCTGTCCGCATCCGAACATGAGCGCCAGCGCCGCCAATGCGCATACGCCTTGAATACCTTTTAGCGCCGCCTGACCTTTACACTTCATCGCGTCTCCCGCTTCCGTTTCTATGAATGTATGTTATCGTCTTATGGGTTGAGAATCAACCGGCGTCTCTGACCTTACGTCTTTAGTTGGGACATGTCGACATGCGAACGCAAGCGGCGTCTGCGGCGCCTCTAGATTCCCGCTTTCGCGGGAATGACGCTTTGGCGGGCGGAGCCTTTTCCCCATTAATAGAGCTATCAATCGCTCAAATGTCCCAACTTTACGCATGAGGCTAGGCGTCTCTTACCCCGTCTTGGACATCAGGCAAAAGACCGCCGGCAAACCGCTTCCGCGCAAGCGCCGCAGGTCTTGTTCGGTTATACTTTCGGCGTTCTGGGACGGGAAATAGGATGAAACGCCGACTTGCCGCCGCCGCTGTTTTCGCTGCGCTGTTCGCCTTTGCTGCCGCATGGGTTCTTCATGCGCAGAAGAGCTATCCTGACGCGAACGAGATGCGCGCGCATATGGAGGAGGGAAAATGCGCCGACTGCCATCAAGAGATCTGGGAGGAGTGGGAAACGTCGGGGCATGCCCAGGCGTGGGAAAGCAAGCTTTACCAAAAACTGCGCGCCCAGTATGAGGACGCGCCGAAAGCATGCGACCCGTGCCACGCCCCGCAGCCGATACTCATCACAGGCGCGGGGGCGAAACTGACGAAGGAGAACCCGTACCCAATGCCGCTTCTGCGCAGCGAGGGAAAGAAGTCGGGCGTCGACTGCCTGACGTGCCATCTGGACGCGGACGGCTCCATGAAAGGTCCCTACAACGACCCGTCGCCGTTCCACAAAACGAAAGCGTCCAACGTCTACTATACGCGGCAGATACAGCTGTGCGGGAGCTGTCATGGGCAGCCGAAGGTTGCCGCGCACAATCAGGTGAAGGATCGGGGGGAAGGGTCTAGAGAGACATGCCAGCGGTGCCATATGCCAGAAACTCAGCGGAAGCCAAGCCAGTACAGCGCTGAAGTCAAACGCTCCGCCTCGCATGCGTTTTTGGGATCGCGCAGCGAAGAGTTTCTGCAGTCAGCCTATTATCTGGACTATGAAACGACGGAGGAAGGCGTCCAGCTCTATTTGACGAACACGGCGGATCATCCCGTCCCTGCGGCGCCTCTGCGGGAAATTGAGCTGCGCATACGGATCGCAGCGGCGGACGGCGCCGTTCTCCATGACGCGCGCGAGACGCACAAACATCCGCTGGATGAGGCGGGCAAGCCTGTTCAACCTGCGGCGAAGGACATACGGCTAAAAGCGAACGAAACGCGCGTCATCGCGGTCCCGTTAAACCGCGCGAGCCTGAGCGGCGCCGAGATGAACGCAACGGTACGATACCGCCGAACCGCAGACGATCCCTGGATTTTGATGACAGAGCTGAAGGCGCCGTTGAATTGACAAGCAGGCGTCTTCATGGCATATTAGCAATACAGCATGAATCGAGACTCATTGCGAAGGGAGCTTGCCATGTTCATGAGAGCGTTCATTTCCGCTTTGTTTCTGCTTGCGTTTGCATTGCCGTCCCTCGCCCTGAATCATCTGTTCATTTATCCGCTGGATGAATTCGCGACGACGCCCGACCGCGATCATATCCGCATCGGATACGCCCATACGGATGAGACAAGCTTCCTCCCGAACGGCAACGGCTTAAACTTCCTGGGCGGAAAAACGATAGGTCGGCATCTCCATGCGTGGGGAAGCGGGTATGCGAATCGTTATTTTCGAAGCGCCGTTGTGCATTACAATGGAGAAGAACTCCGCCTGAGCGGAACCGCGCGCTACTCCTCTTTGAGCGCAGGAGTCGGGGCGCATGCGGAGCCGATCGACCGCCTCCAACTCTACGCGCGGGCCGGCTATTCGTTCCATAATACACGCTACGCTTCGGACAATCTGTCGGGCGAGAAAACTGTAAGTTCGCAGACTTTAGACGGGTATGCGCTTCTCCTGGGAGGCTCCGTGTTTGCGACTCCCGATCTGGTCTTGTCGGCGAATATGAACCGCTCAACCTTTAACGAAGACGAATACCAGACGTCCTTTGCAATCAACCGCTTTCATGTGGAGATGTCCTACCGCATTCTCAAAGACCTGAAGGCGTCCGCGGGCATTCTCATGGGCGAGCTGCGGAGTTTTAACGATCGGCGCGATAGAACCTCCGCGGCGCATTGGACGACGCCTCATGCGCGTTTGGAGTATCGGTTCTCGGACCCTGCCGCCGCGTATGTGGAAGCGTCGCGACTCAACTTCGAAGGAGAAGGCGATTCTACGGTCGGATTTGCGGGAGGGCTGCGATTCTTTTTGCGTTGAGCGGAATCTACGCCAGGAGCGAGACGCCGCCCGCCGGCGCCTCGACGGCGCGCCCAACCTCCGCCGCATAGACGCAGCCGCGCTCATGCAGCGCTTCCAGCGCCGCCGCCGCGCGATCCGGCGGGAACGCAATCAGCAAGCCGCCGGAGGTCTCCGCCTCTAAGAACAGCTGGCGCGCCGCTTTTGAAACGCCGCGCGCTGTTTTCAAGTTTTTGCCGACATAGGCGGCGTTCGTCTTCGGCGCGCGCGTCTTGACGCCCTTGCGAATCAGCGCCAGCGCCAACGGCAATACAGGCAGCCGTTCGGCGTCAAACTCCAGCGCAACTTCGCTCGCCGCCGCCATTTCATAACCATGCCCCGCCAGACCGTAACCTGTGACGTCGGTCGCAGCTCTGCCCTCGCACTCCTGAAGGACGAAGCCCGCCGCGTCGTTCAGCTGACGCATCGAATCGATGGCGAGCTGCAGCTCCGCCTCGCTGATCATGTTGAACTTTGCCGCGGTTGTGAGGACGCCGACGCCGAGCGGTTTTGTCAAAATGAGAATGTCGCCCGCCCGCGCGCCGCGGTTGCGCTTGAAACGCTTCGGATGGACGCTGCCCGTCACCGCCAAGCCGTACATCAGCTCCGGCGCTTCGACCGAGTGTCCGCCAACGAGAGCGCAGCCGGCGCGTTCCAGCTGACGCGCCCCGCCGAGAAGGATCTCCGCCAGAATCTCAATCGGCAGGTTCTTGTTCCAATAGACGATGTTGAGAGCCGTTTTGGGGACGGCGCCCATCGCGTAAATGTCGCTCAACGCGTTCGCCGCGGCGATCTCGCCAAACATGCGCGGATCGTCCACAATGGGCGTGAAGTAGTCGACGCTGTTGACAACGGCGATCTCGTCAGAGAGCTGGTACACGCCGGCGTCGTCCGACGTCTCTATCCCCCAAAGCAGGGACGGATCGTCCGTTTTCGGCAAAAGACCGACCGCCTTCTCCAGCGCCGCTGGAGACAACTTAGACGCTCAACCCGCGCACTCGACCGTTTCTGTCAAACGTATCTTCTTGGCTGTCATACGCCAATCTTACGCGATTCGGCGTCCGAACGCAACGGCGCCTTGCCGCAGCCGCTACGGCTGCCGGTCGGTGTTGACGGTCGGCTCGTCGTTCCCGACAAAACGCTCAATCGTGTTGTGCGTCGCAGGGCGCGTGCGGAAGTCGGCGACCCAAGGCTCCCTGAAATACGCCTGTTTCTCGCGCGGCAGGGCGTTCAACACGGCGGGCGGAATCGTCAACCGGTGCCAGTGCGTCGCCAGATGCGCGTAGGCGTTGAAAACCGTAACGCGCGGCGTGTCCCGCTTCCATTCGGGACCCGCATGGCACAGGTTTTCCGTGAAGAAAAGCGCGCTGCCGGCAGGGCAGTCGTAGCTTGTCAAAAACGGGCTGCGCTTCCCGTCCTCCAACGACATATGATCAGGATGCATCGGGAAGTTGGACTTGTGGCTGCCCGGTATGAAATGCGTCCCGCCGTCCTCTTTGGAAACTGCCGTCAACTCAAACGCGACGCGCACCATCCCCGCATGGATCCGCCCGTTGCGAACCCGATAGCCGAAGATCGGGTCCCCCTGACTCGGGCCGCCGCCATGCAAACCGCCCGCGCTCTGACCCTTATGCCGCCAGATGCAAAAACTGCTCTCCAGACGGATTTCAGGCCCGATGATGTCCTGCAGAACGCCGATCACCATCGGATGATCAATCAACACGCTGGACGGACCGCCCGGCACGGCGCGATGTTCAGGCGGCAGCGATTCAGGGTCATGCTTGATGCGGTCGATCTGGTCAATGATCGCGTCGATCTCGTCTTGGGACAGAATCGCCGGACGCAGCAGATACCCGTTCAGGTCAAAACGAAAACGCTCCTCGTCGGTCATTTTCATCGAAAAAGCCTCCATAACGAACCGATTGCCGATACAGCGTAACGCATCGGAGCGGGGGGCGCAAGGAAGAACAAGTCTGGTTCGTTAGTCTGCCTCGCCCGCCTTTTCCAGAGCTAGACGGATGACCGATTCGCCTAGACGCACTCCGCTGTCTTTCAATGCGATTAAATGCGGTTCAACCTTGTCAATCAAACGCTTCTCCTTTGCCTCCATCAAAACGCCGACAATCCCCTTGACGATTAACCCGCGTTCTTTGGCTTCCTTCCGCGCTTTTTTATCGTCCATAAGAACGAAACGCGCCTTTTTCTCGTCGGCAAAAGCAAAAGCCGCGGCTTCCCCATCGCCAGGTCTATAACCGTCCTCTGTTTTTTGCGGGTTCTGTAAATCAACGACTCGGATCCATGGGGCGTTGTCAAGCGCCTCACGGCGGGCAATTGGAGACCATCGAAGAAACTCGTTTTCAACGGCTCTAGGAATCAGAACCTCTGTATACAGATCCCGAAGAAGAGAAAGCAGATTCAGATTGAACAGCCCGACAAGCGGGCTGTTGTCGCTGACGACAGGACCTAATGACATTCAAAGCCCGTCGTCGTCATCGGTGACGGTGATGAGATAAAGCCCGTAATCGCCCATGAGATACCAAAACTCTTCGCGCATCACGCCGGCAAGCTTCGCCGCAAGACCGCTGCCGAGCTCGTCGTTCGCGTAATAGCGCATCGCCAAGGCGACGCGAGCCTCCTTGTCCATCTCAAACGGGACGCCATCCCGCGGTCTCAACAGCTCCGCAATCTCTGTCGGCAGACGAACGCCTGTTTTCTCTTCAAAGGCGGCGGCGCTTCCGAAGGTCTCCTCAAATGCGGCGGCAACGTCCACGCCTTGAAGGAGCGACGCGGACAGGTCGTCCCGCGCGCCTTCCCAATCTTTTGCCAGCAGGCGCGTCTCGCCGCGTATGTAGAAGTGATGCGCGACCTTCGGACGCATCTCTAGCAAGCAGGTGTAGTCCGCAATCGCCTTGTCGATTTCGCCTTTGGCGCGGTAAGCGTTGCCGCGCTGAAGATACGCCTCGGCGTCGTTTAGCGGTTTGCCCATGGACTTTCTCCACGCTTCAATTTCTCAAAACGGTTGATTCTACGGTAGCGCGCCAGGCGGGCGATGTCAAACGCAGCGGCGGAGGGCGCAAGAAAGAGTGCGTCTTGTTCGTTAGTCCGCCTCGCCTGCCATTTCCAGAACTCGACGGATGACCGAATCGGTTATATACATCCCGCTTTCTTTCAATGCGATCACATACGGTTCCGCCTTGTCGATCAAGCCTTTTTCCTTTGCCTCCAGCAAAAGGGCTAACGTTCTCTTGACGATAAACCCGCGCGCTTTGGCTGCCTTCCGTCCTCTATTCTCATCCATAAGAACAAGACGCGCCTTTTTCTCGTCGACAAGAACCAATGCTTCGGCTTCTCCTAGATCAAGGTTCGCATACTCCGCTATTTTGTGCGGGTCCTGTAAATCAACGACTCGGATCCATGGGGCGTTGTCAAGCGCCTCCCTGGAGGCTGTTGGAAACTTATCAAGAAACTCGTTTTCCACCGCTCTAGGGATCAGAACCTCTGTATACAGATCCCGAAGAAGAGAAAGCTTCTTGATTTCCAACAGCGATATAAGCGGACTGGTGTCGCTGACGACAGGACCTTTTGACATTCAAAGCTCGTCGTCATCGCCGACGCTAAAGATAGAAAGCCCGTAATCGCCCATGAGATACCAAAAATCCACGCGCGACACGCCGGCAAGACGGGCGGCAAGACCGCTGCTCAGCTCGTCGTTCGCGTAATAACGCATCGCCAAGGCGACGCGAGCGTCCTTGTCCATCTCAAACGGGACGCCTTCCCGCGGCCGCAACAGCTCCGCAATCTCTGCCGGCAGACGAACGCCTGTTTTCTCTTCAAAGGCGGCGGCGCTTCCGAAGGTCTCCTCAAATGCGGCGGCAACGTCCACGCCTTGAAGGAGCGACGCGGACAGGTCGTCCCGCGCGCCTTCCCAATCTTTTGCCAGCAGGCGCGTCTCGCCGCGTATGTAGAAGTGATGCGCGACCTTCGGACGCATCTCTAGCAAGCAGGTGTAGTCCGCAATCGCCTTGTCGATTTCGCCTTTGGCGCGGTAAGCGTTGCCGCGCTGAAGATACGCCTCGGCGTCGTTTAGCGGTTTGCCCATGGGCTTTCTCCTCGCCGCGCTCATAACATGCCCCGCATCATGACATGCCCCGACGGGCGGGCAAGAAAGAACGCGCCTTGTTCGTTAGTCTGCCTCGCCCGCCTCTTTCAGAACTTTATAGCGGAGCGATTTGCTTATACGCTTTCCGCTTGCCTCCAATGCGATGATATTCGGTTCAACCATGTCAATCAAACTTTTCTTCTTTGCATCCAGCAAAATGCCCAATACTCCCGTGATGGTGAATCCGCGCGCTTTGGCTACCTTCCGTCCTTCCGCCTCATCAAGGAGAACGAGACGCGCCTTTTTCTCGTCGGCAAGAACCAACGCCGCGGCTTCTCCCTTATCAAGCGGATATTCCGCTATTTTTTCCGGGTCCTGTAAATCAACAACTACGATCCATGGGGAGCTGTCAAGCGTCTCCCGGCGGGCAGTTGAAAACTTTTTAAGAAACTCCTCTTCAACAGCGCGAGGAATCAAAACCTCTGTATAAAGATCCCGAAGAAGAGAAAGCAGATTGAGCCTCCACAGAAAAACAAGGGGGCTATTGTCGCTGACAACAGGACCTACCGACATTCAAAGCCCGTCGTCGTCATCGGTGATCTTAAAGAGAGAAAGCCCGTAATCGCCCATGAGATACCAAAAATCCTCACGCAGCACGCCGGCAAGACGGGCGGCAAGCCCGCTGCTCAACTCGCCGTTCGCGTAATAGCGCATCGCCAAGGCGACGCGCGCGTCCTTGTCCATCTCAAACGGGACGCCCTCCCGCGGCCGCAACAGCTCCGCAATTTCGGTCGGCAAACGAACGCCTGTTTTCTCTTCAAAGGCGGCGGCGCTTCCGAAGGTCTCCTCAAATGCGGCGGCAACGTCCACGCCTTGAAGGAGCGACGCGGACAGGTCGTCCCGCGCGCCTTCCCAATCTTTTGCCAGCAGGCGCGTCTCGCCGCGTATGTAGAAGTGATGCGCGACCTTCGGACGCATCTCTAGCAAGCAGGTGTAGTCCGCAATCGCCTTGTCGATTTCGCCTTTAGCGCAGTAAACAAGACCGCGCTGAAGATATGCATCAGCGAAATTAGGTTGCAGCTGTATCGCCTTACCATAGCCATCGGCGGCTCTGTCAAAATCGCCTTTATGGGTATAAGCCTTGCCGAGATTCATATAGAGGCCGGCATTGTCTGGATTGTCTGGGTCCAGTTCAATCGCTTTGTCAAAATCTTCAATGGCGGCGTCAAAATCGCTTTTTTGGGCGTAAGCCAAGCCGCGAGTGTTATAGACGCCGAGATCGTTTGGCTTCAGCTCAAGCGCCTTGTCAAAATCTTCGATGGCAGCGTCAAAATCGCCTTTTTGGGTGTAAGCTTCACCGCGAATGAGATAAGCGATGGCGTTGTTCGGCTTCAGCTCAAGCACCTTATCAAAATCTTCGATAGCAGCGTCAAAATCGCCTTTATCTGCATAAGTGCAGCCGCGATTGTGGTAGGCGTCGGGATCGTTTGGCTCCAGTCCAATCGCCTTGGAATAATCTTTGATGGCCGCCTCGAAGTCGTTGTTTTCAGCATAAGAGCTGCCGCGATTGTGATAGGCTTCGGCGTATTTTGGGTCCAATTCAATCGCTTTGGTGTAATCTTCAATGGCGGCATCAAAATCGCCTTTTCTGGCATAAGCACCGCCGCGATTATAGTAGATTTTGCCATTGCTTGGGTCCTGTTGAATCGCTTTGGTGTAATCTTTGATGGCAGCCTCAAAATCGTTGTTTTCAGCATAAGCACTGCCACGGATGCTATAAACGTCGGCAGAGCTCGGATCCAGTTCAATCGCTTTGCTGGAGTCTTCAATGACAGCCTCAATATCGCCTTTTTTCTCGTAAGCAATGCCGCGATTGCGATAGGCTTCGGCGTATTTTGAGTCCAGTTCAATCGCTTTGCTGAAATCTTCGATGGCTTTGTCAAGTTTATCTTTTTTACCATAAGCGTTGCCGCGATTGTGATAGGCATAGGCATCGTTTGAATCCAGTTCAATCGCTTTGGTGTAATCTTCGATAGCAGCGTCAAAATCGCTTTTTTGGATGTAAGCTGCGCCGCGATTGTGATAGGCATAGGCAGAGTTTGGGTTCAACTCAATCGCTTTGTTGAAATCTTTAATGGCGGCGTCAAAATCGCTTTTTTGCGCGTAGGTAAAGCCGCGAGCCAAATAAAAAGCGAAGGCGTTGTCTGACTCCAGTTCAATCGCTTTGCTGGAGTCTTTGAGGGTGGCGTCAAAATCGCCTTTTACGGCGTAAGCAAGACCGCGATTGTGATAGGCATAGGCATCGTTTGAATCCAGTTCAATCGCTTTGGTATAGTCTCTGATTGCAGCATCAAGATCGCCTTTATTGGCATGAGCAAGACCACGATTGTTATAGGCTTCGGCAGAGTTTGGATTGATCTCAATGGCTCTGTTGCAATCCTTTATGGCAGCATCAAAATCGCCTTTCATGTATGCGACAATACCGCGTCTTAGGCTGTCCTGGACATCAGGTTCGCTGTATGACCTGTTATCCGCACTCTCATTCGGAAGGTCGCGGAACAGATACGGATCTGCCCCAAATTCCAGAAACTTTGCCGGGCTCAGAATAACGAGAGACTGCTGCTTTTCGTTAAACTGTGCCAGGCTCGGAACAAACTGTGCCGAGCTCGGAATAACGCGAGACAGTCTTTCGTTCATACCGCCGCTCCAATCAACACACTAAAACCTAGCATGTCCGACAGCGAATGTCAACGAGAGCGGCGCCGCGCGCTCTTAGCCTTCCGCTTAAAACAGCCCCTGCTGCATCAGCTTGCCCGTGTACGGATTCGTCATCGGCGGGAGGGGGCAGGGGCGGTTGTTGAAGTAGTCGTCAATCGACCAGAGGCTCAGCCGCCGGTAAGATTGACCGCGGACGGCAATCGTTCCCTGTTCCGCCGCGCGCGACCTCGCATCCGCAGACCCGACAGGTTCCAATGTGATAAAGCGTCCAATCGCCGCCTTGTCGTTGTTGACGACGCCGATAAAGTCGCGCAGCGCGCTGGCGCTGAACTTCCCGCCCTTCACCTGCGCAAGAGCGAGACGCGAGTCCCAGTCGTCCGGCTGGTCGAACAGCATGCCGCGCCCGTCGACGCCGCCGTCCGCAACCTGCTTCGTGTTCGGCGCGAACCCAGGCAGGCGCGTCACCGCCCAGGATTCAAACTCAAACGGCTTCTCGCGCGCCAACTTGCGCGCCGACTCCAGATCGGCGGGAATCCCTTTGATCGGTATCGACTCATCCTTCAGGCGTTTCCGAACGAGATCGATCGCAAAGGAGCTGATGTCGATGCCTGCCCAGCGGCGTTTGAGACGACGCGCCGCATCAACCGCTGTGCCGCAGCCGCAGAACGGATCCAGCACAAGATCGCCCTCATTGGACGACGCCTTGACAATCCGCTCCAGCAGTTTCAACGGCTTTTGAGTAGGGTAACCCGTATGCTCGCTTGCCCACGGCATGATCGAATTGAGAGCGATTACATCATCCGGCAGTTTGCCTTTCTCATAGTCTCTTTCTGAACCGTCCGCTCGCCGCTGTCCCTTTGTCCATTTGTATGGAACGCGAACCTCGTCCACATTGAACGTCCAGCGGTTCGATTTTGTATAAAAAAAGATCGTGTCATGCTTGCGCGCAAACCGTTTCTTGGACGCTCCACCGCCGCTGTAGTACCACACGAGCTCGTTTTGGAAATGCCTCTCCCCAAAAACTGCGTCCATAACGATCTTAAGATAGTGGCTGGCGTATGGGTCGCAATGGAGGTAGATGGAGCCTGTCGGTTTCAGCAGGCGGCTCATCTCTTCCAGCCGTTCCGCCATATAGGTCAGATACGCCAGCATTCCGCACCTGCCGATGATGCGGCGCAGTCCGACCATCGCGTCATGCGCGGGGCGCGCTGGGGCGTTCTCAAACTTCGCATACCGTTCCGCTGCGGCGTCGTCCCAGTGCCATGTGTCGTTGAAGGCTCGGTATTGCGCTTTTCCGTCGCCCTTCGCGCCGAAGAGAACGTTGTAGTTCGCGTTGCTGTTGAACGGCGGGTCGAGATAGATCAGGTCGACGCAGTCTGCCTCCCATTCGCGCATCCAGTCGAGGCAGTCGCCGTAGTAGAGGCAGTTGGGCATAAAATCTTGCGCCACAGCTCGCCTTTCCTGCGATTCCAATATGCTGTTCAGCGCGTCTGTCCACGCGCTTTTGTGCAGTATGCCAAACGCCGTCTGTTTGCGCAACGGCTCGCCTCTCAACGCTTCTTGACCGAGCGCGCCGGATCAAGTATCATCATTGCGTCAACTTGCCTCAACAAAGGACGCTATATGCGCTCTCTTTTTTGTTGGGCGGCTGCGCTTCTTCTCTGCGGAGGCGGCGCATTCGCCTATGCCGACATTCGAATCGCCGGCGCCGACGGCCATGGACTGAACATTGAATTCACGCTGAACAATCTGCGCGAAAGCGGCGGCTCGTTCACCTTTGACGGCGCCGTCCCCGGCAAGCCCTACGCCGCGGCGGCGCTCGCCCTTCCCCCTGATTCTAAGCCGACAGCGGTCGTTCTCTCCAAGACGACGCGGCGCGTTCCGCTCACCCGGTTTCCGAAGGCGCAGGGTCTGCCTGAAACGTACAGCCCCGATTTAGTCGCCGTGCGCGCCGTCGGCTACTTCCGCGACCAGTACCTCGGCGCGCTGCAGATACGCCCCGCCGCTGTGGACGGCTCCGACCTTGTCGTCACGGAGACGGCGCTCGTCCGCATTGAGTTCGGGGCTGCGCCGTCCGGTTCGCCGAGCATACAGGAGCGGATGCCGCGTTCCGAAGCGATGACGGCGGCGTTTGAACGGCTTCTTCTCAACAGCCGGCAGGCGGAGCGTTGGCGGGTCGGGCGCGTTCGTCCGCGGGCGGCTCCCGCCTTGACGCAGGAGAGCGGCGACATAAGGCGCGTCAAAGTTCTGGTCTTAGAAACGGCGCTCTACCGCCTCTCGCCGAACGCGCTGCGCAGCGCCGGCGTCGACCCTGAAACGATCGATCCGAACACGTTCCGGATGATGCGGCTGGGGAACGAAATCGCCGTGGATGTGATCGACGAGAACCAGAACGCCCGCTTCGATGGGAACGACATGCTGCTGTTTTACGGCGAGCGCGTTCCGCACAATCGATTCGGTCTGACGAACGCCTATATGCTGGAATGGGGCGAGAAGCAGGGGCGGCGCCCTATTTTGCTGGACGGCAAGCCGAAGACGCTCGACGCGCCGCAGCCGAGAGCGTTCCGCGCGCCGCGCTTTTTTGAAGAGAATGTGTTTCATCACAACCTCGAAAGTCAGCAGAACGACCAGATTGACCATTATTTTTGGACGGGTTTCACTGGAGTCACGCGGAAAACGCCTGTTGTGTACGACCTGTCCGACGAAGCGAACGACATCTCGGAACCCGCCGTTTTTCGGATCCTTTTACATGGCGGGCAGAACTCGCAAGACCCGCATGAGTTCAAGATTTACATCGGGCAGAACCGCATCGGAACGCTGAACTGGAGGGGGCAGGAATCGAAATACGGCGAGTTCACGTTTCCGCAGCGTTTTATCGCCGAGAAAACGGGCTTCACCTTCGTATCGAACGACGACAACGGCACCGATTTGCGCGCCAACAACTACGACATCCTGCTTGACTGGTATGAGATCGATTACTGGCGAAAGTTAGAATACTCGCGCGTAGAGCCGAGGGGGGCGTATATCTCCGATCGGCTGTATCCCGTCGTTGAATCGGGACCTGTCGTCTTTAGGATTCGGGGGTTTCCGACGCAGTCTCCGTTGGCGTACCGCATCGGCTTCACAGGGCTAGAGGCGAAGTTTAACAATCTTGACCGGCAGCTGGAGGGGGCGGATCCGAGAACCTACACCATTTCTTTTGAGGACAGCCAAGGTACGCCCGCCAAGTACGCCGTCGTCCGCCTTGAGGATGTCAAACAGCCTCTCGCGGTACTGCCCGCGCCGCACAGCGGCCTTCGCAGCCCATCGATCAAGGGGGACTATCTCATCATCGCGCACCCTGAATTCATGGAGGCGCTGGAGCCGCTGAAGGAGCATCGGGAGCGGCAGGGGTTCCATGTCGCCGTTGCGAACATCGAAGACCTGTACAACGATTTTAACCATGGGCGTTTCAGCCCCTTCGCTGTCAAAACCTTTCTGCGCACCGCGTACCAGAGCTGGGAGATTCCGCCTGAATATGTGCTGCTTGTCGGGGACGGGCATTACAACTATAAGGGCGAGAACTCCGACTATTTCATGCGCCAAATCAACCCTGAAATCGCCGAAGGGTACGCCAACTTCGTTCCGACAATCCATGGCTGGTCGGACGGGGGGCTTGAAGGCGGCGGAGAGACGGCGATGGACCACCGCTTCGCCACCATCGAAGGGGATGATGCTGTTCCCGACCTCCACATTGGGCGTCTGCCTGTCCACACCCTCAATGAGCTGCGCTCGGTCATTCAGAAGATCATCGCCTACGAAACGGAGAGCGGCCCCAGTCCCGAATGGCGCTCCAAAGTGATTCATATTTCCGACAACAGCACCACCCACAACGGCGACCATGTGTTCCGAACCAGCCGAGAGGAATTGATACGCGAATACACCCCGCCGGGGTACGATGTCGAGAAGATCTACCTGCGGGACAAGGCGCCCTCGAACGGGAAGTGGGACCCGCCCGAAGAGGCGACCCTGCCGTCCAGCCGCGAAGCCAGGGAGCGCATCATTGAGGCGGTCTCCGACGGGGCTTTGCTTTTGGAGTATGCGGGGCATGGGGGGCGCAGCGTCTGGGCGGACGAGGACATCCTGCGGACCGAGGACATCCTGCGCATGCGCAACGGCGCTCGGCAGCCGGTCGTCATCGCCACAACATGCCTCATCAACGCCTTCGACTCGCCGGAGCAGCTCGGGCAGCGGTCTATGGGGGAAGAGTTTCTTCTGCGAAGCAGAGCCGGGGCTTCGGGGGTGATTGGCGCGACGCGCAAAACCTACGCAAACTGCAATATCGACTTCGACAACATCTTTTTTCCAATACTTTTTCATCATCCCTCCAACCGAATCGGCGAACTGCTGACCGTGGCGAAGGTGGAAGCGGATCTGTTTGCGAAAATTGAGCGGAGCAGGTACTGTGAGCCTGGGCTGATGCAGTACACGCTGTTTGGAGACCCGGCGATGCAGCTGCAGCGGCCTGACTTTAGCGTTGAAGTTAAGGTGAAGCCCGAAGCGGTTGATCCGCAGCAGCAGCTGCGCGTTCTTCAAGGCGCGGTTCTGAACATGGCGGTTGATCCGCCGATGAAGGTTGCCGATTTTGACGGACAGATGCGGATCGAACTTGATTTTCCGAACAACCTTGACCCGTATCCGAACAACGACCGCGCCGCTGTTGAGCATACCGTTCCGGTGATCGGGGGGGAATTTCTGGACAGCCCGCAGCTGACGATCCCCGCCGACCTGTCCTCATGGGGGGAGGCGGCGGCGCGCGTTTTTGCGCAGTCGCATGACGGGAAACAGACCGCCGTTGGCGGCGTCTGGTTTTCGATAGGGCAGGCGCGCATCTTGTCGGTTAGCGCCGAGCGGGAGGAGGATTCGCTCTATATCTTCGCCGAGGCGGTACATCCCGAAGGGCCGGACGGCATCTCTAAAGTCACAGCGCACTGGAAAAATACGGAAGACCACGTATGGAACGAGACGCCCATGTCCCGGAAAGAAGGCGGCGCGTTTGAATCGGTTGAAGGCATACCGCTGCCGCGTTTCGGCAGAAGCATTCTTTACTATGTGCGGTTTGAAGACGCGGGAGGAAGGCCTGAAGTCGTATCGGAGACGCAGCGGTTCCGTATGCCCGAAGGACCGAATCTGGCGATACGGCAGATCGGATCGACGCGCATACCGGAGCTGTCTTACGGGTTTGACGAAGAGTTGCAAAAGTGGGTCTTCAGGACGACGGTGGTGAACCTGGGCGATCATCGGCCTGAAATTCCGTTTGAGGTGCTGATCATCAGAGGTCCGGCAGACGTCGACGGCAACCGCGTTTTAGACGACGATCCGCCGCCTGAGATCCTCGCCCAAACGATCGTTTATCCCGACCAGTGGCTGCCGGGCGATCCCGCCTTGGGCGAATGGGAGCAGGCGCCGATCGTTCTGCCTCTTGAAAAGCCGCTCAGCTCCGGTTCTCACGACATCACTGTCTGGGTTGACCCTGAAAGGCCCGACGATCCGGCGGACGCCTTCTCGGGGAAAATCTATGAATCGAGAGAAATGGACAACATCACCTTCAAGCCGTTTGAAGTGAGCGACTTTTACATCGGAGAGGAAGACATCACCGCATACAGCCTTGACCGGACGTTCTTTATCGACGTTCCAAAAGAGGCGGCGCCTTCTCCAACAACCTTGTCGATATCGCTGCTTCCGCCGATGGAGAAGGATTTATCGGAAGGGCCGGACGCTCCGTATGGACGCGCTCAATACCAGCGCATCCGAAACAACGACAAGACCGCCTTCGAGGTGAAGTTGACGTCCGGCGAAACCATGTTCAAGGCGCCGGCGCAGCTGCGCATCGGCTTCAACTATCAGGCTCTCAAGGACGATGTCGCGCGCGACCTTGACCTGCCTTTCAACCCGTTTCAGTGGTCTATTCCGCAGCACACCAGCCATGATAAGGCGGTCAAGGAGGCTCTGAACTTCGTCAGCGTATACCAGTGGGACGAGGAGCTGGCGGCATGGCGGCGCATCCCGTCAACGCTTGACCGGGGAGAGGACGGGCAGCCGATCGAGAGCGTACATATCACGCCGCCGCTGTATAACAACCTAGAGAGCTCCAACCTGCGCTTCCATGGGGATATTGAGGTGGACAGCACGATTGGACGGATTGGGAAATGGGCGGTCATGTTCATTTCGCATCATAAATATATTGTGATGCTTAGCGAAAGGGGCGGTCATTCTTACACTGAGCTCTCCGTTCCAGGGATGTTGGATGTGCCGTATAAAAACGAGAATGTGTATTTGCGGCGGATGCTTATCAGGAACATCGACCCTGAAGGGCCCAGTTCTGCCGCGTCCGCGCCTGCGCAGCCGGGGGATGTTCTCACCTTTGAGACGGTCAGCGAGAACGGAATCGTTCATGCGAAGAATATTCGCTATTCAAACGCGGGCGACGGCTCTGTCACGCTGAATCTGCGCGCCAATGTGACGGTTGAAGACGCGCCCTACGGGGACTGGTTCGTCTTCTTCATCAACGATACAATGTATGAGATACGGGACGGACAAGGCGCTCAGATCATCAATTCGTCAGGGCGCACGATACACGGCGCTGTCAACGGGCCGGAGATCAATGTTGGGCATATCGGCCTCAAGTTTCAGGCGTTTAAGGGCAACCGCCCGTTCGAGTTTGGCGATCTTGCGCGGGCGCGCATCGGGCAGGCGATGACGGTACGCGGCAACACTGAAACCGTCGGCATTTTCACGCTCATGCGGGACAAGGACCTGAAACCGCCCGCCGTTCAGATCTTTGTCGACAACGAGACGCCTGCGAAAGGCTCCGTCATTGAGCCGCAGCCGGACATCGCCTTTCTGATAACCGACCCGAACGGCATCGACCCGCACACGATTCAGCTGCTGCATAAAGCTCCCGGCGCCGCCGATTTTCAAATCGTTCCTCCCGATCAGTATTCGCTCGACCGAAGCCAGATCGTTCAAATCTCGCTGCGGATGGAGCCGGCGC
Source organism: Candidatus Poribacteria bacterium (assembly GCA_028818695.1). Lineage (GTDB taxonomy): Bacteria > Poribacteria > WGA-4E > JAPPNK01. The sequence continues at coordinate 193,075 of JAPPNK010000012.1, forward strand.
TGTATGTCGGGGAGCATGCGTTTCAGCTGCGCGCGGTCGACTTGACAGGGTTGGAGGCGCAAGGCGCTGAGTTCAACTTCAAGGTGGAGCGCCCGCCCGATTTTGACCCGCCGACGATTGCTCTCCACAGCGAGCAGGGCGCCGTCAGCCCAAATCATATCTTCACGAAGACGCCGCAGACCTTGACGCTGCATATCAACGACGATCACATTTTAAACATGCGCTCACTTCAATTGACCGTGGCGCGAAAAGGCGAAGAGGGGGAAACTCCAGAGCCGCTCGCGTATGAGTTTCAGCGGCCCGACCCGAAGACGGCGCGCATCTCATGGGGAGCCAACCTGCCGAACGGCGAGTATGAGATCCGCGCGTCGTTTCAGGATGTGACCGAGAACGAAGGTTATTTGAGCGGCCAGCCCAACGCGCCGTTCCAATTTGCCGTTGAAGAGCCGACGCGCCTCATTGGGCGGGTGTTGAACGCGCCGAATCCGTTCAGCCCGATCGATCCTGTCACGCGCGGCACTTTCTTCACCTATGCGCTGACGCAGCCGGCTGAATCGGTCACCGTGCGCGTGTACACCTCAGCGGGTCGGCTGGTGAAGACCATTGACGACGCCCCGGCAGAACGCGGCAAGAATGAATACCGCTGGGACGGCCGCTCCGACGACGGCGAGACGCTCGCGAACGGCGTGTACTTTTATAAATTCCGAATGGAATCTTGGCATTTTGATCAGAAAGAGGCGCAAGAGCGCTTCGGAAAGCTGGTGATTCTGCGTTAGGGCAGTGGACATGTTGAACGGCAGGGGCGTTGGAAACTGCATGGCGATACGGCGCAAAACTGCCGCGTTTCATTTGACATGACGCTGCGCGCTTTTCTGATCGGGCTTGCGTGGGTCGCTGTTCAGAGCGCGTTAGCCCCGTATAACAATTATGTTCTGCGGAATTCGTCGTTTGGGGGCAATCTTCCGCTGGCTCCGCTTCTGCTGCTGGCGTTTCTCGTTCTGATATGGAATCCCGCCGCCGCAAGATGGACGCCCAAGGCGCGCCTGCGCTCCGGCGAGCTCGCGTTCATCTGGATCATGTCCGCCATTGCGAGCGTCCTGCCTCTGCGCGGGTTGACGGCGTTCCTGATACCGCTGCTCGCATCGACCGCTTACTTCAAAACGCCGGAGAACGACTGGGAAGCCCTGCTGAACGAGGCAATTCCAAGCTGGGCGCGCGTCTCAGACGCCGAAGCGGCGCGCAAATTCTTTGAGTCGGCTGACGGATCCGCCGTTCCATGGGAAGCGTGGCTCAAACCGCTCGGATTTTGGACGGCGTTTGTCCTGCTCTGTTTTTTGTCTTTATACTGCCTGTGCGTTCTGCTGCGCCGGCCGTGGGTTGAACGCGAACGGTATTCGTTTCCGCTGGCGCGCGTTCCGATGGAGCTGATGCATTCGTCGAACGCAGGCCGTCTGCTTCCGCGTCTTCTCTACGACAAGCGGCTCTGGCTGGGCGCGCTCATTCCGATCCTTCTCCATGGGCTGAATGCGCTGCATGACATCAACCCCGCCGTTCCCGAAATACCGACCCGCTTCCATTTGACGCGCGGAATCTCCGGACGGCCATGGGGAACATTGAACCATTGGCCTGCTCCTGTCGCGATGATCTATCCGTCCGTCATCGGAATCGGGTATCTGCTGCCGTTGGAGATTTCGTTTAGCCTCTGGTTCTTTTTCTGGGCGTTCAAGGCGCAGTATGTGATCATCTCGGCGTTCTCGATTCCAATCCGCCCATGGACGGCGGCGAGCCGTCAATCGATCGGCGCCATCATCGCTGTCGGCTGCTTGATTGCCTGGTCGGCGAAAGATCATCTTTACCGAGTCGTCAAGGGCGCCTTCGGCTTCGGATCGGACAAGGGAGAGGGGGAATTGCTGTCGCGCCGGCAGGCGGTCGGGGGGTATGTCGGGGGCGCGGCGGGGGCGGCTCTGCTGCTGATATGGGCGGGCGCCTCGGTCTGGCCTGCGCTCGCAGTCATGCTGATCTTTCTGCTCATCTCAACCGTCTTGACATGGATGGTGGCGAACGGGGGCTTGATGGTCGTTCAAGCGCCGTTTTACCCGTCCGATTGGATCGTCCTGCTGTTCGGATCCAGGGCGGTCGGCCGGCGCAGCCTGCCGATACTCGCGCTGCCTGAGCATACGCTCATGCGCGCATGGGAACAGCTGCCGATGCCGCATTTCGCGCATGGCGCGCGCATCGGGCCGGAGATGGGATTGAAGGGCAGGCATATCGCGCTGGCGCTGGCGGGGGGCGTTTTAGCGGCTGCGGCTGTTTCTTACGCCGCGACCCTGTATCTCGGCTATACAGAGGGCGCGCTCAACTTGGCAAACGGCGGCGGATGGTTCACCCGTACAACATTTAACAGGGCGGCGAATCTGATCGACTCGCCCGTTCCGCCTTCAGGAATGGAGGCTGGCTCCGTCGCCCTCGGCGCGGCCGCCACGGCGGCGATGCTTCTTCTGCGCTATCAGTTCGTCGGCTTTCCGCTCCATCCGATCGGGTACGCTGTCGGAGCAAGCTCGGCTCCGTATGTGCTGTGGTCGTCGCTTTTTGCCGCCTGGGCGGTGAAATCGCTGGCGATACGCCTCGGCGGCCCGAAGACCTACCATGCCTGGCGTCCGCTTTTTTTCGGGTTGATTCTGGGCGATTACGCGGTGGCGGGGCTGCTGTCGGCGCTCGGATTTGCGACGGGGCGCGGGAACAACATTCTGCCGATGCAGCTATGACGGCGTTTGAGAGCTGAGAAACCGCTGCGACGCTTTGCGCGCGTTTCCAACGCGGAGCGTCCACCCCTGCTGATCGCAATGCTCCAAGAACGGCAGCGCGTATTTGCGCGAGGCACCGGTCAGCTCGCGGAACGCCGCGATGTCCATGCGCTCCTGCGTTTGGAAGGCGGCGCGGAGTTTCTGGAGCGTTTCTTCGTAGGTTGAGCGGTGTATCCAGTACCCGTCTGCGATTTTAACAAGCGTACCGAGCTGCGTCAGCGCGTTCACCAGCTCCAAACCGTACCGCTCATTCAGTTCCGCCTCCGAGGGCGCCGCGAGTCCCGCGTTTTGGAGACGGCGTTCCAATTCAGCGCGCAGGGCGTCCGCCGCTTCGTCAAACTCGATCTGACGGCCGCTGAGGCGGGCTAAGTTGCCGTCGCGCTCGATAACGCCCGCTTCGGCGGATCGATTCAGCGTCCATTCAAACGCCGTTTCAGAGACGGGCGATTCAACGGCGTTTCGAAGCTCGGAGCTGCCCATTCCGCTTGCAAGCGGATTTTGTTCATGGAAATTCTGCAGCGTCGTTTCAATCTCATGTTGAAGCTGCTGAAACCGCCCCGCCTCAATCAGAAACGCGCCCGCTTGAAGCAGCCGCCTCTCCGCCTCCAGCGCGTCGATCCATTGTTTCCGCCGCCGGCGCCGCATCGGAAAATAGACCGACAGGCTCTCTACCGGGAAAAACGGGTCGTTCCCGCGCGTGAGAAGATGCAGCAAAACCGCTTCGTCCGAGCCGCCGCTCATGATTTGGAGAGCTGCGGGGCTTGCGGGGCTGCTTCGTTTGTAGATCGGCGCGATCGGATCGAGTATGCGCCCGCCGCCGAGTATCCGCTGTATGGAGTCGTTGCGTATGAGGAATCGGTCGCCTCGGTGGGCGAAGATCGGTTTTTCGGTTCGAAGCTGCGCGCTTCCCGATTCGCCCGGGAGAAGCACCGCATCCTCGGCGAGCGGAACGATTCGGCAGAACGTTTCAGCGGTTCCGATATGCAGTCTCGCTCTCGTCCACCGCTCCACGATGCGCGGATACCCGCCGGCGATGCGCAGATCGACATCAATGCGGGTCGCAAGTCTGCCGTGATTCGGCAGCGTAACGACCTGTCCGCGCGAGAGCTGCGAACGCCGTACGCCGGCAAGGTTGAGAGCGGCGCGTTGTCCAGGGCCGGCGCGCGGAACGTTTTTGCCATGCGTGTGGACGCTGCGAACGCGCGCTTCGATCTCTTCAGGCCAAAGAACGACCGACTCGCCCTCTTCGAGATAGCCGCCGCGCAGCGTTCCTGTGACGACGGCGCCGATGCCGTCCAGGATGAAAACGCGGTCGACAGGCAGCGTTGGGACGCCGTCTTCTTCAGGCTCTTCTTCGGCGGCTCGCATGGCGGTTTCTTCGATGAGCCGTTTTAATTCGTCCATTCCTTCGCCCGTGCGCGCCGAGACGGCCGCGGCCGGTATGCCGGCGAGGCTGGTTCCTTCCAGCGTCTCGCGCGCCTCCTCAAGCGCAAATTCCGTCTCCTCGTCGTCGGTGAGATCGCGCATCGTCAATACAAGGACGCCGCGCCGTATCTCTAGCAGGTTCAGCGCTTCCAGATGCTCCCGCGTTTGAGGCTGGACGCCTTCTTTGGCGGAGACAGCCAGCAGCGCTATGTCTATTCCGTGCGCGCCGGCCATCATCGTGTCGATGAACCGCTCATGCCCCGGCACATCGACGACGCCGATGCGCATGCCGTTCGGCAGGTCGAAGTGGGCGAAGCCGAGTTCGATGGAAAGTCCGCGCTCTTTTTCTTCTTTAAGGCGGTCCGTTTCGATGCCGGTGAGAGCCTTGATGAGCTCCGTTTTGCCATGGTCGACATGCCCAGCTGTGCCGAGAATGATATGTTTCATGGGGCCGTTTTCAAAAGGCGGACAGCGCGGAGCAGATCGCTCTCGTCCGACGGGCGTATTGTGCGGAAGTCAAGCCAGATCCGTCCGCTTTGGATGCGCGCGACGACGGGCGGGTCGGCGGAACGCAGGCGCGCTTCCCAGCTCTCTACGGACGCGCGCGGATCCACGGGGCGGAGGGTTGCCGCCGCGCTCTGGATCGGGGACGCCGGCTGGGCCCCGCTTCCGATCTGCGCTTCGGACGGCATGACGGCCGCTTCGGCGACGCCGTCCAGCTCTTGAACGCATCTCTGAACGAATCGGCGGGCGCGCCGCTTCACCTTCCGCAGAGGCTGCGTCATCTGGCGAAGCATCGGAAGCTCCAGTTCAGGACGCGCGGACGTTTCGTAAATCTCCAGGACAGCGGCGAGGGAGGCAAGAGTCAATTTTCCAACCCTGACGGCTCGCATGAGCGGATGCCGTTTGATCCGTTGTATCAGAGCCTCCTTGCCGACCAGTATTCCCGCCTGCGGTCCGCCGAGGAGCTTGTCGCCGCTGAAGGTTACGATGTCCGCGCCCGTGGCAAGGCGGTCAGACGCGACAGGTTCCGCCGGCAGATCGTACTGTTCTAGGCGGATCAGCGCGCCGCTGCCTAGGTCTTCCATGACCGGCAGGCCGCGCTTGCGTCCAATCTGAGCGAGCTGTTCAATGGAAGTTTCGCGCGTGAACCCCAAAACCGCGTAGTTGCTGGGGTGCGCCTTGAGAAGCAGCGCCGTGTTTTCGTTGACGGCGTTTTCGTAGTCGCGCGGATGGGTTCGGTTGGTCGTCCCAACCTCGCGCAGGGTTGTTCCCGCAGCCTCCATCACATCGGGAAGCCTGAAGGAGCCGCCGATCTCGATCAGCTCGCCGCGCGAGACGATCGTTTCGCGCCCCTCGGCAAGCGCTTTGAGCGCGATCAGGACAGCGGCGGCGTTGTTGTTGACGACGACAGCCGCTTCCGCTTGCGTCAGGCGTTTTAAAGCTGCTTCGACGCTCTGGTTTCGGTCGCCTCTTCCGCCTTTTTGAAGGTTGTATTCGAGATTGACGCAATGGCGCGCCGCCGTTAGGAGCGCGGCGCCCGCCGCTTTCGGCAGAATGGAGCGCCCCAGGTTTGTGTGCGTGACCGTTCCGGTCGCGTTGACAACTCGGCGGAGAGGGAGCTTCCGATGCGCAAGGCGGTTTGCGGCAGATTGGGCTGCCTCTTCGGCGGAGAGGGTCGGCGGATTGTCGGGGCTGTTTAGAATGCGTTGACGCGCGCGCTCTATTTCCTCTTGGACGAGACGCTTTAAAAAACGGCGGCGGAATCGCTTCGCATAAGGCTCCAGAACCGGCTGGTTGAGCGCGTCATCGACAACGGGCAGGCTGCGCAGGGCGGATCGCTGGGCGTCGTTCATCGCCGTTTCCACAGCTGCGGAGCGAAGAGCGCAAGCACTGTAAAAAGCTCTAAACGCCCCAGCAGCATACAGAAGGAGAGCGCGCATTTGCCGAGGATCGGTATGTGCGCGTAGTTGTCGGTCGGGCCGACCGTTCCAAGCCCTGGTCCGATGTTGAACATTGCCGCAATGACGGAGCTTCCGGCGCTGACAATGTCCATTCCGAGCGTCGTCATAAAACAGGTTGCGCCGGCGAAGAGCGCCATAAACAGAAAAAAGAAACCGAGTATGTTCTTCATAATGTCAGGCGATACGACTCGGTCGCCGACGCGAATGGCGATCACCGATCTGGGCATGACAAGCCGTTTCACTTCCACATATCCGTGCTTGAGAAGCAGCATCATTCGGATATGTTTCATGCCGCCGGCGGTGGAGCCTGCGCATCCTCCGAACAGCATGAGTATCACAAGAAGCGCTTGCGACAAGGCGGGCCACATCTCAAAGTCGGCGGTGGCGTAGCCCGTGGTGCTGAGGATGGATCCAACCTGAAATGAGGCGTGTCGCGCGGCTTCGGGAATCGAGTCGTATAGGGGCGTTTCGCCCTTGGGGGGATGCATTGTGTTCCACATGATCAGCAGGACGGCGGCGGCGAGTGTGGCGGCGTAGAAGCGGAATTCGGCGTCTTTAATGTGCGCCTTGAAATCGCCGCGTATGAGTTTCAGATGGAGGGCAAAGTTTGTTCCCGCGAGAAACATGAAAACGAGAATGACGATGTCGAAGTAGAGGCTGTTGTAATGCTGAATGCTGGCGTTTTTGGTGGAGAATCCGCCTGTCGCCATTGTGCCGAAGGTGTGGCAAGCGGCGTCGAAGGGGGACATTCCGCCCGCCCAGAGCAGGAGGAACTCAGCGGCGGAAATAGCCGCGTATATCCCCCACATGATCTTGGCGGTCTGGGCGATGCGGGGCGTGAGGCGATCCGTTTCGGGGCCTGGGGCTTCAGCGCGGTAAAGCTGCATTCCGCCGACGCCGAGAAGCGGCAGGATGGCGACAGCCAGCACGACGATGCCCATTCCGCCGATCCAGTGGGTCAAGCTTCTCCAAAAGAGAACGGCATGGGAGACAGGTTCAATGTCGGTCAGGACGGTGGCTCCGGTCGTTGTGAATCCAGAGATCGACTCAAAAAAGCAAAAGACAAACTCCTCAAATTTGCTGCGTCCAGGTTCGTAAAAAACGCCTTCAAATAGAAACGGCAGGGAGCCGAACAGCGCGACAACCGTCCAGCCGAGGGCGACTGCGGCGATCCCTTCGCGGTTTCGCAGCTCCGCGTTTCCCTTTAAAATGATGCGTCCGGCGAGTCCGACAACGGCGGCGACAACGATCGACACAAGGAATGAAGCGACGCCCGTCTCTCCGTGTGCGCGGCTATAGTAAAGGGCGACGAAAAGAGGCGCGGCAAGAGCGGCGGAGAGAAAAAGCAGCAGGTTGCTGAGGGTGTAGGCGACAGCTTTTTTGTTCACAGCCGGTCCTCTAACCTGAAAAGAGCCTCTCCACCGGCTGGATCGCATGCGGCAGGCAGAAAACGACGACGCGGTCGCCCGGCATGATCATGTCGACGCCTTTGGGAATGATGACCGTTCCGTCGCGCACGATGGCTCCGATGATCGCGTCCTCCGGCAGGTCGAGGCTGGAGAGCTCCTTGCCGGCGGCTTTGGCGGTTCGCCGCGCGACCAGCTCCAGCGCTTCGGCGTCGATTTCATGAAGGGCGGCGACGGAGATCACATTGCCTCTGCGAATCAGTTTGAGCGCGGCTCCGACTGCGGCAAGGTGCCGGCTGACGGCGCCGTCCAGCATCGGTATCGACTTGATGATCGGAAGATAACGCGGCTTTTGGATCAGCGTCAGGACGCGGGGGCAGCCCTTCTTCTTGAAGGAGACGCATGCCATGACGTCGCTGTCGTCGTCGCCTGTAACGGAGACGAACCCGTCCGCGGCGTCCACCGCGGCGGCTTCCAACACCGCTTCATCGTGGACGTCGCCGTGGATAACATCCGCTTTGGCGAGCTGTTCGGCGGCGGCTTGGGCGGCGTCTCTGTCTTTTTCGATGATGACCGCTTTGGCGCCGCTCTCTTCGACCATTCGACCGAGCGCAAGGCCGATTCGCCCCGCCCCATTGATGACGACGCGCTCTAAGGCGATGCGGCTGGCGCCTGAGCAGCTCATCAGATGGGCGATGCTCTCGCCGCTTCCGACCGCAAACAGCTCGTCCCCCTCGCGAATCACATTGTTCCCTTTGGGTATGATGACGGAGCCGTCCGGCTTTTTGACGGCGGCGAACAGCAGGTCTCTGCGAATGACGTTCTTGCGCAGGTCTTCGATGGAGCGATTACGAAGATCGTTGTCGGGGCGCACCTGAAAGGCGATCAGCTGTACGCGCCCTTGGGCGAATTCGACCAGCTCGCGCGCTTCCGGAGCGGAGAGCAGGCGCAGAAACTCCTCCGCCGAAAGCATTTCAGGGTTCACAAGCAGATCAATGCCGACGTCTGAGGGGGAGAGTATGGATTGATTGGAGAAATAGTCCGGCGAAGAGACGCGCGCGATCTTCGTCAAGACGCCGCTTTTCTGCGCGACGATGGAGGCGATCACATTCACATCGTCGTCGTGGGTGACGGCGATGCAGAAGTCGGCGGAGGAAACGCCTGCCTTTTCTAGAATGACGGGCGACGAGCCGGAGCCGTGTATCGTCATCAGATCAAGGCGTTCTTCGACTCTATGCAGCGCGTCTTTGGATTTGTCGATCAGGACGACATCGCATTGTTCCTCGGTGAGCGCTTTTGCGATATGGTAACCGATTTCGCCAGCTCCAACGATCACAGCGCGCATCGGAGTCTCGCGGTTCTATGGTTAGGCGTCGCGCAGATCGTCATGTATTAGCGCCGGCTTTTATACTCGCGTATCAGCCCGTCCTCGCTCGTCAGGGTGAGAATAGATCCTTCTCGCTTCCATGTTCCGGACTCGACGCCTTGCGTCGCCCATCTCATCCCTTCCGCCTGAAAAAAAGAGACCCCGACGACGAAGTTGTCCAATACCCTAATAGCGGAGGCGACATTAACGGTGCCTGGGTTATTGGAGGTGAGAGTGTAGTTTTGATCGTCGCGCGTGTAGGAGCCTTCTTGAGTATAGACCACGGCCGAACCTGGCGGCATTCGAGTTCCGTCAACAGATGTGTAGGTCCATGTGAGACGGATGACGTAGCGTTGGCTTTCTGCGTAGAACGCGACGCTGTTGGTGAATTTGCCAACATCATTGTCTTCAACAAACCATGTGTTGTTGACGGAGCTGGACCGAACGTTGTCGACGGAGATGATGCCCCATGGTCCGTCCCAGGGATCTTGCGGTCCGGGATCGATCGGTTCGACGATGTCTTCAGTATCGCCGCAGCTGGCGAGGGCGATTGCGAAGGCGAGAGCTGTCGTCAAAAAAAGTTTCGGCATTGCTTTCATTGTTCTTTCCTGTGCTCTAGATCGCGTATATAATCATACTGGATACGGCGGCGTACGGCAATATCGTTCTTTTCGACCTAAAGGCTTTAGTTGGGACATGTCGGCATGCGAACGCGAACGTCGCCTTCTGGACTCTGGATTCTCGTTTGCGCAGGAATAACGACAGGCGGCGCGCGGCTTTTCCGCTGGCCGCAGCAGTTCTTTCGCGGCAATGTCCCAACTTAAGGGGCGGGTCAGAAAAAACAGTTGACGCGCATGGCAGGAATATGGAACAATATGCGCTGGCGGCGGTTATCGCGCAACGCGCCTGGACGGACGTTGGACGGCTTAGAAAACTTACGGAGGAGCGATGGGTCGGCGAAAATTTTTCAAGGCGTTTGGCTGGATTGGAACGCTCGCGGGTATGGCGGGGAGCTCCTTATTTCTCCTCGTCAAGTTTCTTTTTCCCCGCGCGCTTTATGAGCCTGCGACGGAGTTCAAGGCGGGTCCGCCCTCCAACTACCCGCCGGATCCTAGCGGGCGCATCCGCGTGTATGAAAACTACAAGACGACCGAGCGCGTCTGGATCGTCCATGGCGACGACCCGACGACGGGCAAGCATGGCATCTATGCATTTTACGCGCAATGCACCCATCTGGGCTGCACCCCGCGCTGGCTTGAGAACGAGGGAAAATTCAAATGCCCGTGCCACGGCAGCGGATTTTACCCGTACGGCGTTAACTTTGAAGGTCCCGCGCCGCGTCCGCTTGAAAAGCTGGCTATTCAGATGCTGGAGGGACAGGTCGTCATCGACAAGGCGCAGCGATACCGAGAGGAGAAGGGGCAATGGTCCGACGCGCGGAGCATCATCGAGACGCCGCGGCCGGTCGCATAACGGCTCTGAGCGCGGCGCTGCTTGAGATGAGAACATTGATACTGGCGAGAGGAGAATCATGGCGTTTTGGCAGAATCTGAAAGACTCAATCACGGGATCGCAGGTCTGGAAGTCGATGTTTCGGCACGACTACAAAGACACTCGGCGCAACCGCGCTTTGCAGATTCTCAACAACGTTTTCCTGCATCTCCATCCTGTTTCGGTCGCCCGGCACGCCACGAAGATACGATTTACATGGTGCATGGGCGGCATCACCTTTTTGATGTTTCTCATTTGCACCGTCACGGGCGTCCTGCTCATGTTTTATTACCGCCCAACGCCGGAGTACGCCTACAAAGACATCACGCATCTGGCGTTTGACGTCTCCTTCGGTCCGCTGCTGCGGAACATGCACCGCTGGGCTGCGCATGGGATGGTGATTGCGATCTGGCTGCATATGCTGCGCGTTTTCATGACAGGGTCGTATAAAAAGCCGCGCGAGTTCAACTGGGGCGTCGGCGTCGTGCTGCTCGTGTTGACGCTGTTTTTGAGCTTCACGGGCTATCTGCTGCCGTGGGATCAGCTGGCGTACTGGGCGGTGACGGTCGGCACAACGATGGCAAAGTCGCATCCAGGCATCGGAGCGGAGGGTCCGCTGACGCCGGAGTTTGTGACCCAGGCGAACGACATCCGCTTTGTGCTGCTGGGGGGGACGACGGTCGGCGAGGTCGCCCTGCTGCGTTTTTATGTGCTTCACTGCATTTTTGTCCCGTTGATCGCGTCCGTTTTGATGGCGGTTCATTTTTGGCGCGTCCGTAAAGACGGCGGCATATCGGGGCCGATGTGACGATGCCGAAAGGAGAGCGTTTAGGCGATGCTCGAGTTGATGATCGGCGCATGCTTGGTTGTGTTGATTGTCTATGCTCTTTTTGGACGGGAAGGCTGCCGGGGGAGCTGCTGGGGGTGCGTCGGCTGCGCCGTTGTTTTGGCCGCCGTTGCGGCGCTGCTGATATTTCTGACCGTATGGCCCGTTTGACGCTGGAGAAGAATACGTGATCGACGCCATCGTACATGCAATCCAGGACATTGACTTCAACAATTTCTGGCTGATCATCAGCAAGCCGGACAATGTGCCTGTTCTGGGTCTCTATCCGTTGCTCGCGTTCTTTACAGGCTGGGGGATCGTTCAGGGAATGGAGAACGACCGGCGAAAACGCGCCGGACTTCCCCTCATTGAGCAGTCCGGCGAGAAGACGCATACCTGGCCGTACCTGACGCGCCTTGAGTTCCTGGCGCTCATTATCGTCATGGTCATCATGACGGTCTGGTCGGTGGCTCTGGACGCTCCGCTGGAGGAGCCGGCCGATCCCTCCACAACGCCGAACCCTTCAAAAGCGCCATGGTACTTTCTAGGCTTGCAGGAAATGCTGGTCTATTTTGATCCATGGTTTGCGGGCGTTGTCCTGCCGGGACTCATCATTATGGGTCTGATTGCGATCCCGTATGTGGATTCGAACGAGGCGGGGTCGGGCTACTACACGGTTCGGGAGCGCCCCTTTGCGATTGCGGTCTTCTTTTTTGGCTTCTTCGTCCTGTGGTGCGCCCAGATCTTCATCGGCACTTTCCTTCGGGGGCCGGGCTGGAACTTCTTCGGCCTGTTTGAGACGTGGGACCCGCATAAGATCGTTCCGCTCAACAACGTCGATATGTCGAACCTGATCGGATCGTGGGTTTCCGGTTTGATGGACGCCCTGAACATGGAAGGAGGCGTCGCCGTTGCGGCGCATTTTGACGCCCAAAAGCCCCTCGGCATCTTGATCGGAGCTGCAGCGGTGATGGGTTATCTCGGACTGGCTCCGATGAGCTATCTTTACGGCAGGCGCGTCCTTCGCCGGCGCGAGATTGTCGACCCAGAAACGAACAGGGTTCGAGAAGGCTCCCCGCTCTTGACGGTCGACTGGATCGCCGGAACAGACCCCGAAAGAGTAACGCTAACAGGTATGGTTCTAGACCTGTTTATCTGGTCAATAAAGTTGCCGGCGATGATTTTCCTGGGCGTTTTGAGGATTCCGTCGCTGGGAGCGGCCGGTTTTGTCTTTTGCCTGCTGCTGTTGGGAGCCTATGCGGCGTTTATGTTCTCAATGGCAACGGTCTTGACGGCGGCGCTTCTTTTGTGGCTGCTGCTGCATTTGAGGCGTCCGGAAAACTGGGAGCGGTGGCGCGACGCTGTTATGGAAAAGATCCCTGGCTGGATCGTCTCGAAAGTGGCGGACCTCGGGCTGCTGCGTTTTTTCATCGTCTCAAACCTGTTCTTGATCATGCTCGGCGTTCCAATCAAGATGGTACTGCGCTGGACGCTGGCGGTGAAGTATATCTGGGTTCTCCCAGGAGTGTTCAATATTTAACTGCCGCTTACAGAGAGAGGCTCAGGATGGCTGCTTTGAAGCGTTGGCATGCGGTTCAGATTCGCCTCGTTTGCGTATGCGCGCTGTTGATCGGCGCCGCCATGCCGGCGTATGCGCAGGAGAGCGCGCCGAAACATGCGGATCTGCTATACTCCCAGGCGAAGTGGCGGCAAGCGGCGGCGGCGTATGAAACCTTTGCGTCCGAAAATCCTGATTACAGGCATCTGACGCGAATCTATATGCGCGTCGGGCAAGCCTACGGCGAGCTGGGGGAAGTGGAAAACGCCCGCAAGGCGTATGCGAAAGGCGTTGAGACGGGGCCGGACGACTCCTACATCTACTCCATCATCTCTCTTTGGGGGAATATGTACACTCGCCGTTATCAGTATATTGAAGCGCAGACGATGTGCGAAAATCTGATGCGCGCCTATCCAAACACGATCGCCGCAGAATATGCCCACTATTTGTTGGGAACCTATCTGGAGATGGGCGGGGCGGAAGCGGAAAAATCGGCGAAGGCGTATGAATCGTTTATAGAGCAGTACCCGAACTCGATGTACTTCAGCGGCGCTGTCGGACGCCTCACGAGCCTTCTGATTGAGTCGGGCGACGCGGAGAAAGCGGAGGCGCTTCTCACAAAACGACTTGGCATGTCGCCGAACAATTCAAATCTGCTGGATCAGCTGGCGGAAGTGTACCAGCAGCAGGGGCGCATAGACGACGCGGTGCGTCTTTTGGAAACGGCTCTTGAGCGGAGCCCTGGCGACTCGAACCTGCTGGAATCGCTTGGCGGAGCCTACGCCGCAAAAGGCGATCGGAAAAAGGCGCGCGAGGTGTGGCTGCGAACGGTGGACGCCGAGAACGATAGATACAGCCAGCGGCTGCAGCTGGGGTATCTTTTTCAAAGGCACGGCTTTTTTGAAGACGCGGTTGAGCAGTACGAGCGCGCCTCGGCGCTGCAGCCCTCCTTCTCTTATCTTTATACGCGCATTGCGAATGTGTACCAGATCATAGGGAAATCGGACAAGGCGTTTGAGGTGTATATGCGTTCGCTGCGCCAGCTCGGTTTTAACTACGCGGCGCGCCGCCCGATTTTAGAGGCGGTGAAGGAGCTGCTGCCGGCGGCTCGGCTTCGTCAGGAGTATGAACGTTTGAGCGGGGAAGCAGACCGTTCGCAGGATTTGACGGCGCAGATGACAGCGGCGGAGTTCGCGTTTTTAGCAGAAGAGTACGAGGAGAGCATGAGCCGATTGAAAGCGCTTGCAGGACACATCGATTCGGTCGAGACGATGGAGGAGTTTGGCGACACGCTCATGGAGAAGGAGCGGCCGAAGGAGGCTCTGCGTTTCTTGAAGGGCGCCATCGATCTGAATCCGACCGCGCCCGGCATCGCGCGCCGTCATGCGATGGTCGGTCGGGCGCATGAGGCGCTGGAGCAGTATGAAGAGAGCGCGGAGGCGTACCGTTGGGCGATACAGTTTGATCCGCTTCGGCAGTCGGATCCCGATCTGGACGCGCGGCTGGCGCACGCGTATATGCGCGGAATGCGCCGCCCCGATCTGGCGCTGACGCATCTGCAGGAGGCGTCCTCCTTGCCGCCGCTGAAGCCGCAGCTGGAGGATTTGACGCTTCTGACAGCAGAGGCGTATCTGCTCTTAGGCGATCTTGCGTCGGCGGGCGTCGCGCTGGTTCAGAATCGCTCCAATTTTCCTGAAAAAGAATCGAAACGCCAGTTTCTAACGGCGGAGATACTGTTCTTCAAAGGAGAGCATGAGGCGGCTGAAAAGCTTTATGAAAAGGTCGCGGAAACCTATCTCGAATCGGAGTCGTCGAACGACGCTCTGGCGCGTATCGCCTTGATTCACAACGGCGCGGGCAATGCGGAAGCGTTGAGCCTCTACGCCGACGCGCTGCGGCTGCGCGCGAACGGAAAACTGGCAGAGGCGATGTCGGTCTGCGAAGCGGTTGCGGAGTCGGCGAAGCGCATTCCGCTCGCGCAGGATGCGCTCTCCTTGCTGGCGGAGACGGCCTTTGAGGCGAACGACCTGGAGCGCGCGGCCGCCGCGTATGAGACGTTGGCGAAGGAGGGCGGTCATCTGGGCGCGCAGGCGCTGACGGCTCTGGGGCGGCTCTACTATGAAAGCGGGAACCGGAAGGGCGCCATTGATGCGTATGAGCGGTTGTTGAAGCAGAACGCGACGGGCGCATTTGCGGTGTCGGCGCGCGCGCGGCTTCGCGCCCTGATAGATGAAGAGTCGACGCCGTAAGATTGGGAGAATTATGCGAAACGCGGCAGCGGTACTGTTGGGAATGGCGCTGATATGGACGGGGGCGGGGCAAACGGCGTTTGCTCTGGACGCGATGCCGAAGGTTCCGATCAACTCGGAAGACTGGTACCGCCTCGAGATCATGGGCATCCATGTCGGCAGCATGTGGACGCACAGCGAACAGGTTGAGTCGGAGATTGTCGTTCAGAGCGAGTTGGTGATGAAGTTGAGCCGCGTCGGCTTCCCTGTCGATGTTCGACAGACGCGGGTGGCTCGTTTTGACGCGGAGCCGCCGTACGCGCCGCGCAGCTTTTCCTATATAGGTCGGGAAATGGATGTCGAGAAACGGATTGAGGGGCGCGCAGTCGGCGAGGAGATGCATCTCTCCATTCTATCCGGCGGCAAGATGTACGAAAAAACGATTGGAATGCCGGCGGGGGCGGTTTTTGAAGAGGCGATACCGTTTTTGCTGCAGGACCGCGCATTTAAAGTGGGCGACAAGGCATCCTATTTTACCTTCAACTACGAACTGCTGACTCCGATCTCCTACCGCGTCTCTGCCATCGATTCAGAGGACGAAGAGACCTTTGCGATAGTCTATCTATTGGAGCAGCTTCAAGTTGAGGTGACGAGCTACCTGAACAAGGACGGTTCAGTGTTGGAGACGGTCATTCCGTTGGGGGCGATGTCGCTTCGAATGGCGCTCGCTTCAGAGAAGGAGGCGACCGAAACCCCTGAGGGGCGTTTTGACATTGTGATCTCCACGAAGACGGAGTTTCAAGGCGCGCCGCCGAGCGATCCAGAACTTTTTACCGCCGAGGCGCGGCTGCCGAATAAAGAGCTGTCCGACGCGGCGCCGAACACGCATCGGCAGACCTTGACCCCAATTGCCGATTCCGACTGGATGTCGCTAGAGGTGAAGAGGGACGCGGAGCCGCAGGAGAGGGTTCCGTATCCGATCAAGAGCGCGGAGTTGGAGCCGTTTTTGTCGTCAACGTTGTATGTTCAAGCGGACAATCCGGACATTCGCGCTAAGGCGGCTGAGATTGTCGACGGAACGGAGGGCGCCTGGGAGGCGGCAAAGCGCATCTCCGAATGGACGCATACATATGTGAAGGAGAAGCGGTTCGACAGGGGTTATGCGACGGCGAAGGAGACGCTCGATTCACGGTCGGGCGACTGCACGGAGCATACGATGCTGGCGGTTGCGTTGACGCGCGCGGCGGGGATACCGGCGCGGATTGTGTCGGGCGTCGTCTGGATGAAGGACGGGTTTTACTACCATTTCTGGCATGAAGCGTACGTTGGAGAATGGATCGCGCTGGACGCGACGCTGGGTCAGACGCCGGCGGACGCGCGGCGCATTCAGCTGAGCCGAGGCGAGCTGGAATCGGACACGGCGCTGGAGCTGACTTTCGGCGTCTTGCAGACGCTCAACATGCTTGAGCTGCGGGCGTCCCCAAAATAGGAGCCGGAAAGGGCGGCATGGATTCAACCTATTACATCACGACAACGATTCCGTATGTGAACGCTCTGCCGCATTTGGGGCATTCGTATGAGTTGGTCGCGACAGACGCGCTCGCCCGCTACCGCCGCCTTTGCGGTCGAGATGTGTGGTTCTTGACGGGTCTGGACGAAAATTCGCAGAATATCGAGAAGAAAGCGCGGGAGCTCGGCAAGGAAACGAAGGAGTATGTGGACGAGATGGCGGCAGGTTTCCGCAACACATGGGAGAAGCTGGACATCTCCTTTGACGACATGCTCCGCACGACGGAGCCGCGGCACTGGCGCGCCTCCCAGGAGCTGTTTCAGCGCGCTTACGACAACGGCGACATCTACCTTGGGGAGCATAACGGGTATTACTGCAACTCGTGCGAAGCGAAGTACGACGAAGAGGATCTTGTCGACGGAACCGACTGCCCCGTCCATCATAAAAAATGCGAATGGCTTGCAGAAAAGAACTATTTCTTTGCCCTTTCAAAGTACCAAGATCGTCTCATACAGCTTTTTCGAGACCGTCCAGATTGGGTGTATCCTGCGTCGCGGCGGAACGAGGTTCTCGCGTTCATTGAGCGCGGTTTGAACGATTTCAGCGTGACGCGCGCCGACAAGCAATGGGGCGTTCCATGTCCTATTGACGAGAGCCATGTGATGTATGTCTGGTTCGATGCGCTCATCAACTATTTGACGGGCGTCGGCTTTCCCGACCATCAGCAGATGTACGAGAAGTACTGGCCATGCGATGTGCATGTGATGGGAAAGGACATGTGGCGTTTTCACTGCGTCTATTGGCCGGCGATGCTCATGAGCGCCGGCTTGCCGTTGCCGAGGCGGGCGGCGGTGCATGGATTTCTCAATCTTAAAGGCGAGAAGATGAGCAAGACGCGCGGCATCTATGTCGACCCGGTGGCGGCGGTGGACGCTTATGGGTCGGACGCGATTCGGTATTTTTTGCTGCGCGATATGCCGTTTGACCAGGACGGCGACTTCACATGGGAGGCATTTGCCGCTCGATATAACGCCGATCTGGCGAACGATCTGGGAAACCTGCTGAATCGAACGCTGCGGCTTGTGAACGCGCATTTCAACGGAGCGGCGCCGCCTGCGGGGGAGCCTAAGGAGAGCGAACAGGCGCTTGCGCAGTTTGCGTCGGAGCGGCTTGAAGGGCTGCATGCGTTGATGGGGCGGTATCAGCTGCATCTGGCGTTGGACGAGGCGATGTCGCTCATACGGGAGACGAACCGGTATCTGTCCGAGCGGAAGCCGTGGGACCTGGCAAAGCGGGGCGATCTGGGCGGCGCGGGGACTGTTCTCTACCATGCGATGGAAGCGCTGCGCTGGACGGGGGCGATGCTGTCGCCGTTCATTCCGTCGGCGGTGGAGAAGATGCGCTCGCAGCTCGGGGTTTCGGCGGAAAGCTTTGACGGGCTGGTCTGGGGCGGCTTAGAGGCAGGGAAACCGATCGGCGAAGCAAGCCCGCTGTTTCCGCGCATAGATATGAAGGCGGAGGCGGAAGCGAAAACATCCTCTCAACCAAAAGAAAGCAAGCCGAAAATGAAGGCGCAGGAGAAGGAAATAGGCGTCGTCAGTTTTGACGATTTCCGCAAGATTGATCTGCGCGTCGCGCGCGTCGTGGAGGCGGAGCGGGCCCCGAAAGCGGACAAGCTGTTGAAGTTGACAACGCAGGTCGGCAGCGAAACGCGCGTCATTGTCGCGGGCATCGCGGAGCATTACGCGCCTGAAGAGCTGATCGGCAAGCGCATTGTGATAGTCGCCAATCTCGCCCCGCGCACGATCTTCGGCATTGAATCGCAGGGGATGCTGTTGGCGGGCAAGGACGGAGAGGCGCTTGTCATCGCGGAGTTTGAGAGAGAGATCGCCGACGGGGCGGAAGTGTCTTGACGCGCGGATGGACGCTCATCGACACGCATGCGCATCTTCAGCTGTCCACATTTGACGCGGATCGAGAGGCGGTACTTCGGCGCGCCGAGAGGGCGGGGGTGGAGGCGGTCGTCAATATCGGCATTGACGCGGCTTCGTCGCTGGCGGCGATTCGGCTCGCTGAGGAACATTCGATCTGCTGGGCGGCTGTCGGTCTGCATCCGCATGAGGCGGGTTCATGGAGCGATTCGGTTAAACAGGAGCTGCGCGCTCTGTCTCAACATCCAAAGGCGGTCGCCGTCGGCGAAACGGGGCTGGATTATTACCGCAATCATGCCTCGAAAGCGGATCAGATGCGCGCGTTTCAGGGGCAGATGGAGCTCGCCGCCGAGACGCAGCTGCCGTTTGTGATTCATCAACGCAGCGCCTCCGAGGATTTGCTGGACGCGCTGGAGGCGTCCGGCATGGGGGCGTCCGCGCTGCTGCATTGTTTTAGCGGCTCTGTAGAGGAGGGGAAGCGCGCTGCAGGTCTGGGCTGCTTTTTTGGCTTGGGCGGAATTTTAACCTACCCTAAATCGGACGAGCTTCGCCAGGCGGTTGAAACGCTGCCGAGCGATCGGGTTATGGTCGAGACGGACAGTCCTTGGCTGGCGCCTCAAGCCTGGCGCGGAAAGCGGAACGAGCCGTCCTATGTTCGCGCGGCAGCCGAAGCGGTCGCGTCGGCGCGGGGGGAATCGTTTGAGCGCGCCGCCCAGAAGACATCCGAAGCGGCGCGCCGATTTTTCCGTTTGGAGAATTGACTCCCCTGCGGCATTACGAGTCGTCGCAGACCGCGTCGGGATCGTTCACCGTGTAGAGGCCGACCACATTCTCTTCGGGGTCAAGGAAAAGAGCCATGCTGGCAGCCCCTTTGGAGCCGGGGATCTCCATCGGCGGCATGATCGTCTGTCCGCCGCCCGCGTTCACTTTTGCCAGGCTCTCCTGCAGGTCGTCAACCTGAATGTAGAAAGTGATGTAGGGTTTCATCCCTTCGTGTTCGCCGTCCATCTGAATTCCGCCGCCGCCGATGCCTTCCTCGCTGCCGGTGTTGAACATGACGTAACCCGATTCTTCGTGGGCATTCGCGTCCCATCCAAAAATCCCGGCGTAGAACTTGCTCTGCGCTTTTATGTCCTTGGCGTAGAACTCAAAGTGGACAACTGGGTTTCCCATTGGTCGCTCCTTTTGTGTTGGCGCGTTTGTACGCATGAATTGTCGTTACGCCATATGAACGAAGGCAAAAGAGCGTCCGTTACAAACGACAGGCGGCATGCGTTATTTTGTCTGCTGCCCGTTCCGCTTCCGCTCGCGCTCATCTTTATAGATCTTATACTCAAAGCTGTCGACCAGCGCCTCCCAGGAGGCTTCGATGATGTTTTCGGAGACGCCGACGGTTCCCCAAGTGTCCTCGCCGTCCGACGAGTTTATGAGAACGCGGACGCGCGCGGCGGTGGAGCGCTGAGAATCCAAGACGCGGACATTGTAGTCCTGAAGGAAGACATGCTGAAACTGCGGATAGAACCTGTCGAGCGCTTTTCGCAAGGCGGAGTCAAGCGCGTTGATGGGTCCGTTGCCTTCGGCGGCGGAATGCTCTTCGGCTCCGCTGGGGTCCAGTATCTTGACGGTGGCTTCGGAGCGCATGTCGCGCGTGAGAAACTTTTCCACGATGATGCGAAATCCGACCCGCTTAAACGCCGGCTGAAAATGCCCCATCGCCTTTTGCGCAAGCAGCAGGAAGGAGGCGTCCGCGCCTTCAAATTCGTATCCGAACTGCTCCGCCTCTTTGAGCCGCTCGTAGATGCGCTGAACCTCTGGGGAGCGTTTGTCAAGGTGTGGGTAGTCGCTCTCGATCTTTTCAATAATGGCGCTGCGCCCCGCTTGATCGGAGATGAGAACGCGCTGGACGTTGCCGACCGTTTCGGGTTTAATATGCTCATAGGAAAGCGAATTTTTGCGCGCCGCGTCGATATGGACGCCGCCTTTGTGGGCAAAGGCGGAGCGTCCAACATAAGGCGCTTTGTCGTTATGGGCATGGTTCGCCATTTCGTTGACAAGCCGCGAGACTCGCGTCAGCTCTTGCAGATTGTCCCGCCCAACAACGTCGCAGTCCATTTTGAGTTCAAGGTTGGGAATGATGGCGCACAGGTCGGCGTTTCCGCACCGTTCGCCATGCCCGTTGAAGGTGCCTTGTACATGCGCGACTCCTTGTTCGACAGCCATGAGCGTGTTGGCGACAGCGGTTCCAGAGTCGTTGTGGGTGTGGATTCCGATGGTGTGATCGGGAAATGCCTCGCAGACCTGGGCGGCGGCGGCGGCTATCTGGGAGGGGAGCGCTCCGCCGTTTGTGTCGCAAAGGACGAGCCGGCAGGCTCCGCCTTCAGCCGCGGCGCGCAATGAAGCGAGCGCATATTCGGCGTCATGCCGGTATCCGTCAAAGAAATGCTCGGCGTCGTAGAGGACGTTCATACCCCGCTGCGTCAGAAAATCGACGGAGGAGCGGATCATCTCTAGGTTTTCCTCTAAAGAGACTCTCAGTATTTCGGTCGCATGGAATGTCCAGCTTTTGCCGAAGATGGTCGCGTATCGGCAGCCTGTATCGACGAGGGCGAGCAGGTTCGGGTCTTCGTCTGGGGGCAGATTTTTTCGCCGCGTGCTTCCGAACGGCATGAGATTGGCGGTTTTGAGATCGAGTTCCTTGGCGCGTTTAAAGAATTCGATGTCGCGCGGGTTTGAAAACGGCCATCCTCCGACGACAAAATGAATGCCGATTTCGTCGAACGCCTGCAGTAAAATGAGTTTGCTTTCAACCGAGAAGGCGATGCCTTCGGCTTGTCCGCCGTCTCGTAGCGTTTCGTCGCACACTTCAACCGTTCGTTTTGCGCCAGTCATTCGCCGCTTTCTCCATATGTTTGTAAGGATATTATAGCGCTTCGTCAGAGTTTTTGTAGCGCTGGATGTTGGACGGAGCCTAGAGGCGGAGAAGGCGGACGGTTTCTGTTACGGATTGCGGATTCCGCTCGTTTGCATCGCGGTTCTTTCGCGATGAAATTCAACTTTAGGCATGAGGTCAGAACGCTAGACTTGAAGGCGGGCGTCTGCAGGGCTAAGATTGTAAGCGGTTATGGACGCCAAGAAAGGTATTGAATGTCCGATTTGATCGCTCCTCACGGCGGCAGTCTCGTTCAGCGGGCGGCAGGGGAAGCCGCGGAGGCTGTCCAAGAGAAAGCGGCCGAGCTGCCCCCATTGACGTTGAGCGTCCGCGAAATGTGCGATTTTGAGATGATCGCCGTCGGCGCGTTTAGCCCTCTTACAGGTTATCTGCGCCGAGCCGACTATGAAAACGTTGTTGAAAACATGCGCCTTGCGGACGGCTTGCCCTGGCCGATTCCGGTCAGCTTGTCCGCCTCCGCGTTCGAGGCGCGGACGGTTGAAGCGGCGGGCGGGGCGGCGCTGTATTCTCCAGACGGCGCGCTGCTCGGCATTTTAGAACAACCGGAAGCATACGGATACGACAAACGGCGCGAGGCGAAACAGGTTTTTCTCACGGAAGAGGAGGCGCACCCAGGCGTCGCGGAGCTTTACGCGCAAAAAGAGGCGTTGATCGGAGGAGAGATCAAGGCGCTGCGGTTTGCCAGGCGCGAGCTGTTTGAGGACGCGGAGCTTCCTCCTGCGGCGTCGCGCGCGGCGTTTGCGGAGCGCGGATGGAAGCGCGTCGTCGCATTTCAAACGCGCAACCCGATTCACCGGGCGCACGAGTACATCATCAAATCGGCGATGGAGATTGTGGACGGGCTGTTTCTGCATCCGCTGATCGGATGGACGCAGGAGGGCGACATTCCCGCCGAGGCGCGAATGGAATGCTATCGAACGATCCTAAAGCATTATTTCCCCGCCGACCGCGTTCTGCTCGGCTCCATGCCCTCGGCGATGCGTTACGCCGGCCCGCGCGAGGCGGTTCTGCATGCGCTGGCGCGTCAAAACTACGGCTGCACGCACTTCATCGTCGGACGCGACCATGCGGGCGTCGGAAACTACTACGGCGCATACGATGCGCAGCGCATCTTTGATCAGTTTGAGCCGGGGGAGATCGGAATTGAGCCGCTGCGCTTTGAGCATTCGTTCTACTGCCTGCGGACAGGCGGCATGGCGACGATCAAGACCAGCCCAGCCGGAATGCAGGAGCGCGTTTTTCTGTCCGGCACGAAGGTGCGGGAGATGCTCTCAAACGGGGAGCCGCTGCCGCCCGAATTCACGCGGAAAGAGGTCGCTGAAGTGTTGAGCGCATGGGCGCAATCTTTGAAAGGTTGATGAACCGATGAACTACCGCCGTCGGCGCGGCTTGCTGCCGCCTGTTGTCAAATGGCTGCTCATAGCGAACGCGGCGCTCTTTGCCGCAGACTATCTCTCCCTTATATTTAGGCTGGACGACGCATGGTTTGCGATTGAACGGCATCTGCCGTTGAATTCAGAACCGAGCCAGTTGCGGCCCTGGCAGTTCATCACCTACCAGTTTCTGCATGCGGATTTTATGCACATCGGCTTGAACATGTTCGCGCTGTGGATGCTCGGAACGGAGGTAGAGGAGCGATGGGGCTATAAGCGTTTCCTGATCTATTATCTGACATGCGGGGTTGGGGGCGCCTTGCTTCATCTGGGGGCGACCTATGCGCTTGGGTGGCCGCTTGTCCCGTTAATCGGCGCGAGCGCCGCTGTGTCGGGCGTTCTGCTGGCGTTCGGTCTGATGTTTCCGAATCGGCTCATTCTTTTTATTTTCATTCCGCTTCCCGCGCGTCTCATGGTGCTGGTGTACGCCGCCGTGGAGACGGCGCGCGCCTTAGCGACCGCCCGCGGATACGCCGTCATGAATGTAGCGCACTTTGCGCATCTTGGCGGCATCTTGGTCGGGTATCTTTACTTGAAAATGATGAAGCCCAACCCGCCTCCGATTCGGCGGATATGACCGCTTAAAGCTTTTTAAGGTTGTCCCATTCGCATTCTAGGCAGAAGGCGGCGCCGGGAGAGAGCGGCACGGTTTTGCCCCCGCATTCGGGGCATGGGTTGATGCCGTTCTCCGCGCCGGCAACGGCGGTCGAAGCTGTCTGCGAGGCTTCAAACAGCTCCCGAAGCGCGCGTTCAGGGCGCATGGAGAGCGGAGGGCCGCTGTCGGGCATTCGGTCGATGAATTCGCTGCGGGAGACGACATAGCCGTTCTCCGCCAGCTTCGGACGCAGATAGAGCAGGTATTTTTCCGCCGCGACAAGATACGCCTCGTTCGCGTTGAGGCGCGGATGGGTGAGAATATCGAACTCAAGGGAGCCGATGCGCGCGCGGAGCGAACGCCCGCCTGTCGGAGCCGCCTGACGGCGCAGACGGTTCCACCGCGCCTCGGAGATGAGAAGGGCGTACCGGCGCGGCGCTTTTTCGTCCAGCGCGCTGACGCTCAGATACGGCTCATATTCGGCGATAATCTGCAGGGAAAGAATGAACTTTTCAAAAGAGGCGAGCTTCGCTTCTTCGATGGCGTTGCGTCGGCTCTGGGCGCGTTGCGCGGGCGTCATCTGACGAAAGCCGCGCACCTCTCGGCGGTACAGCGGCAGGTCGACGGGCGTTTGCGTCGGTATCATGACGCCCTGTCCGACGTCGTTTGGGATCGAAACAGCGTCGCTTTCGACCAGTTTGACGATGAACGGGCAGCGAAGGTGCGTCATATGAACCACAAGCGGTGAGCGTCTATTTATTTATACCGCATCTGGGGCGGCATGTAAAGCGGAAGCCTCTGAACTGCCCTTAAAACGCCGTCCGCAAATGCCATTCGCTTGAGGAGGTTCAGCAGGTCGTTCGCCGCTTTGACGAGCAGGAACGTCCCAAAAGGCATCCGCCGAGCGAGGAGGAGAACGACGACAGCGGCGAGGAGGAGTGAGCGGCTTGCGGCGCTAACGCCAAGGCGTTATGCTGTTCCTAGACGCCGTAAACGCGGTTTGGAACGGTCAAGACGATGAAAACGACGCAACGCTCATCACACCGCAGGGCGCGCCTCGCTCTGCTGGGCGGCGCGGTTCTGGTTCTGGCGGCGCTGGCGTTTTTTACCGCCCGCCGCGCGGCGGAGCCGCCGGCAGAGTCGGCGCCAAGCGCGGAGTCGGGCGGGCATTCCACCGAGAGTGGAGTCTCCGCCGGCGATCCAACAACACGCGGCGCAGACGATCCACATGGGACATCTCCGGCGGAAGGCGCCGCGACCGATAGCGGGACGCATGTCCATGAGTCGGGATTCAGCGCGGAAAGCTCCATGAATCGCGACTTTATGGATAAAGAAAGGCGCGCGATGGAGAAGCTTCTTGAGCTGACCGGATCCACTTCCGTCACGTTTGATAAAGAAACTCCGGCAGAAGTGATCGAGATACTGGTGAAAGGGATGGACGACCTGACCGCCGCGAAGCATCTGCTCAAATATGGCAGTTTCTTCCCGCTTTCCTCCGACTGGTTTTGGCATCCAGAGCCGGCGTATGCTGTGGAATACGCCGACCGCGTCCTGGCAAAAGACCCGACCTCGCGCGACGCCCTGTTCGTGAAGCTCTTCGTGCCGATGGGAACCGCTCGGCTTGATGTTCGCCGAAGACTCATGGAGCTGTACCCAGACGATGCGGACACGATGGTTCTTGCAACTGGGGGCGGCTTCGTGCGGAATTATCCTGAGGAGGTCATCGCGGTATTGGAGCGTTTTATCCCGGATAAGGGCGCCCATTCAAATACAAGGGTGCATGAACTGATCGGAATATCCTACGAGCGGCTGGATATGCAGGACATCGCGGCGATGCATTATCTTCTCGGCGCCGGGTATGACGAGAGCCATTTTGGGGAGATGGCGCTTGCGCCGCCGAATGAGCTTAGACACCCGCATGGGCGTGGTGTGTATGAACGGAATGTTTTTAAGTACATGAATTTGATATTCGGGGGAAAGCGGAACTACTCGTCCATCTGGGAGGAACGGAGGCCGGATGCGGCGGCAAAGCAGACGCCAACCGCGCCGAGCGCGTCGTCTCATGGCCATCCCCATGGGGCAGCCCCGGACGAGCCGCATGGCGCGCCTCCGCCGCCTGACCATCCAGACGCCCCGCGTCCTGAAGGCGCGCCGCCGCCCCCGCCCGGCGCAGCGATGGACATGGCGGCGGCATACGCCGACTTTGCCAAGGCGTATCAGGATGCGTTTGAGATGGAGTACGGTCTCTCCGAGGCAACGCCTGAAGGCTACATGAACGCGCTGTTGGGCATGGCGCGCGCCTTCGCCAAGGCGGGCGACGCCCGGCATGCCCAGGACGCTTACAACGCCGTCCGCAAACGCCATTCGCGCGAGGAGGTTGAGCAGGTCTTCCGCCGCTTCGATGAGCAGGAGCGTCTCAAAAGGCAGGCGTCGAATGAAGACGGCGAGGAGGATGAAGAGTCCGCTAACCCTTAGGAGACCAGCGGCGCATCAGATTGGACGGAATCTCGCGCAGGAAGCGGGACGGCTTCATGTCGCGTCCGCCTCTGCGCCTGGCGGCGATGAGATAAAGCCGCTCCTGCGCCCGCGTCATGCCGACATAGAGCAGCCGCCGCTCCTCGTCCAGCGCTTCGGGCCGCTGGATGGAGCGGAACCAGGGCAGCGTCCCGTCCTCCAGTCCGACAATCAGGACGGCGCGGAACTCGGTACCCTTCGCTGTGTGGAGCGTCATGAGCGAGACGGCGTCGCTCGGTTCGTCGGCGTCGTCCATGTTGTCCAGCGGCTCTAGCAGCGACTGCGCGTTCACAAAATCTTTTAACGACGCGCCCGGTCGCATCGCCTCATACCGCTGCGCCCGTCGCAGGACGCGCCCTTTCAGCAGCTGCCATCGGCGGTCGTCGTCCGTTTCTGGAGCCGGGGAGCGCCGCGCGGCGTCTAAAGAGCGCCCCGCTTCGACGCGCGTCTCTTCGGGGAAAGCCATGAGCGTCTCTTCGCGCGGCTTGTTCGCTTTGAGCCAGCGGGCTGCCGCATGCCGATGCGCTTCCAGCGCAGGATCCTCCCATGCGCCTTTCGATGCCGCCCCGACCGCCAAGAACGGCAGCAGTTCCGATAGGCTCGATTGAGCGCGGCGGCGCGCCTCCTCCCGGCGCAGACGCTTAAACAGCTCCGCTGTCGCCGCGGCGTCATGCACCGCCCGGTGGCTTTCGACATACTCGATCTGAAACCGCTCGGCGAGCGAAGTGAGCGTATGGTTCACATGCGGATAGAGCCGGCGCGCGATCTTCAAGGTGTCGTAAGACGGGTTGTTGGGGGTCTCGCGCAGATGCCGCCGCATTTCCCGTTCAATGAAGCGGTTGTCAAACTCAACGATGTTGTGTCCGACCAAGACGGCGCTTCCGAAGAAATCGCGTATTTCGCTGATGCGCTCTTCGATGCGGGGTTGATTGCGCACGGTGTCGGCGTCAATGCCATGTATCTGCGTTGATCTGCGCGAGATGCGCGCCCTTGGACGTATATAAAGGTGGAGGTCGGATGCTGGTTTCTCGTAGATGCGTTTGCCCGCGAATTCAATGATCTCGGCTTGTCGAGGATTCGCCCCTGTCGTTTCCAGATCATATACGACGACATCGGCGTTCGGGGTTTCTTCAGCCAAATCCAGCAGACGCTGACACAACCGATATGCGATCCAGGCGGCGCAGGCGGGCGAGTCTTCAGGGGCGGTCAACTGGAGCGCGTTCGTCTGGGTTCCGTCGGGAGGGTTGATCCAAACGGCGCGTTCCGCTTCTTGCGCAGGTTCAACATTCCCGATCCGTATCTCAACCGAATCGTCGGACGCCTTCTCTAGCTTTTTGTCGAAATAATCTTCGAACGTCTTTTGTAGAATCAGCTGGGCGCAGACGGCGTCCAGCGAGCCGTCGTCCATCAGGCAGGGAATTTCGCCGCGTTGAAGCGCCGCGGCGATCACATCCGCCGAAGCGGCGAGCTGCGGAAAGTCAGCCCATTCAGGCGCATTCTCCAGCTCCTCATGCCGAAACGGGTTGCGCAGCGTTTCCAGCTCGTCGAAAAAGACGGCCGCCGCTTTGGAAGCGCCGAGCTGCGTCAGCTTCTCCCTGAGACCCTGCATCCGTCCGACGACCCGTTTGAGAGAGGCGCGCGTGAGCGGAGGGGCGTCTGCGGGGTTTTCCGCCAGCTCTCTAAACGACTTCCCCTCCTGCATCGCCCGCCACTGAAACCAGACGCGCGTCCATTCATCCAGAACGAGATTTGGAAACATGAGCGCGTCCGCTAGATGCGCCCCCAGCCCAAAGCAGATGTAACGCAGCCATGCGAGAACGCGGTTGGCGTCGTCGTTGACAAGTTCGCGGGCAGGCTGCGCGCGGCGAAACGGGACGCTTGCGCGCCGCAGCGAGTCTTCAAGCCGTTCAGCCGTCCTGTGGTTCCGGTAAAAGACGGCGATGTCCCGATACGGCATACGCGCTTCCGCATGCAGCTTTTGAATAAGCCGTTTGACGATGTAAGCCGATTCCGCTTCGGATCGGGTAAAATAGGCGCGGACCGGGTTGCCGGGCGGGTTGTCCGTGCGCAGGCGCGTTTGCGGAGAGCTTTTGCGGATTAGCCCCGTCGCCGCGGAAAGGATTGTGCGCGTTGAGCGGTAATGCGCCTCAAGAGCGATCGTTTCAGGTTGAAATTCGCTTCGAAAGCGGCGCATCCATTCAGGGTCGGAACCTCTCCATCGGTACACGCTCTGGTTCGCGTCGCCGACGGCTGTAACGCAGCGTTTCGGCCCGCTCAACAGACTAATCAGCTCATACTGCGAACCGTTGATGTCCTGATACTCATCGATCAGGATATGCTGAAACTTGCTCTGGTACCGCTCCAAAACTGTCGGCGATTCGCGCAGCTTTTCTACGGCGATTGCGATCAGATCGTCAAAGTCGAGCGCGTTGTAGTCGGCGAGGCGGGCACCGTAATGGTTGATCGCGTCTTTGAAGGCGGCGATAAACGCTTCATCCGTTGTGTCTTCGTCCTCCTCTTCAAAGAGCGGCGGTTCTGCGTTGTCTGCGGTTCCGCTTTTGCGCGCGCTGAGAGCGAATCGGAGCCGGCTGAGCATGACAAGGTCGACTTCAAGATTCGCAGAGCGCAGCGCCTCCGCCATGAGCGCGTCCTGGGCGTCCTGATCAAGGATGCCGAAATCGCTGTCGATGCCCATATCGCCGCCGCTTTCGCGCAGGATGCGCGCGCAGGTGTGGTGGAAGGTGCCGATCCAGGATTCGCCGGCGACGCTGGATCCCAGCAGGCTCAGCACCCGCTCTTCCAGCTCATGCGCCGCCTTGTTTGTGAAGGTGATTGCAAGCAGCGCGTCCGCCGGACATCTCCCCGACTCGATGAGATGCGCGACTCTGCATGCGACGACGCGCGTTTTCCCTGTTCCAGGACCTGCCAGCACAAGAAGCGGCCCGTCGCCATGTTCGACTGCTTGACGCTGCTTCTCGTTCAGGTCGGTGTCGCGCGGCATTTGGAACCGTTTCTTCTCATATGAATTTCATGGCGCGCCGCCGCGTTCTTATTCGGCGTCATGCGCGTTTGCATGGATCGGGTTTTCTTTAAGCCGTTGCCGCAGTTTTTGCACGACCTGCGGCGGCGCGAGACCGTCCAACGATCCTCCGATCTGCGCCACCTGCTTGACAAGAGCGCTGCTCAAAAAAGCGTATTTCGGGTCTGCCAAGAGAAAGAGCGTGTCGATCTCCGGCGCCAGCCTCCTGTTTAAGAAATACATCTGCGCCTCGTACTCAAAGTCAAGCGGGGAGCGGATGCCGCGCAGAATGGCGGAGGCTTCGACGCTGCGCGCAAAGTCCGCCGTCAGCCCCTCCATGGCGAGAATTCGGATGCGTTCTTGACCTTGCCAGTCGCCGACGGCCTCTTTCAAAAGCTCAACCCGTTCTTCGAGCGTGAACAAGCTCCGCTTTGCCGGGTTGACGCCGACCCCCAGGACGATTTCGTCAAACAGGTTCAGCGCCAACGCCCGGCGGATGATGTCCATATGCCCGTTCGTGACAGGATCGAAGCTAGCTGGAAAGACGGCGGTTCGTTTTCCGCTCATCGTCTGAATCAGGCTCCCCATCCGGTGCGCGGTCCTTCGCGCCGTTCTGCCGCCGCTTTTTCAAGATAGCCGCTGCGCCGAAACGCCTCAAGCGGATTCGGATCCAGCCCCGCCTCCACGCGCAGCGTCTGAAGCAGCGGTTCCACATCCGTATTGTTCGCCTGCTGCATGATCATCTCGGCGCCGACCACATCTTTGGCGCTCTGCGCCTCCTTCAGCTGATCGTAAGGAACGATGAGCGCGCGGGCGTACGCCATCTGAATGTTCATGATCGACTGAATCATCGCCTCGATTTTCGGCTTGATGTTGTGGCTCTGATCAATCATGTAGGCGATGTCGGCGGTCGAGTTCGGGTCGTTCTCTTCCTTGACAAGTTCCGTATAGATCAGAAACAGCTCCTGCGGGTTGATGGAGCCGGTGGTGAGATCGTCGTCGGCGTATTTTCGGCAGTTGAAATGGAAGCCGCCGAGCCGTTCCTCGTCCAGCAGGTAGGCGACGATGAACTCGATATTCGTCCCCTGCGCGTGATGCCCCGTGTCGATGAGAACCTGCGCCCGGTCGCCCAGATTTTGACAGACGACAAGCGAAGTCCCCCAGTCGGGCAGGTCGGTGTGGTAAAAGGCGGGTTCAAAGAATTTGTACTCGACCAGCATGCGCGCGTCGTTCGGCATCGCGTCGTAGCCGGCTTGCAGGCATTCCAGCAGCCGCCGCTTTCGCTCGCGGAAGTCGTCCTGACCTGGGTAGTTTGTGCCGTCGGCGAGCCAGACGCTCATGATGTCGGAGCCTGTGACGCGCATGATCTCGGCGCATTCTAGGAGATGGTCAATCGACATTTGGCGCACATCGGCGTCTGGGTGGCAGACGCTTCCGAGCATATAGTCCGGCTCTTGGAACAGGTTCGGGTTGATGGCTCCCACTTCGACGCCGAGCTCGTCGGCGTACTGCTTGAGCGCCGCCCAGTCGTCCACCTTGTCCCATGGGATATGGAGCGCGACCGAGGGCGCGACTCCTGTATGCTGATGCGTCACAGCGGCGTCCTGCAGACGCTCTTGGGTGTTTCGCGCCGCCCATTCTTGTTGAAAAACGCCAAAGCGCGTCCCCGAGTCGCCGTACCCCCATGAGGGCGTTTCGATGCGCTGGTTTTGGAGCCGTTGTCGGACGTCGTTCACATCAACGCCGCGCTCCGTCAGGTCTTCGATGAGCAGGTTGTAGCGGGCTTGTATCTGGTCTTTAGTCGGCATTGTCGTCCCATCGCGCTGTTGCTTTTAATGTTGAGCGCATGATACGCAGAGACGAGGGGCGTTGCAACAGCGACCAACGAGCAAAGCCTTCTTTGACGGCTGGAGGCAACTGGCTGCTTGCGCTTCGAAAACAAAAACGCGGCGGAGCCGGACAGCCGGACCCGCCGCGTTTTTAAAGGGAAGCCGGCCAGCGCGGCCGGCTTTGTCATTGACCAGTATTCCCTATCACAGACTCGACTGTCACGGTGTAGCTCTCCTCGTAAACCGACATGTCCTTCCAACGGTAAATGCGCGCCTTGATGGTGTATTCTCCGGTCTGCCCTGCGGGGAAGGTGTAGCTCATGGACGCCGTGTCGACGACGCCGTCGCCGTCGTAAGAACTGATATGGGTGTCCGTCGCCGCGCCAGGCGTTCGGACATACCAGGACACATTGTAGATCGGACCGTCGGCGACAAGATTCGCCTGATGCGTAGCGCCCGCCTTGGCGGTGTAGGAGCCGTCCGAGGAGGTTAAGCCGGCGATCGTCACGGTGTAGCTCTCCTCGTAAACCGACAGGTCCGAGCGGTAGATGTACGCTGTGATGGTGTACTCGCCGGAGGCGTCGGACGGGAATGTGTAACTCAACGACGCATCGGAGGCGGCGCCGTCCCCGTTATCAATCTCCACCTGCGTCCCGTAGCCCGTGTCGCCAGGAGCCTTCACATACCAGTACACCTGCGAATACGGTCCGTCGGCGACTAGGTTCACCTCATGCGTGCCGCCTGCGCTGGCGGTGTAGGAGCCGTCCGAGGAGGATAGCCCCGTCGAAGCGTCGTTGCCGCCGCCGCTCTCCTCCTCATCCCCATAGGGGTTCTCCGGCGTGCTGCCGTCGGTATGCGGATCGTAATGTCTATCTTCTTCATGCCTATTCCTCCAATGCGGGTTGGAACAGTGCCTGAATAGAGTCTTGCATGGATATCTAAAGCCACCGAAGGCAGTGGTATCAGTGATAAGATAGGTGCAGCTGCGTTCCTTGTGCCATTCGTCATGAAGGCGCGTTGTCTCTGTCTCCTGGGGGCAGTCGTAGATTGGCTTGCCGCACCCCGGCGCTGTGCCGTTCACGGGGCACATGCCTATTGCATGGGCGTTCGCGTGTTGCACCGGTCGGCCGCAAGCGGGACATTGTACGCATTGGTGCGGGGACACCTTTCCGGGAGAACCAGGCGAATCGACTATACTTACGACTTTGAAGAAGCCGTTATCAATGCGGGTCTTGTCTTCCGGGTGAGGATCCCACGCATTTGATCCTGTCGGACTTCTGTAATCCGTTTCGATGCTCCACCCGTACGATTCGCTGTCCGTTTCGCCCCAGGTGATTGAGCCAAAACCGCCTTCTCCGCCCGCGCCAATGGAAAACTCCGTCTCGATATCTTTTTTCGTGCCGTAAACCACCTTGAGAATTTTGGTGGAATACGAGCCGATAGCATGCAGAATCTCTTTCC
The DNA here is from genome assembly GCA_028818695.1 of Candidatus Poribacteria bacterium. Lineage (GTDB taxonomy): Bacteria > Poribacteria > WGA-4E > JAPPNK01. Next base: position 225,385 of record JAPPNK010000012.1, read on the forward strand.
CTACTTTGATCTCTGCCGCGTAGCCTTTGTGCAAGATCGGAATGCAAGAATTGGGATCCTCAAGGTCGACAGGTTCTGGATTGGCGTACCAGTCTGCATACTTTTGAATCACATCATGCTTCTCCAAGTGTACCAACAGGTATGCATCCGACCATGTCGTGCCCATGCTTGTTTTTTCCACTGGCTCGACAGCGGGATTGTCGAATTCGCCAACAGCAAACCCGTCAGAATCGATGTTGCCTTCAAGGGTGCTCATACTCAGTTGCAGCATGCCCAGCCCTTTCGCAAAAGCCCTGAATCTGTAGGTTTTGAGTTCAGGAGGTTTTTCGATTAGGAGGTCCGGCGCGGGATCGTTATCCGGATCCCAATCCGCATTCACGGAGAACCATGTTTCACTTTTGATCCAACTGTTATCAGCATCAATTTCCCGCCATCCTGCAAAGTGGACGCCGTTCTCTGGTACGGAGGTCATTTGTTTTCTCCCGACCGTCACACCGGGATTCTTTATGTCCGACGGATCCGCATTGATCGGCTCCGCATGCATGAATGCGGCGAAAAGAATGGCCGCGCTGACGAGAATGTGCGTTGTGCGTTTCATTTGTTCATGGCTCCTTTGTTATGGTCTTTCGGCGCGGTTTCGGCTCAATCGAAACTCTGGATTCTCGTAGAAATCGTACAGATGTGCGATGCCCAGACGCCTATAAAGATTTCGAATGGCCAATGCGACCATTTCCCTCGTTCCTTCGGGACCAGGCGGGAGGGATGGGGACGGAAAGCTGGTAATCTGACTGCCGTGGGTGACGGGAAGCTCCCCTTGTGCGGAAACCATAAGCGTTTGCATCTCCTGCCGCAGCGAGGCGGCGCGCGAGGAATCGCCGGCGCGGCGCGCTCGGATCCAGTTCGCTTCGAGGTTCAGGAACCGATCCAACTGCTCTGGAGACGGGCGAAAGCCTGTGCGTTTACCGTAATTCATCACTGTTGGCAAGTTCGCAAACTGCTGAAACGGTTTTCCCCAGTTGTCTAGTCGGGCTTCGTAGGGCCTCGTGCCGTCTCCGCTCCCTATGGGCGGTTCAAACCCCCAGAAATTTCGATACGATTCCCAGGTTCTTGGGTCTCGCCAATCGGTTTCGAAGGGGCCTATCATTTTGCTTCCTCCTATTGCTTGAGTCCAATCAATTGAGAGTGGAGGCCCCGTGGGGGTTGCGCGCGCTGCTTTCAATGATCTCGAATCAACTTTGCGCGTTGTGGTATCCCAATCAGGATTGATGCGATAGGGGTTGCCCTGCCGCGTGTAGGCAATCCTTCCGTACCGTTCGTATCCAGGAGGAATCAACTTTGACAGTTCGCCGCTTGCAGGCGCGACAGTCGCTTCGATCGCCGCTGCATCGCGGCTCGCCCCGTCTTCTACCGCGCCTTCGGTTTCTTCGGTCTTTTCAATTGCGTTGTCTTGCGTCGTTGCCCGCTCCGTTTTGTCGATCTTGACGATGGGCGACTGGACGAACGTCTCATCCGCGGCGTTGTCCTTCTCGACGCTGTTGCGGTATGCCAGCCAGAACATGCCCGCGATGATGAACGCGAGACCGACCAGCATCCCTCCAATCCCAACTTTTTTCATGGTAAAAGCCTTTCGCGCTGTTGTTTGCCTGTCGAATCGTTTCGCATCTTCTCCGTTTCACTATGTTCCGCCGCACCATTGCGGCGCGCCTCCCTTAAAGCAAATACGGCGCCAACTTTGAAAACATAGCAACCGTGCGGGTTCTCCCCAAAACCGCCCCAACCAATCCCAACATATATGTTGGAATATCAGACAAAAATGTTGGACGATACAACATATATGTTGTGCCTGACCTACTCTTCGGACGAATATTGGGACGGTTTGATTTTGTATTTTTTTATTCTGGTCTGCAGCTTTCGTTCCGTGATGCGAAGGCGTTTCGCCGCTTGCGCTTGCACGCCCCCTGTTGCGCGCAGCGCCTGCTCAATCATCATCCGCTCCAGCCGTTCCACCGCGTCGGTCAGGCTCATCTGCGCGTCGTCCTCTTCGCTCCGGTCTGCCGATTGGGGAGGAGCGGTCTCGCCGCTGCCGCCGTC